>JAYRSJ010000010.1:0-146728 GCA_041920215.1 Burkholderiaceae bacterium | reverse complement strand
TCGCGCCCGCGGAGGCCGCTGCAAGCGAGCAATCCCGCAGCCCGGGTGCGGCCGGGGCGGCTCAGTCGCTCAATGCGTGTCCACAGCGGCCAAATCCTCCGCGGCCGCGGGGCTGCGCTCGCACAGGCGGTCATAGTCGCGCAACGCCGCCTCGTCGCCGCCGACGCCTTTGCGCGCAATCAGCGGCTTGTCCAGCGGGCGGTAGACGCGCCGGCGCAGATGCTTGAGGCGCTCGGAGCGCTCGACCTCGGCGCAGACGCGCTCGAGATCCAGCAGCATTGCAAAGGGGTGGGTGCCGAAGGCTTGCTGTTCGCGCATGGTGTCACTCCGCATCAGGGTTCTTGATGGAGCGACTCTAGGGCCGGTCGGCGGCCCGGCCCAGTCAGGACTGCGCCAAAGCGCTTGTCAGTGAACTTCCTAGCGGCTTGCTGCGTTGCCGGGCAAGCCACGCAGCGCCTCGAGCCGGTCGGCGATGCGGTCCCGGCCGGCGCGGCGCGCGAAATCGGCGGCGCTCAGGCCCTGCTCGTTGCGCCGCTGCGGCTGGGCACCGGCCTTGAGCAGCAGTTCCACGCTGCTGCCCTCGCCATAGCCGGCGGCCATCATCAGCGCCGTCGTGCCATTGGCCGAGATGGCCTCGATATCGGCTCCCTGCGCCAGCAACCAGGCCACCACGCCCTGATCGGGGCCGCTGCAGGCATAGTGCAGCGCGTTCCAGCCCGGCTCGTTGATCAGCGCGCCCCGTCGCACCAGGGCCTGCACCCAATCCAGCCGGCCGCGCAGTGCCGCCAGCATCAGCGGGGTCTCGCCGCTCTGGTTGATCGCGCCCACATCCAGGGCCGGGTGGGCCAGCAGGTACTCGACCGCCTTGTCGGCCTCGCCGGCGATCGCCAGATGCAGCGGGGTCTGGCGCCTGTCATCCCGGCTGTTCGGGTCGGCGCCGTTCATCATCAGCACCATCAGCCGGTTGGCGTCGCCGCGCCGGGCCGCCGAGAGCAACTCGGGGCTGGCCGCGGCCGGCTGGGCCAGCAGCAGGCAGACCAGCAGCGGCAGCCAGCGCATCATGCCTGCGCTGCTGCCGGTTCGGGCAGCTTGAACAGCCGGCGGCAGTTGGCGCTGGTGCTGGCTGCGATCTCGTCCACCGACACGCCCTTGACCGCCGCCAGCGCGGCTGCCACATGCGGCACATAGGCAGGGCTGTTGGTCTTGCCGCGGTAGGGCACCGGGGCCAGATAGGGGCTGTCGGTCTCGATCAGCAGGCGCTCCAGCGGCAGCGCGGCTGCCACATCGCGAATCGCCTGGGCGTTCTTGAAGCTCAGGATGCCCGAGAAGGAGATGTAGAAGCCCATCTCGACGGCGGCCTGGGCCACGGCCAGATCCTCGGTGAAGCAGTGGAAGACGCCGCCGGCCTGCTCGCCGCCCTCCTCCAGCAGCAGCTTCAGCGTGTCGGCGGCGCTGCTGCGGGTATGGATCACCAGCGGCTTGGTCGCCCGGCGTGCCGCGCGGATATGGGTGCGGAAGCGCTCGCGCTGCCATTCCATCTGCGCCAGCGTGCGCTCGCCGAGGCGGTAGTAGTCAAGGCCGGTCTCGCCGATGGCCAGCACCTTGGGCGTCGCGGCCGCAGCCACCAGCTCCTCGACCGTGGGTTCGTGCACCGCCTCGTTGTCGGGATGGACGCCCACCGTGGCCCACAGCGGCGCATGGGCTGCCGCCAATGCGGCGACGGTGGGGAACTCTTCCATGGTCGTGCAGACGCACAGGGCTTGCAGCACCCCGGCGCCGTGCATATCGGCCAGGATCTCGGGCAGCCGTGCCTGCAGTTCGGGGAAGCTCAGATGGCAGTGGGAATCGATAAACATCGGCGCTATTGTCCACCGCGGCAAGCCTGGGCCGCTGCGCGGGGCCGTGTGCTAGATCGTCTGCGTCGGCTTGGACGAGGATATCGAGGTGCCCAGCAACTCCTCGATCTTGAGCCGTATCAGCCGCGTCTTCTCGTCCGCGGGGAAACGCACACCCACGCCCTGGGTGCGGCCGCCGGAGGCATTGGCCGGCGTGATCCAGGCCACCTTGCCGGCCACCGGATAGCGCTGCGGATCATCGGGCAGCGAGAGCAGCAGATAGATGTCTTCGCCCAGCCTGTAGTCGCGCGCGGTCGGCACAAACAGGCCACCATCGCTGAAGAAGGGCATGTAGGCGGCATACAGCGCCGTCTTCTCCTTGAAGACCAGCTGGATCACGCTGGGGCGCGCACCGCCGGCAGCCGGACTGACAGCGGCCAGGGCAGCGGCTTGAGACTTGGGCGGCAGTTCACTCATGGCAGGCAGTGTAGCGAATGGTGGGGTGCCCGATCGGTGGATCAGGCCCGTGTTTGCACCGGCGGCGGCAGCGGTTTCACAAACTCAGCGCGCTCTCAGTGCGGCCTGCCCCTGCAGCACCAGTGATTCGACCAGCAGCGTGGCGTTGAGCGGATGTTCGGCATGGCGGGCCGCCTGCAGCAGCAGGCGCTCCCAGCCCTGCAGGGCAGCGACCGAGGGCACGGCCGGAAGGCTGGCCGCCGGGAAATAGGCCGCGGCCGCGCCATGGGCGCGGCGCAGCAGATCGTGGCATAGGCGCTGCAGCGCATCGATGGCCCGCGGCAACGGCCAGTCGGCCAGGGCCGCGGCCTCGCCGCGCGCCAGGCGCTGCGGCAGCTGCAGCCAGGCGGCGCTGCTGAGGCCGGCCTGGGCCCAGTCGCGCGCTTGTTGGGGCCGGCCCCCGGCGGCGGCCAGCAAGACCTCGGGCTGGGCAATGCCTTGCCCGGCCAGCCATTCCAGGGCCAGGTCTTGCCCAGGCAGGCCCAGCGGCAAGGGCTGGCAGCGGCTGCGTATCGTCGGCAGCAAGGCCTCGGGTGCGCTGCAGGACAGGGCAAAGCGCAGCTGGCCGGCCGGTTCCTCCAGGGTCTTCAGCAGGGCATTGGCGGCCACCGTGTTGAGGGCCTCGGCCGGATGCACCACCACCACCTTGGCCCGGCCCCGGGCCGAGGTGGCCTGGGCAAAGCCCAGCATGGTCCGCACCGCCTCGATCTTGATCTCGCGGCTGGGCTTGCTCTTGCCCTCCTTGGCCGGCTCGGACTCATCGCCGCCCCAGCCCAGTGGCTCGCGCAGCGCCTCGGGCAGCAGCAGCATGAAATCCGGATGGGTGCGCGACTGGAACAGCCGGCAGCTGCCGCAATGCCCGCAAGCCCAGGCCATGCCGGCCTGCGGCGCCTCGCACAGCCAGCTCTGCGCCAGCAGCAGGGCCAGCTCGAACTGGCCCACGCCGGCCGGCCCCTGCACCAGCAGGGCATGCGAGCGCGCATGGGCCAGCGCATCGCTGAGCGGCTGGGCCAGCCAGGGCAGCGGCAGCTGGGCGTCGGCGCCTACCATCCGCGGGCCTCCAGCACCTGCTCGATCTGCGCTGCCACCTGGGCCAGCGGCTGGCTGGCATCGATACGGGCGAAGCGCTGCGTGGCAGCGGCCGCGCGGGCCGCATAGGCGGCGCGCACCCGGGCGAAGAAGTCCAGGTCCTGCTGCTCGAAACGGTCGGCCTCGCGCGCGGCCGCACGGCGCTGGGCGGCGATGGCCGGGTCCAGGTCGAACCACAGCGTCAGGTCGGGCTGACGCTCGCCCTGCACCCATTGCTCCAGCGTGTTGAGCACCGGCAGCGCCAGGCCGCGGCCGCCCCCCTGGTAGGCAAAGCTGGCATCGGTGAAACGGTCGCAGACGACGGTCTGGCCGGCGGCCAGCGCCGGCTCGATCACCTGCTGCAGATGGTCGCGCCGGCCGGCAAAGACCAGCAAGGCCTCGGTCAGGCCGTCCATGGGTCGGCCCAGCATCAGTTCGCGCAAGGCCTCGGCCAGCGGCGTGCCGCCGGGTTCGCGGGTATTGAGCACGGTGGCGCCGCGCTGGCGCAGCCGCTCGCTCAAGGCTTGGATATGGGTGGATTTGCCGGCGCCGTCTATGCCTTCAAAGCTGATGAATCTTGCGCTCAAGCTCTATCGCCCCCGCTGGTATTTGTTGACCGCGCGATTATGCGCGGCCAGGTCTTCGCTGAACTCGCTCGTGCCGTCGCCACGCGCAACGAAGTACAGCGCCCGGCTGGGCTGTGGATGCAGCGTGGCCTGCAGCGCCGCCGCGCTGGGCATCGCGATCGGCGTGGGCGGCAGCCCCGGACGGGTGTAGGTGTTGAAGGGCGTGTCGGCCTGCAGATCGCGCTTGCGCAGATTGCCGTCGAAGCGTTCGCCCAGGCCGTAGATCACGGTCGGATCGGTCTGCAGCAGCATGCCCACGCGCAGGCGGTTGATGAAGACCGAGGCCACCAAGCCGCGGTCGGCTGCGGCGCCGGTCTCCTTCTCGACGATGGACGCCAGGATCAGCGCCTCGGTGGGGTTCTTCAGCGGCAGTCCGTCCGCCCGGCCGGCCCAGGCGGCGTCCAGCCGGCGCGCCATCGCCGCGTGGGCCCGCTTGAGCACGGTCAGATCGCTGACGCCGCGGCTGTAGGCATAGGTGTCGGGGAAGAACCGGCCCTCGGGCGCTTGGCCCGGCGCACCGAGCCGGGCCATCAGCTCGGTCTCGCTGAGGCCGGCCGTGCTGGGCTTGAGCGCCGGCGCAGCCGCCAGCGCGGCGCGGAACTGGCGGAAAGTCCAGCCCTCGCCGAGCCGCACGACCTCCAGCACCTCGTCGCCGCGCACCATCTTGTCCAGCAGGCCGCGCGGCGTGATGCCGGCATGCACCTCGTAGCTACCGGCACGGATCAGGCGCGCCTGGCCGGACCAGCGGAACCACTCGTAGAGCAGGCGCGGCTCGGTCTGCACACCGGCCGCCACCCAGGCCTCGGCCACCAGGCGCGGGTTGCTGCCGGGCTCGATGGAGAGCTCGACGCTGGCTGCGCGCAGGTTCAGCGGCTGTTGCAGCCACCACCAGGCCGCGCCGGCCAGACCGGCACCAGCCAGCACCAGCAGCAGCACAAGCAGGAACAGGAATCGCAGGAAGCCACGCATGGCCCAAGGCCTTGCGGCCACAAGTGGAGGGGGCGCTGATGATAATCGCGGCCATGACTGCAATCACCGACCACTCCATCGAACGCGCCGCCGGCGGCGCCCTGCGGCTCAGCGACTGGGGCGTGATGCGCGCCCAGGGCGAGGAGGCGGCCAAGTTCCTGCACGGTCAGCTGACTCAGGACATCGCGCTGCAAAAGCCCCATGAAGCCCGGCTGGCCGGCTATTGCTCGGCCAAGGGCCGGTTGCTGGCCACCCTGCTGGTGACCAAGCGCAGCGACAGCGAGCTGTTGCTGGCCCTGCCGGCCGAGTTGCTGCCGGCCACGCTGAAACGGCTCTCGATGTTCGTGCTGCGCGCCAAGTGCAAGCTCAGCGACGCCAGCGCGCCCCAGCCCGAGGGCCTGGCGGTCTGGGGGCTGGCCGGCGCGGCGGCCCAGGCCTGGCTGGGCGCGGCCGGCCCGGCCGCCGTCTGGGGCGCAGCCGACCTGCCCTTGGCCGACGGCCGCAGTGCCACCGTCGTGCGCCTGCCCGATGGCGGCACGCCGCGCTGGCTGCTGCTGCAGCCCGGCGACGCGCCCGCCCCTGCCCTGCCGGCACTGAGCCCGTCCGACTGGGCCTGGCTGGAAGTGCGCTCCGGCCTGGCCTGGGTGCGCAGTGCCACGCTGGAACAGTTCGTGCCGCAGATGCTCAATCTGGAGCTGCTCGGTGGCGTCAACTTCCAGAAGGGCTGCTACCCCGGCCAGGAGGTGGTGGCGCGCAGCCAGTACCGCGGCACGGTCAAGCGCCGCACGCTGATGTTCGCGCTGCAGGGGGCGGTCGCGCAGATCGGCCAGGAGATCTTTCACAGCGCCGACCCGGAACAGCCGGCCGGCTTGGTGGCGGCGAGCAGCCTCCAGGCCGGCGCGGCTCAAGCCTTGCAGGGCCAGCAGAGCCTGCTGCTGGCCGAGGTCAAGCTGGCGGCGCTGGAAGGCGGCAGCCTGCATCTGGGCAGTGCCGACGGACCGCTGCTGCAGCCCCAGCCCATGCCCTATGCCGTCGGAGAGCCGCAATGAGCAGCGCAGCGAGTCCGCAGCAAATCTTCGTCTACTACAAGGTCAAAGCACCGGCGGCAGCGGAGGCGGCACGCTGCTTCAGCGCGGCCGCGGACGGCAGCCCGGTGCAGCTGCTGCAGCGGGTGGACGGCGACCCCAGCTTCCTGACCTGGATGGAGCTCTATCCCGCCGTGCCCGGCATGATCGAACTGGAGCAGCGCATCGCCGCCGCCATGCAGGCCCATGTGCAGGGCCCGCGGCACCGTGAGGTGTTCGCCGCCCTGGCCTGAGGTCCGCGCCGGCCCGGCGCCGAACCACTGTATATATAATCAGTTTCTCATCGATTCTGTCTGAGAAGCTGATGGCCGAGCCCTCGCTGTCCCGTGTTCATCGCAGCCGCCTGATGCAGGTCTGGCGCTCGGCCGGCTGGCCCTGCAAGGACGAGGTCGAGCTGGAACTGCTGGCCGCCGGCCTGCTGCAGCTGGAGCAGAGCGGCGACGGGCGCGAGACGCTCAGGCTCAGCGATAGCGGCATCGCCGCGCTGGCCCAGGCCCGCCAGCGCCATGCGCGCGCGGCCAGCTCGCACGACCGGCTGGCGCAGCGCTTTGCCGAGCAGGTGCTGCTGGGTGCCGGCCGCATCGTCTGGCGCGAGCTGGCGCTGCGGGCGCGTCTCGAGGCGCCGGGCGCGCAAGCATTGCCCGTGCCCGCGCTGCCCTTGCTGGACGATCAGCCGGCGCCGGCCGCGCCGATGCCGCATGTCTGGCGCATGGCGCGGCCCGATCTGTTTTCGGTGCGCCATACCTCGGTGGAGGCCTACCTGCAGCCCATGGTGCACGAGGTCAAGTTCAGCCGTGCCGATCTGCTGTCCGACCTCCGCCATGCGGCCAAGCGCCAGGCCTATGAATGGCTGTGCAGCGAGTGCTACTACCTGTTCCCGGCGGGGGTGGCCAAGCCCAATGAGATTCCCGAGCAGTTCGGCGTCTGGCTACTGCACGGCAGCGTGGACAGCGGCGAATTCGAGCTGGCCCGGCCGGCGCGGCACCAGCCCTGCAAGCTGCCCTTCGCGGTCTGGCTGGCGCTGGCCAAGGCCACGCCGCTGCGCAGCGAACCCGACGATGAGACGGCGCCCGCCGCCGCACAGGCGCAGCTGGGCGACGCGCTGCCGGATGCCGCTTGAGCACCAGCGCTGCTCCACCCGACGCAGCTGACATCGCGCGCTATGCGGTGGCGGTGCGCGAGCTGTGCGAGTTCACCGCCAAGTCGGGTGATCTCGATCTGCGCTTCACGCCCGCGCCCAGCGCGCAGGAAGGCATGGCCGGCCACGCGCTGGTGGTCTCACGGCGTGGCGCCGGCTACCAGGCCGAGCTGCGCTTGAGCGGCGTCTACAAAAGCCTGCGCGTCAGCGGCCGCGCCGATGGCTACGACCCGCAGCGCCGGCGGCTCGAAGAAATCAAGACCTTCAGGGGCCGGCTGGAACGCCAGCCCAAGTCGCACCGCCGCCTGCACTGGGCGCAGGCCAAGGTCTATGCCTGGCTGCTGTGCGAGCAGGAAGGGCTGGAGGCGCTGGAGGTGGCGCTGGTCTATCTGGACATCGGCAGCCAGCAGGAAACCGTGTTCAGCGAGCACTGCAGCGTGCGAGAGCTGCAGCAGCATTTCGAGGCCCAGTGCGAGCGTTTCCTCGGCTGGGCCGAGCAGCAGCTGGCGCACAGGAATCAGCGCGATGCGGCGCTGCGCGCGCTGGGTTTCCCTTTTGGCGAGTTCCGCGCCAGCCAGCGGCCGCTCTCGGAAGGCGTCTACAAGGCGGCGCTCAGTGCACGCTGCCTGCTGGCCCAGGCGCCCACTGGTATCGGCAAGACCATGGGCACGCTGTTTCCGCTGCTGAAGGCGGCGCCGGCCGAGCGGCTGGACAAGGTGTTTTTCCTGGCGGCCAAGGCCTCGGGCCGGCAGACTGCATTGGATGCGCTAACGAACTTGAGCAGCAGCCCGCTGCCGCTGCGCGTGCTGGAGATGGTGGCGCGCGACAAGGCCTGCGAGCACCCGGAGCTGGCCTGCCATGGCGAATCCTGTCCGCTGGCGCAGGGCTTCTACGAGCGCCTGCCGGCAGCGCGCGCCGCGGCCTGCGCTGAAGGCGGCGGCCTGCTGAACCAGGCGCGCGTGCGCGAGCTGGCGCTGGCGCATCAGGTCTGCCCCTACTACCTGAGCCAGGAGCTGGCGCGCTGGGCCGATGTGGTGGTGGGCGACTACAACTACTACTTCGATCTCGGCGCGCTGCTGCATGGCCTGACCCTGGCCAATGGCTGGCGCGTCGGTCTGCTGGTGGACGAGGCGCACAACCTGGTGGAGCGCGGCCGCAAGATGTTCACCGCCGAGCTGCTGCCCGAGACGCTGGCCCAGGCGCGCCGAGGACCGACGGCCAAATCCACGCCTGTCCTCAAGCGCGCTCTCGACAAGGTGCGCCGCGCCTGGGTGGTGCTGGACAAGGCGCAGAGCACCGACTACGCGCTGCTGCCCGAGTTCCCGCCCGCGCTGCTGGCCGCGCTGCAGCAGTGCGCCAGCGCGATCACCGCACACTTCAGCGAGCACCCGGCCGACAGCGATGCCGGCTTGCAGGCCTTCTACTTCGAGGCCCTGCATCTGGCGCGCATGGCCGAGCTGCTGGACGCGCATTCGCTGGTCGATGTCAGCCGCACGCCGGCGCTGCACAAGCCGGGGCAGTCGCTGGTCTGCATCCGCAATGTGGTGCCGGCGCCGTTCCTGAAACCGCGCTTCGAGGACGCGCACACCAGCACGCTGTTCTCGGCTACCTTGCAGCCCATGGCCTATTACGCTGATCTGCTGGGCCTGCCGGCCGGCCATGTGCAGATCGAGGTGGGCTCGCCCTTCCGCGCCGAGCAGCTGCAGGTGCATATCGCGCGGCGCATCTCCACCCGCTATGCCGACCGCCAGCGCTCACTGGCGCCGATCGCCCAGCTGATGGCGCGCCAGTACCGCGAGCGGCCGGGCAACTACCTGGCCTTCTTCAGCAGCTACGACTACCTGGCGCAGGCGCTGGATGCGCTGCAGCGCCTGGACCCGCAGCTGCCGGTGTGGGCGCAGCAGCGCCGCATGTCCGAAGCGGCACAGCGCGAGTTCCTGGCCCGCTTCAGCGAGCACAGCCAGGGCATCGGCTTCGCGGTGCTGGGCGGTTCCTTCGCCGAAGGCGTGGACCTGCCAGGGCGGCGCCTGATCGGCGCTTTTCTGGCCACGCTGGGCCTGCCGCAGCTCAACCCCGTCAATGAGCAGATCCGCGAACGCATGCAGCAGCTGTTCGGCGCCGGCTACGACTACACCTATTTCTATCCGGGCCTGCAGAAGGTGGTGCAGGCCGCCGGCCGCGTGATCCGCACGCCCGCGGACCAGGGCGTGCTGCACCTGATCGACGATCGCTTCGCGCGCCCCGAGGTGCAGCGCCTGTTGCCGGCCTGGTGGAGGCTGACGGAGGCTGGGCCGGCTAGAGCGCCCTGACCATCTCCACATGGCCGATGCCGGCCTCCTCGAAGACCGGCCCCCGGCGCACAAAGCCCGCCCGGCTGTAGAAGCCCTCGGCCGAGAGCTGGGCATGCAGCAGCACCTCGCGCTCGCCACGCGCCCGTCCGGCCTGCATCAAGGCCTCCAGCACCTCCCGGCCGACCCGGCTGCCGCGCAGCGAGGCGATGACCGCCATGCGGCCGATCTTGGCCACTCCGGGCACATGCTCAAGCAGCCGGCCGGTGCCCACCGCCTGGCCCAGGCGGTTGTAGGCCACCGCATGCAGGCAGTGCGCATCGGCCGCATCCCACTCCATCTCGGCCGGTATCTTCTGCTCGTCGACAAAGACCTGCTGACGGATGCGCTGGGCCTCGGGCCCCAGCTGCGCCCAGTCGCCCAGCCGCACCTGCACCATGGCCTCGCCCTTCTCGAAGCCCAGTAGCAGCTCGCGCAGCACCGCCGGTACCGGCTTGGGCTGGCGGCTGCTGGCATCGGCAAACACATAGATCAGCTCGCCATGCACCAGGCATTGCTCGCCGCGAAACACCGCGCAATGCAGGCTCATCGAGCTGGTGCCCACCCGCTCGCAGCGCACGCCCACATCGAGCAGCTCGTCGTAGCGCGCCGCGTCCAGGTAGTCCAGCGTGGCCTTGCGCACGAACAGATCGCCGCCCAGGCCGGCCATGGTCTGGGCATAGGGCAGGCCCAGCTGGCGCCAGTAGCCGCCCACCGCGCTGTCGAAGTAGGTCAGGTAGTGGCCGTTGAAGACGATCTGCTGGGCGTCGATCTCGGCCCAGCGCACCCGCAGGCGCTCCTTGAAGCGGAAGTCGCGGGTTTGCGGGGGCTTGCCATGGGGTGTTGTGCTCATCGCTCGAAGGCCTTTCGAATCGCCTGGCCGCAAGCCTCCAGCGCGTCCAGCGCTTCCGGAATGCTGCGGCCCATCTTGATGAAGTCGTGGGTGACGCCACGGTACAGCTCCAGGTCCACCGGGTTGCCCTGGGCGCGCAGCAGATCGGCATAGGCCAGGCCTTCGTCGACCAGCGGATCGCATTCGGCCAGCAGCACGAAGGCGGGCGCCAGATCGCTGTGGTCGACGGCCTCCAGCGGCGCGAAGCGCCAGTCGCGCTTGTGGTGATGATCGATGTAGTGGTCGAAGAACCAGGCGATCGAGGCCGCATCCAGCAAGAAGCCATTCGCGAACAGCTTGTGCGAGGGCGTGTCGGCATGGGCGGTGGTGCCCGGCGTGATCAGCAGCTGCAGGGCCAGGTCTTGCCCGATGTCACGCGCATGCAGCGCGCTGACCGCGGCCAGCGTGCCGCCGGCGCTGTCGCCACCGACCGCGATGCGGCGGCCGTCCAGCCCCAGGCTGGCGGCGGCGCCGGGCAGCCAGCGCAGCACCGCCCAGCAATCGTCCACCGCCGCCGGAAAACGGTGCTCCGGCGCCAGCCGGTAGTCCAGCGCGAGCACCGCCGCGCCGCTGCGCAGCGCGAGCTGCCGGCACAGGCTGTCATGCGTCTCCAGCGAGCCGATGGTGAAGCCGCCGCCGTGGAAATACAGCAGCACCGGCAGACCGAGCGCCGTGCTGGGGGCATAGAGCCGCGCCGCCAGCGCTCCGTCCGCGCCGGGCACACTCAGCTCCTCCACCCGCGGCAAGGGCGCGCGCGGCAGATCCAGGATCTCGGCGCCCATCAGATAGGCGATGCGGGCCTGGCGCGGGCTCAGGCTGTGAAAGGCCGGGCGCTTGGCGCGGTGGATGCGCTCCAGCACGCCGGCCATGCGCGGTGTCAACAAGGTGCTACTCAAGAAAGGCTCCAGCCCCTAGGCTAGTGGCAACGGCGCGCAGTGTGCCAGAGTGAAGCTCAATCCCCTGAACGGAGACCCGGCATGGCCTTGATCCAGTACCTCACCCAGATCCAGCTCGACCATGGGGCCGCCGCCCTGCTGCCGGCCGAATGCCAGCGGGTGGGCATGCAGCGGCCGCTGGTCATCAGCGATGCCGGCGTGCGCGCGGCCGGCGTGCTGGCGCAGGCGCTGGCGGCCTTTGGCGCCGATCAGCCGCCCGTCTTCGACGCCACGCCCAGCAATCCCACCGAGGCCGCGGTGCGGGCCGCCGCCGCGCTGTACCGGCAGCTGGGCTGCGACGGCCTGATCGCGATAGGCGGCGGCTCCAGCATGGACCTGGCCAAGGGGGTGGCGATTGCCGCCACCCACGCTGGGCCCTTGAAGAGCTATGCCACGATCGAGGGCGGCAGCCCCCTGATCAGCGCGGCCGTCGCGCCGGTGATCGCGGTGCCCACCACCGCCGGCACCGGCAGCGAGGTGGCGCGCGGTGCCATCATCATCGTCGACGACGGCCGCAAGCTGGGCTTCCACAGCTGGTTCCTGATGCCCAAGGCGGCCATCTGCGATCCCGAGCTGACGTTGGCGTTGCCGCCACTGCTGACCGCGGCCACCGGCATGGATGCGATCGCCCATTGCATGGAGACCTTTATGTCGGCGGCGGTCAACCCGCCGGCCGACGGTATTGCCTGGGAGGGCTTGCGCCGCGGCTGGGGCCATATCGAACGCGCCACCCGCGACGGCAGCGATCGCGAGGCACGCTGGCAGATGATGAGTGCCAGCATGCAGGGGGCGATGGCCTTCCAGAAGGGCCTGGGCTGCGTGCATTCGCTGAGCCACAGCCTGGGCGGCCTCAACCCGCGCCTGCACCATGGCACGCTCAACGCGCTGTTCCTGCCCGCGGTGCTGCGCTTCAACGCCGCACATCCGAGCCTGCAGACCGACAGCCGGCTGCAGCGCCTGGGCCAGGCCATGGGTCTGGCCCGCTGCGATGCGGCCGGCGCCGACATCGCCGCCGCGTTGCGCGAGATGAACACCCGGCTGGGGCTGCCCAGCGGACTGGCGGCGCTGGGCGTGGTGCGCGAACAGTTTGACGCGATCATCGAGCATGCCTTGCTGGACCATTGCCACAAGACCAATCCGCGCCCGGCCAGCGCTGCCGACTACCGCGAGATGCTCGAACAGTCGATGTGATGCGGGACGGATTCGCCCGTTTCAGCCGCGCCAGAACTGGGGCGTGAACAGCACCAGCACGCTCAGCAGCTCCAGCCGGCCCAAGAGCATCGCGAAGGTGCAGACCCAGGTCTGGAAGGGGTTCAGTGCGCCGAAATTGTCGGCCGGGCCCACCAGGCCCAGGCCCGGACCGATATTGTTCAGGCAGGCCAGCACCGCGGTGAAGGCGCTGACCACATCCAGCCCGCTGAACAGCAGCAGCATGGTCAGCACCACCAGGCTGGCGCCCCACAGCATCATGAAGGCGATCACGCTCTGCATCACCCGCGGGCTGACCACGCGGCCGCCATAGACCACCGGGTTGACCACATTGGGATGGATGATGCGCACCAGCTCGCGCTGCGACTGCTTCAGCAGCAGGAGCATGCGCACCATCTTGATGCCGCCGCCGGTGGAGCCGGCGCAGGTGGCAAAGCAGCCCAGCAAGAGCATCAGCAGCGGTGCAAACACCGGCCATTGCTCGTAGTCTGTGGCCGCATAGCCGGTGGTGGTGGCCACCGAGATCACATGGAAGGCACTGCTGCGCAGCGCTGCTAGGCCCTCCTGCTCCACCCCGTGGGCCAGCAAAAAGCCGCTCAGCAGCAGGGCCGACCCCAACAGCACCAGATAGAAGGCCTTGAGCTCGATGTCCTGCCACAGCACCCGCAGCGAGCGCTGGCGCACCGCGATGAAGTAGAGCGCGAAATTGATGCCGGCCAGCAGCATGAAGATCATGGCCACCGTCTCCAGCGTCGGCGAGTTCCAGTGACCGAAGCTGGCGTCGTGCGAGGAGAAGCCGCCCAGGCTGACGGTGCTGCACATATGCATGAAGGCGTCGGACCAGCTCATGCCGGCCCAGCGATAGGCCAGCATGCAGGCCAGCGCGAACACGAAGTACACCACCCAGAGCCCGCGCGCCGTGTCCGACATGCGTGGGGTCAGCTTCTGCTGATCCTTCAGCGGGCCGGCCGTCTCGGCCTTGAAGAGCTGGGCCCCGCCCACACCCAGCATCGGCAGGATGGCCACCGCCAGCACGATGATGCCCAGGCCGCCCACCAGCATCATGAAGCAGCGCCAGACATTGACGCTCAGCGGCAGCGCATCCAGCCCGGCCAGCGCGGTGGCGCCGGTGGCGGTGAGGCCGGAGACGGCCTCGAAGTAGGCGTCGGTGATGTCAAGACCTGGCAGGGCTAGCCAGAGCGGCAAGGCACCGAAGGCCGGCAGGATCAGCCAGGTCAGACCCACCAGGAGAAACCCGTCGCGGGCCTGTAGCTCGCGGCGGAAGCGGCGCATCAGCATAGACAGGACCAGGCCGGCCGCCAGCGTGATGCCGGCAGCGATCTTGAAGGCGCGCAGCCCGGCGTCCTGCTGCACCCAGCCGAAGGCCAGCGGCACCAGCATGAAGAGCGCAAAGATCACCAGCAGGCGGCCGATCAGGGCCAGGACGGCAAGGGGGGAACTCATCGAGGCCGTGTCAGAAGAAGAAGGTCGCACCGACCTGGAAGAGCTTCTCGATCTCGCGCACCATGCGCTTGCGCGGCACAAACACGATCACATGGTCGTCCTGAGCGATCACCGTGTCGTGGTGCGGGATGATGACGCGGCGGTAGCGCTCGGCGTCCTCGACCCTGCGCACGAGGGCGCCAATCTGCGCGCCCTTGGGCAACGCGATCTCGTCGATGCGCCGTCCCACCACCTTGGATGTCTTGCGATCGCCCCGGGCCACCGCCTCCAGCGCCTCGGCCGCGCCGCGGCGCAGGCTGTGCACCGCCTCCACATCGCCGCGGCGCACATAGGCCAGCAGCTCGCCGATCACCGTCTGCGCCGGCGATAGCGCGATATCGATCTGCGTGCCCTGCACCAGGTCGGCATAGGCGCGCCGGTTGATCAGGGCAAGTACCCGCCGCGCGCCCATGCGCTTGGCCAGCAGGCAGGCCATGATGTTGTCCTCGTCGTCATTGGTCAGCGCCAGGAAGAGGTCGGTCTCCTCGACCTGTTCGCGCTCCAGCAATTCCTCGTCAGTGGCGTCGCCGTGCAACACCAGGCTGGTGCTGTTGAGCTGGGTCGTCAGGTACTCGCAGCGGGCCAGGCCGGTATCGATCAGCTTGAGCCGGCATTCGTCCTGGAT
This sequence comes from Burkholderiaceae bacterium, assembly GCA_041920215.1. Taxonomy (GTDB): domain Bacteria; phylum Pseudomonadota; class Gammaproteobacteria; order Burkholderiales; family Burkholderiaceae_C; genus JAYRSJ01. The sequence goes on along the minus strand of JAYRSJ010000010.1, from coordinate 132,000 downwards.
CTCGCGCGCCAGTCGCAGGCCCACCCGACCACCGCCGGCGATCATCACCCGCTTGATCGGTGCGGCGCGGCGTGCCAGCGCATCCAGCACCTTGCGTATATGTTCGGTGGCAGCTAACACAAAGACCTCGTCGCCCGCCTCGATGCGGGTGTCGCCCTCGCAGGCCAGGCGCTGGTCGCGGCCGCTGCCGTCCTTGCGGTACAGCGCCACGACCCGCATCTCGCACTGCGGCACCAGGGCTGGCAGCTCGGCCATGGTGCGCTGAACCAGCGGCGCGCCATGCACCGCCCGCACCGCGATCAGGCTCACTGCGCCGTCGGCGAACTGCAGCACCTGCAGGGCCTCCGGGTACTCGATCAGCTGGCGTATCGTGCGGGTGACCGATTCCTCGGGGCAGATCACCGCATCGACCGCGAAGCCATGGCTGCCCAGCAGCGGGCTGTCCTGCTCGAACTCGGGCGAGCGCAGCCGGGCGATGCGGGTGGGGATGCTGAAGACCGCATGGGCCACCTTGCAGGCCACCAGATTGGTCTCGTCGCTGGGCGCGCAGGCGATCAGCATATCTGCGTCGCGTGCACCAGCCGCCTCCAGCACCGAGGGCTGTATGCCATTGCCGGTGACGCCGCGCAGATCCATGCGGTCCTGCAGCTCGCGCAGGCGGACGGGATCGGTGTCGATGACGGTGATGTCGTTCTTTTCCGAGACCAGACTCTCGGCCACGCTCGCGCCGACACGGCCGGCGCCGAGGATCAGAATATTCATGCCCGCATCATACGAAGACCGGCCTGCTGCGCAGCCAAGAAAAAGGGCCGGCCAAAGGCCGGCCCTGCTGCAGCGGCCTGACGATCAGCCGTGCTTGGCATCGAAGAACTGCTCGTCCTCGGTCGAGCCCTTCAGTGCCGCGGTCGAGGCCTCGGCTTCGATGGTGGTGGTCACCGCATCGAAGTAGCCGGTACCGACCTCGCGCTGGTGCTTGACCGCGGTGAAGCCCCGGTCGGCGGCGGCGAACTCCTTCTCCTGCAGCTCGACGAAGGCGCTCATATTGTTGCGAGCGTAGCCATAGGCCAGATCGAACATCGAGTAGTTCAGGCTGTGGAAGCCGGCCAGCGTGATGAACTGGAACTTGTAGCCCATCGCGCCGAGCTCGCGCTGGAACTTGGCGATGGTCGCGTCGTCCAGGTTCTTCTTCCAGTTGAAGGAAGGCGAGCAGTTGTAGGCCAGCAGCTTGCCCGGGAACTTGGCGTGGATGGCGTCGGCGAAGGCCTTGGCGAAGGCCAGGTCCGGCTTGCCGGTCTCGCACCAGATCATGTCGGCATAGGGCGCATAGGCCAGGCCGCGGCTGATCGCCTGATCCAGGCCGTTCTTGGTGCGGAAGAAGCCTTCCACCGTGCGCTCGCCGGTGCAGAAGGGCTTGTCGTTGTCGTCCACATCGGTAGTGACAAGATCGCCGGCCTCGGCATCGGTACGGGCCAGCAGCACGGTGGGCACGCCCATCACGTCGGCCGCCAGACGGGCCGCCACCAGCTTGGCAACCGCCTCGCGGGTGGGCACCAGCACCTTGCCGCCCATATGACCGCACTTCTTGGCGGCGGCCAGCTGGTCCTCGAAGTGCACGCCGGCAGCACCGGCGTCGATCATGGACTTCATCAGCTCGAAGGCGTTCAGCACGCCGCCGAAACCGGCTTCGGCATCGGCCACGATGGGAGCGAAGTAGTCGATATCGTCCTTGCCCTCGCTCCACTGGATCTCGTCCGCGCGCTTGAAGGTGGCGTTGATGCGCTTGACCACCTTGGGCACCGAGTCCACCGAGTACAGCGACTGGTCGGGGTACATCTCGCCATTGCTGTTGGCATCACCGGCCACCTGCCAGCCGGACAGATAGATGGCCTTCAGGCCGGCCTTGACCTGCTGCATGGCCTGGTTGCCGGTCAGCGCGCCCAGCGCATTGATGAAGGGCTCGGTATTGACCAGGCTCCACAGCTTCTCGGCGCCGCGCTTGGCCAGGGTGTGCTCGATAGGCAGCGAGCCGCGCAGGCGGACGACATCGGCAGCGGTGTAGCCGCGCTTGATGCCCTTCCAGCGGGGGTTCTCGGCCCAGTCCTTTTCGAGGGCGGCGATCTGCTGTTCACGGGTCAGTTTGCTCATGAGGTTCTCCGGTTGCGTGCTTGAAAACGAGGGGCTTGATGGACTCAAGATTAGTCCTCTGTCACGGCAAGCGGAAGACTTATGTCTTATATAAGACTAAAAATCTTTCCTCATAAAATCAACAACTTAGATTTGCAATTTCTGAATGTGAAAAGACAATCACCATAATGAGAAAAAATGCGGCGGCGCAGCAGTTGCTACATCCACGATATGAAAATGCCTTTTCGCATCGTGCAAACGCTCAAAGCCCGCCTATGAAGTAGCGCTTCAGGCCGGCCAGCACCATCTCGACCGCGATCGCGGTCAGCACCAGGCCCATCAGCTTCTCGACCGCGGCCACCACCGAATCGCCCAGCAGCTTGCGTATGCGGTCGGCCAGCACCAGGGTCAGGCCGGAGATCAGCATCGCGGTGGTCAGCGCGGCAATCCATTCCCAGATGCGCTCGGGCTGGCGCGAGGCCAGCAGCAGCACGGTGGCCATGGCCGAGGGGCCGGCCAGCAGCGGCACGGCCAGCGGAAAGATCAGCGGCTCGCGGCCCGGTTCGGCGCCATAGACCGACTCGCCGCTGCTGCCGAAGATCATTCGTATCGCGATGATCAGCAGGATCACCCCGCCGGCCACCTCCAGCGAGCGCTCCGACAGATGCATGACGCGCAAGAAGGCATCGCCCAGAAACATGAAGGCCAGCAGCACCGCAAAGGCGATGCTGACCTCGCGCACGGCCACCCGCACCCGCCTGGGCTTGGGCACCTCGCGCATGATGGGGATGAAGATGGGCAGGCTGCCCAGCGGATCCAGCACCAGCAGCAGCAGGATCAGGGCGGAGAGAAAGGTATGGTCCATGGGGGGATTGTCGGTCCCGCCGCCCCCAACTCAAGCGCGCGGATGGTGCTGGGCGTGGATCTGCTTGAGCCGCTCGCGGGCCACATGGGTGTAGATCTGGGTGGTGGACAGATCGGCATGCCCCAAGAGCAGCTGCACCGCGCGCAGATCGGCGCCATGGTTGAGCAGATGGGTGGCGAAGGCATGGCGCAGCGTGTGCGGGGACAGCGGCGCCGTGATGCCGGCCTGCAGCGCGTATTTCTTGACCAGCTTCCAGAACATCTGCCGGCTCATGCCCTCCCCCTGCACGGTGACGAACAGGGCCTCGGCATTGCCACCCTTGAGCAGCAGCGGGCGCGCCTCGCGCAGATAGCGCAGCAGCCAGCTGTGCGCCTCCTCGCCGAACGGCACCAGGCGCTCCTTGGCGCCTTTGCCGCTGATGCGCAGCACCGCCTCCTTGAAGCCCACATGCAGGCTCCTCAGCGTCACCAACTCGCTGACACGCAGGCCGCTGGCATAGATCAGCTCCAGCATGGCGCGGTCGCGCAGGCCCAGCGGCGTCTGCACATCGGGCGCGGCGATCAGCGCCTCCACCTGGGCCTGGCTCAGCGTCTTGGGCACCCGCAGCGCCTGCTTGGCATTGCTGAGCCTGAGGGTCGGGTCTTGCTGGATGCGCTGCTCGCGCAGTGCCCAGCGGAAGTAGCGCTTGAAGACGCTGAGCCTTCGGTTGGCGCTGCTGCTGCGGCTGCGCGCATGGCGTGCCGTCGCGTAGGCCAGCAGATCCAGTTCCCGGGCCTGGTCCAGGCTCAGGCCCTGCTGGGCTGCCAGCCAGTCAGCCAGCAGGTTGAGATCGCGCCGGTAGGCGGCCAGGCTGTTGGTCGCCAGCCCGTCTTCCAGCCACAGGGTCTCGATGAAACGCTCCAGCGCCTGACGGCTCGCCTCCCGGCAGGGGGTATCAGCGAGCGGACGGCTGGGTGGGGCGGCTGGCGGCTTGGGCATGGTGCAAAAAGAAAGGGCGCCTCACGGCGCCCTGGCATTGTGCCGTCAGCTCAAGCCGGCTCAGTCCAGCTTGAGCTTTTGCTGCTCGACGACCTTTTTATAGACCTCGAACTCGGCCTTGGTCTGGGCGCTGAATTGCTCGGGCGTGTTGGCCACGATCAGCGAGCCGGTGGCCTCGATGCGCGCCTTCACATCCGGCATGGCGACGGTCTTCTTGACCGCGGCCGAGACCTTGTCAACCACCTCCTTGGGCAGGTTCTTGGGGCCATGGACGCCGTAGTAGGCCATGCGATTCACCGGCTCCAGCCCCACTTCCTTGAAGGTCGGCACATTCGGCAGCACCGCCAGGCGCTCCGGCGCGGCCACCACGATGGGGATCAGACGGCCATCCTTGATGAAGGGCAGCGCCGAGGGCAGGTTGTCGAAGATCATCGGCACCTGGCCCGCCACCGTGTCGTTCAGCGCCGGGCCGGCGCCGCGATAGGGGATGTGCAGCACAAAGACATTGGCCAGGCTCTTGAACAGCTCCATCTGCAGATGGCCGATGCCGCCGGTGCCCGAGCTGGCGAAGCTGTGCTTGCCGGGATTCTTCTTCAGCTCGGCGATGAAGCTCTTGTAGTCCTTGGCCGGGAAGGAGGGATGCACCGCGATCACATTGGGCGTTGCCGCCACATTGATGATGGAGGTGAAATCCGTCAGCGGGTTGTACGGGATCTTGGGATTGATGGCCGGATTCGACGCGGTGGTCGAGACGGTGGCCATGCCCAGCGTGTAGCCGTCGGGGGCCGACTTGACGATTTCATTGGCACCCACCGAGCCGCCGCCGCCGGCCTTGTTCTCGACGACGACGTTCTGGCCCAGCTGCGCGCCCATCTTGTCGGCGATCACACGCGCCACGATATCGGTCGTGCCGCCCGGCGCGAACGGGACGATCAGGCGCACCGGCTTGCTGGGATAGCTTTGTGCCTGCGCCAGCGGCGCCAGCAGCAGTCCGCCGGCGATGGCAGCACAGGAACGGATCCAGACGCGACGACTCATGACGACTCCTCTTGCTTTGGTCTATAGGAATACAGCTTGCGGGCCATCCTAGCGAGGGTGGCCGCCGCAGATGCTAGCGGAACTACGTACAGGCTCAGGCCTCAGTCGTCGGCCTGGCCCAGCAGGCCGGCCTTGAGTCGCTTGTCGGTGGGGCGCTGACCCAGAAACACCTTCAGCAGGCCCAGATACAGCTCAGCGCCGCCCACCGCCGGGCCGGCCGGCTTGCCATTGATCAGCAGGCTGGTGCCCTGCCCCGGCACGAAGTCCATATTGATGCGGTCCCGCTGCCTGACCTTGCCGACCGCGCGCATCTGCGCGATGAAGGGCGGCAGCTGATCGGCCAGCGCCGCCTGCTCCGCCTCGCTGCAGTTGCGGGCCACGCCCTTGTTGACCGCCTTGACGAACTCCTCGGTGCTCACCTCCAGCAGCATGCGCAGCTGTATGCGCTTGGGGCCAGGTGTTGCGTAGACCGCCTCGGGCGTGGCGGCAGGCCGGCTCAGATAGAGCGCCGCCAGATAGCCCTTCAGTATCGCCACCGCCCGCATGCCCACGCCATTGAGCTGCAGCCTGGCGCCGCCCAGCTCAATCGTTTCGTCGAACTCCTGACCCTCGTAGCGACGCGCCTGTGCGGCAGCGGTCAGGCCCAGCAGCAGGGCCGGCGCGCCGCGGCGCAGCCCCAGGCCCAGCGCCCAGGCCAGCGCCTGGCGGCGCGCCAGGCGCGGGAGAACGGTAGTCTCGTGGTGCTTCATGCAGCAAGTATCCCCAGATTCAGCAGACGCTGCTGCAACGCAGCAAGGCGAGGCGGCGATGACCGGCCGGGCAGCCACGCCGACGGCCATTTCAAAGCCCCGGTTCGCGCAGCGGCGGCTCGGTGGCGCCGGGCAGCCAGCGCTGGTAGATGCGGCTGAAGCTGCCGTCGCGCCGCATCGTATCCAGCGCGGTCTGCCAGCGGCGTATCGTTGCGTCCGGCGTGCCTGGCCAGAAGCTTAGATAACCATAGGAGCTGCGATAGGGGTAGACCATCTCCACATCCTCCGGCCGCAGCCCCGCCACCTGCTCGGCCGCAGCACCGCGGGCGTAGAAGCTCAGGTTGTCGGCAACGATCAGCTTGACCCGGCCCAGCCGCAGCATCTTGAACATCTGGGCCGGCTCGTTGACGCCCAGCAGATTGCGCAGACCGCGGGCCCGCAGTTCCTGGTAGGTGAACCAGTCGCGCGGCACCGCGATCTCGGCGAACTGCTGCAGGTCCGCCTCCTTGCGCAGCTGCAGTCCCGAACCCCTGAGCGCATAGAAACCGTCGGTGGCCAGCAGCACCGGGCCCACCCATTTGAAGCGCGGCTCGCGCTCACGGTTGCGTATCGTCACGAAGAGCGCGCTACCGGGCTGCTGCTGCACCAGCCGGTAGCCGCGCGCCCAGGGCAGCACCTCGATGCGGGCCGGCTCGCCCAGGCGCTGCGCCAGGGCCTGCACCAGCTCGGTGGCCATGCCCGCGGCCTTGCCCTGCTCAGAGAAGCTGACCGGCGGGTATTCCTCGGTATAGAAGCGCAGCGGCTCGGTCGCCTGCACCGCGCCCGGTGGTCCGAGCAGCATCGTCAGCAGCAACAGCGGCAGCAGCCACCCGCCCAGGCGCCGGCCCGTCGCAGCCCGCTCACTCATCCCGCGGCCTCCATGCGCTGCGTCCGCTGCGCCAGCGCCCAGTCGATATGCTCGGCCAGCAGGACCGAGGCCGCCGCACGTTCGCGCTGCAGCGCCGCGGCGATGCGCGCATCGCCGCTGGCACGCCAGGCATTGCCCAGCGCCACCGCCAGATTGCGCCGCCAGCGTGCATGACCGATGCGACGTATCGCCGTGCCCTCGGTATGACGCAGGAAATCGGCCTCAGCCCAGTCCCACAGCTGCAGCAGGCTGCTGTCCTGCAAGGGGGCGCGGGCATCGAAGTCGGGCAAGGCGCTGCGCCGGGCGAACTTGTTCCAGGGGCAGACCAGCTGGCAGTCGTCACAGCCATAGATGCGGTTGCCCATCGCCGCGCGCAGCGCCACGGGGATGGCCCCGTCGTGCTCGATCGTCAGGTAGGAGATGCAGCGCCGCGCATCGACCCGGTAGGGCCCGGTGATGGCCCCGGTCGGGCAGGCGTCCAGGCAGGCGCTGCACTGGCCGCAATGCGCACTGACCGGCGCGGTCAGCGGCAGCGGCAGGTCGACGAAGATCTCGCCCAGGAAGAACATCGAACCGGCCTCGCGGTCCAGCGTCAGCGTGTGCTTGCCGCGCCAGCCCAGGCCGGCGCGGCTGGCCAGCTCCACCTCCAGCACCGGCGCCGAATCGCTGAACACCCGGTAGCCCAGCGGCCCGATCGCCTGCTCGATACGGCTGGCCAGCTGCTGCAGCCGGCTGCGCAGCACCTTGTGGTAATCGCGGCCACGGGCATAGAGGGAGACCTGCGCCCGCAGCGGTTCGCCCAGGCGCTGCCATTCAAGAGCCTGCCAGCCCTCGCCCAGATCACGCGGCAGATAGTCCATCCGGGCGCTGATCACCCGCAGCGTGCCCGGCACCAGCTCGGCCGGCCGGGCGCGCTTGAGCCCATGGGCTTCCATATAGTGCATCTGGCCATGGCAGCCCTGCGCCAGCCAGTCCAGCAAACCGGCTTCGGCCGTCGCGAGATCGATATCGGCCACGCCAATCTGTGAGAATCCCAGCCCATGCGCCCAGTCGCGCAGCTGCTGCCACAGAGCCTGAAGCTCGCCGGGGCTGCGGTCGGATTGCTGAGGAGCCGTATTCATTTGTCTGCCATTCTAGAAACCCGTCAGCTGCTTTGGCCCGATGAGGCGGCTTGCCAACAGTTTGCCGCAAGCCTGGCCCGCGCGCCGGAGCTGCTCGACGCCTGCATCGAACTGCATGGCAGCCTGGGAGCCGGCAAGACCAGCCTGGTGCGCCATCTGCTGCGTGCGCTGGGCGTACAGGGGCGCATCAAGAGCCCCAGCTATGCGGTGCTGGAGACCTACGATCTGGCCGACTGGGGCGGCCGGGGCGAGGTCAGCCATTTCGACTTCTACCGCTTCAGCGATCCGCGCGAATGGGAGGATGCCGGCTTTCGGGACATCTTCACCCGGCCCGGCCTCAAGCTCTGCGAATGGCCCGAGAAGGCGGCCGGCATGCTGCCCACGCCCGATCTGAGCCTGCATATCGAGGTCGCCGACGATGACAGCCGCAGTGTCCGGCTGCGGGCCGCCACGCCGCTGGGCCGGCGTCTGCTGGAGGCTTTGTGAAGCCAGTACAACGCCGTCTGCTGCTGCACCGCCTGGGCGGCACCGTGCTGCTGCTGCAGGCGCCGCAGCTGGCCTGGTCGGGCAGCGGTGCCAGCATCGTCGCGGTACGGGTCTGGCCGGCCGCGGACTACACCCGGGTCACGCTGGAGTCGGACCGCGCGCTCAGCACGCGTCATCTGCTGGTGGAGTCGCCGGACCGGCTGGTGATCGATATCGACGAGCTGATCCTCAGCCCGGGGCTGCGCGAGCTGGTGGCCAAGATCAGACCCGACGACCCCTATATCGCCGGCGTGCGGGTGGGCCAGAACCAGCCACGGGTGGTGCGCATCGTGCTCGACCTGAAGCAGCCGGTGGCACCCCAGATCTTCACGATCGCGCCGGTAGCGGCCTACCGGCATCGGCTGGTGACCGACCTCTACCCGCAGCAGGAGCGCGATCCGCTGCTGGCCCTGATACGCGACAAGGAACAGGCCGAGAGCCAGGCCGCACAGGCGGTGCAGGACGCCTTGGGCGAGCTGATCGGCAAGATCGACGGCACGCCGGCCAGCGTCAAGCCCCCGCCCGCGGCGCTGCCGGCAGCCTCCGCGGCCAGCGCTGCCGCGCCTGCCATCGCGCAGGCCGCAGCGTCCAGCGCCCCCAGCCTCAGCACACCGGCGCCGCCGCCCGCGCCCAAGCCGCTGACGGCCGGCGAGCAGCGTCAGCTCGACCGCCTGATCGTGATCGCGCTGGACCCCGGCCACGGCGGCGAAGATCCCGGCGCCATCGGCCCCACCGGTCTGCGCGAGAAGGATGTGGTGCTGGCCATCGCCAAGAAGCTGCGCGACCGGCTCAACGCCAACCCCAATATCCGGGTGATGCTGACCCGCGATGCCGATTTCTTCGTGCCGCTGCATGAACGGGTTCGCAAGGCCCGCCGGGTGCAGGCCGATCTGTTTGTCTCCATCCATGCCGACGCCTTCTTCACCCCGCAGGCGCGCGGCGCCTCGGTGTTCGCGCTGAGCTCGGGCGCGGCCAGCTCCACCGCGGCGCGCTGGCTGGCCAACAAGGAAAACGCCGCCGATCTGGTCGGTGGCGTCAATGTCGCGGTCAAGGACCAGGCGGTGCTGCGCGCGATGCTGGACATGAGTACCACCGCCCAGATCAAGGATAGCCTGAAGCTGGGCACGGCGGTGCTGGGCCAGATCGGCCGGGTCGGCCGGCTGCACAAGAAGCGGGTCGAGCAGGCCGGTTTCGCGGTGCTGAAGGCCCCCGACATCCCGTCCATCCTGGTCGAGACCGCCTTCATCTCCAACCCCGAGGAAGAGGCCAAGCTCAGTGACCCCGCCTACCAGGCCGAGCTGGTCGAGGCGCTGGCCACCGGCATCAACCGCTATTTCGCGAAGAACCCGCCGCTGGCGCGCAACCGCTCGCTGTAGCGGGCTGGCCTCAACCCAGGCTGGCCGCCCGCTGCGCCCGGCCGGCCTTCCAGCCGCCGTAGATCGCGATCAGGCCGGGGATGATGATCATGGCCCAGATGATCTTGCTCAGATGGGTCTGCACAAAGGGGATGTTGCCGAACAGATAGCCGGCGACGCATAGGCCCACCACCCAGAGCAGGGCCCCGGCGATGTTGTAGGCGGTGAAGCGGCCCCGGTCCATCGCGGCCACGCCGGCCACAAAGGGCGCGAAGGTGCGGATGAAGGGCATGAAGCGGGCGATCACGATGGTGATGCCGCCATGCTTCTCGTAGAAGGCGTGGGCGGTGTCGAAGGCCGCCTTGTTGAAGAAGCGCGAGTTCTCCCAGCGGAACACCTTGGGTCCGAAATAGCGCCCTATCGTGTAATTGCACTGATCGCCCAGGATGGCGGCCACCAGCAGCAGCGCGATCGCCAGCGGCAGACTCATCAGCCCGGCGCCGCACAGCGTGCCGACCACGAAGAGCAGCGAGTCGCCTGGCAAAAAAGGCATGACGACCAGGCCGGTCTCCACGAACACGATCAGGAACAGCAGGGCATAGACCCAGGCGCCATAGGCCTGCACAAAGGCGGCAAGATGCTGGTCCACATGCAGGATGAAGTCGACCAGGAAGCTGATGATTTCCATGGGCGCGGATTATGCGGGGCGGCGCGGCACATGACGGTGACGCCCCTCCCTACAATCGGGGGCATGGATTTGTCTTCTCCCACAGCGCATGCCGTCGGGCCGGCAGGGTCGGTCGCCGGCCACAGTGGCCACGGTGCCGGCCCGCGCCGCAGCATCCGCGAGCTTCCCGATGAACTGATCAGCCAGATCGCCGCCGGCGAGGTGGTGGAGCGCCCGGCCTCGGTGGTGCGCGAGCTGGTGGACAACGCGCTGGATGCCGGCGCCAGCCAGATCACGGTGAAGCTGATGGCCGGCGGGGTGCGCGCCATCCTGGTCGAGGACGACGGCCTGGGCATACCGGTGGAGGAACTGCCGCTGGCGCTGAAGCGCCATGCGACCAGCAAGATTCGCTCACTGGACGAACTGGAGTCGGTGGCCACCATGGGTTTTCGCGGTGAGGCCCTGGCGGCCATCGCCTCGGTGGCCGAGATGGCGCTGGCCAGCCGCTGCGAGGGCGCGCCCCATGCGCACAGGCTGGAGGCCCGCAGCGGCGAGCTGACGCCGGCGGCGCGTGCCCGCGGCACCAGCGTCGAGGTGCGCGAGCTGTTCTTCAGCACGCCGGCGCGGCGCAAGTTCCTGAAGACCGACGCCACCGAGCTGGCCCATTGCCTGGAAGCGGTGCGCCGCCATGCCTTGGCCCGGCCCGATGTGGGCTTTGCCGTCTGGCACGAGGGCAAGCTGCTTGAGCAATACCGTGCCGGCAGCGCCGAGCAGCGGGTGGCCGCGGTGCTGGGCGAGGATTTCGTGCGCGACAGCCGGCCGGTCTGGTCCGAGAGCGGGCCGCTGCGCATCTATGGCCGGGCCGGTCTGCCCGAGGCGGCGCGCAGCCGCGCCGACACCCAGTACGTCTATGTCAACGGCCGCTATGTGCGCGACAAGCTGATCGCCCACGGCATACGCTCGGCCTATGAGGATGTGTTGCACGGCCAGCGCCAGCCCTGCTATGTGCTCTTCATCGAGATCGCCCCCGACCGGGTCGATGTCAATGTGCACCCCACCAAGATCGAGGTGCGCTTCCGCGATGGGCGGGAGATCCACCAGCAGGTGCGCTATGCGGTGCAGGATGCGCTGGCGCTCTCGCGCAGCGCCGAGCCCGCGGCACAGGCCCAGCCGGCCCAGGCCAGCACTGCCGCCATCGCGGCCCTGGCTGAGCTGCCCGGCCAGCGCCCTGCCCCCGGCCAGCCGCCCGCCTGGTTTGCCGCCCACGACGCCGCTGCCACAACCGGCTACGCAGCCGGCTATACCGCTGGCGCCGCCTGGCACAAGGCCAGCCAGGGCTCGCTGGGCCTGGCCGAGGCGGCCACGCTCTACGGCCAGCTCTCCGGCGCCGCGCCCGCGCCCGATCGCCCGGCCGCGGCCACTGCAGCCCCCGCCCTGCCCGCCCACGACTGGCCGCTGGGACGGGCGCTGGCGCAGATCCAGGGGGTCTATATCTTGGCCGAGAACGCCCAGGGCCTGGTCATCGTCGATATGCATGCGGCCCACGAGCGGGTGGTCTACGAGCGGCTCAAGGCCAGCCTGGGCCAGCGCAGGATCGAGTCGCAGCCGCTGCTGATCCCGGTCACTTTTGCCGCCACCCCGGCCGAGATCGCCTGCGCCGAGGCCCATGCCGAGACCCTGCTGCAGCTGGGTCTGGATGTGGCGCCCTTGACGGCCCAGGTGCTGGCGGTGCGTGCCCGGCCGGCCCTGCTGGCCGGCGGCGATGTGGTGGAGCTGGCGCGCAGCGTGCTCGCCGAGCTGGCTCAGTACGACGCCAGCTCGTGCATAGAGCGCGCCCAGCACGAAATCCTTGCCACCATGGCCTGTCATGGCGCGGTGCGCGCCAACCGCCAGCTCAACCTCGACGAGATGAACGGCCTGCTGCGCGATATGGAGCGCACCGAGCGGGCCGATCAGTGCAACCATGGCCGTCCGACCTGGCGCCAGCTCAGCCTGCGCGAACTCGACGCCCTCTTTCTACGCGGTCGCTGAACCCCGGCCTGACCGCCCTTGCCGAAAGCCTTTATGGCCACTCTGAAACTGAAGAAATCACCGCCCGGCAACAAGCCGGCGGCCCAAGCTGCCGGACCTGGCGGACCGGAGGGCGAGCGCCGCGCGCCGCTGCGCGGCAAGGGCGTATCGCGCCCGCGCCAGACCCTGGCCGCCGCCCAGGCCGAACGTGCCGAGCGCCAGGCCGCCTACGAGCAGGCGCAGCAGAAGAAGACGGCAGGCACCGGCAAGCCGGGCAGCAAGCCCGGCAAGTCGACGGCCGAGGGCCGGGAGCGCCCCGCCAGCCGGGCCGGTGCGCCGGCCCGCTTTGAGCGTGAGGAGCGCTACGAGCGCCATGAGCAGCGGCCGTCGCGCGCACCTGCCGGTGAGCGGATGGAGCGGGCCGAGCGTGGCGGCCCCAGGTCGGAGCCGGCGGCGCCCCGCCGCGAGGCGCGCCAGGACCAGCGCCGCCATACCGCGCCCCATGGCGATGCGCCGCGCCCCCCGCGGCCACGTCCGGCCGAGCGCGTCGCCCCCAGGGACGGCGCGGGCGAAGGCGAACGCCTGTCCAAGCGCATGGGCACGCTGGGCATGGCCTCGCGGCGCGAGGCCGACGAATGGATCGCCGCCGGCTGGGTGCGGGTGGACGGCCGCATGGCGGTGCTGGGCCAGCGCGTGGGCCCCGAGGCCCACATCGAGATCGACCCCGCCGCCCATCAGCAGCAGGCCCGCCAGATCACCATCCTGCTGCACAAGCCGATCGGCTATGTGTCCGGTCAGGCCGAGGACGGCTATGAGCCGGCCTCGGTGCTGGTGCGCTCCGACAAGCACTGGTCCGAGGACCCCTCGGGGCTCAAGTACCACATCGGCCACAGCCGCGGCCTGGCGCCGGCCGGCCGGCTGGACATCGATTCCACCGGCCTGCTGGTGCTGACCCAGGACGGCCGGGTGGCCAAGCTGCTGATCGGCGAAGACTCGACGATCGAGAAGGAGTATCTGGTGCGGGTCGAGTATGCGGGCGCGGCGACCAGCGCTGCCCCGCAGCAGGCGCACGACGGCGAAGGCGATGCGGGCAGCGAAGGCAGCCCCCTGCGCCCCGATTCGCCGATGGCGCGCTTCCCCGCGCAAGACCTGGCCCGGCTCAACCATGGCCTGGAGCTGGACGGGGTGCAGCTCAAGCCGGCCAAAGTCAGCTGGATCAACGAGGACCAGCTGCGCTTCGTGCTGCGCGAGGGCCGCAAGCGCCAGATCCGCCGCATGTGCGAGCTGGTCGGGCTGAAGGTGGTGGGCCTGAAACGGGTGCGCATCGGCCGCATCGCGCTGGGCAAGCTGCCGGTCGGCCAGTGGCGCTATCTTTCGCCCTGGGAGCGTTTCGATTGAGTCCACATGCCGAGCCGGCGCCGGCAGGCATCGAGGCGCCGCTGCCGGGCCAGGCCCGGCGCCCCGCAGAGCCCGTGCTGATCCTGGCCCTGGCCCTGCTGCTGGGTCTGCAGCCGGTCAGCACCGATCTCTATCTGCCGGTGCTGCCGGCGCTGCGCGAATCGCTGCCGGCCTCGATGAGCGGCCTGCAGCTGACCCTGTCGGCCCTGATGGTGAGCTTCGGCCTGGGCCAGCTGCTGCTGGGCCCGCTGAGCGACCGCTGGGGCCGCCGCCCGGTGCTGCTCGCCGGCCTGGCCGTCTTTGTGCTGGCCGGTCTGGGAGGGGCGCTGGCGCAGAGCATCGGTCAGCTGATCGCCTGGCGCGCCGCCCAGGGCCTGGGCCTGGCGGCCGCGGTGGTCTGCGCGCGCGCGATGCTGCGCGACTGGTATGAGCCCCAGCAGGGTGCGCGGGCGATGGCGCGCGCGCTCAGCGGCCTGGGCCTGATCGCGATGCTGAGCCCCGCGCTGGGTGGCTGGCTGGCCGGCCAGCTGGGCTGGCGCTGGCCGCTGCTGGCCATCGCGGCGGTCGGCGCGCTGGCCCTGAGCCTGATCGCCTGGCGGGTGCCGGAAAGCCTGGCAAGACCCGACCCCGCGGCGCTGCAGCCGCGCCGCCTGCTGGCCAACTGGGCGCTGGTGCTGGCGCATCCGGTCTTTCGCGCCTACGGGCTGATGACCGCAATGGCCTATGCCACGCTCTACAGCTTTCTGGCCGGCTCGGCCTTTGCCTTCATCGAGGTGCTGGGCCTGAGCCGCGAGCGCTATGGCCTGGTGGTGGCCTCGGCCGCCGGCGTCTATGTGCTGGGCACCTATGCCTGCCGCCACTGGCTGGCACGGCTGAGCCTGGCGCAGACGGTGCGGCGCGGTGCGCTGTTCACGCTGCTGGGCAGCCTGGCCGTCGGCGGCCTGGCGCTGGCGGGCCATAGCGCCTGGTGGAGCCTGCTGCTGCCGCACTGGGCCCTGATCTTCGGCCATGGGGTGCTGCAGCCCTGCGGCCAGGCCGGTGCGGTGGGCCCCTTTCCGCGCCAGGCCGGCACCGCCGCCGCGCTGGCCGGCTTTCTGATCGCGCTGGCCGCCTTCGGCGTCGGTGCCCTGCTGGCCCAGGTGCTGGACGGCACGCTGGCGCCGCTGGCGCTGACGATGAGCGGCCTGGGGCTGGCGACGGTGGCCCTGGCCTGGACCCTGGTGCAGCGCTGCGCCGTCCCTTCGCAGGCAGCGACGGCTGGAGCGCGTCCATGAGGTTGCGTCCCCTGTGCCTGGCCGGCCCCACCGGCAGCGGCAAGACCGCCGGCGCCCTACGCCTGGCCGAGCTGCTGCCGCTGGAGATCATCAGCGTGGATTCGGCCCTGGTCTACCGCGGCATGGACATAGGCACGGCCAAGCCCAGCGCGGCCGAGCTGGCGGCCGTGCCCCACCATCTGATCGACATCCTCGATCCGCTGGAGGCCTATAGCGCCGCCCAGTTCGCCCGTGACGCCAAGCGCCTGGTCGAGGAGATCCTGGCGCGCGGCCGGCTGCCGCTGCTGGTGGGCGGCACCATGCTGTACTTCAAGGCCTTGTTCGAGGGCTTGTCCGAGCTGCCCCCGGCCGACGAGACGCTGCGCCGCCGGCTGGATGCCGAGGCGGCCGAGCAGGGCTGGCCGGCGCTGCATGCGCGCCTGGCCGCGCTCGACCCCGAGACCGCCGCCCGCCTGGCGCCCATGGATGCCCAGCGCATCCAGCGCGCGCTGGAGGTGCATGCGCTCAGCGGCAAGCCGATGAGCCAGCTCTACCGCGAGCAGCAGCGCGAGGCCGGCGTGGACTGGCCGCTGCTGTCGCTGGAGCCGCAGGACCGCGCCTGGCTGCACCACCGCCTGGGCCTGCGCTTCGAGCAGATGCTGGACCAGGGCCTGGTGGCCGAGGTGCAGGCCCTGCGTGCGCGCGGCGATCTCTCACCGAGCCTGCCCTCGATGCGCTGCGTCGGCTACCGCCAGGTCTGGGAGGCGCTGGACCAGGGCTGGATCGCCGACCGCCAGCGTCTGGTCGAGGCCGGCACGGCGGCGACCCGCCAGCTGGCCAAGCGCCAGCACACCTGGCTGCGCAGCATGCCGCAGCGCCAGACCATTGCCTGCGACAGCGCCGATGCCGAGCTGCATCTGCTGGCCGCGGTGCACCGGCTGCTGAACGGGCCGGCATGAAGACCGCTGTGCCGTGAGCTGCATCCTCGACGCCCGCGGCCTGAGCAAGCGCTATGGCGACACGCCGGTGTTCGAGCGCCTGTCGCTGCAGCTGGCCCGGGGCGAGCTGCTGGCCCTGCTGGGCGAATCGGGCTGCGGCAAGTCCACGCTGCTGAATCTGCTGGCCGGGCTGGACCGTCCCGATGAGGGTCAGGTCTTGCTGCTGGGCCAGGACATGGCGGCCCTGCCCGAGCCCCGCCAGGCCGGGCTGCGCCGCACGGCGCTGGGCTTTGTGTTCCAGGCCTTCCATCTGCTGCCGCATCTGAGCGTGGCCGACAACGTGGCTCTGCCCCTGCTGCTGCTGGGCCGGCCCGATGCCGCGCGCGTGCAGACCATGCTGGAGCGGGTGGAGCTGGGCGCGCTGGCCCAGCGCATGCCGCGCCAGCTCTCGGGCGGCCAGCTGCAGCGGGTGGCGATCGCGCGGGCCCTGGTGCACCGCCCTGCCCTGCTGCTGGCTGACGAGCCCACCGGCAATCTGGACGCCCGCCATGCGGCCCAGGTGCTGGACCTGCTGCAGGCCCAGTGCCGTGAGGAGGGTACGGCCTGCCTGCTCGTCACCCATTCCAGCCATGCGGCCGCCCGCGCCGACCGGGCCCTGCGGATGGACGAGCGCGGCCTGCAAGCCTGGGTGGCCGGCTGATGCCGCTGCTGCTGCGCCTGCTGCGCGGCCTGTCCTGGCCGGCGCTGCGCGCGCAGTGGGGGCGCCAGGGCCTGGCCTGGCTGGCGATCGCGCTGGGCGTGGCCCTGGCCTGGGGGGTGCATCTGGTCAATGCCTCGGCCCTGGCCGAGTTCGACGCCGCGGCGCGGGCGGTCGGTGGCAGGCCGGATCTGCAGCTGCGCCCGGCCAGCGGCACGATCGCCGAGGCCGCGCTGGCGCGCCTGCACGAGGACCCGGCCGTGCTGCTGGCTGCCCCGGTGATCAGCGCCGAGCTGCAGCTGCAGCGCGCCGATGGCCGCTGGCTGCCGCTGCAGCTGCTGGGCGTGGACCTGCTGGCGGCGACCCAGCTGATGCCCGATCTGATGCCTGAGTTGATGCCCGCATCACCCGCGGGCGATGCCCCCGGCCTGCAGAGGCTGACCGCGCCCGATGCCCTGCATCTGAACGCGGCCGCGCTGAAGGCCCTGGGGCCGGCCCCGGGGCCGGCCGCTAGCGTCGTGCTGCGCTGGAGCCAGCAGGGCCAGACCCGGCAGGCCAGTTTGCGCCTGGCCGGCCGGCTGCGGGCGCCGGGGCAGGCGCTGGCGGTGATGGATGTGGCGGCGGCCCAGGCCCTGCTGGGCCGGCAGGGCTCGCTGGACCGCATCGATGTGCGGCTGCAGCCCGGCATCGCCGCCCAGCGCTGGGCGGATGCGCTGGGGCCTGCCTGGCGCGCCGGCGCTCCTGGCCAGGAGGCCGGCCTGGACCTCGGTGAGCTGAGCCGGGCCTACCGGGTCAATCTGGGCGTGCTCTCGCTGATGGCCTTGTTCACCGGCAGCTTTCTGGTCTTTGCGGTGCAGTCCCTGGGCGTGGCGCAGCGCCTGCCCCAGCTGGCCCTGCTGGGCGTGCTGGGCCTGGCGGCCGGCCAGCGCCGCGCGCTGCTGCTGGCCGAGGGGCTGATACTGGGCGCTAGTGCCAGCCTGCTGGGCCTGCTGCTGGGCACCGGGCTGGCGGCCCTGGGCCTGCGCCTCTTGGGCGGCGACCTGGGCAGCGGCCTGCTGGCAGGCGCGGCGCCGCCGCTGCATCTGCAGCCCTGGGCGCTGGCCCTGCACGGGCTGCTGGGCACCGCGGTGGCGCTGGCGGCCAGCTGGCTGCCGGCCCAGCGGGTGGCCCGCATGCCGGTGGCCCAGGTGCTCAAGGGTCTGGGGACGGCCCAGGCGGGCCAGGCCTGGCGGCTGACGGCCTGGCTGGCGCCGCTGCTGTGGCTGCTGGCCGCGCTCCTGCTGCTGCTACCGGCCTGGCAGGGCCTGCCGCTGGCCGCCTATCTGGCGATGCTGCTGATGCTGCTGGGCGGGCTGCTGGCGGTGCCCACGCTGCTGCGGGCGCTGGTGGCGCTGCTGCAGCACCGGGCGCAGCGCGGCGCGCTGACCCTGCTGCTCTTGCGGCGGGCACAGGACCAGGCCGGCGAGGCCCTGCAGCTGATGGCCGGCGTGCTGGTGGCGCTGGCCCTGTCGGTGGCGATGCTGGTGATGGTCAGCAGCTTTCGCGACTCGCTGGTCGACTGGCTGCGCCAGGTGCTGCCGGCCGATCTGTACCTGCGCGCCAGCCTGCGCGAGGCCGACGGCCAGAGCGCGCCGCTACCCGCGCGCCTGCTCGACGCGGCGCGGCAGGACGCCGCCATCGTCAGCCAGCGGGGCCAGCGCCAGCTGCAGGCCTGGGCCGGCGCCGATCAGCGCATCAGCCTGCTGGCGCGGCCGCTGGGCGATGCCCGCCAGCTGCCCCTGCTGGGGCCACTGGCCCCACAGTCGGATGCACCGCCGGGCGCTGCGGTGGCGGTTTACATCAACGAGGCCCTGAGCGAACGCGCCGGCCTGCAGCCGGGGCAGCCCCTGCCGCTGCGGCTGGACAGCGGCGCCACGCTGACGGCCTGGGTACGCGGCGTCTGGCGCGACTACAGCCGCCAGAGCGGCGCGCTGCTGATCGAGCAGCGCGACTACCAGCGCTGGAGCGGCGACACCGCCATCAGCGAGCTGCATCTGTGGCTGGCGCCGGGCGCCGATATGGCTGCGCTACAGCAACGCCTAGGCGGCGCGGCCGAGGCGGCCGGCCTGCCCATCGAGTTCGCCGCCAGCGGTGAGCTGCTGGCGCTCTCGCTGCGCATCTTCGACCGCAGCTTCGCGATCAGCTACTGGCTGCAGGCGCTGGCGCTCGGCCTGAGCCTGGTCGGGGTGGCGGCCAGTCTCTCGGCCCAGCTGCTGGCGCGTCGCCGCGAGCTGGGCCTGCTGCGCCATCTGGGCCTGGCGCGCGCGCAGCTGCTGCGCCTGCTGCTGGCCGAGACCGCGCTCTATGCCGGCGTCGGCGTGGCAGCCGGCCTGGGGCTGGGCCTGCTGCTCAGCGCGGTGCTGGTCCATGTGGTGAACCCGCAGAGCTTTCACTGGAGCATGAGCCTGGCGCTGCCGACCGCGCGCCTGGCCCAGCTGGCCGGTGCGGTGCTGCTGGCGGCGCTCGTGACCGCGGCCTGGGTGGGGCGCCGCGCCGGCGCGGCCGATGCCGTACAGGCGGTCAGGAGCGATTGGTGATGCGGATGGCGATGCGGATGACGATGCTGCGACGGGCCTGGCTGCTGAGCCTCGCGATGGCCGCCGCCGCGCCGCTGCGCGCCGCAGCCACCCAGGGGGTGAGCCGACGGCCGCTGCGCTTTCCGCGCGATCACGGCGCCCACGAAGAAACCGCGCTGGAGTGGTGGTACCTGACCGGCCTGCTCGGCAAAAGCCGTGGCGCGGCCCCGCAGTACGGCTATCAGCTGACCTTCTTCCGCCTGCGCCACCGCGATCCGGCGGTGCAGGCCCTGACCAGCGCGCTGGCACCGCGCCAGCTGCTGCTGGGCCATATCGCGCTCAGCGATCTGCGCCGCGGCTGCCTGCTGCATCAGCAGCGCCTGGCCCGCGTCGGCCTGGGCGCGATGGCGGCCCGCTTCAGCCGCAGCGATTGCGGCCTGCGCCTGGGCGACTGGCAGCTGGAGCGCAGCGCGCTGGGCCCTGCCGGCAGCCGCTACCGCGCGAGCTTCGGCGGCGGCAGCGCCGGCTTTGCGCTGAGCCTGGACTTGCACAGCGAGCAGGCGCCGCTGCTGCAGGGCGAGAACGGTTATTCGCGCAAAGGCCCGCTGGAGGCCGAGGCCAGCCACTACTACAGTCAGCCCCAGCTGCAGGGCAAGGCGCGTCTGAGCCTGGCCGGCGAGACGCTGAGGCTCGACGGCAGCGCCTGGCTCGATCATGAGTGGATGGATGCGCTGATGCCACCGGGCGCGGTGGGCTGGGACTGGGCCGGCATCAATCTGCTGGATGGCGGCGCGCTGACGCTGGCCCGGATGCGGCGCGCCGATGGCAGCACCTTGTGGAGCGGCGGCAGCTGGCAGCGCAGTGACGGCAGCCAGCGCAACTTGGCCCACGGCGAGCTGCGCTTCGAGCCAGGACGACGCTGGACCAGCCCGCAGACCCAGGCCCGCTACCCGGTCGAGTGGCGGCTGCTCAGCCCCGCCGACGTGCTGGGGCCGCTGCGCCTGCAGGCCTTGCTGGACTCGCAGGAGGTCGATGGCCGCGCGGCCAGCGGCCTGGCCTACTGGGAAGGGGCGGTGGCCCTGCTGGATGGCGAGGACCGGCTGCTGGGCCGCGGCTATCTGGAGATGACCGGCTACGCCGCGCCGATGCGGCTCTGAGGCCACGATCCCCTGTGCCGGCGGCCGGCGCCTCAGCTGAGCACGCTGGTGCGGCCACCCGGCAGAAAGCCGGCGCCGGCGCGCACGCAGTTGCGGCCGGCGGCCTTGGCGCGGTAGAGCGCCTCGTCGGCCTCGCTGATCAGCTGATCGAGGCTGATATGGCTGGGGTGCAGGGCCGCCACACCCAGGCTGGCGCTGACCGGCACCGGGCGCTGCTGCCAGCGGAAGTCCAGCGCGGCAATGCGTTCGCGCACCCGTTCGGCCACATCCAGCGCGCCCAGCGGATCGGTATGCGGCAGGAAGACGATGAACTCCTCGCCGCCGAAGCGGGCCAGCACATCGGGCTGGCGCAGCGTCTCGCCGGTGGCTGCGGCGATTTCGCACAGCAGCTGGTCGCCGCAGAGATGGCCGAAGCCGTCGTTGACCTGCTTGAAATGGTCCACATCCAGCAGCAGCAGCGCGCAGGGCATGTCGTAGCGCCGCGCCCGCGCCCATTCGCGCTCGACCAGATTGAGGAAATGGCGGCGGTTGTAGGTGCCGGTCAGCGCATCCTGCATCGCATGCTGGCTCATGCGCTGATAGGCCTGGTCCAGATGCTGGACCAGGCTCAGAAAGAAATAGCCGAAGGGCAAGGTGATGCCGAAGGCACAGATGCTGGAGCACAGCGTGGCCATCAGCCGGCTGCCGCCCACCAGGCTGACGATGGCATGCGAAATGCCCAGTGCCAGCAGCCAGACGGCTGCCACCAGCAGCACCAGGCTGCGCCGCAGACCCAGGCGCTGGACCCAGCGGTTGATGGCCGGCAACCAGCGCGGCTGATCCCGGGAGGGGTCCAAATCGTCGAACTGCATGGGCCGTATTCGACCACAGTCCGCACCGGCAGCGCCCGAGGGGGCAGCTTGCCGCACGTCAAGACCCACCTGGCCCTCGCAGGGCAAACTGGCGGGCATAACAACAGGAGACCTGCGATGAGTGAGCTGCTGCAAGGCTTGGACAGCATGGTCGAGCGCATGCTGGAGCGTCTGCCCGCGCACATCGTGCTGGCGATACCGCTGGGCGTGGGCAAGCCCAACCCGCTGGTCAATGCGCTGTACCGGCGCATCGCCGCCGACCCGAGCCGCCGTCTGACGCTGTTCACCGCGCTGTCGCTGGAAAAGCCGGTGGGCCACAGCGAGTTGGAGCAACATTTCCTCGCGCCCCTGGTCGAGCGGGTGTTCAAGAACTACCCCGATCTGGACTATGTGAAGGCGGCCCGGGCCGGCACGCTGCCGGCCAATATCGAGGTGCACGAGTTCTTCGTGAAGACCGGCGACTATCTGGACAAGCCCGGCCCGCAGCAGCACTTCATCTGCACCAACTACAGCTTCGTGACCCGCGATATGGTGCTGCAGGGCGTCAATGTGATCGCCCAGGCGGTGGCGGCCCGGCGTTCGGCCGCCGGGCTGCGGCTGTCGCTGTCCAGCAACCCGGACCTGACGGCCGATCTGGTCGAGCGCATGCAGGCCGCCGGCCGGCCGCTGCTGACGGTGGCGATGATCAACGAGGAGCTGCCCTTCATGGCCGGCGAGGCCGAGGTGGGGCCGGACTTCTTCGATCTGGTGCTGGACGACCCGGCCTGCCGCCACACGGTGTTCGCGCCACCCAATGGCTCGATCTCCTGGGCCGACTATGCGATCGGCCTGCATGCCGCCAGCCTGGTGGCCGATGGCGGCACGCTGCAGATCGGCATCGGCTCGCTGGG
Organism: Burkholderiaceae bacterium; assembly: GCA_041920215.1. Taxonomy (GTDB): domain Bacteria; phylum Pseudomonadota; class Gammaproteobacteria; order Burkholderiales; family Burkholderiaceae_C; genus JAYRSJ01. The sequence goes on along the minus strand of JAYRSJ010000010.1, from coordinate 109,922 downwards.
CGATGCGATCGCCCAGGGCCTGCTGGTGCGCCAGCGCGAGCCGCAGGCCTACCGCGAGATCATGTCCAGCCTGTGCCCGCAGGGCCTGGCCGGCCGCGAGCTGGCGCCGCTCGAACAGGGCCTGTACGGCTGCTCGGAGATGTTCGTCAACGGCTTCTTGCAGCTCTTCGACGCCGGCCTGCTGCGCCGCCGCGCCTTCCCCGATCTGTGCCTGCAGCAGCTGGCCAATGCCGGCCGCCTGGGCGACAAGCCCGATGGCGAGGCCCTGCACGCGCTGCACGAAGCCGGCCGCATCGGCGCGCAGCCCGACGCGGCGCAAGTGGCCTGGCTGCAGTCGGTGGGCCTCTTGAAGGCCGGCACGCCGCCGGCCGGTGCGACGTTGGAGCGCCTGCTGATCGAGGGCTGGCTGGGGCCGCGCTGGCTGCGCGCGCCGGTGATGCACGGCGGCTTCTTCCTGGGCCCCAGCAGCTTCTACCAGCGCCTGCATGCGCTGGACGAGGACGAGATGAGCCGCATCGAGATGAGCCGCATCGCCTTCATCAACGAGCTGCACGACGATGCCATCGCCAGCAGCGCGCTGAAGCGGGCGCAGCGCCACAAGGCACGGCTGATGAACACGACGATGAAGGTGACCCTGCTGGGCGCCGCCGCCTCGGACGCGCTGGAATCGGGTCAGGTGGTCTCGGGCGTGGGCGGCCAGTACAACTTCATCGCGATGGGCCATGCCCTGCCCGATGCGCGCGCCATCCTGATGCTGCGCGCCACCCATGACAACCGCGACGGCCTGCGCAGCAATATCGTCTGGAACTACGGCAATGTGACGATTCCGCGCCATCTGCGCGATATCGTGATCACCGAGTACGGCGTGGCCGATCTGCGCGGCCAGTGCGATGCCGAGGTGGTGCGCCGCCTGGTGGAGATCGCCGACTCACGCTTCCAGGCCGATCTGATCGAGCGCGCCCAGGCCCATGGCAAGCTGCCGCGCGACTACCAGCTGCCCGAACATGCCCGCAACAACCGGCCCGAGGCCCTGCGCGAGCGCCTGCGCCCCTGGCGCAATAGCGGCGTGCTGCCGGACTTCCCCTTCGGCACCGATCTGAGCCCGGACGAGCTGCACATCGTGCGCACGCTGAAGAAGCTCAAGCATGCCAGCCAGCATCCGGTGGAGCTGGTCAGCCTGATCCTGAAGAGCCTGGTCAGCGACAAGGACGCGCCGCCCGCCTATCTGCAGCGCCTGGGGCTGGACGAGGCGCGCGGCTTCAAGGATCTGTTCGTGCGGCGGCTGTTCGCCAGCAATCTCTGAGGGCCGGCCCCTAAACTGGCGGCATGAATGCTGCCACGCAAGACCCGACCCCCGATCACAAGGCCAAGGCCAACCCCAGAGCCCTGGCCGGCCTGCTGCCCTTTGTGCGGCCCTACCGCGGCCGCATCGCGCTGGCCCTGCTGTTCCTGCTGGGCGCGGCGCTGACCACGCTGGCCTTTCCTCTGGCGCTGCGCGGCCTGATCGACGAGGGCCTGGTGGCTGCCGGCCCGGGCGAGCGTCTGATGGCGCTGCGCGGGCATTTCCTGGCGCTGTTCGGCGTCGGTGCGGCGCTGGGCCTGTTCTCGGCGGCGCGCTTCTATGCGGTGACCTGGCTGGGCGAGCGCATCACCGCCGATCTGCGCAGCGCCGTCTACGCCCACGTGCTGCGGCAAAGCCCCGAGTTCTTCGAAACCACCCGCAGCGGCGAGGTGATCAGCCGCATCAGCACCGACACCACGGTGGTGCAGACGGTGGTGGGCTCCAGCCTGTCGATGGGCTTGCGCAACACGGTGATGGGCCTGGGCGCGCTGGTGATGCTGATCCTCAGCAACCCCTGGGTGATGAGCCAGGTGCTGGGCCTGCTGGTGCTGGTGGTGCTGCCGGCCCTCTATTTCGGTCGGCGGGTGCGCAAGCTCAGCCGCGCCAGCCAGGACCGCATGGCCGATACCAGCGCGATCGCCGCCGAGGTGCTCAACGCGGTGCCGGTGGTGCAGAGCTATGCGCAGGAGCAGGCCGAGGCGCAGCGCTTTGCCGCGGCCAACGAGGCCGCCTTCGACACCGCCCGCAAGCGCACCCGGGTGCGCTCGCTGCTGGTGGCCTTCATCATCACCGCCACCTTCGGCTCCATGCTTTGGGGCCTATACCAGGGCACGCAGGCGGTGCTGGACGGCCGCATCAGCGCCGGCCATCTGGGCCAGACCGTGGTCTATGTGATCCTGCTGGTCAGCTCGGTGGCGGTGCTGGCCGAGGTCTGGGGCGATGTGCTGCGCGCCGCCGGCGCCACCGAGCGCCTGATGGAGCTGCTGGCCACCCGTTCACGCATCCAGGAGCCGGCGCCGGCCCAGCAGCTGGCGCTGCCGGCCGTCAGCGGCGGTTCGCGCCTGCAGATCGAGGCCCTGCAGTTCCACTACCCCTCGCGGCCGGGCCAGCCGGCCCTGCAGGACTTCTCGCTGAGCCTGGCGCCCGGCGAGACCGTGGCCCTGGTGGGCGCCAGCGGCGCGGGCAAGAGCACGGTGCTGCAGCTGCTCCTGCGTTTCTACGAGCCGCAGTCCGGCCGCATCCTGCTGGACGGCCAGCCCATCGAACGCCTGGGCCTGCAGGCGCTGCGCCAGCGCATCGGCCTGGTGCCGCAGGACAGCGTGGTGTTCTCCAGCAGCGCGCGCGAGAACATCCGCTACGGCCGGCCAAGGGCCAGCGACGCCGAGGTGGAGGCGGCCGCCGCCGCCGCCCACGCGCACGACTTCATCATGCAGCTGCCGCAGGGCTATGACACCTTTCTGGGCGAGCGCGGCACGCGGCTCTCGGGCGGCCAGCGCCAGCGCATCAGCATCGCCCGCGCGCTCTTGAAGAACCCGCCACTGCTGCTGCTGGACGAGGCCACCAGCGCGCTCGATGCGGAGAGCGAGCGCGCGGTGCAGCTGGCGCTGGAGGCCGCGATGCGCGACCGCAGCACCCTGGTGATCGCCCACCGGCTCGCGACCATACAGCGGGCCGACCGCATCGTCGTGATGGAGCAAGGCCGCATCGTCGAGGTCGGTACCCATGCGCAGCTGCAGGCCCGCGGCGGGCTGTATGCGCGGCTGGCAGCGCTGCAGTTTCAGGGGGCGTGAGGGCGGGAGGCTTCATTCATTGGTCTACGGCGCGACAAACGGCTCGACCCGGCGAGTTTCCGCACGCTACCGCGGCCTTTTTCTGCGCCAACTACACAACGAGCGTCGGTCGCACGGGCTTTCACGTTAGCTTGCTGCTGCAGCATGCCACTGTGAGCTGCGGATCGGGGCGGGTTGATGCCGTGCTTCGGCGGCCTGCCTTGAGCTGCCTAGCCTGCCCCTGAATAGCGCCGGTACTTCCTTTCCCGCCTCCGGCTCCCGCCCGACCCAGCCCCTAGAATCCCGCCATGAGCTCCCGCCCCATCCGCAGCCAGTACGAAGATTTCATGCGCCATGTCTATGAGCAGGGCGTCAGCAAGACCGACCGCACCGGCACCGGCACCCGCAGCGTGTTCGGCCACCAGATGCGCTTCGACCTCAACGAGGGCTTTCCGCTGGTGACCACCAAGAAGGTGCATCTGAAAAGCATCATCCTGGAACTGCTGTGGTTTCTGCGCGGCGACAGCAATGTGAAGTGGCTGCAGGAACGCGGCTGCACGATCTGGGACGAATGGGCGCGCGCCGATGGCGATCTGGGGCCGGTCTATGGCGTGCAGTGGCGCAGCTGGCCCAAGCCGGACGGCGGCCATATCGACCAGATCGCCGAGGTACTCAAGCAGCTGCGCAGCAACCCCGATTCGCGCCGCATCATCGTCAGCGCCTGGAATGTGGCCGCGCTGGACCAGATGGCGCTGATGCCCTGCCATGCCTTCTTCCAGTTCTATGTCGCCGAGGGCCGGCTCTCCTGCCAGCTCTACCAGCGCAGCGCCGACATCTTCCTGGGCGTGCCCTTCAATATCGCCAGCTACGCGCTGCTGACCCAGATGCTGGCCCAGCAATGCGATCTGGCCCTGGGCGACTTCATCTGGACCGGCGGCGACTGCCATATCTACAACAACCACTTCGAGCAGGTGCAGACCCAGCTGGCGCGCACGCCCTTTGCCTACCCGACGCTGCGGATCAAGCGCCGGCCGGCCAGCCTGTTCGACTACGAGCTCGAGGATTTCGAGCTGCAGGACTACCAGCACCATCCGGCCATCAAGGCGCCGGTGGCGGTATGAGCGAGCTGGTGCTGATCGCGGCGGTGGCCCGCGATGGCGGCATCGGTCGTGCCAACGAGCTGCTGGCGCGGCTGCCCGAGGACATGGCCCGCTTCAAGGCCTTGACGCTGGGCCATGCGGTGATCATGGGCCGCAAGACCTGGGACTCGCTGCCGGCGCGCTTTCGCCCGCTGCCGGGCCGGCGCAATATCGTGCTGAGCCGGCAACGCGGCCTGCAGCTGGACGGCGCCGAGGTCCATGCCAGCCTGGCCGAGGCGCTGGCCGCTTGCGCGACGCAGGACAAGGTCTTCGTGATCGGCGGCGCCGAGATCTATGCGCTGGCGCTGCCGCAGGCCGATGTGCTGGAGCTGACCGAGCTGGACCGGGTCTTCGAGGGCGCCGATGCCTTCTTCCCGGCCTGGCCGCGCGCGCAGTTCCGCGAGACCGCGCGCAGCAGCCACCCCCACCCGGCCCCGGAGGGCGGCTGGCACTATCACTTTGTGCGCTACGAGCGCCATGAACCCGCTTCCCAGCCATGAAACTCGCCACCTGGAACGTCAACTCGCTGGCCGTGCGCCTGCCCCAGCTGCTGGACTGGCTCAAGGCCAATCCGGTCGATGCGCTGGTGCTGCAGGAGACCAAGCTGACCGACGACAAGTTTCCGGCGCTGGAGATTGGCGATGCCGGCTACCAGGTGCAGTGGTTCGGCCAGAAGACCTATAACGGCGTGGCCCTGCTGAGCCGCAGCCCGGCGCTGGAGCCGTTGAAGAACATCCCCGGCCTGGCCGACGAGCAGGCCCGTGTGATCGCCGGCACGGTGGACGGCGTGCGGGTGATTGGCGCCTATTTCCCCAACGGCCAGGCGCCCGACAGCGAGAAGTTCGTCTACAAGATGGGCTGGCTGCAGGCGCTGCGCGCCTGGGTGGGCACCGAGCTGCAGCGCCACGAGCGCCTGGTGCTGATGGGCGACTTCAATATCGCGCCAGAAGACCGCGATGTCTACGACCCGGTGGCCTGGGCCGGCCAGATCCACTGCACGCCCGAGGAGCGCGCCCATTTCCAGGCCCTGCTGGAGCTGGGCCTGGTCGACGCCTTCCGGCTCTTCGAGCAGCCCGCCAAGAGCTGGAGCTGGTGGGACTACCGCAACCTGGCCTTCCGCAAGAACCAGGGCCTGCGCATCGACCACATCCTGGTCTCGGCGGCGCTGCAGACCAGGGTCAGGTCTTGCGTCATCGACAAGCTGCCGCGCAAGAACGAGCGCCCCAGCGACCATGCACCGGTGATCGTCGAGCTGGAGCTGTGATCGCCGTGATCAGCGGCCGGCCCGCGGGCGGCGCGGCTCAGGCCGTGTGGCGCGGATCGGCCCACCAGTCGTTCAGCTCGGCCCAGCTGTAGCGGGCCTGGGCCGCCAGCAGCCCCAGGCGGCCGAAGACCGGTGTCAGGCCGTAGCGCGCCAAGGCCTCGGGCAGCGCCTGCCGGCCGCTGATCGCATCGGCCAGCAGCTCGCCGGCCGCGGTGGTGGGTGCCACACCATGGCCGCCGAAGGCCTGGGCGAACCACAGGCCCGGCGCCAGCTGGCCGATTTGCGGCATCTGGTGGCGGGCATAGCTCATCAGGCCGCCCCAGGCATGGTCGATTCGCAGCCCGGCCAGCTGCGGATAGACCTTGAGCAGGTCGCGCTTGAGCAGGGCCGCGATGCGCCGCGGCTCGCGCTCGCGGATCGAGATGCGCCCGCCCCAGAGCAGGCGCTGGTCGGTCAGGCGCCGGTAGTAGTCGAAGGCAAAGCGGTTGTCGTAGACGGCCGCCGCCGTGCGCAGCGGGTTCAGCGCCGGCGCCAGCGGCTCGCTCACCATCACATAGGTGGCGATCGGCAGCCGGGCTGCCTCCAGGGCCGGCAGCAGGCCCTGCAGATAGCCGCCTCCGGCCACCAGCAGCTGCGCGGCGCGCAGGCTGGCGCCCTGGGCGGTGTGCAGGCGAAAGCCCCCGCGCCCGCCCTGGGCCGCGCCGCCCAGGCGCTCGATGCGCGTGACCGCGCTGTGCTCGTGCACCGCCCCGCCCTGCTGCTCGATCAGCCGGCCCAGGGCCTGGGCGTATTTGAGCGGATGGAAGTGAAAGGCATCGCGCTCCAGCAGGCCGCCGCCATAGCGCTCGGTCTGCAGCCAGTCGCGCAGCTGGGCCGGCGCCACCGCCTCCCAGTGCACGCCGAACTGCTCGCGCAGCAGACGGGCCTGGTCCGCCAGGCGCCGCCGCGAGGCCGGGGTGTCGAACCAGTCGGCCAGCAGCGCGCCGCCCTCGATCTTGTCGCAGGCCAGGCCCTGGGCCTCGATGCGGCCGCGTATCAGGCCCACCGCCTCGCGCGTCAGCGCATAGAGCGAGCGGGCCGCGGTCGGCCCCAGCTGACGCAGCAGCGCGGCCGGGTCCAGGCTGTAGCCGCCGAACACGAAACCGCCGTTGCGGCCCGAGGCGCCATGGCCCAGGGCCTGGGCCTCCAGCACCGCCAGCGAGCGCAGGCCGCGCTGCTGCAGCGCACAGGCGCTGGCCAGGCCGGCGAAGCCGCCGCCGATGATGGCCAGCTCGACCGCGGGCTCGGCCGCCCGGCTGGATGAGGGCGCCAGCGGCGGATGGCCGGCCGCCGCCGCCGTGGCCCGGTAATAGCTCAGCGACATGCAGCGTCCAGCCGCTGCTGCAGGGCCTGGTAGAACTGCCCCACATGCCAGCCGTCCATCAACGCATGGTGCACCTCCAGCGCCACCGGCATGCTGACGCGCTCGCTGTGCGCCTCGCGCTCGAACTTGCCGAAGGCCAGCTTGGCCACGCTGTCCTGGCCACCTGCAGCACGCGGATGCGAGAAGCTGCTGAAGGCGAACCAGGGCGTGGTGGTCATGTGCATCACAGCGTCCTCAGGGCCGGGCGGCCCCAGGCCGGCTGCGCCGCTGCCCTGCCGCGCCGCCTGCAGCGCCGGCGCTGCGGTGGCGACGAACTCGGCCAGCGAGTCCCGGTAGGCCAGCGTGACGAAGCCGAAGCTCCGATCGCTGCGCAGCACCGTGCTGCTGCCATCGATGCGGGGGTGCACCCGCACCCGCTCGCCCTCCAGCTGGTAGCGGAAGGCCTCGACGCTGTTGGCGGCGCCGAGCGCCGCATGGTGGTAGGCCAGCCAGGGCGTCAGGCCCGGCATCGGCTCGGCAGCCAGGCGCTGCAGCAGGGCCGTGATGTCGACCCGTACACAGGTATTGAAATAGGGATGGGCGAGCCGGCGGAAATGCTCGAAGGCGGCGCGCCGTGGCCACGAAGTCAGGTCCAGATAGTGCATCGGCGCATCCTAGCCGCGAGTCGCCCGCGTGCCAGCGGCCGGGCGCAAGAACTGGCATGCTGCGCGTCCACTGCCTGCCTGAAAGGACATCATGAGCGAGCCAGAGCACAAGCCCCCCGAGCAAGACCTGCTGCAGCAATGGCTGGACGAGGAGGCCGCGGTGCGCCAGCGCCTGCTGGCACCCGGCCTGGCCAGCCCGGTGCAGGTGCGCAGCCGAACCGGGCTGCAACAGATGCAGGCCATGCTGGACGGCGAGCTGCCGCCGCCGCATATCGCCCAGACCCTGGACTTCACGCTGATCTCGGTGCGCGAGGGCGAGGCGGTGTTCCAGGGCCAGCCGCTGCTGCGCCACTACAACCCGCTGGGCAGCGTGCATGGCGGCTGGTTCGCCACCCTGCTGGATTCGGCGCTGGGCTGCGCGGTGCACACGGTGATGCCCCAGGGGCGCGGCTACACGACGCTGGAGTTCAAGGTCAATCTGGTGCGGGCCCTGAATGCCCAGGTGCCGCGGGTGCGTGCGATCGGCACGGTCACGCACTCAGGCCGGCAGGTGGCCACCGCCGAAGCCAGGCTGGTCGGGCATGACGGCAAGCTCTATGCCCACGCCAGCACCACCTGCCTGGTGTTCGAGCTGAAGTGAGGCGCCGCCGTGGCCCCGCGGCTCAGGCCCGCAGCGCCTGCGCCTCGGCGGCCAGGCGGGTGATGCGGGCCCAGTCGCCCTGCTCCAGCGCGTCCTGCGGCGTCAGCCAGGAACCGCCGCAGACCCGCACATTGGGCAGGGCCAGGAACTGCGGCGCGCTCTCCAGCGAGATGCCGCCGGTGGGGCAGAAAGCCACATCCGGAAACGGGCCGGCCAGGGCCTTGAGCAGATTGAGGCCGCCGACCGCCACCGCCGGGAACAGCTTCAGAAAGCTGTAGCCGGCCGCATTGGCCTGCATCACCTCGCTGGCGGTCGAGACGCCCGGCAGCAGCGGCAGACCCTGCTCGCGGCAGGCCGCGCCTATCGCCTCGGTGAAGCCGGGGCTGACGCCGAAACGGCAGCCGGCATCGCGGGCGGCCCGGACATCGGCCGCGCTGCGCAGCGTGCCGGCGCCGACGATGGCATCGGGCACCGCGCGGGCGATGGCCTCGATGGCCGGCAGCGCCACCGGGGTGCGCAGCGTCACCTCCAGCACCCTGACCCCGCCGGCCACCAGGGCCTGGGCCAGGGGCACCGCGTCCTGCAGGCGCTGGATCACGATGACCGGAATGACGGGGCCGTGGCTGGCCAGGCTGAGGGTGTCCTTGCTCATCGGGGGCTCACATCCAGGTGATCGCGCCTTCCTCGGCGCTCAGAACATTGCGGCGCAGGCCGGCGAACAGCTCGCGGCCCAGGCCATGGCCGTTCTCGATGCTGGCGGCGGCGCCCAGCGTGGCGGCTTCACGGGCCGCCCATTCCTCGGCCGGCACCAGGGCCAGCAGCTCGCCGCGCGCGGCATCCAGGCGCAGCAGATCGCCGTCCTGCAGCAGGGCCAGCGGACCGCCGGCCAGGGCCTCGGGGCTGACATGGATGGCGGCGGGCACCTTGCCGGAGGCGCCGCTCATGCGGCCATCGGTCACCAGGGCCACCTGGTGGCCCTGGCCCTGCAGCACGGCCAGCGGCGGGGTCAGCTTGTGCAGCTCCGGCATGCCATTGGCACGCGGACCTTGGAAGCGCACCACCACGACCACATCGCGGTTGAGTTCGCCGGCCTTGAAGGCCGCCTGCATCGCGTCCTGGCTGTCGAAGACGCGGGCCGGCGCCTCGATCACATGCCGATCGTCGGGCACGGCCGAGGTCTTGATCACGGCGCGGCCCAGATTGCCGGTCAAGAGCTTCAGGCCACCGGTCGCGCTGAAGGGCGCGGCCGTGCCGCGCAGCACGCTGTCGTCGGCGCTTTCGGGGGGCAGGTCTTGCCATTGCGGGCGGCCCTGCCCGTCCAGCACCGGCACCCGGGTGAAGGGGCGCAGCGAATCGCCGGCCACGCTGAGCACCGGCTCATGCATCAGCCCGGCATCCAGCAGCTCGCGGATCACGAAGCCGGGGCCGCCGGCAGCCTGGAACTGGTTGACATCGGCCGAGCCGTTCGGATAGACCCGGCTCAACAGCGGCACGACCGATGAGAGCTCGGAAAAATCGCTCCAGTCGATCAGGATGCCCGCCGAACGGGCCACCGCCACCCAGTGGATCAGATGGTTGGTCGAGCCCCCGGTGGCCAGCAGGGCCACCATCGCATTGACGATGGCGCGCTCATCGACCAGGCGGCCGATCGGCGTGTAGCGCGCGCGGTGGGTGATGGCCAGCGCGCTGCGCACCGCCTCGCGGGTCAGGGCCTCGCGCAGCGGATCGTGCGGATGGACGAAGGCCGCGCCCGGCACATGCAGGCCCATGGCCTCCAGCAGCATCTGGTTGCTGTTGGCCGTGCCGTAGAAGGTGCAGGTGCCGGCGCCGTGATAGGCCTTGGACTCGGCTGCCAGCAGCTCGGCACGGCCCACCTTGCCCTGCGCGAACTGCTCGCGCACCTTGGCCTTGTCGTTGTTCGACAGCCCACTGGCCATGGGACCTGCCGGCACGAAGACGCAGGGCAGATGGCCGAAATGCAGGGCGCCTATCAGCAGGCCCGGCACGATCTTGTCGCAGATGCCCAGCAGCAGGGCCGCGTCGAAGACATCGTGACTCAGCGCGACCGCGGTGCCCATCGCGATGGTGTCGCGCGAGAACAGGCTCAGCTCCATGCCCGGCAGGCCCTGGGTCACGCCGTCGCACATGGCCGGCACGCCGCCGGCCACCTGCACCGTGGCGCCATGGCGGGCGGCCTCGTCGCGTATCAGGGCCGGATACTGCTCGTAGGGCTGATGGGCCGAGAGCATGTCGTTATAGGCCGTCACCACGGCAAGATGGGGCGCCTTCTCGGCCACGATGCGCAGCTTGTCGCGGGCGGGCATGGCCGCGACCGCGTGGGCCACATTGGCGCAGCCCATGCGGTCGGTGCCGCGCGGCCGGCCGGCAAGCTGGCCCAGGCGGCTCAGATAGGTGCTGCGGGTGGCGGCGCTGCGCTCGCGGATACGCTGGGTGACGGCGTCAAGGATGCTGTTCATGCGCTTTGGCGATGTAACTCGCCCTATTCAGAATCGGTAACCATATTACATCAGCAAGACCGGGCCGGGGTTACAGCCGGGGAACAAGCGGCCGCCCCTGTGGCAGCATGCCGATGCATGCACGACTCCCCCGCCCCCACCGCGCTGCATCAGGCCTTGCGCGATCTGCGGCAGCACCCGCAGCGCGGGCCGCAGCTGCGGCTGTTTGCCTACGGCTCGCTGATCTGGCGGCCGGAGTTCGCGTTCGAGAGCCGCCAGCCGGCACGGGTGCATGGCTTTCATCGTGCGCTGCGCATGCGCTCCCAGCTCTACCGCGGCAGCCCCGAGCAACCCGGCCTGGTGGCGGCCCTGGTGGCGGGCGGCAGCTGTACCGGCCTGCTCTATACCGTGGCGGCCGCCGAGGCGGCGGCGGTGCTGGGCCAGGTCTGGGCGCGCGAGATGGTCAGCAATGTCTACACGCCGCGCTGGCTGCCCTGCCGCGGGCTGGACGGCCGGCCGCTGGGCTGGGCGCTGGCCTTCACGCTGTGCCGCCGCAGCCCCAGCTGCGTGCCGCCGCTGGATGAGCAGCAGCTGCGCCATGTGTTCCAGCATGCCCGCGGCCGCTATGGCAGCACGCTGGACTATGTCGCCGCAACAGTGCAGGCCCTGCGCGAGCACGGCATCCACGACCGGCGCCTGGAGCAGCAGCTGAGCCTCGGCCGGGGCCTAGCCGAGCTGGACTTTGGCTAGTTCCTGCTGCAGCTGGGCCAGATCGGCCTCGGTATCCACATCGACCAGCACGCCAGGATCGTCAAGCTCGACCGCGACTGAAGGGTAGCGGGCGACGATGCGCCGGGCGCCCTCGTCACCCTGCAGATCCACCAGCTCGGAGTACAGCTCGGCGCTGAAACCCACCGGATGGCCGCGCTGGCCGCGGTACTGGGCATAGGCCACCGGATACTGGCTCAAGGCCTGAGCCACCGCCTGCATGCTGGCCGGCTTCAGCAGCGGCATGTCGCCGGGCACGATGAGCCAGCCATCGGCATCACCGCTGGCCGCCACGCCGGCCGCGATCGAATGCCCCATGCCCACCGGCAGCGCGCGTCCCCTGGCATCGACATCGGCCATCAGCGCAATGTCCCGCGCCGCCACCAGATCACGCACACTGCCCTGCAGCGCCATGTTGCTGACAACCACCACACGCAGGCCGGTGGCGATGGCGTTCTTGATGGTTTGGCTCAGCACCGTCTCGTCGCCCAGCGCCTGCGACAGCTTATGGCCGGCGCCGCGAAAGCGGATCCCGCGACCGGCAGCCAGAACGACGATTGCAGCACGTGGGGTCATGATGTGAGCGATGGGTTCTGGGCATGGCCTTGTACCGTCTTGTACCGGCCATGCTGGCAGGATGCCCAGCGTACGCACAACGCACCACTGGGGCCTCTACCTAAGGTTTTCTACCGCCAGGACCGATACTTCAGGCCATGGACAAGAAACTGGCTGATCTGCGCAAGAGCTACGAGCAGGGCGAACTGGACGAAACCCATACCGCCGAGCGCCCCATCGATCAATTCAGACTGTGGCTGGAACAGGCCCTGCAGGCCGAGTTACCCGAGCCGAACGCGATGACGGTGGCCACGGTGGGCGCCGACGGCCGGCCGTCGACCCGGGTCGTGCTGATCAAGGACTATGACGAGCGCGGCATCGTCTGGTACACAAACTATGCCAGCCGCAAGGGCCGCGAACTGGCGGGCATGCCGTTTGCCGCCCTGCAGTTCCACTGGGTGGAGCTGGAACGGGTGGTGCGCATCGAGGGCCGGGTCGAGAAGGTCGAGGACGCGCAGTCTGACGCTTATTTCCAGTCCCGCCCGCTGGACTCGCGCCTGGGCGCCTGGGCCTCGCCGCAAAGCCAGGTGATCAGCTCGCGCGCGGTGCTGGTCGCCAATGCGGCCAAGGCCGCGCTGCAGCACGGTCTCAATCCGGTCCGGCCGCCGCACTGGGGCGGCTATCGACTGGCCCCGGACCGCTGGGAGTTCTGGCAGGGTCGCCGCTCGCGCCTGCACGACCGCATCAGCTACCTGCTGCAGCCCGACGGGCAATGGCTGCGCGAGCGCCTGGCACCCTGAGTGCGTCGGCAGCGGGCGCGGCCGACAGAGCTTACTCGGTCTGCTGCGCCTCGGTCACCCGGTAGAACAGGCCGTAGGGGTCGCTCTTGAGCACCGCCATCTGCCCCTCCACCGTCACCGGCTCCAGCGTGTAGCGCACCGGATTCTTGCTGCGCACCTCGATCAGGCCCTCCGGCCCGGCCGGGGTGCAGAAATTGCAGCTGGTGGGTACGGCCGACAGCAGGAAATGCCTTTGCTTGTCGCCCGGCTCCAGCGGCAGCATGAAGCCCTGCACCTTGACCTTCTGCTTGTCCAGCGCCTGCACCGTGCCGGGGAAAGTCGGCACCATGCGCTTGTTCTCCAGCTTGACGGTCACCGAGGCCAGCAGCGGCCAGGAGACCACGCCCTCGCGCTCCTGCAGCGGTTTGAAGGGGCTGCGCGGATCGTGGTAGCCCGGCCCCTGGCCGATGGCGGCGCCCGCCGCGCCGGTGGCGCCATTGCTGCTTTGCGCCAGCGCCGGCAGGGCCAGCCCGGCGAGCAACAGGGCCAGACCCAGATGCTTGTTGCGATCAGTGCTCATGTTTCATCCCGCAGAACTTGCCTATCGCCAGACCGCGGCAGGCGGCCAGCAGGGCCTTCTGGCATTTGGCCTCGTCCTCGCCCTTTTCAAGGCATTGCGCCGCCTCTTCATGCGCCTTGGCCATGGCCCGATGGCGGGCAATGTCCTTCTGAGCATGTTCGCCGACGGACGGTTTGCTGCTCGGGGGCGTTTGCGCCCAAGCGCTGCCTAGCAGCAGGGTCAGGCTCAGGCATAGCAGGGGTTTCTTCATCGTTAGAGCTCCATGACTTGTCAATGTGGCGCCTGCAGCAGCTCGGTGACATCGAGGCGGAAGGCCCGCCATGCCGGCCAGGCCGCGGCCAGCAGGGCCAGCAGCAGGGCCAGCGGCAGCAGGGCCGCCTCCGGCGCACTCCACCACCAGGCGGTGATTCTGAGCGATTGCTGGCTTTGCAGCAGCCAGCCCAGCCCCTGCAGCAGACCATGGCCCAGGGCCAGTCCCAGCCCGCAGGCCAGCACCGCCAGCAGCACGGCCTCCAGGCTGATCAGGGCCGCAACCCGCCAGGGCGGTGCGCCCAGCATGCGCAGCATGGCCAGATCGGGCTGGCGCTCGCGCACCGCATGCAGCAGCGCGACAAACACCGACAAGCCGGCCGCCAGCAGCAACAGCAGGCCAAAGCCGCGCAGCACCTCGGTGCCGGCACCGACCAGGCGCAGCAGGCGCGCCGTCTCCAGCGCCGGCGCCGCAGCCTGCAGGCCGTCCTGCGCATTGACCCAGCGCGGCAGGCTGACCGCCGCGAGAGGGCTGCGGTAACGCAGCAGGGCCAGCGTGATCTCGCGCTCGGCCTCCAGGGCCGCACGGTCCTCGGCATCGGCTGCGTGCATGTCCTCATGCACCTGCCAGACCGATGCCAGATCGGTCAGCACCAGACGGTCCAGCACCGAGCCAGTGGGCGCCAGAACGCCGACCACGGTATAGCCATGATCGCCATGCTCGTGCCCCTGCTCGCCCAGGCCATGGCTGCCGACGAAGCGCGCGCCCAAGCCCAGGCCGGTCTTGCGCGCCACTTCGGCACCCAGCACCGCCTGCAGCGGGGCCTGCCAGAGCCGGCCCTGGGCCAGACTGGCGCCATACAGCGCCGGATAGTCATGGCTGGTGCCAACGATGCGGAAGCCTCGCAGGCTGTCGCCCAGCGACATCGGCACCACCTGGGCCACCAACGGCTGCTGGCGCAGCTGCTCCAGCGTCGCCAGCGGGATATTGCCGGTGGGCACATCGAGATGGAAGACACCCGACAGCATGATCTGCATCGGGCTGCCCTTGGCCCCCACCACCAGATCGATGCCGGCCAGGTCGCGACGCAGCCCGGCGTCGATCTGCTCGCTGACGTTCAGCACGAACACCACCGCTGCCAGCCCCAGGCTCATCAGCAGCAGATTCAGCGCGCTGACCAGGGGCCGCGACCACAGATAGCGCCAGGCCAGATGCAAGAGGCTCATCGCTGCGTCTCCTGATCGATCCTGGGCAGCACATGGCAGCGCAGCCGCTGACCCAGGGCTAGCACGGCGCGGCTATCGTGGGTGGCGAGCACCAGCGAAGTGCCCTGCCGGTCGCAGACCTCGGTCAGCAGCGCAAGGCAGGCGGCCGCCGATTCGTCGTCCAGATTGGCGGTCGGTTCGTCGGCCAGCAGCAGCCGGGGCCGACGCAGCAAGGCCCGCAGCAGGGCCACCCGCTGCGCCTGGCCCAGGCTCAGCTGATGCGGCCGCCGCTGCAGCAGGCCGCCCAGCCCAAGTTCGCCCAGCAGGCTGTGCATGCGCTCGGCATCCAAGGGCAGACCGGCGCTCAGATAGGGCAGGCACAGGTTCTCCTCGACGCTCAGCGCGCTGCTCAGATGCAGGCGCTGCGGCATGAAACCCAGCGCCGCGCCGCGCCAGGCGTCGCGCTGGGACGGTCGCAGCGCTGCCAGGTCCTGGCCAGCGACCAGAACTTGCCCGGCCGTCGGCGTCAGCAAACCGGCCAGCAGGGCCAGCAGCGTGGACTTGCCGCTGCCCGAGGCGCCGCGCAGCAGTAGATGCTCGCCCGCGGCCAGACTCAGATCGGCGTAGACCATCTCCGCGCCGCCGCGGTAACGGTAGCGCAGACCACGCATTTCTATCATCGCCGGTCCGCTGCCAGGGCCATAGGAGGCCTCATGCATCGCGCAGATGCCGGGCGAAACTGGCCCTGAACTTCTCGACCTTGGGGGCGATGACGAAGGCGCAGTAGCCCTGCTCCGGATGGCGGGCGAAATAGCGATGGTGGTAGGCCTCGGCGGGCGAGTAGTTGCTCAACGGCTGCAACTCGGTCACGACCTGCCCGTCATAGGCCTGCTGAACCTCGGCCAGCACCCGGGCCGCCACCTCGCGCTGCTCGGGCGCGTGGAAATAGATGCCCGAGCGGTACTGCGTCCCCACATCGGCGCCCTGTCGGTTCAGCGTGGTCGGGTCGTGGATGACAAAGAAGATCTCCAGCAGCTCGCTCAGGCTGATCTGGCTCGGATCGAAACGCAGCTGCACCACTTCGGCGTGACCGGTGCTGCCGCTGCAGACCTGCTCGTAGCTGGGCCGCTCGACATGGCCATTGCAGTAGCCGGGCTCGACGCTCAGAACCCCGCGCACCCTCTCGTACACCGCCTCGGTGCACCAGAAGCAGCCGCCGCCGAGGGTGATCGACTCGCTTGTACTCATGACTCCTGCGCTTGCTTGTTCATCCGGCGCGCAGCATAGCCGGTTCCGGCAGATGGGATGATGGCGACCCCAAAATGCGCCGCAGGCGCAGAGCCGGCTTCAAGGCTTCACAGGTTTTTCCACGATTGCTCACGGAGTTCCGATGTTTCTGCAGGAATTGCGCCCGCTGCTTCAAGTCTTGATCCTGCCGCCAGTGCCCTGGCTGCTGCTGATCCTGGCCGGCGCTGCGCTGATGCGCCGCAGCCGCCGCTGGGCCTGGGTTTTGCTGCTGGGCGCATGCGCGCTGATCTGGCTGTCCTGCACCGAGGCGGCCGCCTATCGCTTGCAGGGCCTCTTGCTGGGTCATACCGAGGCGCTGTCCGCCGAGACGCGCGAATCGCTGCGCGGACAGCCCGACACCCTGATCCTGGTGCTAGGTGGCGGCGCCCGACAGAGGGTCGCGGAGTATCAGGACGCCCGGCCCAGCGGCACGACGCTCGAACGCCTGAACTACGGTCTGTGGCTGGCACGGCAGACCGGGCTGCCGCTGGGTTTCACCGGCGGGCTGGGCCGCGCGGCCCAGCCCGGCGATCGCAGCGAAGCCGAGATCGTGCAGCACTGGCTGCAGACCAGTGGCCAGCAGGCCAGATTGAGCTTGGTCGATGCCGCAGCGCGTGATACACGCGACAACGCGCGGCTGAGCGTGGCACTGATGCGCGAACGCGGCTACCAGCGACTGCTGCTGGTGACGCACAGCCAGCATATGCGGCGCGCCACCCGAGCCTTTGCTCGTGCTGGCTGGCCTGCGACGCAGATACTGGCGGCGCCCGTCGGTGCGCGCGATGCGGCACAGCCCTGGGCCTTGTTGGACTGGCTGCCCAGCCCGGAAGGCTTCAGGCAGAACCGCTATGTGATCTACGAGTGGGTGGGCGGCCTCGCCGGCCATTGATTCAGGGAGCTCAGCAATGACAAACCCCGCCCGGCAAGAAGCCGGGCGGGGTCGGATGGCCATGCCATCGGTGGGGCTCTGCAGCGATATGCCGCAGGGCTCCTGGCGCGCAGAGACTGCGCCAGAGTGGTTGCCTAGCAAAAGGCTTCACAACAGTAGGCGAGCGCCTCAGGTCCTTCAAGGCTGGGAGAACCCTAGGCGCGAGCCCCGCATGCGCTATGCGAACAGACTTTGATACAGCGCATCGGCGCGGCGTGCGACCTCGGGCGTCATCTCGATACTGCGTCCCCATTCGCGGTTGCTTTCACCCGGCCACTTGTTGGTGGCATCCAGCCCCATCTTGCCGCCCAGGCCGCTGACCGGCGATGCGAAATCCAGATAGTCGATGGGCGTGTTCTCGACCAGCGTGGTGTCACGCACCGGATCCATGCGGGTGGTGATGGCCCAGACCACCTCCTTCCAGTCGCGGATATCGATATCGTCGTCGACAACGACGATGAACTTTGTATACATGAACTGGCGCAGAAAGCTCCACAGGCCAAACATCAGGCGCTTGGCATGGCCCGGATAGGCCTTCTTGATGGAGATCACCGCCATGCGGTAGCTGCAGCCCTCAGGCGGCAGATAGAAGTCGACAATCTCGCTGAACTGCTTCTGCAGGATAGGGACAAAGACCTCATTGAGCGCCACACCCAGGATGGCCGGTTCATCCGGCGGCTTGCCGGTGTAGGTGCTGTGATAGATCGGATCGCGGCGCTGGGTGAGGCGCTGCACCTCGAAGACCGGAAACCAGTCCTGCTCGTTGTAATAGCCGGTATGGTCGCCGAACGGCCCCTCCAGCGCATGCAGATAGCCGCCCTTTTCTTTCAAGGGCACGCCATCCTCGCTATGGCCGCTGAAGCCGGGCTCGGCACAGGGGATATGGCCCTCCAGCACGATCTCGGCACTGGCCGGCGCCTGCAGCATGCGGCCGCCCTCGCCCACGCCGGTGTCGACCAGCTCGGTCCGCGAGCCACGCAGCAGCCCGGCGAACTGATATTCGGACAGGCTGTCGGGCACCGGCGTGACCGCCCCGAGGATAGTCGCCGGGTCCGCGCCCAGCGCAACTGCGATGGGAAACGGCTGGCCCGGGTTGGACAGGGCGAAGTCGCGGAAGTCCAGCGCGCCGCCGCGGTGCGCGAGCCAGCGCATGATCAGCTGCCGACGACCGATCAGTTGCTGGCGGTAGATGCCCAGGTTCTGGCGCAGACGGGGCTGCGCGACGGATTGTGGTCCCCGCGTGATCACCAGCCCCCAGGTCAGCAAAGGCCCGATGTCGCCCGGCCAGCAGGTCTGTATCGGGAGCTTCTTTAGATCGACCTCTCCAGCTTCGAACACCTCCTGCTGACAAGCCGCCTGCCGTACGAGGCTGGGCTTCATGTCCCACAGCGCCTTCATCATCTGCAGCAGCCGACCGGCATCCTTGAGTCCGCGAGGCGGTTCGGGCTCTTTCAGGTTCGCCAGCACCTGTCCGACGGCCCGCAGTTCCTGAACCTCCTGCGCCCCCATGCCCAGCGCAACCCGCCTGGGCGTACCGAACAGATTGGTCAGGGCCGGCGTCTGGTAGCCGGTCGGGCGCTCGAACAACAACGCAGGCCCGCCTGCTCGCAGCACCTTGTCACTCAGCGCCGTCACCTCAAGTAGGGGGGATACCGGCGTATTGATGCGCTTGAGCTCCCCTAATGCCTCGAGTCCGTCGATGAATTCACGCAAGTCACGGTACTTCATAATTTATAGCTATATAGAAGCGATTTCAAAAGCTTGACGGGTTATTGATGCCACTTAGAATCCGCCTGCCCTGATTCAGGGTTAACCCGTGACATCCTCCCAGGGAGGAGGCGGTCACCCGCTGCCGATGGCCCCGGTCAGCTCGGATGCAAACGCTGCGCGTCGCGTCTGGACTCAGTTGCCGGCCCATTATCACCGTCAGTTTTTCTCGCTGGCCCAGGTTGCAGACCTGCCCGCGAGGCAAGGACGGAGAAGAAAGGAGTCGCATGACAGCGCGCAAGAATCTGTTATCTCTGGGCCGCAGCAGTGCTGCCGCCCTGTCCTTGTTTCTGAAGGACATCGGTCATGGTCTGCTGGTCGTGAGCCACAACACCCTCGCCCTGCTGGGTCTGGCCTTGGTCGCTCTGCTGCTGATGTTCGGCAGTCAGGCCGAGTTGCGCCAGCGTGTCGAGGTCGAGCTGTTCGGCTGGCTCAACGCCCGTCAGGAGGCGCGGGCTGATGCCGCCGGCACCGGCCTGCTGGCGCTCAATGAGCCCGATGCCATCCTGCGTGCAACCGCCGCCAATCCCAAGGAGCTGCCGCGCGAGCAGGCGGCCGTTGCGCATTGGCTGGCGCGCCGCTACAAGGTGGCGCCGGAACCGATCAGCCGCCTGGTGCAGGAAGCCTGGGCCGTGGGCGAGCGCGCCCGGGTGGAGCCCACCTTGATCCTGGCGATCATGGCCGTCGAATCAAGCTTCAATCCCTTTGCGCAGAGCTCGGTCGGTGCTCAAGGATTGATGCAGGTCATGACCCAGGTGCATGACGACAAGTACGAGGCGTTCGGCGGCAGCCTGGCAGCGTTCGATCCCATCACGAATCTGCGCGTCGGCGTGCAGGTGCTGAAGGAGTGCATACGGCGCGCCGGCAGTATCGAGGAAGGGTTGCGCTACTACGTCGGTGCGGCGAATCTCGACGATGACGGCGGCTATGCCCAGCGCGTTCTGAACCACAACGAGCAGCTGAAGGCGGTGGCCGCGGGCCGCCCCTATGTGCCGAAAGCGATAGAAGCCGCCCCCTCTGCGCCCAGCCTGGAAGCCGAACAACTGGCGTTGGCCCGCTGAGCTTGCATCGGCGTCAGCAACGCTCCGCTACACTGCGGGCTTCGCGCAACTGGCGATCAGGAAGGGTGCCCGACGCTGAGGCATCTGATCCGAGGTGGTTGACCACCGGGGAGCGCGAACGGTCTTGGCAGCATCTGCATCCGAGGCTGTGATCCGCCGTTCGCCTGGGCAGGCCGGGTCAGATCTCGCGATGAGACTGGCCTTGGCTCCAACCCGACTCACCGCCAAAACACCATGTTTGATCGCAGCCAATCGACCCTCGCCAATGTCGACCCCGAAGTCTGGGCCGCCGTCCAGAACGAGAACCGCCGCCAGGAAGATCACATCGAGCTGATCGCCTCGGAGAACTACACCTCGCCGGCCGTGATGCAGGCGCAGGGCAGCCAGCTGACCAACAAGTACGCCGAGGGCTATCCCGGCAAGCGCTACTACGGTGGCTGCGAATATGTGGACGTGGTCGAGCAACTGGCCATTGATCGCCTGAAGCAGTTGTTCGGTGCCAACTTCGCCAATGTGCAGCCCAACTCGGGTTCGCAGGCCAACCAGGGCGTGTTCTTCGCGCTGCTGCAGCCCGGCGACACCATCATGGGCATGAGCCTTTCCGAGGGCGGCCACCTGACCCACGGGATGCCGCTGAACATGAGCGGCAAGTGGTTCAACGTGATCTCCTACGGCCTGAACGCCAAGGAAGCAATCGACTACGAGGCGATGGAAGCGCTGGCCCGCGAGAAGAAGCCCAAGCTGATCATCGCCGGCGCCTCGGCCTACAGCCTGCGCATCGACTTCGAGCGCTTCAGCAAGATTGCCAAGGAGATCGGCGCCTACTTTATGGTGGACATGGCCCACTACGCCGGCCTGATCGCCGCGGGCGTCTACCCGAACCCGATGCCCTTCGCCGACGTCGTCACCTCGACCACGCACAAGAGCCTGCGCGGCCCGCGCGGCGGCATCATCCTGATGAACGACGAGGCGATCGCCAAGAAGATCAACTCGGCCATCTTCCCCGGCATCCAGGGCGGCCCGCTGATGCACGTCATCGCCGGCAAGGCGGTGGCCTTCAAGGAAGCGCTGACGCCGGAGTTCAAGGCCTACCAGGAGCAGGTCGTCAAGAACGCCAAGGTGCTGGCCGACACGCTGATCGAGCGCGGCCTGCGCATCGTCTCCGGCGGCACCGAGAGCCATGTCATGTTGGTGGATCTGCGCCCCAAGAACCTGACCGGCAAGGAAGCCGAGGCCATCCTGGGCGCCGCCCACATGACCTGCAACAAGAACGGCATCCCGAACGACCCACAAAAGCCGATGGTGACCAGCGGTATCCGCCTGGGTACACCGGCGATGACCACGCGCGGCTTCAAGGAGGATCAGGTGCGCGCCACCGCCCACCTGATTGCCGATGTGCTGGACAAGCCGCATGACGAGGCCAATCTGGCCGCTGTGCGCGAGAAGGTCGCCGCGCTGACCCGCGACTTCCCGGTCTACCGCTGATCGTCGGCCGAGCCGCCCTATGCGTTGCCCCTTTTGCTCCCATGCCGAAACCCAGGTGTCAGAAACTCGGGAATCGGACGAGGGCGATGTGGTGCGCCGCCGACGGCGTTGCCTGGGCTGTGATAAGCGCTTCACCACCTACGAGCGAGCCGAAATAGCCCTGCCCGTGGTGGTGAAGAAAGATGGCACCCGGGCAGACTTCGACCCGGCCAAACTGCGTGCCTCCATGCAACTCGCACTTCGCAAGCGTCCGGTCAGCATCGAACAGATCGATGCCGCCCTGGCCCGCATCGAGGAGAAGCTGCTGACCAGCGGAGCCCGTGAGATCCCCTCCACACGGCTGGGCGAGTTGGTGATGCGTGAACTCAAGCGCATCGACAAGGTTGCCTATGTTCGCTTCGCCTCGGTCTATCGCAGCTTCGAGGACGTGGATGAGTTCAGGCAGCTGATTCGCGACATCTGACCCCCCCTGTCAGCCCCCCCTCTCGATCCCCTCTTTGGTGGGAACGAATAAAGCACGGCCGGCTCCTAGATTGTGTGCATGCCACACCAGCGGGAGCCCAGCATGCCGGTCCATACAACATGTCTTCTGAGCCGCAGCCGGGGTGTCAGCCTGCTTGAACTCTGCGTCGCACTGGCCGTGGTGATGATCTTGCTGAGCCAGGCGGTGCCGGCCCTGAACGAACTGCGGCAGCGCTCCCGTCTGCAGGGGCTGGCGCAGACCGTCCTGACTGATTTGCAGTACGCCCGCAGCGCCGCCGTGCATACCGGCGCAGGGGTGCACTTCCGCCTGAGCCATCACGCTGTAGGCAGCTGCTATCTGCTGCACACCGGGGCGAGTGGCGCCTGCACCTGCGAGGGCGATGGCATGGCCTTGTGCAAGGACGGCGCGGCCGTGCTGAAGTCGCATTGGCTGCCGGTCTCCAGCAAGCTGAGCATGAAGGCCAATGTCGGTTCCATCAGCTTCCAGTCGCGGCAGGGGCTGGCGACCAGTACGGCGCGGATAGACCTCAGCTTGCCGGGAGGTCCAACGATCCAGCATGTCGTCAGCATCGCGGGCCGCATCCGCAGTTGCGCGATCGACGGCGCGATCGGCGGCCTGCCGAGGTGCTGAGTAGTTCCTTCGAACTGGGGGATCAGGACAGACGGCGCTGCGCCACCGATCAATGGCAAGGCGAGCGCATAGGCAGAGCGCCCGAATTCTGATAATCCGCCGATGGCACAGTTGCTTACATCTCAGCCGGCAGTCCGCACAGCCCGCTTGGCCGCATCAAGCTCGCGTCAGGGATTCACCTTGATCGAGTTGATGATCGCCGTTGTCGTGGTGGGCGTTCTTGCGGCGATGGCGCTGCCGTCTTACCTGGATTCAATCCGCAAGAGCCGTCGCAGTGACGCGATCAGCGCCTTGTCAGATATCCAGCACGCCTAGGAGCGACTGCGCGCCAACCAGCCCAGCTATGCAGCGACGCTCACCGACCTGGGTCAGTCAGCGACGTCATCTAAAGGTTACTACCGACTGGAGTTGAGCGAGGTGACCGCCAGCGGCTACCTGATTGCGGCAACCCCGGTGGCTGGCAAGGCGCAGGCCGGCGACAGCGATTGCGCCAGCATGTCCATCCGGGTCAGCGGCGGAGATCTGCGCTATTTGGCAACCACATCAGGTGGCGCGCCCAACCCCTCGTGCTGGCCGCAATGAACAAGAACGCCGATCAGGGGCTCAGCCTCGTTGAAATGATGGTGGTGATTGGGGTCATCGGCATCCTGGCGGCGGTTGCCATCCCTTCGATGCTCGATCTGATCAATAAGCGCAGGGTGGAGATGGCGGCAGCGCAGCTGAGTACCGACATTGCCTACGCGCGCTCACAGACCGCCCTGCGCGGTAATCGCATCGAGCTGCGCTTCCGCAATGATGCCCAGAACAGCTGCTACACGGTCAGCATCTATCGCCCGGTCGGTCCATTCTGCGACTGCCTCAATGCCGCGCCTTGCCCGGGAGGCGGCGGCAGAACCGCTTTGCGCACGCAGGCACTGCGCAAGCAAGCGGGCGTCAGCCTGCAGCCGGCCGTCGGGAGTGACTATCTGAATTTCTATCCACCGATGTCGGTGGTGCAGCCCGATGTGCCGGTGATCGCGGTCGCCGGGAGCCGTGGCTACCGACTTGAGGTCCGGATCAACGGCATCGGCCGCGCGCAGGTGTGCGACCCCGACGGCTCGATGGGCGGGAGTAGCAAGCGATGCGTAGCGCCCTGAGAACTTCCGCCACAGCACGCCAGTGCGGCCTGACCCTGGTCGAACTGATGGTCGGCATCACCGTGGGCATGATTGTCGTGGCCGGTGCCAGCTTGATGATGACCAGCCAGATTACCGACCACCGTCGGCTGGTGCTCGAAACCCAGGTTCAGCAGGACCTGCGTGCCGCGGCCCATCTATTGCTGAGAGACCTGCGGCGAACCGGCTTCTGGGCCTTTCCGGAGCGCCTGGTGTGGGACGGCACGCAGCCGCTGGCCTTACAGACCGTGCGCAGCAACTACGGCGCAATCAGCGCCCTGGAGGACGAGAACGGCTTCGTCTACAACTACAGCCGCGCGGACGATCGCGGCAATGCTGCGCCCAGCTACCCCGAGAACAATGCCGTCGATGCACTCCGCGAGGAGTTCGGCTTCCGCCTCAGCACCGACAAGGTCCTTCAGTTCAAGCTTGGGGGACGCTGGCAACCCTTGACCGATCCGGCGACGCTCGAGGTGACGGACCTGCGCGTCACCATCAACACCCAGGACATGGCGCTCGAAGAGTTCTGCCCACGTCCCTGCCCCGCCGGCGCGGTCTGTGACCCGTTTGTGCAGCAGATCCGTCACATCGATGTCCGGTTGGAGGGCCGCGCCGTTCATGACCCCAAGGTGGTCCGCAGCGTGCGGCTCAGCACCCGACTGCGCAACGATGTTCTTGCCGGCGAGTGCCCACCATGATCACCCACTCAACGGCCAAGAAGCAGAGCGGTGCCGCGACCCTGGTGGTGGTGATGGTGCTGTTTTTCGTGATGGCGATGATGGCCGCCTTCGCCAATCGCAATCTGGTATTCGAGCAGCGCATCGCCAGCAACTACTACCGCGCCAGCGTGGCACTGGAAACGGCTGAGGCCGGTGGTGAGTGGGTCGTCGCCGCCCTCAATGGCGGCCTGATTGACGCCCAGTGCAAGCCACAGGAAAACGGCACCAGCAGCTTCCGCGATCGCTATCTGAGCATCAGCAGCGAGCGCGCCATCAGCATCGCCACCCCGCTGCCTCCCGCCCTACCGCCACCAGCGCCGCCACCCACGCCCCAGCCAGTGGCAGCCTGCATCAACTCCGAGGCCCAGGCCTGGGTTTGCCAGTGCCCGGCCGACGGCGTGATTGTGATGCCAGCCCCCGCTGCAGCGACACGGCTTCAGCCCATGTTCAATGTGCGCTTCCAGCCGCTGGCCCGGGCAGGCGCGGTCAGGGTGCGCATCATGGCCTGTACCGATCTGACCGCCAACTGCCTGCCGGACAATGTGGCCGGCAGCAATATGCTGGCGCAGTCCGACGTCGTGTTCGATGTGGCCTTGCTGAGCGCCTTGAAAGTGCCGCCAGCCAGTGCGCTGACTGCCCGCGGTGCCATAGATCTCGGCGTGCCTGGCATCGGCGTTCACAATGCCGACCCCCATACGCAGGGGCTGCTGATGCAGGCCGGCCAGACCATCAGCGGTCAACTTGACCGACTCAGTTCCCTGCCTGGCGCGCCGGCCGAGCAGGCCATGCTCAAGGAGGATCCCAGCCTGAGTGCACTGGGCCAGACTGATGTTTTCGCACGTTACTTCGGCATGTCTGCCTCCACCTACAGCCGGCAGCCCTCGGTGCACGCAGCCAGTTGCGCCGCCGATTGCGCCGGCGCGCTGCAGTCCTTGATTGCAAGGGGAGCCGATCAGATCTGGGTCGACGGCGATTTGCGCATCGCCAGCAATGTGAACCTGGGGACCGCCGTTCGCCCGCTGCTCATCGCGGCGACCGGCAGCATCACCCTCGACGGCCCGATGATCATTCACGGCCTGGTTTTCGCCGGCGGAGACCTCAGCTGGATCAACGGCACGCCGCAGCCAGCGCGCCTGGGCGGCGCGCTCATCAGCGCCGGCAGCTTCACAGGCGGCGGCAATGTCGATATCAGCTACAGCCCCGGTGTACTGGGCCTGCTCAGCAGGCAGCGCGGCAGCTATGTACGCGTGCCGGGCAGTTGGACGGATGCCGAGTGATGAAGCCGCTTCGCACGCCGCTGTCCAGGCTCGACGCGTCGGCCGGGCGAGCGCATGCGGTGCGCGGCGTGACCCTGATCGAGGCTCTTGTCGCCATGCTGATCATGGCCTTCGGCATGGTGGCTCTGGTCGGCTTGCAGGGCAAGATGAGGCGCAGCGCGGACTTCGCCAAGCAACGCAGTGAGGCTGTTCGGCTGGCCAGCGAAGACCTTGAGCGCCTGCGTGCCTACTCGGTACTGCAGCGCGGCGTCGGTGCACCGGCTGCCGTTCGCGGCTTTGACCAGATTCAGCCGGCCGTGCTGACCGACTTGACTGATAACGTCAATAATGCGCGCTTTACCCTGGTACGCCGGGTCACGCCCATGGCCAACGGCAGTGGCAGCCAGGTGGACGTGGAAGTGAGTTGGGAAGACCGGGCGGGCTTGCTGCAATCGTTGTCGCTGTTCACCTTCATCAGCCGCGTCGAGCCCAAGCTCAGCGCCGCCTTGTCGATCGCTCCCGACGGCGACCCCAACCGCCGTCCGGGCGGTCGCTCAGTGCAGATTCCGCTGGAGGCCAAGGACCTGGGTGACGGCCGCAGCGTGCTCAAGCCTCCCAATAGCGGCGGCATCGCCTGGGTATTCAACAATCTCAGCGGCCGCATCACCAACCGCTGCACCGGCTTCGCCGCAAACACGCAGACATCGGCCATCACCGTGGCCGATGTCGCCACTTTCTGTACTAACAGCAGCTTCGCCTATCTGCTGAGCGGGCAGGTGCGTTTCTCCCTGGTCGATCCCCCCTCCCCGGAGTCGCCGCTGAGCGCTGCCCTGCCGCTGGACATGCAGCTGACCCTGAGCAGTGCCGGCCATCCGATACCCGCCTATGAGTGTTTTGACGATGCGCCAAGCAACGCGGTGAATGCACAGCTCAATGGCGTGCGCTACTACTGCGCCGTCTTCCCCAACGCCGACCCGACGCCCCACTGGTCGGGCGTGCTGCGCTTGATTGGCATCGCACTCGGCCCCCACGATTACAAGGTCTGCCGTTACAGCGCTGACTATGACGGCGATGGCAGCATCCGCAATGCAGAACACCCCTTCGAGCACCGCGAGGTCGCCCAGTCGCTGGGTGGCCAAAACTTCCTGGTCGTGCTGGGCAGCAGCGCCTGCCCGGCCGGCCAGACGGCCGATCCCGAGGCGGGGCGCTTCTTTAACAGCGCCACGGTCGACCATCAGGTCTGAAGCCACGGGTCGGCGCGGCAGTCGCTAGACTGCCGGCATGCTTTCCTTCGATCTGAACGCACTGCCCGAGCAACTGGGTGGCCCCGACGACGCGATGCAGCTGGCGCTGCAACTGGCTGAGCAGGCCATCGGCCTGTCAGACCCCAATCCACGCGTGGGCTGCGTCATCTGCGACCCGGACGGCCGGCTGCTTGGCGTCGGTCACACACAGGCGGCCGGCCGGGCCCATGCCGAGGTGATGGCCCTGCGCGATGCCCAATCGCGCGGCCGGGATGTGCGAGGCGCCACCGCCTACGTCACCCTCGAGCCCTGTGCCCACCATGGTCGCACCCCGCCCTGCTGTGATGCCTTGATTGCCGCCGGGCTGGCCCGGGTGGTCGTGGCGATTGCCGACCCGAATCCCCTGGTGTCAGGCCAGGGCATGGCCCGCCTGCGCCACGCCGGCATCCGCTGCGAGCTGGGCCTGTTTGCCGAGGCCGCGCGCGATCTCAACATCGGCTTCTTCTCACGCATGCTGCGGGGCCGACCCTATGTGCGGCTGAAAGCCGCCGCCTCGCTGGACGGCCGCACCGCCTTGCCCGACGGCCAGAGCCAATGGATCACCGCCGAGCCGGCCCGTCGCGACGGTCATGCCTGGCGCCGTCGAGCCAATGCCTTGCTCACCGGCATCGGCACGGTGCGCGACGACAACCCGCGGCTCGATGTACGTCTGGTCGAGACCCGCCAGCAGCCGCTGCGGGTAGTGGTCGACTCGCGCCTGGAAACGCCGTCTGAGGCCCGCCTGCTCGCGCCACCCGGTGCCGTGCTGATCTGCGCCGCGACGCCTGTCACGGCTCGGGCCGAAGCGCTGCAAGCCGCCGGCGCCGAGCTGCTGTACCGGCCCGGCCCTGGCGGCAAGGTCGATCTTGCCGCCCTGCTGAGCGAGCTGGGGCGGCGCGGCATCAACGAGCTGCATGTGGAGGCGGGCCACAAGCTCAACGGCTCGCTGCTGGCCGCTGGCCTGGTCGACGAGCTGCTGCTCTACCTGGCCCCCAAGCTGCTGGGACAAGGCCGCGAGATCGCCGCATTCGGCCCGCTGGCGAGCCTGGATCAGGCCCTGCCGCTGCAGTGGCTGGACACGCTGCAGGTGGGCGCCGATCTGCGTTTGCGGGCCCGGGTCGGCGCAGACCCGCTCTCCTGGCTGAACTCGCCGCGGCTGACTCAGCCCCAATAGAGGCCTCACCCCGGGAGAACCCCAGCGCGCCCGCCTACAATCGCGCTCATGCCGATATCACCTGTACCCGAGCTGGTTGCCGAGCTTGCTGCCGGCCGCATGGTCATCCTGGTCGACGAAGAAGACCGCGAGAACGAGGGCGACCTCGTCATTGCGGCTGATCATGTGACGCCCGAGGCGATCAACTTCATGGCCAAGTACGGCCGCGGCCTGATCTGCCTGACCCTGACCCGTGAGCGCTGCGAGCGCCTGCAGCTGCCGCCCATGGCCAGCCGCAATGGCACCAAGCACGGCACGGCCTTCACCGTCTCCATCGAGGCCGCCACTGGCGTCAGCACCGGCATCTCGGCCGCCGACCGGGCCCGCACCGTGCAGGCGGCCGTGGCCAAGCATGCCAAGGCGGAGGATCTGGTGCAGCCCGGCCATATCTTTCCGCTGCAGGCCCAGGACGGCGGCGTGCTGATGCGCGCCGGCCATACCGAGGCCGGCTGCGATCTGGCGCAGATGGCCGGTCTCAGTCCCGCGGGCGTGATCTGCGAGATCATGAAGGACGACGGCACCATGGCCCGTCTGCCCGATCTGGAGATCTTCGCCCAGGAGCATGGCCTGAAGATCGGCACCATCGCCGACCTGATCGAGTACCGCAGCCGCAACGAGTCGCTGATCCGCCGCGTCAGCCAGCGCAAGCTGCAGACCGCCCAGGGCGAGTTCGACTGCCATGTCTTCAGCGACCGCACCGGTGGCGTCCACCTGGCGCTGGCCCTTGGCCAATGGCGGCCCGAAGACGAGTTGCTGGTGCGTGTGCACGAGCCCCTGTCGGTGATGGATCTGCTGGATACCGGCGCCTGCGGCCATTCCTGGCCCCTGCCTGCCGCACTGGCCGAGATTCAGAGCGCCGGTGCTGGTCTGGCCGTGCTGCTCAACTGCGGTGAGGACGCTCAGCAGCTGCTGCAGCGCCTGGAGCCAGCGCCCGCCACATCGGGTGCTCGCCAGACCATGGACCTGCGCACCTATGGCGTCGGTGCCCAGATCCTGCGCGAGCTGGGCGTGCACAGGATGAAGCTGCTGGGCAGCCCGCGCCGCATGCCCAGCATGACCGGCTATGGCCTCGAGGTCACCGGTTTCGTTGCCGCCGCCCAGAACTGAAGAACACCGCCCATGCAAGCATCCGACAAAGGCCAGTCCCTGCCGCTCAATGGCCAGGGCCTGCGCATCGGCCTGGTACAGGCCCGTTTCAATGCCGAGCTGACCGACAAGCTGGCCCGCAGCTGCCGCGAGGAGCTGCTGGCCCATGGCGTGGCAGCGGACGAGATCGTTCACCTGAGCGTACCCGGCGCGCTCGAAGTGCCGGTCGCGCTGCAGGCGCTGGCGCGTGCCGGCGGCTTCCATGCCCTGGTGGCGCTGGGCTGCATCATCCGCGGCGAAACCTATCATTTCGAGCTGGTGGCCAACGAGAGCGGCGCCGGTGTCAGCCGCGTGTCGCTGGACCATGGCCTGCCCATTGCCAATGCCATCCTGACGGTAGAGAACGAAACCCAGGCCTGGGCCCGGGCCGAGGAAAAAGGCCGGGACGCTGCCCGCGTCGCGATCGAGATGACTCAACTACTGGAAGCTGTGCGCCGATGAGCGAGAACAAGAAGACCACAACCGCCACCAAGCGCGCGCCCGCCAAGTCGGCGCGCCGCCGTGCCCGTGAGGCGGCGCTGCAAGGCCTGTACCAGTGGCTGCTGGCCGGTGAAGACATTGCCAGCATCGACGCCCATCTGCGCGAGCAGGAGGGCTTCGGCAAGCTCGACAAGGCGCATTACGAGGCCTTGCTGAACGGCTGCGTCGAAGAGGCGGCCGACCTCGACACCGTGCTGGCCCGCCATGTGGACCGCAAGACCACCGAGCTGTCGCCGATCGAGCATGCGGTGCTGATGATCGGCGCCTACGAGCTCAAGCATTGCATCGACATCCCCTACAAGGTCGCGATCAATGAATCGGTCGAACTCGCCAAGTCCTTCGGCGGCACCGACGGGCACAAATACGTCAATGGCGTGCTGGACCGCGCTGCTGCCGATCTGCGTCCGGTCGAGGTGCAGGCCGCACGCGGCGGCCGCTGAGCCTTGCACGCGATGAAGCTGGCCAGCCGGCTCGACCAGATCGAGCCCTTCTACGTGATGGAGTGCGCCAAGGCCGCCGCCGAGATTGCGCGCACACCGGCCTGCGATCCGTCCCAGGGCGGGCGGCGCATGATCTATCTGAACATCGGCGAGCCCGACTTCACCGCCCCCGCCGCGGTGCAGTCGGCCGCCGAGGCCTGCATGGGCGCCGGCCGCACCCAGTACACGCCAGCCACCGGCCTGCCGGCGCTGCGCGAGGCGCTGTCACAGTGGTACCGGCAGCGCTGGGGCTTGGCGGTAGCGCCCGAGCGCATCGTCGTCACCGCCGGCGCCTCGGGCGCGCTGCAGCTGGCCTGCCTGGCCCTCTTTGAGCGCGGCGATCAGGTCCTGATGCCCGACCCCTGCTATCCCTGCAACCGGCACTTCGTGGCTGCCGCCGATGCCACGCCGGTGCTGCTGGAGTGCGGACCCGAGCAACGTTTCCAGCCCAGCAGTGCGCAGATCGCCGCCGCCTGGAACGAGCACAGCCGCGGCGTCTTGCTGGCCTCGCCCAGCAATCCCACCGGCACCTCGATTGCGCCAGAGGAGATGCGCGCCATCGTCGAGACGGTCCGGGCGCGCGGCGGCCTGACCCTGGTCGACGAGATCTATCTGGGCCTCAGCTATGACGCGCGCTTCGAGCACAGCGTGCTGGCCCTGGGCGATGATGTGGTCTCGATCAACAGCTTCTCCAAGTACTTCGGCATGACCGGCTGGCGCCTGGGCTGGCTGGTGCTGCCGCCAGCGCTGGTGGCGCCGGTCGAGAAGCTGGCCCAGAACCTCTTCATCTGCGCCTCCACCGTGGCCCAGCATGCGGCGCTGGCCTGCTTCGAGCCGCCGGTGCTGGCCGAGTTCGAGCGCCGCCGCGAAGCCTTTCGCGCCCGCCGCGATGCCATCGTGCCGGCCCTGCAGCAGCTGGGCTTCAAGGTGCCGGTGCAGCCCGATGGCGCCTTCTACGTCTGGATGGATGTGTCGGCCTTCAGCACCAGCAGCTGGGACTTCTGCTTCGAGATGATGCGCGAGGCCCATGTCGCACTGACGCCGGGCCGCGACTTCGGCAAGTTCGGCGCCGAACGCTGGGTGCGCCTGTCCTTTGCCAGCAGCCTGGACGATCTGATGGAAGCGGTGGCCCGGCTGGGCGCCGCGCTCAAGAACCGGCCATGAGCCAGACCGCCAGCGACTTCGAGTTCGGCCTGCGCGTCTACTGGGAAGACACCGACGCCGGCGGCGTGGTGTTCTACGCCAACTACCTCAAGTTCTTCGAGCGCGCCCGCACCGAGTGGCTGCGCAGCCTGGGCTTCGAGCAGGAGCGCATGCGCAGCGACGGCGGCCAGATGTTCGTCGTCAGCAGCACCGCGCTACGCTATCTGAGCCCCGCCAAACTGGACGACTGGCTGCGCGTCACGGTGCAGCTCAGCGAACGCGGCCGCGTCAGCATGACGCTGCGCCAGCAGGCCTGGCGGGGCGACACCCTGCTGGCCGAGGGCGAAATACGCATCGGCTGCGTCGGCGCCCATAACTTCAAACCCTGCCGCATACCGGCTGCCATCCTCCTGGCTCTGAGCCCATGAACCAAGACCTCTCCATTGTTTCCCTGATCCTGCACGCCAGCCTGCCGGTACAGCTGGTGATCGCTGGCCTGCTGGCCATGTCGCTGGCCAGCTGGAGCGTGATCTTCGGCAAGTTCTTCGCGCTGGGTCGCATCAAGACCGCCAACGAAGCCTTCGAGAGCGAGTTCTGGTCGGGCAAGAACCTCAACGAGCTGTATCAGAGCGTCGCCGGCCGCAGCGGCGGCGCGCCGCTGGAACGCATCTTTGCCGCCGGCATGCGCGAGTTCATGAAGCTGCGCGAGCGCCGCGTCACCGAGTCCGGCGCGCTGCTGGACGGCGCCCGCCGCGCGATGCGGGCCAGCTTCCAGCGTGAGCTGGACAGCATGGAGAGTCATCTGTCCTTCCTGGCCTCGGTCGGATCGGTCTCGCCCTATGTGGGCCTGTTCGGCACCATCTGGGGCATCATGCACGCCTTCGTCGGCCTGTCGAACCTGCAGCAGGTGACCCTGGCCACGGTAGCACCCGGCATCGCCGAAGCGCTGGTGGCGACCGCCATCGGTCTGTTCGCGGCCATTCCCGCGGTCCTGGCCTACAACCGCTTCGCCCGCCAGATCGACCGCAGCGCGATCACGATGGAGACCTTCATCGAAGAGTTCTCCAACATCCTGCAGCGCAATGCCGGCGCGCCCGCCGCCCAGCACGGCGCCGATTGAACGAGGCAGGAGTGCTGAGATGCCCGCAATGAGCTCGCGTGGCGGCCGCCGCCGCACCATCAACGAGATCAATATGGTGCCCTTCATCGATGTGATGCTGGTGCTGCTGATCATCTTCATGGTCAGCGCGCCGCTAATCACCACCGGCATGGTCGAGCTGCCCAGTGTGGGCAGCAGCCGCGCCCAGCCGCAGCAGGTGATCCAGGTCATCGTCGCGGCCGACGAGCAGCTGAAGCTCAAGATCGATGGCCAGGCCGAGCCTCAGCCGCTGACGATCAAGACCCTGGCCGAGCGCGTGCTGCAGGCCCAGGGCGGCAACGCCAGCAACCCGGTCGTGATCTCCGCCGACAAGGCGGTCAAGTACGAGGCGGTGGTCAAGGTCATGGATGTGCTGCAGCGTGCCGGTGTGCAGCGCGTGGGTCTGGCCGTGCGCCAGGGCAACCCGGCTCCATGAGCCTGCCGATGAAGCCACCGCTGGCACGGCCTGCGCACGGCAGTGGGCGACCACCGGCTGAGCAGGGTCTGGGTCGCGGCTTTGCCTTTGCCCTGCTGGCGCATGGGCTGCTGGTGCTGGGTCTGGTCTCCGGCCTGCAGTGGCGCACCGCCACGCCACCGGCCTTCGAGGCCGAACTGTGGGCCGCGGTGCCGGTGGCCGCCGCGCCACGCGAGCAAGCGCCGCCGGAACCCGAACCCGAGCCGGAATCTCCGCCGAAGCCAACGCCGCCTCAGCCTGAGCCCCAACCCAAGGCGCCCAACCAGCAAGAGCTGCAGCAGCAGCGCGAGGCCGAGATTGCGGTCGTCAAGGCCAGGGAGGCCAAGCTGAAGGCCGAGCAGGACCGATTGGCCGCCGAGCGGCTGAAGAAGCAGGAGCAGGCGCGGCGTGCCGAGGAGCAGGCCAGGCGCGAGCAGGACAAGCAGCGCCGCGAGGAGCAGACCAGGGAACTTGCGAAGAAGAAGGCCGAGGCCCAGGACGCCGCCCGACGCGAGGCCCTGCGCCAAGAGAATCTGCGCCGCATCCAGGGCATGGCCGGCGCCAGCGGCGCGCCCACGGCCACCGGCACAGCGCTGCACAGCGCCGGCCCCTCGGCCAGCTATGCCGGCCGCATCAAGGCGCGCATACGCCCCAACATCATCTTTGCCGAAAAGCCCGGCAGCAACCCGCGCGCCGAAGTCGAGGTTCGCACCTTGCCGGATGGCCGCATCCTCAGCAGCCGGCTGCTCAAGCCCAGCGGCGACCTCGAGTGGGACCGGGCGGTGCTGCGCGCCATCGACAAGACCGAGATACTGCCCCGCGATACCGACGGCCGCGTACCGGCCCTGCTGGTCATCACCTTTCAGCCCCTGGAATGAGCGCGCTAGGGTAAGTCACCCCCCTCAGCTGCGGGGTGAAGCCCGCACGGAATTGTGAGCACTGCAGAACAATCCAGCGGTTTTCGTGAAGTTTTTTTGCTGTCGGCTAGCGGCCCTCGGCGACAGGGCTTGACGACGGACGCGCGATGCCGGCCTACCCGTGCAGGCATCTCCCCCAACACTCTGGAGTGCAGATCCACATGAAGAGCAAGATCAGCAGCAGCAGGCTCGGCTTTCTGGCCGCCGCCGTCGCCACCCTGTTCGTCGGCAGCGCCTATGCCGGCAACGACAGCGGCCTCTACTACAACCTGCGCGGCACCCTGCCCGCCAATGTCGATATCGCTCCGGCCATCGTCGCCGGCGACCCGGACGGCAACCCCACCGACAACCCGAACCTGCGCATCGACCCCAATGTGGCGAGCTCGCCCTGGTCCGGCGTGGTCAGCCTGAACTTCCAGGTCAACTGGAACAACGGCGCGCAAGGTGCCGGCTACGGTTCCTACATCTGCTCGGGCGCCCTGGTCTCGCCCTGGCATATCGTGACGGCCGCGCATTGCATCGACCGCGACGAGTCCGGTACCAACCCGCTGCTGGCCGGCGGCATCGACCGGGTCCGTGCCGTCTTCAACGCCGGCTCGGCCAATAACGGCAATGCGGTGATCGCCGCCAGCGCCGCCATCATGCACAGCGACTACAAGGGCTTCGGCAACTGCCCCACGGGCGTTTCCGGCTTCTGCCTGAACGATGACATCGCGGTCATCACGCTGAGCCAGGCGGCGCCCGTCGGTGCCCAAATCTACCGCATGGACAGCAGCTTCATCGGCATGAACCAGGTTGCCACCCATGTGGGCTATGGCACGACCGGCAACGGCATCACGGGCCACCAGGCCGGCACCGCCGATTTCCGCACCAAGCGCGTTGGCGCCAACCATATCGACCGCCCGCTGGACGAGCTGGACGACGAGCAGAACTTCAGTGGCGTGGCCGAGGTCTGGACCGCCGACTTCGACAGCGCCGCCCTGGGCGTGGACACCTACTGCGATCTGGCCGGCGTCTGCTCGCCCATCCTGGCCAACAATGTCGAGACCACGCTGGGTGGCGGCGACTCCGGCGGCCCCAGCTTCAAGCAGGGCGCCAATGGCGAGTGGCTGCTGATCGGCAACAACACCTTCGGCCGTCGCTTCGCCAATGACCAGGTCTCCGGCACCTTCGGCACCGCCCATGGCGGCATGATCCTGGGCGCCTACGAAGACTTCCTGCGCCAGCAGACCGGCGGCCAGATCCAGGTCGTGCCCGAGCCCGAGACCTATGCGCTGATGCTGCTGGGCCTGGCCACCGTGGGCTTTGTCGCCCGTCGCCGCCAGCCCAGGGTCTGATCCAGCAAGCCTGAACGCGCGGCTCGGCCCGCGCCAGAGCAAAGCCCGGCCTGGCCGGGCTTTTTTTGCTCTTCTTCCGTTCTGCTCAGTCCAGACTGCCACCGCCCAGCCGTGCATCCTGCTGATGCTGCAAGGCCAGCTGCAGCGCCAGGCTGACGCCCTGGATCAGCGTCTCCAGTGGCAGGCTGGGCTGGGGTGTGGCCAGCCGCGCCACCTGCTCGGGCAGATAGGGGATGTGCATGAAGCCGCTGCGCGCCGGGCGTCCGCTCAGTGCATGCTGCAGGCCATAGAACACATGGTTGCAGACAAAGGTGCCGGCCGTCTGCGAGACCGAGGCCGGCAGTCCGGCCGCACGCAGGCCGGCCACCATGGCCTTGATCGGCAGCGTCGTGAAATAGGCGGCCGGCGCACCGGCCCGCACCGCCGCGTCGATCGGCTGGGCGCCGGCGTTGTCCGGGATGCGCGCATCGTCCACATTGATGGCCACGCGTTCCAGCGACAGGTCGCTGCGCCCGCCGGCCTGGCCCAGGGCCAGCACCAGATCGGGCTGCAACGCGTCCAGCGCCTCATCCAGCACCTGCAGCGCTGCGCCGAACACGCAGGGCAGCTGGCGCGCGTGCACGCGGGCAGCCGGCTGCCCCGCCGGGCCGGCAATACGCAAACCATCCAGCCGGCGAGCCACTTCCCAGGCGGGATTGATCGTGGCGCCGCCGAAGGGCTCGAAGCCGGTCAGCAGGATGGTCCGCTCGCTCTTCATCCCCGTTCCTCCTTGCGTCCCCAGCCCCCGCCGCCGGGCGTCTCGATCACGAACAGATCGCCAGCCTCCATCGCGAGTTCGGCGCAATGGCCAAGGCGCTCGACGCGGCCGTCACGCCGCTCCACCCGGTTCACACCGGGCTGACCCGCCTCGCCACCGGCCAGGCCGAAGGCGCCGCGGCAGCGTCCGTTGCTCAGGATGGCGGCCTGCATGGGCTCCAGAAAGCGCAGTCTGCGTACACCGCCATCGCCACCCTGCCAGCATCCTGCGCCGCCCGAGCCCGGCCGCAGCGCGAAGCTCTCCAGCCGCACCGGAAAACGCTGCTCCAGCACTTCCGGGTCGGTCAGCCGCGAGTTGGTCATATGGGTCTGCACCATGGCCGTGCCGTCGAAGCCAGGCCCGGCTCCTGAACCGCCGGCAATGGTCTCGTAGTACTGATGGTGCTCGTTGCCGAAGGTGAAGTTGTTCATCGTGCACTGGCTGGAGGCCAGCACGCCGAGGGCCCCGTAGAGCGCATTCGTGACGCAGCTCGACACCTCCACATTGCCCGCCACCACCGCCGCGGGCGCATGCGGCGCGAGCATTGAGCCCTCGGGCACGATCAGCTCCAACGGCTTCAGGCAGCCGGCGTTCAGCGGTATATCGTCGTCCACCAGGGTGCGGAACACATAGAGCACCGCGGCCATCGTGACGGCCCGCGGTGCGTTGAAGTTGTCCTCGCGCTGGGCCGAGCTGCCGCTGAAGTCTATGCAGGCGCTGCGGCGCTGGCGGTCCAGCGTGACCCGTACCCGGATCTCGGCGCCGTTGTCCAGCGGCAGGCAAAAGCCACCGCCCTGCTCCAGCGCTGGGTCGAGCTGCGCGATCGCGCGACGCACGCTTTCCTCGGCATTGTCCTGCACATGGCGCATATAGGCCTGCACGGTGGCCAGGCCGTACTGCTCCAGCATCGCGCGCAGTTCCTGCTCGCCCTTGGCATTGGCCGCGATCTGCGCCTGCAGATCGGCCAGGTTCTGGGCCGGATTGCGGGCCGGGTAGGGGCCGCTGCGCAGCAAGGCCAGCAGCTCGTCCTCGCATAGCCGGCCACCTGCCAACAGCTTGACGTTGTCCAGCAGCACGCCCTCCTCCTCGATGCGGCGCGAGAAGGGTGGCATCGAACCGGGGCTGATGCCGCCGATATCGGCATGGTGGCCGCGCGAGGCCACATAGAACAGCACCGTTTTGCCGGCCTCGCCCGGCTGGTCCCAGACCGGACTCACCACCGTCACATCGGGCAGATGGGTGCCGCCCTGGTAGGGGTTGTTGAGCATGAAGATATCGCCCGGTGCCATTTGCGGATGGGCCGCGATCACCGCGCGTATCGACTCGCTCATCGAGCCCAGATGCACCGGCATATGCGGCGCATTGGCGATCAGCTGGCCCTGGGCATCGAAGAGCGCACAGGAGAAGTCCAGCCGCTCTTTGATATTGACCGAATGGGCGGTGTTCTGCAGACGCAGGCCCATCTGCTCGGCGATGTTCATGAAGAGCTTGTTGAAGACCTCCAGCATCACCGGATCGGCCTCTGTGCCCACGGCGCTGGCCTTGGGCCTGGGCTGCACCCGCTGCAGCTCCAGCTGCAGCCGCTCACCCACCCGGGCCTGCCAGCCCGGCTCCACCACGGTCGTGGCATTGGCTTCGACGATGATGGCCGGCCCGTCCAGGCTCGCGCCGGGCCGTAGCTGCTCGCGCCGGTACAGGCCGGCCTCGGCCCAGCCACCGGCCGCGTACAGGGCCACGGTGGTGGCGGCGCTGGCCAAGTAGGGCCGCTGGGTGGTGGCCGCGCCCACCGCGGCGGCCTCGGCCAGACCCGCACCGGGCGCCAGCGCTTCGACCGCGACCGACTCCAGCAGCAGCGGTTTATCGGCCATCACGAAGGCATAGCGCTGACGGTAGGCCTGCTCGAAGGCCTGGCGCAGCAGCAGGAGATCGCTGCCGGCATCAAAGCCCAGCTCCAGGCTGCTGTCGCTGCCTTGATAGCGCAGACGCAGGCGCGCCTGCAGCCGCGGCGCATCGCTCAGCCCCTGCTCACGCAGCGCCTGACTGGCCTGCACCTCCAGGCGCTGACGCAGCGATTGCGCCAGCGCCAGCCCCGCCTCGTCCAGCGCTTGCTCGATGGCCGCCTCGTGCAGGCAGCCCTGGTCGGCCAGGCCCATGCCATAGGCCGACAGCACACCGGCCAGCGGGTCTATGAAGACCCGGCTCATGCCCAGCGCATCAGCCACCTGGCAGGCATGCTGGCCACCGGCGCCGCCAAAGCACTGCAAGGTGTAGCGGCTAACGTCGTAGCCACGCGCCACCGAGATCTTCTTGACCGCATTGGCCATGCCGGCCACCGCGATCTGCAGGGCGCCCTCGGCCAGCGCCTCGGGCTTGAGGGTCTTGCCCAGCCTGCGGCTGACCTCGTCGGCCAGCGCGGCAAAGCGTTGCCTAACCATGTCGCCATCCAGCACCTGGTCGCCGCTGGAGCCGAACACCGGTGGGAACCAATCGGGTTGCAGACGGCCCAGCATCACATTGGCGTCGGTGACCGTCAGCGGGCCGCCGCGGCGGTAGCAAGCCGGCCCGGGATTGGCACCGGCCGATTCCGGGCCCACCCGCAGCCGCGCGCCGTCGAAGCGGATGATGGAACCGCCACCGGCCGCGACGGTGTGGATGCTCATCATCGGCGCCCGCACGCGCACACCGGCCACCTGGGTTTCGAAGGCGCGCTCATAGGTGCCGGCATAGTGCGAGACATCGGTGGAGGTGCCGCCCATATCGAAACCGATCAGGCGCCCGTGCCCGGCCGCCTCGGCGGTGCGCACCATGCCGACGATGCCGCCGGCCGGGCCGGACAGGATGGCGTCCCGGCCCTGAAAGTGCTCGGCCCGCGTCAGCCCGCCAGAGCTCTGCATGAAGTACAGCGGCACCCCCGGCATCTCGGCGGCCACCTGCGCCACATAGCGCGCCAGTATCGGCGACAGATAGGCATCGACCACGGTGGTGTCGCCCCGCCCTATCAGCTTGACCAGCGGGCTCACCTGATGCGAGACCGAGACCTGGCTGAAGCCCAGCCGCCGTGCCAGCGCCGCCGCGCGCGCCTCGTGCCCGGTGTAGCGGTAGCCATGCATGAAGACGATGGCGCAGGCACGCAGGCCGGCGGCGCGGGCGCGGCGCAGATCGACCTCCAACTGGCGCTCGTCCAGATCGAGCAAGACCTGACCCTGGGCGTCGATACGCTCCTGCGCCTCCACCACCTCGGCATAGAGCAGCTCGGGCAGCTGGATATGGCGCTCGAACAGACGTGGACGGTTCTGGTAGGCGATGCGCAGCGCGTCGCGGAAGCCCTGGGTGATCACCAGCAGCGTGGGTTCGCCCTTGCGCTCCAGCAGTGCGTTGGTGGCCACCGTCGTGCCCATCTTGACGCAGGCCACCTGGGCCGGATGTATCGGCGCATCGGCAGCCAGCCCCAGCAGCCGGCGCATGCCGGCCAGTGCAGCATCGCGATACTGCTCAGGGTTCTCGGACAGCAGCTTGGCGGTCTGCAGACCGCCATCGGGCCGACGCGCCACGATGTCGGTGAAGGTGCCGCCGCGATCGATCCAGAACTGCCAGCGTGGGTCCTGCGGGCCGCTCATGGCAGCAGCGCGGCACGGGGTTGATGAGGCATGCGCATCGGGGTGGAGGCTGTGGCAAAGTTGGCCGCACTGTAGTGCAATGCGACCACCTTCCATCCCTCGCAAGGAAACTTCGTGCCGATCAAGCCATCGCTCGCCGTCCTGTTCCTGCTCGCCGGCCTGCTGACGGGGGCGTCGCAGGCGCAAACTGCCCAACCGAGCGCCAAGCCAGGCAGCAGCCAGAGCCGCTGGGACCTGGTCTCCGCCTATCCGGCCGGCAACTTCCATACCGAGAACCTGGCCGCCTTCGCCCGCGCCGCCGAACAGGCCAGCGCCGGCCGGCTCCGGATCACGCTGCATGTCGATGCCTCGCTGTTCAAGGCCCCCGAGATCAAGCGCGCGGTGCAGGGCAACGAGGCCCAGCTGGGCGAGATCCTGCTGGCCGCCTACCAGAACGAATGGCCGGTGTTCGGTCTGGACGCCCTGCCCTTTCTGGCCGACAGCTATGCGGCCGCCCGCAAGCTCTATCAGGCGCAGAAGCCCGCGCTGCAGAAGAAGCTGGGCGAGCAGGGCCTGCTGCTGCTGTACGCCGTGCCCTGGCCGCCACAGGGTCTGTACAGCAAGCAACCGTTGGCGACCCTGGCGGATCTGAAGGGCAGCAAATGGCGCGCCTACAGCCCCTCCACCGCCCGCATCGCAGAGCTGATCGGCGCGCAGCCGGTCACGGTGCAGGCGGCCGAGTTGCCCCGGGCCATGGCCAGCGGTGTGGTCGAATCCTTCATGAGCTCGGGCGCCACCGGCTACGACAGCCGGACCTTCGAGCACATCAAGCATTACTACCGGATGCAGGCCTGGCTGCCCAAGAACGCCTTGCTGGTCAACAAGAAGGCCTTCGAGGCGCTGGACCCACCCAGCCGGCAAGGCCTGCTCAAGGCCGCCGCCGAGGCCGAGCAGCGCGGCTGGCAGCTGTCGGAAGCCAGCGATGGCGAATACCTGGGCCTGTTAAGCCGCCAGGGCATGCAGATCCTTGAACCCTCCGCCGCCTTGAAGGATGGTCTGCGCCGCAGCGTCGGCGCGCCCATGCTGCAGGAATGGCTGGAGAAGGCCGGCGCCGAGGGCCGGGCCATTGTCGCGAGCTACCGGCGGCCCTGAGTGCGGGCGCCGCGCACAGGCTTGAGCGAGTAGCGCAACAAAGCGCTGCGCAGCACGCTGTTCCGCATGACGGGGCCGATGGATGTGGTCTAAGCTGTCGCCCATGCCGATCCGGAGCCCCTCGATGCAAGATTTGTCCGCGCCGCTGGAATGGCCGCATGGCACCGCCGGTGCACGATCCACCGAAGCCCCCAGCGGCCACAGCGGCACCTTTATGTGGCCGACGCCGCCCTATGCCGCCTATGCGCAGCCCCAGCCGCAGACCGAGGCCGAGCCTTGCGAAATCCTCGGCCTCAACAACAGCCGCACCACCGGCCAGGTGATGCAGATGGTGCCGGCCCAGCGGCTGGCCCAGGTGCATGTACCGCCGGCGCGCAGCGCGATGCCGCTGAAGTTCGGCCAGTTCCGGGCGCTCAAGCTGCTGCGGCCACTGCAGGCCGCGCCGCGTGAGGCGATTGCGATGGACGATCCGCTGTCGCTGGACCAGCGGCCGCGCCACAGCTACAAGCTCAGCTTCCACGGTGGCGACGCGCTGCAGGGCGTCACCATCGGGCATTTCCAGGACGAGCTGGGGCTCTATCTGTTCCCGCCGCTGGGCGAGGACGACGACGCGGTGCAGCGCGTCTTTGTGCCCCGCGAGGTGCTGGCCAGCTTCGAGATCGGCGAGCGCATCGGCGATCTGCTGCTACGCGACAGCGCCGTCACCTCCGACCAGTTGGAGGAAGCCGCGCGCGAACAGCAGGACCTGCGCTCGCGCCGGGTAGGTGACATCCTGATCGCCAACCAGGTGGTCACGCCGGAGCAGCTGCTGCAGGCCATCGAGCAGCAGGCCCGCATGCCCATGGTGCGCATCGGCGAGGCGCTGCTGGCGCTGGAGCTGATCACCCAGGAACAGCTGATCGAGGCCCTGGCCCAGCAGCGCGACGACCGCTCGGTGCCGCTGGGCCAATTGCTGGTGCGCAAGGGCGTCGTCACCCGCCAGCAGCTGCAATCGGCACTGGCGCGCAAGATGGGCTACCCGCTGGTGGATGTGGACCAGTTCCCGGTCGAGGTCGAGGCGGTGCGCAAGCTGCCGCAGTCGGTGGCCCGCCGCCTCGAGGTCCTGCCCCTGCTGCTGCGCGAGGGCAAGCTGATCGTCGCGATGGAGGACCCGACCCGCCGCGACGCGATCGAGGAGGTGGAGTTCATCGCCCAGCTCAAGGTCGTGCCCACGCTGACCAAGGTCGGCACGCTGCAGTTCGCCCTGCCCCTGGTCTACGAACGCATGGGCGATGGTGGCGTCGGCGCCCACGATCTGCGCATTCCCTCGCTGCAGCTGGACTTCGAGCTGGACAATGCCGGCAAGCTGATCGAGACGCTGGAGCGCGAGGGCCAGGACCGCAGCAGCCGCGACGACGAGCCGCAGATCGAGCAGAGCGACAACTCGCTGGTGCGGCTGATCAACTCGATGATCATCGAGGCCAGCAGCCAGGGCGTCTCGGACATCCATATCGAGACCTATCCGGGCCGCGAGAAGCTCAAGATCCGCTTCCGCCGCGACGGCGCTCTGCACCCCTATCTGGAGCTGCCGCACACCTACCGCAACGCGATGATCGCGCGCATCAAGATCATGTGCGATCTGGACATCTCCGAGCGCCGCAAGCCGCAGGACGGCAAGATCAACTTCGCCCGCTTCTCGCCCCAGCACAAGCTGGAGCTGCGGGTGGCCACCATCCCCACCAACAACGGGCTGGAGGATGTGGTGATGCGCATCCTGTCCTCGGCCAAGCCCATCGCGCTGGAGAAGCTGGGCATGAGCGCCGCCAATCTGGCCCAGCTCAAGAGCGCGGTTGCGCGCCCCTACGGCATGGTGCTGTGCGTGGGCCCCACCGGCTCGGGCAAGACCACCACCCTGCATTCGGCGCTGGCCCATATCAACACGCCCGAGCGCAAGATCTGGACCGCCGAAGACCCGGTGGAAATCACCCAGGCCGGCCTGCGCCAGGTCCAGGTCAACCCCAAGATCGACTGGACCTTCGCCAAGGCCTTGCGCGCCTTTCTGCGCGCCGACCCGGATGTGATCATGGTCGGCGAGATCCGCGACGAGGAGACCGCGCAGATCGCGGTCGAGGCTTCGCTGACTGGCCATCTGGTGCTGTCCACCCTGCACACCAACAGCGCGCCCGAGACCGTGACCCGGCTGCTGGACATGGGCATGGACCCCTTCAACTTCGCGGACTCGCTGCTGGCCGTGCTGGCCCAGCGTCTGGTCAAGCGGCTGTGCCCGCATTGCCGTCAGAGCGAGCCCCTGCCCGAGGCCGAGCTGCAGGAACTGCTGGACGACTATCTGCACACCTTCCCGGCCGAGCAGCGACCGCCGCGCCCGGCGCTGCTGAGCGAATGGACGACCAGCTATGGCAAGGACGGCCAGCTGCAGCGCTACAGCAGCCCGGGCTGCAAGCAATGCGAGCACAGCGGCTACAAGGGGCGCGCCGGCCTGCATGAGCTGCTGAGCGTCAGCAAGAACGTGCGCCGCCTGATACAGACGGGCGCGCGCGCCGAGGAGATCCTGCACTGTGCGCTGAGCGAGGGTATGCGCACGCTGCGCCAGGACGGCATCGTCAAGGTGCTGGCCGGCGTGACCAATCTGGCCGAGGTGCGGGCGACCAGCAACACCTGACCCCCTGGGCAGGCGCCGGGGCCGGGCAATACCCGCTTGCCCGCCGGCCCCGGCTGCGTCATATTGGCTCATCCACCGGAGCCAGCCCATGGTGCAAGCCCATAGCCAGACCCTCGTCAACCCGGCCTCGCGCATCGTGGTCGACGGGCGCCATGCCCAGCAGATCAGCGCCTCGCACGAGCGCTGTCAGGCCTTCGGCCTGGCCGCCCACAGCGCGCCCGATCTGCGCCGCCTGCCACCCCAACTGCTGCAGGAGCTGCAGCAGCGCAACGCCCGGCTCTGCGCCCAGGCCCTGCCGGTGATGGACATGCTGTACGAGCAGCTGATGCATGCGCAGAGCATGGTGCTGCTGACCGATGCCAGCGGCACGGTGCTGCATGCGCTGGGCGATGCGGGCTTTCTGGAGCGTGCCCAGCAGGTCGCGCTGGCGCCCGGTGCGCTCTGGGCCGAAGCCGACAAGGGCACCAATGCGGTAGGCACCGCGCTGATGACCGAGAGCGCAACCCTGGTCCATGGCCAGGAGCACTATCTGCGCGCCATGCATTTCCTGACCTGCTCGGCCGCGCCCATCTTCGACCATCGCGGTGCGCTGCTGGGCGTCATCGACGTCTCGGGCGACCGGCGTTCCTACCATCCGCACACGCTGGCCCTGGCCACGATGTCGGCCCGCATGATAGAGAACCAGTGGTTTGCCGACCGCTTCCGCCACAGCACCCGGCTGCATCTGCATCCCAGCCCCATGGGCCTGGGCACGCTGCACGAAGCCCAGCTGGCGCTGGACGAGGACGGCCGCGTGCTGGGCGCCAACCGCCGTGCGCTGGAGCTGCTGGGCCTGCCGGCGATGTCGCTGCGCCGTGCCACGGTGGATGAGCTGTTCGGGCGCAGCCTGGGCCAATTGGCCAGCGCGCGGGCCAGCGAGCTGAACGAGCACGCGCTGCTCCAGCTCAACAGCGCGCTGCGGCCTCAGGAGGCGCTGCATGCCAAGCTCAGCCTGGCCACGGCCGATCTGAGCCGGCAGCGGGCCCAGAGCCGCGAGGAGCTCGATACCCGGCCCGCCGATCTGCCTGCCGACCTGCCCACCTCGCTGTCCACTCAGCAACCCGACCCGGGGCCCTCGGTGGCCGTCGCCATGCCCCTGCCGGCCGACGCGCTCGCCACGCCCGCCGCCGCGCTGTCGGCGCAGGTGCTGCGCCCCGACGGGCTGGC
The DNA here is from genome assembly GCA_041920215.1 of Burkholderiaceae bacterium. GTDB lineage: Bacteria > Pseudomonadota > Gammaproteobacteria > Burkholderiales > Burkholderiaceae_C > JAYRSJ01. The sequence goes on along the minus strand of JAYRSJ010000010.1, from coordinate 65,398 downwards.
CGGCAAACTGCTCTCGCCCAGCCTGCGCGAGACCGAGATGCAGGCGATCAATGCCGCTGTGCAGAGCTGCGGCGGCAATCTCTCCGAGGCGGCCCGTCGCCTGGGCATAGGCCGCAGCACGCTCTACCGCAAGCTCAAGGGCCTGTCCTGAGCGGCTCGGCGGGCTTGGGCGGCTGCGGCTGCGCGTCCAGCGGAAAGAACAGCCCCTCGCCGCCGATACGGTAGCTGGCGATCGCCTGCTGGCCCGGCTCCGAGCGCAGCCATTGCGCCAGGCGCTGGGCAGCGGCCAGCCGGATGTGCGGATGGCGCTGCGGGTTCACCACGATCACCGCATAGGGGTTGCGCAGGCGCGCGTCGCCCTCGACCAGGATCTGCAGATCGGCGCGGTTCTTGAATGAGAGCCAGGTGCCCCGATCGGCCAGCAGATAGCTGCCGGCTGCGGCCGCCATATTCAGCGCCGGCCCCATGCCGCAGCCGCAGGCCCGGTACCAGGTCTTGCCCTCGACAGCGGCGGCGGGGCCCAGCTCCTTCCAGAAGCGCAGCTCGGCCGCATGGGTACCGCTCTTGTCGCCGCGCGACACAAAGCCCGCGCCGGCGGCCGCGATGCGCTGCAGGGCCAGCACCATATCGGCGCCGCGCACCTGGGCCGGATCGGACTTCGGGCCGACCAGCACAAAATCATTGCTCATCACCGGCAGGCGCTCCAGCCCCCAGCCCTCGGCGACGAAGCGCTGTTCGGCCGCCGGGTCGTGCACCAGCACCAGATCAGCGTCGCCACGGCGCGCCAGGTCCAGGGCCTGCCCGGTGCCCAGCGCCACCACCTTGACCGCGATGCCGGTGGTCGCGGTGAAGCGCGGCAGCAGATGGGCGAACAGGCCGGACTGCTCGGTCGAGGTGGTCGAGGCCAGCACCAGGGCCGGCTCGGCACGCGGCGCGGCGGCGAACTGCAGCAGACCGAGACTTAGGATCAGGGCCTTCAACATAATTCATCCTCCAGAAACGCTGCGGCGGCCGGCGGACGCGCCGGGCCGAAGAAAGCCGCGGCCGGCAGATCCACCTGCAGGCGGCCCTGTTCAAGATACAGCACCCGGCTGGCCAGGCGGCGTGCCTGGGCGATCTGGTGGGTGCTGAACACCAGGGTCATGCCGGCCGCGGCGAACTCGCCCAGCAGGGCCTCGATGCGGCGCCGTCCGCCGGGATCCAGATGGGCGCAGGGCTCGTCCAGCAGCAGCAGCTCGGCCCGCAGCGCCCAGGCCCGCGCCAGTGCCAGACGCTGCCGCTCGCCGCCCGAGAGCGCGCAGGCATCGCGGCGCGCCAGGGCCGTGAGTCCCACCCGCGCCAGCGCCTCGTCGGCACGCGCGGCGCGCTCCTGCGCCGCCACCCCGGCCAGCCACAGCGCCAGCAGCAGATTGCGGCGCAGCGAAAGACGCAGAAAAAAGGGCTGCTGGAACACCATGGCCTCGCGCAGGCCAGGGCTGTGCAGCTGGCGACCCGGCACCAGCCCGTGCAGCAGGCGCAGCAGGCTGGTCTTGCCCGCGCCATTGCTGCCCAAGAGCGCCAGGCGCTCGCCGCGGTGCAGTTGCAGGCTCAGCGGCGCCAGCAGCTGGGCCCCGCCCTGTCGCAGCCCGCAATGCTGCAGGCTCAGCAGCAGTGCCCCGCCCGGCCCGGCGCTCATGCCCCCACCTCCTTGCGGCCGACCAGCAGGATGGCCAGATTCAACAGCCCCACCAGGCCCAGCAGCACCAGGCCCAGCGCCAGGGCCAGGGGCAGATCGCCCTTGCTGGTCTCCAGCGCGATGCTGGTCGTCATCACCCGGGTGAAGCCGTCGATATTGCCGCCGACGATCATCACCGCCCCGACCTCGGAGACGGCCCGCCCGAAGGCGGTCAGCGCGATCACCAGCACGGCGCGCCGCTCATGCCAGAGCAGCAGCAGGGCCGCCACAGCGGCACTGGCGCCCAGCGAGCGCAGCTGCTCGCCGGCGCCGCCCGATTCCAGCCAGGGCTCGGCCAGGCGCTGGCGGGTCAGCACCACCACCACCGGCAGCACCAGCACCGTCTGGGCCAGCACCATCGCGGTGGGCGTGAACAGCAGGCCCAGGCCGCCCAGCGGCCCCGAGCGCGACAGCAGCAGATAGACACACAGGCCCACCACCACCGAAGGCAGGGCCAGCAGGGTGTGGCCCAGCAGCGTCAGCGGCCAGCGCAGCCAGGCATGGCGGTTGACCGCCAGCGCCGCGCCCAGGCCCAGGCCCAGCAGGCAGGCCAGCAAGGCTGCCAGGCCACTGACCGATAGCGATAGCCCCACGATCTGGCGCAGCGCGGGGTCGGCGCCCAGCAGCAGCGCCAGGCCCTGGGCCAAGGCCTCGCTCAGCACGGCAGCAGGCGCAGCAGCGCCGCCGCCATGCGCTCGGCCGCGCCGCGGTGGCGCTCGGCAAACGCCAGGGCCTGGGCGCGCACGGCCTGGCGCTGCGGCTCGTTGGCCAGCCAGCGCTGGGCCTGGCTAACGCCGGCCGCCATATCGGCCACCCGCAGTGCCGCGCCGGCCGCCAGCGCCAGTTCGGCCGCCTCGCTGAAGTTGAAGGTATGCGGCCCCATCACGAGCGGGCAGCCGCAGGCCGCCGCCTCGATCAGGTTCTGGCCGCCCAGCGGCGCAAAGCTGCCGCCCAGCAGCGCTACATCGGCCGCCGCATAGTAGAGCGGCATCTCGCGCATCGAATCGCCCAGCCAGACCTGGGCCTGCAGCGCCGTCGGATCGGGCGTCTGCTCCCAGGCGCTGCGGCGGGCCAGGCGCAGCGCGCGCTGCTGAACCAAGGCCGCCACCGCATCGAAGCGCTGGGGATGGCGAGGCACGATCAGCAGCAGCGCATCGGCAAGCACCGGCTGCTGTTGCCAGGCCTCCAGCAGCAGCGCTTCCTCGCCCTCGCGCGTCACCGCGGCCAGCAGCACCGGCCGGTCCAGCGCCGCGCGCCAGGCCCGGCCGCGTGCCAGCAGCGCCGCATCGGGCTGCAGATCGTATTTGAGATTGCCACAGACCTGGACAGCCGGCACGCCGGCCGCCTGCAAACGCGCCGCATCCGCGTCCGTCTGCGCCAGCGCCAGGCTCAGCCGGGCGGCGGCCGGATGCAGCAGCCAGGCCAGGCGCCGGCCCTGGCGGGCGCTCTTCTCGCTGAGCCTGGCATTGGCCAGCACCATGGGCAGGCCCCGCCGCTGGGCTTCACGCTGCAGCGTCGGCCACAGCTCGGTCTCCATCAGCACGCCCAGCGCCGGCTGCCAGTGGCGCAGGAAACGCCGCACCGCACCCGGCGTGTCATATGGCAGCCAGCACTGGGCGTCGCCGGCGCGCAGCAGCGGCAGGCCGGCGGCCCGGCCGGTGGCGGTGCTATGGGTCAGCAGCAGGCGCAGACCCGGCCGCGCCCGGCGCAGCGCCGCGATCAGGGGCTCGGCCGCCCGGGTCTCGCCCAGCGAAACCGCATGCAGCCACAGCCAGCCCGCGGCCGCGGCGCTCTCGCGATAAAAACCCAGGCGCTCACCCAAAGCCACCCGGTACAGCGGCTCGGCCGCGCCGCGTCGCCACAGCCGCAGCAGATACAGCGGTGTGGCCAGTCGCAGCAGACTGGCATAGAGCCAGCGGCAGAGAAGGTCCTTCAATGCCCCGCCGCGAAGGTGGCGTCGGGCTTGACCCGCTTGAGCTGGGTCAGCATCGCATGCTCGATGCGCGCCAGCGCCTCGGGCGTGTGGCCCTCGAAACGCAGCACCAGCACCGGCGTGGTGTTGGAGGCACGCACCAGGCCGAAACCGTCGGCATATTCGACGCGCAGGCCGTCGATGGTGATCACTTCGACCGCATCCGGGAACTCGGCCACCTCCTTCAGCGTCGCCACCACCGCATGGTGCTCGCCCTCGGCGCAGGGCACGTTGAGCTCGGGCGTGGCATAGCTGGTCGGCAGCGCGTTCAGCACCGCGCTCGGGTCGACCTCGCGCGACAGGATCTCCAGCATGCGGCCGGCGGTGTACATCGCATCGTCGAAGCCATACCAGCGCTCGTTGAAGAAGATGTGGCCCGAGAGCTCGCCGGCCAGCGGTGCGCCGGTTTCCTTCAGCTTGGCCTTGGCCAGCGAATGGCCGGTCATCCACATCAGCGGGCGGCCGCCATGCTCGCGTATCCATGGCGCCAGGCGCTGCGTGCATTTGACGTCGAAGATGATTTCGGCGCCGGGCTGGCGCTTCAGGATGTCGGCGGCCAGCAGCATGATCTGGCGATCCGGCATGATCATCTGCCCGTCCCGGGTGACGATGCCCAGCCGGTCGCCATCGCCATCGAAGGCCAGGCCCAGCTCGGCATCGCAGGCATGGACGATGCGCTTCAGATCCTCGAGGTTCTCGGGCCGCGAGGGATCGGGGTGGTGGTTGGGGAAATCGCCATCGACCTTGGAATAGATGTCGACTACCTCGCAGCCCAGCGCGCGCAGGATGGCCGGTGCGCTGGCGCCGGGGATGCCGTTGCCGCTGTCGACCACCACCTTCATCGGCCGCGCCAGCTTGCAGTCGCCGACGATGCGCTGCAGGTACTCGGCGCCTATGTCCATCTGGCCGACCCGGCCGGGCTTCTTCGCCAGCGCGTAGTCCTCGGCCTCGATGCGGCGACGCAGGCCCTGGATCTGCTCACCGAAGACGGCAGCGCCCTTGAGCACCATCTTGAAGCCGTTGTAGTCCTTGGGGTTGTGGCTGCCGGTCACCATGATGCCGGAGTTGCAGCCGTGGCGGGCCCGGGTGGCGGCCACGTAATAGAGCATCGGCGTCGTCACCGCGCCCAGGTCCACCACATCGAGACCGCTGGCGCGCAGGCCGCGTATCAGAGCCGCCACCAGCGCGGGGCCGGAGAGGCGGCCGTCGCGTCCCACCACCACGGCCTGCTCGCCCAGCAGCCGGGCTTCGGTGCCGAAGGCGCGGCCCAGGTGCTCGGCGAGCTGCTCGTCCAGCGTCGTTCCGACGACGCCGCGGATGTCATAGGCCTTGAAGATGGAGGCTTGTACTTGCATGGGTTCCCCGGTGTTTGATTCGCGCGGCATTGTAGGCAAGCTGCGGTTACAGCCCGGCATCAGCCGCTGTCGAATCGTCGGCGCCACTGACCAGGCGTCGCGCCAGCGCGCGTCTGCCGCTGCGCCGCTGCCTACACTGCCTCCCATGACCGCACGCACCGCCCTCATTCAAGCCTGGAAAAACAACTGGCATCTGGTCAAGCACCGGCCCGAGCCGCTATGGGCCGCCCTGAGCATACCGATCACGCTCGCGATCGTGATCGCGCTGCTGATCTCGGCCTTCAGCCAGTATGTGGCGCTGGACTGGAGCGACTGGCGCATGTGGCGCTCGGCGCTGTCGGAGAACCTGATCATTTCCAGCAGCGTGGCCTTCACCATCTTCGGCGCCTACCGGCTGCTGGAGCGCCTGCTCAGCGCAGCGCAGATCGAGCAGCTCAACGCCGATCGCGGCCTGCTCAGCACCCTGACCCACGGCAGCATCTCGGTCGGCGGGGTGACGCTGGGCGGGGCGCTGGGCTTCAGCCTGCTGGGCTGGTTCATCGATGTGGACATCTGGGCCGCGCTGATGCGGCGGCCGCAGACCATCGTCGAATTCTTCGCGCTCTCGGCCATCATCATTGCGCTGACCAGCGTGGGCTGGTGGCTCTACAGCCGCCGCAAGCTGGCCTCACTGCGCGCCAGCGAGGCCCAGCTGCGCCTGCTGCAGGCCCAGATCGAACCGCATTTCCTCTTCAACACCCTGGCCAATGTGCACAGCCTGATGGATGTGGACACCGAGCGGGCGCGGCAGATGCTGGAGTCCTTCACCGACTATCTGCGCGCCAGCCTCGCGCAGCTGCGCAGCGACGATGTCACGCTGGCCAGCGAGCTGGCCTCGGCCGAGAGCTATCTGCGCCTGATGCAATGCCGGATGGCCGAGCGGCTGCAGTTCGAGATCGAGACCGACGAGGAGCTCGCCCAGCTGCGCCTGCCGCCGCTGCTGCTGCAGCCGCTGATCGAGAACGCCATCCACCATGGCCTGGAGCCCAAGGTCGAGGGCGGCTGCGTGCGCGTCAGCGTGCGCCAGCAGCCCGGCCGCGTCGTGATCGAGGTCAGCGACAACGGACTGGGTCTGGACGCCGCGCCGCGCCGTGGCAGCCGCAAGGGCAACGGCATCGCGCTGGACAATATCCGTGCCCGGCTCAAGGCCCGCTACGGCAGCGCCGCCAGCCTGCTGCTGAGCCCCGTCGCGGGCGGCGGCACCGTGTCGCGCCTAACCCTGCCGCACTAAGCCTGCCGCACTGACAATCCCCCCTGACCCGTTTTTCACCCACCCTGCCGAGCCCATGACCACCGCCCTGATCGCCGACGACGAACCGCATCTGGCCCAGCACCTGAAGAAGCAGTTGGCCGAACTCTGGCCCGAGCTGGAGATCGTCCATATCGCCAAGAACGGCCTGGAGGCCGCCGAGCGCCTGGCGGCGCTGGAGCCCGATCTGGCGTTTCTGGACATACAGATGCCGGGGCTGACCGGCCTGGAGGTCGCCCAGGGCCTGGAGGGCGCGACCCGCGTCGTCTTCGTCACCGCCTATGACGAGTACGCGGTCGAGGCCTTCGAGCAGGCGGCGCTGGACTATGTGCTGAAACCGGTCAAGACCGAGCGCCTGGCCAAGACGGTGGAACGCCTACGCGCGGCGCTGGCCGCGGCGCCGGCCGAGCCGGATGCCCAGCTGGCCCAGACCCTGGCCCGGCTGGTGGTGCCGGCCCCTGCCGCGGCCCCGCCACGCCTGCGCTTTGTGCGCGCCAGCCAGGGCGAGCTGACCCACCAGATCGATGTGGCCGAGGTGCGTTTCTTCCATGCCGACGAAAAGTACACGGTGGTACAGACCGCCGATGCCGAGCACCTGATACGCACGCCCATCGTCGAGCTGATCGCCCAGCTGGACGGCGAGCTGTTCTGGCAGATCCACCGCTCCACCATCATCAATCTGGCCCATCTGGCCGGTACCCGACGCGACGAGGCCAGCCGGCTGTTCGTGCGCATCAAGGGCTTCGCGCGTGAGCTGCCGGTCAGCCGCGCCTATGTCCATCTGTTCAAGTCCATGTAAGACCGGAGCGCCGCCGCCATGCAAGCCCTGCTGAAGAACCCTGTCACCCTCGCCTGGCTGGCCCTGCTGGTGGCCGGCCTGCTGGAGATCGTCTGGTCGGTCGCGATGAAGGCCTCCGAAGGCTTCACCCGTGGGCCTATGACCCTGCTGACCCTGATCGCCGCCGCCGCCAGCTTCGGCCTGCTGGGCTGGGCCATGAAGACCCTGCCGCTGGGCACCGCCTACGCCGTCTGGACCGGCATAGGCGCGGTCGGTGCGGCCGTGCTGGGCATCCTGTTTTTCCAGGAGCCGGCCACCGCGGCCCGCATCGCCTGCATCGCGCTGATCGTGGTCGGCATCCTCGGGCTCAAGATCCTCCATTGAGCGGCGGCACCGGCTGCGCCGGCAGGGCCGACAGGGGCATGTCCGGATTCGGCGAGTCGCGCGCCAGCCACGCCCTATCATGGCCGCATGCCAAACGCCCCTACGCCCCAGCCGCTGGACCGCGACGAGTGCTATCCCGCGCTGCTCGCCCGCGATGCCCGCTTCGACGGGCGCTGGTTCGTGGCCGTTTCGTCCACCGGCATCTACTGCCGCCCGATCTGCCGGGTGCGCACACCCAGGCGCGAGAACTGCCGCTTCTTCGCCACCGCCGCCCAGGCCGAGGCCGCCCGCTACCGTCCCTGCCTGAAGTGCCGGCCCGAGCTGGCCCCGGCGGCGCTGGGCCGGGCCTGGTCGGTAATGGAAGCCTCGCGCACGCTGGCCCTGGAAGCGGCGCGGCGTCTGGAGCGCCTGGAGCTGGCCGCCGATCGCTCGGTCGCCGATCTGGCGGCCGAGCTGGGCATCAGCGATCGCCATCTGCGCCGCATCTTCCTCAACGAGCACGGCGTCACGCCGCTGCAATATCTGCAGACGCGGCGCCTGCTGCTGGCCAAGCAGCTGCTCAGCGATACCGCGCTGCCCGTCACCGAGGTGGCGCTGCTGGCCGGCTTCGGCAGCCTGCGCCGCTTCAATGCCGCCTTCGTCGAGCATTACCGGCTGCAGCCCTCGGCGCTGCGGCGCCAGGGCACGCGCAGCACGCCGCGGACCGGTGCCGCCCCTGCCGCTGCCGAGCCGGCACTGGCGCTGAGCTACCGCCCCCCCTACGCGGCCCGCGAGCTGCTGGAATTCCTGGCGGCCCGTGCCATACCGGGGGTCGAGCATGTCGATGTCGCGGCCGGGCGCCTGCAGCGCTCGCTGCGCCTGCGCCATGGCGGCACCCTGCACCAGGGGCGGCTGACGCTGCGCTTCGATACCGAGGGCCGGCGGGTCTGGCTGCAGCCCTGCAGCGCGCTGTGGCCGGCAGTGGCCGCCCTGCTGCCGCTGGTGCGGCGCTGGCTGGACCTGGATGCCGAACCGCTGGGCATTGCCGAGGGCCTGAACGGCTTGCCGCAGGCGGTGCCGGGCTTGCGCCTGCCCGGCACACCCGACCGCTTCGAGCTGGCGCTGCGCGCGGTGCTGGGCCAGCAGGTCACGGTGGCCGCCGCCCGCACCCTGGCCACCCGCCTGGTCCAGCGCTTCGGCGTGCCGCTGCCGGCTTCCGCCGCGACGGCCGAGGTGCAGCGCTGCTTCCCCAGCCCCGAGCAGCTGGCGGCGGTGGACGCGGGCGAGATCGCCGCCCTGGGCATCATCCGGCGCCGCGCCGACACAATGCTGGCCCTGGCCCGCGCCTGGCCCACGCTGCGCTTCGCCCAGGGGCCGGGCGAGGCCGGGGCGCTGGAGGCGGCCCGCGCCGAGCTGCTGGCGCTGCCTGGCATAGGCCCCTGGACGGCGCACTACATGCTGATGCGCGGCTGGAGCTGGCCCGACGCCTGGCCCAGCGGCGATATCGTGCTGCGCCGCCAGCTCAGCCCCGACCCGGCCCAGCCACTGGCCAATGCGCTGATTGACCGGCAGGCGCAGGCCTGGCAGCCCTGGCGCAGCTATGCGGTGCTGCAGCTGTGGCGGCAGGCCAGCCGTCAGACCGAAGGCCTGAAGCAGGCAAGGAGCCCATCATGACAAGCAAGCCGGCTGCGAACGGTCACCTTATCGCCCAGTGGCGCGTCACCACACCATTAGGCAGCATGACGGCGGCATGCAGCCGCCTGGGCCTGTCGGGTCTCTGGTTCGACGCACAGCGACACCATCCAGGCGAGCTGGGCCTGCCGGGGCCGGGCCCAGGCGAGCAGGCGCTGGTCGCGCAGCTGGCGTCGCTGCTGGCCGCCTATTTCGCGGCTCAGGTCTTGCCCGAGGCCAGCCTGCCGGTGCTGGACCCAGCCGGCACGCCTTTTCAGCGTGCCGTCTGGCAGGCGCTGCGGCAGATACCGGCCGGCCAGGTTTGCAGCTATGGCCAGCTGGCCGCAAGCCTGGGCAGGCCGGCGGCGGTGCGTGCCGTGGGCGCCGCCGTGGGCCGCAATCCGATCAGCCTGCTGATCCCCTGCCACCGGGTGCTGGGTGCCGACGGCGGCCTGACCGGCTATGCCGGCGGGCTGGCGCGCAAGCAGGCCCTGCTGGACCTCGAGACCCGCCGCTTGCCGGCGGCCGCCTGAGCCGCGACAAAATCGACGATGTCAAACACGACGAATGCCCTCAAGCCCCTGGACCTTGGCGAGCTGCTGCTTTTGGCAGCCATCTGGGGCGCCTCCTTTCTGTTCATGCGTCTGGGCGCCCATGAATTCGGCGCGGTGCCGATGGCGGCGCTGCGGGTGGCCGGGGCCACGCTGTTCCTGCTGCCGCTGCTGGCGCTGCGCCAGGGCCTGAGCCAGCTGCGCCGCGACTGGCGGCCGCTGTTGGTCGTGGGCCTGCTCAACAGCGCCCTGCCCTTCGCGCTGTACAGCTATGCGGCGCTGTCCATCACGGCTGGTCTGTCCAGCATCCTGAATGCCACCACCCCGCTGTGGGGCGCGCTGGTGGCCTGGGCCTGGCTGGGCCAGGGCCTGGGCCCCTGGCGCATCGCCGGCCTGGGCATCGGCTTTGCCGGCGTGGTCTTCCTGGCCTGGGACCAGGCCTCGTTCAAGCCCGGCGGCAGCGGCTGGGCGCTGCTGGCCTGCCTGCTGGCGACGCTGTGCTACGGCATTGCCGCCAGCTACACCAAGAAGCGGCTGGCCGGCTGCAGCCCGCTGACCGTGGCCACCGGCAGCCAGCTGTTCGCCGCGCTGCTGCTGGGCGCGCCGGCGGTCTGGCTGTGGCCGGCCCTGCCCCCCGGCCTCGGCGCCTGGGCCAGCGTCGCGGCCCTGGCCCTGCTGTGCACCGGTGTGGCCTACATCCTCTACTTCCGCCTGATGCAGCGCATCGGCCCCAGCAACACGATCTCGGTCACCTTTCTGATCCCGGTGTTCGCGGTGCTATGGGGCTGGAGCTTCCTGGGCGAGGCCTTCACGCTGCGCATGGCCCTGGGCTGCGCCATCGTGCTGCTGGGCACGGCGCTGGCGGTGGAGCTGATCAGGCGCCGGCCGCAGCGCTGAGTCACGAGCGCCCCTGGCGCCGGCGGGCGCGGGCTAGCGCGCCTGCGGCTGCCGGGCCCCTGGCAGCCGTGCATCGGGCAGGCGGGTCCAGACCCTGTCGCGCCGCCAGCCCTCGCACCAACGCGCCAGTTGCTCGGCGGGCATGGGGCGCGCAATGCCATAGCCCTGCACCTGGCTGCAGCCCATGGCCAGCAGCGCCGCGCCATGATCCAGGCTCTCCACACCGTCGGCGATCACCGGCCGGTGGAAGGCACGAGCCAGCTCGATCACCCCCTTGACGATGCTCAGATCGTCGGGGTCGCTGAGCATGTCGCGCACAAAGCTCTGGTCTATCTTCAGCGTGCCCGCCGGCAGTTCGCGCAGATAGCTCAGTGAGGAGTAGCCGGTACCGAAGTCGTCCAGCGCAAAGCTCAGGCCCAGGCCCATGCAGCGCTGCAGCACCTCGGTGGCATGGCGGGTGTCGGCGATACCGGCCGTCTCCAGCACCTCCAACTCCAGCTGGGCCGGGTCGACGGCCGGATGGCGGTCCAGCGCCCGGCCCAGGCATTCGACGAAGTCGGCCTGCAACAGATGGTTGGCACTGATATTGACGCTCACTTTGAGGCCCAGGCCCTGACCGGCCCAGCGCTCGATCTGCGCCAGCGCCGTCTCTATCACCCACTCGCCGAAGGGCCGCTCCAGATCGCTGCCCTGCAGATGCGACAGGAAGGCGCCGGGAGCCAGCAGGCCGCGCTGGGGATGCTGCCAGCGCAGCAAGGCCTCGGCGCCGATGATGGCACCGCTGCGCAGATCGGCCTTGGGCTGGTAGAACAGCAGGAACTCCTGGCGCTGCAGGCCCTGGCGCAGCGCGATCAGCTCGGTCCGGTGCTGCTGGGCCAGCCGGTCGATCTCCGGATCGAAGAGCTGGTAGCGGTTCTTGCCGGCCTGCTTGGCCAGGTACATGGCCTGGTCGGCATGGCGCAGCAAGGTGTCGGGATCGGCGTTGTCGGCCGGGTACAGGCTCACGCCGATGCTGGCCGAGAGGCCCAGCAGCTGGCCGCCGGCCCAGACCGGCAGGCGGGCCGCCGTCAGCAGGCGCTCCAGCACCTGGCTGCATTCCGCTGCCGTATGCACATCGGCCAGCAGGACGACGAACTCGTCGCCGCCCAGCCGGGCCAGCGTGTCGTCGGCACGCAGCACCTCGCGCAGATGGCCGGCCACTCCCACCAGCAGCTCATCGCCCACCGTGTGGCCATGCTGGTCGTTGATGGTCTTGAAGCCGTCCAGGTCCAGGAAGCAGATCGCGGCCATGCGGGCGCTGCGGTCGGCACGGTTGATGGTCTGGCGCAGGCGGTCGGACAGCAGACGGCGGTTGGGCAGCTCGGTCAGCGGGTCGTAGTTAGCCACCCGGTTCAGCTCGGCCTCGTGGGCCTTGTTCTGGCTGATGTCGACGAAGACGCTGACATAGTGGCTGATGCGCTGCTGCGCATCGCGCACCACCGAGACCGACTGCAGGGCGACGAACTTCTGCCCGCTCTTGCGCCGGTTCCAGATCTCCCCGCGCCAGAAATCCTGCTCCTGCAGCGCGCGCCAGAAGCCCTCGTAGAAAGCCGCCTCGTGATGGCCCGAGGACAGCAGGCTGGGCTTGCGGCCCAGCACCTCGTCCTCCTGGTAGCCGGTGATGCGGGTGAACACGGGGTTGACCTTGCGGATCAGACCCTCGGCATCGGTCACCATGATGGCCTCGTAGCTGTTCTCGAAGACGATGGCGGCCTCGCGCAGCGCCAGTTCCAGGCGCTTGCGTTCATCGATATCGCTGTGCGTGCCGGACATCAGCAAGGGGCGGCCATCCTCGCTGTGCGCAACGACACGGCCGCGCGTCAGTATCCAGCGCCAGGCGCCGCTCTTGCTGCGGGCGCGCAGCTCGAACTCATGGTGGGCGGTGATGCCGGCCAGATGACTCTGGATCGAGGCGAGCGCCAGCGGCAGATCATCCGGATGCACCAGCTCGGGCCAATGCGCGGTGCCGACCTTCATCTCGCCCTGCTGATAGCCGAGCATGGTCTCGAATCGCGGGCTGACCTCGAATGCATCGGTCTGCAGATTCCATTCCCAGTAGCCCTGATCGGAGCCCTCCAGCACGCGGGCCAGGCGCTGCTCGCTGGCGCGCAGCCGCTGCTCGGCCTGACGGCGCTCGCTGATGTCGGTGCCCAGCACGTAATAGCCCAGCATGGCGCCGTCGACCGCGCGACAGGGCACTTAGTTGATCAGCTGCCACACGCCTTCGAACGGTTCCCAGTCGTAGCTCTGGGCCGTGCCGGCCAGCGCACGCGCAATCATCGGTGCAGCGATGGCGTAGCGCGCCTCACCCAGCACCTCCGCCACCTGCAGCCCGGTGATATCGCTGTGCTGCGCGGCAAAGCGCTGGCGGTACTGCTCGTTGGCATAGACATAGCGCTGCCGTGTATCGACAAATGCCACCAGGGCCGGCACGTTGTCGATCACCCCACGCAGCTGGCGTTCGCTGGCGCGCAGCTCCGCGCTGCGCTGCTCGACGCGTTGCTCCAGCAACAGGTTCTGCCGGTCCAGCGCAGCGCGGGCGGTGACGGTGGCACGGTACTGCCGGCGCAGGGCCAGACAGCAGCTGACCAGCAGGGCCGCCATCAGCAGCGTGGCCAGCAGCACCGCCGCCAGCAGGGCCCGGCGCGACGCGGCTTGCGCCTGCTCGCGCTCGCGCAGCAGGCGCTGCTCGTTCAGCTGCATCGCGTCGAGCAGACCGACCATGCGCTCGCGGGTCTGCAGCAGCGGCGCCTGGGCGACATAGGCCGCCGCTGCCGCTTCACCCTGCTGCTTGCGCAGCCGCTCAACGTCCCGCGAAATGCCCTGGCGCTGCGCGACGACGCTGCGTAAATCGCCCAGCAAGCGGTGCTGCTGCGGGTTGTCCGCCACCAGCTGGGCCAAGCGCTGCAGCTGGGTTTCGCGTGCCGCCAGCGCCGCGTCGCGGGCGGCCAGATGGGCCGCATCACCGCTGATACGGAAGCTCTGCGTGCTGTACTCGATCTGCAGACCGCCGGCCCGCACCTCGGCCAGCAGGCTCAGTACCTCATGGGTGCGGACAACCCAGGCAGCCGCCAGCTCGGCATCGCCGACGACCCGCCAGCTGATGCCCAGGGCCGCCGCCAGTGACAGCAGGGCCGGGGCAAAGGCGAGCAGGACCTTGCTCTCGAAACCGGACCACCATCTCACCAAGCCCTGCATCACCGCTGTGCTTCCACGCCCTGGCATCCGATCGGGCCGATCGCTCGGCGGGCGCCATCGCTCGGCGCCGCCTGCGTGCGAGCATAAGGCTTGCCAGCCACGCTGGCGCAGCGGTCGGCCTAGGGCATGCCCCAAGGGAGCGGCCAGCGCCCTGTCAGGCTGATGTCAACGCGGCGCGGCAGCCCGCGCCGCTGCCAGCGCCGCCGCAACGCTAGCCCTCCAGCAACGCGCGCAGGCCCGCCTCGTCCAGCACCGTCACGCTCAGTTCCTGGGCCTTGGCCAGCTTGGAGCCGGCCTCCTCGCCGGCCACCAGATAGTCGGTCTTCTTCGAGACCGAGCCGCTGACCTTGCCGCCGGCCGCCTCGATCAGCGCCTTGGCCGCGTCGCGGCTGAGCGTGGGCAGCGTACCGGTCAAGACCAGGGTCTTGCCCAGCAGCGGCTGGGGGCCCAGGGCCGCGGCAGCGCCCTCGCCCTCGGGCCAGTGCACGCCGGCAGCGCGCAGCTGTTCGATCGCCTCGCGGTTGTGCGGCTGGGCAAAGAAGGTGTGGATGCTGTGGGCCACGATGGGGCCCACGTCCCGGACCTGCAGCAGCTGCTCGGGCGAGGCATCCATCAGCGCGTCCAGGCTGCCGAAATGGCGGGCCAGATCCTTGGCCGTGGTCTCGCCGACCTGGCGTATGCCCAGCGCGTAGAGAAAGCGGGCCAGCGTCGTGCGCTTGCTCTTCTCCAGCGCATCGACCAGGTTCTGCGCGCTCTTGTCGGCCATGCGCTCCAGGGCAGCGAGTTTGGCCACGCCCAGCTTGAACAGATCGGGCAGGCCCCTGACGATGCCGCCATCGACCAGCTGATCGACCAGCTTGTCGCCCAGGCCCTCGATGTCCATCGCGCGGCGGCCGGCGAAATGCAGCATGGCCTGCTTGACCTGGGCCGGGCAGGACAGCCCGCCGCTGCAGCGGTAGTCCATGCCGCCCTTTTCACGCTCGGTGGCGCTGCCGCAGACCGGGCATTGGGCCGGCATGCGGAAGTTGGGCACATAGGCCGCACGCGGCGCGGCCAGCCGGCCGACGATCTCGGGGATCACATCGCCGGCCCGGCGCACGATCACCTGATCGCCGATGCGAACGCCCTTGCGACGCAGCTCAAAAACATTGTGCAGGGTCGCATTGCTGACCGTGGTGCCGCCGACGAAGACCGGCTCCAGCTTGGCCACCGGGGTGAGCTTGCCGGTGCGCCCGACCTGGATCTCGATGTCCTTGAGCCGGGTCAGCTGCTCCTGGGCCGGGTATTTGTGGGCCACAGCCCAGCGCGGCTCGCGGCTCACAAAGCCCAGGCGCTGCTGCAAGGCGCGGCTGTTGACCTTGTAGACCACGCCGTCGATGTCGAAGGGCAGCGCGTCGCGCAAGGCGGCGATGCGGCGATGAAAGTCGATCAGCCCGGCCGCACCGGTCGCAACGACCCGATGCTCGCAGACCGGCAGGCCCATGGCTGCCAGCGCGTCCAGCAGGCCGGCATGCGTGGCCGGCTGCTCCCAGCCCTGCACCTCGCCCAGGCCATAGGCATAGAAGCTCAGCGGCCGCTGCGCCGCCAGCGCGGGGTCCAGCTGGCGCACCGCACCGGCCGCGGTATTGCGCGGGTTGACGAAGGTCTTCTCGCCACGCTCGCGCTGCTGCGCATTGAGCCACTCGAAGGCGTCGCGCCGCATATAGACCTCACCACGCACCTCCAGCACCGGCGCCGCCACGCCCTTCAGACGCAGCGGTATCTGGGCGATGGTGCGGATGTTCTGCGTGACATCCTCGCCGGTCTCGCCATCGCCGCGGGTGGCGGCCTGCACCAGCAGGCCCTGCTCGTAGCGCAGATTGATGGCCAAGCCGTCGAACTTCAACTCGGCCGCGTACTCGACGGGCGCATCGCCCTCGCCCAGCTCCAGCTGACGGCGCACCCGCTCGTCGAAGGCCTGGGCGCCGCTGGCCTCGGTATCGGTTTCGGTGCGTATGCTCAGCATGGGCAGGGCATGGCGCACCGGCGCGAAACCGTCGAGCACCTGGCCTATCACCCGCTGGGTCGGGGAGTCGGGCGTCAGCAGCTCGGGGTGAGCAGCCTCCAGGGCCTGCAGCTCGACGAAGAGCTTGTCGTACTCGGCATCGGGCAGCTCGGGGCGGTCCAGCACGTAGTAGAGGTGGGCATGGTGGTTCAGCAGCTCGCGCAGCTGGGCGGCGCGCTGGCGCGCGGAGTCGAGATCGCTCATGGCTTGCTTCGGTTCAATCGGCGCTGCTGGCCGGCACGCGGGTGATCATCACCTGGTCGACCCGGTGGCTGTCCACATCCATCACCTCGAAACGCCAGCCCTCCCAGACCACATGGTCGGTGCGCCGCGGGATGCGACGCAGCATCACCATCAGGAAGCCGGCCAGCGTATCGTACTGGCCAGCATGGGGCCAGGCCTCCAGTTCCAGGGCGCGCTGGATCTCGGGAATGGGGGTGATGCCGTCGGCCAGATAGCTGCCGTCCTCGCGGCGCACGATCTGCTCCTCGTCGTGGCTGGCCACCAGGCTGCCCATCACCGTGCTCATCACATCGTTGAGGGTGATCACGCCCACCACCAGGCTGTACTCGTTGACGATCACCGCGAAGTCCTCCAAGGCCTGACGGAACTGGGTCAGCACCTCGGACAGGGTCAGCCGGTCCGGCACGATCAGCACCTTCTTCACCAGGCCCGGCGTGCCGCGCAGGCTGATCGGCTCGTCGCGCAGCACGCGCTGGAACAGATCGGTGGCGTCCACATAGCCCACCACCTGGTCGATCTCGCCATCGCAGACCAGATAGGTGCTGTGCGGATCCTCGGCGATGCGGTTGCGCACCAGCGCGTCGTCATCGTCCAGCGAAAAGAAGACGATGCGTTCGCGGGTGGTCATCGCGCTCTCAACGGTACGGGTGTCGAGCTCGAAGACATTGGCGATCACCTGCTGCTCGGCATCGGCCACCACACCGGCCAGATTGCCGGCCTCGGTCAGCGCCAGGATGTCGTGGTGGGTGATGCTGTTGTCGCGCTGGGCGGGCCGGCCCATCAGGCGGATCAGGCCCTCGGTCAGGCGGCTGAACACCCAGGCCAGCGGCTTGAGCAGCATGGCCAGAGTCAGCATCGGCCCGACGACGACCAGGGCCATGCGCTCCGGCTCGTTCATCGACAGGCGCTTGGGCACCAGATCGGCCAGCACGATGAACAGCGAGGTGATGCACAGAAAGCTCAGGCCGAAGCCCAGCGTGGCGGCATGCTCGGGCGTGGTGAGCAGCTGCAGCGCGGACTCGAAGTGCGGCGTCAGCGCGCCCTCGCCGACGATGCCGCCGAGTATGGCCACCATGTTCACGCCGATCTGCACCACGGTGAAATAGTCGCCCGGCTGCTCCTGCACCTTGAGCACCCGCGCCGCGCGGGCATCGCCCTCGTCCACCAGCTGCTGCAGCTTGAGCCGGCGCGAGGCGGCCAGCGAGATCTCGGCCACCGAGAAGAAGGCGCTGGCGGCGATCAGGACCGCGATGAGCAGAAGGCTGGTGCTTGTCAAGAACTGACCCCGGGGCAAATCGGCAAGGAATGGGCGAGCCGCAAGGCTAGCTGAAGAGGCGCCGTGCCGCCAGCGAGCCGGCCGCCAGATCGCGTGAGGCCAGCGCCTTGTAGAGGCCACCGAGCTCCTGGCCGATCGCGGCGAAGGCATGCAGATTCAAGACCTGCCCCCGGTCGTCGCAGACATCGGCCTCGATATCGCGGGCCAGACCGCGGGCGACCTCCTGCCAGGCGGCGAAGGGCTCGTAGGCCTCGGGGGTCTGCGGCACATCCAGGGCCAGCACCAGCTCGCGCAGCGAGGAGGCCTGCGGGTCCTCGGCCAGCGCGGCCTGGGCCTCGAAGCTCAGGCTCAGCAGCGGGGGCGCGCCCTCGTCGCGGGCCGGCAGCACCAGGCGACCCGGCACCGCGCCGGGCACGAAGCCATGGCGCAGCGCCATCTGCTGCACATAGCCCAGGGTCCAGGCGGCATTGCGCGCGCGCAGCACCACCGCCAGCTGGGCGTCGTGGGCGCCGGCAAACTGGTCAAGCTCGCGCGCCCGGCCCACCACATCCAGCATGTCCGGCAGCTGGGCAAAGCCGCCGATGCCCTCGGCGAAGCCCTGCAGTTTCTGCACGAACTCGCTGTACTCGATCTCGTTGAGCGCGCCGCTGCGGTTGGCCAGCTGCACCGCGGCCTGGAACTCGCCGTAGCGCTGGCCGGCCGCCGGCAGCTCCCAGTCGCCGGTCTCGCTGTTCAGCCCCTCGATATGGAAGGGCTTGGTGCCGGCGCGGCGGCTGCCGGGCAGATGGGCCAGCGCCATTTCGCCGCTGATGGGCGCGTCCAGCGTGATGCCGGCCACGGCATCAATCAGCGCATCGATCCGGGCCGAGGGCTTGCGCAGCGGCTGGCGCGCCACCGCGGGCACGGTGTCGTCCAGCGCATGGGCATAGGCCGCAGCATCGGGCTCGGTGATGTCCAGCACCGAGCTGGGCCCGGCCGCCGCGGCCCGGGCCTGCGGCGCGGGCTCCAGCCCTGGCCCCTCCCGCAGATCCAGGCGCGGATCAAGACGGGATTCGGCTGGCGGCGGAGCAGCCCGGCGCGGGCCGGCCTTGCGGGCGCTCCAGGCGCCATGGGCCAAGAGGGCCAGCAGGGCCAGTCCGCCGGCAATCGCCAGCCAGGCGGTCAATGTCAGATCATTCATCGTCTTTTCAAGCCTCCGCCATGCTGAGCGCCGCTTCCATATCCACCGCCACGATGCGCGAAACGCCTTGCTCCTGCATCGTGACGCCGATCAGCTGTCTGGCCATTTCCATGGCAATCTTGTTGTGCGAGATGAAGAGGAACTGGGTGCCCTTCTCGCTCATTTCCGACACCAGCTTGGCATAGCGCTCGGTATTGGCGTCGTCCAGCGGGGCATCCACCTCGTCCAGCAGGCAGAAAGGCGCGGGGTTCAGCATGAAGATGGCGAAGACCAGCGCGATCGCCGTCAGCGCCTTCTCGCCGCCCGAGAGCAGGTGGATGGTGCTGTTCTTCTTGCCGGGCGGCTGGGCCATCACCTGCACGCCGGCATCCAGGATCTCGTCGCCCGTCATCACCAGCCGGGCCTGGCCGCCGCCGAACAGGCTGGGGAACATGCGGCCGAAATGCTCGTTGACCTGATTGAAGGTGGCGGCCAGCAGATCGCGGGTCTCCAGATCGATCTTGTGGATCGCGTCCTCCAGCGTCTTCATCGCCGCCTGCAGATCGGCATTCTGTGCGTCCAGAAAGCCCTTGCGCTCGCGTGCTGCCGTCAGCTCGTCCAGCGCCGCGAGGTTGACCGCGCCCAGCGCCGCGATCTCGCGGTTGATGCGATCGATCTCGCCCTGCAGGCCATAGAGCTTGACCTGGTCTGCCTCGATGCTGCGCGCCAGCGCCTCCAGATCCACCGCCGCCGCGACCAGCTGCTCCATGAACTGGGCGCCACCCAGCTGGGCGGCCTGCTCCTCCAACTGCAGCTTGCCGATGCGCTCGCGCAGCGGCTCCAGGCTGCGCTCAAAACCCAGGCGCTGCTCGTCGGCCTTGCGCAGACGCAGGCTCAGGTCCTCATAGCTCGCCCGCACCGCGGCCAGCGCCTGCTCGCGCTCGGCGCGCAGGGCCAGGGCCTCCTGCAGGCCGGCCTGGGCGGCGGCATCGTTGAGCGTGGCCAGCTCCTGGGCCAGGGTCTCGGCCGAAACCTTGTTGGCCTGCAGCTGGCTCGCGGCCGTCTCGATCGCGCGCTGCAGCTCGCCGCGGCGGGCGGCCAGGCTGCGGGCAGCGAACTGCGCCTCCTGGGCGCGACGCTCCAGGCCGCGCAGCTGCTCGCGGGCCTCGGCCAGGCGACGCTCGGCGCTGATCACCCCCTCCTCGAGCTCGGCATGGCGCTCCTGGGTCGTGGCCAGCTGCAGGTCCAGCTCCTCGAAGCGGGCCTCGCCGACCATCCGGCGTTCCTGCAAGCCCTCCATCTGCGCATCCAGCTCGGCCAGTTCCTCCTCCAGCTGGGCGCGCCGGGTACTGGCAGCCTCGGCCTGACCGCTCAGGCGCAAGAGCTCCACATGCAGCTGGTGGGCGCGCGCCTGGGCCTCGCTGGCTTCGCGGCGCAGACCGGCCAGCCGGGCCGAGGCCTCGCTATAGGCCGCCTCGGCACGCACCAGGCGGCTCTTGCACTCGTCGGCGATCAGGGTCTGGGCACGCAGCTCCAGCACCAGCTGCTCGATCTCCTGGGCACGGGCCAGCATGCCGGCCTGCTCGGAATCGGGCGCATAGAAGCTCACCGCGAACTGGCTCACCGCATGGCCCTCGCGGGTCATGATCAGCTCGCCGTGGGCCAGCCGGGCGCGACCGGCCAGGGCCTCGTCCAGGGTCTCGGCGGTGTAGACGCCCTCCAGCCAGTCGTTCAGCAGCGCCTTCAGCCCGGCGTCTTCCAGCCGCAGCAGCTCGCTGAGCCGCGGCAGGGTCTGGTGGGTGTTGGCGATGGCTGCCAGGGGCGGCGAGTAGAAAGCCAGCCGCGCCGGCGGGGCGTCAGCGGCGAAGGCCCGCACCGTCTCCAGCCGGCTGACCGCCAGCGCCGCCATGCGCTCGCGCAGGCTGGCCTCCAGCGCGTTCTCCCAGCCCTGCCTGATATGCAGCCGGGTCCACAGGCCCTGCAGCCCGTCCAGGCCATGCTTGGCCAGCCAGGGCTTGAGCTTGCCCTCGGTCTGCACCTTTTCCTGCAGCGCACGCAGGGCCTCGAGCCGGGCTGACAGCTCGCTCTGGCGCGCCAGCTGGGCATTGGCGTCCAGCTGGATCGCGCGGCGCTGCTCCTCCAGCTGCGGTAGCTGATCCTGCAGCTCGTGCAGACGGGCATCGGCCAGATCGCGGGCCTCGTCGGCCGCGGCGCTGCCGAGCTTCAGGTCTTCCAGCCGCTGCAGATCGGGCGCGGCCAGGCCCTGGCGTTCGGCTGCCAGCCGCTCGCGGCGGTGACGCAGGCCGCGGCTCTGCTCCTCGATGCTGCGGCTCTCGGCGGCCAGCACCTGGATCTGCTGCTGCACCTGGACCACCGCGCTGCGCTGCTCGTTGGCACGGGCCTGGGCGGCGCGCACCGCGTCCTCGGCATTGGGCAGCAGGGCCGTCTGTTCCTCGGCCTGGGCGGCCAGGATCTCGCTCTGCTCCTCGGCTGCCGCGATCTGTTCGGCGATGGTCTCCTGCTCGGCCGCAGCCTGCTCGGCGCGCTCCTGCCACTGCTGGTCCTGGGCCTGCAGCTCGGCCAGCCGGGCCTCGACCCGGCTGCGGCCCTCGACCACATAGCGGATGCGCTCCTCCAGGCGGCTGACCTCCAGCTGGGCCTCGGCATGGCGCCCCTGCGCGGCATGCAGCTCGTCGCCGGCGGCGTAATGGGCCTGGCGCAGGGTCTCCAGCTCGGCCTCGACATGGCGCAGCTCGGCCAGCCGCGCTTCCAGTGCATTGAGCGCCTCGGCATGCTCGCCCTTGACCCGGCTCTGCTCGCTGCTGGCATCGCGATGTTTCAGGAACCAGAGCTGGTGCAGCTTCAGCGTGCCGGCGTCCTGCAGCGCCCGGTAGCTGGCCGCGACCTCGGCCTGGCGCTCCAGACGCTCCAGATGGCTGTTGAGCTCGCGCAGGATGTCGTCGACCCGGGTCAGGTTCTCGCGCGTGTCCTTGAGCCGGTTCTCGGTCTCGCGCCGCCGTTCCTTGTACTTGGAGACCCCCGCCGCCTCCTCGAGGAAGAGCCGCATCTCCTCGGGCTTGCTCTCGATGATGCGGCTGATCGTGCCCTGGCCGATGATGGCGTAGGCACGCGGCCCCAGGCCGGTGCCCAGGAACACGTCCTGCACATCGCGGCGGCGCACCGGCTGGTTGTTGATGAAGTAGCTGCTGCTGCCGTCGCGGGTCAGCACCCGCTTGACCGCGATCTCGCTGAACTGGTTCCACTGGCCGCCGGCCCGTGCATCCTCGTTGCCGAACACCAGCTCCACGCTGGCACGGCTGGCCGGCTTGCGGTTGCCCGAGCCGTTGAAGATCACGTCCTGCATGGACTCGCCGCGCAGCTCGCTGGCCTTGCTCTCGCCCAGCACCCAGCGCACCGCGTCCATGATGTTGGACTTGCCGCAGCCGTTGGGCCCGACCACACCCACCAGTTGCCCCGGCAGCTGGAACACGGTGGGCTCGGCGAAGGACTTGAAGCCCGAGAGCTTGATCGAGTTCAGCCGCATCGAATTGGAGAGCTAAGCCTTTGATTTATCTACAGAAAAGCCCCTGGTTCGGGGCTTGTCTCGGGTGCCGATGATACCATCGTGCCCTTCCCCGAATCGACTGCGCTGCCCCCGAGCCGGCGCCCGCAAACCATGGCCACCCGCAAGACCAGCACCCCGAGCAAGACGACCGCCGCGCCCAAGCAACGCGAGATGCCGCCCAACCCGCCCTCGCGTCCCAGCAAGGAACTGCATGTATTCCCCAACCCGGCGCCCGAGCGTGACTATGTGATCCAGTTCCAGGTGCCCGAGTTCACCTGCCACTGCCCGTTGACCGGCCAGCCCGATTTCGCGCACTTCACGATCGACATGATCGCGGACAAGTTCTGCGTCGAGCTCAAGAGCCTGAAGATGTATTTCTGGAGCTACCGCGACGAGGGCGCCTTCCATGAGAAGGTGACCAACACCATCCTCGAGGACATCGTCAAGGTGACGAATCCGCGCTTCATCCGCATCACGGCCAAGTGGTATGTGCGCGGCGGCATCTACACCAATGTGGTCGTCGAGCATCGCAAGAAGGGCTGGAAGCCGCAGCCGCGCGTGGACCTGCCGGCCCATGGCTTCGAGTCCGGCCTGCTGCGCTGATCCTGCCCTTGGCGCTTGACTACGACAGCAGCCATCAGTTCGTCGCGGTAGGGCTGCGGCGCAGCCGCATCGATGGCTACGGTGTGTTTGCCCAAGAGCTGATCGCCCCGGGAACCCGGCTGGGTCTGCTGACCGGCGAGGCGATCTCGGTGGCCGAGGCCAGGCGTCGCGCCGAGGGGCGCCTGCGTCTGATGCTGGTGGAACTGTCGCCAGCGCGCGCGATCGACGCCAGCCGCTCGGCCGATGCGATGCGCTTCACCAACCACAGCTGCGCGCCGAATGCACGCATCGCGGTGGAGCGCGGCGAGGTGAGCTTCTTCGCGCTGGGCGAAATCGCAGTTGACGAAGAAATCACCGTCGACTACGGCCTGACCCACCACGAGGGCCGCCTGGCCTGCCGCTGTGGGGCCGACAATTGCCGCGGACAGCTCTGAGCGCCGCAAGGTGCCGCCACCCATGCCAACCCCGCCCCACAATCCGCTGCTGGACAAGCTCCACCCCTACCCCTTCGAGCGGCTGCGCGCGCTGACCCGTGACATCCGGCCCAACCCCGCCTACAAGCCCATCAGCCTGGGCATCGGCGAGCCCAAGCATCCGGCGCCGCGCCTGATCGAGGAGGCCCTGCTGGCCAGCCTGAAGAGCCTCAGCGCCTACCCGGCCACCGCCGGCGAACTGCGGCTGCGCGAGGCCATCTGCGCCTGGCTGCAGCAGCGCTACCGGCTGAGCCTGGACCCTGCCAGCCAGGTGCTGCCGGTCAACGGCTCGCGCGAGGCGTTGTTCGCGCTGGCGCAGACGGTGATCGACCCGACGCGGCCCGGCGCCACCGTGGTCTGCCCGAATCCCTTCTATCAAATCTACGAGGGTGCGGCCCTGCTGGCCGGCGCACAGACCGCTTTCGCCAACAGCGACCCGGCTCGGAACTTCGCCGCCAACTGGGAGCAGATCGACGCGGCGACCTGGGCACGCACCCAGCTGGTTTATGTCTGTTCGCCCGGCAATCCGACCGGTGCGGTGATGCCGCTGGAGGAATGGCGCAAGCTCTTCGAACTGAGCGATCGCCATGGCTTCGTGATCGCCTCGGACGAGTGCTACTCGGAGATCTACTTCCGCGACGAGGCGCCCTTGTCGGGGCTGGAGGCCGCCAGGCAGCTGGGCCGCGAGGACTTCCGCAACCTGATCGCATTCACCAGCCTGTCCAAGCGCTCCAATGTGCCGGGCCTGCGCTCCGGCTTTGTGGCCGGCGATGCGGCGATCATCAGGCGCTTCCTGCTCTACCGCACCTACCACGGCAGCGCGATGAGCCCCCTGGTGCAGGCCGCCAGCATCGCCGCCTGGGGCGATGAGCAGCATGTGCTGGACAACCGCGCCCAGTACCGCGCCAAGTTCGCCCAGCTGACACCACTGCTGGCCTCGGTGCTGGACGTGGCGCTGCCGGACGCCGGCTTCTACCTCTGGGCCGCCGTGCCCGGCCATATTGCCGGCGGTGACGATATCGCCTTCGCCCAGGGCCTGCTCGCTCAATACAATGTCACCGTCCTGCCCGGCAGCCTGCTGGCGCGCGAGGCCCATGGCATCAACCCCGGGGCCGGCCGCTTCCGCATGGCCCTGGTGGCCGAGACCGCCGAATGCCTGGAAGCCGCGCAACGTATCGTGGCCTTTGTCCGTTCGCAAAGCCCCGCCCCGTCTGCTTCCTGAACCTGTTCTCCTGATCGCTCCAAAGCCATGACGCAACAACTGCAAGCCACCATCGACCTGGCCTGGGACAACCGTGCCAGCCTGAATCCCGCCAACGCGCCCGAGCTGCGCGCGGCGGTCGAGCATGTGATCGCCGAGCTGGACGCCGGCCGGCTGCGCGTCGCCGAACGCCAGGGCGTGGGCCAGTGGACCGTCCACCAGTGGGTCAAGAAGGCGGTGCTGCTGTCCTTCCGCCTGAACGACAACCGCCTGATGGGCGCCGGTGACCTGAGCTTCTTCGACAAGGTGCCGACCAAGTTCGGCGGCATGAGCGATGAGCAGCTGCGCGCCACCGGCGTGCGGGTGGTGCCGCCGGCCGTGGCCCGCCGTGGCAGCTTCATGGCCAGGAACGTGGTGCTGATGCCCTCCTACGTCAATATCGGCGCCTATGTCGACGAGGGGGCGATGGTCGATACCTGGGCCACCGTGGGCTCCTGCGCCCAGATCGGCAAGAACGTGCACCTCAGCGGCGGCGTGGGCATAGGCGGCGTGCTGGAGCCGTTGCAGGCCAACCCGACCATCATCGAGGACAACTGCTTCATCGGCGCCCGCTCCGAGGTGGTCGAGGGCGTGATCGTCGAGGAGAACTCGGTGATCTCGATGGGTGTCTACATCGGCCAGAGCACCCCGATCTATGACCGCGAGACCGACACGGTGAGCTACGGCCGCGTGCCGGCCGGCTCGGTGGTGATCAGCGGCAGCCTGCCCAAGGCCGATGGCCGCTACAGCCTCTATGCGGCCATCATCGTCAAGAAGGTCGACGCCGGCACCCGCGCCAAGACCAGCATCAACGACTTGCTGCGCGCCTGAGGCCCGCAGCCCCAAGGCCCCAGCAGCAACCCAGCCGGAGACTCCTGCATGAGCGGTGGAAACATGGAGCGCATCCTGCGCCTGATGGCCGAGAAAGGCGCATCCGATGCCTATCTGTCGGCCCGCATGCCGGTGCTGATACGGATCAACGGCCAGATGTTGCAGCTCTCCGACCAGCTGCTGACGCCTACCCAGCCGCGCCAGCTGATCGCCGAGGTGCTGGAGCCGGCCCAGATGGCCGAGCTGGACGCCACCGGCGAGCTGAATATGGCGGTGTCGATCTCGGGCGTGGGCAGCTTCCGGCTCTCGGGCTTTCGCCAGCGCGGCTCGATCGCCGCGGTGTTCCGCCACATCCCCCATGTGATCCCCTCGCTGGACAGCCTGGGCCTGCCCGACATCCTGGGCAAGCTGGTGCTGGAGAAGCGCGGCCTGATCCTGATGGTGGGTGCCACCGGCACCGGCAAGAGCACGACGCTGGCGGCCATGCTGGAGCAGCGCAACCAGAACATGGCCGGCCATATCCTCACCATCGAGGATCCGCTGGAGTTTCTGTTCACCAACAAGCGCTCGGTGGTGAACCAGCGCGAGGTGGGGCGCGATACCGCCTCGCTGCAGATCGCACTGAAGAATGCGCTGCGCCAGTCGCCGGACTGCATCCTGATCGGCGAGATCCGCGACCGCGAGACCATGACGGCCGCGATCTCCTATGCACTGTCCGGCCATCTGGTGCTGGCCACACTGCACGGCAACAACAGCTATCACGCACTCAACCGCATCCTGTCCTTCTACACGCCGGAATCGCGCCCGGCCCTGCTGAACGATCTGGCGGCGGGCCTGAAGGCGGTGATCTCACAGCGCCTGGTGCGCGCGGTGGCCGGCGGCCGGGTGCCGGTGGTCGAAATCCTGCTCAACACCAAGCTGGTGTCCGAGCTGATCGAACAGGGCGACTTCGGCGGCGTCAAGGAGGCGATGGAGAAGTCCATCGCCGAGGGCTCGCAGAGCTTCGAGGAGGCCTTTGCCCGCCTGATCAATGCCGGCCTCATCACCCGCGAGGAAGGCCTGGCCTTCGCCGATTCGCCGACCAATCTGCTGTGGCGGCTGCAGAACGAGCAGCCCGGCCAGGACAAGCCGGCCGCGAAGAAGGAAGAACCGGCCAGCGATGTGGCCAGCTTCACCGAGATCATGCTGGACGTGCGCGAATGAGCCCGAACACCGCCAGCGATGAGGCGCTGCAGCTGCTCGAAGCACTGATCGCCCGCCCCTCGGTCACGCCCGACGATGCCGGCTGCCTGGAGCTGATCGCCAGCCGGCTCGCGCCGCTGGGCTTCCAGCTGGAGCGCATGGACAGCGGCCGCGTCAGCAATCTCTGGGCGCTCAAGCCGGGCAGCGCCGCCGACGGGCCAGTGCTGGTCTTTGCCGGCCATACCGATGTGGTGCCGCCCGGCGACCTGGCAGCCTGGCATAGCGATCCTTTCGTGCCCAGCTACCGGCACGGCCGGCTCTACGGCCGCGGCGCGGCCGATATGAAGGGCTCGGTGGCGGCCATGGTGGTGGCGGCCGAGGAGTTTGTGCGGCGCCATCCAGCACATCCGGGCAGCCTGGCCTTCTTGCTGACCAGCGATGAGGAAGGCCCGGCCACCGAGGGCACGGTGCTGTGCTGCGAAAGGCTCAGGGCGCGTCATCAGCGCCTGGATTTCTGCATCGTCGGCGAACCCACCTCGGTGGAGCAGCTGGGCGATATGGCCAAGAACGGTCGCCGCGGCACGCTGTCGGGCCGGCTCAGGGTGCGCGGTATCCAGGGCCATGTCGCCTATCCCCAGCTGGCACGCAATCCGGTGCACCAGCTGGCGCCGGCGCTGGCCGAGCTGGTGGCCACCGAGTGGGATCGCGGCAATGCCTATTTCCCTGCCACCAGCTTCCAGGTCTCCAATATCCATGCCGGCACCGGCGCCGGCAATGTGATTCCCGGCGAGGCGCTGGTCGACTTCAACTTCCGCTTCTCCACCGAGTCCACCCCCGAGGGGCTGAAACAGCGGGTGGAACTGCTGCTGCTGCGCCATGGCCTGGAGTTCGATCTGGACTGGACTCTGGGCGGCGAGCCGTTTCTGACGCCGGTAGGCCGGCTGTCGGAGGCGCTCAGCGCCGCGGTGCTGGCCGAGACCGGGCGTCGCCCCGAACTTTCTACGACCGGCGGCACCTCGGACGGCCGCTTCATCGCCAAGCTCTGTGCCGAGGTGCTGGAGTTCGGACCGATCAATGCGACGATCCACAAGATCGACGAGAACGTGCCCGCCGAATCGATCGAGCCGCTGAAGAATATCTACCGACGCACACTGGAAACCCTGCTGCTGTGAATCTGATCTCCTGCATCGAGATGCAAGCCGCCCGCCTGAACGAGGCGGGCGTTTCTTTTGGGCATGGCACGAGCAATGCCTTCGACGAAGCCGCCTGGCTGGCGCTATGGCGCCTGTGCCTGCCGCTGGACGCGCTCGACGACCATGCCGAGCAAGACCTGACACCGGAGCAACTGGCGCAGATTGCCGCACTGGTGGACGAACGCATCACCAGCCGCAAACCGGCCGCCTACCTGACCCGCGAGGCGTGGCTGCAGGGTGTGCCCTTCTATGTGGATGAGCGCGCAATCGTGCCGCGCAGCTTCATCGCCGAGCTGATCGCCGACGCCAGCATCGATGCCTGGCTGTCCGACAGCACCACCCGCGTGTTGGACCTGTGCACCGGCAACGGCAGCCTGGCCGTGCTGGCCGCGATGGCCTGGCCCGAGGTGCAGGTCGATGCAATAGACCTGAGCCCCGAGGCCCTGGAAGTGGCAGGCATCAATGTCGAGCGACACGGTCTGCAGGACCGCATCCGCCTGCTGCAGGGCGACGGCCTGGCACCGGCGGGGGAACAGCGCTACGACCTGATCCTGTGCAATCCGCCCTATGTCAACAGCGGCAGCATGGCCGCCCTGCCCGCCGAGTACCGCGCCGAGCCGGCGCTGGCGCTGGCCGGCGGCGCCGACGGCATGGACTTCGTGCGCCGGCTGCTGGCCGATGCGCCGCGGCATCTCAGCGCGCACGGCGTGCTGGTGCTGGAAATCGGCAATGAGCGCGCCTTCTTCGAGGCCGCGTTCCCCAATCTGGAAGTGGCCTGGATGGAGACATCGGCCGGAGAAGACCAAGTGTTGCTAGTCACCCAAGAGGCCCTGAGCCAGGCCACCGCATGATCAATCTGCGCAATATCACGCTGCGCCGCGGCACCAAGATCGTGCTCGACGACGCCAGCGTCACGCTACAGCCCGGCGAGAAGGTCGGCCTGGTGGGTCGCAACGGCGCCGGCAAGTCCAGCCTGTTCGCGCTGCTGACCGACCGGCTGCAGAGCGACAAGGGTGAGGTGGAGATCCCGCGCCAATGGGCCATTGGCGAAGTGGCCCAGAACATGCCCGAGACCGAGATGCCGGCCACCGAGTTCGTGCTGGAGGGCGACACCCGGCTGATGGCGGCCCGCCAGGCACTGGAAGCCGCCGAGGCGGCCGAGGACGGCCATGCGATGGCCGAGGCCCATGGCCTGCTGATGGATGCTGGCGCTTTCGATGCGCGTCCGCGCGCTCAGGCCCTGCTGATGGGTCTGGGCTTCAAGGGCGCGCAGGTCGACGCACCGGTCAACAGTTTCTCCGGCGGCTGGCGCATGCGCCTGCAGCTGGCCCGCGCGCTGATGTGCCCGGCCGACCTGATGCTGCTGGACGAGCCCACCAACCACCTGGACCTGGACGCGCTGGTCTGGTTGGAGGCCTGGCTGCAGCGCTATGACGGCACGCTGATCATCATCAGCCACGACCGCGAATTCCTCGATGCGATCACCAAGGTAACCCTGCACCTGGACGAGGCCAAGCTGATGCGCTACGGCGGCAACTACGCCGCCTTCGAGGCGATGCGCGCCGAGCGCATGGTGCTGCAGCAGGCGGCCTTCGAGAAGCAGCAGGACCGCATGCAGCATCTGCAGAAGTTCATCGACCGCTTCAAGGCCAAGGCCAGCAAGGCCAAGCAGGCGCAGAGCCGGGTCAAGGCGCTGGAGCGCATGGAAAAACTGGCGCCGGTGCTGACGGCCTCGGACTTTTCCTTCGAGTTCCGCGAGCCGGTGAGCCTGCCGAATCCGATGCTGATGTTCGATGAGGTCGCCTGCGGTTATGACACCGGCGCGGGCGAGAAGATCATCGTGCGCGGCATCGACCGCTCGGTGCTGGCCGGCCAGCGCATCGGCATCCTGGGCGCCAACGGCCAGGGCAAGTCGACGGTGGTGAAGACGGTGGCGCGCATGCAGCGCGCGATGGGCGGCAAGATCACCGAGGGCAAGGGTCTGTCGATCGGCTACTTCGCCCAGCAGGAGATGGATGTGCTGCGCCCCGACGAGGGCCCGCTCTCGCATATGGTGCGCCTGGCCAAGGAGGTCAGCCCCGGCGCCCGCGAGCAGGAGCTGCGTGACTTCCTGGGCCAGTTCCGCTTTGTCGGCGACATGGTCAACCAGGCGGTGGGCAGCCTCTCTGGCGGTGAAAAGGCGCGGCTGGTGCTGGCGATGCTGGTCTGGCAACGCCCCAATCTGCTGCTGCTGGACGAGCCCACCAACCATCTGGACCTGCAGACGCGCGAGGCGCTATCGATGGCGCTCAATGAGTTCGAGGGCACGGTGATGCTGGTCAGCCATGACCGCGCGCTCTTGCGCGAGGTCTGCGACGAGTTCTGGCTGGTGGCCGACGGCAGGGTGGGTCCCTTCGATGGTGATCTGGACGACTACCAGCAATGGCTGCTCGACCAGTCCAAGGAAGCAGCCAAGCTGGCCAAGGAAGCGGCAAAAAAGGCAGGCGCTGCGCCCGCACCCGCGGCAGTGGCAGCACCGGTCGAGCCCGTCGTCTTCAAGCGCGAAGACCGCAAGGCCAGCGGCCAGGCCCGTGCCCGTCTGGCCGAGCAGACCAAACCGCTGCGCAAGGAGATGGAGCAGATCGACGTCAAGCTCAACAAGCTGGCGGACGAGCGCAGCGCCCTCGAAGCGGAACTGGCCTCGGGCAGCGCCTCGGCCGCCCGCATCGCCGAACTGGGCAAGCGCCTAAAGGGCATCCACGACGAGCTGGAGGCCGCCGAGCTGCGCTGGCTGGAACTCAGCGCCGAGGTCGATGCGATCCAGGCTGCCGCAGCCTGACGACGATCAGCGCGCCAGCAGCACCCCGGCGATCGCGATGATCGCCGGCAGCGCCTGCACGAACAGGATCTTGCGACTGGCCGTCGCCGCGCCGTAGAGCCCTGCCACCAGCACGCAGCCGAGGAAGAACAGCTGCGTCGGCACGTCGCCGCGCGCCAATCCCCAGATCAGGCCAGCCGCCAGGAAGCCGTTGTACAGGCCCTGATTCGCCGCCAGCACCTTGCTGGCCGCGGCGAACTCGGGGGTCAGCCCGAAGGCCTTGCGGCCCGCGGGCTTGGTCCACAAGAACATCTCCAGCACCAGGATGTACAGGTGCAGCAGGGCTACCAGTCCCACGAGAATCTTGGCGATGAATGGCATGGCGGCTCCTCAATAACCATTTAGATTGTGTGCAATTAAATGGCACTATACATTAATACCCATGCCACGCAAGCCAAGCCCAGCCAACCGAGTGCCCCACGATGCCGATGACTGGCTGCGCCTGGACCGGCAGCTGTGCTTTGCCCTCTATGCCAGTTCGCTGGCCATGACCAAGCATTACAAGCCGCTGCTGGAGCCGCTGGGCCTGACCTATCCGCAATACCTGGTGATGCTGGTGCTGTGGGAACAGGATGGCATCAGCGTCTCCACGCTTGGCCAGCGGCTGTCACTGGATTCAGGCACCCTGACGCCCTTGCTGAAGCGGCTTGAGGCCGCCGGCCTGCTGCTGCGCCAGCGCGCCAGCACGGACGAACGACGCGTAGAGATCTTTCTGAGCTCGGCTGGCCGCGCACTGAAGCTGCAAGCCCGCAACATCCCCCCGAAGCTGGCCTGTGCCAGCGCCTGCTCGCTGGAAGAGCTGGCATCGCTGACCCAGCGTCTGCATCAGCTGCGCGAGCGGCTGCACGACGCCCAAGATTCACCCACCCCTTGAACAAGGAAGATGCACCATGGCACTCGACAAAGTCCTCTACACCGCCACTGCCACTGCCACCGGCGGCCGTCAGGGCAGCGCCTCCAGCTCGGATGGCGCGCTGAACGTCAACCTCAGCACACCCAAGGAGTTGGGCGGTGCAGGCGGCCCGGGCACCAACCCGGAGCAGTTGTTCGCGGCCGGCTATTCGGCCTGTTTCATCGGCGCGCTGAAGCATGTGGCGATGATGAAGAAGGTGGCCCTGCCCTCCGAGGTCGCCATCACCGCGGATGTGGGCATCGGCCCCATTCCTGCCGGCTTCGGTATCCAGGTGGCCATGACGATCAGCATCCCCGGTGTTGAACGCGCCATCGCTCAAGACCTGGTCGACACCGCCCATCAGGTCTGCCCCTACTCCAACGCCACCCGCGGCAATATCGATGTGACGCTGACATTGGCCTGAGCTTGACCCCGGCTCAGGCCAGCAGGTCCAGCAGCAGCTGAATCCTGGCCTTGACCGGGCTCAGGGCGCCGGCGCTCGGCAGGGCGCCGGCCAGCGGTGTTACAGGCCCGGCATCGCAGCGGCTGCTGCGCACAACGCGCACGCCTTCGGCTTCGGCGTCGCGCAGCGCCAGCTCCAGTGCACTGGACAGGGTGCCATTGCCGGTTCCGGCAACCACCAGTCCTTCGACCCCTGTCGTCAGCAGCGCACGCACTACGGTGCCGTCGGCGCCGACATGATTCAACACGATCTGCACCCGCGGCCACTGCGCCACCGGCTTGGCAATGCGCGCCAGGCCACAACCCAAGCCAGCATCAGGCCAGGCGCCGAAACGGCGTAGCACGCCCTCTTCCATCACCGCCAAGGGCCCGGACTCCGCCGAGGCAAAGGCGTCGACGCGATAGCTGTGCACCTTGCGTATCTGCTCGGCGCTATGTACGGCACCCGCCACCAGCGTCAGCACACCGCGCGCGCCAGCCTCGCCGGCCAGGCGCACCGCATCCAGCAGGTTCTGAGGGCCATCAACCAGCAAGGCCGTCGCCGGCCGCATCGCTGCCGTCATCACCACCGGCTTTGCAGGACCCAACACCTGCTGCAGAAAGAAGGCAGTTTCTTCCAGCGTGTCGGTGCCATGGGTGATCACCAGGCCGGCGACCTCGGGACGACCCAGATGATGGGCGGCACGCCGAGCCAGGAGCCGCCATGTGGCGAAGTCCATATCCTTGCTGTCGAGTTGCGCCACCTGCTCGGTCTCAATCGCATGGGCGGCCAATGCCGGCACGGCCGCCAGTAACTGGTCAACACCGAGTTGGGCCGCGTTGTAGCCGACGTTGTCACCGGCCTGCTGTGCCCGGCCGGCAATCGTGCCACCCGTGCCAAGAATCACGACAAGAGAAGGATGCACGTCAAAGTCCTGGATTTTTTAACAGTTACTGGATATATACTCAGTCATCGCCTCTCCAGGCGTCACCGAGGTCATTGCGATGGAAGCTAACCCGAAGTTGACCGCGCGTCAGCAACAGATTCTTAATCTAGTGCGCGACGCGATTGAACGCACCGGCGCCCCCCCGACCCGCGCCGAAATTGCCGCCGAGCTGGGCTTTCGCTCCGCCAACGCCGCGGAGGAGCATTTGCAGGCGCTGGCGCGCAAAGGCGCTATCGAGTTGCTGGGTGGCACATCGCGCGGCATTCGGCTGAAGTCTGACACATTGCGCGCCGTGCACAGGGCACGACAAGCCGAACTGCCGCTACCGAATCTGGCCCAGCTAACGCTGCCCTTGATAGGCCGCGTGGCCGCCGGTCAGCCCATTCTCGCCCAGGAGCATGTGGAGCAGCAGTACACGCTGGAGGCAAGTCTGTTCGGCAAACAGCCCGACTTCTTGCTCAAGGTAAAAGGCATGAGCATGAAAGATATCGGCATCATGGACGGTGATCTCTTGGCCGTGCAGAGAGCCAGCGAAGCCAAGAACGGGCAGATCGTGGTGGCCCGGGTGGGCGACGAGGTGACCGTCAAGCGTTTCAAGCGCGAGGCTGGCGGCAAGATCGCGCTGCTGCCGGAGAACGGTGATTTCAAGCCTATCGTGGTCGACGGCAGCCAGGATTTTGCAATTGAAGGTCTGGCCGTCGGCCTGATCCGTGCCGATGTGGGGTTCTGACATGCGCAAGGCCCGCCATCCTGAAGATTGCTTCACCTTGGAGCAGGTTCCCAACATCGGGCCGGCCGTTGCAGCCGACCTGCGCAGCCTGGGCATCGAGCGGCCCCAGCAACTGCGGCGGCGCGATGCGCATGCCCTGTACCAGCAACTCTGCCGGCAGACCGGTCAACGCCACGACCCCTGCATGCTGGACGCACTGATGGCAGCCGTCGACTTCATGTCCGGCGGTCCGCCCCGGCCTTGGTGGCATTACAGCGCGACCCGCAGAAACCTCTACGGCTACAACTGAGGCTGCCAAGTATCACCGGGCAGACTCGACCATACCGGGAACAGCAACAAGAAAAAACCCTCGCCAGCTTGCGCAGGCGAGGGTTTTGATTTTGGCGGAGTGGACGGGGCTCGAACCCGCGACCCCCGGCGTGACAGGCCGGTATTCTAACCAACTGAACTACCACTCCAATACCTGCCGATTTTTGTCGGCCGAGTATCTATCGAATAAGTTTTGCAGATACTTTCTATCTGCCAAGCCTTATCAAACTTGGCGTCCCCTAGGGGATTCGAACCCCTGTAGTCACCGTGAAAGGGTGGTGTCCTAGGCCTCTAGACGAAGGGGACAAATCCTTCTTGATACTTAACAGCGCGCCGCCCGTATAGCCTAATGGACCATATGGTGGAGGTAAGCGGGATCGAACCGCTGACCTCTTGCATGCCATGCAAGCGCTCTCCCAGCTGAGCTATACCCCCGTCAAGCTTTGCTTTTCGAGGCACGCCGTTCAAGCATCTCTCTAAATACAAGCGGCCAACTAAATGGCCGCTTGACGCGAAAATTGGCGGAGTGGACGGGGCTCGAACCCGCGACCCCCGGCGTGACAGGCCGGTATTCTAACCAACTGAACTACCACTCCAACAGCTTTTTTATCGCTGAATAAGTTTGCCATTGTATATCAACAATGACCAAGCCTTATCAAACTTGGCGTCCCCTAGGGGATTCGAACCCCTGTAGTCACCGTGAAAGGGTGGTGTCCTAGGCCTCTAGACGAAGGGGACTAATCCTTCTTCATACTTGAACTGCGCGCCACTCAAGTTTTCACTTGGTGGAGGTAAGCGGGATCGAACCGCTGACCTCTTGCATGCCATGCAAGCGCTCTCCCAGCTGAGCTATACCCCCTTAAGAACCACTCGGCAGGACATTTGGCTGGGCCGTCCGTCTTGCTTTGCGTTTCTTGTGTATCGCGCCGTTCAAGCGAGAAAAAGATTATAGACCGATTTTTAATTGCCGCGCAAGCGCTGCAGCACAATTTCTTTGTCGAACAGCGCCAACACTGCGTCGACCGACGGCGTCTGCGCTCGGCCACATACCAGCAGCCGGACAGGGATGGCCAACTGCGGCATCTTCAGCCCATGCGCCGCAATCACCTCCTTGATGGCACCTTGTATGCTGGCCTTGTCCCAGCTGATCCGGGCCAGGTGTTCGGCAAGGGCGTTCAGCGCCGGGCGAACCAGCTCGACCTGGTGCTGCTCCAGTTCCGCCACGGTCGGGTTGACCGGCGCAAAATACATAGAGATCCATTCAGCCAGTTCGACCGTCGTGGCACAGCGCTCCTTGAACAAGGCGCACAGAGGTGCCAGACGCTCCGCAGGCGCCTGGATGCCGCGCTTGCCGAGTTGCTGCGATGTCAACGCGGCCAGCCGAGCATCATCTGTCTGCTTGATGTACTGGCTGTTAACCCAGGCCAGCTTGGCCGGATCCCACTGCGCCGGGCTCTTGGAGAGATGGCTGCCGTCGAACCAGGACACCAACTGCTCACGCGAGAACAGTTCGTCATCGCCGTGGCTCCAACCCAGGCGGGAGAGATAGTTAAGCATAGCCTCAGGCAGATAGCCGTTCTCCTCGTAGGCGGTGACACTGACCGCACCGCGGCGCTTGCTCAGCTTCTGGCCGTCGTCACCCAGGATCACCGGCACATGGCCGAACTCGGGTAGCGTGGCACCCAGGGCCCGGAAGATGTTGATCTGCCAGGGCGTGTTGTTGACATGCTCGTCGCCGCGGAAGACATGGCTGATCTGCATATCCCAGTCGTCGACCACCACCGCGAAGTTGTAGGTGGGCACACCGTCGGTGCGCTGAATGATCAGATCGTCGATCTCCCGGTTGCTGATCGTGATCGGGCCCTTCACTAGATCATCCCAGGTGACCTCACCTTCCAGCGGATTCTTGAAGCGCACAACGGGCTTCACACCTGCCGGTATAGGGGGCAGCACTTTGCCAACCTCGGGGCGCCACGTGCCGTCGTAACGGCGCTTCTCGCCGCGGGCTTCCTGTCCAGCCTTCATCGCATCCAGCTCTGCGGGCGTGCAATAGCAGCGATAGGCAGAGCCCGCCGCGATCATCTGTTCGATGACCTCGTTGTAACGGCCAAGGCGGTCCATCTGGTAAATCGGCCCCTCGTCGTACTCAAGTCCCAGCCACTTCATCGCAGCCAAGATCTGATCCACCGAGTCCTGGGTGGAGCGTGCCACGTCGGTATCTTCGATACGCAGCACGAACTGCCCGCCATAGTGGCGCGCATAGGCCCAGGAAAACAGCGCGGTACGCGCAGTGCCCAGATGGAGGAAGCCGGTTGGCGAGGGAGCGATACGGGTGCGGATGGTAGTCATAGCGGTTTCAGAATCTCTGTCTGCAGGTAAGGTGAGGGGCGATCGATCATCGGATCGATGGATGGCTCCCTCTATCACCCCTGCTCCGTGCCACTCTGCAGGGCCAGGCGGGTACGGGCCGGACCCTCCTCCTCCTCGCTTTGCGATTTGCGCTGGGCCTGCATGGTGGCGAAGTCGTCGGCGGACACATCACCGGTGATATAGCTGCCGTCAAAGCAGGACGCCTCGAAGCCGTCGAGCCCCGGACGCAGAGCCGCCACCACCCGCTTCATCGCATCGACATCCTGATAAATCAGCGCGTCGGCGCCGATGAACTGGCGGATCTCTTCAACGCTGCGGCCATGAGCCACCAACTCCTCCTTGGTAGGCATGTCGATGCCATAGACGTTGGGGAATCGCACCGGCGGCGCCGCAGATGCCAGATAGACCTTGCGGGCGCCGGCCTCGCGGGCCATTTGCACGATTTCCTTCGAGGTGGTACCGCGCACGATGGAGTCGTCCACCAGCAGCACATTGCGGCCCTTGAATTCCAGGCCGATCGCATTGAGCTTCTGGCGCACCGACTTCTTGCGCACCCCCTGCCCCGGCATGATGAAGGTGCGGCCTACATAGCGATTCTTCACGAAGCCCTCGCGGTAGGGTTTACCGATCTTGTGGGCCAGCTGCATGGCCGAAGGGCGGCTCGATTCGGGAATCGGGATCACCACATCGATCTCGCTGGGCGGCATGGTCGAGATCAGACGTTGAGCCAGGGTCTCGCCCATGTTCAGCCGGGCCTGGTAGACCGATATGCCATCCATCACCGAATCGGGCCGGGCCAGATAGACGAACTCAAACATGCAGGGGTTGAGCGTCGGGCTGTCGGCGCATTGCTCGGTATGGAGGCGGCCCTGCATATCGACGAACAGGGCCTCTCCGGGCGCCACATCGCGCACCAGTTGGTGGCCGGTACCCTCAAGAGCGACGCTTTCGCTGGCGACCATGAACTCGCCGTCGGCCGCCTGACCGAAGCACAGCGGGCGTATGCCGAAGGGGTCGCGGAAGGCAAGCAGCCCGTGGCCGGCGATCAACGCAATCACGCCGTACGAGCCCTTGATGCGCCTGTGCACGGCACGCACCGCCTTGAATATCTCGGCAGGCGTCAGCGGCAGGTCGCGCGCCACCTGCTCCAACTCGTGGGCCAGTACGTTG
This sequence comes from Burkholderiaceae bacterium, assembly GCA_041920215.1. GTDB lineage: Bacteria > Pseudomonadota > Gammaproteobacteria > Burkholderiales > Burkholderiaceae_C > JAYRSJ01. The sequence goes on along the minus strand of JAYRSJ010000010.1, from coordinate 28,047 downwards.
AGCAGCACCTCGGAGTCGCTCTCGGTATTGATGTGGCGCCGATCGATGTCGAACAGTTCCTGCTTCAGCGCATGTGCATTGGTCAGATTGCCGTTGTGAACCAGCACCAGACCAAAGGGCGCGTTGACATAGAAGGGCTGCGCCTCTTCCTCGCTGTAGGCGTTGCCGGCGGTCGGATAGCGCACCTGGCCCAGGCCGATCGTGCCCGGCAGCGCACGCATATTGCGGGTGCGGAACACATCGCGCACCATGCCTCGCGCCTTGTGCATGAAGCACTTCTGGCCCTGCATCGTGACGATGCCTGCCGCATCCTGACCACGGTGCTGAAGCAGCAACAAGGCGTCGTAAATCAGCTGGTTGACGGGAGCCTGCGAGATCACCCCAACAATGCCACACATAGTCTGCTTCCTTGTCTTGACGAGACAGTTCTAGATCTCTGGGCCGAGCCGCTTGTGGCGCTCAGACCGCCATGAATTTCACCATGTCCGCTGGCAGCAAGGGCGCTGCGAGCTGGAGGGCTACCTGCATCCACGGGCGCAGCCACGAGGCCTGCCAGCCTTGCGAATATGCCAGCGGAGTCATCCCCATCAGCACCACCGCCAGCATGCACAGCAGCGCCCCCCGCAGCAGGCCGAAGCCGCTACCCAGCACGCGGTCGATCAGGCTCAGTGGCGTGGCATGGATCAAGGCCCGCAGCAGGCGTGCACTCAGGCCCCAGACGACCAGGATGACCACAAAGCCCAGCACCAGGGCAAGCATCTGCCCGGCCGCTGGGTCCAGCGTGTCCTGCGGTAGCCAGGGTGTGATCCAGGGCGCGACATAGCTGCAGCCCAGATAGGCCACCACCCAGCCCAGGATGGACAGCAGCTCGAACACCAGGCCGCGCCACAGCCCCAGCAGCACCGAGGTCAGCAGTACCAGCAGCATGGCAATGTCCAGCCAGACCATCAGGGACGCGCCATCAAAGTGTCAGCACTGCAGTCGACAGGCCGGCGGCGCGCGCCTTAGCGGCAGCCTTGTCGGCAGCATCACGGCTCTCAAATGGCCCCAGCCTTACCCGGATGCGCTTGCCGGCCGGTGTATCGACCGCCTGAACATAGGTCTTGAGCCCGATACGCTCCAGCTTCATGCGCGCTTCTTGAGCGGCCTTGCTGTCGGCATAGGCGCCCACCTGAACGATGTACTTGCTGCTCGCAGCGACCACCCCGGCTGCCGGTTTGCCCTCCAGCAGAGCCTGAGCACGTGCGGCGTCAGCACGGCTGCGAGCCTGTTCGCGCGCAGGCTCGGCTGGGGCCTCGGCCGGCTGAGCCGGCTTGGGCGAGATCCTAGCAGCCGGCATCAGATCGACGCCGCCCTCGGCTTTGCGCTGCGGCTGCGGCCTGGACTCAGGGACCGCGCTCGGTTCGGAAGGAGGGGCAGGCTCAGTCTCATCCGTCAGCGGCGCCGACGCCACGACCTCGGCTGGTTTGATCTGCGCGACCTGCGCCGGTGGCACCTGCAGCGGGGGCGTCACTGCGTCGCGCGACGGAATCACGATGGGCAGATCGACGGGGATGGGGCGCGGCTGGGTCTCGAACAGCAAGGGGAAGCCGATCACTCCCACGCCCACCAGCACCGCCGCGCCAATCAGACGGCGGCGCGCCTTGACGCGCAAGGCCTGTACCTGCTTGTCGGTCGTCGGCTTGGCGGCCGGGGCCGCCGGCTTGCGTTGAAAAAAGGACAGCAAACCCATGGATGGAGCACAGACAAACAAGCGGTCGGGACGCGGTTGGATTCGGGCTCAGGCCCCGGGGCGGGGCGGGGCGGAGGCAGCCAGTCGCGGCACACCGTTCTTCATCACACCACCGACGGTGTAGAAAGAGCCGAAGACGAGAATTCTATCAGCGGGGTCCACCGCAGCCGCCGCGGCCTCCAGCGCCTGCAGCGGTTGGGCATGGCAGTACACCGCCACATCGGCCGGCGTCTTCAAGGCGCCGCTGGCGCGCAGCGCCTGGAAGCGCTCTGCCAGGGCTGTGGCCTTGGCGGCTCGGCCGATCTCCAGATCGGTGAAATGCCAGACGTCGATCAGCGGCGCGATACGGACCAGGATCTCGGCCAGGTCCTTGTCGGCCATGGCGCCGAACACCGCATGGGTACGGGGGAAGAAGCCCATCTGATCGAGGTTCTGGGCCAGCGCAGCCACCGCATGGGGGTTGTGCGCCACATCCAGCACCAGTACCGGCTGGCCCGGCAGCACCTGGAAACGCCCCGGCAGCTCCACCAGCGCCAGACCGGTGCGCACCGCCTGCGCGCTGACGGGCAGGCGCTCGTAGAGCGCCTCGAACACCGCCAGCACGCCGGCGGCATTGAGTAGCTGGTTGACGCCGCGCAGCGCCGGGTAGGCCAGGCCCGAGAAGCGGCGGGCCCGCCCCACCCATTGCCACTGCTGGCGGTCTCCGCTGTAGCTGAAGTCTCGCCCCAGCTGGCGCAGATCCGCGCCGATCGCGGCCGCGTGGGCGGCCAGCGAGGCGGGCGGCATGGGATCGCTAACCACCACCGGCCGCCCCGGCCGCATGATGTACGCCTTCTCCCGCCCCACCGACTCGCGGTCCGGGCCCAGATACTCGGTATGGTCCAGATCGATGCTGGTGATGACGCTGCAGTCGGCGTCCACACAGTTCACCGCATCCAGGCGCCCGCCCAGCCCCACCTCCAGGATCACCAGATCCAGCGGCTCGGCCGCCAAGCGGCTCAGGATCGCCAAGGTGGTGAACTCGAAGTAGGTCAGCGCCGTGTCGCCGCGAGCCTGTTCCACCGCCTCGAAATGCGGCAGCAGCGATTCGGCCGCCACCGGCACGCCCCCCACGCGGCAGCGCTCCTGAAAATGCACCAGATGTGGCTTGATGTAGAGGCCTACCCGGTAGCCCGCATGCAGGGCAATGGACTCCAGCATCGCACAGGTCGAGCCCTTGCCATTGGTGCCGGCGACCATCACCACCAGCGCCTCGAAGCGCAGGCCCATGGCCTCGCGCAGCTGGTGCACGCGCGCCAGCGTCATATCGATTTCCTTGGGGTGCAGGCGCTCGCAGTGGGTCAGCCAATCGTCCAGCGTCATCGTCATCTCGGATCCCAAACAAAGACGGCCAGGCAAAGCCTGGCCGTGAGGTCATCAGCGTTCGCGCCCGGCTCAGGCCACCGCGTCAGTACTCTGGCGCTGCAGCATGGCCAGCTGGCGGGCGATGGTTTCGCGCAACTCGCGGCGGTCGACGATCATGTCGACCGCGCCCTTTTCCATCAGGAACTCGGCACGCTGGAAACCCGCCGGCAGCTTCTCGCGCACCGTGTTCTCGATCACCCGCGGCCCGGCAAAGCCGATCAGGGCCTTGGGCTCGGCGATCACGATATCGCCGACAAAGGCGAAGCTGGCCGAGACCCCCCCCATGGTCGGATCGGTCAGCACCGAGATGTAGGGCAGCTTGGCCTTGGCCAGCCGGGTCAGCGCCGCGTTGCTCTTGGCCATCTGCATCAGTGACAGCAAGCCCTCCTGCATGCGGGCGCCGCCGGTGGCGGTAAAGCAGATGAAGGGCACTTTCTGCTCGATCGCGGTCTCGACGCCGCGGGCGAAGCGCTCGCCCACCACCGAGCCCATCGAACCACCCATGAAGTCGAACTCGAAGCAGGCCGCCACCACCGGCACACTCATCACCGCCCCACCGATCACCACCAGCGCATCGGTCTCGCCGGTACTCTCCAGCGCTTCCTTCAGGCGATCCGGGTACTTCTTGCTGTCCTTGAACTTGAGGGCATCGACCGGCAGCACCTCCTGACCGATCTCGTAACGGCCTTCGCCATCGAGAAAGGCATTCAGACGCGCACGTGCGCCGATGCGATGGTGATGGCTGCACTTCGGGCAGACATTGACGTTTTGCTCTAGATCGGTCTTGTAGAGCACCGATTCGCAAGAGGGGCACTTGATCCACAGACCTTCGGGCACCGTGCGGCGCTCGGCCGGATCGCCTTGCTGCATCTTGGGCGGCAGAAGTTTTTCAAGCCAACTCACAAGCAGACTCCTTTTTCTCTGATCCTGTCAGGCATTGACCGCGACTCATGACCGCGGCAACACATCCAATGCGGCGCGGATCTCGCGAATGAAGGCGGCGCCGGCAGCGGCCGCATTATCGCGTGTCTCGACCTCCAGCAGCTGAACCAGGCGCGAACCGATCACCACCGCATCCGAAACCGCGGCCACCGCCTGCGCGGTCGCTGCGTCACGGATGCCAAAACCCACGCCCACCGGCACTCTCACATGCTGGCGGATGCGCGGCACCATGGCCGCCACCGCCTCGGTATCCAGATGACCGGCACCCGTCACGCCCTTCAGCGAGACGTAGTAAACATAGCCGCTGGCGACAGCGCCGATGCGCGCCATGCGCGCGTCGGTGGAGGTGGGCGCCAGCAGAAAGATGGGATCCAACTGGCGGGCCTTCAGCGCAGCCGCGAAGCTCTCGCATTCCTCCGGCGGGTAGTCCACCACCAGCACGCCATCAACCCCGGCATCGGCCGCAGCGTCGACAAAGGCCTGCATGCCGAAGCGCTCGATCGGGTTGGCATAGCCCATCAGCACCACCGGCGTCGCCGCATCCTCGGCACGGAACTGACGCACCATCGCCAGCACCTGCTGCAGGCCGATGCCACGACTCAGGGCGCGCTCGGCAGCGCGCTGGATCACCGGGCCGTCGGCCATGGGGTCGGAAAAGGGTACGCCCAGTTCGATCACATCAGCGCCGGCCCGGGCCATGGCCAGCATCAGGTCCACCGTGCCATCGGCATGAGGGTCACCGGCGGTGACGAAGGGGATCAGGGCCTTGCGGCCCTCGGCGCTCAGCCGGGCGAAGGTGGCTTGGATGCGGCTCATCACAGCCCTCCCTTCTGTGCAGCGACTGCGACCGTGCTGATCTGCACCATGTCCGCGCCCTTGACCGACTGTCCCCGGCAGGACGGGCGGCAATAGAAATCGGCGTTGGAGAGATCGGCAACCGTGCCTATGTCCTTGTCCCCGCGGCCGGACAGATTGACCAGCAGATGCTGATCGGCGCCCAAGGTGGGCGCCAGTTTCATCGCATAGGCCAGGGCATGGCTGGACTCCAGTGCCGGGATGATGCCCTCGGTGCGGCACAGACGATGGAAGGCGTCCAGCGCCTCCTGGTCGGTGATGCCCACGTACTCGGCCCGACCGATGTCCTTGAGGTAGGCATGCTCGGGACCCACGCCCGGATAGTCCAGGCCAGCCGAAACCGAGTGCGTTTCGATGATCTGTCCATTGGCATCCTGGAGCAGATAGGTGCGATTGCCATGCAGCACCCCCGGCGTACCGGCCGACAAGGTGGCGGCATGCTTGCCGCTGTCCATGCCCTCGCCGGCCGCCTCCACACCGATCAGTCGCACGCCCGCATGTGGGATATAAGGGTAAAAGATGCCGATGGCGTTGCTGCCGCCGCCCACGCAGGCGATCACCGCATCGGGCTGACGACCGGTCATCTCCGGCATCTGGACCAGGCACTCATCGCCGATCACGCGCTGGAAATCGCGCACCATCATCGGATAGGGATGTGGGCCAGCGACCGTGCCGATGATGTAGAAGGTCGATTCGACATTCGTCACCCAGTCGCGCATCGCCTCGTTGAGCGCATCCTTGAGCGTCTTGCTGCCCGACTCGACCGGCACCACGGTGGCACCCAGCAGCTTCATGCGGTAGACGTTGGGGCTCTGACGCTTGACGTCCTCGCTGCCCATGTACACCACGCATTCCATGCCGTAGCGCGCGCAGATGGTGGCGGTGGCCACGCCATGCTGACCGGCACCGGTCTCGGCGATGACGCGCTTCTTGCCCATGCGCCGGGCCAGCAAAGCCTGGCCTATGGTGTTGTTGACCTTGTGAGCACCGGTGTGGTTCAGGTCCTCGCGCTTCAGAAAGATCTGGGCACCGCCCAGTTCGCGACTGAGGCGGTCAGCATGGTAGATGGGACTGGGCCGACCGACGAAATGCGCCAGCTCCTTCTGGAACTCGGCGATGAACTCGGGGTCCTTGGCGTAATGCGCATAGGCCGCGTTGAGCTCGTCCAGCGCATGAACCAGGGTTTCGGCAACGAAGCGGCCACCATAGGGGCCGAAATGCCCGCGCGCATCGGGCTGCTGATAGCTTTGCATGGGAGAGGTGTCTTTCAGGTTTGCTGTTCGATACGCGCATCCGCCTCGCGGACCGCGGCACAGAACTGCCGGATCAGAACGGCGCTCTTGAGGCCCTTGGCCTCCTCGACGCCGGAACTCACATCAACGGCCGAAGGCCTGACCTGAAGAATCCCTTCGATCACATTTCCGGCATGCAACCCACCAGACAAAACGACTGGAGAGCGCACGTTTCGAGGAATGAGTGACCAATCGAAAACCTTTCCGCCGCCGCCATAGCCCTCGACATGAGCGTCGAGCAGCAGGCCTTGAGCGCTTGCAAACTGTTGAGCGAAGTCTAGCAAATCAAAGCCCGGCAACATGCGTGCCGCGCGCAGATAGGGCCGCCCCACCCGTTCGCAGTCCGCTGGCGTCTCGTCGCCGTGGAACTGCAGCAGCATATTTGGCAAGGCCTGCAGCGCGGCGTCCAGCGTCACGGCGTCGGCGTTGACGAACAGGCCCACCGGCGTCACGAAGGGTGGCAGCAGCCGCGCCAGCGCCGCCGCCCGAGCCGGACTGACAGCGCGCGGGCTCCTGGCATAGAAGACGAAGCCGATCGCGTCGGCCCCCTGCTCCACCGCCGCCTGCACATCGGCCTCGCGGGTCAGGCCGCAAATCTTGATCCGGGTTCTTGCCTGCATTTTCCTCACTCCATCAAGCCGGCAGCCAGTCCATTGCGGCCGTGCGCTCGGGCAAGCCAAAGGCGGCGTCGTAGTAAGGGCCGACGAAATAGAGCCCGTCGGGCGTAAAGGTCGGTGCGGCCACCTTGCGATCCCGCGCGGCCAGCACCTCCGCCACCCATTCCGGCGGGCGGTTGCCGCTGCCGACCGCAAGCAGGCAGCCCATCAGATTGCGCACCATATGGTGCAAGAAAGCCGATGCATCGAACTCGAAGCGCCAGTAGGCCCCATGGCGGCGGATGCTGATCGCGCGCAACTCCTTCACCGGCGAGGCCGCCTGGCATTCAGCCGAGCGGAAGGAGCTGAAGTCATGCTCACCGATCAGCCAAGCTGCCGCCTCACGCATCGCGTCGGCATTGAGCGGTCTGAACACCCAGCCACAGCTGCCCGCCTCAATCGCGGGCCGCACCACCGATTCGCGCAACAGATAGGCATAGCGCCGCCCACGCGCCAGATTGCGGGCGTGGAACTGCCCACCGGGGAAGGCGCACCACTGGATCGCGATGTCCGGCGGCAGATAGCGGTTCGTGCCGCGTATCCAGGAAAAAGGCTCGCGGTCGACCGGCGCGTCGAAATGCAGCACCTGGTTGAGCCCATGAACCCCGGCATCGGTACGCCCGGCACATACGGTCGCAACAGGGCAATCGGCAAAGGCTTGCAGCGCCGCCTCCAGCACGTCCTGCACCGTGCCACCGCCAGGCTGGCTCTGCCAGCCCTTGTAGGCCGTGCCCCGATAACTGACTCCCAGCGCCACTCTCTCCGTCACCCGCGCACTCCAGAAAAAGTAAAGGCGCCCGGCCCAGCCGGACGCCTTGCAGCATTGTGCCTTGCGGTCGCTGCCGGCCGGTGCTCAGCGCAGCTCGGCCAGCATCGCCTCGGCCTTCTGGCGCACCGGTCCCGAGGCCTTGCCGATCAGTTCCTGCAGCACATCACGCGCACCTTCGGTGTCGCCGATCTGGCGGAACTCATCGGCCAGCTCCAGCTGACGCTGCAACGGGTCGCCGTCCTCGTCACCCAGGGTATCGAAGGCACCAGCCAGCGGATCGGCCTGCTTCTCCTCCTCCAGCAGGCTGTCGAACTCGGCGGCGTCGACCGCGCTGGCTGAAGCTGCCGGAATCGGCTCATCGGTAGCGGGTGGCAGATCCAGATTGATGGAGCCCAGATCGAAGTCCAGCGAGCCACCAGCGGAGGCCGTCGGCAAGGCCGCTGACTCGGTGCCCTGGGCCGTATCCACATCGCCCAAATCACCAAGATCAAAGCTCAGCTCGGCCGGCGCCGCAGCGGCGGCAGCCGGCGCGGCAACCGGGTTCGCACTGGGCTCGGAGAGATCGAAGTCCATCGCCAGCGGCGCCTGCTCGACGCTGGTGGCCAGAGCCTGCGTGGCCTCCATCGCGCTGGGCGAAGCCGCTGCCGTGCTGCCAAGATCCAGATCCAGGTCCAGATCCAGGCCGCCCGGCGCCGTCAGCGGAGCCACAGCCGCCGCCTGGCCCAGCGGGTTGGTCGCGAGATGCGCACCGACCAGGGCCGAGTGCTGGGCCGCAGCGGGCAAGGTGCTCGCATTCATCGGCTCGGGACGCCCCTCTTCGTCGATCAGCAACTGGCTGGGCGCACCGCCGGGCTGATAGAGCGGATTGTCCGGATCGATCTGGCGACCCAGCTCCTGCGCCTTGGCCCAATCATCGCCGGTCCCTTGGGTCTCGGCATAAAGATGGACGGCCAGTTGCTCGAAACCCTTGATATCGCGGCGCTTGGCATACACCTCCAGCAGCTTGATGCGGATCGCCAGGCGCTCAGGCGTGGCACGCAGCGCTTCCTTGAGGATTTCCTCGGCCTGCAGATCGCGACCATAGGCCAGATACACATCGGCCTCGGCCACCGGATCCACGTCGCCAATCGCGTCGAGCTGGCTCAGCGAATAACTCATCGACGAGGCGGACGTGCTGGCATCGCGGGTGTCGACACGCTGACCACCGCTGGCACCGAAGAAGGAATCCGGCTGCAGACGGCTTTCGTGGAAGGTCGTATCGGCCTTGGGCTTGGCATTGCGTGCTTTCAGGCGCATCAGGCCGAAGCCACCCAGCAGAGCCACCAGCACGCCAGCAATCGGCAGCACCAGTGGGTTGCCCATCAGCTGGTCCAGCAACCCCGGTTCGGCCATGGTGCGCGGCGGCGCAGCCGGCTTGGCGGTCGGGGCACTGGCCGCCGCCTTGGGCGCGGGCAATGTGGGCGCCGAGGCGATCGCCGGTGCGGCGGCCGATGCGCCAGGGGACGCCGGCGCCACTGCCGGCACCGGTGCGGCGGAAGCGGCCGCCACGGCCGTAGTCGGGGCCGGCTTGGATGCGGCCGAAATCGTCTTGAGTTCGGCCACATTGCGCTGCAGCTCGGCCACGCGCTCGGCCTCGGCCTTGCGACGCGCCTCCTCGGAGAGCTGGGCTTCCTTGGCCGCGCCGGCAGCCTTGCTGAGCGTCAGCTTGTCGGGTGCGGCAGCAGTAGCGGGCTTGCGATCCTCCAGCTCGGTCTGCACCTTGCCGGTGGCCTGGCGCGCCGCTGCACTGGGCTGCAGCTCGGGAGCCCCCGAGGCCAGACGCTGGCGATAGGCGGCGAAATCAGCGCTTTGCAGCGTCACGATCTCGCGGGCCTCTCCAGCGGAGACGGATTGAAGGGCCTCGTTGCTGGGCAGCTGCAGAACCACGCCGGACTTCAGGCGGTTCATGTTCTCGCCCATGAAGGCGTCAGGATTGCCACGGAACAAGCCGACCAGCATCTGATCCAGCGAAATGCCCTCGGGCTTGGTCCGGCTGGCGATGCGTGACAGGCTGTCGCCAGCACGGACCTGATAGTCGCCTGCCGGCGCCGCGCCGGCTGAGGCCGCGGCAGCAGCGCGGCCGGACGGAGCGGGGGCAGGCGTGGCTGCCGCCGGCCGGGGCGCAGGGGCTGTCGGGGCGGCGGCGGCCGCAGGCGCCGCAGTGGTGGCCGGGCGCGAGGCGCGCGGCGCGGCGGCAATCGCACGGCTGGCCGGTGTCGGCGCATCCATCACCGCGGCGGCACTCACCGTAGCCGGCGGCGCCGGGCGGGACAGGCTGGGCGGATCGAACAGCAGCGTGTATTCACGCACCAGACGACCGCCGGACCAGGTCAGCTCCAGGATCACGTCGACAAAGGGCTCCTGCACCGCCCTGTCGCTCTTCAGGCGCAGATAGGGCTTGCCGTCGCCGCGGCGCATCAACTCGATCTCGGTGCTGGTCAGCACCGTGTTGTACTCCACGCCTGTGGCTCGATAGGCCTCAGGGGGTGCGACACGCACCTTGAGGGTGCCGGCTTCCTCGGCGCTGATCGCGCTGATATCGATCTCCGCCTTGAGCGTTTCGCCCAAAGCAGATTGCACATTCAAGCGGCCAAGACCCAGGCCGTGTGCGGAGGTACCGGCCAGCGCTATGGCTGCAACGGCGACATGGGTCAGGGCAAAGCGCCCCAAAGCGCTACGGTTCAGTTTCAAGGCGTCCCCCAAAGCGACAAGGCGGGACCCACAGGACCCCGCCCCTTGACGATTGTTCTACTGCGGCCAACAGCGCTCACGATGCTGTCCTCATCACATTGCGCGATCTGAAATCACAACAGCATCAAGCATATACGCTGAGGACCTCACGCAATGGCTGAATACAGCGGGGAGCCCCCCGCTGATTCACTGCCGGTTACAGGTTCGTCGCTTGCCGGCAACGGGGCCCCGGGTAACTACCGAGCCAGCAGGATGCGCAGCATGCGGCGCAGCGGTTCGGCAGCGCCCCACAGCAGCTGGTCGCCGATGGTGAAGGCGCCGACATACTCCGGGCCCATCGCCAGCTTGCGGATGCGGCCGACGGGGATGGTCATCGTGCCGGTCACGGCCACCGGGGTCAGGTCTTGAATGGTGGCCTCGCGGGTGTTGGGCACCACCTTCACCCACTCATTGTCGGCGGCGATCATCGCCTCGAGGTCGGCGACCGGCACGTCCTTCTTCAGTTTGAAGGTCAGCGCCTGGCTGTGGCAGCGCATCGCGCCGACGCGCACGCAGAAGCCATCCACGGGAATAGCCGCCGTGCCGAAGCCCTCACCCAGGCCGAGGATCTTGTTGGTCTCGGCCATGCCCTTCCACTCTTCCTTGGACTGACCATTGCCGAGGTCCTTGTCGATCCAGGGAATCAGCGAGCCACCCAGTGGCACGCCGAAGTTGGCAGTCTCGGCAGCGCTGAGGCTGCGCTGCTTGGCGATCACCTTGCGGTCGATCTCCAGGATGGCGCTCTTGGGGTCGTCCAGCAGGGCCTTCACCTCGGCGTTCAGCGTGCCGTACTGCGTCAGCAGCTCGCGCATATGCTGGGCGCCGCCACCGGAGGCGGCCTGATAGGTCTGGGTGCTCATCCACTCGACCAGGCCGGCCTTGTAGAGCGCGCCCACGCCCATCAGCATGCAGGACACGGTGCAGTTGCCGCCGACCCAGTTCTTGCCGCCCTTGGCCAGCGCGTCCTTGATGACAGGCATGTTCACCGGGTCGAGGATGATGACCGCGTCATCCGCCATGCGCAGCGTCGAGGCCGCATCAATCCAGTGGCCAGTCCAGCCCGCGGCACGCAGCTTGGGGAAGACCTCGCTGGTGTAGTCGCCGCCTTGGGCCGTGATGATGATCTCGCAGCGCTTGAGCTGTTCGATATCGAAGGCGTCCTGCAGCTTGGTTTCGTTCTTGGCCTGCGCCGGGGCGGCGCCGCCGGCGTTCGAGGTGCTGAAGAACAGCGGCTCGATCAAGTCGAAGTCGCGCTCGGCCACCATGCGGTCCATCAGCACGGAGCCGACCATGCCCCGCCATCCAACCAGTCCAACTAGTGTCGTCATCGTGATACCTCTATCGCCCTAACAATGAAGAAAAGAAAAATCGGCTCGGATCTTCTTCCTCCCCGGCTCGCTTCGCCGGGGGTGCAGGGGCGAGACGAACCGGAGCTGAATCAGCTCTTAATGGTTTTGGTCGTGGTGGTGAGGGCGGCCAGCACCGCATCACCCATCTCGCGGGTGCTCACCTTCTTCGTGCCTTCGGACCAGATGTCCGCGGTACGCAACCCTTGCGCCAGCACGGACTGAACCGCGGCCTCGATACGGGCGGCGGCTTCAGGCTGGTTGAGGGAGAACTTGAGCATCATGGCAGCTGACAGGATTGTAGCCAGCGGGTTTGCAACACCCTTACCGGCGATGTCCGGCGCGCTGCCATGGCTGGGCTCGTAAAGCCCCTTGTTGTGCTTGTCCAAGGAGGCCGAGGGCAGCATGCCGATTGAGCCGGTCAGCATCGCCGCCTCGTCCGAGAGGATGTCGCCGAACATATTGCCGGTGAACACCACGTCGAACTTCTTCGGCGCCTTGACCAGCTGCATCGCGGCGTTGTCCACATACATATGCTCGAGCTCGACGTCCGGGTACTCCTTGTGCACCTCGGTCACCACGTCCTTCCAGAACTGGAAGGTCTCCAGCACATTGGCCTTGTCAACCGAGGTGACCTTCCTGTTGCGCTTGCGCGCAGCCTGGAAGGCCACATGGGCGATGCGCTCGATCTCCGGGCGCGAATAGCGCATGGTGTCGAAGGCTTCCTCAGCGCCGGGGAAATGCCCGTCCACCGCGGTGCGGCGGCCGCGCGGCTGGCCGAAGTAGATGTCGCCGGTCAGCTCGCGGATGATCAGGATGTCCAGGCCGGACACCAGCTCAGGCTTCAGGCTGGACGCGTGGGTCAGCTGCTCGTAGCAGATGGCCGGGCGGAAGTTGGCGAACAGGCCCAGGTGCTTGCGCAGGCCCAGGATGGCCTGCTCGGGGCGCAGCGGGCGGTCCAGCTTGTCATACTTCCAGTCGCCCACGGCGCCAAACAGGATGGCATCAGCCTCCTGGGCCAGCTTCAGCGTGGCCTCGGGCAGCGGGTGACCCGCCACCTCGTAGGCTGCGCCGCCCACCGGCGCCTCTTCCATCGTCAGCGGCAGATTCAGCGCCTTCAGCACCTTCAGCGCCTCGGCCATGATCTCCGGGCCAATGCCGTCGCCCGGCAGGATTGCGATCTTCATGATGATGTGTCCTTGGAATTCTTCTCAGCCGGCCAGGCGATGGTTGAGCCAGGGCTTGGTGGCCAGGCGCTCCGCCTCATAGGCCTTGATCTTGTCGGCATGGCGCAAGGTCAGACCGATGTCATCGAAGCCGTTGAGCAGGCAGTACTTGCGGAAGGCCTGCACCTCGAAGGGCAGCTCCTCGCCATCCGGCTTCACGACGACCTGGCGCTCCAGGTCGATGGTCAGCTGGTAACCCGGGAATGCCGCCACCTCGTCGAACAGGCGGGCGACCTGCGCCTCCGGCAGCACGATGGGCAGCATGCCGTTCTTGAAGCAGTTGTTGAAGAAGATGTCGGCGTAGCTCGGCGCGATGATGCAGCGGAAGCCGAACTGCTCCAGCGCCCAGGGCGCGTGCTCGCGGCTGGAACCGCAGCCGAAGTTCTCGCGTGCCAGCAGGATGCTGGCACCCTGGTAACGCGGCTGGTTCAGCACAAAGTCCGGGTTGGGCTTGCGGCTGGCAGGGTCCTGACCAGGCTCGCCGCGATCGAGATAGCGCCACTCATCAAACAGATTAGGACCGAAGCCGCTGCGCTTGATCGACTTCAGGAACTGCTTGGGGATGATCGCATCGGTGTCGACATTGGCGCGATCCATCGGGGCCACCAGGCCCTTGTGCACGGAGAACTTGTCCATTGCCACGCTCCTCAAGCAATCCGGCGAACATCAACAAAGTGGCCCTCGATGGCCGCCGCGGCAGCCATCGCCGGGCTGACCAGATGGGTGCGGCCCCCGGCGCCCTGGCGCCCTTCGAAATTGCGGTTGCTGGTCGACGCGCAGCGCTCGCCCGGCTCCAGCCGGTCGGCATTCATAGCCAGGCACATCGAGCAGCCGGGCTCGCGCCACTCGAAGCCGGCAACCTTGAAAATCTGGTCCAGGCCTTCGGCCTCGGCCTGGGCCTTCACCAGGCCCGAGCCCGGCACCACCAGGGCCAGCTTCACGTTGCTGGCCACGCGGCCACCCAGGCGCTTGACCACCGCGGCGGCCTCGCGCATGTCCTCGATACGGCTGTTGGTGCAGGAGCCGATGAAGACCTTGTCGATGCGGATGTCGGCGATCGCCTTGTTGGGCTCCAGCGCCATGTATTGCAGCGCACGCTCGATGGCGCCGCGCTTGACGGCGTCCTTCTCCTTGTCGGGATCGGGCACGCGGTCCTCGATGGACAGCACCATCTCAGGGCTGGTGCCCCAGGTCACCTGCGGGCGGATCTGTGCAGCGTCCAGTTCGACCACGGCATCGAACTTGGCACCGGGGTCGCTGTGCAGCGTGCGCCAGTAGACCACCGCCTGCTCCCATTCGACACCCGCGGGCGTGAAGGGCCGGCCCTTCACATAGTTGATCGTCGTGTCATCCACCGCCACCAGCCCGGCGCGCGCGCCCGCCTCGAGGGCCATATTGCAGACCGTCATGCGACCTTCCATGCTCAGCGCGCGGATCGCCGAGCCGCCGAACTCGATGGTGTAGCCGGTGCCGCCCGCCGTGCCGATCTTGCCGATGATGGCCAGCACGATGTCCTTGGCGCCGACGCCCTTGGCCACCTGGCCTTCCACCTTGACCAGCAGATTCTTGGCCTTTTTGGCCAGCAGGGTCTGGGTGGCCAGCACATGCTCGACCTCGGAGGTGCCGATGCCATGCGCCAGCGCACCGAAGGCGCCGTGCGTGGAGGTGTGGCTGTCGCCGCAGACCACGGTCATGCCGGGCAGCGTGGCGCCCTGCTCCGGGCCCATCACATGGACGATGCCCTGGCGCTTGTCCAGGAAAGGGAAGTAGGCCGCCGCGCCGAAGGCCTTGATGTTCGCGTCCAGCGTGGTGATCTGCTGCTTGCTGGTGGCGTCGGTGATGCCGTCGTAGCCCAGTTCCCAGCCGGTGGTCGGCGTGTTGTGGTCGGCGGTGGCGACGACCGAGCTGACGCGCCAGACCTTGCGGCCGGCCAGGCGCAGGCCCTCGAAGGCCTGCGGGCTGGTCACCTCGTGCACCAGATGGCGGTCGATATAGAGCACGGCCGTGCCGTCCTCTTCGGTGTGGACCACATGCTCGTCCCAGAGCTTGTCGTACAGCGTGCGTGCGCTCATGGCTTACCTCGTCGTTTTCCTGCTCGTATCTTGGTTCTTGCTCGCCGGACACAGCGCATCGACGAAGCGCTGCACCACGGTCGGCAGGCGCTCCTGGCGGGCCACGCCCAGCAGATAGTCGCGCTGGGCCCAGGGCTCGTCCAGGCGCAGGCGCTTGACCGCGAACACGCGGGCAAAGCGCTGGGCCGGTGCATCCGGCAGCACCGCCACGCCCAAGCCGGCCTCGACCAGCTGGGCAATCGCATCGAAACCGCGCACCTGCAGCCGCGCCTTGAGCGTCCGCCCCCGCGCCATGGCCTCTTCCATCATCAGCTCCTGCGCCGCAGCGCCGCCATGCAGGCCCACCAGATCGTGGTCCAGCAGGTCGTCAAAGCTCAGCGAGTCGCGCAGAGCCAGCGCATGGTCCTTGGGCACCAGCACCGCCAGTCGGCCCTGGCGGTAGGCGCGGGTGTCCAGCCGGTTGTCCAGCAGCGGCGCGGTGAAGACGCCCACATCGGCACGCCCCTCGGCCACAGCCGCCTGCACCTCGCTGCTGGTCATGTCCTCCAGGCTGATGCGGATCTGCGGATGGGCCTGCGAGAAGGCCGCCAGATCGGGCGGCAGCGCCTCGGCAATCGCGCCGGCATTGGCCGCCACCCGCAGATGGCCCTTGATGCCGCGGGCGAACTCCACCACCTCGCTCTCCAGCGCATGCAACGAGGCATGCAGCGAACGGATATGACGTACCAGCGCGCGGCAGGCCTCGGTAGGCTCGACGCCGCGGGCGCGGCGCTCGAAGAGCTGAACACCCAGCCGGGTCTCGAGGTCGGACACCCGCTTGCTGGCCGCGGCCAGCGCCAGATGCTCACGCTCGGCCCCGCGGGTGATCGAGCGGGTCTGCTCGATCGCCAGCACAAGGTTCAGGGTGGTCAGGTCCAGACGCATGGTGGGTAGCCTCAGCAGCGACTTTAGCTTTCGCAGAAGTCACCGATGATACCCATTCAACAATCCAGCCTTCGTGCGAAGAGAATTCTCAAACACCGCAGTGGAGCGGGCTCAGGCCAAGGCCGCTATCACCTCGGGCGGCGCCTGCACCAGCTCGATCAGCACGCCTTCGCCGCCAATGGGGAACTGGTCATTGCTCTTGGGGTGGATGAAGCAGATGTCGTAGCCGGCCGCGCCCTTGCGGATGCCGCCCGGGGCGAAGCGCACGCCGTTGGCACTCATCCATTCCACGGCCTTGGGCAGGTCGTCCACCCACAGGCCCACATGGTTCAGCGGCGTGGCGTGCACGGCCGGCTTCTTCTCGGGGTCCAGCGGCTGCATCAGGTCGACCTCGACCTTGTACGGGCCGCTGCCGATGGCGCAGATGTCTTCGTCCACATTCTCGCGCTCGGAGACGAAGTTGCCTGTGACCGTCAGGCCCAGCACATCGACCCAGAGCTTGCGCAGGGCTAGCTTGTCCGGCCCGCCGATGGCGATCTGCTGGATACCGAGGATCTTGTAGGGCTTGGCTGTCATGACCCGACCCTCACTCGAAACGCAGAATGGGCTGGTCCACCGACAGGCTCTCGCCCGTCTTGGCCAGCACCTCGGCCACCTTGACATCCTGCACCGCGGTCAGGATGTTCTCCATCTTCATCGCCTCGATCACCGCCAGCCGCTCGCCGGCCTGCACGGTCTGGCCCGGTTGGGCCGCGATCTGCACCAGCAGCCCCGGCATCGGCGAGAGCAGGAATTTGCTGGTATCGGGCGGCGCCTTGTAGGGCATCAGCGCCTGCAGCTCGGCGGCCCGCGGCGACAGCAGGGTCACCTCGATAGCCAGGCCGTTGTGCTGCAGCCGGTAGGCCAGCGGGTTCCTGGCGGTGCCGCGCTCGGCCTGCGCCGTGAAAGGCAAGCCATTGACCGTGCCAACCAAGCGCACATCATTGAGCCGGGAGCCGCATTCAATGCGATAGAGCTGCGCCCCGACCCGCACCTGGGCCGCACCGGCATGGCCGACATACTCGGACACATGAACCGGGTGACGCGACTGCTTGCCGCCGCCCTCGTTGAGCACCGCCACATAGTCGCTGTCGATCTGCACCTCGTGGCCGGGCAACTGGCCGCTGATGCCGGCGGCACGCTCGCGCGTCTTGCGGCGTATGAAGGCCCCCAGAGCCACCAGGAAGAGCGGATCCTCATGCGGTACGTCCTCGGCCCGGAAGCCGCCGCCATAGTGCTGTGCGATGAAGCCGGTATTGAAATTGCCGCTCTTGAAATCGGCATGGGCCAGCAGCGCTGACTGGAAGGGGATGTTGCTGGAGATGCCGCGGATCACGAAGCCGTTGAGTGCCTCGCGCATCTTCGCGATCGCCTCATCGCGGTCGCGGCCATGGACGATCAGCTTGGCGATCATCGAGTCGTAGAACATCGGGATCTCGCCGCCCTCGTAGACACCGGTGTCCACCCGAACGCCGCCGAACTTGTCGGCCGCGTAGCTAGCGCCGACTAGGGTCTCGCTGCCCTGCTCCAGATTGGCCTCGGGCGGCTGGTACTTGACCAGGCGGCCGGTCGAGGGCAGGAAGTTGCGGAACGGGTCTTCCGCATTGATGCGGCATTCGATGGCCCAGCCTTCCTTCTTGATGTCTTCCTGCTTGAACGCGAGCTTCTCGCCGGCGGCCACGCGGATCATCTGCTCCACCAGGTCCAGGCCGGTGATGCACTCGGTCACCGGGTGCTCCACCTGCAGGCGGGTGTTCATCTCGAGGAAGTAGAAGTCCTGGTTCTTGCCGACGACGAACTCCACCGTGCCCGCGCTCTGGTATTTCACCGCCTTGGCCAGGGCCACGGCCTGTGCGCCCATGGCCTTGCGGGTGGCGTCGCTGATGAAGGGGCTGGGCGCCTCCTCGATCACCTTCTGATGGCGGCGCTGGATCGAGCACTCGCGCTCGTGCAGATAGACCACATTGCCGTGCGCATCGCCCAGCACCTGGATCTCGATATGGCGCGGCTGCTCGACGAACTTCTCCATGAAGACGCGGTCGTCGCCGAAGCTGTTGCGCGCCTCGTTGCGACACGATGAAAAGCCCTCGAAGCATTCCTTGTCGTTGAAAGCCACGCGCAGGCCCTTGCCGCCACCGCCGGCGCTGGCCTTGATCATCACCGGATAGCCGATCTTCTTGGCGATCTCGACGGCTTCCTCGGGGGAGAGGATGGGCTCGTTATGGCCGGGGATGGTGCTGACCTTGGCTTCGTTGGCCAGCTTCTTGGAGGCGATCTTGTCGCCCATCGCGGCGATCGAATAGTGCTTGGGGCCGATGAAGACGATGCCCTCTTCTTCGCAGCGGCGCGCGAAGTCCTCGTTCTCGGACAGGAAGCCATAGCCCGGATGCAGCGCTTCGGCGCCGGTCGCCTTGCACGCGGCGATGATCTTGTCGGCCACCAGATAGGACTCGCGCGAAGGCGCCGGGCCCAGCAGCACGGCCTCGTCGGCCAACTCCACATGGCGGGCATCCTTGTCGGCCTCGGAGTAGACGGCCACCGTCTGGATGCCCATCTTGCGGGCCGTCTTGATGACGCGGCAGGCGATTTCGCCACGGTTCGCGATCAGAATCTTCTTGAACATCATTTTCTCCTGGCGCGCGGTCAGAGGGGGATATTGCCGTGCTTGCGCCACGGGTTATCGAGCTTCTTGTCCTTCAGCATCACCAGCGAACGGCAGATGCGCTTGCGCGTCTCGTGCGGCTGGATCACATCGTCGATGAAGCCACGCGCGCCGGCAACAAAGGGGTTAGCAAAGCGGGCCTTGTATTCGGCCTCCTTGGCCGCCAGCTTCTCTGGATCGCCCTTGTCCTCGCGGAAGATGATCTCCACCGCCCCCTTGGCGCCCATCACCGCGATCTCGGCATTGGGCCAGGCGAAGTTGACATCGCCGCGCAGATGCTTGGAGGCCATCACGTCGTAGGCGCCGCCATAGGCCTTGCGGGTGATCACGGTGACCTTGGGCACCGTGCATTCGGCATAGGCATAGAGCAGCTTGGCGCCATGCTTGATGATGCCGCCGTACTCCTGCGCGGTACCGGGCATGAAGCCGGGCACGTCCACGAAGGTGATCACCGGGATGTTGAAGGCGTCGCAGAAGCGCACGAAGCGCGCGGCCTTGATGCTGCTCTTGATGTCCAGGCAGCCGGCCAGCACCAGGGGCTGGTTGGCGACGATGCCCACCGTCTGGCCCTCCATGCGGGCAAAACCGGTGATGATGTTCTTCGCATAGTCGGGTTGCAGCTCGAAGAAGTCGCCATCGTCGACCGTCTTCAGGATCAGCTCCTTCATGTCATAGGGCTTGTTCGCATTGTCCGGCACCAGGGTGTCCAGCGAATGATCGAGCCGGTTGCCGGGGTCGCCGCTGGGTCGGGTGGGCGCCTTCTCGCGGTTGTTCAGCGGCAGGTAGTTGAAGAAGCGCCGCAGCATCAGGATGGCCTCGACATCGTTCTCGAAGGCCAGATCGGCCACGCCGCTCTTGCTGCTGTGGGTGCCGGCGCCGCCCAGCTCCTCGGCGGTGACCTCCTCATGGGTCACCGTCTTCACCACCTCGGGGCCGGTGACGAACATATAGGAGGAATCCTTCACCATGAAGATGAAGTCGGTCATCGCCGGCGAGTAAACGGCACCGCCGGCGCAAGGGCCCATGATCATGCTGATCTGCGGGATCACGCCCGAGGCCAGCACATTCTTCTGGAACACATCGGCATAGCCGCCCAGCGAGGCCACACCCTCCTGGATGCGCGCGCCGCCCGAATCGTTCAGGCCGATCACCGGGGCGCCGACCTTCATGGCCTGATCCATCACCTTGCAGATCTTTTCGGCATGGGCCTCGGAGAGGGCACCGCCGAAGACGGTGAAGTCCTGGCTGAAGGCAAAGGCCAAGCGGCCGTTGATCAGGCCATAGCCGGTCACCACGCCGTCGCCGGGGATCTTGTTGTCCGCCATGCCGAAGTCCACGCAGCGGTGCTCGACGAACATATCCCATTCCTCGAAGCTGCCCTCGTCAAACAGCAGTTCCAGTCGCTCGCGCGCGCTCAACTTGCCCTTGGCATGCTGAGCGGCGATGCGCTTCTCGCCGCCGCCCAGGCGCGCCTTGGCGCGCTTCTCTTCGAGCATTTGTTGGATGTCATGCATGGTGGTCTCCAAAGAACTTGGCCAGCAGCTCGCGAGCTGCGGTCGAGGGTGCGAGCCGGCCGGCCAGCACGCGCTCGGTGGTGTCGGGCAGCGCCGCCCGTACGGAGGGCGCTGCCGAGAATGCCTGTTTCAAGCTGAGCTGTATGCGTTCCCACATCCAGGCCAGGGCCTGCTGGCGGCGCTTCTCGGCCAGCAGGCCGTTGGCGGTCTGCAGCTCACGGTACTCGCTGACTGCCGCCCAGAAGCGGTCCAGCCCGTCGCTCTTCAGCGCGCTGAGCTGCAGCACCTGCGGGTGCCAGCTCTTGCCATCGTGATGCGCAGGACCCGGGTGGCCCTGCAGGCGCAGGCTGGAGACGATCTGCGCCCGCGCCCGCGTCGCGGCCGCCTCGTCCAGGTCGGCCTTGTTGATCACCACCAGGTCGGCCAGTTCCATCACGCCCTTCTTGATCGCTTGCAGATCGTCGCCGGCATTGGGCAGTTGCAAGAGGCAGTACATATCGGTCATGCCGGCCACAGCGGTCTCGCTCTGGCCCACGCCCACCGTCTCGACAATCACGATGTCATAGCCCGCCGCCTCGCAGACCAGCATGGCCTCGCGCGTCTTCTCGGCCACGCCGCCCAGCGTGCCGCTGCTGGGGCTGGGACGGATATAGGCACGCTCATCCATCGAGAGCCGCTCCATCCGCGTCTTGTCGCCCAGGATGGAGCCGCCCGAGACGCTGCTGCTGGGATCCACCGCCAGTACCGCGACCCGGTGGCCGCGGGCGATCAGGAACAGGCCCAGCGCCTCGATGAAAGTGCTCTTGCCCACGCCGGGCACGCCGGAGATGCCCAGGCGCAGCGCGCGACCGGTCTGCGGCAACAGCTCGGTCAGCAGCGCATCGGCCTGCACACGGTGATCGGCCCGGGTGGACTCCAGCAAGGTGATGGCCTTGGCCATCGCGCGGCGCTGCGCCGGGCCGGGGCTTGCGGTGATGGCGGGCGCCAGGCTCATGCTTGCGACGCCTGCCACTGGTAGTCGATGTCGAAATCGCTCTCGCCGACCGGCACGAAGCCAAGGCGCAGGTAGAAACGGTTGGCATCGCTGAGCTTGAGGGCGGACAGGGTCAGGTCTTGTCCGCGCTGCCGGGCCTGCTGCTTGACCCAGTCCATCGCCCAGGCGCCGACGCCCTGCCCCTGCGCACCGGGCTGGATATAGAGATGCTCCAGCCGCAGCCCCTCGGCCACCGGTTTCAGCGTCAGGAAGCCGACGCGTTCGCCGTCGCGCAGGATATGCCGCATCGCGGCCGGCTCGAACTGTGCCGCCAGCCGTTCGCGAGCGCGCTGCGCATCGAAGCGCCCCAGGCGCTCCAGGCTTTCACGCAGGGCCGCGATGCGCAGGGCCAGCATGGACTCGAAATCCTCGGCCGCGACGGGCGCTAGGCTCAGCGTTGCCATATCAGGCCACGACGCCCGATACCGCCTTGCGGATCTGCTCCAGCACATCCTTGGCGCTGGCCGGTATCGGCGTGCCGGGGCCGTAGATGCCCTTGACACCGGCCTCGTAGAGCATCTCGTAGTCTTGGGCCGGGATCACGCCGCCAACAAACACGATGATGTCGTCGGCGCCCTGCTTCCTGAGTTCGGCAATGATGGCCGGCACCAAGGTCTTGTGGCCGGCGGCCAGGGTCGAGACGCCCACCGCGTGCACATCGTTCTCGATCGCCTGGCGGGCGCATTCCTCGGGGGTCTGGAACAGCGGGCCCATGTCCACGTCGAAGCCCAGATCGGCATAGGCGGTGGCCACCACCTTGGCGCCCCGATCATGGCCGTCCTGGCCCAGCTTGGCGATCATCACGCGCGGACGCCGGCCCTGTTCCTCTGCGAAGGCCTTGATCTCGTCCTGCAGCTTGGCCCAGCCCTCGGCCGAGTCGTAGGCGGCGGCATAGACGCCGCTGACCTTCTGGGTGTCGGCGCGGTGGCGGCCGAACACCGCCTCCAGCGCATCGGAGACTTCACCCACCGTAGCGCGCAGCCGGATGGCCTGGATGCTGAGATCCAGCAGATTGCCCTCGCCCGAACGCGCCGCCTCGGTCAGCGCGGCCAGCGCGGCCTGCACCGCGGCGCTGTCGCGCCTGGCCTTGATGTGCTGCAGCCGTGCGATCTGGCTGTCTCTGACCTTGACGTTGTCCACGTCCAGGATCTCGATCGGGTCCTGCTTGGCCAGCTTGTACTTGTTGACGCCGACGATCACGTCCTTGCCGGAGTCGATGCGCGCCTGCTTCTCGGCCGCGCTGGCCTCGATCTTCAGCTTGGCCCAGCCGCTGTCCACCGCCTTGGTCATGCCACCCATGGCATCGACTTCCTCGATGATGGCCCAGGCCTTGTCGGCCATGTCCTGGGTGAGCTTTTCCATCAGGTAGCTGCCGGCCCAGGGGTCGATGACGTTGGTGATGTGCGTCTCTTCCTGGATGATCAGCTGGGTGTTGCGCGCAATGCGGGCGCTGAACTCGGTAGGCAGGGCGATGGCCTCGTCCAGCGAGTTGGTGTGCAGGCTCTGCGTGCCGCCGAAGACCGCGGCCATCGCCTCGATGGTGGTGCGCACCACATTGTTGTAAGGGTCCTGCTCGGTCAGCGACCAGCCCGAGGTCTGGCTGTGCGTGCGCAGCATCAGGCTCTTGGGGTTCTTGGCATTGAAGCCCTTCATGATCCGGCACCACAGCAGACGCGCGGCGCGCATCTTGGCGATCTCCAGATAGAAGTTCATGCCCACGGCCCAGAAGAAGCTCAGGCGGCCGGCGAAGTCGTCGACGTCCAGACCGGAGGCGATCGCGGTCTTCACATATTCCTTGCCATCGGCCAGCGTGAAGGCCAACTCCAGCGCCTGGTTCGCGCCAGCCTCCTGCATGTGATAGCCGGAGATCGAGATCGAGTTGAACTTCGGCATATTCCGCGCGGTGTAGCCGATGATGTCGCCGATGATGCGCATCGAGGGCTC
Organism: Burkholderiaceae bacterium; assembly: GCA_041920215.1. Taxonomy (GTDB): domain Bacteria; phylum Pseudomonadota; class Gammaproteobacteria; order Burkholderiales; family Burkholderiaceae_C; genus JAYRSJ01. The sequence goes on along the minus strand of JAYRSJ010000010.1, from coordinate 4,868 downwards.
GGGCGGGTAGATATAGGTGTTGCGGACCATGAACTCCTTGAGGATGTCGTTCTGGATGGTCCCGCTCAGCTTGTCCTGGGAAACGCCCTGCTCCTCGGCCGCGACCACATAGCCGGCCAGCACCGGCAGCACCGCGCCGTTCATGGTCATGGACACACTGACCTTGTCTAGCGGAATGCCGTCGAACAGGATCTTCATGTCCTCCACCGAGTCGATCGCCACGCCGGCCTTGCCGACGTCGCCGGTGACGCGCGGATGGTCGCTGTCGTAGCCGCGGTGCGTGGCCAGGTCGAAGGCCACCGAGACGCCCTGCCCGCCGGCGGCCAGCGCCTTGCGGTAGAAGGCATTGCTTTCCTCGGCGGTGGAGAAGCCCGCGTACTGGCGGATCGTCCAGGGGCGCACCGCGTACATCGTGGCCTGCGGGCCGCGCAGGAAGGGCTCGAAGCCGGGCAGCGTGTCGGCATAGGGCAGGCCAGCGGTATCGGCCGCGGTGTAGAGCGGCTTGACCGTCAGCCCCTCTGGCGTAATCCAGTTCAGGGCCGTGACATCGCCGCCGGGCGCTGATTTGGCAGCGGCCTTGTGCCACTGCTCCAGGGTGGCAGCGGTGAATTCTTGAGAGGCGGGCTTGGTGGAATCAGACATTGACGGCTCCTGCGGACGCGGCACATCATAGCGCCTCCGTTATTCATAATTATGAATGCAAAGCTGACTAGAATCTGATCCCACAATGAATGCCGCACCACAGCTCGCACCGCGCGCCCTCTACCAAGAGGTGGCCGAACGCCTGCGTCAGCAGATCTTCGGCCGCCAGCTGGAGCCCGGCGCCTGGATCGACGAGCTGAAGCTCTGCGCCGAGCTGGGCATCAGCCGCACCCCGCTGCGCGAGGCGCTGAAGGTGCTGGCCGTCGAAGGTCTGGTGACGATGAAGGTGCGCCGCGGCGCCTATGTCACCGAGATGAGCGAGCGCGATGTGCGCGAGGCCTACCAGCTGCTGGCCCTGCTGGAAAGCGATGCGGCCGCCCGGGTCGCGCGCAGCGCCAGCACGGCCGAGCTGGCCGAGCTGCAGGCGCTGCACCAGGCGCTGGAACAGCAGGTCGGGCAGCGCGACGCCTTCTTTGCCGCCAACGAGGCCTTCCATCTGCGCCTGCTCGAGATCGAGGGCAATCGCTGGCGCCAGCAGATGGTCACCGATCTGCGTCGGCTGATGAAGCTCAACCGCCACCACTCACTGTTCAAGCAGGGTCGGCTGGGTGAATCGCTGGCCGAGCACCGCGTGCTGATGCAGGCCATTGCCGCTCGCGACGCCGATGCCGCCGCCCGACTGATGCGGGCCCATTTCGAGAACGGGCTGGCCGCCGCGGCATCGCCCCCTTGAAAGCCCGGGAAGCTGCGATTCAGGCCTTGACCGCCCGCACCACATACTGAAGGGGTAGCGCATCGCGCACCGCGCCTTCCGGGTCGCGCCCCATGGCCAGCGCCATCTGGCGTATCGCCGCCAGCACCGGCTCGCGTTCGGGCTCGTTGAAGATGCGCGGCACACCGCCCTCGATGCGCAGGCCGGCCGACTGGAAGAGCTCGAACAGCGTGACCCGGGTGAACCAGCGTAGATGGGTGCGGTCCAGCAGCCCGTCGGCCTCGTAGCGGAACTCGCCGACGGCGAGCCGGCCCTGCAGGCTCCAATGCTGCACATTGGGCACGCTGGCGACCACACAGCCGCCCGGCGGCAGGGTCTCGCGTATCTTGCCCAGCACCCGCCAGGGGTCGCGCAGATGCTCCAGCACATCGCCAAACACCCAGCAATCGCGGTCCTGCTGCTGCCGCCAGAAGTCCTCACCCTGGCTTTCAATGTCCAGCGCCAGGACCTCGTCGCAATGACGACGTGCCAGCGCCGCTGCCCTGGGGTCCAGCTCCAGTCCGCGGTAATGCAACCGCCCGCCTCTCTGCGCTTTCAGCGCATGGGCCAGTGCGCCGGTGCTGCAGCCCACCTCGGCGACGCGCTGCGCCTGCGGCGGGATCAATGCCAGCAGGTCGGCGTTATAGCCCTCCGGCGGCGCCGGCTCCGTCGCTGGCGCGGGCGCCTGGACGGGCTGTTGCTTGGCCTGAACCTCGGCCATCCATTCGTCCAGGTTGTAACTCCCCGAGTTCAGCACCGTGCCGCGGCCTATATGGTCCAGAAAGACCTTGTCGGTGCCCGGCGTCACATCGTTGAGCACCCAATCCAGATGCTTGAGCAAACCGGACTTGCCGGCATCGTGCAAGGCCAGCATCGGGGCCACCATCGGTGCGCCATGCTTGATCGGCATCGGCCACTGACGCATCACCGCCACATTGCACAGCATGCAGGGCGGATGCAGATAGGGCACGGCCCCGTAGGCATAGGGAATGTCGAAACCCTCGCGGTTGACATAGGCCACCCCGCCCACCCCGTAATGCTGGGGCTGCAGCTCGGCATCCATGGCCTCCAAGAAGCCTGGCTTCAGCACCACGATATCGCTGTCCAGGATCAGCAGCTTGGGCCCCAGCGGCAGCTGCTGTATCGCCCAGGCCAGACCAGGGCCATGGTGGATGTTGTAGCCCTGCACATGCAGATGCACCTGCTCGAACTCGGCCGCCACCGCGCGGATCGCCTCCACATGGGCCGCATCCGAGCCATCGACGATATGCACCGGATTGGGGTAGAAGCGGCGCAAGGAGGCCAGCAAGCCGCGCAGCAGATGCGGCGCGTTGTAGGACACGGTCAGGACGGGGATCTGGGCGACGGTGCTGCTGCAACTGCTCATGCGGGGTCCTGTATCAAAAGCCATGGGTGGCCAGGAACTCGTTCCAGGCCTGTAGAAACACCGACTCGGCCTCGGTCTGACCGGCGGCCAGTGCGCGCAGCGGCGCCACGAAGCCCACCATATCGGCCTCCTGCGCATAGCGCTGGGCGATGGCGGTGGCAATGCCCTCATAGCAGCGCCGCGCCTGCTCGGGCGCCAGCTTGCCGATGCGCAGCCCGCCCAGGGCCAGCGCGGCATAGCCCAGATGCGCGGCCTTCATATGCGGGCCCATCAGCTGGGCCGAGTGGCCGGTGCCGCCGGCGCGGAAATAGCCCAGCCGGTCTTGTATATAGGCCACCGGGGCGATCAGGCTGGCCGCCAGGAAGGCACCCAGATCCCACAGCCCGGCATAGGAGACCTCCTCGAAGCGCGGCTTGAACAGCAGTTCGGCGCAGCTGGCACGCATCACGCAGTTGGAAAACTCGCCCAGCCAATTCTGGCAGTCGGGCACGGTGCTGAAGAACAGGGCCGAGGTTTCCAGCAGCAGCACGCGGTCGTTGGAAAACCAGACACCCTTGGGAATCGGCATGCCCTCGATAGGCTGACCGCGCTCGTTGGCGGTCCAGCGCGCACTGATGCTGCAGGACATCTCGCCCATGGCATGCGCCATGATGTGGCGCATATAGAAGTCGGGATACAGCACATCGTCGTCCAGCAGGATGTGGAACAGCTCGCTGCGCCCGCCCCAGAGCTCGATCAGATGCTTGAAATTCTCGTAGGCCCCGCGGCGCGGTCCGGCATGGACCTCCAGCGGCAGCAGGCGCGCCAGCGGCGCCGCCTGCAGCAGGGCGCTGAACGCGCCATCCGGGCTGTCGTCCGACACGATCACGCGCTGCGGTTTATAGGTCTGCGTGGCCAGCCCCGTCAGCAGCTCCGCCATGTACTTGGTCTTGTATGCCGGGATCAGAGTGGTGATTTTAGTAAGCACAGATTGGCTTGGCACGCAAGCGCCGGACTTGAGATTGAAAGCGATTGGACCCGCGTTATATGTCACGAAAGGTGAAAACAGATCGCGATTGCTAAAGCTTTTGAGTCGATCGCCGATACCCCCCCTCCCTAGAATCGCCCACATTGCCCTCATAGCCTGCGTCGTTGCTCGCCTTGAGCGGCTCCATTGATCAAAGCCACATGCTCAGCAGCCAATGCGTCCTGACCTCTCAGCCGCCCGCACACCGGACGCTGGCTGCCGGTCGGCTGGCTGACAGCTCAAGTTCGACCGCATGGATGTCGATATCCGTCGGTAAGCCGATCCCAGTTCTCATTCGGCCGGCGTCCCTGACTCCGGCCGTTGCGCCATAACCAAGAGGTGACTCGCCATGGCTTCTATCGTTTCCAGCCTGACCACCGAGCAGATTGCCGGCCTCGCCACCTCCACCCTGCTCAGGTTCACCACCGAGGACTGGGCAGCGCTGAACTCAGATCAGATTGCGGCTTTTCGCACCAGCCAGGTTGCCACGTTCGGCACCTTCGCAATGGGCGCGCTGAGCACTGAGCAAATTCGCCACTTTCAAACCGACGATGTGGCCGCATTCAGCACAACGGCAATCCGGGCCTTGAATAGCGAGATGCTCGGCGCGCTCACCACTGAACAAATTGGTGTGTTGACGGCTGGTCAGATCCGAACCCTCGCGCCGACCCAATTGACTGGCTTGTCCAGCGATGCCATACAAGCCCTGGTCAGCGACCAGTTCCGAGTGCTCAGCTCGCAACAGTTGCGGGGTTTGGGTACAGATCAGGTGGCCGCCATTGCCACTGATGACATTCATGCAATCACGACCGCCGCACTGCGTGGTCTTAGCACCGATCAGATCGCTGCACTGAACACCGATCAGATCGTCGCCCTGGGCTCCCAGCAGTTCGCCAACCTCAGCACCCAGCAACTGGCTGGCCTGAGCACCGATCAGATCGACAACATCGCCTCCGACGATCTGCGCGCCCTGACCACCGCACAGATCCGTGCGCTGTCCACCGAGCAGTTCAACGCCCTCACCACCGATCAGATCGGTCAGCTCCACACCGCCCAGGTCGCCGCGCTCTCCAGCGCCCAGA
>JAYRSJ010000009.1:86839-153599 GCA_041920215.1 Burkholderiaceae bacterium | reverse complement strand
GCCCGGGGGGCGGCGGGGCGACCCGCCGCACGTCCAGGCCGGCACGCGCCAGCGCCAGCGCGGCGGCCGAACCGGCCGGGCCGGCACCGATGATGAGGACGCCGCAGGCAGGCGGCAGCGGGAGGCTGGAGTCTTCTTGGTTCACGATCGTCGGGCGCTTGCGAAGCCGCGATTCTCGCAGGGCGCGCCAGCGTCGGCGCAGCGCGACAGTCGCGCCCCATGGCCCGCACGGCGAATCAGGACAAACCGGCAGGACGCTTTGGGGACAAATCTGTCCTGTCGGCCGCCGGAGGCCACGCCGGTGCCCATAGGAGAGCGCGGCGCGCATGAACCAAGTCGAGGCCCGCAGGCACCCGGACTAACCCTTTGTTTGCAGGCTGACAACGCACTTCAACAATGCGCCGCCAAGCCGGTGCGCGCGAGCCAAACGCTCGCGCGGCCCTTGTCGTTCCCATGCAGGGCACGCGCCGGATTGCATCAAACCCTAAAAGGAGTGTCAGCGATGTTCAGGAAATCAGTGATCAGCCAGGCCCTGCTGCTTGGCTTCGGCGCAGCGGCCTGCCTGGGCTCGGCCCAGGCCCAGGAGCAGCTGGAACGGGTGCAGATCACCGGCTCGGCCATCAAGCGCACCAATGCCGAAGGCCCGGCGCCGGTCGAGGTGATCACCCGCAAGCAGATCGAGCGCACCGGCGCCACCTCGGTCAACGAGCTGCTGCGCTCCATCCCCTCGGTGGACATCTTCGACCAGGGCGAGCTGGCCTCCAACTCGCCCAGCGGTTCGGGCACCGGCGCGATCCGCATGCGCGGCCTGTCGGAGAGCCAGGTGCTGGTGCTGCTGAACGGCCGCCGCCTGCCGGTCAATGCGCTGTACGACGCCTCGGGCGCCGGCGCGGCCTTCGACATCAACAGCCTGCCGATCGGCGCGATCGAGCGCGTCGAGGTGCTCAAGGACGGCGGCTCGGCGATCTACGGCGCCGATGCGATCGCCGGCGTCGTCAACTTCATCACCAAGAACGACTACCAGGGCATCGAGGGCACGGTCAGCGTCGGCCAGTCCAGCCGCAGCGACGCCAAGGAGCAGCGCGTGGGCCTGTCGGCCGGCTTCGGCGATCTGCTCAAGGACCGCTACAACCTGCTGTTCGGCCTGGACTACTTCAAGCGCGACCCGCTGCTGCGCAAGGACCGCGACATCTCCAGCTCGGTGGACTTCCGCCGCGTGGGCGGCAATGACGCGCGCAGCGGCTTCGCCCCCACCGGCAATGTGATCGATCCGGTCACCGGTGGCCTGGTCGGCGTGCCCTACACGGCCTGCCCGGCCGCCAACCTCAACAACGGCGTCTGCCGCTACGACTTCAACCAGAGCCTGCTGACCGCCTACAACGGCGCCGACCGCCTCAGCACCATGGCGCTGGGCACGGTGCAGATCACACCCGATGTGCGCGCCTTCGCGGAAGTGGTGTATTCCAAGTCCAAGGACCATTTCGAGGCCCACCCGGTGCCCGACTACTTCGTCGTGCCGATCACCGATCCGTCCCAGCGCCCCTACGAGATTCCGCTGGCCGACGGCGTGGGTCCCGACAAGGTCTACATCATGGGCCGCTTCATGCAGGGTGGCCCGCGCATCACCGACCGCGAGTCCGAGCTGACCAATGTGGCGCTGGGCCTGGACGGCACCTTCGGCGGCTACGACTGGAAGCTGAGCCTGAGCCGCGGTGAGAGCAATGTCACCAACCGCGACAGCAACTACTACGACGCCGACAAATGGGCGGCCGCCACCTCCAGCGGGCAGCTCAACCCCACCGTCAACAGCAATGACGCGGCTTTTGTCGAGGGGCTGAAGGTCAAGCCGACCCGTGTCGGCAAGTCGGTGCTCAGCAGCTTCAACGCCCAGATCAGCGGCGACCTGATGCCCATGCCGGCCGGCATGCTGCGCTTCGCCACCGGCGTGGCCTTCAACAAGGAATCGCTGCAGGACACACCCGACGCGCTGACCCAGGCGGGCAAGGTGGTGGGCAGCATCCAGCAGGCCGCGGTGAACGCCTCGCGCAACTACAAGGCCGCGTTCGGCGAGCTGTCGGTGCCGGTGCTCAAGACGGTCGAGGCCCAGCTGGCCCTGCGCTACGACGACTACCCCAATGCCAGCGCGACCAGCCCCAAGCTGGGCGTCAAGTGGTCGGTGCTGCCAACGCTGGCACTGCGCGGCTCCTATTCGGGCAGCTTCCGCGCACCGGTGCTCAAGCAGCTGTACGGCGCGACCGAGCAGGGCGCCACCACCATCACCGAGCCAGATCTGTGCGAGCGCATGGGCGTGGCCCTGGACGCCAACGGCGAATGCCTGGTCTCGGCCTTCCAGGTCAACGGTTCCAACGCGGGCCTGCAGCCCGAGAAGGGCAAGACCTACAACTTGGGCCTGGTGTTCGAGGCGGGCAAGTACTTCAATGCCAGCGTCGACTGGTGGCGCATCGACAAGACCAATGACATCAGCACCCCGACGCTGGCCGCCGCCATCATGGCCGGCCGCTTCGCCCGGGTGGGTCCGCGTTTCGAGGTCTACACCAATCTGCAGAACATCGCCGAGCGCAGCACCTCGGGCGTGGACATCGATGCGCGCCTGCGCTTCGCCAACACGCCGATCGGCAACATCACGGTGCGCAATCTGCTGACCTACTATTCCACCGTGAAGAACCGCGACTCGGTGGGCGCGGGCTGGTCGGAGTTCGTCGGCACCTACAACACGCCGCGCTATCGCAACGGCCTGACGGTGTCGGCGGAGTCGGGCCCCTGGACCACCACCGTCTCGCACAAGACGGTGGGCGGCTTCTGGGACACCGACCGCCCCTACCCGGTCGCCGCCAATGTGCGCCGCGTCGGCACCTTCGACGAGACCGATCTGCTGGTGCAGTACAGCGGCATCAAGAGCCTGGAGCTGAGCTTCGGCGTGAAGAACCTGTTCGACAAGATGCCGCCGCTGAGCCTGACCAATGCGTCCAGCAACACCTATACGCAGATGGGTTTTGCCGAGCTGTACGGCAACCGCGGCCGCTACTTCCAGCTCAGTGCCAAGTACACCTTCCGCTGATGCGGCGCCGCACGCGCGGCAGCGCGTGCGGACCTGAGAGGAAAAGAAAAAAGGGCGCCGTCACCGGCGCCCTTTTTGTTGAGCCTCAGCGGCCCAGCTCCTTCTTGATCGCGATCTCGTCGTCTTCCTTGAAGCGGCGGTTGGCGCAGTCGGCAGCGTAGTCGGCGCGCAGATCGACCAGCTTGTCGGCATCGTCGGCGAGCTTTTCATTGGCCTGGTTCCAGGCGGTCACCATGCCGTCCGTTTGCTTGGCGCGCTCGTTGTAGCGACCCACCGCGGCCTCGTAGGCCTTGTGCTTCTCGGCGCGATCGTCAAGCAGTGTCTTGTTGGTCGCGTCCATCTCCGCGCGCTCCGACATCAGCTGCTTCTTGCGACGCTCGGCGCTCTTCATCGACGAGGACTCGGCTTCCTTGACTTCGGCATTCCACTGCGCGACCCGGGCGGAGTGCTCCTGCACCGCCTTGTCCGCCGCTTTGAAGGCCGCGGCCAGCGCCTCGAATTCGGCGCGCAGGGCCTTGTTCGCCTCATTGGCCGGCGCGATCTTGGCCTTGTCCTCAGCCAGCTTGAGCTTGCGCGCCTCCAGTTCGGCGGCCGTGGTCTTGATGCTGTCCTGCAGCTTCATGCAGGAACGCAGCTCGTCCTTGCTCATCATCTTGCTGCCCTCCACCGGCTTGCCCGTCTGGGCCAGCAGCGGGAACGCGGCCATGCACAGGGCTGCGAGGACGATCTTGCGGAAGGGTTTCTTGCTCATGGCTTGACTCCTAAGGCGTGGTCGCGGCCGGCACTTCTGGTGCCGACCACGGACGCAACGGGTTGATCAGTTGAGATGTTTGGCGAGGAAGCGCTCGAAACGGCTGTAGAAATCGATGCGGGTGCTCTCCAGCAGGAAATTGTGGCCTTCATTCGGATACTGCACCCACTCGACATTCTTGTTGCCGCTGGCGATCAGCGCATCGCGCATTTTCGTGCCATGCGGCAAGGGCACCCGATAGTCCTCCTCGCCATAGGCCATCAGCACCGGCTGCTTGATGCGGTGCGCCTGCTGCAGCGGCGAGGTGGCCTTGAACTGCTCGGCATCGGCGCTCGGATCACCAATCTTCAGCGGCATGCCGTAGCGTGCCCAGGGGTTGTCGGCATCGAGGAAGTCGCTCCAGCCTATCGAGTACATCAGCGGGATGTCGGTGACGCCCACCCAGTTGACGCCTACCTTGTACAGCTCGGGCTCCTTGGCCAGACCCATCATCGTGGCGTAGCCGCCGTAGCTGGCGCCGGTCAGCGCGATGCGCTTCGCGTCCGCCAAGCCCTGGGCGATGGCCCAGCGGGTCACGTCGGTCACGTCGTCCTGCATCTCCAGGCCCCAGCGCTTCCAGCCGGCACGGTTGAGCTTGTCGCCATAGCCCTCGCTGCCGCGGAACTCGGGCTCGACCACCAGATAGCCGCGCGAGGCCAGGAACTGCACCAGCGGGTTGAAGCCCCATTGCACGCCGCGCACATTCGGGCCACCGTGCACCAGCACCACGGTGGGCCAGGGCCCCTTGCCGCCCGGCTTGGTCACATAGCTCGGGATCTCCAGACCGTCGCGCGCCTTGATGCGCACGAAGTCCATGCGCCCGGCCAGCGCCCGCGAGTCCAGCCAGGGGCGGGTGGCGCCCAGCAGCTTGAGCGCCTTGCTCTCGCGGTCGTACAGAAAGTAGACCGGGCTCTGGATGTCCGAGCTGGCCGTCACGATCAGATGGCGGCCGCCCTGGCAGCGCCCGCAGCTGAGCGCATTGATGGTGTGGGGCAGCTGCTTGTCGATGTGCTGCTGGTCCTCGTTGAGCGCCTTGTCGAACCAGGCCATGCCGGGGCCGTCCTGCAGATACTCGATGCCCAGCAGCTGGCCGGTCCTGGGGTCGAAGTGCATGCGGCCGTCGAAATCGAAGCCCGGCAACGCGAGCAGCGGCTTGCCGTCGAGCTTGCGGTTCTTGACGTCGTAGCGGTACAGCGCGCTGGTCTGGTCCGGGCTGTCGGGATTGATGGCCGAGACATAGAGCCGGCCGTCGCGGTCCACCGCCACCGGCCTGAAGCCCTGCGGCCCGGGGTTGAAGGCATTGAAGCTCGCCAGGCTCTGCCACTCGCGGCTGCCCTCGTCGCGCCAGTAGACGGTGACGGTCTGCTTGCCGTCGAAAGCCGTGGCCGCACGCGGCTGGCGGGCGGGGTCCAGCACCCAGTCCTGGGCACCGTCCGGCACCGGGTCGTTGTAGAGCCGGCGCACACTGCGTTCACGGGTGTCGAGGCGGTACAGCACCTGGGTCGAGGGCTTGCCCGGGCCGTCGGAGGACCAGCGCTGCACCAGCACATCGTCGCTGCCGTCCTTGGGCGTGCCGACCCATTGGTAGCGGTTGCTCAGCGGCTCGCGCAGCGCATTGGGCTTGGTCACCACGCCGCCGGTGGTGTAGGCGCCGGCGCGCGCGATCAGCCAGATGAAGTCGCTGCCATCGGCATTGACCGCATAGAGGCCGCTGCCCCATTGGTCGCCGGCCGCCGCCTGCAGATCGATCGCGTCGAAGACCAGGCGCTGCTCGTTGACCCACTGGAAGGAGCGGATGTCGGCGTCATTGAACTGGGCCACGCCGACGAACTTCTCGGGTGCGCGCACATCGGCCACGGCCAGGCCGATGCGGCCCTCGCGGGTCGGCACCAGCATCGCGATCTTCTCGCCCGAGGGCGAGAGAAAGGGCGAGCGCACGGCCGGGTTGCGGAAGAAGGCCTCGACCGGCAGGGGCTTGGCAGCGCCGGTGGCCGGCGCCTGGGCCTGGGCCGCTGCAGGGGATGCGCCCAGTGCCATCAGCGCACTGAGCAGGAAAGCTGTGAGTTTCATCATGAGGGAGGCATGAAGGGCCGGCGGGATGGCGATCCGCAAGGCCAAAAAAGGAGGGGGCCGCAGCCCCCTCCCCTGTTTCGTATCAGCGTGAAGCTGAGACGATGCTTAGAACTTCTGCTCGAACTTCAGGTACGGCTGACGGCCGTAGGAGTCGTACAGGTAGAAGTTGAAGTTGCGGCCGTCGTAGGCCACCAGCTCAGGCATCTTGCCACCGGCGTTGACCATGCCGAGGGTCAGCTTGCTGCCCTTCAGCGGGGTGTTCCAGGTGACTTGCAGATCGTGGGTCACATAGTCACCGGCGATACGACCGGCGTTGACGCCGTTCTTGCCGATGTAGTTGACGTTCCACGACGCGGAGAAGGCACCCAGCTTCCAGTTGTTGTTCAACGTGGCGCGGAGCTTCGGATAGCCCAGGGTGCCCTGGATTTCGCTGCCGTCATCGTCGTACTTCACCAGATTCGACACACGCAGTTCATGGTCGAAGCTGCCGAAGCGGGCGCTCTTCCAGCGGCCCTGCACGCTCAGGTCGAAGTACTCGGCCTTCAGCGTGCCTTCGTTGGCATAGCCCTGCTGCACGCGCGAGATGGCGCCTTGAGCATCGCGGGTCACGTACAGGCCGGCCGGGATGGCACGGGGATCGTCACCGTTGGAACGGTCGATCAGGTCCTGGGCGCCGATCAGCGTGATGCGGTTGTCGATCTGCAGGGCAGCGTAGTCAGCCTTGACGCTCAGCCACTCGGTGGCGTCCCACACCAGGCCCAGGGCCCACTGCTTGGACTGCTCGGACTGCAGCGCGGGGTTGGAACCGGTGTAGCTGTCCACCTGGACCAGACGGCCGATATTGCAATCCTGGTCGGCAGGAATGCCACCGCCGGTGGGGCCGCCGAAGGCCAGGCAGGTACGCGGATCGAAGACCGACTCAGCCGAGAAGGTTTCCTTCTGGTTCAGCTGGGGCAGGCTGGGAGCGCGGAAGCCTTCGCCCACCGAGGCGCGCAGCGTCAGGCTCTTGACCGGCTGCCAACGGATCGACGCCTTGGGAGCGAAGTCGTTGCCGTAGTCGCTGTACTTCTCGAAACGGCCGGCCAGGGTCGCTTCCAGGTTCTTCATGATGGGCATCACGAGTTCCATGGAAGCCGAGGTCACCTCGCGGGTGCCGCTTGCCGAGTTACCGGCCGAGCCTTCGATCACGCCGGCTTCGGACAGCGAGTCGTAGATGTCGGCGAAGGTCTCGACGCGGTTCTCCACCGAGGCCAGCAGCGAGGCGCCGCCACCGGGCAGGGTGAACAGATCGTAGAAGGTACCGATCGCGTACAGATCCTTCTGCTTGTAGTAGCTGTCGCGGCCGATGGTGGCCTTGATCGCGCTCAGCACGCTCTCGGGATTGGCGTTGGGCGCGTACAGGTTGTACTGGCCGCTGTTGACGTACTGCTCCAGGATGGGGCGCACGATGTAGTTGCGGCCCAGTTCCTTGTAGGTCGACTGGGTGTAGCTACCACCGATGTCCAGCTCGATGTTCTTGCCCAGGCTGCCCTGCGCACCGGCCATCACGCTGCTCAGCAGGTTGTCGGTGCTGGTGTCGCGGTTGCCGGCGGCCGCGGTGCGGTGACGCACGACGATGGCCGAGTTGGTCGGGTTGTTCGGGGTGTTGGCGGCAACGGTCAGCTGAGCCGGCGTCGGGGCATAGCGGCCGAAGCTGGTGGTGTTGGTGACCGAGGTGCCGACATAGGCATTCCAGTCCTTGCCGATCTTGTGCTCGCCACGGGCGAAGAAGGACTTGCTCTCGATCTCAGCTTCGTCGGCCGCCACGGCGTTGAAGTTGTACGAGCAGGAGCCCGTCGAGGTCATCCAGAAGTTGGGGTCGGTGCAGCCCAGGGTCGGGTCGCCACGCAGATTGCCGATGGAGATATAGCCACGGTCAGCATCGCGGTAGTTGTTACCGAACGAGGACACGCCCAGGGTGGAACCCCAGGGACGCTCGCGGGTGAAGACCATGCCACGGCCGGTCTGGCCGGCGCCCATCAGCACGCGGCCGTTCTCGCCCTGCAGGCCCAGCAGGACCGAGGCTTCGCGACGCTCGCCGCCTTCGTTCTCGGGCTTGGTGTAGCCAACGCTGGCGACCAGGCCTTCGAAGTCCTTGCGGGTGATGATGTTCACCACGCCGGCAATGGCGTCGGAACCGTAGACGGCGGAGGCGCCGTCGGTCAGGATTTCGATGCGCTCAACGGCGGCCATCGGCACGGCGTTCAGGTCCACCGAATCGCCGACGTTGGGGGCCTTGGGCAGGCGACGGCCGTCCAGCAGCACCAGGGTACGGGCGGAACCCAGGCCACGCAGGTCGATGCTGGCGAAGGACTGGGCCGAGCTGCCCGACTGGGGACGGAAGTTACCGGCCGACGAGAACGTTGCATTGCGCATGAACTCGGCGACGGTGGCGGCACCGCTGGAGTCCAGCTCTTCACGGTTGATGACCGTCACCGGCAGGGCGCCTTCGGCCTCGGCGCGCTTGATGCGCGAACCGGTGACCTCAACACGGCCCAGGGATTCCTGTGCGTACACAGGAGCTGCGGTCAGCAGAACGCTGCCGCCGATGGCCAGCAAGGCTGCTGCGCAGACTTGGGATTTCTTGAACATGAGCACTCCTAAATGGATAAGGGCCTTGACCCCAACGCGAACGCCCGGTCGCTTTTTGAGCGGAACGGGCGGTGTTTACCTGCTATCGCCCCGGCATTTTCCGGAGGCCGGGACCGGCTTTCGGGGCGGGGTTCCACCTAGCGACGCATCGCACAGCCCCGGCGCGGCGCCGCCCAAGCCGCGGCGGCTGCACATTTTTTCGTTCCACGACAGACACTTAGCGTTACTTTTGGCAGTCCTACAGAAGCATGACAGGACGAGGACAGCCCTGTCCTCAGCGATGTAAACCTGCAACTCGGGTGGTCAAATCGTCGTCCTGATGCAACAGTCTGGCTGGCGCGGGGCCAGGTCGGCGGCTGCGGCAGAATCGCCGCCATGCCGACGACCCCCACCTCCGACCGCGCCGCCACCTGGAGCCGCTACTGGGCCTCGGGCGCCCTGCATTCCTGCGCCGGCAGCTATGGCCAGACTTATGAGGGGCCGATCGCCGCGTTCTGGCAGCAGGGCTTTGCCGCCCTGCCCCGCGACGCCCGGGTGCTGGACATCGCCACCGGCAACGGCCCGTTGCCGCGCCTGCTGCTGGCGACCCCGAACCGCGGGGATCTGCGCTGCGAGGCGGTGGACCTGGCGCAGATCGCCCCGCCCTGGTTGGCCCAGCTGCCCGCCGGCGAACGCGCCCGGCTGAACTTCCGCGGCGGCTGTGCCGCCGAAAAGCTGCCCTTCGAGGCGGCCAGCTTCGATCTGGTCATCAGCCAGTGGGGGCTGGAGTACAGCACGCTGCCGCTGTCGGTGCCCGAGCTGCTGCGGGTGCTGAAGCCCGGTGGCCAGCTGCGCCTGGTGCTGCATCACCAGCAGGGGCTGCCGGTGCGCCAGGCCCGGGATGAACTCGACCATCTGCAATGGCTGCTGGCGGCCGAGGGTTTCGTGGACACGGCCGAGGCCATGCAGGCGCCAATCGCCCAGGCGGCCACACCGGCGGGGCGCCAGCGGCTGCAGCAGGACGCCGGCGCCAACGCGCTGCGCGAACGCTTCAACGACTGGCAGGACCGCCTGAGCAGCCGCGCCCGGACCGCGGCGACGCCCGAGGTGCTGGCCGAGGTGCGCGACGCCTGCAACCAGCTGCTGGGCCTGGCCATGCAGCAGGGCCTGGACGCGGCCCGGCAGGCCAGCGCGCAGCTGCGGGCCCGGCTGGCCGACAGCCGGCTGCAGTTGCAGGAGCTCTGCGATCACGCGCTGGACGAGGCCGCCGCCCGACAGCTGGGCACCCAGCTGGCCGGCCCCGCGGGGCAGTTCCAGCTGCAGACCCTCAGCGACCGCCAGCAGCTGATGGGCTGGACCCTGGTCGTCGAGCGCTGAGCCCCGCGGCCCGGCCGCCATCGTTGGGTGGGTACGACAGATCGGGGCGCGCCAGCGCTTTGTCACATCAGGAAAACCCGAGTTTGCTGTGCTCGCGCGTATCCGCTGGACGGACTCCCCTAGGATGCAACGCTTTGTACGAGCGCGCCGCCGTCTACCAATGGCGTGCCGCGATGTCAGGACTCAACCTACCCTGGTGGAAGCCAATCCCATGCCAAGCTCATCGACTTTCAAACCCCTGCGCAAGCCCGTTGCGCTGGCTGTCCTCAGCCTGATCCTGCTGCAAACCGCCGCCGCACAGACCGCACCGGCCGCAGAAGAGAAAGACAAGCCCGCAGCGCCTGCCGCTCAGAAGGCCGACATCAAGCTCGAGACGGTGGTGCTGTCCGGCTCGCGCATCAAGAAGGACAGCTACAACACCCCGGCCCCGCTGCAGATCATCCGTTCGGATGATGCCGCGCTGGCCGGCTTTACCTCCACCGCCCAGGTGCTGCAGGGCACCGCCGTGACCGGCGGCCAGGGCCAGATCAACAACGCCTATGGCGGCTACGTCACCGACGGCGGCCCCGGCGCCAACACCATCGGCCTGCGCGGCTTCGCCCCGACCCGCTCGCTGGTGCTGCTGAACGGCCGTCGCCTGGCCCCCTCGGGCACCCGTGGCTCGGTCGGCGCCGCCGATCTGAACACGCTGCCGAACTCGATCGTCGATCGCATCGAAGTGCTGAAGGACGGCGCCTCGTCCATCTACGGCTCCGACGCCGTGGCCGGTGTGATCAACATCATCACCAAGAAGGACCTGACCTCGCTGCAGTTGGACGGCTCGATGTCCCTGCCCGAGCATGGCGGTGGCCGCTCCTACAACTTCTCGGTGGCTGGCGGTCATGTGACCGACAACACCCGCTTCCTGGCCTCGTACAACTTCAACGAGATCACCAGCCTGACCCTGGGTCAGCGCGACTGGACCCGCTGCAACACCGACTACCGTCGCACCAGCGCCAACGGCGTGGTCGGCGAGTGGGGCAGCGGCGACACCATCGACCCGATCACCGGCCAGCCCAAGTGCTACCCGATCACCGGCACCGGCTCCAACGGTGTGACGATCAACACCATCGGCACCTCCAACGCCACCGGTGTCGGCGCCGCGGGCTCGCGCGGCACGACCTTCAACCGCTGGCGCCCCAACTCGGGCGTGACCACCGGTCTGGTCGGCTACGAGGGCGTGGGCGGTGGCCAGACCACCAATCTGAACATCCGCGATACCTTCGACCCGCGCGTGCTGAACAACACGATGATGTCGCCGGTGCGCAACCACAACCTCTACGCCCAGGGCGGCGTGGACCTGCATGCGCTGGGCGATGCCGAGCTGTACTGGGAAGTGCTGTACAACCGCCGCGAGTCCTCGCAGGTGGGCTTCCGCCAGCTCTCGCTGGACTATGCCAAGGGCAGCCCGCTGATCCCGGCCAACCTGGCCTTCAGCACCGTGCAGAACGCGCCGACCGCCATCACCAATGGCGCCGCGCTGGGCGTGCGCGCCTTCATCGGCGCCGGCAACACCCATTCCAGCCAGGAAGTGGATTTCGGCCGTGCCGTGGCCGGCCTGCGCGGCTCCTTCAGCAAGATCAACTGGGACTATGACGTCTCGCTGACCCACAGCGAGAGCCGTGGCAGCTACAGCTTCGACGGCTTCATCACCGCGCGCCTGGCCCAGAGCCTGAACGTGGTGGCCAACGGCAGCGGCGGCTTCTCCTGCGTCGATCCCTCCGGCGGCTGCGTGGCCGCACCGGCGCTGAGCTCGGCCGTGATCGGCGGCCAGCTGCCCCAGGCCTGGCTGAACTACGTCTTCTCGCCCGAAATCATGGGCATGACCAAGTTCAAGGAAAGCGTGATCACCGCCTCGACGACCGGCAAGCTCTTCGCACTGCCCTACGGCGATGTGAAGGCCGCGTTCGGCGCCGAGTTCCGCCGCAACTCCATCGACGACACGCCGTCGATCGAGCAGCAGACCGGCACGATCTACAACTTCACCTCCTCCACCCCGACCCGCGGCAGCGACCAGGCCACCGATGTGTTCGGCGAAGTGGAAGTGCCGCTGCTGAAGAACCTGCCCCTGGCGCATGAGCTGACGCTCAATGCCTCCGCCCGTCTGGCCGACTACAAGTCCTACGGCTCGGACTCGACCCACAAGATCGGTGCGATGTGGGCCCCGACCAAGTGGCTGTCGCTGCGCGGCACCAGCGGTACCTCCTACCGCGCTCCGGCGCTGTTCGAGCAGTTCGTCGGCGCCACGACCGGCTTCCTGAGCTCGACCGGCGACCCCTGCAACGACTACACCTCCAAGGGTGCGGTGCGTGCCGCCAACTGCGCGAGCGAAGGCCTGCCGGCCGACTTCACGCAGCGCTCGAGCATCACCTCGATCACCACGGGCGGCAGTGAGTCAGGCCTGAAGGCCGAGACTTCGAAGAACAAGTCCTGGGGCGTGATCCTGCAGCCCACGCTGCCGACCGGCTGGGGTGATCTGTCGGTTGCCTTCGACAGCTTCGACATCCAGGTGGACAACGGCGTCTCGCGCGCCGGGACCGCAAACATCCTGCAGCGCTGCTACGACGATCCGCAGTTCCGCAACGGTGGCGGCTTCTGCCGTCTGGTGACCCGCAACCCGGGCGACAACTCGCTGTCGGTCAACAACAGCTATGTCAATCTGTCGACCGACACCGTGCGCGGCTACGACTACAACCTGCGCTACACCAACAATGTGGGCCTGGGCAAGCTGCGTGTGAACATGCAGGCCACCCAGTACAAGCAGCAGGCCAGCAAGCTGTTCGCCGACGATCCGCTGGATGATGTCAACAACACCGTCGGCTCGCCGAAGTGGTCCGGTGCGGTGGACGTGAACTACGCGATCAAGGGCTGGAACTTCTACTACGGCCTGGAGTGGGTCGGCAAGACCTCGAGCTACGAGTACCTGGAAGAGAATCCCGCGACCAGCATCTACAAGTTCGACACGCCGGACTACTACCTGCACTCGGCCTCGGTGTCCTACAGCGACACGGCCAGCAAGTGGAAGGCCACCATCGGCGTGCGCAATCTGGCTGACAAGGCTCCGCCGATGATCTCGTCGGGTTACTACAACCGCGTCGGCAACGCACCGCTGTACAGCGGCTACGACTACCTGGGCCGTCGCTTCTTCGTGAACCTCTCGAAGACCTTCTGATAGCCTGAGCTCCGATGCCCTGGCAACCACGGTTGCCAGGGCTTTTTCGTTTGAGGAGCGCCATTCCCGCGAGTGGCGTCTTTTTTGGTGGCTTGCATGAAAAACTACCTGATCAAAACCGGCCGGCGTGCCGCGCTGTGCGCGCTGTCGAGCGGCGCCCTGCTGACGGGCGCAGCGGCCCTGGCGGCAACGAGCGCCACGGACGCGCCGATCCGCGCCCCCAGCGCCGAAGTCCTGGCGCAGTTTCCCGGCATGACCGGCTTCCAGATTTCTCCCGATGGCCAGCACATGATCGCCATCGGCAGCGAGGGCGACGCCCGCAACATCTTCGTCTGGAAGATGGCGGACCTGGCGGCCAAGCCCAGGGTGATAGGCGCCAAGAATATGCAGATCCGCAGCGTCTCGTTCCTGAAGAACGACATGCTGCAGGTCACGCTGTTCCAGCCCTACGACCTGCGCACCGACCAGGTCACCAAGACCTTCATCAGCAAGCTGTTGTTCACCGATCTGGACGGCAAGACCTGGATCGAACCGATGGCCTCGGTGGAGATCGGCCGCTCGGACGAGGCCAGGCTGCAGGCTGCGCTGGCCAACCCGACCGTGCTGAACCGCATGCTGTCCGATCCGGACCATATCGTGCTGGAGAGCGACAGCCGCGGCGAGAGCCGCAGCGTCTACCGCTACAACCTGCGCACGCGCAGCAGCACGCGGGTGATGCGCCTGGGCGAGTCGGACGGCAATGTCTGGGTCAACGCCGCCGGCCAGCCCTGGGCCAAGTCGCGCGGCGGCAGCGATGACAAGGGCGCCTTTATCGCCATCGACTTCCGTGCCAAGAATGGCGAGTGGCAGGAACATTTCCGCAGCTACGTCAAGGATCGCGACGTGGTCGACGTGGTGGCCCTGGGCACCAAGCCCGACACGGCCGTCATCCAGAGCAATGTCGGCCGCGAGTTCTCCGCCCTGTACGAGTACGACATCGCGGCCCGCAAGATCGGCCCGGCGCTGTTCGAGCACAAGTACTTCGATGCAGGAGGTGTGCGCTCCTTCCGCAATGACGGCGGCCCGGCCGAGGACGGCTACGAGGGCTATGTGTTCAACGGTCACCTCGGGCGCGACGACCACTGGGCCGATGCCAAGATGGATGCCGTCGTCCGGGGCGTCGCCCAGGCCCTGGGCATCCGCGAGATCACCCAGGAGCTGCGCAGCGTCGGCGGCGGCGAACGGGCCGAGATCCGCGCCTATGACGGCGTGTCCGTGCGCCTGACGCAGTATGTGCCGGGCGAGGTGCCGGTCTATCTGATCCGGGTCAGCGGCCTGGCCTATCCGACCGAGCACTACCTGCTGCGCGGCCAGAACATCCAGCTGCTGGCCAAGGAGTACCCGCAGGTCGACAAGCGCGCGCTGGGCAGCTCGCGCTTCGTCTACTACCGCGCGCGCGACGGCCTGAACATCCCGGCCTACCTGACGGTGCCGAATCCGCAGCAATGCGGCCCGGGCCCCTACTCGGCCGTGATCCACCCCCACGGCGGTCCCTGGTCGCGCGACACCATGGAGTACGACGGCTCGGGCTGGGTGCCGCTGATGGTCTCGCAATGCCGGGTGGTGCTGCAGCCGCAGTTTCGTGGCTCCGCGGGCTGGGGCCGGACGCTGTGGTACGCCGGCGACCGCGAATGGGGTCAGAAGATGCAGGACGACAAGGACGACGGCGCCAAGTGGCTGGTCGAGCAAAAGCTGGCTGACCCGAAGCGCATGGCCATGTTCGGCTATTCCTATGGCGGCTACTCGGCCTTCGCCGCGGCGGTGCGCCCGAACGGGCTCTACAAATGCGCGATCGCCGGTGCCGGTGTCTCGGACATC
This sequence comes from Burkholderiaceae bacterium, assembly GCA_041920215.1. Taxonomy (GTDB): domain Bacteria; phylum Pseudomonadota; class Gammaproteobacteria; order Burkholderiales; family Burkholderiaceae_C; genus JAYRSJ01. The sequence continues at coordinate 138,602 of JAYRSJ010000009.1, read as the reverse complement.
GAGCGCATCTGGGTGGCCTTCTTCACCGACCCCTTCTTCCGTCAGCGGCAGGAGCCGACGGTGCGCGGCATGAGCCCGCTGCGCCATGCGGACCAGATCCAGATTCCGATCATGGTCTATCACGGTGATCGCGACCAGACGGTGCCTCTGATCCAGTCGGAGATGTTCGTCGACAAGGCCATGGCGGCCGGCAAGCCGGTGGAGTACCACGTGCTCAAGGACTACGCCCACGGCCCGGCGTGGACACGCCAGACCAATGCCCATCAGCTCTCGCTGATCAGCAACTACCTCAGCTCGGGCTGCGCCGGCGGGCTCTGAGCCCAGGCGGCCTGGCATATGAAAAGGGCGACCCCGCGGGGTCGCCCTTTCTCGTTCCGGCCCCGGCTTCAGCCGCCCGCGGCCTTCACCTTCAGCCGCCAGGCGTGCAGCAGCGGCTCGGTATAGCCGCTGGGCTGTTCCTTGCCCTTGAAGACCAGGTCCAGCGCGGCCTGGAAGGCGGCGCCCTGCGGATGGTCGGCCAGGTTCTTGTAGGCCGGATCACCGGCATTCTGCGCATCGACCACCTTGGCCATGCGGGCGAAAGTCTCGCGCACCTGGGCCTCGCTGACCACGCCGTGATGCAGCCAGTTGGCGATGTGCTGGCTGGAGATGCGCAAGGTGGCGCGGTCCTCCATCAGACCCACCCCATTGATGTCGGGCACCTTGGAGCAGCCCACGCCCTGGTCGATCCAGCGCACCACATAGCCGAGGATGCCTTGCACATTGTTGTCCAGCTCCTGCTGGCGCTGCTCGGCCGTCCAGTCGGCGCGCTCGGCCACCGGCACGGTCAGCAGCTTGGCCAGGATGTCGGCGCGCTCCGCCTCGGCATCGATCTGCTCCAGTTCCCGCTGCACCTCGGCCACATGAACCTGGTGGTAGTGCAGGGCATGCAGGGTGGCGGCCGTGGGGCTGGGCACCCAGGCGGTGTTGGCGCCGGCTCGTGGGTGGGCGATCTTCTGCTCCAGCATTGCCGCCATCAGATCGGGCATGGCCCACATGCCCTTGCCGATCTGGGCGCGGCCGCGCAGTCCGCAGGCCAGGCCGGTCAGCACATTGCTGCGCTCATAGGCCTGGATCCAGGCGCTGCTCTTCATATCGCCCTTGCGCAGCATCGGCCCGGCCAGCATCGCGGTGTGCATCTCGTCGCCGGTGCGGTCCAGGAAACCGGTGTTGATGAAGGCCACCCGGCTGGCGGCCGCGGCGATGCAGGCCTTCAGGTTGACGCTGGTGCGGCGCTCCTCGTCCATGATGCCCAGCTTGACCGTGCTGTCCGCCAGGCCCAGCAACTGCTCGACGCGGCCGAACAGCTCGGCCGCGAAAGCCACCTCGGCCGGGCCGTGCATCTTGGGCTTGACGATATAGACCGAGCCCTGGCGCGAGTTGCGCAGCCCGTCCTTGCCATGGCCCTGCAGATCATGCAGCGCGATCGTGGTGGTGATCAGCGCGTCCATGATGCCCTCGGGAATCTCGCTGCCGTCGGCCAGCAGGATGGCCGGATTGGTCATCAGATGGCCGACATTGCGCACGAACATCAGCGAGCGGCCGTGCAGGCGCAGCTCGCCACCGGCGGGCTGGCGGTAGACGCGGTCCGGGTTCAGGCGGCGGGTGAAGGTCTTGCCGCCCTTGCTGACCTCCTCGGTCAGCGTGCCCAGCTGGATGCCCAGCCAGTTGCGGTAGGCCAGCAGCTTGTCCTCGGCATCGACCGCGGCCACCGAGTCCTCCAGATCGAGGATGGTCGACAGCGCCGCTTCCACCAGCACATCGGCCACACCGGCGGCGTCGCCCTGGCCGATGGCGGTGCTGCGGTCGATCTGGATCTCCAGATGCAGGCCGTTGTGCACCAGCAGCACCGCGCGGGGCGCGCTCGCCTCGCCCTGGAAGCCGACGAACTGACTGGCATCGGCCAGGCCGGTACGGGCGCCGCCGATCAGGCTCACCACCAGCTGCCCGCCCTCGACTGAGTAGCCGGCGGCATCGCGGTGCGAGGCGCCGGCCAGCGGCGCGGCCTGGTCCAGCAGCTGGCGCGCAAAGGCGATGACCTTGGCCCCGCGCACCGGGTTGTAGCCCTTGCCCTTGTCCGCGCCCTCGGTCTCGGGAATCGCATCGGTGCCGTAGAGCGCGTCATACAGCGAGCCCCAGCGCGCATTGGCCGCGTTCAGCGCATAGCGGGCGTTCAGTATCGGCACCACCAGCTGCGGCCCGGCCTGCAGCGCCAGCTCGGCGTCCACATGGGCCGTCGTCGCCGTCACCTGGGCCGGCACCGGCACCAGATAGCCGATGCGGCGCAGGAAATCCTGGTAGGCCGCCATATCGCGCACCGGCCCGGGGTGGGCGCTGTGCCAGGCGTCCAGCTCGGTCTGCAGGCGCTCGCGTTCGGCCAGCAAGGCCTGGTTCTTGGGCGCCAGCTCATGGGCGATGGCGTCGAAGCCCGCCCAGAACTGGGCGCTGCCGATACCGGTGCCCGGCAGCACCTCATCCTCGATGAAGCGGTACAGCGGGGTGGCGACCTGGAGACGATGACATGCGGTGCGTGCGCTCATGGTGGAACTCTTTCGGCTTGGGAACGGATTCGGAGGGGAGCTTGACTGAGCCTGAATTTATGCCAGTCCCGCCCCTTGATTCATAACGCTGGACGCATTGAATCCCTGATGTTTTTGCACAAATCCACCGGCGGGCAGCGGTAAAGCCGCTCCGATCGCGCAAGAATCGGCCCATGGACCGGCTCAAACAGATCGAATCCTTTGTCGCGGTCGCCACCAAGGGCAGCCTCACCGCGGCCGCCCAGCTGGAAGGCGTCGCCCCGGCCGTGATGGGGCGGCGCATCGATGCGCTGGAGGAGCGCCTGGGCGTCAAGCTGCTGGTGCGCACCACCCGACGCATCACGCTGACCCATGAGGGCAGCGCCTTTCTGGAGGACTGCCAGCGCCTGCTGGTGGAATTTGCCGATGCCGAGGCCAGTGTCAGCGCCGGCGGGGTCAAGGCCAGCGGCCATCTGCGCATCACCGCGCCGGCCGGCTTCGGGCGCCGCCATGTGGCGCCGCTGGTGCCGGAGTTCCTGGCCCAGCACCAGGACCTGAGCCTGTCGCTGAATCTCAGCGACCGGGTGGTGGACATCGTCAACGAGGGCTTCGACTGCGCGGTGCGGGTCGGCGATCTGCAGGACTCCAGCCTGGTCAGCATGCGCCTGGCCGACAACCGGCGGCTCTGCGTCGCCGCGCCCGCCTATCTGAAGCGCGCCGGCCTGCCCCAGCATCCCGACGAGCTGGGGCGTCACCAATGCCTGGGTCTCAGCTCGGAAGCCAGCCAGAGCCGCGGCTGGGCCTTCATGGTGGGCGGCCAGCTGACCCATTGGCGGCCGGGCGGCCGTCTGGACTGCAGCGACGGCCAGGTGCTGCACGACTGGTGCCTGCGCGGCCTGGGCATCGCCTGGCGCAGCATCTGGGAGGTGGAGGCCGATATCGAGGCCGGCCGCCTGGTGGCGGTGCTGGAGGACTATGCGGCCGCACCGAACGGCATTTTTGCCGTCGTGCCGCAGCGCAAGCATCTGCCGCTGCGGGTCAGGCTGTGGATCGATTTCCTGAAGCTCAACTACGCCGATCCCGCCTACTGGGCGCGGCGCAGCTGAGCGGGCCAGAGATCTGGCAACGAGCCGCGCCTATTTGTTGCTGAGGCATTCCTTCATGAAGGCCTTGCGCTCGTCGCCGGTCTTGCCCTTGGCTTCGACATTGCATCGCTTCATGCGCTCTTGCTGCGGCGTGCCGGTCGCTGAGGCGGCCCCGGCCGGCTTGGCGGACAGGCAGTCCTTCATGAAGGCCTTGCGCTCGTCGCCTTTCTTGTCGCCAGCCTCCTTGTTGCACATGCCCATCTTGCTCTGCTGAGCGGTGGGCGCCTTGTCCTGCGCCTGGGCGGCGACGGCCACCGCCAGCAGGGCCAGCATGGTGAGGGTCTTCTTCATGGGCACTCCTTCCCTGAAAGATGCGGAAGCGACGCTGCTTCCGCCAAGCATTCCATCACAGGCCGGTGTCGACCGGCAATTCAAAGAATGCGGCGCGGATGCGAGAGTTGCTCATGCGCCGCATGCAGGCGGCGCACCAGCACCTGGATGAAGGCGCGGTCGAAGCGGTGCTGGCACTCGGGGCTCAGCAGGCCCAGCGATTCGGGTGTGAACGAGATCGTCGTGCAGACCTGGCTGACCCGGATATCGGTGCTGTGGCGGCGCAGATCGGGGTTGGGCGCCAGATAGGCCATCTCGCCCACCGAGGTGCCCTGCCCCAGCGTGGCCACCTTGGCGCCATCGCGCCAGACCTCGACCTCGCCCTGGGCAATGATGTGGAAGGTATTGCCCTCCTGGCCCTTTTTGTAGAGCGCATGCTCGAGCGGAAAGCGGCGCCAGCGCGCGCGGCGCACCACCTCCCACAGCTCCACATCGCCGAAGTCGCGGAAGAACTCCAGCTCGCGCAGCATATTGAAGCGCTCCGAGTCCTTCACCTCGTTGAGCCGTACCAGCGGAATCAGCTGCAGCGCCACCAGCTGCGACAGGTCATGGGCAAAGCTCTCCCAGTCGGGGTAGCGCTCGCTGGGGTGCTTGGCCAGGGCCTTGAGGATCACCGCATCCAGCTCCGGCGTGACGCCGCCGCGCAGGCCCTGCAGCGAGGGCGGCGCCTGGTGGTAGATCTGGTGCATCAGCGCCATCTGGTTGGGCGCATCGAAGGGCGGCCGCCCGCCCACCAGGTGGTAGAGCACCGCGCCCAGCGAATAGATATCGGCCCGACAGTCGACATCGCCGCCGTCGATCTGCTCGGGCGGCATATAGGCCAGCGAGCCGACGCGGTGTACCTGGGTCGAGTCGGAATGCAGGTTCAGCGCGCTGCCGAAATCGCTGACCTTGACGTCGGTGAGCTGGCCCTGGCTGTCCAGCACCGCCAGCAGATTGGCCGGCTTGACGTCGCGGTGGATCAGGCCCTGGCGGAACACATAGGACAGCGCCATCGCGCACTTGAAGCCGAGCTCGACGATCTGGTCCAGCGGCAGCAGCCGGTCGCTGCGGCAGAAATGCTTGAGCGTCACCCCCGGCACATACTCCATCACCAGATAGGGCGCGTCCTGCTCGGGCACCGCATCGAGGATCTGCACGACATTGGGATGCTGCAGCCGGCCGGCCAGCGCCGCCTCGGCAGCAAAGAAGCGCATCGGGAACTGGTCGCCGGGGCCGCCGCGGCTGCTCAGGGCCCAGGCGCGCACCCGCTTGATCGCCACCTCGGTGCGGCGGAACTCGTCCAGGGCCAGGAAGACATCGCTGGTGGCGCCCTCGCCCAGGCGCCGCAGCACCTTGTACTTGCCGATATAGGCCGGCAGGTCGGTACCGGTGGACAGGGGCAGGCTGGTCTCGGAGGACGACATGGCGGCGATCATACTCAGCCCCGCCCGTAGAATCCGGCCATGATTCAAGCCAAGCAGGACCTGCTCGCCGCCCTGGGCGAGGCCATCCAAGAACTGAGCCCCGGTGCCACCCTGGTCGCCGCCTTCGAGTCGCCCAAGCAGGCCAGCCATGGCGATTACGCCTGCACCGCCGCGATGCAGCTGGCCAAGCCGCTGAAGAAGAACCCGCGCGAGCTGGCCGAACAGCTGATCGCCGCGCTGCAGCGCCGCCCCGCCTTCCAGACCTGGGTCGAGGCGCTGGAGATCGCCGGCCCCGGCTTCATCAATATCCGCCTCAAGCCCGCCGCCAAGCAGGCGGTGGTGCAGGAGGTGCTGCAGGCGGGCGCCGGCTTCGGCGCGCAGCCGGCCAACGGCCAGCATGTGATGGTCGAGTTTGTCTCGGCCAATCCCACCGGTCCGCTGCACCTGGGCCATGCGCGTCAGGCCGCGCTGGGCGATTCGATCTGCAGCCTGTTCGCGACCCAGGGCTGGGACGTCACCCGCGAGTTCTATTACAACGACGCCGGCGTGCAGATCGCGACGCTGGCCCACTCCACCCAGTGCCGGCTCAAGGGCCTGAAACCCGGCGATGCCGGCTGGCCCGAGGCCGCCTACAACGGCGACTACATCCAGGACATCGCCGACGACTTCGCCGCCAAGAAGACGGTGAAGGCGGACGATCGCGAGTTCACCGCCTCCGGCGATGCCGAGGACCTGGACGGCATCCGCCAGTTCGCCGTCGCCTATCTGCGCCACGAGCAGGATCTGGACCTGCAGGCCTTCGGCCTCAAGTTCGACAACTACTTCCTGGAGTCCAGCCTCTACAGCAGCGGCCGGGTCGACGCCACCGTCGAGCGCCTGATCGCCAACGGCAAGACCTACGAGCAGGACGGCGCGCTGTGGCTGCGCAGCACCGACTACGGTGACGACAAGGACCGCGTGATGCGCAAGTCCGACGGCGGCTACACCTACTTCGTGCCCGATGTGGCCTATCACATCAACAAGTTCGAGCGCGGCTACACCAAGTGCATCAATGTGCAGGGCACCGACCACCATGGCACGATCGCCCGGGTGCGCGGCGGCCTGCAGGCGGCCGAGGTCGGCATACCGCAGGGCTTCCCCGACTATGTGCTGCACAAGATGGTGCTGGTGATGCGGGGCGGCGAGGAGGTCAAGCTCTCCAAGCGGGCCGGCTCCTATGTGACCATGCGCGACCTGATCGACTGGACCAGCCGCGATGCGGTGCGCTTCTTCCTGACCAGCCGCAAGGCCGATACCGAGTTCACCTTCGACATCGATCTGGCACTGAAGCAGAACGACGAGAACCCGGTCTTCTATGTGCAGTACGCGCACGCCCGCATCTGCTCCATCATCCGCCGCTGGATCGACGAGGAGGGCGGCGACGAGAGCGCGCTGCCGCAGGCCGAGCTGGGCCTGCTGACCGCGCCCACCGAAGGCCAGCTGATGCTCAGGCTGGCCGACTACCCGCGCATGCTCAGCGGCGCGGCCGCCGGCCTGGCGCCACATGATGTGGCCTTCTATCTGCGCGATCTGGCCGGCGCCTTCCACAGCTACTATGCGGCCGAGCGCGTGCTGGGCCAGGACAGCCAACTGACCCGCGCCCGCGTGGCCCTGCTGGCCGCCACCCGCCAGGTGCTGCGCAATGCGCTGACGGTGCTGGGGGTCAGCGCCCCCGAACAAATGGCTCGCGAAACCACGGAGAACGCATGAGCGCAAAAGCTGGAGGCAGTACCCCGAAGAAGAAGCAGCAGGAGCGCGGCGGCTTCGTGCTGGGCCTGATCGTCGGCCTGCTGCTGGGCCTGGGCCTGGCGCTGGGCGTCGCGCTCTATGTGACCAAGGTGCCCATTCCCTTCATCGACAAGGTGCCCCAGCGCAGCGCCGACCAGGATGCCGCAGAGGCGGAGCGCAACAAGGGCTGGGACCCGAATGCGGCCCTGTCCGGCCGCGGCAACCGCGCCGCCAGCGGCGTGGTCAGCGGCCTGCCCGGCAACGAGCCGGCCGCCAGCAGCCCGTCGCTGCCGGCCCCGGCCAGCCCCAAGGCCAGCGAGGCGAGCGCCGCCAAGCCCACAACGGCGGCCCAGCCGCCGGCCGCCAGCGCCGCCGCCGCGCCGGGTGCCGACCCCTATGTCTACTATGTGCAGGCCGGCGCCTATGTGCGGCCCGAGGATGCCGAAACCCAGCGCGCCCAGCTGGCCATGCAGGGCTTCAGCGCCAAGGTCTATGAGCGCGAGCAGTCCGGCCGGGTGGTGCACCGCGTGCGCATGGGCCCGCTGGACAAGCGCGACGAGGCGGAAGCCCTGCAGGCCAAGCTGCAGGCCGCCGGCATCGAGGCCAATCTGGTGCGCGTCCAACGCTGACGAAACGCAGGGTTTACCAACTGCCGTTAGCATGGCCGGCACGCGCCCCGCTTCGCCGGGGCTCCGGAAGTCAAGTCTCAAAGGATTGCAGCAATGAAGCGTCGTGAATTCAGCACCGCCCTGGTCGGCAGCGGCCTGGCCCTGGGTCTGCCCGCACTGGCCTTCGGCCAGGGTGGCCCGGTCGAGGGCAAGCACTACCACCGCCTGCCCCAGCCCCTGCCGACCACGGCCGGCAAGATCGAGGTGGTCGAGTTCTTCTGGTACGGCTGCCCGCATTGCAATGCCTTCGAGCCGGTGCTGAGCGACTGGATCAAGCAGCTGCCGGCCGATGTGGCCTTCCGCCATGCCCATGTGGCCTTCCGCGCCCAAGTCAAGCTGCACCAGCGCCTGTTCTATGCGCTGGAAGCCATGGGCAAGGAAAAGGAGCTGCGCGCCGCCATCTTTGCCGCGATGCACCGCGAGGGCAAGCCGCTGGACAGCGTCAAGAGCATGAATGCCTTGCTGACGCCGCTGGGCATAGACGCGGCCAAGTTCGAGCAGGCCTACAACAGCTTCGGCGTGCAGACCAAGTGCCAGCAGGCCGAGAAGCTCAGCGAGGCCTACCGCATCGACGGCGTGCCCGCCATCGGCATCGGCGGCCGCTTCTGGACCTCGCCCGCGGTGGCCAGTGCCGGCCAGCGCGTCAGCGAGATCGAATCGGGTCAGCGCGCCCTGGCAGTGACCGACTTCCTGATCCAGCGCCTGCGCAGCGGCAAGGCCTGAGTCCGCACGGGCGCCCCCCGGAATCGGGCGCCTTTCTTTGTCGCCAGCGGCCGCCTGCCGGGGCTAGAATGGTCTGCAAGAACTGTGCCGCCATGCCGACCTACATCGCCCCCCCTGCCCACCGCCCCCCCCTGCTGAGCGGCCTGCTGCTGGGCTTGCTGCTGGCCACGGGGCCGGTATGGGCCGAGAAGGCCGACCGGCTCAAGCCCCTCAACATCGTGTCCGAGAAGGGCGGGCGGGTCGATGTGCTGAACCAGCGCACCGAGTTCAGCGGCAATGTCATCCTCAGCAAGGGCACGCTGCAGCTGCGTGCCGAGCAGCTGGACTGGCGCCAGACCGCCGATGGCTATTTCCTGGCCTATGCCAGCGGTGCCGCCGGCAAGCCGGTGAGCTTCAGCCAGGCGCGCGATGTGCCCGGCGAGCGCATCGAGGGCTCGGCCGAGCAGATCGAGTACGACAGCCGCAGCGATACCGTGCGCTTCATCGGCGCGGCCACGGTGCGGCGCATGCGCGGCACGGCGGTGGCCGACGAGGTCACCGGCGCCGTCATCAGCTACGACAACCGCTCCGAGGTGCTGAACCTGGAGGGCGGCCAGGCCTCGCCCCAGCCCAATGGCCGGGTGCGCATGGTGGTGATGCCGCGTGCCGCCGAGGCCGCCGGCGATGCCGCCTCGGCGCCGGCGGCGCCGCCCGCAGCGCTGAAGCTGCAGCCCAGCCCGGTCGTCGCACCCGCCAGCAGCAACAGCAAGAAGCCTTCATGACGGTCGCGGCTGCGCTTCCTGCTGACGTCACAAGCGCCAGCCGCCTGGAGGTGGAGGGCCTGCAGAAGAGCTATGGCGTGCGCAAGGTCGTCAAGAACGTGCACCTGGACGTGCACAGCGGCGAGGTGGTGGGCTTGCTGGGCCCCAACGGTGCCGGCAAGACCACCAGCTTCTACATGATCGTGGGCCTGGTGCGCGCGGATGCCGGCGCGATCCGCATCGACGGCGAGAACGTCGAGCGCCTGCCCATACACCAGCGTTCGCGTCTGGGCCTGTCCTATCTGCCGCAGGAGGCCTCGATCTTCCGCAAGCTGACGGTCGAGGAAAACATCCGCGCGGTGCTGGAGCTGCAACTGGACGAGCGCGGTCGGCCCTGGAGCGCCCAAGCCATCCAGGCCCAGCTCGACACCCTCTTGCATGAGCTCTCGATCGAGAAGCTGCGCGACAGCCCGGCGCCGGCCCTGTCGGGCGGCGAGCGCCGCCGTGTCGAGATCGCCCGTGCCCTGGCCACCCAGCCGCGCTTCATCCTGCTGGACGAACCCTTTGCCGGCGTCGACCCGATCGCGGTGCTGGAGATCCAGCGCATCATCCGCTTCCTGAAGGCGCGCGGCATCGGTGTGCTGATCACCGACCACAATGTGCGCGAGACCCTGGGCATCTGCGACCGCGCCTACATCATCAGCGACGGCACCGTGCTGGCCGAGGGCACGCCGCACGAGATCGTCGAGAACGCCGACGTCCGCAAGGTCTACCTGGGCGAGCACTTCCGGATGTAGCCGGTGCGGCGACGATGAAACCCTCTCTGCAGGTCCGCCTCAGCCAGCATCTGGCCCTGACACCCCAGCTGCAGCAGTCGATCCGGCTGCTGCAGCTCTCGACCCTGGAGCTGAACCAGGAGGTCGAGCAGATGCTGGCCAGCAACCCGCTGCTGGAGGCCGACGAGGACTTCGGCGAGCGCAGCGCCCCCGAACTGCCCGAGCTGCGCAGCAAGTCCGGCGAGGGAGACGCGGCCGAGGCCTCTGGCGGCGGCGAGGCCGAGGCAGCCCCCGAGCTGAAGGCCGAGGATTTCGGCACCACCGAGCGTGAGGACTGGGAGAACGGCACCGAGCGCGACGACTTCGATGGCATCCGCGAGCTGCCCAGCAATATGGGCAGCGGCAGCGGCGCTGACGACGATGGTGAGCGGCCCGAACAGGAGGGCCCCGAGCTGAGCCTGCCCGAGCATCTGCACCAGCAGCTGGTGGGCATGGTGCTGAGCCCGGAGGACCGCGCCGCGCTGCAGCTGCTGATCGAGTCGCTGGACGAGGACGGCTATCTGGCCGACAGCCTGGAAGAGCTGGTCGAGTCCCTGGCCGGTGATGCCGAGCCCGAGGCGCGCGAGGAGCTGATGGACCGCCTGCGCTGCGCGCTCAAATGGCTGCAGAGCATGGATCCGCTGGGGGTGGGTGCCCGCGACCTGCCCGAGTGCCTGGTGCTGCAGCTCAAGGCCAGGCCACGCAGCGAGGCCCAGGCGGTGGCCATCCTGATCTGCAACAAGCATCTGGAGCTGCTGGCCAAGCGCGACCTGAAGAAGCTGATGGCGCTGACCGGCGCCGACGAGCCCCTGCTGCGCGAGGCCCAGAGCCTGATCTGCGCACTGGACCCCAAGCCCGGCCGCCCCTTCGCGCGCAGCCAGGCCCAGGCGGTGATTCCCGATGTGATCGTGCAGAAGGTCGGACGCGAGCTGCGGGTGATGCTCAACCCCGAGGTGGCGCCCAAGCTGCGCATCAACGAGCTCTATGCCCAGGCCTTGCGGGCCACCCGTGGCGGCGTCAGCAACTCGCCGCTGGGCGGCCAGCTGCAGGAGGCGCGCTGGTTCATCAAGAACATCCAGCAGCGCTTCGACACCATATTGCGGGTCTCGCAGGCCATCGTCGAGCGCCAGAAGGGCTTCTTCACCCATGGCGAGCTGGCGATGAAGCCGCTGGTGCTCCGGGAAATCGCCGACGAGCTGGGACTGCATGAATCGACCATCTCGCGGGTCACCACCGCCAAGTACATGGCGACCCGCTTCGGCACCTTCGAGCTGAAGTACTTCTTCGGCTCCGGCCTCAGTACCGAGGCCGGCGGCAATGCCTCCAGCACCGCGGTGCGCGCGCTGATCAAGCAGTTCGTCGCCGCCGAGGATCCGGCCAAGCCCCTGTCGGACAGCGCCCTGGCCAGCATGCTGGAGGAGCAGGGCATACAGGTGGCCCGCCGCACGGTGGCCAAGTACCGCGAGGCGCTGAAGATCGCGCCGGCCAATCTGCGCAAGACCCTCTGAGCCAGCCCTAAGCCCTTTTGGACGGGAGACATCCGATGAACAAGACCAAGCCCTTGATGCTGAGCCTGCTGCTGCTGAGCGCCCTGCCGGCCCTGGCCAGCGAGGCCGCGCTGCGCCAATGCCGTAGCATCGCCGACGGCGCCAAGCGCCTGGCCTGCTATGACGCACTGCCGCTGGGCAGCGCCGCAGCGGTGGCCGCCACACCGATGGCCGCGGCGCCGACCGCTGCACCCGCCACACCCGCCACACCCGCCACACCCGCTGCACCGGCCAAGCCGGCTGAGCAGTTCGGCCTGCGCGCCCCCAGCAGCGCCGCTGCCGAGACCCTGGAGAGCGAGATCACCGGCGCCTTCGAAGGCTGGCAAGCCAACCAGCAGCTGCGCCTGGCCAATGGCCAGATCTGGCGCATTGCCGACGGCAGCAGCGCCTTCTATGCGCTGCAGAACCCCAAGGTCCGGATCCGCCGCGGCGTGCTGGGCGCCTTCTATATGGAAATCGAGGGCGTCAACCAGGCGCCGCGCGTCGTGCGCCTGCGCTGATCCGGCGGGCGGGCGCCCGGCAGGCCGGCAGGCCGGCAAGCTGGGACAATACCGGCCTGCTTCCCGATTCCCACACCATGGCCCGCTCCGAACTGCTGCATCTCTTTGTGTCCTGCCCCGCCGGGGTCGAGCCCTGGCTGGAGGCGGAGGTCCGGGCCATCTGCCCCAAGCAGCATGTCGAGGCCCTGCGCGGCGGTGTCGCGGTGCGCGGCGACGCCGAGACGGTGCTGCGCCTCAATCTGGAGAGCCGCCTGGCGCAGCGGGTGCTGGTCGAGCTGATCGAGGGCGGCTACCGCCACGAGGACGATCTCTATGCGCTGGCACGCAAGGTGGACTGGAGCGAATGGATCACGCCGCGCCAGACTCTCAAGATCGACACCACCGCCCAACGCTCGCCGCTGCGCAGCCTCAACTTCGCGACGCTGCGCATCAAGGACGCGATCTGCGACCAGCTGCGCGAACTCAGCGGCGAACGCCCCAGCGTGGACACCCGCCATCCCGATCTGCCGGTGGTGCTGCACCTGGGTGCCGAGCGCGCCGCCCTCTATGTGGACACCTCGGGCGAGCCGCTGTTCAAGCGCGGCTGGCGCGAGGACAAGGGCGATGCGCCGCTGAAGGAGACGCTGGCCGCCGCGATGCTGGCCGCGGCCGGCTGGAAGGGCACGCCCGAGAGCGGCGGCGCGCTCAACGATCCCTGCTGCGGCTCGGGCACCATCCCCATCGAGGCAGCCCTGATCGCCAGCGGCGCGGCACCCGGCATCGGGCGCCGCTTTGCCTTCGAGCGGCAGCTGCCCTTTCTGCCGCTGCAGAACCGCTGGGCCGAGCTCAAGCGGGCCGCCCAGGCGCGTGTGCGCCCGCCCGCCGTGCCCATCTACGCCAGCGATGTGAGCTTCCGCATGGTCGATTTCGCGCGCCGCAATGCCGAGCGGGCCGGCGTGGCCGCCTACATCCAGTTCAATGGCGGCGATGCGCTGGAGCGCCCGGCACCCAAGCTGCCCGAGGGCATGCCCGGCACCCTGATGATGAATCCGCCCTATGGCGAGCGCATCGAGGTGCGCGGCAAGGCTGGCATGCAGTCGATGAGCCGCGATGCCGGCGGCTCGGAGGCGCGCGACGGCGGCGACGACTTCTTCCCGCGCCTGGCTGCGCACTGGAAGCGCGCCTACACCGCCAGGGACGGACAGCCAGCGGCCCAATGGACCGCCTGGCTGCTGTGCCCCGATATGAAGCTGCCCAGCAAGATGCGGCTGAAGGAATCGCGCAAGATTCCGATGTGGAACGGGCCCATCGAATGCCGCCTGTTCAAGTTCGAGCTGCTCGCCGGTTCGGCGCGCAAGGAGCGCCCGGCCGGCCCAGAGGCCGGCGCTGCCGCGGACGACAGCCAGTAGGACCCCGAACTGGGGGACGGGCTGGCACTTTGGCGCGCGCTGTCACACACTGGCAGCTGCCGAATCCGTTGCCTGGAGTACTTGCCATGTCTCGATCCGCCCCGCAACACCGTCCGTTCGCCGCCCTCACCCTGCTGCTGTGCAGTGCGCTGGCGCAGGCCCAGCAGGCCCAAGGCCCGCAGCAGATCGTCAAGCCGGCACGTGCCCAGGCCTGGATCGATGTCGCCACCTTCAGCGGCATGGGCATGCCGGGCATGGGCGGCATGGCCGGAGGCGGCGGCTCGCCGATGGCGGCGGCCCTGGGTGGCCTGTTTGGCGGCGGTAGCAGCGGTGAGGGCCGCAATAGCTTCGGCCAGACCCAGGGTGCCAGCACCGGGCGCTGGGTCGATGTGACCGTCGCCAGCCGCGCCAACCCGCAAATGGGCGAAGCTCTGCAGCAGGTACCGGCCGGCTTCATGGCCTCGGCGCTGAAGCTGCAGGCGCCCAAGGACGCGCCGCGGGCGGCACTGGAGCAGCCCGACGACAAGGAGATCGAGACCACTTACGAGCGCCCCAAGGGCCGGCTGCTGCTGTACTGGGGCTGCGGCAGCACGGTGCGCGAGGGCCAGCCCCGCGTGCTGGACATGGCCACCGCGACCCCGGCCGATCTGGCCAAGTTCTTCGTCTCGCGCCGCGCCACCCAGCGCGGCGCCCACAGCGCACCGGGCCGGCCGCTGTGGCCCAGCCGCGAGGACAGCCGCATGCTGCCGGCCCAGGCCTCCCTGGTCGGCGAGCACAGCTTCAGCGGCCAGGGCCTGCCCGAGAACTTCCGCTTCCAGATCCCCGCGGCCCAGGACCTGATGCCGGCCCTGCAGCTCACCCAGCGCAGCCTGGATGGCGGCGCCACCGAGCTGAGCTGGAATGCCCTGCCCAACGCACGCGCCTATTTCGCTGCCGCGATGGGTGGCAACGGCGACGGCGCAAGCGAGATGGTGATCTGGACCTCCAGCGAGCTGCCCGACAACGGCTTCGGCCTGATCGACTACCAGACCAATGCGGCGGTGGACCGCTGGCTCAAGGAGCAGGTGCTGCTGCCGCCCAGCACCACCCGCTGCAGCGTGCCCAAGGGCGTGTTCAAGGGCGAAGGCGGTGCGATGCTGCGCCTGATCGCCCACGGCAGCGAACTCAACCTGGCCCACCCGCCGCGCCCCAGCGATCGCAAGATCCCCTGGGAGCCCGACTGGACGCTGAAGCTGCGCGTCAAGGCGGTGGCCAGCGCAATGCTTGGCATGGAGATGGGCGCGACAGGCCTGCCGGGCCGCGACGCGGCCGACGCCAGCCAGGAGACCGACGACAAGCCGGCCGAGAAGGAGAAAAAGCTGCGGCCGGCCGATCTGCTCAAGGGCCTGTTCGGCCGCTGAGCGGCCGCTGCTTGCCGGCGCTCAACCGGCCGCGGACAGCGCCACCCAGGCCAGCACCGCCAGCGGCGCGGTATCGGCCCGCAGTATGCGCGGGCCCAGCTGCAGCGCGACGAAATCGCGCGCACGGGCGGCCTCTTCCTCGGCCGCGCTCAAGCCGCCTTCCGGACCGCTGAGCACCAGGGTGCGCGGGGCCGCGGCCTGCGCGGCCAGGGGCTGGGCCGCACCGGGGCTCAGCAACCAGCGGCGTTCCTGCTGCGGATCCGCCGGACCCAGCTCCGCCAGCCAGGCCGCCAGCGTGCGCACCGGCGCGATGCGCGGCACCCGGCTGCGGCCGCTCTGCTCGCAGGCGGCAATGGCGACGCCCTGCCAGTGCGCCACCTTCTTGTCGGCGCGCTCGCCGGCCAGGCGCAGCACCGAGCGCTCGCTCACCAGCGGCTGCAGCGCTGCCACACCCAGCTCGGTGGCTTTCTCGACCAGACCGTCCATGCGGTCGTTGGCCGGCATCACCACCGCCAGGGTCAGGTCTTGCGCCAGCTCGCGCTGCACCAGCTGGCGCGCCTGCAGATGCACCTGCACCTCGCTGCGGCCCATGGCGCTGACCTCGGCCTGCCATTCGGCGCCCGAGCCGTCGAACAGCGTGATCGGGCTGCCGGGCTGCAGGCGCAGCACCTGCACATGGCGGGCCGCGGCGGGCGGCAGGCTCAGCTCGCCGGCATCGGCCAGCGGGGTGTCGACATAGAAACGCGGGGGCATGGACGTGACAAGGAGAAGCAAGGGCAGGAACGCTGCCCGCCAGTGTGCCAGCGAATCGCGCCCGCAGGCCCGGGCTCAGGCCTCGCGCAGCCCCAGCTCGCGACGCAGCTGGGCCGCCGCTTCGGCGCCCTTGGCCTGCTCGACCCGCTCGACGAAGCTCAGCGCCAGCTCCTGCAGCTCGGGCAGGCTGCGGCATTGCTCGACCTCCATACCGAACACATAGCCCTTCATCAGGCCCAGCAGCTTGTTGGCATGGCTGTTCAGGTAGGCGGCCAGGGCCTCGGCATCCAGCGCCGGCGTGGCGCCGAAGGCGGCCAGCAGGCGTTCCTCCTTGCTGAGCGCGGCGCCGGCGCCGCTGGTGGCGGCGGCCCAGCCATCGGGCAGGGCCTTGCTGCTAGGCGTCGCCGCCGTTGAAGCGGGGGCGGTGGGGGCAGCCACACCGACCGGCGCCACCAGGCCTTGCTGCAGCAGCAGCAGCAGATCGGCCTCGCTGGCGCCCTGCACCAGGCCCAGCCACTGGCGGCCGGTCTTGCTGCCGTCTATCACCAGCAGCAGATTGCGCGCCACGCGCGCCGTCACCAGCGCGCGCGACTTGATCTCGGTGCGACCGGCCTCGGTCTTGGAATAGCTTTGGTCCAGCATGGGTATCTATCGCCTCCGGCACCGACCTTACTGCAGAAGCGGCGCCGGGCGAGTTGCAACAGACTCAGCTCTTGTCGCGTAGTTCACGCCGCAGGATCTTGCCGACCGGGGTCTTGGGCAGCTCGGTACGGAATTCGATGGTGCGCGGCCGCTTGTAGCCGGTCAGATTGGCCTCGCAATAGGCGCGCACATCGGCCTCGCCGAGGGCCGGGTCCTTCTTGACGATGACCACCTTGACCGCCTCGCCGGACTTGGCATCGGGCACGCCCACCGCCGCGCATTCCAGCACGCCGGGCATCTGGGTGATGACGTCCTCGACCTCGTTGGGATAGACGTTGAAGCCACCCACCAGAATCATGTCCTTCTTGCGGTCGACGATCTTGAAGAAGCCGCGCTCGTCGACGATGCCGATATCGCCGGTACGGAAGAAACCGTCGGCCGTCATCACCTTGGCGGTCTCGTCGGGCCGCTGCCAGTAGCCGGCCATCACCTGCGGGCCGCGGATCGCGATCTCGCCGGTGGCGCCGGGCGTCGTCACCTCATGGCCCTCGTCGTCCAGCAGGCACAGCTCGGTGCTGGGCAGCGGCATGCCGATGGTGCCGGTGTAGGTGTTCGAGTCGGTGGGATTGCAGCAGGCGACCGGCGAGGTCTCCGACAGACCATAGCCCTCGACGATGGGGCAGCCGGTCTTCTCCAGCCACAGCTTGGCCGTGGCCTGCTGCACCGCCATGCCGCCGCCCACCGAGATCACCAGGCCGCTCCAGTCCACGGTGTTGAACTGCGGGTGGTTGGCCATCACCAGGAACAGGGTGTTGACCGCCGGCAGGCTGTGGAAGCGGTGCTTGGACAGCTCCTTGAACACCGCCGGGATGTCGCGCGGATTCGGGATCAGGATGTTGCAGCCGCCCACATGCATGGACAGCATCATGTTCGTCGTGAAGCCGAAGATGTGATACAGCGGCAGCGCGCAGACGCTGACCAGCTGCTCGCCCTGCGGCACTTTTTTCAGCGCCGGCAGGTACCAGGCCTCGGCCTGCAAGGTGTTGGCCACCAGATTGCGGTGCAGCAGCACCGCGCCCTTGCTGACGCCGGTGGTGCCGCCGGTGTACTGCAGCACCGCGATATCGCCGGGGCCTACCTTGGGCGCCTTGTAGGCCTGGCCGCGGCCCTTGGCCAGCGCATCATTGAAGCGCACCGCGCCGGGCAGCTCGAAGGGCGGCACCAGCTTCTTGATATTGCGCACCACGTAGTTGACGATCAGGCCCTTGGGGAAGCCCAGCAGCTCGCCCATGGAGGCCAGCACCACATGCTTGGTCGGCACGCTGTTGATGCAGGCCTGCAGCGTGGCAGCGAAGTTCTCCAGGATCACGATGGCCTTGGCGCCCGAATCCTTCAGCTGATGCTCCAGCTCGCGCGGCGTGTAGAGCGGATTGACGTTGACCACCACCAGGCCGGCTCGCAGCACCGCCGCCACCGCGATCGGGTACTGCATCACATTGGGCATCATGATGGCGACGCGGTCGCCCTTCTCCAGCCCCAGACCCTGGAAGTAGGCCGCCAGCGCGCGCGAGGCCTCGTCGATCTGCCCGAAGCTGATGGACTTGCCCATCATCTTGTAGGCATCGCGCTGCGGGTACTTCTTGAACGCACTCTCCATCAGGTCGACCAGCGAAGGGTAGAGCTCCGCATTGACCTCGGCCGGCACGCCGGCCGGGTAGTGCTTCAACCAAATCTTCTCCATCAGATGTCTCCGTGTACTGGGCGCGATTCTCGTTGATCGTCCTGCCCTCCCCGCCTAGGGGATTCGATAGCGGTGCGTAGAGTGCCCTCTCCAGGTGCATCAGACCCTGAGCCAGCTCAGGGCCGCGGCAGGGGCGTGCGCTTACTCGACCGCCTTCAGCATGTCCTCGACCACCTTCTTGGCGTCCCCGAACACCATCATGGTCTTGTCCATATAGAACAGCTCGTTGTCCAGGCCCGCATAGCCGGCCGCCATCGAGCGCTTGTTGACGATGATGGTCTTGGCCTTGTAGGCCTCCAGGATGGGCATGCCGTAGATCGGGCTGCCCTTGGTGTGGGCGGCCGGGTTCACCACGTCGTTGGCGCCCAGGATGATGGCCACATCGGCCTGGCCGAACTCGGCGTTGATGTCCTCCATCTCGAAGACCTGGTCGTAGGGCACCTCGGCCTCGGCCAGCAAGACGTTCATATGACCCGGCATGCGGCCGGCCACCGGATGGATCGCGTACTTGACCGTCACGCCCTTCTCGGTCAGCTTGGCCGCCAACTCCTTGACCGCATGCTGGGCCCGCGCCACCGCCAGGCCGTAGCCCGGCACGATGATCACGCTCTCGGCATTGCCCATGATGAAGGCGGCATCGTCGGCGCTGCCGCTCTTGACCGGCCGCTGCGCGCCACCGCCCACCGCCGCGCTGGTGGCATCGCCGCCGAAACCGCCCAGGATCACATTGAAGAAGGAACGGTTCATCGCCTTGCACATGATGTACGAGAGGATGGCGCCCGAGCTGCCGACCAGCGAGCCGGCGATGATCAGCATCGAGTTGTTCAGCGAGAAGCCGATGCCGGCCGCGGCCCAGCCCGAGTAGCTGTTCAGCATGGACACCACCACCGGCATGTCGGCGCCGCCGATCGGGATGATGATCAGCACACCCAGCACGAAGGCCAGCGCCAGCATCAGGAAGAAGGCGCTCCAGCTCTCGGTCAGCGCGAAGGCCAGGCCCAGGCCCAGCGTCGCCAGGCCCAGCAGCAGGTTCAGCAGATGCTGGCCGCCGAACTGCACCGGCGCGCCCTGGAACAGGCGGAACTTGTACTTGCCGCTGAGCTTGCCGAAGGCGATCACCGAGCCGCTGAAGGTGATCGCGCCGATCGCCGCACCCAGGAACAGCTCCAGCTTATTGCCGAAGGGGATGGGCGGCGCGCTGCCGTCGGCATGCCGGACGACGATCTGGAAGGCCCAGGGCTCGGCCACCGCCGCCACCGCGATGAAGACCGCGGCCAGGCCGATCATGCTGTGCATAAAGGCCACCAGCTCGGGCATCTTGGTCATCTCGACGCGCCGCGCCATCAGCGTGCCGGCCGCACCGCCCAGCAGCAGACCCAGCAGCACCCAGGCCAGGCCCAGCGGCGAGGCCGCCAGCTTCAGGATCAGCGCAGCGGTGGTCAGCACCGCAATCGTCATGCCCAGCATGCCGAAGAAGTTGCCGCGTATCGAGGTGGTCGGGTGGCTCAGGCCCTTGAGCGCCTGAATGAAGCAGACGCTGGCGATCAGGTAGAGCAGGGTGACCAGATTGAGGCTCATCACTGGTGCTCCCCGGCCGCGGCCTTCTTGCCATCCTTCTTGCGGAACATCTCCAGCATGCGCCGCGTCACCAGAAAGCCGCCGAACACATTGACCGCCGCCAGCGCCACCGCCAGCACGCCCATGCTCTTGCCCAGCGTGGTTTCGGTCAGCGCTGCCGCCAGCATCGCGCCGACGATCACGATGGCCGAGATCGCATTGGTGACCGCCATCAGCGGCGTGTGCAGGGCCGGCGTGACATTCCAGACCACGTGGTAGCCCACATAGATGGCCAGCACGAAGATGATCAGATTGATGATGGTGGGGGAGATCTGTTCCATAAGGTTCTCGCTCAGGGCTTCTTGAGCTCGCCGCCCTGGGTCATCAGGCAGGCGGCAACGATGTCGTCATCCATCGGCAGCTGCACCGCCACCGCATCCTTGGGCAGGATCAGCTTCAGGAAGTCCAGCACATTGCGGGCATAGAGGGCCGAGGCATCGGCCGCCACCAGGGCCGGTAGATTGGTCTCGCCGACCAGGGTCACCCCATGCTTGACCACCGTGCTGCCGGCTTCGGTCAGCGGGCAGTTGCCGCCCACACCGTCAGCCCCCTTGCCGGCGGCGATGTCGACGATCACCGAGCCCGGCTTCATGCTTTTGACCATCTCCTCGCTGACCAGGGTCGGCGCGGCGCGCCCGGGGATCAGCGCGGTGGTGATCACCACATCGGCCTGCGCCACCCGCTTGGCCACCTCGGCCTTCTGCCGATCCAGCCAGCTCTGCGGCATCGGGCGGGCATAGCCGCCCACCCCCTCGGCGGCCTCCTTCTCCTCGGCGGTTTCGTAAGGCACGTCGATGAACCTGGCGCCCAGGCTCTCGACCTGCTCCTTGACCGAGGGCCGCACATCCGAGGCCTCGATCACCGCGCCCAGGCGCTTGGCGGTGGCGATGGCCTGCAGGCCCGCCACGCCCACGCCCAGCACCACCACCCGCGCGGCCTTCACCGTGCCGGCGGCCGTCATCAGCATGGGGAAGAAGCGCTGGTAGCGGTCGGCCGCGATCATCACCGCCTTGTAGCCGGCGATATTGGCCTGGCTGGACAGCACGTCCATGCTCTGCGCCCGCGTGGTGCGCGGCGCCGCCTCCAGCGCAAAGCTGTTCAGGCCGGCCGCCGCCAGCGCCTGCAGGCCCGGCTTGTCGAAGGGATTGAGCATGCCCACCAGGGTCGCACCCGGCTTCATCAGGGCCAGCTCGTCGGCCTCGGGGCTGCGCACCTTGAGCACCAGCTCGGCCCCCAGCACGCGCGCCCGGTCGGCCGTGAGCTCGGCACCGGCCGCCTGGTAGGCCGCATCGGTGACGCTGGCGCTCAGGCCGGCACCGCTCTGCACCAGCAGGCTGTGGCCCTGGGCCACCAGCTTCTTGACCGTCTCCGGCGTTGCCGCCACCCTTGTCTCACCCGCCGCAACCTCGCGCGGCACTGCAATCAGCATCTGAACCCTCCTGGTCCCCGGCACCGCGGGGCTGGCGTTTCCAAGACAGAGGGGTTGCGGCCCTTTCCGGCAAGGGCCGGAGCTTGCGCTCCGAGGCCAGGCAACCCGAGGCAGGCAAGACCCGACCCTGCGGTAGCGGATCAGCATCCTGCCGTCTTGCTGTGTGCGAGCTTGTTGGCTTGCTTGCAGCTAGCTTACATGGGCTTTGCGGACAAGCGTGTGGCACAGGCGACAGGGTTTGTCCCAGGGCTTCGGCGCTGGGCAAGCGAGGCTTGCCGGGCCGGGCGCAGGGCTCAGCGCATCTCGAACAGCTCCTGGTGGAAGCGTTCGGGCGCCAGGCCCTGGGCCAGCAGGCCCTGCCTGAGCGCCTGGCCGAAGCCGCTGGGCCCGCAGAACCAGACATCGGCTTCGCGCCACTGCGGCACCGCGGCCATCAGGCGGGCCGCATCCAGCCGACCGTCACGCTCATCCCAAAGCACCTGCAGGCGCACGCCGGCAGCGGCGGCATCGCGCTCCAGCAGGCTGATCGCATGGGCGTCATAGACCGCGGTGCTGTGGAAGAGGTCGATGCTGCGCCCGTCGGGCGTCTGGGCCAGGGCCTTCATGCGTGCCACAAAAGGCGTGATGCCGATGCCGGCGCCGATCCAGATCTGGCGCCGCGCCTGGCCTTCGAAATTGAAGCGGCCGTAGGGGCCCTCCACCCGCAGCACATCGCCGACCCGGGTGCGGCCGCCCAGGCTGGCGGTGTAATCACCCAGGGCCTTGATGATGAAGGCGATGCGGCCGTCGCCGGTCCAGGCCGAGCTGATCGTGTAGGGATGCGGCCCCTCGTCCTCATGCAGGGTCACGAAGGCGAACTGGCCGGCCTGATGGCCCGGCCACTGACCCTTGAAGCGTATCTCCAGCTCCAGCACATCCAGCGCCGGATGGCGGGTGATGGCCGCCACCTCACCGACCACCTGGCGCTCCAGCGCCACCCGGCGCAGCAGCACCTGCAGCGCGGCCACCAGCGCGGCGGTCATCAGCAAGGCCAGCGCCGGCCCCAGGCCGCGCGACCAGTAGGCCGGCTTCAAGAGGATCAGCGAATGCCAGGCCAGCGGCACAAAGGCCAGGGCCAGCAGGCGGTGCGTCTTGAAGAACAGCCGGTAGGGAAAGCGCCGCCATAGCGCCAGCAACATCAGCAGCGCCGCCGCGTAGAAGGCCCATTCGCCCAGGCTCTCGGCCAGGCCGCGCTGACCCTGCACAAAGCCCAGCCAGCCCTCCGCCGGGGCGCCCGCCGGGCGCGGGCCGCGCGCAGGCCGGCTCAGCCAGCCCAGGCCCACCAGCCATTTGGGACCCTGGGCCAGCAGCCAATGCGTCAGCGCGCTCAGCAGCGCGGCAATGCCCAGCCATTTGTGCAGGCGGTACATCTTGTCCAGCCCACCCAGCCAGGGCTCGAAGCGCAACGGCCGTATCGCCAGCAACAGGGCCAGGCTCATCAGGCCGATCGCCAGCACGCCGCTGAGCTGCAGCAGCGGCCCGCGCCAGGCAAAGAAGCCGCTCAAGGCCGCCCAGTCGCTGGTCTCAGAAGCCCACCACAGCGCGATCAGCAGCAGGAGAAAGGCCCAGAAGAATCGCTTGATCTGCCGCATGAATCACCTTGCCAAGTGCCGGCCAGCCGGGGCTTTTCATTGTGCGCCGCAACAGGGGCCAGGTCTTGCGCCATCGCAAGACCGCCCGAGGCTCAATGCGGCTTCAGCCGGCCGCGCAGCTCGCGGTCCGAGCGCCGGATATGCAGCGACAGCCAGTCGCGCAGCACGGTGGAGAGCTGGCTGGCCACGCTGATCGAGCCGGCGTCATAACGTGTCTTCAGCCCCTGCAGCTGAGCCACGAAACGATCATGGCCCTTCTTGTGCTGCTCCAGCTGGGCATAGCCGGCGCTGGCCATCAGCGCCTCCTCGCGGCGCAGATGCTCCTCGGTGTAGCGCAGCAGCTCGCCCAGCAGTTCGCTGACCACCTCCTGGCCGCGCCCCTGGCTGGTGTAGTCGTGCAGGCGGTTCAGCAGATCGACCAGCTGGCGATGGTCGGCGTCTATAGGCCCGTCGGCATCGACGGACATATCGGGGCCCCAGTCAAAGAAAGCCATGGCGTAGCGCTCCTGCAAAGCTTCAGGCCGCCGCGCCATCGCGCAGACGGAAGGTGCTCACCGCCGCGACAAAGCGCTGGGCCTGCGACTCCAGCGAGGCGGCGGCCGCGGCCGACTCCTCCACCAGCGCGGCGTTCTGCTGGGTCACCTGGTCCATCTGCGTCACCGCCTGGTTGACCTCGCCGATGCCGCTGCTCTGCTCCTGGCTGGCGCGGGTCACATCGCGCATCAGATCGGCCACCCGCCGCACATGGATGACGATCTCGTCCATCGTGCTGCCGGCCTGCTCGACCAGGCGGCAGCCCTGGCCCACATTGCCGACCGAGGCCTCGATCAGGCTCTTGATCTCGCGCGCCGCCTCGGCCGAGCGACCCGCCAGATTGCGCACCTCACCGGCCACCACCGCAAAGCCGCGCCCCTGCTCGCCGGCCCGCGCCGCTTCCACCGCCGCATTGAGCGCCAGCAGATTGGTCTGGAAGGCGATGCCGTCGATCAGGCCGATGATGTCGGCGATCTTGCGCGAGGAGCCGTTGATCGCCTCCATGGTGTTGACCACCTGGCCCACCAGCGAGCCGCCGCGGGCCGCCACCTCCGAGGCCTGGTCGGCCAGCTGGCTGGCATGCTGGCCGGTCTCCAGATTGCCGCGCACCGTGCCGGTGATCTGCTGCATCGAGGCCGCCGTCTGCTGCAGCGCGCTGGCCTGCTCCTCGGTGCGCGAGGACAGATCCAGATTGCCGGCCGCGATCTGGCTGCAGGCCACCGACATGGTGGACGCGCCTTCGCGCACCTCGCCGACGATGCGGTTCAGGCTGGTGTTCATATCGCGCAGCGCCATCAGCAGCTGGGCGCATTCGTCCTCGCCCTCGGGCTGGATCTCGCTGCTGAGATCGCCCTGGGCCACCGTGCGCGCCACCTGCACCGCCAGCGCCAGCGGGCCGGTGATGGAGCGGGCGATGCGGTAGGCGAAGAACACCGCCAGCAGCAGCGCGGCCGCGCCCACGCCCAGCATCAGCTGCACCGCCTGGCGGGCGCTGCGCTGGGCCTCGCGGCCGCTGGTCTCGACCACCTGGCGCTGCAGCGCGGTCAGCGCGCTGATCGGCGCCTGCAGCCCGTCCAGCGCGGCCAGGGTTTCGCTGTTCAGCAAGGCGGTGGCGCCGGCGATGTCGCCGGCATCGACCAGCGCGATCACCCGGGTGAAGGAGGCCACATAGGCGGCCCGCTGGGTCTTGATGCTGGCCAGCAACTGGCGGCCCTGGTCCAGCCTGACCAGGCGGTCCAGCGTGGCCAGGGCCTGGTCGATGCGGGCCTTGTTCTCGCTGACGCTGGCCTTGATGCGCTCGCGGCGGGCCGCGTCGCTCGCGATCACCAGCTCCATCGTGTTGCGCGCATTGGCGCGGGTGGTGGCATCGATCAGGCCGGCGGCCTCGGCCTTGGCCCAGTCCTCGTCGATGATGCGGCTGTTGATCTCGCTGAGCTGGCTCAGCCTCAGCGTGGCGGTGGCCAGGATCAGCACGATCAGGCCCATCAGCAGGCCGAAGCCCAGCCACAGGCGCGCGGCGATGCGCAGTCGGGTCAGTTGCATTGTTGTTTCTCCCTGAGTCGGGTCAAGCATGCGAGCGGCTATCGGCTTCGCAGATCCTGGATCGCAACGGGGGAACAACAGGGGCATCTGCTGACGGGGGCCGGCGCTCGCCTGACTTGCGCCCCGTCAATGCCATCAGTCTCGATCTCAGGCGCCGCGGCGGCAATAGTTCTGAAGCAGTAGTACCGGCAGCGGCTGTGCGCACAGCGTGCGAATTCGCACGGCCGGCGCGGCCCCGGCTCAGCGCAGACCCCGCTCGTGGGCCCAGAGCGCCAGCTGCACGCGCGAGCCCAGGGCCAGCTTGCGCATGATGTGCTGCACATGCAGCTTGACCGTGGTCTCGGCAATCGCGAGCTGGTTGGCGATCTGCTTGTTGCTGGCGCCCTGGGCCAGCTCGCGCAGCACCGCCTGCTCGCGCTGGCTCAGGCCGCCGGCCGCCAGCGCGGCCGGCTCGCCATCGGCCGGCAGCGGCCGCTCGCTGCGCGCCCGCAGCGCCTGCACCAGGGTGGCGGTCAGCTCGGGGCTGATCACCGTGTCGCCCTGGCGGACGCGCAGCAAACCGTTCAGCAGCTCGCCCGCGTCGACATTCTTGAGCAGATAGCCCTGCACCCCCCCGTCCAGAGCCAGCAGCAGATCGCAGGGGTCGGCGCTGGCGCTGAGCATCAGCAGCCGGCTGCGCGGTGCGCGCAGCCGCAGCGCCTGCAGCATGGCGCTCGCCTGCGGCTGCTGCAGCGGCAGGTCCAGCAGCACGATGTCCGGCTGCAGCGCCGCCGCCAGGGCCAGGCCGGCGGCGTCGGCCGGCGCATCGCCCAGCAGATCCAGGACCGGCTCGGGGCGCAGCAGGGCCATCAGCCCGCAGCGGAACAGCTTGTGATCGTCGAGCAGCAGCAGACGCAGGGGCGCGGCGAAGGGCATGGCTGGATCGGGCGTGGCCGCCCGGCCGACTTGATGAGGCTCAAGCCTAAGGGCTTTGCGCGTCGGGGACCAGCCACAAGCACGGGCATTAGGGACAGGGTTGCCACTGTGCGAGGATCAGCCACCGTCCCGATCTGGCACGCCACCCATGTCCACAGCCCGCTTCAAGCCCTCGGTCACCGTCGCCGCCATCATCGAGCGCGCCGGCCTCTATCTGATGGTCGAGGAAGAGACGCCCGAGGGCCTGCGCCTCAACAACCCGGCCGGCCATCTGGAGCAGGGCGAAACCCCGCTGCAGGGCGTGCTGCGCGAGACGCTGGAGGAAACCGCCCACCGCTTCCGGCCCGAGGCCCTGCTGGGCCTCTATATGTCGCGCTTCCAGCGCCCCCACACCGGCGAGGACGTCACCTATCTGCGCATCGCCTACTGCGGCGGCATCGAAGGCGCGGGGCCGGAGCCGGGCCGGGCGCTGGACCAGGGCATCGTCCGCTGGCTGTGGCAGAGCCCGGCCGAGATCGCCGCCGCCCGTGCGGCCGGCCGGCTGCGCAGCCCCTTGGTCTGGCAATGCCTGCAGGACCACCGGGCCGGCCGACGCCTGCCGCTGGACCTGATACAGGCCGACGCCAGCCTGTTCGCGCCCGCGCAGCAGGCTTGAGCCGGCGCCGGCCCAGGGTTTGCCCTGGTGGGACAATCCGGCGTCATGATGATTGATTCGCAGACTCCCAAGCAACGCATCGTCGTCGGCCTGTCCGGCGGCGTGGATTCCGCCGTCAGCGCCTATCTGCTGAAGCAGGCCGGCCACGAGGTGGTGGGCATCTTCATGAAGAACTGGGAGGACGACGACGACAGCGAGTACTGCTCGTCCAATATCGACTTCGTCGACGCCGCCGCGGTGGCCGATGTGATCGGCATCGAGATCGAGCATGTCAACTTCGCGGCCGACTACAAGGACCGGGTGTTCGCCGAGTTCCTGCGCGAGTACCAGGCCGGCCGCACGCCCAACCCCGATGTGCTGTGCAATGCCGAGATCAAGTTCAAGGCCTTCCTCGACCATGCGATGCGCCTGGGCGCCGACAGGATCGCCACCGGCCACTACGCACGGGTGCGGCAGCTCGACGGCGCCTTCCAGCTGCTCAAGGGCCTGGACCCGCTGAAGGACCAGAGCTATTTCCTGCACCGGCTCAGCCAGGCCCAGCTGGCCAAGACCCTGTTCCCGGTCGGCGAGCTGGCCAAGACCGAGGTGCGCCGCATCGCCGAGCAGATCGGCCTGCCCAATGCGAAGAAGAAGGACTCGACCGGCATCTGCTTCATCGGCGAGCGTCCCTTCCGCGAATTCCTGAATCGCTATCTCTCGCACCAGCCGGGACCGATCAAGGACGAGCGTGGCCGCAAGCTCGGCGAGCATGTCGGCCTGTCCTTCTACACCCTGGGCCAGCGCCAAGGCCTGGGCATAGGTGGGGTCAAGGAAGAAAAGAAGAAGGGCGCGCCGTCCAGCGAGGCGACACGCGACCGCGCGTCGCCGGGTGGCGGCGAATACCACGCGCCGTGGTTCGTCGCCCGCAAGGACCTGGAGACCAACACGCTGATCGTCGTGCAGGGCCACGAGCACCCGCTGCTGCAAAGCCGCAGCCTGATCGCCGGCGATCTCAGCTGGTGCAGCGGCCAGATGCCGGCCTTTGGCGGCTACGGCGCCAAGAGCCGCTACCGCCAGAGCGATGCCGCCTGCGTGCTCAGCCCCGAGACGCAGGGGCCGGCGTCGCAGTCGCCACGCATGCGGCTGGACTTCGTGCAGCCGCAATGGGCGGTCACACCCGGCCAGAGCGCGGTGCTCTACCAGGGCGAGGTCTGCCTGGGCGGCGGCGTGATCGCCGAGGCCATCGCATGAGATGAGCCCGTCCAGCCCCTGCCCGCCGCCGCTCATGCCCGCCAGGCCGCAGCCGGTCGCCTGCCGTGACCTTGGGCATGGGTGAGCAAAGCCATGGCTGTGGCAGTCTTGCGCGCTGTCGGCCCGCCCGCCGACACTGCCCCCACTTCAGCGCATGAGCACCACCGTCCTTTCCGCACGCTTTGACGCCCTGCTGGACCGCCTGGCCCGGCCCGGCTTCGTGCTGCGCATGGCGGCGCTGATCCTGTGCCTGCTGGAGCTGGGTGCCGCCGCCGGCGCGCTGCTGGGCCGCAACGCCGGCGAGCCCTACGACGGCCTGATCGCCGCGCTCTATCTGCAGCTGGGCGGCGGTGCGCAAGACCTGACCCTGCTGTGGACCGGCCTGCTGCTGACCCTGGTCTTCGCCGCCGGCTTCTGGGGCGTGGCCAGCCGCGGCATGGACCGGCCGCAGCGCCATGCCCTGCCCCAGGTGCTGGGCCTGGGCCTGCTGGCCTTGCTGATCACCCCCGGCCTGCCATTTCTGGTCACCGCGCTGGCCGCGGTGCTGCTGCGGCCGCGGCCGGCCCTGCTTTTCGCCGCCGCCCAGGTGGCGCTGAACCTGCTGCTGTACTGGCTGCTGCCCAGCGAAACCCAGCGCCTGGAGCAGCTGGCCCTGCAGGGCGCGGCCTGGGCCGAGACCCTGAAGCTGGGCCTGGCGATGCTGGCCCTGCACGGCATGGCCTTCGGCCTGGGCCGCATGGCCGCGCTGGAGGCCGAGAAGCGCCGCTGGCTGCAGGTGATGCTGGCCGAGAAGCGCAGCGCCGAGCAGCTGCAGGCCGAGCAGCTGCGCTATGCCGAGCGCCTGCTGCTGGCCCGCGAGCTGCACGATGTGGTGGGCCACCACCTGACCGCGCTGAACCTGCAGCTGCAGCTGGGCGAGGCCCTGCTGCAGCGCGACGACAAGGGCGGCGCCGCGCTGGCGGTGCACAAGGCCGGCGCCAGCGCCGCGGCCCTGCTGGCCGATGTGCGCGCGGCCGTCTCGCAGCAGCGCAACAGCCAGCGCATCGACCTGAGCCATGCGCTGCAGGCCCTGGCCGCCGGCATCGCCACGCCGCAGATCATGCTGCAGCTGGACGCCGTCGCGCAGGACCTCAGCCCGCGCCTGGCCCATGCGCTGCTGCGCTGCGCGCAGGAGGCGCTGACCAATAGCGTGCGCCATGCCGGCGCGCGCCAGTTCTGGATCGCGCTGAGCCTGCAGGAGCAGGGCAGCCAGATCCGGCTGCTGCTGGAGGATGATGGCCTGGGTCTGCGGCGCGGCAGCGCGCCGCTGCGCCCCGGCAACGGCCTGCAGGGCATGGGCGAGCGCATCGCCGAGCTGGGTGGCCAGCTGCAATGGCGGGACCGGCCGGCCGCGCATCCGCGCGGCCCCGGCTTCACGATAGACATCACGGTGCCGAGGAACGCATGAACATGATGAGCACGCAAGCAGGCAGGACCACCATCAAGCTGCTGCTGGTCGAGGATCAGCAGCTGGTGCGCGAGGGGCTCAAGGGCCTGCTGGCGCTGAACGCCGAGAACGAGCTGGTGGGCGAGGCCGCCGACGGGGCCGAGGCCATCGAGCAGCTCAGCGCGCTGGCGCCCGAGGACCTGCCCGATGTGATCCTCTCGGACATGCGCATGCCGCGCCTGGACGGCGTGGGCCTGATACGCGCGCTGGCGGCGCGCGGCTGGCCCATTCCGGTGCTGCTGCTGACCACCTTCGACGACGCCAGCGCCTTCGACGAGGCCACCCGCGCCGGCGCGCGTGGCTTCGTGCTGAAGGCCGTCAGCCCCGATACGCTGCAGCAGGCCCTGCGCGATGTGGCGGCCGGCGGCACCGCGCTGCGCCCCGGCATCACCGAGCGCATCGAGCGCCAGGCACCGCAGCTGGAGCGCGGCTTCACCGCCACCCCCGAGCCCGACCCGCTCAGCCCCAAGGAGCTGCAGGTGCTGCGCCTGGTGGCCAGCGGCCGCAGCAACACCGAGATCGCCGCGCTGCTGGGCAATAGCGAGGGCGTGATCAAGAACCACTGCTCGGCCATCTTCTCCAAGATGGGCGTGCGCGACCGCACCCAGGCGGTGCTGCGGGCGATCGACCTGGGCTGGATCTAGCCGAGTCCGCTGGCGCCTGCGGCCGGCCACTCATCGCCGCCGCCGTCGATTCATCGCAGCGGCAGCGCGGACGCGCTAGCAAGCCGGCAGCATCGCCGGCCATGTGCTCTGCCCGCCCCCAACCAGCCTCAGTCGCCATCGCCGTCGCCCGCCGCCCGGCCCAGATGCAGCACCCACACCCGCTGCAGCGGGCCCGGCGTGGCCAGGCAGACCAGGGCGGCGTCGCGGAAGCGCGGCTCCATCAGGTTTTCGCAATGGCTGGCACTGGCCAGCCACAGCGCCAGCGCCTCGTCGACCGTGGCCGGGCCGGCAGCCAGGTTCTCGCCGGAGAGCCGCATCAGATAGCCGGCCTGGTGCAGACGCTCGCGCAGGCTGGCGCCCCGCAGGCCCTGGTGGCTGAGGCTGTCGCCCGGCGCCAGCGCCTCGGCCTGGGCCAGCGCCGAGTCCTGCAGACGGGCCTGCCAGCGCAGCGGCGACGCCGCGGCGCGCGCCTGGCCGCCGCAGTGCTGGGCCTGGGCGCGCAGCCGGTTCAGGGCCTCAAGCCGCGCGGCCTCGTCCGGCAGCCCGGCGCAGGGCAGCAGCCGCTGCGTCCCGGCGGACGCCGGCAGCGCCATGCCCGGCAGCAGCAGCGCGCACAAGACATAGGGGGCGACAACACGCCTCATGCCAGCATCCTCCGCTGCATCGCCATCCGCTCCTTTGGCCTTCTCATTCCCCGCACAAGCCACGCATTATTGACGTGGCGCCGCACCAGCCGGCGCGATTGTGCGCACAATCGGCCCGCCTGAAGCCGCCGACCGACACCGCAAACTCTGCGCAAGACCCAAGGGAAAAGCCATGGCCACTCCTGTGACCCCAACGCCCGCGCCCGCCGTCCTACTCTCCCAGCTGAGCATCGCCCGCGAGGGCTCAGGCGGCGCCAGGCCGCGGCGCCGGCGCAAGACCTGGCCCCTGCTCGCGGCCGCCCTGGGTGCAGTAGCGCTGGCGGCCCTGGCCCTGATGCCGCGGCCGGTCGAGGTGCAGAGCGGCTCGGTGCTGCAGACCACGCCTTCGCAAGCCTATGTGCAGCAGACCGCCTCGGGCTATGTGGTAGCCCAGCGCCGCGCGGCGGTGGCCTCCAAGGCCAGCGGCCGGCTGCTGGAGCTGACGGTGCGCGAGGGCTCGCTGCTGAAGAAGGGCGAGCTGATCGCCCGCCTGGACGCCAGCGATGTGCAGGCAGCGATCAACGCCGCCGCCGCCGGTGTGCGCCTGGCCGAGGCCGGCGAGCGCCAGGCCGCCAGCAGCACGCAGCAGGCCCTGGTGGAGCAGGCCAATGCCGAGGCCGAGTACCAGCGCAGCCTGGCGCTGCAGGGCCAGGGCTTCGTCTCGGCCCAGGCCCTGGAGGCGCACAAGCGCCGGCTCGACGCCGCCCGCGCCGCACTGGCCGCCGCCCAGGCCGGCCAGGCCTCGGCGCGCGCCGGCGTGGCCCAGGCCCAGGCCCAGCTGGCGCTGCAGCAGGTCAACAAGGACTTCACCGAGATCCGCGCGCCCTTCGACGGCGTGGTGCTGGTCAAGAACGCCAATGTGGGTGACATCATCACCCCCTTCTCGAATGCGGCCGGCTCGCAGGGCGCGGTGGTGACCATGGCCGATCTCTCGACCCTGGAGGTGGAGGCCGATGTGTCCGAATCGGCGCTGGCCCAGGTGGCCGCCGGCCAGCCGGTCGAAATACAGCTGGACGCGCTGCCCGGCCAGCGCTTCGCCGGCCAGGTGGCCGGCATCGTGCCCACGGTGGACCGGGCCAAGGCCACAGTGATGAGCAAGGTGCGCTTCGAGCAGCTGGACCCGCGGGTGCTGCCCGAGATGAGCGCCAAGGTGGCCTTTCTGTCGCAAAAGCCCAGCGCCGCCGAGCTGCAGCCGGTGCTGGCGGTCAGCCCCAAGGCCCTGGTGGAGGGCGAGGGCAAGACCTGGCTCTGGAAGATAGCCCGCGAGGACGAGCAGGACCGGGCGCAGCGACTCGAGGTGCGGCGCGGCCGCACGCTGGGCGAGCTGGTGGAGGTGAGCACCACGCCGGGCGGCACGGCACTCAAGTCGGGCGACCGCATCGTGCTGAACCCGCCTGCCGATCTGAAGGCCGGCGCCGCGCTGAAGCCGGCCGCCAAGCCATGAGCGCAATGACGACGGAGGCCCTGATCCGCATCGAGCGCCTGGCCAAGACCTACCGGCGCGGCCAGCAGGACATACCGGTGCTGCTGGACATCAGCCTGGAGGTGGCCCGGGGCGATTTTGTCGCGCTGATGGGGCCCAGCGGTTCGGGCAAGAGCACGCTCTTGAACCTGATCGCCGGCATCGACCAGCCCAGCGCCGGCCGCATCGTGATCGGCGGGGTGGACATCGCCGAGCTCAGCGAGGGCCAACTGGCCGACTGGCGCGCCGCCCATGTGGGCTTCATCTTCCAGTTCTACAACCTGATGCCGGTGCTCAATGCGCTGGAGAATGTGGAGCTGCCGCTGCTGCTGAGCGGCCTGTCGGCCCGCCAGCGCCGTGAGCATGCCGAGGCCGCGCTGGCCATGGTGGGGCTCAGCGATCGCCTGGACCACTATCCCAACGAGCTCTCCGGCGGCCAGCAGCAGCGGGTGGCGATCGCCCGCGCCCTGGTCAGCGACCCCAGCCTGATCGTCGCCGACGAGCCCACCGGCGATCTGGACCGGGTGACCGGTGCCGAGGTGCTGGACCTGCTGGACCGGCTCAACCGCGAGTTGGGCAAGACCATCGTGATGGTCACCCACGACCCCAAGGCCGCGGCCCGCGCCCGGCGCCTGATCCATCTGGAAAAAGGCGTGCTGGTGCCGGACGAGGAGATGGCGGCGGCCGCCGGCCCCGTGGCCAGCAAGACCTGACACCACCATGCCCTTCGTCCTGCGCCTGCTGCTGAGAAACGCCTTCCGCCACAAGCTGCGCACGCTGCTGACCCTGGTGGGCCTGGTGGTGGCGATCTCGGCCTTCGGCCTCTTGCGTACCATCGTCGACGCCTGGTATGCGGGCGTGGAGGCCAGCAGCAGCACCCGGCTGAT
Source organism: Burkholderiaceae bacterium (assembly GCA_041920215.1). Lineage (GTDB taxonomy): Bacteria > Pseudomonadota > Gammaproteobacteria > Burkholderiales > Burkholderiaceae_C > JAYRSJ01. The sequence continues at coordinate 105,743 of JAYRSJ010000009.1, read as the reverse complement.
CAGCCGCAGCAGCATCTCGCTGACCTTTCCGCTGCCGCTGTCCTATGCGCAGCGGCTCAAGGGCGTGGAGGGCGTGTCCGGCGTCTCCTGGGCCAACTGGTTCGGCGGCATCTATGTCACCGAGCGCAACTTCTTCCCGCAGTTCGCGGTCGAGCCGGCCAGCTACCTGGCCCTCTACCCCGAGTACAAGCTCAGCGACGCGGAGCGCCAGGCCTTTCTGCGCGACCGCCAGGGCGCCATCGTGGGCCGCAAGCTGGCGCAGAAATTCGGCTGGCAGATCGGCGACCAGATCCCGCTGCGCGGCACCATCTACCCCGGCACCTGGACCTTCACGCTGCGCGGCATCTGGGAGGGTGCCGAGGCCAAGACCGACGAGAGCCAGCTGCTATTCCACTGGAGCCTGCTCAATGAATCGATACGCCAGCGCTTCCCCGGCCGGGCCGACCAGGTAGGGGTCTATATCGTCGGCATCACCGCGCCCACCGAGGCGGCACCGATCTCGCAGCGCATCGACGCGCAGTTCGCCAACTCGCTGGCCGAGACCCTGACCGAGACCGAATCGGCCTTCCAGCTCAGCTTCGTCGCGATGAGCGAGGCCATCCTGGTGGCGGTGCAGGCGGTCAGCCTGATCATCGTCGTCATCATCATGGCGGTGATGGCCAACACCATGAGCATGACCGCGCGCGAGCGCCTGGCCGAGTACGCCACGCTGAAGGCCCTGGGCTTCGGGCCGGGCTTCGTGGTGCGGCTGCTGCTGGGCGAAAGCCTCTTGATCGCCGGCCTGGGCGGCCTGCTGGGCCTGGCCGCCACGCTGCCGCTGGCGGCCGGCTTCGCCAGCGCCGCCGGCACGCTATTCCCGATGTTCCGCGTCTCCGAGACGACCATGGTGCTGCAGCTGCTGGCCGCCCTGCTGATCGGCGTGGTGGCCGCCGCCTGGCCGGCCTGGAAGATGAGCCGCATCGACATCGTCAACGGCCTGAGGCATGTGGCATGAGCGGCCGGGTTGATGACGCCAAGCCGGGGAGTGCCGCCCAATGAAAGCCGTGCCCATCGCCTACATCGCCCGCAACCTCTGGGTGCGGCGCGTCACCACCGCGCTGACCGCCGGCGGCATGGCCCTGGTGGTCTATGTCTTCGCCACCGTGCTGATGATGAGCGAGGGCATACGTGCGACCCTGGTGGCCACCGGCCAGGCCGACAATGTGATCGTGCTGCGCAAGGGCGCCGGCGCCGAGATCAACAGCGGCATCAGCCGCGGCCAGGCCGCCATCGTCGAGAGCCTGCCCGGCATCGCGACCGCGGCCGACGGCAGCACGCTGATCAGCAAGGAACCGGTGGTGCTGAACAATCTGCCCAAGCGCGGCAGCGGCAAGCCCAGCAATGTCACGGTGCGCGGCACCTCGGCCGCGCTGGCCCTGCAGCTGCGGCCCCAGGTGCGGCTGGTGGAGGGCCGCATGTTCCGCCCCGGCACCAGCGAGATCGTCACCGGACGGGCGGTGGCGAGCGGCTTCCAGGGCGCGGCGCTGGGCGAGACGCTGCGCTTTGCCGGCCGCGAATGGACGGTGGTGGGCGTGTTCGACGCCGGCCGCAGCGGCTTCGATTCCGAGATCTGGGGCGATGCGCAGCAGATGCTGCAGGCCTTCCGCCGCGAGGCCTTCTCCACCCTGGTGCTGCGCCTGCAGGACCCGGCGCAGTTCGAGCAGCTCAAGGCCGCGATCGAGGACAAGGACCCGCGCCTGCAGCTGGAGGCCAAGCGCGAGATCCGCTTCTATGCCGAGCAGAGCGAGGCCCTGGCCACCTTCATCTCGATCCTGGGCACCGCGCTGTCGCTGATCTTCGCGATCGGCGCGGTGGTGGGCGCGATGATCACGATGTTCGCCGCCGTCGCCCAGCGCAGCGGCGAGATCGGCACGCTGCGCGCGCTGGGCTTCCGCCGCTCGGCGGTGCTGGCCGCCTTTCTGGGCGAGGCCCTGCTGCTGTCCCTGGTGGGCGGCCTGATCGGCCTGGCCGGCGCGGCGCTGATGCAGTCGGTCAATATCAGCACCACCAATTTCCAGACCTTCGCCGAGCTGGCCTTCAGCTTCAGGCTCACCCCCGCCATCGCACTGCAGACCCTGGCCTTCGCACTGGCCATGGGCTTTCTCGGCGGCTTCATCCCCGCCTGGCGCGCCGCGCGGATGCAGATCGTGGATTGCTTGCGGGCGGCGTGAGGCCGAGCCAGGCAGCGTCACGATTCGTCGAGACTGCCTTGGTCCCGGCCACTCACTCGCTCGGATAGGTCATCCTCCGCGGATCCATCCAGGCGTCGAAGTCTGCTGCGGCCACCAGCCCGGTCGCCAGCGCCACCTCGCGCAGGCTCTTGTCCTCGGCCAGGGCCTGCTTGGCGATGCGGGCGGCCTGGTCGTAGCCGATATGGCGGTTCAGCGCGGTCACCAGCATCAGATTGCGCTCCAGATGGGCGGCGATCACCGCTTCGTCAGGCTGCAGGCCCTGGGCGCAATAGGCGTCGAAGGAGGCGCAGGCATCGCCCAGCAGGGCCAGACTCTCCAGCACGCGGTGGGCCATCAGCGGCTTGTAGACATTGAGCTGGAAATTGCCCTGGCTGCCGGCGAAGGCCACGGCCGCGTCATTGCCGAAGACCTGGACGCAGACCATGGACAGGGCCTCGCACTGGGTCGGGTTGACCTTGCCCGGCATGATGGACGAGCCGGGTTCGTTGGCCGGCAGGCGCAGCTCGCCGATGCCGCAGCGCGGCCCGCTGGCCAGCCAGCGCACATCGTTGGCCAGCTTCAGCAGCGCGCCGGCCAGGGTGCGCAGCGCGGCCGACAGATTGACCAGCGCATCATGCGCCGCCAGCGCCACGAACTTGTTGCCGGCCGAACGGAAGGGCCGGCCAGTGAGGGCGGCGATCTGCGCGGCGCAGCGCGCGCCGAACTCGGGATGGGCGTTCAGGCCGGTGCCCACCGCGGTGCCGCCTATCGCCAGCTGCAGCAGGCCCTGGGCCGCATGGTCCAGCGTGGCCAGGGCCGCATCGATCTGCGCCACCCAGCCGCCGATCTCCTGGCCCAGCGTGATCGGGGTGGCATCCTGCAGATGGGTGCGGCCGGTCTTGACGATGTGGGCGTACTGCGCGGCCTTGGCGGCCAGCGTGTCGCGCAGCGCGCCCACCCGCGGCCGGCAGGCCTCCTGCCACTGCTCCAGCACCGCGATATGCATCGCGGTGGGAAAGGCGTCGTTGGAGGACTGGCCGCAGTTGACATGGTCGTTCGGATGGATGCGCAGCCCGGCCGTGCCGGCCAGCAGCTGGTTGGCGCGCCGCGCAATCACCTCGTTCGCATTCATATTCGTTTGCGTGCCCGAGCCGGTCTGGAACACCAGCAGCGGGAAATGCGCGTCCAGCCGGCCGGCGATCACCTCATCGGCAGCCTGCACGATGGGCCCGGCCAGCGCCGGCAGCAGCTGGCCCAGCTCGGCATTGGCCAGGGCCGCCGCCTTCTTCAGAACGCCCAGCGCACGCACCATCTCGGCCCCCCAGCGGAAGCGCTCGCCGCCGATGCGGAAATGCTCGATGGCGCGCTGGGTCTGCGCGCCCCACAAGCACCAGGCCGGCACCTGGATCGCGCCCATCGAGTCCTGTTCGGTGCGCTGGGCCGGGTCGCGCGGCTGGCTCGGGTCTGGCTCGCTCATCTGGCTCTCCCTGGGTGCAAGCCACCATTCTTGACCCAGTTCCAGGACAAGGCCAGCGCGGCCTCACTACAATCGCCGCCATGCAATCCCTGCACCGCCTGCGCTTGCAACGCTTCCCGCTCTGGCTGGCCCTGCTGGCCGTGCTGGCGGCGGCGCTGCTGCCGGGCCTGGCGCAGGCCGTGCGCAGCCAGCAGCCCGACAATCCGGCCTGGGCCGAGATCTGCTCCAGCCAGGGGCCGGGTCTGCTGCAGGCCGCGCTGGCGACGGACGAGGGGCTGACGCCGGACTCGCAGCGGTCCGCCGAGCTGGCCCATCTGTTCGAGCATTGCCCGCTATGCCTGCTACAGCAGCCAGGCTCCATGCCCGCCCTGCCGACGGTGCAGGCACAGCAGACGCTGCTGCGCTTGGATCTGAGCCAGCCGCTGCCGGCCCTCTTTCTTCATGCGCCCCGGCCCCTGCACGCCTGGGCAGCGCTGCAGCCGCGCGGTCCGCCGGCCTCGGTCTGAGCCATACGCCCTGATCGCTCGCACGAGCCGTGGAACGATCGGGAAAACAGCCATGCCGCGCCGGCGCAGCCTTCCTCTGCGTGCCGCCGGCCAGACCCACGAGCGCCAGGCCTAGCCGCCTGCCCCAAGCCATGATGAATAAGCCTCTCCCTCTGTCGCCCTCCCTCTTCGCCGCGCTTGCCCTGTGCAGCGGCCTGCTACTGGCCAGCGCCAGCGCGCAGGCCCAGGTCAGCGTCAGCCAGCCCTGGGTGCGCGCCACCGTGGCCCAGCAGAGCGCCACCGGCGCCTTCATGGAGCTCAAGGCCGAAACGGCCAGCCGCCTGGTCGAGGTGCGCTCGCCGGTGGCCGGCGTGGTCGAGATTCACGAGATGAGCATGGACGGCTCGGTGATGCGCATGCGCGCGGTGCCGGGTCTGGATCTGCCCGCCGGGCAGAGCGTCGCGCTGAAGCCGGGCGGCTATCACGTGATGCTGATGGCGCTGAAGGCCCCGGTGGCGGCCGGCAGCGAGGTACCGCTGACCCTGGTGTTCGAGGGCGCCGACAAACAGCGCCAGACGCTGGAGATCAAGGCACCGGCCAAGGCCATGGGCGGCAGCAGCCCCAAGCCCATGTCCCACCACGGCATGAAGCACTGAGCCCGCGCATGCGGTCCGGAAGGACCGCGTGGCTGGCGAAGGACAGGCGGCAATACCGGCCGACTGGCTGAGCCCGCGCGTCTGCCCGCTCCCCTCCCCATTCCGCATCGCCCCCGGCCCCGGCCGGCGCGGCCCTGCGCAGCCATTTCTTTTCATTCGCAATGAATACGACCCACCTAGCCAGGCGCGACAGCGGCCGCGGCTCGCGGCTGCCTGCCCTGCGCCCCTGCGCGCTCGCCGCGCTAGCTTCCATGCTCGCCGGCCCGGTGCTGGCCCAGGGCGTGGCCACCGAGAACCAGCTCGAGAAGGTGCTGGTCGCCGGCAAGAGCAGTGGCAGCGCCATCGATGCCCGCCAGCCCGGCAGCAGCGCCAGCGTGGACGCGCAGGCGTTGCAGCAGCAGAACCTTTTCAATGCCGAGGACGCCGCCGCGCAGCTGCCTAGCACGGCGATACGCAAACGCTATCTGGGCGACCGCAATGCCAATGTCGGCGGGCGCAGCTTCGGCGTGCTGCAGCCCGGCCGCGCCCTGGTCTATCTGGACGGCTATCTGATCAGCAACTTCCTGGGCCGCTTCGACGCGCCGCGCTGGAATATGGTGAATATGGAGGCGATCGAGCGCATCGACGCCTTCTACGGCCCCTTCTCCGCGCTGCTGCCGGGCAATTCCATCGGCAGCACGCTGATGATCACCGAGCGCCAGCCCCGTGGCTTCGAGGCCTCGGCCAGCCTGCGCTACGCCCAGCAGGACTTCAGCGAGTACAGCAGCCGCGAGACCTTCGGCGCGACCCAGGCCTCGGCCCGCCTGGCCGGCCGCAGCCAGACCAGCGGCCTGTGGTGGGTGCTGGGCCTGCAACACCAGGACAGCGAAGGCCACCCGATGGGCTACACGAATGCGGTGCGCGGCAGCAGCAGCGGCGCCTTCGCCACGCCCGGCGCCAGCGCCCGGCTCGTCAGCGGCATCGTCTACGACACCGACCCCCAGGGCCGCCAGCGCGCGCTGTTCGGCGCCAACACCATCGATCACAGCATCCAGGACACGCTGAACCTGCGCATGGGCAGCGCCTTGGGTGCCAGCCAGCAGATCGAGGCACGCGTCTCGATGTGGCGCAGCGACAGCACGGTGCGCAACGAAACCTGGCTGCGCGATGCCAGCGGCCAGCGCGTCTGGAGCGGCAGCGTCACCGACGGCATATATGCCTTCAGCGTGCCGGCCAGCGGTTTCGCGCCCAGCACCCGCGACGAGCTGCACCGCCAGCTCGGCGCCACCTGGAAGACCACGCACGCGCGCGGCTGGAATGCCTCGCTGGTGGCCACGCAGTACCGCATCGTCGAAGACGTCAACCGTCAGGCCAACCTCGCCGACCCGCAGGCCGAGGCGATCGGCGGCGCCGGCAGCATCACGCGGCGCGATGGCACCGGCTGGACCACACTCGAGGCCCAGGCCGTCTACAAGCCCAGCGCCGGCGACTGGGGCGATGGTCGCCACACGCTCACCTTGGGCGCGCATCGCAACGAATACCGCCTGGTCAACACGGTGCACAGCGCGGCCGACTGGCGCGCGGGGGCCGAGACGCCGAACCAGAACTACCTGGGACGCACCCGCGTCGAGGCGCTCTATGTGCAGGACGCGGTGCGCCTGGCCGAGGACTGGCTGCTCACCGCCGGACTGCGCGAGGAGCGCTTCAAGACCTGGGACGGCAGCCAGTACTTCGCCGGCCCGCCGCTGGCGCAGACCGCCTACCCGACGCGCGAGCTCAGCAGCAGCAGCCCCAAGCTGTCGCTGGCCTGGTCGGCCAGCGACAGCTGGCTGCTCAAGGCCAGCGCCGGCCGCGGCTGGCGTTTTCCGAACGTGGACGAGCTCTACAACGGCACGAAGACCGGCAGCAGCATCAGCACCAGCGACCCGAACCTGCGCCCCGAGCGCGGCGACGCGCTGGAGCTCAGCGCCGAGGGCCAATGGGATGCCGGCCGGCTGCGCATCAGCCTGTTCCGCGACGACGTGAAGAACACCATCGTGCGCCAGACCGACAGCACGGTCACGCCCAGCGTCACCCGCGTCAACAATATCGATCGCGTGCTCAGCCAGGGCCTGGAGCTGGCCGGCGACTGGGACCTGCCGGCCTGGAGCGCGCTGACCCTGGCCGGCAGCGCCACCTTCACCGCGGCGCGCATCGAGGCCAATGCGGCCAACCCGGCCACCGTGGGCAAGCGCTGGCTGCGCATCCCGCCGCAGCGCTACACGCTGCAGGCGCGCTGGCGACCGGCGCCGCGCTGGATGGCCTCGGCCGCCTGGCGCTGGAGCGGCCGCCAGTACAACACCGACACAAATGTCGACAGCAATCCCGACACCTACGGCGGCACCTCGCGGGTCAAGCAGCTCGACCTGAAGCTGGCCTGGCGCTTTGCGCCGCAATGGGAATGGACGCTGGGCGTGGACAACCTCGGCAACAGCCGCGCCTGGCAGGCCCATACCCTGCCGCAGCGCATGATCCACATGGCGCTGCGCTGGGCGCTGAAGGAGCAATGAGATGGTGGCAATGCCTCTGAAGAACGACCAGCCGGGCCGGCGCCAGCTGCTGGCCGCCGGTGCCGGCCTGCTGCTGGCCGCGCCGCTGCGCGTCCTGGCCTCGCATGATGCAAGTCACCAGGAAGCCGTGCCCGCCACCCCCAAGGCCCGCAAGCCGCGCAAGCCCCAGCTGGCGATGGGTGCGGCGCTGGCGCCGGACGGCGCGATCTGGCTGGCCATGCTGGACAGCGCCGGCCAGCTGGTGACCCGGCGCAGCGCGGATGCCGGCCGCAGCTGGAGCGCGCCGCGGCCGCTGGACATAGGCGGCGAGCAGCCCAGCGCCGATGGCGAGAACCATCCCAAGATCGCCTTCGGCCCGCAGGGCCGGGTCGCGATCAGCTACACCCGGCCGCTGAGCAAGCCCTATAGCGGCGAGATCCGGCTGCTGCATTCCAGCGACGGCGGCGCCCGCTTTGCCGGCCCGCTGACGGTGCACCAGGACCGCCAGCAGATCACCCACCGCTTCGAGTCCATCGCCTTCGACGGCCAGGGCCGCCTGCATGCGGTCTGGATAGACAAGCGCGATCTGGAGCGGGCCCGCGCCGCCGGCCAGGCCTATGCGGGCGCGGCCATCTACCGCAATGTCTCCGCCGACGGCGGTGCCACTTGGGGCCCTGACCAGCTGCTGGCCGCCCACAGCTGCGAATGCTGCCGCATCGCGCTGGCCCGCGATGCCCAGGGCGAGCTGGCGGCGTTCTGGCGCCATGTCTGGCCCGGCCAGCAGCGCGATCATGGTTTCGCGCGCTTGCTGGACAGTGATTCGTCCGGCGCGGCGGTCCGTCGCGCCAGCGAGGACGGCTGGGTGGTGGAGGGCTGCCCCCACCATGGCGGCGATCTGGCGGCCGCGGCCGATGGCGGCTGGCATGCGCTGTGGTTTAGCGTACGCCAGGGCCGCGCCGCGCTGCGCTACGGGCGGCTCGATGCCGCCGGCCTGCCATCCCTCACGCACGGCGCGGCGCGCGAACTGCCCGACGAAGCGGCCGAGCACGGCGCCCTGGCCCGCGCCGGCCAGCGCCTGGCCATCGTTTGGCGCGGCTTCGACGGCCAGCGCATGCGCTGGCGCGCCTGGCTGTCCGAGGACGAGGGCCGCCGCTTCATGCTGCATGAGCTGGGCAGCAGCAGCGGCGAGAGCGACTATGCGCGCCTGCTCAGCGATGGCCGCCGCCTGCTGGCAATGTGGCGCACCGAGGACGAAGGAGTGCGTGTTGTCGAACTTTGAAACCCCGCAGCGACCCGCGCGCCGGGCTTTCATGCTGGCGCTGCTGTTCAGCGTCTTAAGCGCTGCCATGGCCCTGCCGCTAGCGACCGGCGCAGCGCCCCAGGCCCCGGCTCCCGAGCCCTTCGACGCCGCCACCTGGCAGCAGCTGCGCCAGCAGGTCGAGCGCGAGGGCCGGCCGCAGCTGCTGATGTTCAGCGCCAGCTGGTGCGCAGTCTGCCCCGGCGTGCTCAAGCAGCTGGCCGACGATGCGCGGCGCCGGCGCAGCCAAACGCCGCTGCTGCTGGTCTTCAGCGACCTGAGCCCCGAGGAGCTGGCACAGCCCGGCCATGGCCACCATGCCCGGCATGGCGGCGCCGACCGCCTGCTGGGCTTTGAGGGCCAGGCCGCGGCGATACGCCATGCGGTCGACCCGCGCTGGCGCGGCCTCGTGCCCCTGGTGGTGTGGCTGACCCCCGGCCAGCCGCCCGAGCTGGTACAGGGCGCGCCGGATGCGGCGACGCTGGCGCGCTGGTGGGCTAGGAACTAGGCCGCTCGTCCGCCGCACCGCCCGGCGTGAAACCCTGGCCATGGGCGGCCAGATAGTCGCGTATCAGGCGCCGCACCACCTGGGAGGGGGTCTGGTCCTGCTGGGCGCACAGGCTCTCGAAGGCCTTCTTCTTGGCCGGGTCGATCAAGACCGTCAGGCGGGCGGTTTTCTGTTCCATGGGCCGATCATATGTTAATCACATGATAATTGCAGCCTCATGAAACTCACATTACATTAGCCTACCCCCCGCCCTGCCCGACCCTCCCATGCCCGATACCGCCGACGCCCAGCAGCATGTCAAACCCTTCGTCCATGAAACGCTGACGAGCCGGGCCCTGCACTTCAGCATCAGCGAGATCCAGAGCCGCATGCAGCTGGAGCGGCCCGGCGCGCTGGACCTGGCCTATACGCGCACCATGATGGGCTTTGTGCTGTTCAATGCGGCACCCGACACGCTGGCGATGATCGGCCTGGGTGGCGGCTCGCTGGCCAAGTTCTGCTACCGGCATTTGCCCGCCACCCGCATCAAGGTGGTGGAGATCAATCCGCATGTGATCGCACTGCGCGAGGCCTTCCAGGTGCCGCCGGACGACCAGCGCTTTGCGGTGCAGTGCGGCGACGGCGCCGACTGGGTGCGCTTCGCGCCCTACAACGTCGATGTGCTGATGGTCGACGGCTTCGACTACGAGGGCCAGCCGCCGGCCCTGTGCAGCCAGCGCTTCTACGACGACTGCCACGACGCGCTGCAGCCCAACGGCCTGCTGGTGGTCAATCTGCACAGCGGCCACAAGGATCTGCAGCTGCATATCGCCCGCCTTGCGCGCGCCTTCGCCGACCAGCTGCTGATCGTCGGCGACGAGGACTGCAGCAACACCATCGTCTTCGCCTGCAAGGGCCTGCTGCTGCAGCGGGCCAGGCACCGCCTGCTGCGCAAGCCGGCCGGCTTCGAGCCGGCGGCCTGGGAGGAACTGCGGCCGGCGCTGGCCAAGGTGACGGCCGCGCTGGCCCGGCTGCGCCAGCCGGGCTGAGCCGGGCCGGCGCTCAGGCCGGCAGGGCGCCCGGCGTGATGCCGGTCCAGCGCTTGAAGGCGCGGCGGAAATTGGCACGGTCATGAAAGCCCAGCCGCGCCGCCACCGCCTCGCTGCCCAGGCCGCGCAGGCTCAGCAGATACAGCGCCAGATGCGCGCGCACCTGGTCCAGCTCGGCCTGGTAGTGGCTGCCGGCCAGGGCCAGCTGGCGTTTCAGCGTGGCCGGGCTGGTGCCGAAGGCCGCGGCCGCCTCGTCCAGGCTGGGCGCCTGCCCGGCCTGCAGCGCCGCCAGCAGATGCTGGTAGAGCGCGGCCAGCAGGCCGCTGCGGCAGGCCTGCGCATCAGCGCCGGCGGCCAGCGCCTGGGCGGCCAGGCCGCTGCCGCGCGCCGCGGCCGGCCAGGGCCGGCGCGCCTGGGCCAGCGGCAGGCGCAGCGCGTCCACCTGGCAGTCGAAGGCCAGGCTGCCGCCCAGATGCACCATATGCGGGGCCAGATCGCGCGGCCGGGTGCGGTTGAAGCTGTAACACCAGGCCTGGCCGTCCGGCTCGCCCAGCCAGCGGCTCATCGCCGCCACCGCCGCCATCTGCATATCGACGACGAAGCCGCGCAGCGATGGCGTCAGCCCGCAGGCCGGCACCCAGTAGAGGATCAGCTCATCGCCCTCCACCAGCAGGCGCGGCGCCAGCAGCGGGCTCAGCCGTCCGCCATGCGCGGCCAGCAGCTGCAGCGCCTGCTCCAGGCTGCCGGCCTCCTGCAGTGCCTGGCTGGCCAGGCCGTAATGCCCCGGCAGGCTCAGGCCGCCGATCACGAAGGCCATGTCCTTGCCCAGGGCCTGCAGCGGCGCCAGCAGGGCCAGCAGCTGGCGCGGGCTCAGGAAAGCAGGCGGGGCCGGCTGCACGGCCAGCCCGGCCTGCGCCGCCCAGCGCGGCCAGTCCAGCCCGCGGCTGCGCGCCACCTCGGCCAGCAGCACGCCCTGGTCGGCCCAGGCCAGGCAGGGGCTGTCGATCTGGTAGGGCGGCAGCATCGCCGGCCTAGCGCTGGATGAACTGCCGGGCCAGGGCCAGCAGGGGATCGTCGCCCGGCGCACGCTGCGGGTCCAGCCGCAGGCAGGCCAGCTGCACCGGCAGGCTGAGGCGGCTGCCATCGGGCAGCGGATAGCTGAAGGCCGCCAGCGCCGCGCGCAGGGCCTGGGCCGCATCGGGCGCGCCGTCGCCCGGCAGCAGCAGCACGAAGCGCGCGCCGGCATAGCGGCACAGCAAGGCATCGCCGCGCAGCTGCAGCAGCAGCAGCTGGGCAGCCGCCTGCAGCAGGCGGTCGGCCTCGGCCAGGCCCCAGCGCCGCACAAAGGCCTCGTAGCCCTCCAGGCCCAGCATCAACAGCAGGCCCGGGCGACCGGCGGCGCGCTCCAGCGCCAGCTGGCGGCTCATATAGAGCGCATCGCCCAGCTGGGTCAGCCCGTCGACCGCGCGGTGATCGCGGAACAGGCGCTCGCGCTGGCCCAGCTGTGCGTTCAACACCAGCTGTTCCTGGCGCCACTGGTGCAGGCCCCAGGTCAGCAGGCCCATGCCCAGCGGCGTCAGCGCCGACTCCAGCCAGTTGTCCCACAGCAGGGCCTTGTCCAGCCGCCAGAACTCGTCCAGCGTGTCCACCCAGGCACCCAGCAGCATGCCGGCCAGGCCCAGGCAGAGCAGATCGGTGACCCGGCCGGCCGGCCGGCTGGCGCGCAGATAGACCAGCCACACCGCCAGCATCAGCGCCATGCCGCCCTCGCCGGCCAGGTCCATCCAGCGCCACTGGGCCAGCGGCCGCGGCGCACCCTGTTGCGCATAAAGGGCCAGCAGGGCCACCGCCAGCACGGCCAAGCCATGGCCGAAATGGCGCAGGCCCAGCACCTGCGCCTGGGGCAGGCGCCCGGCAGGCCGGGCGCGCAGCGCGGCAAGAAAGCTCATCGTCATGGGCGCCCGATGCTAGGCCGGCTGTGTGACAGCCCGCCCGGTGCTGCGCCCAGGGGGTCGGATCAGCTCAGCGCGGGCGCGGCGGCGCGCTCTTGGCGCCGCCCCGGTGGCGCGGCGCCACGCTGTCACGGCAGCGCCATGCCGCCTGCCCACAGTGCGCAGCCATTCCTACTTCCGCAATCCCGGCACATGACACGCTCGCACCGCCCCCATCTGCTGGCCCTGGCCCTGGCCAGCGCCTTCGCCAGCCCGGCCCAAGCCCAGGCCCCCATCACCACGCTGGAGCGGGTGACGCTGAACGGCCAGGGCGCCAGTCTGCGCAGCGCGCTGGACAAACAGCGTGCCGCGCTGGGCGTGCTCAGCGTCGTGCATGCCGACGCGATCGGCGCTCTGCCCGACAACAATGCCGCCGAGGCGCTGGCGCGGCTGCCGGGGGTCTCGGTCGAGCGCGACCAGGGCGAGGGCCGCTTCATACGGGTGCGCGGCCTGGGCCCCGACTACAACGCCGTCACCATCAACGGCGCTGGCGTGCCGGCCTCCGAGGCCGACCGCCGCGCACCGGGCCTGGACCTGGTGCCGGCCGGCCTGATCCGCTCGCTGGTGGTGACGAAGACGCTGACCCCGGCCGACGATGCCAACTCCATAGGCGGCAGCGTGGCGGTGAACACGCTCTCGGCCTTCGATCTGCCGGGCCGGCTGTTCAGCGTCGAGCTGGGCGCCAACCAGGATGCCAATGCCGGCAAGACCCGACCCCGCGGCGCGCTGACCTTTGCCGACCGCTTCATGGGCAACACGCTGGGCGTGGCGCTGGCGCTGTCGGCCGACCAGCGCCGCTTCGCCAGCGACAACGTCGAGACCGGCGGTGCCTGGGATGGCGACAAGCTGGAGGAGTTCGAGCTGCGCCGCTATGAAATCCTGCGCGAACGCCTGGGTGCTGCGATCAACCTCGACTACAAGCCCGTACAAGGCCAGCACTACTACCTGCGCGGCTTTGCCAGCCAGTTCGATGACAGCGAGACCCGCCAGTCGCTGGCGGTCGAGTTCGACGATGCGCAGGCCAGCGGCACGCTGGGCAAGGCCACCGTGCTGCGCGGCCTCAAGTCGCGCGACGAGAACAACCGCAGCAACTCGATCGTGCTGGGCAGCAAGCTCGTGCTGAGCAGCTGGCAGCTCAACGCCGAAGCCGGCCAGGGCCGCGCCAGCGAGGGCAAGCCGAATGCACTGGCCTCGTCAGCCTTCAAGAACAGCTTCGATGGCGTGGGCTTCAGCGGCACGCAGCGTCCGCAACTGCTCGGCCCGGCCGGCCTGGCGGCCGCCAGCGGCTACGCGCTGGACAAGTTCAAGATCGAAGACTCCAAGGCCAGCGACCGCCTGCACCATGCCAGGCTGGACCTGCAGCGCGAGTTCGAGCTGGCGGGTGGCGCCGAGCTGGAGCTCGAAACCGGCCTGAAAGTCACACGCCGAGACAAGCGCAATGAGCAGGAGACCATCGCCTACAGCGCCAAGAATCTCACCAAGGCCGGCATCGCCAAAGGAGCGCTGGCGATGGACCAGTTCCTCGCTGGCGGCGCGGTGGACTATGCCTGGGGCAGCTTTGGCCCGGCACTGAGTGCCGACGCGCTGCGTCGCCTGGTGTCAGGTCTTGAGCCCGCCAAGTTCCGCGACCCGGTGGACTCGGCCACCAATGACTTCGCGCTGCAGGAGGACGTGGACGCCGGCTATGCCCAGCTGCGCTGGCAGCACGCCGGCACGCAGCTGCTGGGCGGCCTGCGCTACGAGCGCATCAGCTTCAGCGCCCAGGGCTTCGGCGCCCTGGACGATGTGGTCAGCGCCACCAGCGCCAACACCCGCAGCCGCCACTGGCTGCCCACCCTGCTGCTGCGCCAGGACCTGGGCAGCAAGAGCACCCAGCTGCGTGCCGCGCTGACGAACTCGGTGCTGCGCCCCAGCTTCGGCCAGCTCTCGCCGGGCCGCGTGATCGACGGCGACGAGGCCGAGCTGGGCAACCCGCTGCTCAAGCCGCTGCGCTCACGCAACCTGGACATCGGCATCGAACACGCGCTGGGCCGCGACGGGCGCGAGGGCGCGGTATCGGCCTATCTGTTCCACAAGCACATCAAGGACTTCGTGTTCCAGACCGATCTGGCCGGCACGCCCGGCTGGGAGGACTTCAGCGCGGTGCACAGCTATGCCAACGGCGACAAGGCCAGGGTGCGCGGCCTGGAGCTGGCCTACAGCCAGCAGCTGCGCCAGCTGCCCGCTCCCTGGAACGGCCTGATCGTCGGCGCCAATGCCAGCTTTGTGAGCTCGAAGGCGCGCATAGCCGGTCACGACGGCGGCGTATGGAAATCGCGCGAGATCGCGCTGCCCAGCCAGTCGGACCGTAGCTTCAACCTCAGCCTCGGCTGGGAGGGCCAGGGCCTCAGTACCCGCCTGGCGCTGAACCAAAAATCGCCCTATCTGCTGGAGGTGGGCAGCGTGTTCGATGCCGCCCGCGACCTGCAGGTGGACCGCCAGCAGCAGCTGGACTTCGCACTGCGCTACCAGCTCGGCCCGCGTGTGGAACTGAGCTTCGAGGCCCTGAATCTGAGCAATGAGCGCTACTACGTCTACCAGGGCGACAAGGCGCGCAATGCCCAGTACGAACAATACGGTCGCAGCTTCAAGATCGGCCTGAAGGCGGTGGTGTTCTGATGATGACGCAATGGATCCGATGCCCGCTGGCCGCAGCCGCGGCCGCCCTGATGCTGGCCTGGGGCGGCGTCCAGGCCCAGAGTCTGAGTCTGGGCAAGCAGGGCCTGGAGCTGCGCGACGCCGGCGGCGCGCTGCGCGATCGCCTCGCGCTGCGCATCAAGCGCTGGGACCAGCGCCCCGGCACCGACGGCCAAGGGCCGCTGGCCCTGGTGCAGGATGCCGACAGCGGCCGCCTGCAGCTGCTGCAGGCCCAGGGCCAGCGCCTGCGCGAGCTGGCCCGCTGGCCCGGGCCCGGCTTCGCGGTGGAACAGCTGTGCCTGTACCGCGATGCGCAAGGCCTGCTGCAGGTCTTTCTGCTCGGCGAGGACGGCTTGAGCGAGCAGTGGCTGCTGCACGGCGCGCAGGCCCGCCCCCTGCGCCGCCTGGCCAGCCCCCACGCGCCCAGCGCCTGCCTGGTGCGTGATGCCGAGGCGCAGCTCTATATCGCCGAGCCCGGCGTGGGTCTGTGGGCCTATGCGGCCGATGCCGAGCGCGAGGGCCGCCAACTGCTGCTGGCCGATCCGCAGTCCGATGAAAAAGCCCTGGTGCAGCGCCTGCACCAGTGGCTGGCGGCGCACCCGCTGGCAGCGGCCGCCACGCCTGCAGCGGCCATCGTGCTGCCCAGCGCGCAAACCCAGCCGGTGCGCGCCCAGGGCGATGCGGCCGATGATCCGGCCATCTGGGTGCATCCGCGCCAGGGCGCGCGCAGCCGGGTGCTGGGCACCGACAAGAAGCGCGGCCTGGCCGTCTACGATCTGCAGGGGCGCGAGCGCCAGTTCCTGCCGGTGGGCCGCATCAACAATGTGGACCTGCGCCAGGGCCTGCGCTATGGCCGCCAGCGTCTCGACCTGGCCGTGGCCACGCAGCGCGACGAAAACGCGCTGCTGCTGTTCGGAGTCGCGCCGCAGGATGGCCGCGTGCGCGAGCTGGCCCGCCTGCCCACCGGGCTGGACGACATCTACGGCCTGTGCGTGGGCCGCAATGCCGACGGCGGGCTGGACGCCTTTGCCAATGACAAGGACGGCCGCGTGCGCCAGCTGCGGCTGCAGCGCGATGAGCGCAGCGGCGGCTGGCGCGCCGCGCTGCTGCGCGAATTCCGTCTGCCCAGCCAGCCCGAGGGCTGCGTGGTGGATGAAGCCCGGCAACAGCTCTTCGTCGGCGAGGAGAAGCGCGGCATCTGGCGCGTGGCGCTGGACCGAGAGGCCGGCGAGCCGGTGCTGGCGATTGCGCTGGGCGAGGCCCTGCAGGCCGATGTCGAGGGCATGGCCATCCACGCCTCGGCCCAGGGCCGCTGGCTGGTGGTCTCCTCGCAGGGCAGCGACAGCTATGCGGTCTACGCGGCCGACGCACCGCATGCGCTGCGTGGGTCTTTCCGCATCGGCATCAATGCCGCGCTGGGCATAGACGGCGTTTCGGAGACCGACGGGCTGGATGTGACGGCGGCCGATCTGGGCGGGCCCTACCGCGAGGGCCTGCTGGTGGTGCAGGACGGTCGCAAGCGCCTGCCCCAGGGCCGGCAGAACTTCAAGCTGCTGCCATGGCGGGGCGTGGCGCAGGCGCTGGGCCTGGCGCCATAGCGCCCGGGGCCGCGCCGGCGATCCAGCGGCGCGCCCAGGTCTCGAAGCCGGCCACCGGCAGCGCGCGGCTGAACAGCCAGCCCTGGAAGGCATGGCAGCCCTGGCCGGCCAGCTCCTCGCGCTGGGCCTCGGTCTCCACGCCCTCGGCAATCACCTCCAGGCCCAGGCTGGCGCCCAGCTGGATGATGGCCAGCGCGATCGCGCGCGCGTTCGGCTCGGTCAGCAGATCGCGCACAAAGCTCTGGTCGATCTTGAGCTGCTGCAGCGGCAGCAGCTTCAGATAGGCCAGCGAGGAATAGCCAGTGCCGAAATCGTCCAGCGAGAAGCTCAGTCCCAGCGCGCGCAGCTGACGCATCAGCGAGATGGCGGCATCCACATCCTCCAGCAGCGTGCTTTCGGTCAGCTCGATCTTGAGCCGGCCGGCCGGCACCTCGTTGCGCGCCAGCAGCTGCTGCATCAGGCTCAGAAAGCCCTTCTGGCGGAACTGGTGGGCGCTGAGATTGACCGCCAGCGTCAGGCCGGCCAGCTGCGGGTCGCGGGCCCAGCGGCCCAGCTGCTCGCAGGCCTGCTGCAGCACCTGCTCGCCCAGCGGCAGGATCAGGCCAGTCTGCTCGGCCAGCGGTATGAAGTCAGCCGGCGAGACCCAGCCACGCTCGGCATGGGGCCAGCGCAGCAGCAGCTCGGCGCCCAGCAGCTGGCCGGCGCGGTCCACCTGGGGCTGATAGTGCAGCTGCAGGGTCCGCGCGGCGATGGCCTCGCGCAGCTCGGCCTCCAGCAGCGCGCGCTCGGCCAGCGCGGCCTGGGTGACCGGGTCGAAGAAGCTCAGCTGGTTGCGACCGGCCGCCTTGGCCTGGTACATCGCATGGTCGGCATGCTTGAGCAGCTCCTCGCTGCTGGTCTCGCCATCGCCCCATAGCACGATGCCTATGCTGGGCGTGCTGTGGTGGGCATGGTCGTCCAGCTGATAGGGCTGGCCCAGCACCCGCAGCAGCTTCTCGGCCGCTGCCTCGGCATGGCGCAGCGCCTGCTCGCGCTCGGCGCCCAGGTCCTGCAGCAGCACGACGAACTCGTCCCCGCCCCAGCGCGCCACCGTGTCCTCGCTGCGCAGCGCCGCCCCCAGGCGCTGGGCCACCGCCTGCAGCAGGCGGTCGCCCATGCCATGGCCCAGGGTGTCGTTGAGCGACTTGAAGTTGTCCATGTCGATGAAGATCACCGCGCCATGGCGGCGCTTGCGCCGGCTGCCGGCCAGCGACTGGTTGAGCCGGTCCAGCAGCAGGCGGCGGTTCGGCAGGCCGGTCAGCTCGTCGTAGAAGGCCAGGCGCTCGATCGCAGCCTCGGCCTTCTTGCGCTCGGTGATGTCGCGGGTCAGGCCGATGAACAGGGTCTCGCCATGGCGCTCGATGCGCGAGACCGCCAGGCTCATCGGGAACAGGCTGCCGTCCTTGCGGCGGCCGCTGACATCGCGGCCATGGCCGATCACCCGGGCCGGGCCGCCGGCCAGGTAGTTGGCGATATAGCGCTGGTGGTGGCCGCGCTCGGGCTCGCCCATCAGCCGGCCTATGCTCTGGCCCAGCAGCTCATCCTCCGCGTAGCCGAACATGCGGCAGGCCGCCGGGTTGATCGAGCGCACCAGGCCCTGGGCGTCGATCGTGATGACGCCGTCGACCATATGGTCGAGGATGGCCTGGGTGGCCTGGGCCTGCTCCTGCAACTGCAGGGCCTGCTCGCGCGCCTGCGAGATGTCCAGATGCGTGCCCACCATGCGCAGCGGCCGGCCGTCCTCGGCCCGTGCCGTCACCCGGCCGCTGCTATGCACCCAGACCCAATGACCGTCGCGGTGGCGCAGCCGGTACTCCTGGCGGTACTCGTCGCGCCGGCCCTGCAGGCAGTCGTCCAGCGCGCGCTGCACCACGCCGGCATCGTCGGGATGCAGGCGCAGCCGCCAGGCCTGCACGCTGCCGTCTATCGTGTCGGGCCGGTAGCCCAGCATCGCGCACCAGCGCTCGTCGTAGCGGGCGCGGCCGCTGTCCAGCTGCCAGTCCCACAGGCCCAGCGCGGCGCCATCCAGCGCCAGGCGCATGCGGGTGGCGGCATCGCGCTCATGGCGGCGCTGGGTCAGGCGCATGCGGTTGAGCAGGCGCTGGCGCCGGCACCACAGGGCCAGGCCCAGCACGCTGGCCAGGCTCAGGCCCAGGCCCACGCCCAGCACCGCCTGGCGCTGGCGCCGCCAGGGCAGCTCCAGGCCGGCCACCGAGCGGCCCACCGCCACCACCAGGGCCTGGTCCTGGCGCAGACCCGGCGGCAGCACCGTGCGGGTGGCCACCAGGCGCTCGTCAGCGCTGATATGGGCGTGCATGCGCTGCAGGCCGGCGCGGCCGCCGCTGTCCAGATGACGGGCCAGCACCGAGTCGGGGGGGGGCCGCCCCATGCCGCCCCGCCCCACCCGGGCACCCCGCCACCCCCCCCAAAAC
>JAYRSJ010000009.1:0-86829 GCA_041920215.1 Burkholderiaceae bacterium | reverse complement strand
GGGGCGGGCTGGCGGGGCCGGCGGGCGGGGCCGCCGGGGCCCAGTGGCGGGGCCCGCCCCGAGTGGGGCTGGCCCAGCAGATTGCGGCCCTGCCAGACCGGGTCACCGGGCATCAGCGCAAACAGCAGGCCCTGGCTGTGGCTCAGCGCGCTGAAGGTCTGCGCCGAGGGCTGGGCCGTGTCCAGCACCAGCTCGAAGAAGGCCGGGCTCAGCGTGGCGCTGACCAGGCCGGCGAAGCGGCCGGCCGCGTCCAGGCGTTGGCGCGACAGGCGCAGCAGCAGCGGGCCGTCGCCCTGGCGGCCGGGCGGAGACAGATAGAGGCGCAGCGCGTCCGGCTGCGCGCGGGCGCGCTGCAGCAGCTCGGTCTCGGGCCAGGGTTGGCTCGACAGTGCCGCGTCGGAGCTGAGGCTGACCTGCCCCTGAGCGTCGACCAGGCTCAGCGACTGCACGCCGGGCATGGTGTCGGCCAGGCTGCTCAGCAGGCCCTGGCGGGGCGCTCCCGGCGCGGCAGCCACCGCCCGCAGCGCCGCGTCCACGGCCAGCAGCTGCTGCGACAGGATGCTGTCCAGCGACTGCACCAGGGCCTGCAGCCGGCTTTCCTCGGCGCGGTGCAGGGCCTGGCGTTCGGCCATCAGCCAGCTGGCCGCGGCCAGCCAGCCGCCCAGCAGCGCCAGGGCCAGCGCCAGCCAGGGCCGCAGCAGCAGCAGGCGCTCCGACTTGCGTGCAAGGCCGGCGCGGGAGGTCGGGGAGGCGGTCAAGATGAGGGGTGGCGCACAGCGCGGGCGATAGGCGTACAACGTCACCCGCGATACGCTGACGCACTGGTGTTGCGTCCGGACAGGGGCGGGATGACAAGAGCCGCGCAGCTTAGCCAGGGCCTTCTTGATTCGGCTTGACGCTCATCAATCGAAACCGGATTGCGCTGCGCGGCATTGCGGCGGGCGGGCCGTCTTGCCAAATCCTGCCGCCTGGGCCAGCATCCGCCCCCATGAGCAGCCCCATCTACCGCCCCATCCACCACCTCAGCCGCCGCCTCTGCGGCGCTGCCGCCCTGCTGCTGGCGCTGGGCGCCTGCGCACTCAGCCCGGCCCCGCCAGCTGCAGCCAGCCCCGCGCAGCTGCAGCAGCAGATCGAAGCCGAGATCCGCGACGCCGCCTGCAGCAGCGATGCGCAATGCCACAGCCTGGCACTGGGCGCCAAGGCCTGCGGCGGGCCGCTGCGCTATCTGGCCTGGTCCAGCCAGCGCAGCGACGCCGCCCGCCTGCAGGCGCTGGCCGAGCAGCTCAGGCGCGCGGACGAGGCCGGCAATGCGCAGCAGGGCCGCATCTCCGACTGCCGCCTGGTGACCGACCCGGGCGCCCGCTGCGTGGCCGGGCGCTGCCAGCTGGGTGACCCGCTTGGCGGCGCTGACAAGCTGGCGCGCTAGCGGGAGCGCTAGGCAGGGTCGCGGCCGGCCTGCTGCTTGCGCAGCTCCACCGCATCGACCTCGGCCAGGGTCTGGTCCCGGTCGGTCAGGCGGAACACCCGGATGGTGTTGTGCACCAGGCCCACCTGGGCGTTCAGCGCCTGCGCGGCCGAGGCCAGCTCCTCCACCATCGCCGCATTCTGCTGGGTGATCGAATCGAGATGCTGCACCGATTCGCCGACCTGGCCCACGCCTATGGCCTGCTCGCGCGCGGCGCTGTCGATCTGCTGCAGCACATGGCGCATACGCTCCACCGCAGCCATCACCTCGTCCATGCGCAGCTTGGCATCGCCGGCCCGCTGGCCGCCCTGGTCGACGCGCTCGCGCGACTCCTCGATCAGCGTGCGTATCTCCTTGGCCGCAGCGGTGGTGCGCTGGGCAAGGGCCCGCACCTCGGAGGCCACCACCGCGAAGCCGCGGCCCTGCTCACCGGCGCGCGCCGCCTCGACCGCGGCATTCAGCGCCAGGATATTGGTCTGGAAGGCCACGCCCTCGATCACCTGGATGATGTCGCCGATGCGGCGCGATGAGTCGGCGATCTGCTGCATGGTGTCGACCACGCTGTGCACCGCCTCCTGGCTGCGCTGGGCCACGCCGGCGGTGTCGCGCGCCGCCCCGGCGCCCTCGCCGGCCAGCGCCGAGGTCTGCCGCACGGTGCCGCCGATCTGGTCCATCGCGGCGGCAGTCTGCTCCAGGCTGCTGGCCTGGGATTCGGTGCGCGCCGACAGGTCCTGGTTGCCGCTGGCGATCTCCTTGGCGCCGCCCAGCAGATTGGCCACCTCATGGCGCACATCGCGCACCACGGTGCGCACCGAGACCGTCAGCTGGGCCAGGGCCAGCTGCAGCTGGCCGATCTCGCCGCGGCCGGTGACGCTGACAAAGCGGGTCAGGTCGCCGCCGGCCAGCAGATTGGCCGTCTGCACCACCTGGCGCAGCGGCTTCAGCGTGGTGGCCACCAGGCCTGCACTGGCCAGCGCCGTGCCGGCCAGCGCAGCCAGCAGCTGTCCCCAGCCGGGCGCGCCGGCCCAGGCGGCCAGCAGGGGCGCGGCGGCCGCCAGCGCCGCCAGCGCCACGATCTGGCCGCGCAGCCCCGGCGTCAGCCATTGCATCAGGCGGCCCTGCAGATCCTGGCGCCGCACCACGCCGTGCCGCAGCGCATGCACCAAACGGCCGGCCGCGACCTCGGCGCGCATCGTCGCGTAGAGCTGCTCGAACTGCTGCACCTCGGCATCGCTGGGCTTTGTGCGCACCGACAGATAGCCGACGATGCGCTCGCCGTCGCGCACCGGCGTGGCATTGGCACGCACCCAGTAGTAGTCGCCGTTCTTGCGCCGGTTCTTGACCAGGGCGCTCCAGGGCAGGCCGCTCTGTATCGTCTCCCAGAGGTCGCGGAAGGCTTCCTCGGGCATATCGGGGTGGCGCACGATATTGTGCGGCTGGCCCAGCAGCTCGGCGCTGGTGAAGCCGCTGACGGTGATGAAGTTGGTATTGCAGTAGGTGATGCGCCCCTTCAGATCGGTGATCGAGATCAGCGTCTGGTCCGCGGGGAAGGAGTAGCCGTTCTGGGTCACCGGGAGATTGCTACGCATGCAGGCCTCATCGGTAGGGAACAGTGGGGAGCATCCGGACCCCCCGAGGCAGGCAGCGGGGTGGTCAGGAGCCCAGCATAGCGGCAAGACCTGGCACGTCAACTGCGGCGCGTCAGATCGGCCAGCAGCTGTCGGCAGGCGGCGACGGCGGCCTCGGTGTCGAAGCCCTCCATGGCCTGGCGCAAGGGCGCCAGCGCCTCGCCCAGCACCCCGGCATGGCCGGCCAGCAAGGCGTCGTAGCGCTCGAAGCTGTCCAGCGCATGGGATTCCAGGCTGACCGCCAGCGCATGGAGCGCCGCCTCCAGGTCCATCGCGGCGGCGGCTGGCGCCACGGCATGGGCCGCCAGCCAGCCGGCTTGCGCCTGCAGCACCGCCGCCAGCTCGGCGCGCAGCCCCTGCGCATCGATGCGGCCGGCGTCGGTCTCGGCGAGGGCGCAGGCTGCGGCCAGGCGCTGCGCACCCAAGGCACTAGCGATGCCCTTCAGCTGATGGGCGGCCGCGCGATCATGCTGCTCAGTCAGCCGCTGGAGCAGCGGCTCGGCCTGGGCCGCGAACTGCCGCAGCAGCTGCGCATAGAAGGCCGTGTCCTGGCCCAGGCGGGCCAGCGCGCCGGCGCTGTCGAGCACCGGCGGCGGATCGGCAGCACACAGACGCCGGATTGTGGCCACCAGCTGCTCCAGATCGAAGGGCTTGCCCAGATGCTCGTCCATGCCGGCGGCCAGGCAGGCGGCGCGGTCCGCCGGACTGGTGTTGGCGCTCATCGCCAGCACCGGCAGGCGGGCCCAGCGCGGCTCGCGGCGCAGCGCGCGGCAGGCCTGCAGCCCGTCCATGCCGGGCATCTGCATATCCATGAGCACGAGGTCGTAGTCATGGCGCTGCAGCGCCTCCAGGGCCTGCCGGCCGTCCGCGGCGCAATCGATCTGCGCGCCCTCGCGGCCCAGCAGCCTGAGCACCAGCTCGCGGTTGAGCGCATTGTCCTCGGCCAGCAGCAGACGCAGCCCCGCCAGCCGTGCTGCCGCCCGCGGCCCCGGCGCCGCGGGCGCGGCCGGTGCAGCCGCCGCCACCGCCAGCCGCAGCGTGAAGAAGAAGCGGCTGCCGCGGCCGGGCCGGCTCTCGCAGTGCAGCTCGCTGCCCATCAGCTGCAGCAGACGCTGGCTGATCGCCAGGCCCAGGCCGGTGCCGCCGTAGCGGCGTGCGGTCGAGGCCTCGGCCTGGCTGAAGGCGCCGAAGATCTCGCGCTGCTGCGCGGGCGCTATGCCTATGCCGGTATCGCTGAGCTCGAACTCCACCGCAAGTCCTGCCGGCTCGCGCGCCAGCAGGCGCAGCCGCAGCCGCACCTCGCCGCGCTCGGTGAACTTGATCGCATTGCCGCCCAGATTGATCAGCACCTGCTGCAGGCGCAGCGCATCGCCCAGCAGCCAGTCGGGCAGGGCCGGATCAGTGTCGATCAGCAGGCGCAGGGGCTTGTCGCCGCGCTGGGCTTCCAGCAGGGTCCGCAGCTCGCGCAGCAGACGCGGCAGCTCGAAGGGTCGCAGCTCCAGCACCATCTTGCCGGCCTCGGCCTTGGAGTAGTCGAGAATGCTGTTGAGCAGGGCCAGCAGATGGCGGGCCGCGCCGTCGGCCTTGCCCAGCAGATCCGACTGCTCGGCGTCCAGCGCGGTATGGCCCAGCAGCTGCAGCATGCCCAGCACCGCGTTGAGCGGGGTGCGGATCTCGTGGCTCATATTGGCCAGGAACTGGCTCTTGCTGCGTGCCGCCGCGCCCGCTGCCTCCAGCGCCCGGCGACTCTCGCTGATGTCGAGCCGGAACACCACATGCAGGCCATCGGCGGTGCGGCGGTTGATCGCGCGTATCCAGCGGCCGTCGCTGAGCAGGTGCTGGCTGTCGGAAGCGTTCTGGCGGAACTGCCGCAGCCGCTCGGCGATCCAGGCCTCGGCATCCGGCGTCACCGGGGCGCGCTCGCTTTCCCGGAAGGCCAGGCGCAGCACATCCTCGTAGCTGAGCCCGGGCAGCACATTGCGGCGCTGCGTGCTGACCAGCTGCCGGTAGCGCTCGTTGCAGAACAGCAGGCGCTCGTCGGCGTCGTAGAGCGCGAAGGCCTCGCCCAGCGCCTCGATCGCCGAGCGCAGCGTGCGTTCGCCGGCCTCGGCATAGCGCTGGGCCAGCGTCAGCGCGCTGATGTCCTGGATCGCGCCAATCACCCGCCGGGGCGGGTCCTGATCCGGCTCGGTCTCGCCGACCACCCGCAGCCAGCGCGTCGCCGCGCCGCTGGGGCCGATCTGCACCACCCGGTCGAAGGGCTTGCGGCGCAGCGCAGCGCTCTCCAGCGCCGCGCGCAGCGACAGCCACTGCTCGGTGTTGAAGTAGTCGCGGGCCTCGTCCAGGGGCAGCATCTCCGGTGCACCGGAGGCGAGGATCTGCCGGCATTCGGCGGACAGCTGCAGACAGCGGCTGTCCAGGTCCAGCACCCAGCCGCCGACGCCGGCCAGCCGGCCGGCGTGGGCCAGCAGCGCGCGGCTGGTCTGCAACGCGGCGCGGTCGCGCTTGGCCGCGCTGATGTCGCGGCGCACTGCGATGTACTTGCAGGTCTGGCCGTCCGGGCCGGGCAGCGGCGCGATCACCGTGTCCTCCCAGAACAGCTGGCCGTCCTTGGCGCGATTGCAGAGCTCGCCATGCCAGATCTCGCCGGCCAGCAGGCGCGCCCAGACCGTCTGCCAGAAGGCCGCATCGTGCTGGCCCGAGCTCAGCAGGCGGTGGTCCTGGCCCAGCAGCTCGGCGCGGCGGTAACCGCTGAGCCGCTCGAAGCGCTTGTTGACCCGGGTGATGCGGCCCTGCAGATCGCATTCGGTGACGCCGGCCTGCTCGTCCAGCAGGCCCAGCAGCGCCAGGTACTCGTGGCGGGCGATCTGGGGCGGCAGCTGGCGTGGCATGGCCTGTGGCGCTCAGGGTCCGCCGCAAACCGCGGCCAGCGCCGCCGCCAGGGCCTGCGGCTCCAGCGGCTTGGCCAGAAAACCGTCGGCGCCAGCGGCCAGGAAATGGGCGCGCGTGCCGGCATCGTCATGGCCGGACACGATCAGCACCGGCAGGCGTCGGCCCCGGCCCTCGCGGCGGCGCAAGGCCGCCAGCGTGTCCTGGCCGCTGAACCCGGGCATATTGAGGTCCAGCAGCAGCAGATCGAAGCGCCGCTCGTCCAGCAGGCGCAAGGCCTTGGCACCATCGCTGACCAGGGCGCCGTGGTGGCCCAGCTCGCGCAGCAGACGCGCGGCAATGCGCAGATTGATCGCGTCGTCATCGGCGACCAGCACCTGCAGGGGCTTGAGGGGCGATGCGGGCATGGCAGGCATGGAGCGGGCGATGGGCCTCGAACCCGGGATTCGTGCCGGGCCGATGCCGCTTTTACCATCGAAGCCCGCGCCGACCTAGTCCTGAGCCGGTGCGCGGCCGTCCACCCCGCTGGCCGCGCCGCCCGGCGGCGGCGCCAGACCGATCTCGGCCTGGCCGGCCTGGAACAGCCATTGGCTGGCCCGCGTCGCTTCCTCGGCCTCGGGGTCCAGCTGGCGCAGCAGCGGCCGCTCCGAGCGGCTGCGCACCCCGGCAAAGCCGGCCGGGTCGCCGGGCGCCGGCAGCAGCACCCAGTCGGCCTGGCCGGTGAAGGGATCGGCATAGCGCCGGCGCAGATGGTGGCGCGGCCCGGCCGGTCCGCGCTCATCGCGCAAGAGATCGTCCAGCGTGCGCGGATGCACCCGCGCCACCCCGCCGGCCGCCAGATAGCTGTCGATCGCACGGGCGATCTCCAGGCCGCGGAACTCCAGCTCGCGCTCGCGCTCGCGCTGGGCCGCCGTGCTCCAGCCCTGGCCCAGCGCCGCCAGCGCGGCGCCCGTGATCGCGACGAAGAACAGCAAGCCCAGATAGCTGAACCCGGCGCTGGCGTGGGCGCTACCAGTCCGCATACAGGCTGCCATCGCTGGCCTGGCCGGGTGCACCGCTGCGCACATCGTAGAGCTGCCCCTCCAGATCGGTCTCGGCCGGCGGTGGCAGCTCCAGCCAGCTCTCGCGCTCGCCGGTGATCGGGTCCTCGGGCACCGCGCGGATATAGCGGGCCTCGGCCAGCTCGAGCAGCGAGTCGGGATAACGCCCCTTGTCCGCGACATACTGGTCGATCGCGTCGCGCAAGGTGCTCAGCGAGCTGCGCAGCGCCGCCTCCTTGGCGCGATCCAGGCTGGCCAGATAGCGCGGCGCCACCAGGCCGGCCAGCAGGGCCACGATGGCCATCACCACCAGCAGCTCGATCAGCGTGAAGCCGCGCCCCTTCCTGCCAAGACCGGTGGCTTGCATCACCAGTCCTTGTAGAGGCTGCCGTCGAGCGCGCGGCGCGGCGACAGCGAGCGCACATCGAATACGTCCGCGCCGGCCTCGGGCGCGTCGGGCGGGCTGTCGGAGGCGCGCAGGCCCCAGCTCTGCTCGGCCGGCAGGGCCGCATCGGCAAAGGGGTCGCGCGGCAGGCGGCGCATGAAGTAGATCAGCCGGCCCTCGGCCGAGCGTGCATCGGGCACGCCGCGCACCAGATCGGCCAGGCTGGGCGGGTAGCCGCTTGCGTCGGCCGCGCGCTTGATGCGGCCGGCATCGGCCGCCTTCTTGTAGGCGTCGATGCCGCTGCGCAGCTGGCGCAACGCCTCGCGCAGCTGCATCTCCTGGCTGCGCTGCACGCTGAGCTGCAGGATGGGCCGCGCTGCGCCGGCCAGCACCGCCAGCATGGCCAGCACCACCAGCATCTCGATCAGCGTGAAGCCGCGCGCCCGCCCGCAGACCACCGGCCGGGCTGAGCCTGGGACGAGGGCCTGCGCCTTCATCTCAGCGCGCCGCCTCGACGCTGACCAGGCCCGAGCCCTCGACCCGCACCGGCGGGCTGCTGCTGCCGTCGCTGCCGCTGGCGCTGAGGCCGCCGACGCTGAGGGTCAGCGCCTGGCCGGCCGCCGCCGGCAGCACCCGCAGCATCATCACCTGGCCGCTGCGCGGCCGCAGCTCGAAGGGCAGGCGGCCGGGGCTGGCCTCGGGAATATTGCGGGCCGGCTGCAGCAGCTGCGGGTCGTACTCCAGCTCGCCGCGCACCGTGGCCGCGCTATCGTGGCGCAGGGTCACGCCCAGCATCGCACCGGGCGCGCTGCGCGGCGCCACATTCAGCTGCACCAGCACCTCGGCATCGGCGGCAGCCGCTGCCGCCGCGGCGGCCGCCTGCGGCTGGGCCTGCAGGGTCGGGCGCTGCGGGGCCAGCGCCGGCCCGGGCGTGGCGCTGCCGGGTGCCAGCGCCACCATGCCGCTGGCGCCGATACGCGCGCCGCGGGCGCCGGGCTGTCCGTCGGTGCCGGCCGGCAGCCGGGTGGAGCCGGCATCCGGCAGGCCCAGGCTGCGCACCACCCGCGGGGTGATCAGCAGCACCACCTCGGTCTTGTTGCGGGTGCTGCTCTGCACGCCGAACAGCGCGCCCAGCATGGGCACGGCCGAGAGCCCGGGAATGCCGGCCGCCGAGCGCCGGTCCTCGTCATTGATCAGGCCGGCCAGCACCTGGGTCTCGCCGTCGGCCAGGCGCAGCACGGTGGAGGTCTGGCGGGTGCCGATCTGGTAGGCCACCGAGCCGTTGGGGCCGGCCACCTGGCGGATCAGATTGCTGACCTCCAGGCCCACCTTGATCGAGACCTCGTTGTCCAGCTGGATCAGCGGCTCCACATCCAGCTTCAGGCCCACGTCCAGATAGCTGACCGAGGCGGCCGTGCCCACATTGACCGCGGTGGTGGTGGTGAATACCGGCAGCTTCTCGCCGATATGCACCTTGGCCTTCTCGCGATTGCGCACCCGGATCTTCGGGTTGGCCAGCAGATTGACCTGGCCGGCCGTGCCCTTGAGCTTGGCCACCAGCGCCGGATTGGCCACGCTGCCGCGGAAGCTGTCGCGCTGGCTCAGCGAGATCTGGTCGACCACACCGGGCAGTCCGTACTGAATGGTCTCGGGCCACTGCAGGCCCAGATCGTCGAGGCGGTCGCTGGCCACCTCCATCACCTCCACCTCCAGCATCACCTCGGCCTCGGGCAGATCCACCGAGGCGATCAGGCGCTCGACCAGGCGCATCACCTCGGGCGTGTCGCGCACCACCATCAGATTGAGGCGCTCGTCGATATGGATATCGCGCACCTTGGCGATGCTGCGCACCATGGCCTGCACCTGCTTGACGTCGGCATTGGTCAGGTACAGCGTGCGGGTGATCAGCTCCTGGTGCTCGCGCTGCTTGGCCGGGGTGTTGGGATAGACCAGCACCGAGTTGTCATTGAGCAGCTTGCGGTCCAGCTGCTGGGTGGCGAGTATCACCCGCAGGGCCTCGTCCACCGTGACCTGGCGCAGGAAGACCGTCACCTTGGTGTCGCTGCGCACATCCTTGTCGAAGACGAAGTTGATGCTGCTGCTGCGCGCCAGCGCCTCGAAGACCTGGCGCAGCGTGGCCTCGCGGAACTCCAGCGTCACCGCTTTGGCGAAGGCCGGGCCCAGCTCGGCCGTGGTCTGGGCCTCCAGCGGCCGCGCCTGCGCCACCTGGCTGAGCAGGCCCTGGGCGGCCGGGTGCGCCGCGCTCTCGGCCAGCACCGCGCGCGCCACCGCCTCGGCGGCGTCGAGCCGGCCCTGGCGCAGCCACTGGCGCGCCTCGGCCAGCTTCTGTTCCTGGCGCTGGCCGCGTGCGATCTCGGTCGCCAGCGGCTCCAGCCGCGGGTGGCGCGGGTCCAGCGCGCGCAGGCGCTCCAGCACCTGGGCCGCCTCGTCCCAGCGGCCGACAGCGCGCAGGCCCTCGGCCTGCACCAGCAGGCGGCTTTGCAGCTGCTCGCGGCTGCGCAGCTCGGCGGCGCGCAGCGCACGCTCTTCGGGCTGCTGGGCCAGAGCCTGAGCCAGCACCTGGTGGGCCTGGGCCAGCTGGTTGCTGCGCGTCAGCGTCTCGGCCTCGCGCAGTGCCGGATGGGCGCAGCCCGCCAGCAGCACGAGCAGCGCCAGGGCCGCGGCATGGGGTTTCAGGAGCTTCATGGGCGGGCTGGGAATGAAAGTGTTAGGGGCTGCTGACCCGGCAGCCAGAGCAGGCGCACGGCGTCGGGCGTCAGCGCCTCGACCCGCCACTGGCCATCGATCAGATCGCCGGCGCGCAGCTGCAGCAGGCTGCCATTGCTGCCGGCCAGGATGGCCTGCGGCCGGCCATCGTCCGCCTCGATGCGGCCGATCAGCTGGTAGGGCAGGGGCGGCGCCTGCGGCGGTGCCGGCGGTGCCGGCGGGCCGGTGCGCACCGGCGCGGGCGGCGGCGCGGGCTGCCCCCAGGCCTGCAGCTGGACCTGCAGGGGCTCGGGCCAGGGCGGGCGCTCGGCCGGCACCCCCCAGGGGTCGGCCGCGGCCGGCGCCGAGGCCGCCGCCGCGGGCCCGCTTGCCATGGCCCGCCGCGCGGTGGGCGCAACCAGCGCGGCGGCAGCGTCCGCGCCCTCCTCGTCCAGCTGTGCGGTCCACAGCGTGGCCGCCACCGTGGCGGCCAGGGCCAGGGCCAGCGCGATCTGGCGCGGCCCCAGCGGCTTGGATGTCGACAGCGCCGCGCTCATCGGGGCACTCCGGCGGCCTGGCTGAACAGCGACCATTGCAGCTCGGCCTCCAGCAGCGGCTGATCGGCGCCGGCCCGGCGCAGCTTGAGACTGTCCAGGCTCAGCGCCGAATCCTGGCGCAGCGCCGCCTCGATCAGGCCGCGCAGCTGGGCATAGCTGCCCTGCAGCGGCATGCTGACGCGCAGGCGCTCCAGCCCGCCCTCGCGGCTCAGCCGGTGCTCGGTGCGGCTGCCGCTCAGGCCCTGTTCCGCGCTCAGGCGCAGCAGCGCGGCCAGGCGCTGCTCACGCTGGGCGGCAAGCGGCAGCGCGGCCAGCCAGCGCTGCGGCGTGCCGCGGTCCTCGGGCAGGGTGCCGGCCAGACGCTGCTGGCGCAGCTGGCGCTGCAGCCGCGCGGCCTGCTCGGCCAGCTCGGCATCGCGCGCCTGCAGCGGCTGGCTCAGGCCCAGCTGCAGGGCCAGCGCCGCGGCCAGCGCCGCCAGGCCCAGCAGGCCCGGCAGGCCCAGTGCAGCCAGGGCCTGTTGCCGCCATTGCTTGAGACGCGCCTTCATGGTGCTATCTGCTCCGCGCTGCGGCTGATCAGCGGCAGCTCGGCCACCAGGGCCGCGGGCTGCAGACGGGCGCGAAGCTCGAAGCGCTGAGCGGCCCCGCCACCGCCCTGCGCCTGCTGGAAGCGCGTCAGCACCACCTCGTCCCAGCCCGGCGCGGCGGCCAGGCGTTCGGCCAGCTGCAGGGCCAGGGCCTGATCGGGTGCCAGCCCCTCCAGGCGCAGCTCGCGCCGGGCAGCGGCATGCTCCAGGCCCAGCCAGCTAAGATGACGGCCATCGGCGCCCTGGCCGGCCTGCTCCACCGTGGCCAGCAGTGCGCCCCAGGGCTGCGCGAGGCTGTCGCGCGCCTCGCCCAGCAGGCGCAGCTGCTGCTGCTCGGCCCGGGCCTGCTGGCCCTGCTGGCGGCGCTGCTGGACGCTGGGCCGTGCGGCCGCCGGCGGCGCCTTCTGCAGCCGGGCCTGCAGACCCGCCACCTGGGCCGCGCGGCGCTGCAGCTGGGCCTGGCTCTGCCAGGCCTCCCAGCCCGCGGTGGCCAGCACCAGGGTGCCGCACAGGGCCAGCGGCCAGGCCAGGCGGGCGCTGCGCGCGGCCTGGGCGATGAAATCGGGCCGCGGCAGACCGGCCGGCACCTTGGCCGGCGGCAGCAGCCAGGCCAGGTCCGGCAGCGCGGCGTCCAGCCGGCCCAGCTGGCGCAGGCCCGGCCGCGGCGCCGCGGCGGCAGCGTCCAGGCCATAGCCCAGCAGCAGCAGCTGCTGCGGGTCGGGCGTGTCGCCCAGCCCGGCCAGCAGCGCGTCCAGCGCGGCCAGCGTGGGCGCTGCCAGGCGCTGATGGCGCAGAGCGCTGAGCTGACCGCCGCGCAGCTCCAGCACGGTCAGCAGGGCCCCCTCCACCCACAGCAGGCGGGCGCGGGCGGCGCCGAACCAGGCCGGCTCGTCGACCGCCAGACGCTGCAGCAGCTGGGCCCAGACCGGGCGCAGGCTGCGCAACCGGCCTTCGCCCTGCAGCGCCGCCAGATCCAGGCCCGCCAGCGCCGCCGCACCGCGGGCGCTACCGGCCTGCCAGGGCGCCAGGGCCCAGCGCTGGGCGGCCGCGCCGAAATAGTGATGGAAGAGCTGGCGCGCATAGGCGGCGATGGCCGGCGCATCGGCCAGCGGCAGACCCGGCTCGCACACGAGCTGCTGCTGCAGCTGCTCGGAGACGATCAGCTGCAGCGGCCCGCCCGCGGGCTCGCGGGCCAGCCAGTCGGCCGGCGCCAGCGCCTCGGCCTGCGGCGCTGCGGGGTCCTGGATCAGGCCCAGCGGTCCCAGCCACAGCAGGCGCGGCTTGCGCAGCAGGGCCGGCGGCCAGCGCAAGACCTGGCCCCAGCGGCGCTGCGTCGGCAGCGGCAGGGTCTCACTCGTCGAGCGTGACACGTTCCAGCTCCTCGAAAGTGGTCTCGCCGCGGCAGACCGCGGCCAGCGCCAGCTGGCGCAGCGGCTTCATGCCGCGTCCGCGCGCGGCCTCCTTGATCTGCGACATCGGCGCGCGCGCGACGATCAGGTCGCGCAGCCCGTCGTCCAGCTTCAGCAGCTCGGCCACCGCGCGGCGGCCGCGATAGCCGCTACCGCGGCAGTGGCCGCAGCCCTCGCCGCGCAGAAAGCGCTGGCCGGGCTGCTCAGGCCGCAGCCCGTGGCGGGCCAGCAGGGCCGGCTCGGGCGCGAAAGGCCGGGCGCAGTGCGGGCAGTTGATGCGCAGCAGGCGCTGGGCCAGCACCGCGTTGAGGGCCGATACCACGTTGTAGAGGTCCAGGCCCATATGCATGAAGCGGCCGATCACGTCGAAGGCATTGTTGGCATGCACGGTGCTGAAGACCAGATGGCCGGTCAGCGCCGCCTGCACCGCGATCTGGGCAGTCTCGGCATCGCGGATTTCGCCCACCATCACCCGGTCGGGGTCGTGGCGCAGGATGGAGCGCAGGCCGCGCGAGAAGGTCAGGCCCTTCTTCTCGTTGACCGGGATCTGCACCACGCCGGGCAGCTGGTACTCGACCGGGTCTTCGATGGTGATGATCTTGTCGGCCCCGGTATGGATCTCGGTCAGCGTCGCATACAGCGTGGTGGTCTTGCCGCTGCCGGTGGGGCCGGTGACCAGCAGCATGCCGTGCGGCTGGCGCGCCTGGGCGCGGATCGCGGCACGCTCCTCGGCGTCGAAGCCCAGCGCGTCCAGGCTCAGCGCGCCCTGGGCCTGCTCGATGCGGGCGCGGTCCAGCAGGCGCACCACCGCGTCCTCGCCGAAGACGCTGGGCATGATGGAGAGGCGGAAGTCGATCTCGCGGCCCTGCACCCGCAGCTTGAAGCGGCCGTCCTGCGGCAGGCGGCGCTCGCCGATGTCCAGCTCGGCCATGACCTTGAGCCGCGAGACCAGCTGCTCGGCCACCGCCGCACCCTCCACCTGGCGCAGCGTGCTCATCACGCCGTCGATGCGAAAGCGTATCGTCGCGCCGCGCGCCGTGCATTCGATATGCACATCGCTGGCGCCGTCCTGCAGCGCATCGTAGAGCGTGGCATTGAGCAGGCGCACCACCGGGCTGGCCTGCTCCGACAGGCGCAGCGCCGACAGCTCCTCGGCCCCGCCGCCCAGCACCGCGGCCGCCTCGGCACCGGCCAGCGCTTCCTCCACATCGGAGAGGGCACGGAAATCGGCCTCGCCCGCGCCCAGCCAATGCTCGATGGCCGCGGCCTCGCAGCGCTGCCAGCGCAGCGGCTGCTGCAGCCGCGACTCCAGGCTCTGCAACAGCAGACCGTCCTCGGCACCCTCGGCCAGCAGCACCGCCTGCCCCTGGGCCGACACCGCCAGCACCGCCCGCCAGCGCTGCGCCTGGGCCTGCGGCCAGCGCTCGAAGTCCAGATGCCAGGGCGCCTGCTCGGCGCTCAGCCAGTCGCCCAGCGAGAAGGGCAGGGCTGCGGCAGAAGACTGGGCGGCGCTCACTGGACTTGCTCCACCAGCTGGAAGATCGGCAGGTACATCAGCACGATGATGCCGCCGATCAGCAGACCCATGATCAGCATCAGGGCCGGGTTGATCGCGCGGCTCAGCAGCTCGGTCAGGCGCACCGCCTCCTCGTCGTGAAAGGCGGCGGCGCGCTCCAGCATCGCGGCCAGCTCGCCGCTGCGCTCGCCCACCCGCAGCATGCGACGCGCCACCGGGGTGGCCAGGTCCTGGGTCTCGAGCGCGTCGGAGAGGCGCTCGCCACGGGCCACGCCCTCGGCGGCGCGGGCCACCGCCGGCCGCCAGGGGGCGGCCACCACCGCCTCGACGATGCGCAGGCCGGCCAGCACCGGCACGCCGGCCGCGATCAGCATGCCCAGGCTGCGGTAGAGCCGCGCCAGCGCCAGCACCCGCAGCCGCGGGCCCAGGCCCGGCAGGGTCCAGAGCGCGGCCTGCAGACGCTGCCGCAGCCCGGCCTGGCGCCACAGCGCAAGACCTGCCCCCACCAGCAGCGCGATGCCGCCCAGCACCGCCAGCGGATGGGCGCCGGCGGTCTGGCCGAACTCGATCAGCAGGCGCGAGCCCCAGGGCAGCGCATCGCCCAGGCCGTCGAGGATGCCGGCAAAGCGCGGCAGCACATAGAGCAGCAGAAAAAGGATCACCGCCCCGCCCACCAGCAGCAGCATGGCCGGATAGACGCAGGCCGCCAGCAGGCGGGCGCGCAGCTGGTCCACCCAGGCCAGATAGCGCGCATGCTGGGCCAGCGCCGGGCTCAGCTGGCCGGTGCGTTCATTGGCCGCGACGATGGCGCAGACCAGCTCGTCGAAGGCGGTCGGATGCTCGCGCAGCGCCGCCGACAGCGGCCGGCCCTGCTCCAGCGCCGCGATCACCGCCGCCAGCGTGGCCCGCACCGCGGCGCTGGGCTCCTTCTCGGCCAGGGTCTGCAGGGCCTCGACCAGGCTGATGCCGGCGTCCAGCAGCACCGCCAGCTCCTGGCTGAAGAGCTGCAGCGGAAAGCGCGCGGCGCGGCGCGCACGACCTGACCCCGGCAGGGCCGCGGCTGTCTCCGCCGCCAGCTCCTCGACCTCCAGCAGATGCTGGGGTGCGATCTGCAGCTGGGCGGCAATCGCCCCGCGGTCGGCCGCCTCGACCCGGCGCAGCCGGGCCTGGCCCAGCTGGGGATCGAAGACGCGGACCTGGAAATGCGGCATGGCGGACGGGCAGGCGATCAAGCAGGAGGGCAGACAGCTGGGGCTCACCAGCTGGTGATGTCGGCGTCCTCGCCCTCGCCGCCGGGCCGGCCATCGCGGCCCAACGACCAGAGGTCGTAGTCGGCGCCGCTTTGCTCACCGGGCGAGCGGTACTGGTAGTCCTGGCCCCAGGGGTCCTTGGGCACGGCCTTGCTCAGATAGGGGCCGGCCCAGCGCGGCTCGTCGGCCGGCCGGGCATGCAGCACGCCCAGGCCCTGCTCGCTGCTGGGATAGCGGCCCACATCGATGCGGAACTGGTCCAGCGCCTTGGCCAGGCCGTCGATCTGCGCCCGGGCGGCCTTGACCTCGGACTTGCCGATCTGGTTGAAGAACTTGGGCCCCACATAGCCGGCCAGCAGGCCGATGATCACCATCACGACCAGCAGTTCCAGCAGGGTGAAGCCGCGCGCGGGGCGCGAGAACGGGGCGAGGCGCATGGGGATATGTGGCTGACGACGGGCTGGCTGGACGAGGGATCGAGAAAGAGAGGCACGACAGGCCGAGCGGGGCCGGGCAACTATTCCAACACAGGTTCAGACCCCTGCCGCCCACCGTCGCGCCGCCTCCCCCTGTTCATGGTGGAGCGCCAATATAGCGGGCGGACGTGACAGCGGCATGAGCCCGCCCTGAGCCTGCCATGTGCCCACCATAAGCGCCCGCCCCCTTCAGCCCAGCGCGCGCATCTCCCGCAGCAGCACCGAGAGCATGGCCGCATCGGCCTCGCGGGCGGTGCGCAGCTCGGCCTGCAGCTGGGCGCAGCGCTCCAGCGTGCGGGCGTTGGCGGCCTGCCAGCGGTCCAGGCGGGCGGCGCCCTCATCACCCTCGGCCAGCGTCAGCACCCGGCCGGCGACGCTGCGCTGCAGGCCGGAGAGATCGTCCAGCATCGCGGCCTTGGCCAGGTTCTGCCAATGCTGGCTGGCGGGCAAGGCCTGTACCCGTTCGCGCAGCGCGCCCAGGTCCAGGCGCTTGCCCAGCTCGAAGTAGAGGGCCGCCACCTCGGCCACCGGGCGGCCGGCGCTGTCGGCCACCTCGGCGATGTCCAGCGTGGCGGTCAGTGCATCGAAGCTGATCACCCGCTCGGCCAGGGCCGGCGGCACGCCGCGCTCGGCCAGCCGCTGCACCGCCTGCGCCATGCGCTGGCGCTCGCCCTCGTCCAGCAGATCCGGCAGCAGGGCCGAGAGTTCGCGCACGCAGGCGCCAAAGCGCTGCATCGTGCCGGCCATCGCCTCGCCCAGGCGGGCCGAGCGCAGGAACCAGGTGGTGCCGCGCTCCAGCTGGCCGCTCAGCGCGATCAGCAGCTCGGCCTGCAGCGCGTCGTCCACCTGATCATCCAGCGCCTCCACCGCCAGCCACAGCTCGACCATGCCGAAGACCTCGCGGGCCAGCAGATAGGCGCGCACCACCTCATGCGGCCGGGCGCCCACCGATTCGCACAGCCGGAAGGCGAAGCTGGGGCCCACCCGGTTGACCATGCTGTTGATCACATGGGTGGCGATGATCTCGCGGCGCAGCGGGTGGCGCGGCATATAGCTGGCGGCAAAGCGCTCGGCCAGCGTGGCCGGGAAGTAACGCGTCAGCGCTGTGGCCACCCAAGGGTCGTCGGGCAGGGGCGAGGCCAGCAGCTCGTCGTACAGCCACATCTTGCTGTAGGCCAGCAGCACCGCGCGCTCCGGCGTGCTGAGACCCAGGCCGGCGGCGCGCCGCTCGGCCAGCGCCTCGTCGTCGGGCAGGTATTCGATCGCGCGGTTGAGCCGGCCGCTCTTTTCGAGGAACTGCATGAAGCGGCTCTGCGCATCGAGCAGCTGCGGCGCGATGCGGCCGGTCACCGATAGCACCTGGGTCTGGAACACATTGTCCCGCAGCACCAGGGCCGCCACCTCGTCGGTCATCTGCGGTAGCAGCTGGTTGCGCTGCTTCTCGGTCAGCTCGTCCTCGGCCAGCGGCAGGCCCAGCAGGATCTTGATATTGACCTCGTGGTCCGAGGTGTCGACACCGGCCGAGTTGTCGATCGCATCGGTGTTGATGCGCCCGCCCTTGAGCGCATATTCGATGCGGCCCAGCTGGGTGCAGCCCAGATTGCCGCCCTCGGCAAAGACCTTGCAGCGCAGATCGCGGCCGTCCACCCGCAGGCCGTCGTTGGCGCGGTCGCCCACCTGGGCATGGCTTTCGCTGCTGGCCTTCACATAGGTGCCGATGCCGCCGTTGTAGATCAGGTCCACCGGCGCCTTCAAGAGCGCCTGGATCAGCTCGGTGGGCGGCAGGGCCTCGACCGAATCGGCCAGGCCGGCCAGCGCGCGCAGCTGGGGCGAGACCGGGATGGCCTTGGCGCTGCGCGGCCAGACCCCGCCGCCGCCGGAGATCAGCGTGGCGTCGTAGTCGGCCCAGCTGGAGCGCGGCAGCGCGAACAGGCGCTCGCGCTCGGCAAAGCTGCGCGCCGCATCGGGATCGGGGTCGATGAAGACATGGCGGTGGTCGAAGGCGGCCAGCAGGCGGATATGGCGCGACAGCAGCATGCCGTTGCCGAACACATCGCCCGACATATCGCCGATGCCGACCACGCTGAAGTCCTGGGTCTGGCTGTTGTGGCCCAGCTCGCGGAAATGGCGTTTGACCGATTCCCAGGCGCCGCGCGCGGTGATGCCCATGGCCTTGTGGTCGTAGCCGCGCGAGCCGCCGCTGGCAAAGGCATCGCCCAGCCAGAAGCCGTACTCGGCGCTGATCGCATTGGCGTAGTCGCTGAAGCTGGCCGTGCCCTTGTCGGCCGCCACCACCAGATAGGGGTCGTCGCCGTCATGGCGGCGCAGCTGGGGTGGCGGCACGATGGCCTCGCCGACCCGGTTGTCGGTCAGGTCCAGCAGGCCGCGCAGATAGTTCTGGTAGCAGGCCACGCCTTCGGCCAGATAGGCCTCGCGCTCGGCCGGGCTGGGCGCGCGCTTGAGCACGAAGCCGCCCTTGCTGCCCACCGGCACGATGACGGTGTTCTTGACCATCTGCGCCTTCACCAGGCCCAGCACCTCGGTGCGGAAGTCCTCCGGCCGGTCGCTCCAGCGCAGGCCGCCGCGCGCCACCGGCCCGCCGCGCAGATGCACGCCCTCGAAGCGCGGCGAGTAGACGAAGATCTCGGCCCAGGGCCGGGGCGCCGGCAGGCCCGGCACCCGCGCCGAGTCGAATTTGAAGGCCAGGAACTCGCGCGCCGCACCGTCCGGCCCGCGGCGATAGAAGTTGCTGCGCAGCGTGGCCTCGATCAGCGCCAGCAGCTGGCGCAGCACCCGGTCCTCCGAGAGATTGGCTACCTGGTCCAGCGCCGCCTGCAGGCGCTGCACCAGCGCGGCGGCCTGGGCGTCGGCGACGGCGGGGTCCAGCGCCGGGTCATGGCGCAGCTTGAACAGCGCCACCAGCTGGCGCGCCAGCTCGGCATGCTGGACCAGCGTGGCCTCGACAAAGGGCTGCGACAGCGCAAAGCCGATCTGGCGCAGATAGCGGGCATAGGCGCGCAGCACCACGATGTCGCGCACCGGCAGCAGCGCGGCCACGGTGAGGCGGTTGAAATTGTCGATCTCCACCGCGCCGCGCAGCAGGGCCGACACCGCCTCCTCGAAGACGGGCTTGAGCGCCTCCACATCGACCTCGCCGCGGGCCGCCGCCAGGCTCAGGCCGAAGTCATGGATCCAGACCGGCCCTGCGCCGGCCGGCGTGATGCGGTAGGGGTGTTCGTCCAGCAGCTTGACGCCCAGGCATTCCAGCATAGGCAGGCTGTCCGACAGCACCAGCGGTTCGCCGCGCCGTATCAGCTTGAAGCGCAGCGTGCCGGCGGGCGCCTCCAGCGGCCGGTACAGCGAGAGCGCAAAGGGCCGCGCCTCGTCCAGGCCGGCCATGGCCTCGATATCGGGCACCGCGGCGCGGGCCTCGAACTCCTCGCGGTAGCCGGCCGGGAAGGCGGCGCCATAGACCCGCAGCAGGGCCAGGCCGCGGGCCTCGCCACTGGCCTCGATCAGGGCCTGCTTGAGCGCATCGACCCAGCGGCGCGAGGCCGCCAGCAGGCGCGCCTCCAGCTCGCGGTTGTCGATGGGCGGGATCTGGCCGGGCCGGGTGCGCAGCGTGATGTGGATGCGTGCCAGCATCGATTCCGACAGGCTGACATTGAACTCGCTGGCATGGCTGCCCAGGGCCTGCTGCAGCAGGGCCTGCCAGCGCTGGCGCAGCTCGGTGGTGTAGTTCTCGCGCGGCGCATAGATCAGGCAGGAGACGAAGCGCTCGAAGCGGTCGCGCCGCACAAAGAGGCGCAGGCGCTGGCGCTCGCCCAGCTGCACGATGCCCATCGCGATCTGCAGCAGCTCCTCGGTGTCGGTCTGGAACAGCTCGTCGCGCGGATAGGTGTCCAGCACATTGATCAGGGCCTTGCCGGCATGGCTGCCGCTGGCCAGGCCGGCGCGCTGCACCACCGCCTCCACCTTGCGGCGCAGCAGCGGGATGTCGGCCGGGTTGGCGCTGTAGGCGGTGGAGGTGAACAGGCCCAGAAAGCGGTGCTCGCCGCAGACCTGGCCCTGGGCGTCGTACTGCTTGAGCGCGATGTAGTCCAGATAGCCGGGCCGGTGCACCGTGCTCTGCGCGGTGGACTTGGTCACCACCAGCAGCTCGGGGCTGCGCGCCCGGGCCCGCAGCGCGGCCGGCAGCGCGGCAAAGGAGGCCAGCGCATCGAGCTTGGCCGGGTCGCGCAGCATGCCCAGGCCCGAGCCCGGCACCACCTCCAGCCGGTCGTCGCCCGGCGCGACGCTGACGATGCGGTGGGCGCGGTAGCCGAGGAAGGTGAAATGGTTGTCGGCCAGCCAGCGCAGAAAGGCCTGGCCCTCGTCGCGTTCCTCGGCGCCCGGCGGCTGCGCCTGGCTGCCCAGCTGCGCGGCCAGGGCCAGCGCCTGCGCGCGCATCGCCGGCCAGTCGGCCACCGCCTCGCGCACATCGCCCAGCACCCGCAGCAGATCGGCGGCCAGGGCTTCCTGGGAGGCGGCGTCCGGCAGGCGGTCCACCTCCACATGGATGAAGGATTCGCGCGCGCCGGCCTCGGCCAGACCCTGCAGCTGGCCTTGGGCATCGCGCTGCACACCCAGCAGCGGATGGATCAGCAGATGCAGGCTCAGGCCATGGCGATTGACCTCCATGGTCACCGAGTCGACCAGGAAGGGCATATCGTCATTGACGATCTCGATGATGGTGTGGGTGGACTGCCAGCCATGCTCGGCCAGCG
Organism: Burkholderiaceae bacterium; assembly: GCA_041920215.1. Classification (GTDB taxonomy): domain Bacteria; phylum Pseudomonadota; class Gammaproteobacteria; order Burkholderiales; family Burkholderiaceae_C; genus JAYRSJ01. The sequence continues at coordinate 66,155 of JAYRSJ010000009.1, read as the reverse complement.
TCGGGTTGAACACCCGCAGCCGCGGCAGACCCGGCTCGCGGCGGCGCGCGAACTGCCAGTGCGACAGGGCCGCGCCATACAGATCGGCCGCGCCGCGCGCCTGCATGTCCTCGGGGTCGACCTGGCCGAAGTACTGGCGCACAAAGCCCAGCAGCGCGGCCTGCTGCTCGGCGGGCAGGCGGGTACGCAGCAGCGCCGCGATCTCGTCCAGCCGGCTGTCCCGGCTCTGGTCGTCCTGCGGCTGTGGCAGGGGGCTGGCGGGCGGGGCTGGCTGCATGGAAGGCTCCGGTGACTCCAGGGTGTCTGGCGCGACCGAAGCCTACTCCCACCGGCGGCGCTTGCCAGTGGGGCAAGCGCCAGGGTGGGACGGTTACTTAGAAGAAGCCCAGCGCCTTGGGCGAGTAGCTGACCAGCAGATTCTTGGTCTGCTGGTAGTGGTCCAGCATCATCTTGTGGGTCTCGCGGCCTATGCCCGATTCCTTGTAGCCGCCGAAGGTGGCGTGGGCCGGGTAGGCGTGGTAGCAGTTGGTCCAGACCCGGCCGGCCTGGATCGCGCGGCCCATGCGATAGGCGCGGCTGCCGTCGCGGGTCCAGACGCCGGCGCCCAGGCCATAGGGCGTGTCGTTGGCGATCTGCAGCGCCTCGGCCTCGGTCTTGAAGGTGGTCACCGCCAGCACCGGGCCGAAGATCTCCTCGCGGAAGATGCGCATCTGGTTGTGGCCCTTGAACAGCGTGGGCTGGATGTAGTAACCGTCCTTGAGCTCGCCGCCCAGCTGGGCGCGACCGCCGCCGATCAGGCATTCGGCACCCTCGGCACGGCCCAGCTCCATATAGGAGAGGATCTTGTCCATCTGCAGCGTCGAGGCCTGGGCGCCCATCATGGTCTCGGTATCGAGCGGGCTGCCCTGCTTGATGGCCTGGATGCGCTTGAGCGCGCGCTCCATGAAGCGCTCGTAGATCGATGCCTGGATCAGCGCGCGGCTGGGGCAGGTGCAGACCTCGCCCTGGTTGAAGGCGAACAGCACCAGGCCCTCGATGGCCTTGTCGAGGAACTCGTCGTCGGCCGCGGCCACATCGTCGAAGAAGATATTGGGGCTCTTGCCACCCAGCTCCAGCGTGGCCGGGATCAGATTGCCGGCCGCCGCCTGCGCGATCACCCGGCCGGTGGCGGTGCTGCCGGTGAAGGCGATCTTGGCGATGCGCTTGCTCTCGGCCAGAGGCATGCCGGCCTCTCGGCCATAGCCGTTGACCACATTCAGCACGCCGGGCGGCAGCAGATCGGCGATCAGCTCCACCAGCACCAGGATGCTGATCGGCGTACTCTCGGCCGGTTTGAGCACCACGCAGTTGCCGGCGCCCAGCGCCGGCGCCAGCTTCCAGGCCGCCATCAGGATGGGGAAGTTCCAGGGGATGATCTGGCCCACCACGCCCAGCGGTTCGTGGAAGTGGTAGGCGATGGTGTCGTGGTCGATCTCGCTGAGCGCCCCCTCCTGGGCGCGCAGGCAGCCGGCGAAGTAACGGAAATGGTCGATGGCCAGCGGAATGTCGGCGTTCAGCGTCTCGCGCATCGGCTTGCCGTTGTCCACCGTCTCGGCATAGGCCAGCTTCTCCAGATTGGCCTCCAGCCGGTCGGCGATCTTCAGCAGGATATGGGCGCGCTCACCGGCCGCGGTGCGGCCCCAGGCGGGTGCGGCGGCATGAGCGGCATCCAGCGCCAGCTCGATGTCCTCGGCACCCGAGCGGGCGGCCCGGGTATAGGGCTTGCCGGTGATGGGGGTCAGCACCTCGAAGTACTGGCCCTTGAGCGGCGGCACGAAGCGACCGCCGATGAAGTTGTCGTACTGGGACTTGTGGGCCAGCGGGGCGCCGGGGGTATGGGGCTGGGCGTAGATCATGAGGGACGGTCTCCTGTTGCTGTTGCTCTTGCTTGGGGCGCGGGCGCTTCCGGGCTGGAAGTGCGGGCTGCCGGCCAGGCTTTTGCACAAGCCGTGCCAGACGCGGAACCAGCCGGAAGTGCCCTGAATCGCCGCCAAAGCAGGGGCGCGGCCGCAAGAAAGCGGTCAGCCAGCGGGCCCAGACTGCGCCATGGCACAGCGGCCCAGCCGCACACTGTCACGAAACGGAACAGCCAGGCCGAGAATCCAGCTCAAGGCCTTGCCAGGCCGGCGCCACACGCTAGGCTGAGCGCAACAGACCGCCTCGAAGGCGGCGCGATCATGCAGAAGATTTTGGAGACAAGGCATGGACAAGCACAGCCCCATCAGCGCCCCGCCGGCCGCCGCCCAGCTGCGCGAGGCGCGGCGCCGGCTGCTGGCCCATGGCGAGATCGCGCCGGCCCTGCTGGCCACGCCGCTGGGCCGCAGCTGGCAGCGCAGCCGCGGCCACGGCCTGGCACCGGCCGGCCGCAACAGCGGTGCCCCCCATGCCTCGGCCAGCCAGCTGAGCCAGGCCCTGAGCCAGCAGCGCGAGCTGGTGGCCCATGCGCGGCCGGTGATGGAGCTGCTGGCCGCCCAGACCGGCGGCGCCGGCAATCTGGTGATACTGGCCGATGCCCAGGGCCTGCTGCTGCAGACCCTGGGTGACGCCCGCTTTGCCGACCGCGCCCAGCGGGTGGCGCTGCGGCCCGGCGCCATCTGGCACGAGCAATGGCGCGGCACCAATGCGATCGGCACGGCCCTGGCCGAGGGGGCGCCGGTGGTCATCCACGGCGGCGAGCATTATCTGGAGCGCAACGGCTTTCTGACCTGCACCGCCGCGCCCATCGTCGACACCCGCGGCCGCATGCTGGGCGTGCTGGACCTCTCGGGCGACCGCCGCGGCGCCCAGGCGCACACCCTGGCCCTGGTGCGCACCGCCGCCGGCATGATCGAGCACCGCCTGTTCGAGACCCGCCATGCCGGCAGCGCGCTGCGCCTGCGCCTGCATGCCCAGGCCGAGGGCCTGGGCACCGTCACCGAGGGCCTGCTGGCGCTCTCGGACGAGGGCCTTTTGATAGGCGCCAACCCCGCGGCCCTGCAGCTGCTGGGGCTGGACTGGCAGGCCGTGGGCCAGCGCTCGCTCGGCGATCTGGGGCTGGAGCTGGATCCGGACCGGCTGCTGGCCTGGACCCGCCCGGGCGGGCCCGCAGCCCGCGCGCTGCGCCTGCCTGACGGCCGCACGCTGTGGTTGCGCCTGGAGGCCGCCCGGCCCCCCGCACGCCCGGCCCACGCGCATCAGCCGCAGATGCCATGGCTGGGCAAGCCCGGCCCCGAGACCACGGCAGCCGCTGTCAGCGACGATGCGCTGGCCGCACTGGACAGCGGCGACCCCACGCTGGCCCAGGCGATTGCGCGAGCGCGCAAGCTGCTGGACAAGCCGGCCATCGCGCTGCTGCTGCAGGGCGAATCGGGCGTGGGCAAGGAGCTGTTCGTGCGCGCCTTTCATGCCAGCAGCCGCACACGCCAGGCCGGCCCGCTGGTGGCGCTCAACTGTGCGGCCCTGCCCGAGGCGCTGATCGAGGCCGAGCTGTTCGGCTACCGGGCCGGCGCCTTCACCGGCGCCGCCCGCGAGGGCGCGCCGGGCCGCATCCGCGAGGCCCAGGGCGGCACCCTCTTCCTCGACGAGATCGGCGATATGCCGCTGGCCCTGCAGGCCCGGCTGCTGCGGGTGCTGCAGGAGCGCGAGGTGCAGCCGCTGGGCGGCGGCAAGCCGGTGGCGGTGGATTTCCGCCTGGTCTGCGCCAGCCACCGGCCGCTGCGCCAGGAGGTGGCGGCCGGCCGTTTTCGCGAGGACCTGTTCTACCGCATCAACGGCCTGCTGCTGCAGCTGCCGCCGCTGCGCGAGCGCCTGGACCAGGCGGCCCTGGTGCAGCGCCTGCTGGCTCAGCTGCGGCCCGGTGAGCGGCCTGCCGTGCTAAGCAATGAAATGCGCGCGCTGTTTGCACGCTACCGCTGGCCCGGCAATCTGCGCCAGCTGCACAACGCGCTGCAGCTGGCCTGCGCGCTGCTGGACGAGGACGAGCAGGAAATCGGCTGGGCCCATCTGCCCGACGACCTGGCCGCCGAGCTGCGCACGCTGGCCGCGGCGGCGGCACCGGCCGATGCCGCCGCCGCCCCTGCGGAGGCCGACGGCGCCAGCGAGCCGGGGCTGCGCGCGCTGGCGCTGCGCCAGGTGCAGCAGACCGTGGCCGCCTGCGCCGGCAATCTGTCCGAAGCCGCCAGGCGGCTGGGGATCAGCCGCAACACCCTGTACCGCAAGCTGCGCGGCGCGGCGGCGCTGAATTAGGGCGTCCCGGCTTACTCACCACCCGGTTTCTGCAACGAAAAAGCCCGCCACAGCGAGGCTGTGCGGGCTTTCGAGTCCGGACTGAAGGACCGGCTGGCGACCAGGTCAAAAAGATTATGAATACCTTTCGGATGTAAACATCCGCGCCAACCCCAGGAAACTCAAGCTGTAGCCTCGTTCAAAGGGAGTCGCGATGTCAACAAAGATGGCATTCTCTCGGAGCTTGTTTACGTTTCTCGAGCGTCCGCACGACCCCAGGTCCCCCTACTGATCGGATGAACCTTGATCTTTTCAAGCTAACGCTACCCCAGGCTTCGTTGTCGACTGTGATCCCATTGGGCCAGATCCCACGCCTCCATTGCGGTGCGGCGCCGCTGGAAGAATTGGACCCAATGGCCACTTCGTAGCGCCTGCAGACCCTCAGCGTCGACGAAGTGTGATGCAAGCGCTTCATCGGTGAAATCGGGGCCATTGATCAGCCGATCACGAAACACCTTATCTGAACCTGGTTTAATAAAGAATCTATTGCCCGGGCCTTGCATGAGAGTTTTAAGCTCTGTCGTAGCGCCCCGTGGAATTTGGAAAAGTCGAACTAACGCGTTACGCCCATACTCTTGAAGAAGCTGTCTGCCGTCCACTGTTTGGCCGGTCGCGTCGTACAGCTCTCTTAGCATTGACAATCTAAGAGTGAATAGTCGCACACGAGCAGATCGGAAATCAAATCTATCCGGGATATTTTGGTCGCGGCGCCATGATTCGTCTAGATTGAAATCGACTAGGCTTTCAATCGCTTGCTGCTCTTCGCGGACTTCGCGATATGCGGCAGTCGCAAAGACTTCCGACCAGCTTGTACGCCAAAACCAAGCAGAGAACTGCGACTCAAACAAGCCACGGTTCCCAAGTCGCTCTCGTTCCGTCGCCAATATGACGGCCTGCAGCGCATAAGGAAGTAGTTCCTCCCTAACAACCCCTGCGCTTGCAGACAACCATTCAAGCACATCCCGAAGGGCGGCGCCTGCTCTATCCAATATCAAATGGTCTTCTTTGAGGATCTTAACTAGTTCAGTTTGCCCTGTTTTTGTAATGTCAAGTCGGGAAATGCCTTTGCAGACCTGCAAAATTAGGCCTTCATCGGCTGATCGCCAACCGACGGGGAAAGTTAATCTCAAGCGGTCTATTTCATCCCGAAGGTCGAAATCGTCTCGCCATGTTAGAGCGGCCACCAGGTGTGCCTCACCCATCGGCGTACCCAGGCTATTTATTCGCTGGAATGTGCGGGCTGCAAGCTCCAAATCGTCCGAGACCATCACAACAATGGGAACGCGGCATTGCTGAAATCTGTAAGAAAGTTGATCGGCTCGCTCTTCCCAGATATCCATCTGCTGCTCGGCCCAGCCTTCAGATGATCCCCTTCGGCGAAGATCGCGCATGTGCTTATTTACTAGGCGCCCATCCAGCAGCGTAGAAAGCGGGAGAAGTGGGTGTCTATGCTTGGCCTTCTCCGACTTATTTCGGAACACAAATTCTTGATCAAAGAGATCGTATTGAATGTCCCAATCGATCGCGTCCCCATCGGAAGCAGTGGATGCACTTTCGCCGACCGGAGGCAAAAGTAGACCGAGCAGCGTTGATACTCGTTGATGCCCGTCCAGAAGATATTGCCACCCTGTCGCAGGAGCTTGTTCCAGTATTGGTGGAATTAGGTGCGGGCCAACGTTCGAAAACGACGCCAGTTTAAATTTCACTGTCCGCCACACCAGCAAACTGCCGATGGGCATATTGTCTCGAATTGATCTCAACAACTCCAGGCGTTGAGAATCCGACCAGACAAACGGACGCTGGAAGCGGGGGACGCGAACGTGCCCTTTTTGAACGTCTTCCAATAAGCTCCGCAAGCTTGGATTCAAATTCTCAGAAGCAAGCGCGGTTAGTCCTTCAGCCATGCAATCCTCGCTTCACAGCAGTCGCATAATTCTCGGGATTGCGCCTGCTGCTTCTTGCACGGCGTCGTTGTCCCAATTGAAATCAACAGCTGTGGACTCTTCAAATTGATCGGCGGCGTTTCGGCCGAAACCTGTATGTAGGGCAGCTCTGTCAGCCGGTGTCAAGCTGGCGTACAAGCTTTTGGAGCGATGCGCATTCTCCACGTGTCGGTCGCCATGCAGTCCCTTTTTCATATTAAAGAACCAACGTGCTTCCGGCTGCATTCGAAAAAACGCGTCTACTGCACTGGCTGGTATACCCTGTGTATTACCTACCTTGATCTCCAACTCGGCTCGGGGCAGATAGGACTCAATAGACCTTCTGTTAAGACGCCAATATCGATCGGCAACCCTCGCCTTCGCAGCGGCCTCATTGAGAAATCCCTGACACGCCTCTGGAGCTGTCGGTGCCCATCCTGAATCCAGTTCATCTGGATGCCTGCGGTCGCTGTCAAACAATACGAATGTTCGCAAGGCGCCGGCCGGAGTGCTTGCCCGATCATGCAGCCTAGGCACTAAATCCGCACCGCCGCCATGCAGTACTTCGACCCAGCGCCGAGAAACAGCGTATTGGAGTCGCTGACGCTCTGACGCGCGCATCATGCGGCGCAAGAAATGCCAGTCGTTCGCTGCATTCTCAACCAGGATACCTAGGGGGTGATCCAAAAGAGACACGGCGTCATCCAAACTTAGCGTGGATATCGGATTATCCCAAACGCCTGTTTGCTGCGAACAAATACGAACAGTTGCGTGGCCTGCGTCAAGCGCCGAGGCGGATCTTGCCGATAACTCCAAGCCGCTTTGATAGGCATCTCTGGTAGCTTGATCTAAGCCCGAAAGCCAGTCTGCAAACCCGTCTATAGGATTTGCAATAACTACGTGCCGACCTTCAACAGCGAAGCCAAGCAGCCGATGCAGCTTCATAACGCACTGCGCGTTTGCTGCCGCATCGACAACCTCCTTGTCGATGATGACCCTCATTCTTTTGCTATGTTCAATTGCTTGGTAAGCAAGTCCTGTCCAAGTCGAACGGCCTCTCCAAATGCACTCGAGAGCGCAGAACTGTTTGGGCGTCCTTGCGCATCAAATTCGACTGGCACAGCGTCACTCGTTCCGTCGGATCGCGCTTCAATCCAGTAGACCGTCACCAATTCCGGACTCAAGTCCCCTTTTGCGATGGCGAGCTGAATGCTGGTCAGCAAAACTTCCGAATGCGTTTCCACCATCAAGCGCGGCTGACTTGCGCTTTTTGCGGTAGCGACGAGTTGCTTTGCAAGTTCTGCTTGTGCTCGGGTATGAAGGTGTAGCTCCGGTTGCTCTAGGCAAACTAGCCGAGGGCCACCAGTCTGAGCCCGTGCTAACGCTACTAGTACTGGCAAAACCTGTGAGTAACCTTCACCGGTATCGCAAAGTTCCACCCTGGCTTGTGGAGCGCCGGGCGGATGAAGGAGAACGCGCCACGCGCCCTCCATCGGGTTGTCAAGAACAAGTTGCTCACCCATCGCAGCAAAGAATGCGCGAGTGGCCTCAAGCAAGGGGTCAGCGGTACTACGCAACTGAGCTGCAATCAAGTGATCAACGGCGTCTGAGCCATCCGGGCTTAGCGCGTCAGATGCTCCACCGCCGTATGTCACTACTCGTGCTGGGCGGGTACGAACACCATTAATCCATTGAACCTCGTCCCGCAAGCCGAGCAAATTCAGCCGCAACTCTTGCAACTCGTTCGACAGCGGCTTATCAAGTCGACCTTCAGGCAACAACCCGGCCCAATTGCAAACGCCCCGATCCTGTGCGACACCATCAAGGTCTACGGACTCAATTTCTTGATACGAGCCTTCTGAGTCGCCTGCAATTTTCCACTCGCTGGCGAGGTGGTGCGCACCTTCCCAATCAAGGCCAAAGCTCAACCCGCTGCGGCCGCTGGCCTTACACACGAGCCCGGGCCAAGTCGCGCGCCGTCCTACCGTGCCACCAAGCCAAATCGGTGGACCGCCGACGTGAACGGACTCGGAAATCAGCGGCAGAAATCGGAGCAACGCGCTCTTACCGCCGCTGTTCCATCCAAAGAACAAAGTTAGCGGCCGCAACTCGATTTTCTGTCGTCGAGCGAAGGATCGATAGTTTTCAATCGAGAAAGATTTCAACATGCAATAAGACCTAAGCTACCTTGAATCTACTAGCTGGAAGATAGCAGTTTCTTAGATCTGCCTGCAGTCTTCACGCCTTGCGTTGTCTGATCGCGATCCACGGGAGACAACGGCCAATCTAAAACGTCGTGGCTTAGCCCGCGCGAGTGCGCGTTGTAAACCGTAGGCTCAAGCAGCGGAAGACCAGTGGCGCGAGAGCACAGGAAGGGCAGCCGCTCCCCTGACGATAAAACGACTTGCTGAATCACATACGGAATAATTTGTTTACTCTTTTAGAAGGTGAACAGCAAGGTAAAGCTTAACAGCATCAAGAAAATTTTGTAAACGAGAAAAAAGGCCCACAGCGGCGAGCTGCAGGCCTTTGTTTACAAAGTTACTAAGTCCAATTCTAGAACGGAATATCGTCATCCATATCGTCGAAGCCGGTCGCCGGCTTGGGCGCGGGTGCCGGGCGGGCTGCGGCGGGGCGGGCGGCCGGGGCGCGCGGGGCCGGGGCGGCATCGCCGTAGTCGTCACCACCACCACCGCCGCCACCACCGGTGCGACCGCGGCTGTAGCCGCCGCCACCGCCACCACCCATATCGTCGCCACCGCCGCCGCCGTCACGGCTGCCGAGCAGCTGCATCTGCTCGGCGATGATTTCGGTGGTGTACTGCTCCTTGCCTTCCTTGTCGGTCCACTTGCGGGTCTTCAGTCGGCCCTCGACATAGACCGGGCGGCCCTTCTTCAGGTACTCGCCGGCGATCTCGGCCAGGCGGTCGTAGAAGACCACGCGGTGCCACTCGGTCTCCTCCTGGCGCTCGCCGCCTTCGCGGCTCTTCCAGTTGCGGGTGGTGGCCACCGAGACATTGCAGACCGCGGCGCCGCTGGGGGTGTAACGCACTTCCGGGTCGCGCCCCAGATTGCCGATGATGATGACTTTGTTGACGCTGGCCATGGCGGGCTCCGCTCTTGCTTGGGGATCTTGGGTGGCAGGGAAGGGCGAAAGAAAAAACAAACCCCTCTGCCGGCACGCGCCGACCCCGGGGCCGACGCGATCGGACGCGGCAGTTTAATGCAGGGCCGGCTTCAGCCCGGGGCGGCGCCGGCCGGGGTCGGGGTCCAGCGCCCGCCGAGCGCACGCAGCAGGTTCACCCGATTGCTCTGCTCGGTCTGGCGCAGCGTCAGCAGGGCCTGCTCGGCGCCGGCCAGCTGGCGCTCGGCATCCAGCAGCTCCAGCTGGCTGGAGGCGCCCAGCCGGTAGCTGCTCTCGGCCAGCTGCAGGCTGCGGCGGGCGGCCGTCACCTGGGCCAGCTGGGCGGCCAGGCGCTCGGCCAGACTGTCGCGCAGCGCCAGCGCATCGGCCACCTCGCGGAAGGCGGCCTGCAGCGCCGCTTCATAGCTGGCCAGGGCCTGGCGGCGGCCGGCCTCGCTGAGCTCGACCTGGGCCTGGCGGGCGCCGCCGTCCAGCAGCGGCAGATCGAGCTGCGGCAGCAGGCTCCAGAAGCCGCTGCCGCTGCGCAGCAGCCCGTCGAGCTCGGGGTTGCGGCTGCCGGCGCTGGCGGTGAGGCTCAGGCGCGGAAAGCGGGCCGCGCGGGCCGCGCCCACATCAAAGGCGGCCGCCCGCAGCTGCTGCTCGGCGGCGCGCAGATCGGGGCGCTGCAGCAGCACGCTGGCGGGCAGCTCGGCGGGCAGCTGCGGCAGTGCGGTGAAGGCCGTCTCCGCGCTCGCCTCCTCGGCCGCGGGCAGCAGCTCATCGGCCAGCGGCTGGCCGGCCAGCAGCTCCAGCGCCAGGCGTGCCTGCAGCAGCGCGGCGCGGCTGCGCGCCAGCTCGCCACGGGCCGCCTCGTAGGCAGTCTGGGCGCGGGCCAGCTGCAGGCCCGAGGCGGCGCCCAGCTGGTGCTGGCGCTCGCTGAGCTGCAGACTGCGCTGCTGGCTGTCGTGCAGGCGCTGGGCCAGACGCAGGCGCTGCTGCTCGGTGGCCAGGGCGAGCCAGGCATTGCTCACCTCGGCCACCAGGCTCAGGCGCGCGGCGGCCTGGGTCTCCTGCTGGGCCAGATAGCGGGCCAGCGCCGCGCCCTGCAGGCTGCCCAGGCGGTCGAACAGATCGATCTCGTAGCGGGCCAGGCCCAGGCTCAGGCTGTAGCTGCTGCTCTCGACTCCCAGGCTGCGCTGGCGGCTGGCGCTGGCGCTGGCGTCCAGATCGGGCACGCTGTCGGCCCGGCTGATGCGGTACTGGGCCCGTACCCGCTCCACCGCTGCCGCGCTGGCGCGCAGGCTGCGGTTCTGGCTCAGCGCCAACTCCACCACCCGGCGCAGGCGCTCGTCCTGGAAGAAGCCGGCCCACTCCTGCGCGCCCGCCTGCGCCCACTCGCGCTCCCCGGCGGGGGTCGCGGCGGCGGCCGGTGCAGCGGTCAGCGAGAAGCTCTGGCGCAGCGGCGGCTCGGCACGCTGATGCGGCGGCACCAGGCTGGCGCAGCCACCCAGGGCCAGCGACAGGCCGAGCAGCGCAAATCCAGTTTGGAAAGAGCGTCCGTTCAAAGTCCGCTGGTTCATCACGGCTGCTCCTTCGGCGCTGCTGCGGCAGCCGGTTTGCGGCTGAAACGCTGGCGCACCCATAGATAGAACAGCGGCACGAAGAAGATGCCCAGCACCGTGGCGCTGGCCATGCCACCCAGCACGCCCACGCCGATGGCGCGCTGCGAGCCCGAGCCGGCACCGCTGGCGAAGGCCAGCGGCAGCACGCCCATCATGAAGGCCAGCGAGGTCATCAAAATGGGGCGCAGGCGCTGGCGGCTGGCCTTCAGCGTGGCTTCCAGCAGGCCCATGCCCTGCTGCTGCAGGGTCTGGGCGAACTCGACGATCAGGATGGCGTTCTTGGCGCTCAGGCCCACCGTGGTCAGCAGGCCCACCTGGAAGAACACATCGTTCATCTGTCCGCCCAGATGGCTGGCCGCCAGCGCGCCGATGATGCCCAGCGGCACCACCAGCATCACGCTGAAGGGCACCGACCAGCTCTCGTACAGCGCCGCCAGGCACAGGAAGATGAAGAGCACCGAGACCGCATAGAGCAGCGGCGCCTGGTCGCCGGAGAGGCGTTCCTGGTAGCTGCGGCCCGACCATTCGTAGCCGATGCCGGGCGGCATCTCGCGCAGGATCTGCTCCATCGCGGCCATCGCGGCGCCCGAGCTGACGCCCGGCTCCACGTCGGCCTGGATCTCGTAGGCCGGGCTGCCGTTGTAGCGCACCAGCTGGCGCGGGCCGTTGATCCAGCTGCTGCTGGCGAAGGCGCTGAAGGACACCATCTGACCGCTGCTGTTGCGCACATACCAGTGCCGCAGGCTGTCGGGCGCGGCACGGTAGGCGGCCTCGCCCTGCAGCAGCACGCGCTTGACGCGGCCGCGGTCGATGAAGTCGTTGACATAGGCGCCGCCCAAAGCGATCGACATGGTCTCGTTGATCACCGCGGTGCTGACGCCCAGGGTGCCTGCCTTGTGATCGTCGATCTGCACCTGCAGCTGCGGCGTCTCGCTCAGGCTGTTGCTGCGGGCGCGGTTCAGCTCGGGGCGTTCGTTGGCCGCCTCGATCAGCTGCTCGCGCGCAGCGATCAGGGCCTCGTTGCCCAGGCCGCCCAGATCCTGCAAGAAGAGCTGGATGCCGGCGCTGCCGCCCAGGCCGCGCACCGTGGGCGGCTGCACGACGAAGACATTGGCGTCGCGCACCCGCTTGCCCAGCTCGCGGCTGAAACGCTCGGCCAGCGCCGCCGCGCCCTGGGCCTGGGCGGGGCGCAGCTGCCAGTCCTTCAGGCGTATGAAGCCCTGGCCGGAACCCTGGTCGCCGCCGGCACCGCGCACGATGTTGTAGAACAGCACCTCGTCCTGCTCGGCCAGATAGGCCTCGATGCTCTGCATCACGCCCTCCAGGCGCTCGGCGGTGGCGCCGGGGGCCATGCGCACCTGGATCTGCAGGCCGCCCTGGTCCTCGTCGGGCAGGAAGGAGGTGGGCAGGCTCTTGTACATCCAGGCCATGCCGGCGATCAGCAGCAGATAGACCAGGAAGCTGCGCACGCCGCGCTGGGTCAGCCACTGCACCCGACCGGTGTAGCGCTCGGTGAAGCGCTCGAAGCCGCGGTTGAAGCCGCCGAAGAACCAGTCGAGCTGCCGGCCGAAGGGCCCGCCATGGGCCGCATGCTCGCCCTTTTTGACCGGCTTGAGCAGGGTGGCGCACAGCGCCGGCGACAGCGTCATCGCCACCAGCACCGACAGCACCATCGCACTGACCACGGTGATGGAGAACTGGCGGTAGATCACGCCGGTGGAGCCGCCGAAGAAGGCCATCGGGATGAACACCGCCGACAGCACCACCGCGATGCCCACCAGGGCGCCGCTGATCTCCTTCATGCTGGCGCGGGTGGCGTCGCGCGGGCTCAGGCCCTCCTCGCGCATCAGGCGCTCGACGTTCTCGACCACCACGATGGCATCGTCCACCAGCAGGCCGATCGCCAGCACCAGGCCGAACATGGTCAGGCTGTTGATCGAGAAGCCGGCCAGGGCCAGCACGCCGAAGGTGCCCAGCAGCACCACCGGCACCGCGATCGCCGGCACCAGGGTGGCGCGCAGGTTCTGCATGAACAGATACATGATGGCCACCACCAGCACCATGGCCTCCAGCAGGGTCTTGACCACGCCCTCGATGGAGACGCGGATGAAGGGCGTGGTGTCGAAGGTCACGGTGGCCTTCATGCCGGGCGGGAAGAAGGGCTCCAGCTCGGCCAGCTTCTTCTTGACCGCGTCGGCCGTGGTCAGCGCATTGGCGCCGCTGGCCGGGTAGATGGCCATGCCGGCCGCGGTGCGGCCGCTGCTGCGGATATTGGTGGTGTAGCTGTCGCGGCCCAGCTCCACCCGGGCCACATCGCCCAGGCGCAGCGCCGAGCCGTCGGGCTGCACGCGCAGCACGATGGCGCGGAACTGCTCGGCCGTCTGCAGCTTGGCGCGTGCGGTGATGATGGCGGTCAGGCGCTGCCCTTCGGGCGAAGGCAGGGCGCCGATCTGGCCGGCCGAGACCTCGGTGTTCTGCGCCTGCAGGGCCGCGCGGATATCGCCCGGCACCAGGGCATAGCGCTGCAGCATTGCGGGGTCCAGCCAGATGCGCATCGCATAGCCGGAACCGAACACAAAGGCGTCGCCGACGCCCTCGATGCGGCTGAGGATGTCCTGCAGCGTGCTGGACAGATAGTCGCCCAGATCAGCCGAGCTGACCGCCGGATCGTCGCTGGTCAGGGTCACAACCATCAGGAAGTCCGAGCCCGATTTGGTGACCCGCACGCCCTGGGCCTGCACCGCCTGCGGCAGCCGCGAGATCGACTGCTGGACCTTGTTCTGCACCTGCATCTGGGCCAGGTCGGGGTCGGTGCCGGCGACGAAGCTCAGCTGGGTGTTGGCATTGCCGGCGGCGCTGCTGGACGACTCGATCGAGAACAGGCCGTCGATGCCCTTGAGGTTCTGCTCGATGACCTGGGTGACCGAGTCCTCGATGGCCTTGGCCGAGGCGCCGGGGTAGCTGGTGTTGATCGAGATGCGGGTGGGCGCGATGTCCGGATAGCGCTCCAGCGGCAGGGTCATGACCGCGCCGGCGCCGGCCAGCATGATCACGATGGCGATGACCCAGGCGAAGATGGGCCGGTCGATAAAGAAGGAAGCCATGGTTCAGGCGCCCTTGCTGGCTGCGCCGGAGGCTGCTGCGGCGGCGGCCGCGGCCGGCTTGCCCTCGCCCTTGGCCTCTCCCTTGCCCTTCTTGGCGGCCGAGCCGGCCGGCACCGGCGTCACCGCCTGGTTGGGCCGGGCCCGCTGCAGGCCCTCGACGATCAGCCGGTCGCCCACCTTCAGGCCTTCGCTGACCAGCCACTGATTGCCCACCGCGCGCAGCAGCTGCAGGCGGCGGCGCTCGACCTTGCTGCCCGCGCCGACCACCAGGGCGGTGGCCTCGCCGGTGGGCGAGCGGCTGACGCCCTGCTGGGGTACCAGGATCACGCCCCTGTCCACGCCGGCCAGCAGCCGGGCGCTGACCACCATGCCGGGCAGCAGCGTGCCCTTGGGATTGGGCACGCTGGCGCGCAGCGTCACCGCGCCGGTACCGCGGTCCACGGTGACGCCGCTGAACTGCAGCTCGCCGGCCTGCGGATGGACCGAACCGTCCTCCAGCACCAGCTGGATGCGCTTGCTGGCGGGGCGGCCGCCGGCTCCGTCCTGGCCAGGCTCCAGCTGGCGGCGCAGCTGCAGCAGTTCGGCACTGCTCTGCACGATGTCCACATGCATGGGATCCAGCTGCTGCACCGTGGTGAGGGCCTGAGTCTGGTTGGCCGTCACCAGGGCACCGGGGGTGACGCTGGACACCTCGATGCGGCCGCTGATGGGCGCGACGATGCGCGCGCGCGCCAGCTGCACCCGGGCCGCCTCCAGCGCCGCACGGGCCACGGCCACCTCGGCCTCGGCCTGCTTGAGCGCGGCGGCGCTGTCATCGGCCGCCTGGCGGCTGATCGCATCGGCCTTCAGCAGCTCGGCATCGCGGGCGGCGCGGCTGGCCGCCACCGCCTGCTGGGCCTCGGCCTTCTGCAGGGCCGCGGCCGTGCGGGCACGCTCGGCCTCGAAGCTGGCCGCATCCAGCTGGTAGAGCGGCTGGCCGGCGCGCACCAGCGCGCCCTCGCTGAACAGGCGCTGCAGCACGATGCCGCTGACCTGGGGCCGGATCTCGGCCACCTGGCTGGCGCTGAGCCGGCCCGGCAGCTGCAGCTCCAGCGGCGCATCCTGGCTGCCCACTGTGATCACCCCCACCTCGGGCGGCCCGCCCTTGGGCTTGGCGGCGGCGTCGGCCTTGTCCTGGGACTGGCAGGCGGCGAGCGTCAGCAGCAGGGCTGCCAGGGTCAGGGGCTGGAGCAGGGGCAAAATGGGCTTGAGCATGGCGCCGCATCCTGCACCCAGAATGTGGAGAGAGATTGAAGAGCCTGCCCCAAATACGCCTTCGCTTGCGACAGCCGTGCGCTGCGCGCACGCTGCGGCCCCAGCCATGAAACTGAGCCTCGCCACCCAACTCTTTGCCGCCGTCCTGAGCACCGCCATCGCGGTGGCTCTGGCCATGGGCCTGTCGGCCCAGGTCAATCTGAACCGCGACTTCCTCGGCTATCTGAACGAGCAGGCGGTCAACCGCCTGGAGCTGGCGGTGCCCGGCGTCACCGCCGGCTATCTGCGCCAGCGCAGCTGGGACTTTCTGCGCGAGCGGCCCGAGCTCTGGTACCGGCTGCTGCGCCCCCTGCCCGGCGATGGCAGCCAGTCCCTGGCCGACCGGCCGGTGCCGGCCAACACGCCGGCCGAGCTGACCGGCGCCTCGCGCCGCTTCACGCTGCTGGACAGCGAGCGCCAGCGCCTGGCCGGCTTCGAGCGGCCGGCGGCCGACGCGATCGAGCGCCCCATCGTGGTCGACGGGCTGACCGTGGGCTGGCTGGTGCTGACGCCCTTCGAATCGGTCAGTTCGGGTGCCGAGAAGCGCTTTGCCGATGCCCAGGCTCGCGTCGCCTGGGCGGTGGGGGCCGGGGCGCTGCTGCTGGCGGCCGGCCTGGCCTTCTGGGCCTCGCGTCGCCTGCTGCGCCCGCTGCGCCAGGTGGCCCGCGCCACCCATGCGCTGGCGGCGGGCGATTACAGCGCCCATGTGCCCGAACGCAGCAGCGGCGACGAGGTGGGCCAGCTGGCCCGCGACTTCAACCAGCTGGCCCGCACGCTGCAGCGCAACGAGGCGATGCGACGCGAGTTCATGGCCGATGTCTCGCACGAGCTGCGCACCCCGTTGGGCGTGCTGCACGGTGAGCTGGAGGCGCTGGAAGACGGGGTGCGCCAGCTCGATGCCCAGGCGCTGCGCTCGCTGCAGGGCGAGGTCGCTACGCTGCACAAGCTGGTGGACGATCTCTACGAGCTCTCGCTGGCCGATGTCGGCGCGCTGTCCTACCGCAAGAGCGAGCTGGACCTGGGGGCGCTGATCGCCGACACCGCCGGCGCCTTCGGCGAGCGCCTGGCCGGCAGCGGCCTGCGCCTGCAGCTGGAGCTGCCGGAGCAGCCCCTGCCCACCTTCGGCGACGAGCGCCGGCTGCGCCAGCTCTTCAACAATCTGCTGGAGAACAGCTGCCGCTACACCGATGCCGGCGGCACGCTGCAGCTGCGCGCCCGGCGCGAGGACGGCAGCACGGTGATCGACCTGATGGACTCGGCCCCGGGCGTGGCGCCCGAGCATCTGCCGCGCCTGTTCGACCGTTTCTTCCGTGCCGAGGCCTCGCGCAACCGGCGCCGCGGCGGCGCCGGCCTGGGCCTGTCGATCTGCCAGCGCATCGTCCAGGCCCATCAGGGCCGGCTGGAGGCCAGGCCTTCGCCGCTGGGCGGGCTGTGGATGCAGCTGGAGCTGCCCAGCCATGGTTGATGCGCACAAGTCCCTGCCGCTGGACCCCGGGCCGGCCCGCATCCTGGTCGTCGAGGACGAGCCCAAGCTCGCCGCCCTGCTGGCCGACTATCTGCGCGCGGCCGGCCACGAGCCCGAGTGCGTGGCTGACGGCAGCGCGGTGCTGGCGGCCTGGCAGGCACGCCGCCATGAGCTGATCCTGCTGGACCTGATGCTGCCGGGCGTGGACGGCCTGAGCCTGTGCCGCGCGCTGCGCGCCCAGAGCAGCGTGCCCATCCTGATGCTGACCGCCCGGGCCGACGAGGCCGACCGCCTGCTGGGCCTGGAGCTGGGCGCCGACGACTACATCGCCAAGAACCCCTTCAGCCCGCGCGAGGTGCTGGCCCGGGTCAAGGCGGTGCTGCGCCGCAGCCGTGCGGCGGCATCCCCTCCCGCCCTGCCGCAGGCGCCGCTGCAGCTGGACGAGGGCGGCCGCCGCGCCAGCTGGCAGGGCCAGCTGCTTGACCTGACCCCCATCGAGTTCCGCCTGCTGCGGGTGCTGGCCGGTCAGCCCGGCCGGCTCTATGAGCGCGCCCAGCTGCTGGAGCTGGTGCATGAGGACAGCCGCCAGGTCACCGAGCGGGCGGTGGACAGCCATATCAAGAACCTGCGCCGCAAGCTGGAGCAGGCCGGCGCCGGCAGCGAACGCATCCGGGCGGTCTACGGTGCCGGCTACCGCTACGAGGCCTGAGCGGCCGGCCGGCTGAGCCCGCCGCCCCAAGCCCCCGAACCGCAGATCGGCCGCACCGTCCCGCACTTGGTCACCCCGGCGCCCGAGCGCTCGCCGGGCTTGCCTAAGATGCGCCCATGTCCAGCCCCACGGTCAGCCCCCCTCCCCAGCCCCCGCGCGCCGGCAGCGAGCGCCGGCTGTGGCTGGGCTATGCCGGCGCCTGGCTGCTGGCCTGGGCGCTGTTCGTGCTGGCCGGCACCGAGTTGCAGCAGGGCTGGTGGCAGTTCTGGACCGCGGTCTACCAGGCCAGCTTCAGTCTCTGGCCGCCGATGCTGCTGGGCATCGGCGTCTACCGCTGGGTGCAGGCCCTGCAGCGCTGGCGCCTGCCGCTGGCCGGCCAGCTGGCCCTGCATGCGCTGGCGGCCCTGCTGTTCGGCGCGCTCTGGCAGGTGGCCGAGTTCCTGCTGGCCCAGGCTCTCTACGGCCTGGAGCATGCCGGCGCGGTGCTGTCGCAGACGATGGCCTGGCGCGGCCTGTGGGGCGTGCTGGCCTATGCCGCGGTGGCCACCGGCTTTGCCGCAGTGCTGAACGCGCGCCGTGCCCGCGCCGCCGCGCTGGCCGCGGCCCAGGCCGAATCCGCGCTGGCGCGGGCCGAGCTGGCGGCGATCAGCGGCAAGCTCAATCCGCACTTCCTGTTCAACACGCTGAACTCGCTGATCGCGCTGACCCGCAAGGATGCGCTGGCGGCCGAGGGGGCGCTGCTGCGCTTCGCGGCCATGCTGCGCTATGTGCTGGCCAGCAAGCGCGAGACCGAGGACCGGGTGACGCTGGCCGAGGAGCTGGACTTCGTGCGCGACTACCTGGCCCTGGAGGCGCTGCGCCTGGGATCGCGGCTGCGCATCGAATGGGAGCTCGACCCCGGGACGCTGCAGGACGAGATACCGCCGCTGTCGCTGCAGCCCCTGGTCGAGAACAGCGTGCTGCACGGCGTGGCGCCGCGCACCGAGGGCGCCCGCATCGCGATACGCAGCCGCCGCAACCCGCTCAATGCCGGGCTGGAGCTGTGCATAGAGGACGACGGGCCGGGCTGCGACCCGCAGCGCCTGCAGCCCGCCGAAGGCGCTGCCGGCCAGCGCCGCGGCATCGGCCTGGCCGCGCTGCAGCGCCGCTTCGCGCTGGATTACGAGGGCCAGGCCCGGCTGCGCCTGCACACCGCGCCGGGCGCGGGCTTCCGGGTCGACCTGTGGATACCGCAAACCAGCTGACGACGACGATGATGACGATGGACAACAACGGCAAGACCTACAGCTGCCTGATCGCCGAGGACGAGCCGCTGGCCGCCGAGGCCCTGGCCAACTGGGTGGGCGAGCTGCCCCAGCTGCAGCTGCTGGCCGTCTGCCACGACGGCGTCAGCGCGCTGGCGCAGATACGCGCACAGCGGCCCGATCTGGTGCTGATGGACATACAGATGCCCGGCATGAGCGGCCTGCAGGTGCTGCGGGCGCTGGCCGAATCGGGCGCCGATGCGCCCGGCGACTACCGGCCGGCGGTGATCTTCACCACCGCCTATGACGAGCATGCGCTGACCGCCTTCGAGCTGCATGCGCTGGACTATCTGCTCAAGCCCTTTGCCCGCGAGCGCTTTGTCGACGCGGTGGAGCATGCGCTGCAGAGCCTGGGCCAGGGCCAGGCCGGCGCGGCGCTCGACGCGCTGCAGCAGGCGCCGGGCGCCGACAGCGAGCCGCTGCGCCGGGTGCTGGTGCGCGACCAGGGCAAGATCTTTCCGCTGCAGGTGGAGGCGATCGAGTACCTGCGCTCCGACACCAAGTACACCGCGATCCACAGCCGCGGCCGCAGCTATCTGGTGCGCCTGCCGATCACCGCCTTCGAGCAGCGCCTGGATGCCGAGCGCTTTCTGCGCCTGCAGCGCAGCTGCATCGTCAACCTGGACTTCGTCGATTCGATGACGCCGGACGAGAACTCGCAGCTGGTGGTGCAGATGCAGGACGGCAGCCGCTTTACCGCCAGCCGCGAGGTCTCGAAGAAGCTGCGGGAGCAGTCGATATGAGGGCCTGCTTGCTGCTGATGGCGCTGCTGCCGCTGGCCAGCGCCCAGGCCCAGGCCGAGCGCGAGGGCCGGCTCTATGCGCTGGAACAGCTGCAGCGCCTGGAGCTGGCCGGCAGCGCGCAGCTGCGCCTGGTGCAGGGCGAGCGCAACGAGGTCTTCATCCACGGCGACGAGGACGTGCAGCGCAGCGTGCAGCTGGAGCAGGCCGGCGGCCGCCTGCTGATACGTCCGGCCGGCGGCTGGAAGTTCTGGAACTCGCAGCGCCTGCAGGTCGAGGTGATGATGCGCGAGCTGCAGCAGCTGGTGCTCTCGGGCGCCAGCGATGTGCATGCGCCGGGGCCGGTGCGGCTGGCGGCGCTGCAGGTCAATATCTCCGGCGCCGGCCAGGCGCGCTTCGACGACCTGCAGGCGCGCCAGCTGAGCTTCATCATCTCCGGCGCCGGTGAGGGCCAGCTGCGCGGCCGGGTCTCGGCGATGCGCCTGATCGTCTCGGGCAAGGGCCGGCTGGACGCCGAGCAGCTGCGCAGCAACACCGCCGCGGTCGGCATCAGCGGCATCGGCAGCGCGCGGCTGTGGGTCAGCGATGCGCTGGAGGTCAAGGTCTCCGGCATCGGCGAGGTCGAGTACTGGGGCAGCCCCGAGGTGCGCATCAGCTCGTCGAGCATGAGCACCGTCAAGGCCCTGGGCGAGAAACGCTGAGCCGGCGCGGCGAGGGCGGATTCGCCGCCGCCGCCGATCTCCTCGACAATGGCGGGCTCCATGACCCAGTCCGCCCATCCTTCGGCCCCCCAGGCCATCCTGCAGCAAGTCTTCGGCTACAGCGCGTTTCGCGGTGCCCAGGCCCCCATCGTCGAGCATGTGACGGCCGGCGGCGATGCGCTGGTGCTGATGCCCACCGGCGGGGGTAAAAGCCTGTGCTACCAAATACCGGCCATCGCCCGCCATCGCAGCGGCCAGGGCGTCACCGTGGTGGTGAGCCCGCTGATCGCGCTGATGCACGACCAGGTGGGGGCGCTGGAAGAGGCCGGCGTGCATGCCGCCTTTCTGAACTCCACCCTCAGCAGCGAGCAGGCCCAGCAGGTCGAGCGCGAGCTGATGAGCGGCCGCCTGGTGATGCTCTATGCCGCGCCCGAGCGCATAACCCATCCACGCTTTCTGGCCCAGCTGGACTCGCTCTACGAGCGCGGCCTGCTGAGCCTGTTCGCGATCGACGAGGCCCATTGCGTCAGCCAGTGGGGCCATGATTTCCGCAGCGAGTACCTGGCGCTGTCGCTGCTGCACGAGCGCTATGCCGAGGTGCCGCGCATCGCGCTGACCGCCACCGCCGACGATCTGACCCGCGCCGACATCATCGCGCGCCTGCAGCTGGAGGCGGCCCGGGTCTTCATCAGCAGCTTCGACCGGCCGAACATTCGCTACACCATCGTCGAGAAGGATGCCAAGCCGCGCGAGCAGCTCTTGCGCTTCATCCGCGACGAGCATGAGGACGAGGCGGGCGTCGTCTACTGCCAGAGCCGCAAGAAGGTCGAGGAGACGGCCGCCTGGCTGGCGGCCGAGGGCCTCAACGCCCTGCCCTACCACGCCGGCCTGGACGCCGCGCTGCGCCAGCGCCACCAGGACCGCTTCCTGCGCGAGGACGGCATCGTGATGGTGGCCACCATCGCCTTCGGCATGGGCATAGACAAGCCGGACGTGCGCTTCGTCGCCCATCTGGACCTGCCGAAGAACATCGAGGGCTACTACCAGGAGACCGGCCGCGCCGGCCGCGACGGCGCGCCGGCCGATGCCTGGATGGCCTATGGCCTGGCCGATGTGGTGAACCAGCGCCGCATGATCGACGACAGTCCGGCCGAGGAGGAGTTCAAGAAGGGCCAGCGCGGCAAGCTCGACGCGCTGTTGGCGCTGGCCGAAGCCACCGACTGCCGGCGCGTGCGCCTGCTGGGCTATTTCGGCGAGGCCAGCCAGCCCTGCGGCAACTGCGACAACTGCATCGCGCCGCCGGCGACCTGGGACGGCACCGATGCGGCGCGCAAGCTGCTGTCCTGCATCTACCGCTTCCACCAGAACGGTGGCCAGCGCTTCGGCGCTGGCCATCTGATCGATGTGCTGCGCGGCAAGGCCACCGACAAGGTGCAGCAGTACGGCCACCAGAGCCTGTCGACCTGGGCCATAGGCGCGGATCTGTCGGAGCAGCAGTGGCGCGCGGTGCTGCGCCAGCTGATCGCGCTGGGCCATGTGTTCACCGAGGGCGAGTACAGCACGCTGGCGCTGGCCGACAGCGCACGCGCGGTGCTCAAGGGTGAGCAGCAGATTCTGCTGCGGGTCTCGACCGGCGCGCCCGCCCGCAAGACCGGCGGCAGCCGCGGTACGGGCCGTGGCAAGAGCGCCCGCAGCGAGGCCGGCCTGGATCTGGATGGCCAGGCGCAAGCGCGCTTCGAGGCGCTGAAGGCCTGGCGCGCCGAGGTCGCCAAGGAACACGGGCTGCCGGCCTATGTGATCTTCCAGAACATCACGCTGGCCGAGATGGCACGCCTGCAGCCGCAGTCGCTGGACGAGCTGGCCGGCATCAGCGGGGTGGGCGCCAAGAAGCTGGAGGCCTATGGCGAGGAGTTGCTGCGGGTGCTGGACAGGCTCTGACAGCGCGCGCCACAAATGAAACAAGCCCGGCATCGCCGGGCTTGTTTGCCTGCAACAGGTACTGATCCAGCCCCCCCTGGGGCGCGGCTCAGCACAGGGCGCTGCCCTCGCACTGGCTCCTGGCCTGGGCCAGGCGCCGGGCCGTCGCCTGGCTCTGCCCCTCGATCACGACCCGGGGCAGGCGGGCGACGGGCATGCCATCGACATGACGCTGACCCACCACGGTCACCCGCTCCAGCTTGACGATCGGGCCCGCGGCTGCCGGGGCAGCGGCCTGGCCGGTCGCGCTGCTGAAGGCCAGGCTCAGGGCCAGGGTCGAGATCACGCCGAAGGTGAAGGCCTTGTAGCTGGTGCTGTGGTTCATGCTGGACTCCTTGGGGCGGGTGGTTGGGGCGGTCAGTGAGTTCAGTTTCGTCGGCGGCAGCGGGCTTCTCCAGGCCCGCGCGATGAAGCAACGGCTGGGGCGCATGAGCTGCCAGCGGGACGGATGAAACGGCCCGCAGCGCCGATGGCAAAACTGCTAACCCAAGAGCGACGAGCCTCGCAGGCAGGGCGTAGGCAGCACACCGGAGCCAAAAAAAACGCCTGCCGGCACAAGGCCAGCAGGCGTCAAGTCCGGTTCAGGACGGGGGACTCTTGGGGGGTGATCAGCAGAGCGCGCCGCTCAGGCGTTCGCAGCCGAGGCTGGCCAGTTGCAGGGGAGCGGCATCGCTGCGCCGGCCATACACCACCACCCGCGGCAGCTGCGCGACCGGCGCCTGCTTGGCATCCGCACGGCTGCCCAGGCTGCGGCCCACCACCACCACGCGCTCCAGCTTGACGATCGCGGGGCTGGCGGTAGCCGCGTCGGCCAGGGCCTGGCCCTCCAGCAGCGTCAGCGCGGTGGCGCCGACCAGTGCGACCAGGGTGGCGATCAGGCTTTTGTTGACGATGCGGCTCATGGCTTCTCCTGGGCTCTACGGCGCTTGTTGCTGATGGAATGAAGACAGTTTGCCGAGGCGGGCCGCAGCATCACAGCGGCAGGCGACGAATCGCTGGCACGGCCGCATGAACTGCCGGCGGCGCCGATGAGAGGAAGGCGCCAGCGCGGCGCCGCTCAGCGCTCGCGCTGGTAGCGCGCCAGCAGCCGGGCCAGACTGCCATCGGCCTGCAGGCCGGCGATGGCCCGGTCCAGCGCCGCCAGCGACAGGCCGCTGCGGCGCGACAGGCCGCAGCGCGTCGGATAGCTGGCCATGGTCAGTGGCGGATGCAGCAGCCCCGGCGCCAGCTGGCCGCTGCGGTGCAGATGGCGCAGCAGCAGCTCATTGACCACCGCATGCCGGCTGCGCCCCAGCGCCAGCTTGCGCAGGGCCGCCGCGGCGTCGGGCGCGTCCTCGCGCACAAAGCCGCTGCCCAGCAGGCGTTCCAGCTCGGGATAGACGAAGCCATGCACGGTACCTATCGCCTGCCCGGCCAACGCGGCCATATCGGGCGGTCGCGGCGCATCGCTGCGGGTGACGATCAGCTCTTGGGTAGTAAGGACGGGCTGGCTCCAGTCCAGCTCGCCGCCCAGCCATTCCGGCATATAGAGACAGATCAGGTCAGCCTGGCCCGCCTGCAGCGCCACCACAAGGCGCTTGCGCGGCAGCAGCAGAAACTCGGGTTCGCGCTGCAGGCGTTGGGCCAGCAGCCGCCCCAGTTCCAGATGCAGGCCCGCCACCAGGCGACCGCGGCTGTCCAGACCAGCCAGCGGCATCTCCGTGCTGGTGTCCACCAGCACCCGCAAGGCGGCCGCCGATCCCGGCTGGGGCAAACCCAGCAGGGGCAGCACAGCCAGCAGAGACAGCAGGCACAAGCGCTTGAACCAAGACCGCGTCGACCGCACCCAGCGGCCTGCTTGATGGCCGCATTGCGGCCCATGATAGCCAGCGCTTCAGGCGCCCGCTCGAGGTGCGCCGCAGGGCTGTGCGAAGTTCAGCCCAGGCCGGCGGTGCGCGCGGGCCTGGACCGGCTGTGGCCGTGCAGCTGGCGCTGTTCGACGGCCTTGGCGGGTTCGGCAGCCGGGGCCTTGGAGTGGAACTCGGCCCGCGACACCTGGGCCGGCGGCGCGGTCAGCTCGGCCAGTCCGAGACCCAGCAGCGCGGCGCCGGCAACGGCCACAAGGGCGAGCACAAGGCTGGGAAGGCTGCGGTTCATCGGCTTTGGAGAGGCTGGCTTGGATGCTGGGCAGTCTGCAGCGGGCGCTGGCTGGCGGCCAGAGGCGGGCGATCAACTGCGGCTCGGCCGCCGCGAACTGCGGTCTGGCGCGATCGACGCTGGCAAGCCCAGGCAGAGTCACAGCGCAACGCTGCGACTGTGGCTGGGCTCGCCAACGGCAAGATCAAGGCCGGCGGGGATGGCAACAGGGGCTGGGGCATAAGAGTCCGATCGGCAATCCATGCCTCAGATGCGCTTGGCGGCCAGCGGCTGGGTGGTGGCCAGACGCAGATGCGCCAGGCTGCGGCCTTCGACCAGCACCGGCGGCAACTGAGCGATATTGCGGCTCTGTACCGACTTGCCCTCGATCACGACGCGCGGCAGCTGGGCCACCTGGACGGCGGCGGGGGCGGCCTTGCCGACGATGGTGACGCGGGGCAACACATGCACCATCTGTGCCTGGGCTGCGCCGGTGGCGGCCAGGGCGAAGAGGGCGAGGGCTTGAAGGTGGATGCGCTTGAACATGATGAAGGACTCCTGGGTTTGGGTTTCGAAACACCGTTGTGTGTGTCGATGGAGTCAGTATCTGAGCCGCGCCCCGACCGGGCCATGGGCTTGGGACGAACTGCAGGCGTGGCGCGATGAGTTGCCCGCAGCGGCGACGGATGTCAGGCGGCGGCGGCCGGTCTGGTGCCCAGCAGCCTCTGCAGCAGCGGTGTCAGCTCTTCCAGCGTCTTTTCCTTGTGCAGCAGGCCCTGAATCAGCCCCTGCCGCGCCGCCAGCTGCAGGGCCTCGGTCACATGGCCCGAGCTGAGCAGCACCGGCAGCTGCGGGTGGCGCCGGCGCAGCTCGGCAGCCAGCGCCAGGCCATCGCCCTGCGGCATGTTGTAATCGCTCAGCACCAGATCGACGCCCCCCGCGGCTAGCAGGGACAGCACCTCGTCGGGCTCGGCACACAGGCTGACGCGGTAGCCAGCCTTGAGCAGCAGGCTCTGCACGGTCAGCCGCATCACCTCGTCGTCGTCCACATAGACGATATGCCGCCCCTGCCCGTCCGGTGCGGCGCACGCGGCGGCCGCAACGGCCGGCGGCTGGCTGGCGCCCGCAGCCAGCAGCGGCAAATAGACGTGGAAGCAGCTGCCCCGCCCCGGCTGGCTCTCGACCTCGATGCGGCCTTCGTGAGCCAGCACGATGCCATGGGCCACCGGCAGGCCCAGCCCAGTGCCCTGGCCCTGGGGTTTGGTGGTGAAGAAGGGCTCGAACAGATGGAGCCGGGTGGCCTCGTCAATGCCGCTGCCGCTGTCGCGCACCCACAGATGGGCCAGCCCCTCGGGCAGCGCCGCAACGCCGATCTCGACCTCGCCGGCCTCGCCCTGCAGCGCATGCCAGGCATTGGTGCACAGATTCATCAGCACCTGCTGCAGCTGGGTGGCATCGCCGCGCACATGGACCGGCTGCTCGGCCAGGCTGAGCCTCAGCCGCACGCCCGCCGGCATGCCGGTACGCAGCAAGGCCAGGGTCTCGTGCACCAGGGGCTGCAGGCTCAGCAGCTGCAGGCTCTGCGCCTGGCGACGGCTGAAGGCCAGGATCTGCTGGACCAGGCTGCGGGCCCGCTCGCCCCCTATGCGTATCAGGCCCAGATGGGGCATGGCCGGATGGGAGACCGGCAGCTGATCCTGGGCCAGCGAGACATTGGCCAGGATGGCGCCCAGCACATTGTTGAAATCGTGCGCAATGCCGCCGGCCAGTTGGCCCACCGCCTCCAGCTTCTGGGCCTCGCGCAGGCGCTCCTCCAAGCGCAGGCGCTGGGTCTCGGCCTCCCTATGCGCAGCCAGATCGATGTCCACGCAATAGAGCTCGGCCTCGCCGCGGCTGTTGCGCTGCATCGTGTGGCTGGAGAAGACATGGACAGCGCTGCCGTTCTTGTGCTGCAGCACCAGCTGCTCGGCGGGCGTGGAGACGACGCCCGAATCCAGCCATTCGCGGGTGGCTGCGATCACCAGCTCGCGCATCGCCGCCGGAATGATCAGATCCTCGAGCCTGCGGCCCAGGGCCTCGGCGCGGCTCCAGCCATACAGCTGCTCGCTGGCACTGTTCCAGTAGATGACCCGAAGCTGCGCGTCATAGCCCTGTACCGAGATACGTTCCAGGCCATCGAGCAGATCACGAAAGCGCCGGTCGCTGTCGCGCAGCGCCGCCTCGGCCTGGCGAGCTTCGCTGACATCGAGCAGCAGGTTGTGCCACAGCACCGCGCCATCGGGCTGGCGCTGCGGCCGCCCCGCCCCCTGCAGCCAGCGCCGGCGGCCCGAGGGCGTGGTGATGCGGAACTCATGCTGCCAGGCCTGCAGGGTCTGCGCCGAGCGCAGGATGGAGGCACGCAGCGCGGCCCGGTCGTCCGGGTCCACCAGGGCCCAGACGAGGCCGGCGTCGCGCTCGATCAGGGCCGGTTCCAGCTCCAGCAGCTCGGGGCTGCGGTTGCTCATCTCCAGGATGGCGTCCTGCCCGTCCGGGCGCAACAGGTAGCGGAAGACCACGCCGGGCAGGCTCTCGGCCAGTTCGAGATAGTCGGCCCGCGCGGCTTGCAAGGCCTGCTCCAGCCGCTGACTGTGCAAGCGGTCCATGGCGTCGCTCCCTGGGGGACATGGGCGCGGCCGAGGACGGCACGCAAGCTCTGACCCTGTGCGGCGATTGTGTGCCGGTGCGCGTCAGCTGGGAAGCACCCCGCCGCCGCGGCGGCTCTGGTGCCGCAATCAGCCAGACTCAGGACGCCAGGCCGAAGACATTGCGCAGCAGCCCGTGCAGACTGGGTATCGCCGCCGCGCTGCCGCCGGCATCGGTCTCGGCCAGCGCCGGCATGCCCTCGAAACCAGCACTGCCCAGCAGCAGGGTTGCCAGCAGGGTCAGGCCGAGAAGGGCGATCAGGGTTCGGGTCTTCATGGTGTCACGAGTATCCGCCAAAGCGGCATGCCGTGGCATACCGCCGCATGCCGGCGGCCCGGTCTTGCTGACAGGCGCTGTCAGCAGCGCTGGCGCCGGCGTAGCCCCGCGGCCTATGATGGCGGGTTGCTTTGATGTATTTGCGCCGCCCTCTCATGCCCGAGTCCATTCCCGCCGATCCCGCCATCTCCCGCACCGCGGCTGCCGAGGCGCCGATGATCCGCGTCCGCGGCGCCCGCACCCACAATCTGAAGAACATCGATGTGGACCTGCCACGCAATCAGCTGGTGGTAATCACCGGGCTGTCCGGCTCGGGCAAGTCCAGCCTGGCCTTCGACACCCTCTATGCCGAGGGGCAGCGCCGCTATGTGGAGAGTCTGTCGGCCTATGCGCGGCAGTTCCTGCAGCTGATGGACAAGCCCGATGTCGATGTGATCGAGGGCCTGTCGCCGGCGATCTCGATCGAGCAGAAGGCCACCAGCCACAACCCGCGCTCCACCGTTGGCACGGTCACCGAGATCCACGACTATCTGCGCCTGCTCTATGCCCGTGCCGGCACGCCGTTCTGCCCCGACCACCACCTGCCGCTGGAGGCGCAGAGCGTCAGCCAGATGGTCGATGCGGTGCTGGGCCTGCCCGAGGACAGCAAGCTACTGATCCTGGCGCCGGTGGTGCGCGACCGCAAGGGCGAGTTCGCCGACCAGTTCGAGGCCCTGCAGGCCCAGGGTTATGTGCGCTTCCGCGTCGACGGCGCCACGGTGGAGGCGCCCGATCTGCCGACCCTGAAGAAAAGCGAGAAGCACGATATCGATGTGGTGGTGGACCGCATCAAGATACGGGCCGACGCCGCTAACAGCCTGCGCCAGCGCCTGGCCGAAAGCTTCGAGGCAGCGCTGCGCCTGGCCGAGGGTCGGGCCCTGGTACTGGACATGGACAGCGGCGCGGAGACCGTCTTCTCCAGCAAGTTCGCCTGCCCGATCTGCAGCTACTCGCTGCCCGAGCTGGAGCCCCGCCTGTTCTCCTTCAACTCGCCGGTGGGCGCCTGCCCGGCCTGCGAGGGCCTGGGCCAGGTGACGGTCTTCGATCCGGAGCGGGTGGTGGCTTTTCCGACCCTGTCGCTGGCCAGCGGCGCGGTCAAGGGCTGGGACCGGCGCAATGCCTACACCTTCTCGATGCTGGAGTCGGTGGCCCGGCATTACGGCTTCGACATCGAGCTGCCCTTCGAAGAGCTGCCGGCACAGGCCCGCCAGGTGCTGCTGCACGGATCGGGCAGCGACGAGATCGCCTTTGTCTACGAGGCG
Organism: Burkholderiaceae bacterium; assembly: GCA_041920215.1. Taxonomy (GTDB): domain Bacteria; phylum Pseudomonadota; class Gammaproteobacteria; order Burkholderiales; family Burkholderiaceae_C; genus JAYRSJ01. Next base: position 37,519 of record JAYRSJ010000009.1, on the reverse strand, counting down.
GAAGGTGCCAATGGCAAGAAGCGCAGCGTGAAGCGCTCGCATGCCTTCGAGGGCATCCTGCCGAATCTGCAGCGCCGCTTCAAGGAGACCGACTCCAGCGCGGTGCGCGAGGACCTGGCGCGTTACCAGGCCGCCAAGCCCTGCCCGCACTGCGAGGGCTCCCGCCTGCGCCGCGAAGCCCGCCATGTGGTGCTGCAGCCGGCCGATGCGCCCCCCGGCTTCAAGGGCATGCCCATCTACGAGGTCGAGCACGCGACGCTGCGCGACTGCCTGCACTATTTCGAGGGCCTGAAGCTCAAGGGCGCCAAGGCCGAGATTGGCGACAAAGTAGTGCGCGAGATCGCCTCGCGCCTGCGCTTTCTCAACGATGTGGGGCTGAACTATCTGAGCCTGGATCGCAGCGCCGACACGCTGTCGGGCGGCGAGGCCCAGCGCATCCGCCTGGCCTCGCAAATAGGCTCGGGGCTGACCGGCGTGATGTATGTGCTGGACGAGCCCAGCATAGGCCTGCACCAGCGCGACAACGACCGCCTGATCGCCACACTGCGGCGGCTGCGCGATCTGGGCAACTCGGTGCTGGTGGTCGAGCATGACGAGGACGCGATACGCGCCGCCGACTATGTGCTGGACCTGGGTCCCGGTGCCGGCGTGCACGGCGGCCGCATCATCGCCCAGGGCACCCCCGCGCAGGTGGCGGCCAACCCGGAGTCGCTGACCGGCCGCTACCTCAGCGGCGCCGCCAGCATCGCGGTGCCGGCCAGGCGCCACAGCCTGGCAGATAGCCAAGAGCCGCAGCAGCTGCGCATCGTCAATGCGCGTGGCAACAATCTGAAGGGCGTGACGGTGGAGATACCGGTGGGTCTGTTCACCTGTGTCACAGGCGTCTCCGGCTCGGGCAAGAGCACCCTGGTCAACGACACCCTGTATGCGGCGGTGGCCAAGAAGCTCTACCAGAGCCATCAGGACCCGGCCCCGCATGACGAGATCGAGGGCCTGGAAGCCTTCGACAAGGTCATCAATGTGGATCAGTCGCCGATAGGCCGCACGCCGCGCTCCAACCCGGCCACCTATACCGGCCTGTTCACCCCGATACGCGAACTTTTCGCCGAGATGAACACCGCCCGCGAGCGCGGCTACGGTCCCGGTCGCTTCAGCTTCAATGTGGCCGGCGGCCGCTGCGAGGCCTGCCAGGGCGACGGCGTGCTGAAGGTGGAGATGCACTTCCTGCCGGATGTGTACGTGCCCTGCGATGTCTGCCACGGCAAGCGCTACAACCGCGAGACGCTGGAGGTGCTCTACAAGGGCAAGAACATCACCGAGGTGCTGGCAATGACGGTGGAAGACGCCCACGGCTTCTTCAGCGCCGTGCCGACGCTGTCGCGCAAGCTGCAGACCCTGCTGGACGTCGGCCTGGGCTATGTGAAGCTGGGCCAGAGCGCCACCACCTTGTCGGGTGGCGAGGCGCAGCGTGTCAAGCTGGCGCTGGAGCTCAGCAAGCGCGATACCGGCCGCACCCTCTACATCCTCGATGAGCCCACGACCGGCCTGCACTTCGCCGACATCGCCCTGCTGATGAAGGTGCTGCACCAGCTGCGCGACGCCGGCAACACCATCGTCGTGATCGAGCACAACCTCGATGTGATCAAGACGGCCGACTGGCTGATCGATATGGGCCCAGAAGGCGGCTCGGGAGGGGGTCAGTTGTTGCTGGCGGGCACACCTGAGCAGTTGGCCGCCCACGAGGGCAGCCATACCGGTCGCTACCTGCGCCCCCTGCTCAGCCCGCGCGGCGCCGCCGCCTAGCGATCGCCGTCACCGCGGCCAGGCCGGCCAGCAGCAGGGCCCAGCTGTGGGGCTCGGGCACGGCCGGCAGCGGCGCCGGCAACGGGGTCAGCTCCTGAGGCTCCAGCGTGCCAGGAGGCAAGGAGGGCGTGCCCACGCCAGGCATGGGCGCCGGCGCGCCCCCGCCCAGATTGCTGCTGCCGACCGGCACGGCCGTGGGGGTGGCCGCGGGCACCGACAGCGCGGCGAAGCTGCCCGGCGCGGCGGGCGCCGCGGCCTCCGCGGGTGCGCCCGCGCCCGGCGGCTCGAAGATCAGTTCCGGCTCAGCCTCACCGCTGGCCGCCGCCAGGTTGCGGCTGGCGGCCGGCGCCACCTGCGGCTTGGGCGCGGTACGGGTGATGCGGCTGACATTGCGGCAGACCGTGGGCACCAGAATGCAATGGCCGTCCTCGCAATAGACCAGGCCGCGTTCCATGGACTGGGCTGTCCACTTGCTGCGCGTCACCGTGCGGCAGACGCTGCCGGCGCCGAAGTGCATATCACGGATCTCGGCACCGTAAGTCGCCTCGCCCTTGATCGCGTCGCGGCTGATGCTGACGATCTCGTCGTAGCTGCGTGCCTGCATGCGCGTCTTCAGCTTGCTGCGCACCGCAGCGGGAATGTCCTTGTAGCGGTCCACCGCCGCCACCACATCGCCCATGAAGGGGTTCACACCCGGTCTGTCCCAGGAACAGGCGGGCAGGCTGGCGCTGGACGCGGCCAGCGCGATGGTGGCGAGTATGGACATGGTTCCCTCAACGACTGCTCCGGCTCTGCCGACTGGCCTGCCGGGTCTCGATGTGAGGAAGTGTAAGCAGCCCCCCTGGGTTTGCACCGAGCCCGCCCCCCTCGACACAGGGGGCGCACAACGCGACATATGTCACAGCTCGGGCATTTGTCTGCCCCCAATCAGGCTGCCCCTACACTCCACAGGCTTCATGTCCTCAGCCTGCCCCGTGTCCCTCGCCGCCGCGCCCCTGGTGCTCTATATAGAAGACGATCGTCTCAACATCGTGCTGATGGAGGAGGTGTTCCGCCGTTTGCCCGGCTGGCAGCTGGAATGTGCCGAGGATGGGCGTCAGGCCTTGCTGATGCTGCAGAGCCTGCGGCCCGATCTGCTGCTGATCGATATGAACCTACCGGATATGTCGGGGCTGGAGCTGCATCGGCGCCTGCGTGACGATCCGCGTCTGGCCGAGCTGCCCTGCATCGCACTGTCGGCCGACGGCGAGGCCGCGCAGCGCACTGCGGCGGCCAAGGCGGGCTTTGCCGACTACTGGCTCAAGCCCATCGAGGTGCCGCAGCTGAGCGCGGCCCTGCTGCGCCTGCAGCAGCCATGAAAAAAGCCCGGCATGGCCGGGCTTGTGCGCAAGCGGGTGCCGACTGCCCTGCGGCAGGGCACCGGCCCGATCATCACTTCAGGTGGCTGTTGATCAGCTTGGTCATTTCGAACATATCGGCCTTGGCCTTGCCGAAGATTTCCTTCAGCTTGGCGTCGGCGATGATGATGCGCTTCTGCACCTCGTCCTGCAGCTTGTTCTTCTTGATGTAGTCCCAGACCTTCTTGGTCACATCGGTGCGCGGCAGCGGTGCCGAGCCGACGATGGCCGCCAGCGCAGCGCTGGGGGTCAGGGCCTTCATGAAGGCTGCATTGGGCGTGCGCTTCTTTGCGGGAGCTGCGGCCTTCTTGGCCGGCGCGGCCTTCTTTGCAGCAGTCTTCGCAGGCGCGGCCTTCTTGGCCGGTGCCGCCTTCTTGGCAGGGGCTGCAGCCTTCTTGGCCGGTGCAGCAGCCTTCTTCGCTGCCGGAGCAGCCTTCTTGGCCGGAGCCGCCTTCTTGGCAGGTGCCTTTGCGGGCGCGGCCTTCTTCGCAGTTGCCATTTCGATTCTCTCCATCAAAAGTAGTGTTGATGTGCCGGGGTCCGGGTGAAGGTCTGGCCTTCGATTCTCTCTGGCACCCTGCGACGGCAATGGTACTGCGCGCCTCCTGCATTGAGAAGGCTTCATAGGGGCGGGCAAGCCCTTCATTGCAAGGAATCTCGCACTAGTTGTCGCGGCTCAGCATCATTCATCGCTCCACAGCAGTTGCGGACCCGCATCGGCGAGGCTGCGACAGCCGCTCAGGGCCATTGCAATCTCCAGTTCATCACGCAGCAAACGCAGCGCATGCGCGACGCCATGCGCCCCGGCTGCCGCCAAGGCGTGGATATAGGGGCGACCCAGCAACACCGCATCGGCGCCCAGGCACAGCGCCTTGAGCACATCGCTGCCGCGCCTGATGCCGCCATCGACCAGCAGCGGCAGCGTGGGTCCGACCGCAGCGCGCAGACGCGGCAGCAGCCGGGCTGTGGGCGGCAGCGCATCGAGCGTGCGCCCGCCATGGTTGGAGACGATCAGGCCAGCCACCCCCAGGCCCTGCGCCTGCGCCGCGTCGTCGGGACGGGTCAGGCCCTTGAGCAGCAGCGGCAGCGGGCTGTGCTCGCGCAGCCAGGCGACCTCGCGCCAGCTGGCGGCCCGCGGCAGCAGACCGTCGAACATCAGGCTCTGCCCGGGCTGCAGATCAACCGGCTTCTTCACGCCACCCAGATTGACCGCGCGAATCTGCGGCGGCAGCTGGAAGCCGGCCCGGCGCTCGCGGTCGCGCGCGCCATGCACCGGCGCATCCACCGTCAGTACCAGGGCCTCGTAGCCGGCCGCGGCGATGCGCTGCAGCAGCGCCAGCATGAAGCCGCGGTCATCGCGCCAGTAGAGCTGGAACCAGAGCGGCCCGCTGCCCGGTTCACTGCGCAGCGCCGCGGCGACCGCCTCCATCGGCATCGAGGCCTGAGCGCTGAGGATCATGCCGGCCTGCTGGGCGGCGGCGGCATAGGCGCTGGCCAGCTCGCCATCGGCATGGGCCAGGCGCTGATAGGCCACCGGCGCCAGCAGCACCGGCCAGGCCAGCTCGCGGCCCAGCAGCTGGCTGCGCGTGTGGCCCCCGGCGAGATCGCGCAGCACCCGCGGCCAGAGCTTGATCGCATCCCAGGCATTGCGGTTGGCGCGCAGGGTCAGCTCGTCGGCCGCGCCACCGTTGAGATAGGCCCAGGCCGCCGCATCCACCCGCGCCTGCCCATGGGCCTCGAAATCGGCCAGATTGACGATGCCGGCCGGCAGCGGCTCGATCGCCGGGCCGCCGCTCATGTGTCGGCCCACATGCGCAGCAGGTTGTGGTAGCTGCCGGTCAGTGCCACCGTGGCCGCGCTCTCGCCATGGGCCTCACGCAGCTGCATCAGGCTCATGTCCATCTCGTAGAGCAGGCGGCGCTGCTGGTCGCTGCGCACCATGCTCTCGATCCAGAAGAAGCTGGCCAGGCGTGCGCCGCGCGTCACCGGCCGCACCTCGTGCACGCTGGTGCCCGGGTAGAGCACCAGATCGCCGGCCGCCAGCTTGACGCTTTGCGGGCCGAAGGTGTCATGGATCAGCAGCTCGCCGCCCTCGTAGTCGCTGGGCTCGGCGAAGAACAGCGTGCAGGACAGATCGGTGCGCACTCTCTGCGCGCCGCTGTAGCGGATCGCCTGATCCACATGGGCGCCATAGTGATTCGAGTCACCGCTGTAGCGGTTGAAAAAAGGCGGCAGCACCCGCTTGGGCAGGGCTGCCGAAAAGAAGAGCGGGTGCCTCTCGATGGCCCCCAGCACCAGCGCCTGCAGCGCGCGTGCCGCCGCACTGGATGGCACGACCTGCTCATTGCTCTTGACCTGCAGCGCCTGGGGGCCGGCGGTGCGGGCGCCGCTTTCCCACGGCGCCTCGGCCAGCAGCCGGCGCGCCTGGGCGAGCTGCTGCGCATCAAGCACGGCGGGAATGCGGATCAGCATCGCGGCACTCCGATCAGAACTTGTAGCTGCCGGTCAGCGCCACGATGCGGCCTGCGCCCGGGATGTAGTGGGCCGGGTAGAGCGAATCGGCATAGAGCTTGTTGGCCACATTGCTGATATTGAGCTTGAAGATCAGCTTGTCCTGGATCGCCTGGTACTCGGCCATCAGGTCGCCGATGACGAAGCGGGGCACGAAGAAGCCCGGGTTGCGCAGCGGCTGCTGCGCGCTGCGGGCGGTCAGGCCGCCGCCGACGCGGATACGCGGGCTGAGCTGATAGGTGGTCCACAGCGAGCCGGTGTGCTGGGGCGTCAGCGAGGGGCGCGTGCCCTGACCTTCGGCGCCGGGTGCGCCGACATCGATCCTGGCCACCGGCATCCACATATAGGTGGCGAAGATCTCCCACTGTGGCGTCAGGCGGCCGGCGAACTCCAGCTCGGCACCGGCCACATGGCGCTTGCCCGACAGCGTGATCAGATTGACCAGCGGATCGGTATTGCGCTCGTGCAGCTTGGTCGAGCGGAAGATCGCAAAGCGCGTGCTCAGATTGCCGTCGGCCGATTCGATGCGGCCGCCCAGCTCGATATTGATCGCCTGCTCGGGCGGCACATCGACATTGCCGGCCCCCAGCGAATAGGCATCGCCCGAGGTGTTGAACGAGGTCGCCGCCGAGGCATGGAAAGACATGCGCTCATTCGGCTGGAACAGCAGGCCCAGGCGCTTGCTCAGCTCGGAAACCTTCATGCGGTAGCTGGTCTTGGTCTCTGGCCCGGCGGCGTTGTTCGGAATCGAGAAGGTGTCGTAGTCGCCGATCAGATGGTCGTAGCGCAGGCCCGCGACCAGCTTCCATTGCGGGCTCAGCTCGACGGTGTCCTGCACATAGACGCCGGTACCGCGCGAGGTGTACTCGCTGGCGACGCGCAGCACGCGGCTGTCCTCGTCGATCCAGGCACCATCGTTGGGCGTGCCGACGGTGGTGGTGGGCTTGCTGAGGTTCACCCCGCCCTGGGCGGCCGAGCGGGCGGCGAAGACCTGCTTCTTTTCTTGGCCGAAGTCCACGCCGGCCAGCAGGTGGTGGCGCCGGCCCAGCGCGTCGAACTTGCCACTGAAGTCGCTCTGCGCGTGCACCGTCTGCATGTCCTGAATCTTGTTGTGCGTGCCACGCGTGATCACCGTGTTCGGACCGAAGGTGGCCAGGCTCACCGCTGTGCGGTCCGGCTGCAGGGCCGCGCCGGCAAAGCGCACCGTGCCGGAGCGCTGGTCGCGGGTGTAGTCGGCCACGCGCAGCCGGGTGACCAGTTCCATGCCCCGGCCGAAGCGGTGGGTGTGGCTGCCGTTGAGGCTGCTCACGCCGCCCTCGTTCTTGTCGCTGGCCATGCCGTAGTAGGCGCTCGGGTCCAGCGGCAGCAGGGTGCTGCTGCTGGCCGGCGAGTCCGGTGCGGGCGTCGGACGGATGAAGGGCATGCCGTAGTTCATGCCGTTGTTGTTGTCCAGGTGGTAGATGCCCAGCGCGAACTCGTCGCGCTCGCCGATGCCCCAACGGTAGACGCCGGCCAGGCCCAGCTTGTCGATGCTGGCGCCGGCCCCATCGTTCTCGGCGCTGTCGAACATAGTGCCGACCCGCAGCGCGGACGACTCGCCCATCTTGACGTTGAAGTCGCCGACGGCGCGCAAACCGCCATGGCTGGACAGCGTGACGTCGATCTGGTTCTCATTGAGCAGGCGCGCCTGCTTGCTGACCTGGTTGACCGCACCGCCGGTGGAGCCGCGGCCGAAGGTCAGCGCCGCCGATCCGCGCAGCATCTCCAGCTTGTCGTAGAAGAAGGTATCGCGCTCATAGAAGGCCGGATCGCGCATGCCGTCGATGAACACATCGCCGGTGGCCTGCAGCGGGAAGCCGCGCAGCCGGATGTCTTCCTCGCCACCCTCGGCCGCCAGGAAGCTGATGCCCGAGGTGGTCTTCAGCACCTCCTTCATCGTGTCCAGATTGCGATCGTCGATCAGCTTCTCGGTCACCACGGTGATCGATTGCGGAATATCGCGCAGCTCCTGGCGGCCCTTGCCGATACGGGTTTCGGTGGCCTGATAGGCCTCCTTGCCGCTCTTCTCGGCGCTGGCCTTGGCGCGCACCACGGGCAACGCCTGCTCGGTCTGAACCGGCGCGGCCGGCGGCGTCTGGGCCAGGGCTGCCGATGCGAGGCCGAAGCCGGCGGCCAGCGCGCCCAGCGATTGAACCGGCCGCCTAGCTGCTATCGGGGCAGTGGTGACGGCGGGCTTCTTGGTCTTGCGTGACATGAACAGGTCTTTCTTAGCTTGTGCGGGCAGGGTCCTGCCCGTACAGCCTGGCGATGGCTTGGCTGCGGGGTTTCGGGAAGCTTCTCTGGAGCGGACTACGGACGCGCAGCCCAGGGTCTAGTTCGCGGCGCCCGGCTCGGGCTGGCTGACGAAGCCCACCTTGCTGAGACCGGCCTTGGAGGCATCGGCCAGGGTCTCGGCGATATGGCGGTAGGCAGCGTCCTGGTCGGCGCGCAGATGCACCTCGGGCTGCAGCGGCCGCCGACCCTCGGCGGCAAAGCGGCTCTGCGCCTCGGCGCGGCTCACGGCCTCGCCGTTCCAGAAGCGCTGGCCGCTCGCGTCGATCGCGAACTCGATCTTGTCAGGCTGGGCTTCCAGCGCCTGCGAGCTGACCTGGGGCAGGTCCAGCTTGACCGCATGGGTCAACAGCGGCGCGGTGACGATGAAGATCACCAGCAGCACCAGCATCACGTCGATCAGCGGCACCATATTGATCTCGGCCACCGGCGCGCCGGCGCGCTTGTTGTCGAAGGAGGCGAAGGCCATCGCTTGTCCTCCTGCGCTCAGGCCGCGGCCGGCTTCAGCGGCCGCACATTGGCGGCCTGGCTGCTGGCGCCGGGCGCCTCGCCCAGGGTCAGGAAGCTGTGCAGCTCGTAGGCAAAGGCATCGAGCCGGGCCGACAGCACCCGGTTGCTGCGGTTGAAGGCGTTGTAGGCGATCACCGCCGGAATCGCGACGGCCAGGCCGATGCCAGTCATGATCAGGGCCTCGCCCACCGGACCGGCCACCTTGTCCAGGGTACCGGCGCCGCTCATGCCTATGGCCAGCAGGGCGTGATAGACGCCCCACACGGTGCCGAACAGGCCGACGAAGGGCGCGGTCGCTCCGATGGTGGCCAGCGTGGTCAGGCCCGACTCCATGCGGGTGGTTTCCTCGTCCAGCACCTTCTTGATCGTGCGGGTGATGAAATCGTTGGCTGTGCCCGCCTCGGCCAGCCGCGCCGCGCCGTGGCGGGCATGGTGGGCCTGGGCATGCAGGGCATGGGCGCTCAGATGGGCGAAGGGGTCACGCGCGCCATGGGTGGCGATCTCGGCCTGCACCGCATCCAGCGAGCGGGCATTCCAGAAGAAGTCCAGGAAGCTGCTGCTGCGCTTGTTGCGCAGCCACTGCGCCAGGCCCTTGGCCGCGATCAGGGCCCAGGAGGCCACCGACATCAGCACCAGCAGGCCGAAGAGAAATTTGCCGACCGCATCGGTCTGGCTGATGAAGTGGGCAAAGCCCATGGCGGTATTGGTCGTTTCCATCGCGGTCTCTTGTTGCTTGCTTGCGGTTCAATCCAGTTCGTAGGCCAGTGGCGCGGTGGTCTCCCACTCCAGCGCCTCGCCCTTCTCGGTGTAGGGCGCGAAGCGGGCGCTGCGTATGTCCTGCAGCGCCTGCTGGTCCAACCGCGCAAAGCCGGAGGACTTGCGGATCGAGGCCTCCTTCAGCTGACCCGCCTTGTCGACGACGATGCGCAGATACACGATGCCCTGCTCGCCCAGGCGTCGCGACAGCAGGGGCACGCTGAGCCGCGGCTCGGCCAGATAGCGCACCGCGGTGGGCGGGATCATTCGCGGCGCTGGCGGCTGGGGTGGGGCCGGTGGCGCTGGCGGCGCTGGCGGGGCCGCCACCGGCACCGGCTCGGCCGGTCGGGGCGGCTCCGGATCGGGCGCAGGCACGGCGAAGCGGGTCGGAGCCGGCACCGGCGCGGGTGCCGCCGCGATCACCGGCGCCGGGCTGGGGCGCGGCTTCGGGGGCTGTGGTGACGGCGGCGGGGGCGGCACCGGCTGCGGCGCCTCGGGGGCTGCCACAAAGCTGACCATGATGGGCGCGATATCGCGCACTGCCTCGCGCACCGCGCCGATCTGCAGCAGGGCCCAAGCGCCCAGCAGATGCGCCACCAGCACGGCGGCGGCCAGCGCGCGACGCGCCGCCGGCCCCAGATCGTCAGCCGCCGCCAACGGAGCGCGGGTCGACGCGGCCGCCGGGACCGACACCGATGCCGGCGTCGCCAGTGGCGATGCGCCTGCGCCGGGCCGGGTCGGCGCGGGCCGGGTACCGGCAGGAGGGGCAGCGATGAGGGTGGCGCTAGACACGGCTTGAGCTTGATTGACAGCAGGAACGCAATCGTAACACTAATGCGAACTATTCCTATTTGCTTTAAATCAATTGCAGCCGGCGGACAACAAACCGCCCCTGGCGGCAGGGCCGGCAGGGGCGAAAAAACGGGGGAGATCGCGAAGGAACAAAGCACGCCGCCGCCGAGCGGGCGGGTGCTCAGTCACCAGGCCGGCGCGCTGGCCGACGTCACAATCTCAGGACGGCTCGCGACGGGTGATGCGGGGGGCGGTGCGCACGCTCAGCACCATGGTCAGGGCCAGGATGGCCACGACCACGCCCAGCGACACCAGCACCGGGATCTTGATCACGTCGATCAGCATCATCTTCGTGCCGATGAAAGCCAGCACCACCGCCAGGCCATAGCTGAGCAGATGGAACTTGGTGGCCATGGCCGCCAGCAGGAAGTACATCGCACGCAGGCCCAGGATGGCGAAGATATTGGAGGTCAGCACGATGAAGGGGTCGCTGGTGATCGCGAAGATCGCCGGGATCGAGTCGACCGCGAAGATCACATCGGTGATGCCCACCAGCGCGATGACCAGCAGCAGCGGCGTGGCGATGCGCTTGCCGTTCTCCACGGTGAAGAAGCGCTCGCCGTCCAGGCCCTTGCTGACCGGCAGCACGCGGCGCAGCAGCTTCAGCGCCGGGTTGCTCTCCAGATCGGGTTCCTGGCCCGCCGCCCACCACATCTTGATGCCGGTGATCAGCAGGAAGGCACCGAAGACATAGAGCACCCAGTGGAACTGCGCAATCAGCCAGCTGCCGACCAGGATCATCACGGTACGCAGCACGATGGCACCGATGATGCCGTACATCAGCACCCGCTTCTGGTAGGCCGGCGGCACCGAGAAGTAGGTGAAGATCATCAGGAAGACGAAGATATTGTCGACCGCCAGCGATTTCTCGATCAGATAGCCGGTCAGGAACTCCAGCGATTTGGTGGTCGCGAGCTGCGCGTCGCCGCTGCTGTCCTTCACCGCCCACCAGAACAGCGCGTTGAAGGCCAGGCTCAGGCCCACCCAGACCAGGGACCAGTTGAGCGCTTCCTTGACCCCCACCTCATGGGCGCCCTGCTTGCGCAGCACGACGAAGTCGACGAAGAGAGCCGCCAGCACCGAGGCGACGAAGAAGAACCACAGCCACAGGGGCGCAATGCTTGTCATGGGTATTCCCGCAAGATCGTTGAACGAAGACCGGCAACCACACCGGCCACGGCCCGAAAGGTCTTGCGGGATGCGAGGTCAGACCTCGCCTGCGGTGCCCGGATGCGCGCTCTCACAGCGCTCAACGTATTGACGGACGGCCGCCGCTGCCTTACGGCTGCGTGCTACTCCCCTTTCGGAAGCCGCGATTGTGCACAAGGCGCAAGTCCTGACAAGTCCTGGGGAAATTCCGCAGCGGCCGGCGTGAGCAAGTCCACAGGCCGCTTGTATGCTTGCCGCATGAAAACACTGACGCGATGGTTTGCGCTGGCCGGCGCCCTGCTGCTGGTCGCCGCCCTTTACCCCGGCGTGGTCGTCACCAGCTACGGCTCGGCGCTGATCGCCGCCCTGGTGCTGGGCCTGCTGAACACCTTGCTGCGGCCCATCCTGGTGCTGCTGACCTTGCCGGTCACCGTCGTGACCCTGGGCCTGTTCCTCTTCATCATCAACGCGCTGATGTTCTGGGCCGCCGCCTCGGTGCTGGAGGGCCTGGCCGTCACCGGCTTCTGGGCCGCCCTGATCGGCTCGCTGATCTACAGCCTGTGCGGCATGCTGATCGATGTGGTGATCGAGCGCCTGTTCGCCAACCGTGGCGACTGATTTGTAACACCGTGGCGCTGCGGCGCTTGCAATAGCGTTTGATCCAGTGAGGCGCGCGCCATGGCGGCGCGCCCGCAACGGAGAACCGCATGCAACGTCCATTTCTGCCCCTGCTGGGCCTGCTCACGGCCCTGGCCCTGCCGGCCCAAGCGGCCACGCTCAACTACAGCGGCAGCTTCGCCGCCGACGACCAGCTCTTCAGCACCCAGTTCAGCCTGCTGGCCAGCGACGATGTGCGCATCGCCACCAGCTCCTGGCTGAGCGGCGGCTTTGCGCCGGTGCTGGCGCTGTTCGCCGGCAGCGGCGAACTGCTCAGCCTGGCCAGCGGCAGCAGCATGAGCTGCGCACCCGGCCAGAGTGGCGCCCCGGTGAGCGGCTTCTGCTGGGACGCGGCGCTGGACCTGCAGCTGCCCGCCGGCCAGTACCGCCTGGTCTTGTCCCAGGACGGCAACACCCCGCTGGGGCCCAGCTGGGCCGACGGCTATCTGATGACTGGCCAGCCCGACTACACCGGCCTCAACTACCTGGGCCTGGCGCGGCGCTTCGTCAATGTGGATGGCAGCCAGCGCAGCGCTGACTGGGCCTTCACGCTGCAGGCCCAGGCGGTGCCCGAGCCCGCCAGCGGGGCCTTGCTGCTGGCCGGTTTGGGTGCTGTCGCGCTGCTCGCCCGACGCCGCCGCGCCCTGGCCAGCGGCGCCGTGCTGCTGGGCCTGAGCCTGCCGGCCCTGGCCCTGGACGCACCGCTGGCGGCCGATGCCCATGTCAACAGCGCTCTGCCGGCACAGAACTTCGGCGCCCTGCCCACGCTCAATATCGGCGGAGGCGCCAGCGCCCTGCTGCGCTTCGATCTGGGCGGCCTGCCGGCCGGCACCAGCGCCAGCAAGCTGCTCAAGGCCAATCTGCTGCTCTATGTCAACCGCGTCGGCACGCCGGGCCAGCTGGAGCTGATAGCGGTGAACAGCGCCTGGGACGAGGCCACGCTCAACCACGGCAATGCGCCCGCCCATGGCGGCGCAGGCAGCGGCCAGAGCTTTGCAGTGGCCAAGGCCCAGCAGTTCGTCAGCCTGGACGTCAGCGCCCTGGTCAAGGGCTGGATTGCCAACCCGGCCAGCAACCAGGGCCTGCTGCTGCAGCCCGCGCTGAACAGCCCCGCCGCCGTGGTCTTTCTGGACAGCAAGGAGAACACCGCGACCGCCCATGTGGCGCGTCTGGACCTGACGCTGGCCGATCAGGGGCCCGCCGGGCCTCAAGGCCCCCAGGGCATTCAAGGCCCGCCCGGCCCGCAGGGCTTGCCCGGAGCCACGGGGGCTACCGGTGCGACCGGCGCAACGGGGGCCACCGGCCCGCGCGGCCTGACCGGCGCCCAAGGCCCGGCCGGCCCACAGGGTCCGCAGGGGCCAGCCGGACCCGTGCATCTGCACTATGTTTCACACACCCACACCCTGGCCGGGAACACCTGGTCCGGCTACTCGGCCGTCTGCCCGGGAAATACCCGTCTGGTCGGCGGCGGCTGCGGCCACCGCGACAACAACAGTGCTCAGGACGAGATCAACGTCAACTATGCCGGCCCGCGGCCCGACTACTCGACCCAGGTCTATCAGTGCAATCTGCGCAACCACGGCGGCGACAACCGTGCGATCCGCATCTGGGCCATCTGTGCCGAGGCCAGCGGCGTGACGATGCACTGAGCGGGCGCTCAGCGCCCCAGGCGCGGCGACAGGGGCTGCGCCTGCAGCCGCGGCAGCTCGGCGTCGGGCGGGATCTGGCCGCGGTACATCTCGGCCAGCATCTGGCGGCGCTCATAAAGCAGGCTGCGCAGGCGGGCGTCGATCACCGCGGCCTCGATCTGATCGGCACCGCGGGCCCGCGCCATATTGAGGCCCGAGCGCAGGCGGTCGATCGCGCCATTGAGGTCGCCCACCGCGGCCCGCGTCTCGCCCAGCGCGCGCACCGAGCGCAGCGGCTGACCCAGGCGCTCCCACAGCTGGGCCAGCAGCGCCCAGGCTGCCGCATCGCGCGGCTGCAGGCTGACATGAGTTTGCAGCGTCTCGGCGGCCACACGGGCCGCCTCGGCCGCGGGCGCGGCCAGGCCCAGCCGGGCGCGCATCATCAGCAGGGGCCGGCTGTGGTCGGCGGCCAGCGGCGCCAGCGCCGCGACGCCGTCGGTCACCGCGCCGCGGGCCAGCGCCAGCTCGGCGCGCAGCAGCGCCAGCGCGCGCTGCGAGCGATGTTCCGGTCCCATCAGACCCAGCAGATGCTCGGTCTGGCGCAGCGCCTGCTCGGCGCGGCCGAAGTCGCGCAGCTGCAGCGAGGCCAGCGCGCTGGTGTAGTAGGCGCCCAGCTGCTCCAGCCCGTCGGCGCCGGTCTGGCCCTTGCGCGCGCCGGCGTCCAGGCCCTGCAGCTTGGCCAGGGTCTCGGCCCGGGCATCCATCAGCACCCGCGAGCGGGCCGCCATCAGGATGTGCTCGGCCTGGCTGGGTGGCCGTTGCCATCCGGCCGCACCCAGCCGAGCGCGCGCGTCACCGATGCGTTCGCTGGTCAGCGGGTGGGAGCGCAGATAGGGATAGTTGCCCGAATCCATCAGGCTGTAGGCCTGCTCCATGCGCTCGAACATCGCGGCCATGCCCGAACCCTGGAAGCCGGCATGCTCCAGCAGCTGGAAACCCACCCGGTCGGCCTCGCGCTCCATATCGCGCGAGAAATTCAGCGAGGCCTGCGCCGCCGCCGCCTGGCTGCCGACGATGGCGGCATTGGCCATGTCGGCGCTGCCGGCACGGGTGGCCGCGATCATGCCCAGCACCATGCCAGCCGTGGCGAGCAAGCTGTTGCGCGAATCACCGATCAGGCGACGGGCAATATGACGCTGGGTGATGTGCGAAAGCTCATGCCCCATCACCGAGGCCAGCTCGTCGCGCGCGGTGGTCACCGCGATCAGGCCCAGATGCACGCCGACGAAGCCGCCCGGCAGCGCAAAGGCATTGACGCTGCGGTCGCGCACCAGAAAAGTATCCCAGGCAAAGCGCTGTTCGGTATCGGGGCCGATATGGCCCAGGGTCTTGGCTGAGGCCACCAGCGGGTTCCAGATGCCCTGCACATACTCCAGCAGCAGCGGGTCGTCGAGATAGTCGGGGTCCAGCCGGATCTGGCGCATGATCTGGTCGCCCAGGCTGCGCTCGTCGCCGATGTCGACCTCGGCCGACACCGAATCGCCCAGCGTGGGCAGATTGACCTGGGCCTGCGGCGCAGCGCTGAGGCACAGCGCCAGCACGAGGGCCGAAAGGCGTAGAGGAGCACGATTCATCGCAGGAACTCATGGCATAACAGGCCCTATCATGGCAGACCCAAGGTTTCCGCTTTGTTGCCGCCCGCGCATGACTTCCCCTCTGACCCACTTCGACGCCCAGGGACAGGCCCATATGGTCGATGTGGCGGCCAAGGCCGAGACCCACCGCATCGCCCGCGCCAGCGGCCGCATCCGCATGCTGCCCGCCACGCTGGCCCTGATCAGCAGCGGCACGGCCAAGAAGGGCGATGTGCTGGGCATCGCCCGCATCGCCGCCATCCAGGGTGCCAAGCGCTGCGCCGACCTGATCCCGCTCTGCCACCCGCTGCCCATCACCCGGGTGGCGGTGGAGTTCGAGATCGAGATCGAGCCTGCCAGCTCGGCCGTGATCTGCAGCGCGCAGGTCGAGACCTTCGGCCGCACCGGCGTCGAGATGGAGGCGCTGACCGCGGTGCAGATCGGCCTGCTGACCATCTACGATATGTGCAAGGCCGCCGATCGCGGCATGGTGATGGAGAACATCCGGGTGCTGGCCAAGCAGGGCGGCAAGAGCGGAGACTGGCGGGCCGAGTAAGACGGGTGCGGCAGCCGCCGTCGCCCCTCACCCCGGTCCCAGGATGTGCTTCAGCGTGACCCGCTGCGAATTGCAGGCGGCATCGAAGTTGGCCTCGATCTGGGTCAGCACCTCGGTATCGGCCGCATCCACCGTCGCGATGCCGACCGCCCGGTTGCGGCCCTGGGCCTTGGCGGTGTAGAGCGCCATATCGGCCCAGTTGACGGCCCGTTCCCAGTGCAGCGGCAGGCGGGTGGGCGGCAGCGGGAAATGCGCAAAGCCTATCGACACGGTGATGCGCAGCGCGCCGGCTTCGGTGCGCACCGGCTCGCGGCCCACGCTCAGCAGCACGCGCTCGGCCAGCTGCTGCAGCGGCTCGGCACCCACCTTGGGCGCATACACGAGGAACTCCTCGCCGCCCCAGCGCACCACCAGGTCCTCCTGGCGCACCGCATCGCTGATGCGCCTTGCCACCTCGCAGATCACCGTATCGCCGGCGGCATGGCCGTGGCGGTCGTTGACATGCTTGAAGTGATCGATGTCCACCATCATCAGGGCGCCATCGAAACAGTCCTGGGCATGCCGCTCCATCACAGCGAGGAAATGGCGCCGGTTGGCCAGATCGGTCAGCGGGTCACGCTCGCTCTGGGCGCGCAGCAGCTGCTGCTTGGCCTTGAGGCGCTGGTTGGCACGCCGCACCCGCTGCAACATCAGCACGACCAGCACCACGGACAGGCTCAGCAGCACCGCCAATGCGATGCCCACACTGCGCGCCAGCTCGCGGTTGGCCAGCTGCTGGTCCTTGAGACTGCGCTCGCGGGTCAGCAGTTCCAGGTCGCGCTGCTCGCCCTCGCTGTCATAGCGCTGGCGCAGCTCGGCCAGCTGCGAAGCCTGGTTGCGCGCATGGATGGCCGCAGTGAGTTCGCGCTCCTCGTGGAAGACCCGCAGGGCCTCGCGGGCTTCGCCGGCCGCCGCCCAGGCGTCGCCGATCTCGCGCAGCCGCACCGCCCGGCGGGCCGGGCCTATGCGGTCACCCTCCAGCGCCTGTGAACGGGCCAGCTCGCGGCGTGCGGCATCGAGCTGCCTGAGCCGTATCAGCGACACGCCCATATTGTGTCGCAGCGTGCTCTCCGAGCTGCTGTCCTTGAAGCGCTGCACCACCGGCAGGGCCTCGCGCGCCAGCTTCAGCGCTTCGGCCGGGCGACCGGCGTGCATATGCAGATCGGTCAGGCTGATCAGCACGCCTGCCGCCTGGCGCACCGCACCCGCCGCGCGAGCCAGCGCCAGAGCCTCCTCGTAGCTGCGCTGCTGGGTCAGCAGATCGCCGCGCCGCACCGCCACGCGTGCTTCATACTCCTTGATTTCGGAGAGCAGCAGCGGGTCGCCCTCGGCCAGGCCGAGCGCGGCGGCAATCAGGCGGCGCGCCTCCTGGGGCTGATCCATCTGCTGGCTCAGCATCGCCAGACCACCCATGCTCAGCGCGGCCAGCCGCCGGTCCCCGGCCGCCTCGGCCAGGCCCAGGGCCTGGCGCGCCTCGGTCGCCGCTTCGGCAAACGCCCCTTCGGAGAAGGAGGCCCATGACTGCATGCGGTGCACCTGCCAGAGGCTGCGGTGATCGCAGCCGGCCGGCAGGCCCGGCGCCGCATCGCTGCCCCGGGCGCAGGCCGGCTCCAGCAGGCGCCGGGCCTGCTGCGCGAGCGCCAGGGCCTCGATGTTCTGCCCACGGCCATCCAGCACCAGGGCCTCCAGCACCAGCGCTGCGGCAGCGCCACCCGGGAGACCCTTCAGCACCTCATTCACCGCCAAAGCCTCGTCGAGGGCGCCGGCCGCGATCAGCATACGCCCCTCAGCCGTGCGGCCGGCTGTGCTCTCGCGCTGCGCGGCCGGCAGGGCGCGCAGCGCCGCCAGGGCCGCGGCCGGCTGCTCATGGGCCTGCACGAGCAGCTGGTCGAGCAGCTGATCCAGCGCCTGCCCCTTGGCGTCCTGGGCGCCAGTCCTGTCGGCAGCGCCCAGCAACAGGCCAGCCACTATCGCGTTAGCAAGCAGCGCCTGCAGTCTCATGGCTGCCCCCCCTGGGGCTCTGGACCCTGCACCGCGGTGAGTCCCACCCGCCCTTCGCGCCAGGCGGCCTCCAGCGATTTGAGCAGGATCTCAAGGCCGGCCTCGTCATGTGCGTCCAGGTGCTCGACCCCGTAGGCCTTGTTGCGACCCTGGGCCTTGGCCAAGTACATCACCGTGTCGACCAGATCGATGGCGCGCTCCCAGCCCAGGGCCAGTCCATGCGGCGCCACCGGCAGTCCGGCAAAGCCTATGGACGCGGTGACGGGAATCTGCTGGTCGCCGTGCGGCACCGGGCGGGCGCCGATGATGTCCAGCAGACGCTGGGCCAGGGCGCGCGCGTCCTCGATGGAGCGCGGCGGCACGACGATGAGAAACTCCTCGCCGCCCCAGCGCACCACCAGATCGTCGTCGCGCAGGGCCTGGCGCAGACGCGCGGCCACCTCGATCAGCACCGAGTCGCCGGCGGCATGGCCCCATTGGTCGTTGATGCGCTTGAACAGGTCGATGTCGATCAGATAGACGGTGGCCGCCAGCTTGTCGCCCTCGGCCAGGCGCTGGATCGCGGTCTGGAAGTAGCGCCGGTTGGCCAGGCCGGTCAACGGGTCGCGCTCGCTCTGGATCTTCAGCGTCTCGTTGGCGCTGGCCAGCGCGGCATTGGTGCGGCGCACCCGCCGGTAGGCCAGGCCCAGCAGCACCGCCGACAGCAGCACGCAGCCGCCCAGTGCGGCCCACAGGCGCAGCTGCAGATCGCGGTTGCGGATCTGCTCGGCGGCCAGGCTGTTGGCCTGGTTGAGCAACGCGATCTCCTTGGCGCGGCGCTCCGCATCAAAGCGCTCCTGCGCCTCCAGCACCGTCTTGCGGGTGTCGTCGCGCAGCACCTGGTCGATCAGCTGGCGATACTCGTGATAGGCCTCGATCGCGCCGGCCGCATCGCCGGCCCGCTCCAGATAGCGGCCCAGCTCCTGCAGGCCGTCGGCCGCGTAGGCGATGGAGCCCTGCTGCAGATCGAGCGTGATGGCCTGGCGCGCATCGCGCCGGCCCTCGGCCACCCGCTTCAGGCCGATCTTGGCGATGCCGGCGTTGTGCAGGGCCAGGACCTCGCCGTCCAGGTACTGGGCACGCCGCGCCAGCGGCAGCGCCTCGCTGGCCAGCTCCAGCGCGCGCGCGAAGTTGCCGCGCTTGAGGAAATAGTCGGCGTAATTGGCCAGGCCCAGGGCCAGCATCTGATCGGAGCCGGACTCGCGTGCATGGTTCAGTGCGCTGGCAAAGGCCTGCTCGGCCCCAGCCGCATCGGCGCGCTCCGACAGGGCTATGCCCTGCACCGTCCAGACCAGGTTCAGCGTGACCGGATCGGGGTCGCCCTGTGCCAGCTTCAGCGCCTCGCTATTGAGCTGCAGGCAGCGTTCGGCCTGCTCGGCGCGGCAGTGGATCATCGCCAGGTCCGACATGGCCAGCGCACGGCGCCAGACCTGGCCCTCCTGCTCGGCCAGGCTCAGGCCCTTCTGTGCGGTCAGCAAGGCGGCATCCATCTTGCCGCTATTGGCCTGGAGATTGGCCCAGATCGAATTCACCCGCAGCCACAGGCGCGGCGGCACGCTGGCCTCGGCCTGGTCGGCCAGCCTGCTGACCGCCTTGTGGGCCAGGCGCAGATCGCCCTTGACCTGGTGGTAGCGCGCCTGCAGCACCGCGGCCACCACCTCGGCCGAAGCCTGGCTGGCGGCGCCGGGCCAGTCGCTCAGCTCGCCCTGCAGCTGCTGCAGCAGCCGCGCGTCGTTGAAGGCGGCGGCCATCATGCCGCGCAGATTGATCACCAGCAGGCGCTCGATGCTGCCCGGCAGGGTCTGCGCCTGCAGCGCCTGCAGTGTCGGCTCCTGCTCGCGCGGGCGGCCCCGGCCGATGCGCTCGATCGCATCCAGGGCCTGCAGCAGTGCGGCGTCGGTCGGTGCCGCGCTCTTGGCGAGCGCGGGCGGTGCCGTGCCGGGCTGGCAGGCCGGCAGCAGGGTCGCACCCAGCAGGCACAGGCCCAGTACCAGGCCCCGGGACCGCTGTCCCGCGCTTGCTGGCGTTGCTGCCTCCACAAGGGAGCGCTCAGATTTCATCGCGTGCCTGCCACTGGGGTAGGAGTAAAGCCACCATACCTCGGGATCTGCCGCGCAAAGCTGGCGTCCGCATGTCTATCCGGCCAAGACCAAAGAGTTCAAGACGCGCAGTGTAGTGAGCGCCCCCGCCCCCAGGGCTGGGACTCTCCCCTAGGCGCCGGCCGCCTGTGCGAACTTACACACAGTAACGACGGGCGCCGACCAACACCGGACCAGCCACGACCAACCGCATCCTGCAACTGGGCTGCGGCAAGTAAGCGCCAAGACCCCTCAGGGGCGCATCTGGACGCCACCGCCGCCGCCCAGGTGCCGGCTCACCGCCTGCATCACCTGGGCATCGCCCAGCAGGCGGCGGTGGCCCAGACCGCTGCTGCGCAGCAGCTGACCCTGCGGCATCGCAGCCGCCAGCGCCTGTGCATGGGCCAGTGGCGCGACGCGGTCATCGCTGTCGTGAACCACCAGGGTCGGCAGCTGCAGCGCCGCGCCCAGCCGGGCGGGCTCGAAGCCCTCCAACGGCATGCCGGCCTGCTGCGCCAGCCGCTCGGCCAGGCCCGCCAGGGTGGCGGCACCCAGGCCGAAGACGCTACCGAACCAGCCCAGCACCTGGGTCGGCGGCGGTGAGGGCGCCAGCATTACCAGGCGCGCGGCTCGCAGGCCCTGGCCCAGCGCATGGGCCGCGGCCAGCGCTCCCATCGAGTGCGCGACCAGGCCATGCACCGGCCCCAGCCGCGCCGCCGCCGCGTAGACCGCCCGCACGAACTGCGGCAGATCGCTGCGCCAGCCATGGCCATGCCCATGGGCCGGCATCTCCAGCTCCAGGATGCACTTCGCACGATCGTGCGAAATTAGGCGGCGCAGCATGAGTCCGGTTCGCGGGCCGCGCCTCAGGCCCGGTAGGACGTGATCAGTCGTTGATAGCTCAGCCAGCCGCGCTGCGCGGTCAGCGGCTCGCGCAGGAAACGGGCCTCGCGCATCAGCGCGGTGAAGAGGCCGTCGAGCTCGAACACCAGTTGGTCGGGGTCGAGGTCGGCGCGCAGCTCGCCCGATTCCAGCGCCTGCAGCACGCAGCGCCGCAGCGCGCCACGCCAGCGCCGCACCCCGGCCAGCAGCAGCTCGCGCAAGGGGCTTTCATCGCGGTCGTCAAACTCGAAGCTGCCGGCCGCGTAGAGGCAGGCGCCGCGCGCGCCCGGCTGCACCGCCCGGCCCAGCCAGGCCCGCATGATGGCGTCGAGCCGGGTCAGCCCGCGCGGCTCGCGCAGCGCGGGCATCAGGATGTCCTGCTGGAAGCGGCGATCGAAGGCCTCCAGCACCGCCCGCTGCAGGGCCTCGCGCGAGCCGATGCGGGAGAACACCCCGCTCTTGGACAGATTCAGGCGCTTGGCCACCTCGCCGATCGACAGGCTCTCCAGCCCGTCGAGCGCGGCCATCTCCAGCGCCACATCGACGATGGCGCTCTGGGTCAGCTCGCTGCGCTCGGTTTTCGCGTCCATGTCTGCAATTTAGCACGGTCGTGCGAAATTGCAAGCAGACCCTTCCTCGGCCGCCTATTTGCAGCTGAAGCTCTTGGCGCTGACTTCCTTGACCTGGCCCTCGCCGCAGGTCTTCAGCGCCTGTTCGCTCATGCGTGCCAGTTCGGCGGCATCGCTGACGCGCACGGTACCGCCCGGGGTGATCACACAGGCGGTGCTGATCAGGGCCGCGGCAAGGGCGAGGCTGAGGGTGGCGATTCGGTTCATCAAGGTCTCCTGCAGATGTGGCAAAAGCGGCCACTGTAGGCAAGGCGGCCGGCAGGCGGCCGGACGCAGCGACGAGCTGCAGAAGCGCAGGCACAGGCCGCAGGCCGCGCCGACCGGCGAAAAAAA
The DNA here is from genome assembly GCA_041920215.1 of Burkholderiaceae bacterium. Taxonomy (GTDB): domain Bacteria; phylum Pseudomonadota; class Gammaproteobacteria; order Burkholderiales; family Burkholderiaceae_C; genus JAYRSJ01. The sequence continues at coordinate 15,734 of JAYRSJ010000009.1, read as the reverse complement.
GAAGGGCGCCCCGCTGGGCGCCCTCGTTGTGGCCGACGGCTCGTCGAGCGCGCCGGCCTTGCTCGCGCCGGATCAGGCGGCGGCCACGGCCGCATGCTCCTGATAGCCGCGCGGCACGGCACCGAGCAGGCGGCGGGTGTAGTCCTGCTGGGGGTTGGCCAGCAGGGCCTGGGTCTCGCTCTGCTCGACCACGTCGCCGTTCTGCATCACCAGCACCTCGTCGGAGATGAACTTGACCACCGCCAGATCGTGGCTGATGAAGATATAGCTCAGGCCGAACTCGTCCTGCAGATCCTTCAGCAGGTTCAGCACCTGGGCCTGCACCGAGACGTCCAGCGCCGAGACGGCCTCGTCCAGCACCAGCACCTCGGGGTTGAGCGTCAGGCAGCGTGCGATCGCAATGCGCTGGCGCTGGCCGCCGGAGAACTCGTGCGGGTATTTGTTCAGCGCCGACTCGTCCAGGCCCACCTTCTTCAGCAGGGCGGTAGCGCGGGCCAGGCGGTCCGCATGGCCGCTGCCGACGTTGTGGATCTCCATCGGCTCGACCAGGGTCTGACCGATGGTGAAGCGCGGGTTCAGCGAGGCATAGGGGTTCTGGAACACCACCTGGATGCGGCGGCGCATCTTCTGCCAGTCGCTGCCGCCCATCTTCAAGAGGTCCTTGCCCTCGAACAGCACCTCGCCGCCGCTGGGCTCGTGCAGGCGCAAGAGGGTCAGGCCCATGGTCGTCTTGCCGGAGCCCGACTCGCCGACCACGCCCAGGGTATAGCCCTTGCGCAGCTTGAAGCTGACGCCCTTGACCGCCTTGAACTCCTTCTTGCCGAACAGGCCTTCCTTGAAGAAGAAACTCTTGCGCAGGGCCTTGGCCTCAAGGATCACCGGTGCATTCGGGTCCTTGGCCTTGCTCTCGTTGCTGGCGGCACGGCCGGCGATATGGTCGTCGATGACCATCAGCCGGGCCGGGTTCTCGGTCAGCGAGGGCCGGCAGGCCAGCAGGGCCTTGGTGTAGCCGTCCTGCGGATTCTTGAAGATCTGCGCCACCGGCGCCTTCTCGCGGATCTCGCCATGCCGCATCACGACCACATGGTCGGAGATCTCGCCCACCACGCCCAGATCGTGCGAGATGAACAGCAGGCTCATCTTGTGCGATTCCTTGAGCTTGGCCATCAGCTCCATCACCTGGCGCTGGATGGTCACGTCCAGCGCGGTGGTGGGCTCATCGGCGATCAGCAGCTTGGGCTTGCAGGCCAGCGCGATCGCGATCATCACCCGCTGCTGCTGGCCGCCGGACATCTCGTGCGGATAGGCCTTCAGGCGGCGCTTGGGCTCGGGGATGCCCACTTCATTGAGCAGTTCCTCGGCCCGCACCAGCGCCTGCTTGCGGCTCATGCCCATGTGCTTGATCAGCGGCTCGCAGATCTGCTCGGCCACGGTGAACACCGGGTTCAGCGAGGTCATCGGGTCCTGGAACACGCAGGCAATCTCGCGCCCGCGTATGCCCTGCAGCTCGGGCAGCGAGGTCTGCAGCAGATCCTTGCCCTGGAACAGGATGGCCCCGGAGCGCTCGGCGTTGTCCGGCAGCAGGTTCAGGATGGACATCGCGGTGACGCTCTTGCCCGAGCCCGACTCGCCCACCAGGGCTACGGTCGAGTTCTCCGGCACGTCGAAGCTGACGCCCTTGACGGCCAGCGCGCGCTGCATCTGGCCGCCGATCTTGCCCATGCGGAAGGCGACCTTGAGGTCTTGAATACTCAGCAACATCTCGATTACTCCAGGCCGCGCAGTTTCGGATCCAGCGCATCGCGCAGGGCGTCGGTGAACAGCGCGAAGGCGGTCACGAACACCGCCATCACCGCGGTCACACCCGCCAGCTGCCACCAGTAGCCCAGGATCAGCTCGCTCTGGCTCTCGGCCAGCATGGTGCCCCAGGAGACCTGGTCCACGCCCACACCCAGACCCAGATAGGACAGGATGACCTCGCTCTTGATGAAGGCCACCACATGCAGCGAGAGCTGCACCAGGGCCACATGCGAGACATTGGGCAGGATGTGCTTGAACATGCGCGACATGCGCGAGGCGCCGATGGCCTCGGCCGAACGCACGTACTCGCGTACCGAGTGCTTCATGAACTCGGCGCGGATCAGGCGGTAGATGCCGGGCCAGCCGGCCAGGCCCAGGATCAGCGCCACCGAAGTCACGCCGCGGCCGAAGATCACCGCGAAGGCGAAGATCAGCAGGATGCCGGGGATGGCGGTGAAGACGTTGTAGAGCCACTCGAGGAAGTCGCCCACCTTGCCGCCGAAGAAGCCCGACAGCGCGCCCAGCACGGTGCCGATGATGGTGGCCAGCACGGCCGCCAGCACGCCCACCATGATGGAGACTTCGGCACCCTTGATGGCCTTGGTCACCACATCGCGGCCCAGGCGGTCGCCGCCGAAGGGCAGGGTCTCGGCCTTGACGGTGTCCACCGTCTTGAACTGCTTGGCGCGCTCTTCCCATTCCTTGTACTTGGGCGCCAGCGGATCGATATCGCTGAGGTCCACATTGGGCCCCTTGGGCTGGGCGATCGCGCCGGTGGCCTCGGCCGGAGCCGGACCCATAAAGGTCGGCGGCGCATTGGGCACGCCCACTTCCTTCTGCCAGTCGCCGGCGATCAGGCCGGTGCCCGACAGCGTCACCAGCACCAGGAAGAAGGCGACGATGGCCATGCAGACCATGCCGACCTTGTCGGCACGCAGGCGGCGCCAGGCTGCCGCCCAGACGCCTTCGGAGCGCTGGGCCGGCTTGGCCGCAGCGGTATTGCTCGAGAGAACCGCGCTCATTTCGCCTCTCCGAGTCGGAATGAAACTGAGGAATTTTGGAGTTTCATTTCAGCACCACCCGTGGGTCGACCAGCTTGTACATCAGGTCGGTCAGCAGATTGATCACCATGGTCAGGAAGGCGATGTAGATCGCGAAGGCCTGAATGACCGGATAGTCGCTGCGGTTGACTGCCAGCAGGATCTCGCGGCCCAGGCCCGGGATCGAGAAGAACACCTCGATCAGGAAGGAACCGACGAAGACGCCCGGCAGGGCTACCGCCACATTGGTCAGGATGGGGATCATCGCGTTGCGCAAGACATGCTTGAGCAGGATGGTCTTCTCGGTCATGCCCTTGGCGCGCGCGGTGCGCACATAGTCATGGCCGATCTCGTCGAGGAAGAAGGTGCGGTACAGCCGGGTGTAGGGCGCCAGCGCCACCGCCACCACCACCAGGATGGGCAGCGGCGCATAGGTGGTCAGATTGGTCCAGAAGCTGTCGGTCCAGCCCTGCACCGGGAACCAGCCCAGCTTGAAGGCGAACAGGTACTGGAACACGATCACATAGACCAGCAGCGAGATCGACACCGCCACCGTGGTCAGCACCATCACCGTGCGGTCGGTCAGGCTGCCGCGCACATAGGCCACGGCCAGTGCGAAGGGAATGGCCAGCAGCACTTCCAGCACCAGGATGGGCACCATCACCGTCAGCGTGGCCGGCAGGCGGCTGGTGAACAGATTGGCCACCGATTCATTGGTGGCCCAGCTCTTGCCCCAGTCGAAGGTGACGATCTGCTGGATGAAGATCCACAGCTGTTCCCAGACCGGCTTGTTCAGCCCGAGCTGCTCGCGGATCGCGTCGATCTGCTCGGGGCTGGCGTTCAGTCCGCCGAGGATCTCGGCGGGGTCGCCGCCGAAGTATTTGAAGAGGAAGAACACCAGCAGCACGACGCCCAACAGCGTGGGAATCATTTGCCACAAGCGCCTTATCAGGTATGCCGCCATTGCTGTCGGAGCTCCATGCCAAGCGTCGTGTATCGACAAAAGTGAGACCCCGCCCACTTGTGGTGAACGGGGTCTGCAATTTGAAACAGGCGCGAGTCTAATGGAGAGCCGCCCCACGTTCACCCGCATTTGCCCTTGGTGGCCCCGGGTTTGCCCTAGTAAACCCCCGTATCCAACGGGGTTTCGGGCCGTTTTGCGCCAAAATGCGCGGCCAGTCTTAGGCTCCCGGCCCTAGACTGCCGCAGCTCATCCAGCCCGCCGCCACCGGTCGTGGCCTGGATCACTGACGCGCCGCAAGCACCCACAAGGCCTGCGGCGCGTTGTCATTGCAAGGATTGAGATCGTGATGCGTTTTGGCTTCGCACACGCGGCCCTGGCCGCGGTGTTCTGCACTATGTCCCTGGCGGCGCCGGCCCAGACCGGCACCCAAGCCCCTGAAGCCGCCGAAGCCAAGAAGGTGATCCGCTACTCCTTCCGCGTGGCCGAGACCGGCTTCGATCCGGCCCAGATCAGCGACCGCTATTCCAAGACCATTGCCGCTGCCATCTTCGAGGCGCCGCTGGAATTCGCCTATCTGGCCCGCCCCTTCCAGATGCGGCCCTCCACCGCGGCCGCCATGCCCGAGGTCTCGGCCGACTTCAAGACGCTGACCTTCCGCATCAAGCCCGGCATCTACTTCGCCGACGATCCGGCCTTCGGCGGCAAGAAGCGCGAGCTGACCGCCGCCGACTACCTCTACTCGATCAAGCGCCACTACGACCCCAAGCTCAACAGCCGCAATCTCTACCTGCTGGAGAACGTGCAGATCCTGGGCCTGTCGGAGCTGCGCAAGGAGCTGATGGCCGCCCAAAAGCCCTTCGACTACGACCGCGAGGTCGAGGGTCTGCAGCTGCTGGACCGCTACACCTTCCGCATCAAGCTGGGCGTGGGCGACCCGCGCTTCATCAACCAGTTCGCCGATTCGGCCTTCCTCGGCGCACTGGCGCGCGAGGTGGTCGAGTACCACGGCGACAAGATCATGGAACACCCGGTCGGCACCGGGCCCTACCGCCTGGCCGAGTGGCGCCGCAGCTCGCGCATCGTGCTGGAGCGCAACCCCGGCTACCGCGAGGAGCGCTACCAGGAGCAGCCGCCGGCCGATGCCGACCCGGTGCTCAAGGCCCAGGCGGCCCAGCTGCAGGGCCGCCGCCTGCCACTGACGGACCGGGTCGAGATCGCGATCATCGAGGAGAACCAGCCGCGCTGGTTGTCCTTCCTGAACGGCGAGGCCGATGTGCTGGAGGAGGTGCCGGCCGAGTTCAGCAGCATCGCCACGCCCCAGGGCAAGCTGGCGCCCAACCTGGCCAAGCGCGGCATGCGCGCGGTGCGCTTCCCCTACCCCGAGGTGGCCTTCTCCTACTTCAATATGGAGGACCCGGTGGTGGGCGGCTACACGCCCGACAAGGTGGCGCTGCGCCGCGCCATCAGCCTGGCCGTCGATCTGGACAAGGAGATCCTGCTGGCGCGCCGCGGCCAGGCCATGCCGGCGCAAAGCCCCTTCGGCCCCGGCACCTTCGGCTACCAGCCCGACTTCAAGTCGGAGATGAGCCAGTACGACCTGGCCCGCGCCAAGGCCCTGCTGGACCTCTATGGCTATGTGGACCGCAACGGCGATGGCTGGCGCGATCTGCCTTCCGGAGCGCCGCTGCTGATCGAGTACGCGACCCAGCCCGACAGCCAGAGCCGCCAGCTGATCGAGCAGTGGCAGAAGAATATGGACGCGCTGAAGCTGCGCATCGAGTTCAAGACCGCCAAATGGCCGGAGAACCTGAAGAGCGCCAATGCCGGCAAGCTGCAGATGTGGGGCGTCAGCTGGGTGGCCACTGCGCCCGACGGTGACACCTTCCTGGCCCTGGGCGACGGCCGGGCCAAGGGCTCGTCCAACAAGTCGCGCTTCGACCTGCCCGCCTTCAATGCCCTGTACCAGAAGCAGAAGATGCTGCCCAACGGCCCCGAGCGCCTGGCGGTGATGCAGGAGGCCGCCAAGCTGATGATCGCCTACATGCCCTACAAGATGCATGTGCACCGCGTCTTCACCGATCTGGCCCAGCCCTGGGTGATCGGCTACGACCGCAACGTCTTCCTGCGCGACTTCTGGCAATACGTCGATGTCGACACCGCCGCCCAGCAGGCCGCGCGCTGAAGCCTCCTCTCCTCCCTCTCACGCTAGCTACCGAGCGCCCCCGCCATGCTGAGTCCCCTCCTGCGACGCCTGGCCGGCGTCGCCCTGTTTGCCTCCCTGTGCGCCGGCACCGCCGCCGGCGCTAACACACCCGATGCGCAGACACCCAAGGTGCTGCGCTATGCCTTCCAGGTGGCCGAGACCGGCTTCGACCCCTCGCAGCTCTCCGACATCTACTCGCGCACCGTCACCAGCCATATCTTCGAGGCACTCTATGCCTACGACCATCTGGCCCGGCCGGCGCGCTTCAAGCCCCTGGTGGCGGCCGCGATGCCCGAGGTGGGCGACGATTTCAAGACCTGGACCGTGCGCCTGCGACCCGGCATCTACTTTGCCGACGACCCGGCCTTCAAGGGCAAGAAGCGCGAGCTGACCGCGGCCGATTTCGTCTACAGCTTCAAGCGCTTCGCCGATCCGGCGCTGAAGGCGCCCGGCTGGGCCACCTTCGAGGACGCCGGCCTGCTGGGCCTGGCCGAGCTGCGCCGCGCCGCGCTGGAGAGCAAGAAGCCTTTCGACTACGAGCGCGAGATCGAGGGTCTGCGCGCGCTGGACCGCTACACGCTGCAGCTGCGCACCCGCCAGCCCCGGCCGCGCCTGATCGAGGTGCTGCTCTCGGGCAATGACCTGTTCGGCGCGCTGGCGCGCGAGGTGGTCGAGCATTACGGCGACAAGATTTCCGAGCATCCGGTCGGCACCGGGCCCTTCAAGCTCAAGAGCTGGCGGCGCAGCTCGCAGATCGTGCTGGAGAAGAACCCCGACTACCGCGAGCGCTTCTACGACGCCGAGCCCGCGGCCGACGACGCCGAGGGCCAGGCCATGCTGGCGCGCTTCAAGGGCCGCCGCCTGCCGATGATCGACCGGGTCGAGATCGCGATCATCGAGGAGGTGCAGCCGCGCTGGCTGTCCTTCGTCAATGCCGAGAAGGACTTCCTGGAGCGGGTGCCGGCCGAATTCATCAGCACCGCGATGCCCAATGGCCGGCTGGCTCCCAATCTGGCCAAGCGCGGCATCCAGGCCCAGCGGGTGGTGAACTCCGACGCGACGCTGACCGTCTTCAATATGGACGATCCGGTGGTGGGCGGCATGGAGCCGCACAAGGTGGCGCTGCGCCGCGCGATCTCGCTGTCCATCGATGTGGAGCGCGAGATCCGCCTGGTGCGACGCTCGCAGGCCATCCCGGCGCAGTCGCCGGTGGTGCCACACACTACCGGCTTCTCGCCCGATTTCAAGAGCGAGATGGGCGACCACGACATGGCGCGGGCCAAGGCCCTGCTTGATCTGTATGGCTATGCGGACAAGGACGGCGACGGCTGGCGCGAGCAGCCCGACGGCAGTCCGCTGGAGATTGTGCGCAACACCCAGCCCGACAATGCCTCGCGCCAGCTCGACGAGCTGTTCCAGAAGAACCTGCAGGCCATCGGCCTGAAGGTCGCGTTCAAGACCGCCAAATGGCCGGAGAACCTGAAGAGCGCGCGTGGCGGCAAGTTCATGATCTGGGGCGTGGGCTCCTCGGCCTCGCAGCCCGACGGCCAGGGCGCGCTGCAGCGCCTCTACGGCCCCGCCACCGGCGGCCAGAACCTGAGCCGCTTCAACCATGCCCCCTTCAATGCGCTGTACGAGCGCATGCAGTCGCTGCCGGACGGCCCCGAGCGCGAGGCCCTGTTCCTGGAGGCCAAGCGCATGGCGGTGGCCTTCATGCCCTACAAGAACCACGCCCACCGCATCCTCACCGATATGGCCCAGCCCTGGATGAGCGGCTACCGCCGGCCGCTGTTCTGGCAGGACTGGTGGCACTACGTGGACATCGACGCCAGCAAGAAGCAGGCAGACTGAACCAGAGGAGACCCGATGAAAGCGCTGAAAACCTGGCTGGCCCGTGCCGGCCAAGCCCTGGCCCTGGCCCTGCCCTTGGCCGCCGTGCAGGCCCAGCCGGGCGCCGCCGACGAGGAGCGGGTGCTGCGCTATGCCTTCGTCGCCGGCGAGACCGGCTTCGACCCGGCCCAGCTCAGCGATCTCTACTCGCGCATCGTCACCGGCCATATCTTCGACGGGCTCTACAAGTACGACTACCTGGCCCGCCCCTACAAGATCGTGCCGAATGCCGCGGCCGATCTGCCCGAGGTGGCGGACAACTACCGCAGCTTCACGATCCGCATCAGGCCCGGCATCTTCTTCGCCGACGACCCGGCCTTCCAGGGCAGGAAGCGCGAGCTGGTGGCCGAGGACTATGTCTATTCGCTGAAGCGCTTCTTCGACCCCGCCACCAAGAGCCCGGCCTATTCGAGCTTCAATGACCAGGGCATCCTGGGCCTGGACGAGCTGCGCCAGGCGGCGCTGAAGGGCAAGAAGCCCTTCGACTACAACGCCCCGGTCGAGGGCCTGCGGGCGCTGGACCGCTACACCCTGCAGTTCCGGCTCAGGGAGCCGCGGCCGCGCTTCATCGAGGCCATTACCGGCGGCGACCAGTACGGTGCGGTGGCCCGCGAGGTGATCGAGCATTACGCCGGCAAGACCATGGACCACCCGGTCGGCACCGGCCCCTTCATGCTCAAGAGCTGGCGCCGCAGCTCGCAGCTGGTGCTGGTCAAGAACCCCAACTACCGCGAGCATTTCTACGACGCCCAGCCGAATGCCGACGATGCCCAGGGTCAGGCCTTGCTGGCGCGCTTCAAGGGCCGGCGCCTGCCGATGGTGGACCGGGTCGAGATCTCCATCATCGAGGCCAGCCAGCCGCGCTGGCTGGCCTTCCTGAACCGCGAGTTCGACCTGATCGGGGTGCCGCTGGAATTCACCAGCGTGGCCCTGCCCCAGGGCAAGCTGGCGCCCAATCTGGCCAAGCAGGGCATACAGCTGCAGCGCAATGTGGCGGCCGACCGCACGCTCTTCTATTTCAATATGGAAGACCCGGTGGTGGGCGGCTACACGCCCGAGCGGGTGGCGCTGCGCCGCGCCATCTCGCTGGCCACCGATGTGGGCCGCGAGATCCAGACCCTGCGGCGCGGCCAGGCCGTGCCGGCCCAGACCTTCGTCGCGCCCGGCACCTGGGGCTATGACGCCGAGCTGAAGACCGAGAACAGCGACTACGACCTGCCGCGCGCCAAGGCCCTGCTCGAAATCTATGGCTACAAGGATGTGGACGGCGACGGCTGGCGCGAGATGCCCGATGGCAAACCGCTCGTGATCGGCTATGCCAGCCAGCCCGACGAGCTCTCGCGCAGCTTCGACGAGCTGTGGAAGAAGAATATGGACGCGCTGGGTCTGCGCATCGAGATCAAGGCGGCCAAATGGCCCGAGCAGCTGAAGGCGGCGCGCGCCGGCCAGCTGCCGATCTGGATGCTGGGCTTCTCCGACGCCGCGCCCGATGTGCAGCCGGGCCTGGACCTGCTCTACGGGCCCAGCAGCGGTGCGCAGAACCTCAGTCGCTTCAGGAACGAGCGCTTCGACGCCATCTACCGCCAGATGCGCGACCTGCCCAACGGCCCCGAGCGCCTGGCCCTGCTGCGCGAGGCCCAGAAGATCAACCTGGCCTATATGCCCCAGAAGTACGTGGTGCACCGCATCCTCAACGACCTCAGTCAGCCCTGGCTGATCGGCTACAAGCGGCCGGTGTTCGGCAATGTGTTCTGGCATTACGTGGACATCGACAACAGCCAGAAGAAGGCCAAGAGCGGCTCATGAAGGCGCTGCGGCAAGCGTTCAGCCACGCCGCCGGCGCGCTGACGATCGCACTGGCGCTGCTGTCCGGCGCCGAAGCGGCCCCCCCCAAGGTGCTGCGCTATGCCTTCCCGATTGCCGAGACCGGCTTCGATCCGGCGCGCATCAGCGACACCTATTCGCGCACCGTCACGCCGCATATCTTCGAGTCGCTGTATGCCTACGACCCGCTGGCCCTGCCGGTGAAGATCGTGCCGCTGACCGCCGCGGCCCTGCCCGAGGTCTCGGCCGACTACCGGATCTGGACCATCCGGCTGCGTCCCGGCATCTTCTTCGCCGACGATCCTGCCTTCAAGGGTGTGCGGCGCGAGCTGGTCGCCCAGGACTATGTCTACAGCTTCAAGCGCTTTGCCGATCCGGCCGCCAAGAGCCCGATGTGGGCAGCCATGGAGGAGCGCGGCATCGTCGGCCTGGCCGAGCTGCGCCAGCAGGCCCTGAACGACAAGAAGCCCTTCGACTACGACCGCGCCATCGAGGGCCTGCGCGCGCTGGACCGCTACACCCTGCAGCTCAAGCTGCGCGAGCCGCGCCCGCGCCTGCTCGAAGGCCTGGCCGCGGCCGATCTGTTCGGCGCGCTGGCGCGCGAGGTGGTGGAGGCCTACGGCGAGGAGATCATGGCCCACCCGGTCGGCACCGGGCCCTTCCGCCTGGCCCAGTGGCGGCGCAGCTCGCTGATCGTGCTGGAGCGCAACCCCGGCTACCGCGAGCGCTTCTACGAGGCCCAGCCGCAGCCTGACGATGCCGCGGGCCAGGCCATCCTGGCCCGGCTCAAGGGCCGCCGCCTGCCGATGGTGGACCGGGTCGAGGTTTCGATCATCGAGGAGTCGCAGCCGCGCTGGCTGTCCTTCGCCGGCGCCGAGCATGATCTGATCGACCGGGTGCCGCCCGAGTTCGTCAATATCGCGCTGCCGGGCGGCCAGCTGGCACCCAATCTGGCCAAGCAGGGTCTGCAGCTCTATCGCAGCCTGGCGGCCGACAGCGCCTTCACCTTCTTCAATATGGAGGACGCCACGCTGGGCGGCTACACGCCCGAGCGGGTAGCGCTGCGGCGCGCGCTCTCGCTGGCGCTGGACATCGAGCGCGAGATCCGCATGGTGCGGCGCGGCCAGGCCGTCATCGCGCAATCGATGGTGCTGCCGCACACCAGCGGCTACGACCCCGCCTTCAAGAGCGAGAACGGCGACTACGACCCGGCGCGCGCCAATGCCCTGCTCGATCTGTACGGCTACACCGACCATGACGGCGACGGCTGGCGCGATATGCCCGACGGAGCGCCGCTGGCGATCGAGATCGCGACCCAGCCCGACGCGCTGTCGCGCCAGTTCGACGAGCTGTGGAAGAGCAATCTCGACCGGGTGCGCATACGCAGCAAGTTTTTCCCCGGCAAATGGCCGGAACAGCTCAAGCAGGCGCGCGCCGGCAAGCTGCAGCTGTGGATGCTGGGCACCACCGCCGCGGCACCCGACGGCCTGGGCGCGCTGCAGCGCCTCTACGGCCCGCAGGCGGGCAACCAGAACATGTCGCGCTTCAAGCTGCCCGCCTTCGACGCGCTCTACGAGCGCATGCAGGTGCTGCCCGACGGCCCCGAGCGCGAGGCCCTGTTCCTGCAGGCCAAGCGCATCCAGGCCGCCTATATGCCGATGAAGACCCATGTGCACCGCATCGTCAACGACATCGCCCAGCCCTGGCTGATCGGCTACCGCCGCCCGCTGTTCCGCAACGAGTTCTGGCATCTGGTCGACATCGACGCGGCGGCGCAGCGGGGCAGCCGATGAGTGCGGCGGGCCTGCAGCGCCGCCAACTGATGCTGATGCTGCTGGGGGGCGCCGCGCTGGGCAGCCCGGCCGGTCCGGGGCAGGCGCAAAGCCTGAAGCGCCTGCGCACCGCCTTCAACAGCGCCGAGGTGGGTTTCGATCCGCCCCAGGTCTCGGACCAGACCTCGGTGCACATCAACGCCCATATCTTCGAGTCGCCGCTGAGCTACGACTGGCTGGCCCGGCCGGTGCAGCTGCGGCCGCAGACCGCTGCCGCGCTGCCCGAGATCAGCGAGGGCTACCGGCGCTTCGTGTTCACGATCCGGCCCGGCATCTTCTTCGCCGACGATCCGGCCTTCCATGGCCCCAGCAGCGGCGGCCGCCGCGAGCTGGTGGCCGAGGACTATGTCTACAGCATCAAGCGCTTCTTCGACCCGCGCGTGCGCACCGAGCATCTCTACCAGTTCGAGGGCGCGCAGATCCTGGGCCTGAGCGCGCTGCGCCAGCAGGCCCTGCAGGCCCGGACCGGACTGGATTACGACTGCCCGGTGGAAGGCCTGCGAGCGCTGGACCGTTACCGCTTCGAGGTGCGGCTGGCGCAGGGCGATCCGCGCTTCATCCATGTATTCGCCAACCCCGGCCTCACCGGCGCGCTGGCGCGCGAGGTGGTCGAGGCCTATGGCGACGCGATCGCCGCCCACCCGGTCGGCACCGGCCCCTTCATGCTCAAGAGCTGGCGGCGCGGCTCCCAGGTGCTGCTGGCGCGCAACCCCGGCTACCGCGAGGAGCGCTTCGACAGCGTGGCCCCGCCAGGCGACGCGCTCGGCGAGGCCATCGCGCGGCGCCTGGCCGGCCGGCGCCTGCCGCTGGTGGACGAGGTGGAGATCAGCATCATCGAGGAGGAGCAACCGCGCTGGCTGGCCTTCGACGGCGGCCAGCTCGATCTGCTGGAGATGCCGCCCGGCGTGGCGCCCCTGGTGGTGCCGGGCGGCGAGCTGGCCGAGCGCCTGGCCCGGCGCGGCGTGCAGGCCCAGGCCAGCGTCGGTGCCGACGTCAAGCTGACCTTCTTCAACTTCGACGATCCGCAGATCGGCGGCTACACGCCGGAAAAGGTGGCGCTGCGCCGCGCGATCGCGCTGGCCTACGACAACGAGGCCGAGATCCGCCAGGTCTACAAGGGCCAGGCCGTGCCGGCGCAGTCGCTGCTACCGCCGATGGTGTACGGCCACGATGCCCAGCTCAGGACCGAGATGAGCGCGGCCGATCTGCCGCGCGCCCGAGCGCTGCTGGACATCTGGGGCTACAAGGACGTCAACAGCGACGGCTATCTGGAGAACCCCGATGGCAGCCCGCTGGTGCTGCGCATGGCCGGCACCGCCAACAGCCGCCAGCGCGCGATCAACGAGCTGTGGAAGAAGCGCATGGACGCACTGGGCCTGCGCATCGAGTTCGAGACCGGCCAGTTCGGCGAGCTGATCAAGAAGGCCCTGGCCGGCCAGCTGATGATCTGGGGCTATACCTGGAACATCAGCTCGCCCGACGGCGACTTCTTCCTGGCCATGGCCTACGGGCCCAATGCCGGCCAATCCAACGACGCGCGCTTCAAATGGGCGCCCTACGACCGCCTGTACGAACGCCAGCGCGCCCTGCCCGACGGCCCCGAGCGCCTGGCCCTGATGCGCGCAGCCAACCGCATGATGCTGGCCTACACCCCTTATCTTGCGCACTGGCACGCGATCCGTGTGGACGTGCTCCGCGCCGGCGTGCACGGCTACCGCCGCCACCCCTTCCGGCGCGATCCCTGGCGCTTTGTGGAGATTGAGTAGCGCATCGGCATCGGGCCGCGCTGGAATGCACGATTGCCCCCCGATCAGAACGCCAAGCCTCAGGGGCGCGATATGCTCCCACCATGCCGCGTCAGGGAACCCTCGCTCTCGCTCTGGTGATACTTTGCGCCCTGCTTGTCTGGTCGGGGTGGAATCCGTACGACCGGGCGACTTGGGCGATGGAGGTTGCGCCGATCTTCATCGCAGTCCCCATTCTGATTGCCACTCGTACAAGCTTCCCGCTGACCGGGCTGCTGTACGCCTGCGTGTTCGTTCATGCCGTCATACTGCTTGTTGGGGGTGCATATACCTACGCCCGCGTTCCGTTTGGATTCCAGATTGCGCAGACGCTTGGGCTGCACCGCAATCCGTACGACAAGATCGGACATTTCGCCCAGGGCTTAGTTCCCGCTTTGGCGGCACGCGAAGTTCTCCTTCGGGGTGGGCATGTCAAGGCCGGAAAGATGCTGGCTTTTCTGGTTTGCGCGGTGGTCCTGGCGGTAAGTGCCTCGTATGAACTGATCGAGTGGGCTGCCGCGTTGACGCTTGGCCAAGGGGCAGAGGAGTTTCTTGGAACGCAGGGCGACCCATGGGACACCCAGTCCGACATGCTCTTCGCGCTGTTGGGAGCGGTGACCGCACTGCTCATGTTCTCGCGCTTGCAGGACAAGCAGATTCGGCTGCTACCGCCGCCAAGAAGCACTGCCAAACCCCTCGCTTGAGAGCGGACCGCCCACGACAGGACGCTCAGGCAGAAAGTTACTCAGCGAAACCCACCCATCACCATGACGCCGTACGAAGTCTCCACAGACGCCGCGCGCCTTGATGTCGAGGCCATTCATGCGTTTCTCACGGGAACATACTGGTCGCCAGGAATACCACTCGCTACTGTGGAGCGTGCGGTGAAGAACTCGGTGTGCGTCGGCGCCTACATCGACCGAGCCCAGATCGGATTTGCTCGCATGGTCACCGACAAAGCCACCTTCGCGTACTTGGCGGACGTCTACGTCCTGGAGGAGCACCGAGGGAACGGGCTATCAAAACGCATGCTGGAAGCTCTTCTTCAACTGCAAGAGCTTCAAGGTTTGAGAAGAATAATGCTCGCCACTCGTGACGCGCATGCCCTGTACGACAAGTTTGGTTTCAAGGCCTTGGCTACGCCGGCGCGCTTCATGGAGCGTCACAACCCAAATGCCTACTTGCCAACCAAGCCGGGCACCGCCTAAGCCCTGCTGTGGCTCCCGCGGCATCAACATCGCCGTCGTATTGAAAAACTCTTCAAGACCTGAGCCCGGCTGACTGCCCTTCATTGCGCAGATCGACCGAAGGACGAAGACACGCCCTCCCCGCTTGACGCCCGCCGCCCATGTGTATTACTCTACATATACACATAGACAGCAGCCATGAGCAATAGCAGCAGCGCCGAGCTCTTCCAGATCAATACCGGCTCCACCGAGCCCATCTACCGTCAGCTGGTCGAGCAGGTGCGGCGGCGCATTGCCAGCGGGCAGCTGCGCGCCGGCGATGAGATTCCCTCGGTGCGCGAGCTGGCCGAGGCGCTGGCGGTCAATCCGATGACGGTTTCCAAGGCCTTCGGCCAGCTGGAGGCCGAGGGGCTGCTGGAGCGCCGCCGCGGCCTGCCCATGGTGGTGGCGGCCCAGCACCGCCGGGCGCTGGCCAGCAACGAGCGCATCGCGCTGCTGCGGCCGGCGCTGCAGCGCGCTGCCGCCGAGGCCCGCCAGCTGGAGCTGCCCGCCAGCGCGGCCCTGGCCCTGTTCAAAACCATTCTTGACGAGGAGGCCTGAGCCCTCATGAGCACCCCCACCCTTACCACCCGCCACGACCCGCAAGGCCTGACCCTCGGCGCCCAGGCGCTGCAACCCCGGGCCTCGGTCCAGGCCCGCGATCTGCACCTGGCCTATGGCGGCCAGGCGGTGCTCAAGGGCCTGAGCTGGGAGCTGCTGCCGGGCCAGGTCGTCGGCCTGCTGGGGCGCAACGGCGCCGGCAAGACCAGCCTGCTGGAGACCCTGCTGGGCCTGCGCCAGCCGCTCAGCGGCAGCGTCAGCCTGTTCGAGCAGCCGCTGGAGCAGCTGGACGACGGGCTGCGCGAGCGCATCGGCTTTGTGCCGCAGCGCTCGGACCTGTTCGAGTGGCTGACGCCGGCACAGCTGCTGGCCTACTTCCGCAGCTTCTACCCGCGCTGGAACGCAGCCAAGGCCGAGGGCCTGATGTCGCGCTGGGAGATTGCCCGCGACACGCCCATCGCCAAGCTCTCGGGCGGCGCGCAGCAGCGCCTGTCCATCATCCGCGCGCTGGCGCCCGAGCCCGATCTGCTGGTGCTGGACGAGCCGGTATCGAGCCTGGACCCGGCCGGCCGGCGCGACTTCCTGCGCGAGCTGGTCGAGCAGGTGCTGG
>JAYRSJ010000008.1:0-162118 GCA_041920215.1 Burkholderiaceae bacterium | reverse complement strand
CCTGTGCGAGCGCAGCCCCGCGGCCGCGGAGGATTTGGCCGCTGTGGACACGCATTGAGCGACTGAGCCGCCCCGGCCGCACCCGGGCTGCGGGATTGCTCGCTTGCAGCGGCCTCCGCGGGCGCGACAATCCGCCCATTCTTCATTCCCGGGCCGCTGCAATTGGGTCGACTGCCTTTCCTGCCTGCGCTGCTTTGCCTGCTGTGGGCACTGACGTCCGCCGCCGCGGCTCAGGCGCCAGCTGCCGCCAGCGGCGCAGCAGCCGAAGCCTCGCCCACCCTCAAGCGCATCCGCGAGACCGGCGTCATCGTGATGGGCTACCGGCCCAGTTCCTCGCCGTTCTCCTATCTCGACGGCCAGCTCAAGCCGATCGGCTATTCGGTGGAGCTGTGCGAGCGGGTGATCGCGGCGGTCCGGCAGCGCTTTGATCTGCCCGATCTGGAGGTCAAGAAGATCGCGGTCAGTTCAGCCACCCGCATGCCCCTGGTGGCCAATGGCACGGTGGACATGGAGTGCGGCATCACCACCCATACCGCCGAGCGGGCCCGCAGCCAGGCTTTCTCGATCACCACCTTCGTCACCGAGACCAAGCTGCTGTCGCGCCGCGAGCATCCTATCGCCGGCCTGGACGATCTGCGCGGCGAACCGGTGGTCTCGACGATAGGCACGACCAGCATCCAGTACCTGCACAAGGTCAACGAGCAGCTGGGCCTGGGCATGCGCATCCTGGTGGGCCAGGACGACCCTGAGGCCTTCCGTATGCTGCAGACCCGCCGTGCCAAGGCCTTCATGATGGACGAGGTGCTGTTGCGCAGCCTGCTGACCCAGGTGGGCCGCACGCGCGACTTCCTGATCGCCGACGAGGCGCTGACCGTCGAACCCTATGGCATAGGGCTGAGTCGCGATGATCCGGGATTCAAGCGTCTCGTCGACGAGGTGCTGAGCGGGCTGTATCGCAGCGGCGAGATCCACAGCATCTACCGCCGCTGGTTCGAATCGCCGATTCCGCCGCACGGCATCAATCTGCAGCTGCCGATGAGCGCGGCCTTCAAGCGGGTGATCGCCAAGCCCAGCGACTCGCCCGACCCGGCCCACTACCGCTGAGGCGGCGCGGGGCCGGGGCCATGACTCTCAGCGGAAGCGCTCCAGCTCGATGCCGTGACGGTGCAGCTTGTCGTACAGCGTCTTCTTGGGCGTGCCCAGCAGTTCCATCGCGGCCGGCACTTTGCCGCCGCTGCGGCGCAGGGCCTGCTCGATCAGGGTCTTCTCGACCAGGTCCATCTGGCGCGCCAGGCTGAGCGGCGCGATGTCCTGCACCGCGCCGGCGCTGTCCAGTTCGTCGATGGCCAGCACAAAGCGATCGGCCGCATTGCGGATCTCGCGCACATTGCCCGGCCAGTCGTGCGCCATCAGCTCGCGCAGGCGTTCCGAGCTGAGTTCGGGCGCCGGGCGTTCGTAGCGGGCGCAGGCCTGGGCGACGAAATGCTGGAACAACAGCGGGATGTCCTCGCGCCGCTCGCGCAGCGGCGGCAGGGCCAGCGTGGCGACATTGAGCCGGTAGTAAAGGTCGCCACGGAACTTGCCCTCCTCGCTGAGCTGGCGCAGATCGGCCTTGGTCGCGGCAACGAAGCGCACATTGATCGGCAGCTCGTCGTTGGAGCCCAGGCGCTCCAGCCGTCGCTCCTGCAGGATGCGCAGCAGCTTGATCTGCAGCGCGATCGGCATGGTCTCGATCTCGTCCAGCAGCAGGGTGCCGCCATTGGCATGTTCGATCTTGCCGATGCGGCGCTTGGCCGCGGAGGTGAAGGCGCCGGGCTCATGGCCGAACAGCTCGCTCTCGAACAAGGCCTCGGGAAGGCCGCCGCAGTTGATCGCGACGAAGTTGCGGTCGCGTCTCGCGCTCTGGTCATGCAGGCAGCGCGCCACCAGCTCCTTGCCGGTGCCGGTCTCGCCCAGAATCATCACATCGGCCGAGGTGCCGGCCAGATTGAGGATCTGGCGGCGCAGCTGCTGCATCACCGCCGAGTTGCCCAGCAGCGCGGCCTCGATGCCGTTGTGGCGCTGCAGCTGGGCGCGCAGCTCGTCCACCGCGCCGCGCAGCACCCGTTTGTCAAGCGCCCGGCGCGCGGTGTCGATGAAGCGCTCGGGCGCGAAGGGCTTCTCGATGAAGTCGTAGGCGCCACTGCGCATCGCGCGCACCGCCATCGCCACATCGCCATGGGCGGTCACCAGCACCACCGGAATGTTCGGATCGGTGGCCATCGTGTGGTCCAGCAGGGCCAGGCCGTCCATGCCCGGCAGGCGCACATCGGTGATCAGGATGATCTGCGCACCCGGCACGATCTGGGGCAGGGCGGCCTCGGCCGAGCCGAAGGCCTGCACCTCCAGGCCGGCCAGCTCCAGGCTCTGCGACAGGCTGGCACGCACCGGTGGATCGTCCTCGACGAAGACGACCTTGAAACCCTCAAACATAAGACTCCCTCTTGTGATCCTTGTTGTGGCCCGCGCTTCTGGCCTCCCAGGCCGAGTCGGCCAGCGCCAGGTCGAACTCGAATGTCATGCCCTGGGCGCTGTTGACCGCGCGCAGGCTGCCGCCGAACTCGTGGATGATCTTGGACGAGATCACCAGGCCCAGGCCCAGGCCCTGGCCAGCCGGCTTGGTAGTGAAGAAGGGCTCGAACAAGCGCGGCTGCAGCGCCGGATCCAGGCCGCTGCCGCTGTCGCTGACCCGCACCAGCACCCGCTCGCCCTGGCCATGACTGCCGGGCTGCAGCTCGCAGGCCACGCTCAAGCGCTTGTCGGGCTGGCCGGCCATCGCGTCGATCGCATTGCCGAACAGGTTGACAAGCACCTGCTCGAGGCGATTGCCGTCGCAGGCCACCATCAGGCCCTCGGGCACCTCCAGCTGCACGCTCACGCCTTCACCGCGCAGCCTGTGCTCCAGCAGCAGCTGCACATTGCGCAGCGCATGGGCCAGCGAGACCGGCACCACCGCTGATTCGGCCTTGCGCGCAAAGCTCTTGAGCTGGCGGGTGATCAGGCTCATGCGCTCGACCATCGCATCGATGGTGCGCAGGTTCTCGGCCACCGTCGCATAGCGGCCGGCCTCCAGCAGCAGCTGGGTGTTGCGGGCCAGCGCGCGTAGCGCGGTCAGCGGCTGGTTGACCTCGTGCGAGATGCCGGCCGACATCTGGCCCAGCACCGCCAGCTTGCCGGTCTGCACCAGCTCGCCCTCGGCGCGCAGGCGCTGGGCGATCTGGCGCTTCAGCTCGGCATTGGTGCTGCGCAGCTCGGCGGTGCGCGCGTCCACCGTGCGCTCCAGCTGGTCATGGGCCTGCTGCAGCTGGGTCTGTGCCTGGAAGAGCTGGCGCAGCGCGCGCCGGCGCGAGGCCAGATAGAGCGCCAGCATGCCGATGAAGGCGCCGAAGGCGGCACCGCCCCAGCCGGCATAGCGGGCCTGGCGCCAGACCTCGCCGGGGTCGGACAGCGTCACCAGGCGCACGCCTAGCGGCACCAGCGCGCGCTGCTGGGCCAGCAGCTGCGGCCCCTTGGTCTGGCCCTTCTGCAGCGGCGGCACCCGGGTGAGCGCCGAATCGCTGGTGGCCAGCAGGGCCTGGTCGATGCCCATCGCGGCCAGCGGCGCATCGCTGGGATAGCGCTCGCTGGCGATCAGCTGGCGGCGGCGGCGCTCGTCCTCGGGCCCCAGCATGCGGTATTTCCAGTCGGGAACCGAGCTCATGATCACCACGTCCTGCTCGTCCACCACCAGCAGCTTCTCGCCCTGCGAGCGCAGGCCCAGATCGACCCAGGTGGCCTCCAGCGGGGCCAGATTCAGGCGCACCACGATGGCACCCAGCAGCTGGCCCTGGCGGCGCATGGGCTGCAGCAAATAGAAGTCAATGCTGCCGTTGTCGGGATTGCTGGCGAAGAAATGGCGCAGATCGGCGCTCAGCGCATCGCGCAGCCGGGCCGGCTCGGTGCTCGCATGGCTGCTGGCCAGCACCTGGGCCCGGGCATCGGTGACAAAGGTCTGCATCGCGCCGGCGCGCACATTGATGCGGGCCAGCTTGCGGCTCAGCTGCTCGCGCAGCGCCGCATCGGCGGGCTTGCGCAGCAGGGCCAGCACCTCCTCGTCGATCGCGATCAGGCTGGGCAGATAGGCATGGCGGGCCAGCTCGGCCTCCAGGCCGGAGGCATAGAGTTCCAAGCGCTCGCCGCCCAGCGTGGTCAGCTGTGCGATGCCGGCCGACTGGCTCCAGCGCTGGCCCAGCACCAGGCCCAGGGCCATCAGGGCCAGCGTCAGATAAGCGTAGAGGCTGGGCCGGGCCAGGCGTCGCGCCAGGCGCTCGCCAAGGGTGGGGAAGGGGCGGGATTCAAACATGCGCTCGCATTCAGGGCCTCCAGTGTGCCCAAAGCCGTGCCCGCTGTGCAGGCCTGCGCGGGCCCATTTTCAAGGGTGCAAAAAGCCGCCCTCGCCATCGATCGATAGTGCGGATTTCCGCCCTGTTTTTCGCGGGCTGGCAGGGCCCGATGGCCGGTTCGGGGGCTGTCACTGTGGTTCTGGGTCCATTCCCTCAGTGAATACCCGTGAATTCCGCACGCTGGCACATGGCTTGCAGAAGTAGACCCCGGTGAGGCGGCACATCCGTCCAACAAGGAAGAAAAGCAATGGAGATCTTTGTGCAACAGATCATCAACGGTCTGGTGCTTGGCAGCATGTACGCGTTGGTGGCCTTGGGGTACACGATGGTGTACGGGATCATCAACCTGATCAACTTCGCGCATGGCGAGGTGTTGATGGTGGGCGCGCTGGTGAGCTGGACGGTGGTGACGTTTCTGGCGGACAGCGGCTTGCCGGGATGGGCGCTGATGACGGTGGCGCTGGCCTGCGCGGTGGTGGTGTGCACGGCGCTGAACTTCACGATCGAGAAGGTGGCGTACCGGCCGCTGCGCAATGCGCCGCGGCTGGCGCCGCTGATCACGGCGATGGGCATGAGCTTGCTGCTGCAGACGCTGGCGATGATCATCTGGAAGCCCAATCCGAAGCCGTTCCCGCTGCTGCTGCCGACCGAGCCCTTTGATCTGGGCGGGCCGGTGATCACGGTGACGCAGGTGCTGATCCTGGCGGTGACGGCGCTGGTGCTGGCGGGGCTGCTGTACCTGGTGAACTACACCAAGCTGGGCCGGGCGATGCGGGCCACGGCGGAGAACCCGCGGGTGGCGGGGCTGATGGGGGTGAAGCCGGACTTCATCATCTCGGCGACCTTCGTGATTGGTGCGGCGCTGGCGGCGGTGGCGGGCCTGATGTGGGCGGCCAACTACGGCACGGTGCAGCACTCGATGGGTTTCATGCCGGGGCTGAAGGCCTTCACCGCGGCGGTGCTGGGCGGCATCGGCAATCTGGCCGGTGCGGTGGTGGGGGCGATCCTGCTGGGGCTGATCGAGGCGATCGGGGCGGGCTATCTGGGCGAGCTGACCGGCGGGGTGCTGGGCAGCCACTATGCGGACATCTTTGCCTTCATCGCGCTGATCCTGGTGCTGACGCTGCGGCCCTCGGGTCTGCTGGGTGAGCGCGTGGCGGACCGTGCCTGATCGAGGAGACGACTCATGCAAAAGAACAAACTCTTTGTGTTTTTGCTGGCGGCCGTGGGGCTGCTGGTGGTGCCGCTGATCGCGCAGCAGTTCGGCAACGGGCCGGTGCGCATCATCGATCTGGCCCTGCTGTATGTGCTGCTGGCACTGGGGCTGAACATCGTGGTGGGCTATGCGGGTCTGCTGGACCTGGGCTATGTGGCCTTCTATGCGGTGGGGGCCTATATGTTCGGGCTCTTGGCCAGCCCGCATCTGAGCGAGAACTTCGAGGCCTTCCGGGCGATGTTCCCGGACGGGCTGCACTCGCCGCTGTGGATCGTGATCCCGCTGGGAGCGCTGCTGGCGGCGATCACCGGGGCGGTGCTGGGCGCGCCCACGCTGAAGCTGCGTGGTGACTACCTGGCCATCGTGACGCTGGGCTTTGGCGAGATCATCCGGGTGTTCCTGAACAATCTGGAGCATCCGGTCAACATCACCAACGGGCCGCGCGGCATCGGGCAGATCGACTCGATGCGCTTCTTCGGCATCGACCTGGGCCGGCCGCTGGAGGTGTGGGGCTTCACGCTGCCCTCGGTGACGCTGTACTACTACCTGTTCCTGGTGCTGGTGGTGTTCACGGTGCTGATCTGCTACCGGCTGGAGACCTCGCGCATCGGGCGCGCCTGGATGGCGATCCGCGAGGACGAGATCGCGGCCAAGGCCATGGGCATCAACACCCGCAATATGAAGCTGCTGGCCTTCGCGATGGGCGCCTCCTTCGGCGGCGTGGCGGGCTCGATGTTCGCGGCCTTCCAGGGCTTTGTGAGCCCCGAGTCGTTCAGCCTGCAGGAGTCCATCATGATCGTGGCGATGGTGGTGCTGGGCGGCATCGGCCACATCCCCGGGGTGATCCTGGGGGCGCTGCTGCTGGCGGCGCTGCCCGAGGTGCTGCGCTATGTGGCCGGGCCGCTGCAGGAGATGACCGGCGGCCGGCTGGACGCCGCCATCCTGCGCCAGCTGCTGGTGGCGCTGGCCATGATCAGCGTGATGCTGATCCGTCCGCGCGGTCTGTGGCCCGCCCGCGAGCATGGCAAGGCCGCGCCGGTGCCGGCGCAGAAGTAAACAAGAAGGAGCACCTCAGATCATGACAAGCGATATCGTGCTCAGCGTCAGCGGCGTGTCCAAGCGCTTCGGCGGCCTGCAAGCCCTCTCCGAGGTGGGCATCCAGATCCGGCGCGGCCAGGTCTACGGCCTGATCGGCCCCAACGGCGCCGGCAAGACCACCTTCTTCAACGTGATCACCGGGCTGTACACGCCGGATGCCGGGCGCTTCGAGCTCGGTGGCCAGCCCTACACGCCGCAGGCGGTGCACCAGGTGGCCAAGGCCGGCATCGCGCGCACCTTCCAGAACATCCGGCTGTTCGCCGAGATGACGGCGCTGGAGAACGTGATGGTGGGCCGCCATGTGCGCACCGGCTCGGGCCTGATCGGCGCGGTGTTCCGCACGCCGGGCTTCAAGGCCGAGGAGGCCGCGATCGCCAAGCGGGCGCAGGAGCTGCTGGACTATGTGGGCATAGGCAAGTACGCGGAGTACAAGGCGCGCACGCTCTCCTACGGCGACCAGCGCCGGCTGGAGATCGCGCGAGCGCTGGCCACCGACCCGCAGCTGATCGCGCTGGACGAGCCGGCTGCCGGCATGAACGCCACCGAGAAGGTGGTGCTCAGAGAGCTGATCGACCGCATCCGCAAGGACGGCCGCACCATCCTCCTGATCGAACACGACGTCAAGCTGGTGATGGGCCTGTGCGACCGCGTCACCGTGCTGGACTACGGCAAGCAGATCGCCGAAGGCACGCCGGCCGACGTGCAGCGCAACGAGAAGGTGATCGAAGCCTATCTGGGCGCCGGACACGCTGCGCACTGACAAGACGGGAACCCAAGCAATGGCAGACAACAACAACATCCTGCTGCAGGTCAGCGGGCTCAAGGTAGCCTACGGCGGCATCCAGGCCGTCAAGGGCGTGGACTTCGAAGTGCGCCAGGGCGAGCTGGTGAGCCTGATCGGCGCCAACGGCGCGGGCAAGACCACCACGCTCAAGGCGGTGACCGGGATCCAGGCGGTGGCCGACGGCGACATCCGCTATATGGGCCAGTCGATCAAGGGGCAGGGCGCCTGGGACCTGGTCAAGCAGGGCCTGGTAATGGTGCCCGAGGGGCGCGGCACCTTCACCCGCATGACCATCACCGAGAACCTGCAGATGGGCGCCTACATCCGCGACGACAAGGCGCAGATCGAGGCCGACATCGACAAGGTCTTCAGCATCTTCCCGCGCCTGAAGGAGCGCCGCGCGCAGCTGGCCGGCACGATGAGCGGGGGCGAGCAGCAGATGCTGGCGATGGGGCGGGCGCTGATGGCCAAGCCCAAGGTACTGCTGCTGGACGAGCCCAGCATGGGGCTCTCCCCGATCATGGTGGACAAGATCTTCGAGGTGGTCAACGACATCCACAGCCAGGGCGTGACGGTGCTGCTGGTGGAGCAGAACGCCAGCCGCGCGCTGGCCATCGCCAACCGCGGCTATGTGATGGAGTCCGGCCTGATCACCATGACCGGCGAGGGCAAGACCCTGTTGAACGACCCCAAGGTGCGCGCCGCCTATCTCGGAGAGTGAGCGTCAAAAGAATTGCTGGCGATCCAATGAACCGGTAGTCGCGAGCAGGAGCAGCGGGATAGATGAGAAGGTGATGGAGTGCGGGGCGTCGACCCGCGCGCTCTTCAGTCGTGCGCCATCACCAAGCACCCACGGAGAAGACATTCTGATGAGCAAGAAGAAACCCCAACTGAAGCTGTGCGCAAGCATGGTCTTGCTGGCCCTGGGCGGCAGCGCCTTCGCACAGGAGCTGGTCGTCAAGATCGGCCATGTGGGCCCGACCAGCGGCGCCATCGCCCACCTGGGCAAGGACAATGAGCTGGGCGCCCGCATGGCGATCGACGAGCTCAACGCCAAGGGCGTGACCATAGGCGGCAAGAAGGCCAAGTTCGAACTGCTGGCCGAAGACGATGCTGGCGATCCCAAGCAGGGCACGGCGGCCGCCACCAAGCTGGCCGACGCCAAGGTCAACGGAGTGGTCGGCCACTTGAACTCGGGCACCACCATCCCCGCGTCCAAGGTCTACAACGACGCCGGCATTCCGCAGATCAGCCCCTCGGCGACCAACCCCAAGTACACCCGCAATGGCTACAAGACGGCCTTCCGTCTGGTGGCCGACGATGTGCATCTGGGCGGCACGCTGGGTCGCTATGCGGTGACCGAGCTGAAGGGCAAGAGCATCGCCGTCATCGACGATCGCACCGCCTACGGCCAGGGCGTCGCTGACGAGTTCGAGAAGGGCGTCAAGGCCGCCGGCGGCAAGGTGGCCGGCCGCGAATTCACCAACGACAAGGCGACGGACTTCACCGCCATCCTGACCTCGCTGAAGGCCAAGAAGCCCGACGTGGTCTTCTTCGGCGGCATGGATGCGGTGGCCGGCCCGATGATCCGCCAGATGAAGCAGCTGGGCATAGACGCCAAGTTCGTCGGCGGCGACGGCATCTGCTCGGGCGAGCTGCCCAAGCTGGCCGCCGGCACCATGGCTGACTCGCAGGTCTACTGCGCCGAGGCCGGCGGCGTGGACGGCGACTTCAAGAAGGGCATGGACGACTTCAAAGCGCGCTTCAAGCAGAAGTACAAGATCGAGGTGCAGATCTACGCCCCCTACGTCTATGACTCGGTCAATGTGATGGTCGATGCCATGGTCAAGGCCGGCTCGTCCGAGCCCGCCAAGTACCTGCCGGTGCTGGCCAAGATGGATGGCTATACCGGCGTGACCGGCAAGATCGGTTTCGACGCCAAGGGCGACATCAAGAACGGCGCGCTGACTTTGTTCACCTACAAGGGCGGCGCACGGCAACAGATTGCGGTGGTGCGTTGATCCTGACGACAACACACTGACGCGGTAACTCGCAAAGCCCGGGGCCGCCGGCCACGGTCCAGCGTCTGCGCTGGACAGTGGTCGGCGGCTTTGGTCATGTGGGGCAGGGTGTTTGCGGCATGGCGGGTCCGCGGTCACAGCCAGCGATGGGCAAGCGCCACGTAAAGCGGTATGCCCAGCAAGATGTTGAGCGGAAAGGTCAGGCCCAGCGACATGCCGAAGTAAAGCGATGGGCTGGCTTCGGGAATGGCCTCGCGCAGAACCGCCGGCACCGCGATATAGGAGGCACTCGCCGCCAGCACCATCAGCAGCGCACCATCGCCCGGCGACAGCCCGACGGTCGCGGCCAGCAGCAGGGCCAGCCCCGCATGCGCGAGCGGGCCGCCGATCGCATAGCCCAGCAGCCAGGGTGAGCGTCCGCGCAAGGAACCGAAGTTGCGCGCCGCGACCAGGCCCATGTCCAACAGGAAGAAGGCCAGCATGCCCTTGAACAGATCGCCGGTGAAGGGCTGCATCGCCCGTTCGCCAGTCTGTCCGGTCAGCAGGCCGATCAGCATCGCGCCCAGCAGCAGCAGCTGGGCCCCGTCGGTGAAGGACTCATGCAAGATCTTGCCCAGGCCCTGGCCTTGTGGTGCCGGCACAGCGGCATCGCGCCGGCGGGCCAGATTCGCCAGCAGCACCGCCATCACGATGGCCGGCGACTCCATCAAGGCCATCGCAGCGGCCATATGGCCGCCATAGGCAAGGCCGCGCGACTCCAGATACTGGACAGCGGTGATGAAGGTGACGGCGCTGACCGAACCGTAGGTGGCCGCAACCGCGGCGGCATCGAAGCGCGACAGGCGCTGCTTGAGCAGCAGATAGCCGATGGCCGGGACGAGCACGGCCAGCAGGACGGCACAGCCCAGGCTCAGGAGCACTTCGGCGCTTAGCCCGGACTTCGAAAGCGCGAAACCGCCCTTCAGTCCCAGGGCCATCAGCAAGTAGAGCGAGAGGAAGCGGGCGATCGGTGCGGGAATCTCGAGATTGGACCTCAGGGCGGCGGCGGCCAGGCCGAGGATGAAGAAAAGAATCGGGGGATCTAGGAAGTTCTGCATGTTGGGCGGCAATGGTCGACAATTCATCACTTCATAACAAGTGATTTGTCCCGATTGAAAACATCGTCAAATCCAATGGATCAGGGCGTGCCGGCCGGACTTGAGCGTGCGCCCCGCGCCAGCCTGGTGCAGCTGCGCAGCTTTGAGGCAGTGGTGCGGCTGGGTGGGGTGGGGCGCGCCGCCCAGGCCTTGCATCTGGCTCAGCCGACCGTGTCCACGCAGCTGAAGGAACTGGCCGCAGCACTGGGACTGACGCTGTTCGAGGCGCAGGGCCGGGGCCTGGTGGCTACCGCAGTCGGTCAGCGCCTCGCCGAGGCGGTCAGACAGATGGGCGCCATCTGGCAGCAGTTCGAGGACGATGCAGCCGACCTGCAGGGTTTGAAGCGGGGGCGTTTGCGCATCGCCGCGGTGACGACCACCGAGTACTTCCTGCCCGACCTGCTCGGCCCCTTCGCGCGCCAGTACCCGGGCATCGCCATCGAGCTGGCGGTAGAGAACCGTGCGGCCGTGGTGGCGCGGCTGGAGCGCGGCGACGACGAGTTGGCGGCGATGATGCGGCCACCTGCGCATCTGCCGCTGGCGCGCTGGCCATTCCTGGAAAATCCCCTGGTGCTGATCGCACCGCGGGAGCACCGGCTGGCGAGCCGGCGGCGCCTGAAGCTTGCTGACTTGATCGAGGAGCCCTTGCTCACTCGCGAAGCCGGCTCAGGCACCCGCGCCGCAGCCGAGGAGGCGCTCGCCGAGCAAGGACTGGTCTGGGCGCCGCGCATGGCACTGGGTAGCAACGAAGCCATCAAGCATGCGGTGCGGGCCGGACTGGGACTGGCCGTCCTGTCCAGGCATGCACTGGCGGCGGAGCCCGCAACCGAGGGCCTACGAATTCTGCCGGTGGCCGGCTTTCCCTTGCGTCGCCAGTGGTACCTGGTCTGGCGCCAAGACCGTTCGCTATCTCCACCGGCGCGCGCGCTGCTCGACGATCTGCGCGACCGGCTAGGGGTGCGGCAGCGGCCGGCGGCCTGACACGTGCTCGGCCTCATGCTCCCGCCCAGAGTTCGTCTCGGCGTCCAGTCCCCAACTCATCCAGTCATCGCCGAACAACTCGGACGGGTGCGGGGTGGCGACGGAGCCATTGCCGCACTGCAGCGCGTCGGCGGCGCAGTATTTGTCGCAGCCCCAGCAGATACGGCCGGGATGCGCGGGCTTGATAGGGAACTTCTTGGCGGACATGGGTAGAGCGGTGGACGCGCTTCTCGGGCGGTACGCCTGAGCTTGCCCTCAGGCGCGCAAGATGGATTTGAGTCCCGTCAAGTTCTGCCGCCCAAGAACCCACGCCAGAACTGCGCCAAATTGGCAGCGAAACGGGGCATGGTCGATGCTGTAGGGGTGGAAGTTCATAGAGGACTCCGCCCCTTTGCCCATCCCCTAAAGATCGACAATGTGTATTATGTAAACCGACAACCAAACCTACCCTTATCGCCAACCGCGGCCGGCTGGGCTACCAGCAGGCAGACCAGCAACGGCAGCCAGCGCGGACTAAGACGCCGGCGTACCGTTTTCTGAAACACTGCGCCCGGTCAACTTCCGGAGGCAGCCCGCGGCAAGCGACTTTTCAGCTCGCCGCAGCTGCCGTACTCGGCCAGGAAAGCCGCATGCCCGGCGCATCATTTGTTCGACAGCACGCTTTCCGCCAGTAGACTCGCCGGCGATGACACTTCTGCTCCTGCTCACGTTGCCCTTCATCGGCAGCGCGGTGGCCGCGCTTTTGCCGACCACCGCCCGCAATCTCGAGTCCTTGTGGGCTGCCGCTGTGGCGCTTGCTGTGACGGTGCAGCTGGCCCTGCTGTACCCGGCCATCAGTGCCGGCGAGGTGCTGAGCCAGCGACTGACCTGGCTGCCTAGCCTGGGCATCGACATCGTCGTCCGCCTGGACGGCTTTGCTTGGATGTTCGCGCTGCTGGTCAGCGGCATGGGCTTGCTGGTCACGGTGTATGCGCGCTACTACCTGTCGGCCGACGACCCGGCCGCCCGCTTCTACTCGCTGCTGCTGGGCTTCATGGGTGCGATGCTGGGTGTGGTGGTGTCGGGCAATCTGGTACAGATGGTCGTGTTCTGGGAGCTGACCAGCGTCTTTTCCTTTCTGCTGATCGGCTATTGGACACACCGCAAGGATGCCCGCCGCGGCGCGCGCATGGCCTTCACCGTCACCGCCACCGGCGGTCTGGCGCTGCTGGCCGGCGTACTGCTGCTGGGGCATATCGTCGGAAGCTATGAGCTCGAGACGGTGCTGCGCTCGGGCGACAGCGTGCGAGCCCACCCGCTCTACCCATTGGCGCTGGGGCTGGTGCTGCTGGGCGCACTGACCAAGAGCGCGCAGTTTCCCTTCCATTTCTGGCTGCCGCATGCGATGGCCGCGCCCACGCCAGTCTCGGCCTATCTGCACTCAGCCACCATGGTCAAGGCTGGGGTGTTCCTGCTGGCCCGGCTGTGGCCGGTGCTGTCGGGCAGCGACGCCTGGTTCTGGATTGTCGGCGGTGCTGGCCTGGCCACGCTGCTGCTGGGCAGCTACGCGGCGATGTTCCAGAACGACCTGAAAGGTCTGCTGGCCTATTCGACGATCAGCCATCTGGGCCTGATCACGCTGCTGCTGGGCCTGAACAGCCCGCTGGCCGCGGTGGCGGCGGTCTTCCACATGATGAACCACGCGACTTTCAAAGCCTCCCTGTTCATGTCGGTGGGCATCATCGACCATGAGACCGGTACGCGCGACATGCGCCGGCTCGACGGGCTGTTCCGCTTCATGCCCATCACCGGCACGCTGGCCATCGTGGCCTGTGCGGCGATGGCCGGCGTGCCGCTGCTCAACGGTTTCCTGTCCAAGGAGATGTTCTTCGCTGAGACTGTCTTCGTCACAGCGCACCCGGCCATCGAGTACGGGCTGCCGGCGGCCGCCACGCTGGCCGGCGTGTTCGCGGTCGTCTACTCGCTGCGCTTCGGCCACGATGTGTTCTTCGGCCCGCCGCCAACCGATTGCCCGCGCCGCCCGCATGAGCCGGCCCACTGGATGCGCGTGCCGGTGGAGTTGCTGGTACTGGCCTGCGTGGTCGTCGGCACCTTGCCGGCCTGGTCCATCGGACCGGTGCTGGCCATAGCGGCCCAGCCGGTGGTCGGCGGCACCTTGCCCGACTACAGCCTGGCGCTCTGGCACGGTTTCAACACCCCGCTGCTGATGAGCCTGGTGGCCAGCGCGGGCGGCCTGCTGATCTATCTGCGCTTCGCCGAACGCTTCAAGCAGCGTCGCGAACGCCATGCGCCCCTGCTGGGTGGCCTGGACGGCAAGCGCCTGTTTGAGGGCTTGCTGGCCCTTCTCTCGGGCACTGCCCGCAGGCTGCTGCGCTGGCTGGGTACCCGGCGCTTGCAGCCACAGCTGTTCGCGATGCTGCTGATAGCAGGACTGGCTGGCCTGGGTTCGGCCCTGATCGTGCCGCTCACCTGGGGTGACCGGGTGCGTGTGCCGGCCACGCCCGAGTTCGTGCTGCTGTGGCTGGTGGCAGGGGCCTGCGCGATCGGCGCTGCCAAGCAGGCCAAATTCCACCGGCTCGCGGCGCTCGCCATGCTCAGCGTGGTCGGACTGGCACTGTGCATCACCTTCGCCTGGTTCTCGGCGCCGGACCTGGCGCTGACCCAGCTGGCCGTGGAGGTGGTCACCCTCGTGCTGTTCCTGCTGGGGCTGCGCTGGATGCCCAAGCGCGTCGAGCAGGACGATCCGCGCACCGCCGCGCGCGCCTGGTGGCGCCGGCGGCGCGACCTGGTGCTTGCTCTGGCGGTCGGCGTCGGCCTGGCGGCACTGTCCTATGCGCTGCTGACGCGCCAGGCGCCGCTCTCGATCTCGCCCTTCTTCATCGAGAATGCCCTGCCCGCCGGCGGCGGCAGCAATGTGGTGAATGTGATGCTGGTCGATTTCCGCGCCTTCGACACCTTGGGCGAGATCACCGTGCTGGGCATCGTCGGCCTGACGGTGTACGGCCTGCTCAGGCGTTTCCGTCCGGCACAGGAAGCGATCGAGCCGACCGAACAGCAGCGCAGCCCCGTCGAGGCCACCGGTGCCGACCTGATCGACCGCGACGGCGATGGCGACGAGCATCTGCCGCCCTATCTGGAGGTGCCGGCCGTGCTGGTGCGGCTGCTGCTGCCGGTGGCCGGGCTGTTCGCATTCCACCTGTTCATGCGCGGTCACAACGAGCCAGGAGGCGGCTTTGTCGCCGGCCTGGTGGTGGCGATCGCATTCATTGCGCAATACATGTTCAGCGGCACGCGCTGGGTCGAGGCGCGCCTGCACCTGCTGCCCACCCGCTGGATCGCTGCCGGGCTGTTGATCGCGTTGGCCACCGGGCTGGGCTCTTTGGCGCTGGGCTACCCCTTCCTGAGCACCCACACGGCCCACGTCCATTGGCCGCTGGTCGGCGCGGTGCACCTGCCCACCGCAGCCCTGTTCGATCTGGGCGTGTTTGCGGTCGTCGTCGGCTCTACGCTGCTGCTGCTGACGGCCATTGCCCACCAGTCTCTGCGCGCACGCCGCCGGCAGGGGCTGGCGCTTGACGAAGAGAGGGCCGGCTGATGGAACTGGTGATCTCGATCGCGATCGGCGTGATGGCCAGTGCCGGCGTATGGCTGGTGCTGCGGCCACGAACCTTCCAGGTGCTGATAGGCCTGTCGCTGCTGTCCTATGCGGTCAATCTATTCATCTTCAGCGTCGGCAGTCTGGCCATCGATCGCGAGCCCATCGTCCGGCCGGGTCTGGCAGCCGATCTCGCAAACTACACCGATCCCCTGCCTCAGTCGCTGGTGCTGACCGCCATCGTGATCGGCTTTGCCACGACCGCGCTCTTCCTCGTCGTGCTGCTGGCCCTGCGCGGCCTCTCTGGCGGTGACCATGTGGACGGTCAGGAGGAGCACCCGTGATGGACGCGCTCAAGCCCCTGACCGAACACCTGCTGGTGGCGCCGGTGCTGCTGCCGCTTGCCACCGCCGCGCTGATGCTGCTGCTGGGTGAAGGCCGGCGCCCGCTGAAGGCCGTTGCCAATGTGCTGTCGACCACCCTGGGGCTGATCATCGCGGTGAGCCTGTTACTGGACGTGGCCGGACGCGAGGCGCCGGCGGCCTTCGGCATCTACCTGCCGGGCAACTGGCCGGTGCCCTTCGGCATCGTGCTGGTCGCCGACCGCCTGTCGGCGCTGCTGGCGGTGCTGACCGGCTGCGTGGGGCTTGCCGCCCTGCTCTACGCGCTGGCGCGCTGGCAGCACGCCGGGGTGTACTTCCATGTGCTTTTCCAGCTGCAGCTGATGGGGCTGTACGGCGCCTTCCTGACCGCCGATCTGTTCAATCTCTTCGTCTTCTTCGAGGTGCTGCTGGCGGCCAGCTACGGCCTGCTGTTGCATGGTGGCGGCAGTGCGCGGGTGCGCGCCGGCCTGCACTACATCGCGATCAATCTGGTTGCCTCGCTGCTCTTCCTGATTGGCGTCGCGGTGCTCTATGGCGTCACCGGCACGCTGAACATGGCCGACATCGCCCAGAAGCTGCCATCGGTACCGCCCAGTGACCGCGGCCTGCTGCATGCCGGCGCCGCGATCTTGGCCATCGCCTTTTTGGCCAAGGCCGGCATGTGGCCGCTGAACTTCTGGCTGCCGCCGGCCTATGCGGCGGCCAGTGCGCCCGTTGCTGCAGTGTTCGCGATTCTCACCAAGGTCGGCGTCTATGCGGTGCTGCGGCTGTGGACGCTGTGCTTTCCGGCCGATGCCGGCGCCTCGGCGGGTTTCGGTGGCGGTGTGCTGATCTGGGGCGGCATCGGCACGCTGGCCTTCGCGGCCGTGGGCATGCTGGCCTCCCAGCAACTGGCGCGGCTGGCCGGCTACGCCGTCATCGCCTCGTCGGGCACGCTGGTGGCCACCATCGGCTTCGACGTTCCCGCCCTCAGTGCCGGCGCGCTGTTCTACCTGGCCAGCTCAACCCTGGCAGCTTGCGCGCTCTTCCTGCTGGTGGAACTGCTGGAGCGCTCCCGCCAGGTCGAGCTCGGGCCACCGCAGCTCGATGATGGCAACGACGCGTTGCCCGCCTTCCTCGATGCCGAGCCGCCGGCCGGCACCAATCTTGACGACAACGAGGAGGCGCTGATCGGTCGCGCCATCCCGGCGGCCCTGGCTTTTCTGGGGGCGGCCTTCACCGTCTGCGCCCTGGTCACGGCAGGGCTGCCGCCGCTGTCCGGCTTTGTCGCCAAACTGGCCATGCTGTCGGCCTTGCTGGAGTTGCGCACACCGGCCGCGTGGCTGCTGTTCGTCCTGCTGATCCTCTCAGGCCTGCTCGGTGCTATTGCCTTGATGCGGGTGGGCGTGCGTCACTTCTGGACCAGCCAGGACCGACCGCCCCCCCGTCTTCGTGTGATCGAGACGCTGCCGATCGCGGGCCTGCTCGCCGCCTCGGTAGTGTTGGTGCTGCAGGCCGAGGTCGGGCTGGCCTACAGCCGCGCCGCGGCCGAGTCGCTGCACACCCCGCAGCTCTACATCGATGCGGTGATGGGCGCACGCCCCGTCGGCGCCGCGGGGGCGTCGCGATGAAGCGCTTGCTGCCCTCGCCCTGGCTATCGCTGGGACTGCTGGCAGGCTGGCTGCTGCTGACGCGCAGCTTCAGTCTCGGCCAGTGGCTGCTGGGCCTGATGGTGGCGGTTGCGTTACCCCTGCTGATGGCCCCGCTGCGGCCACGGCCCGGGCCGCTGCGGCGCTGGAGCGTGCTGGTGCGTCTGATCCTGCGGGTCGGCCGCGATGTGCTGCGGTCGGCGCTGCAGGTCGCCATCGGCGTGTGGCGCTCACAGGCGCGCACGCCGCACGGGGCCTTCGTCCTCGTCCCGCTCGAACTGCAGGATACCCACGCCCTGGCCGCACTGGCGATGATCACCGCCGTCGTGCCCGGCACTGTCTGGTCGGAACTCGCGCCTGACCGCAGCGCCCTGCTGATCCATGTGTTCGACCTCGACGACGAGGCCGCGTTCATCGCGCACTTCAAGTCTGATTACGAGCAGCCGCTGAAGGAGATCTTTGAATGAGTGATCTGCTGTCCTTGTCAATCACGGCAACGTTGATCCTTTACGCCGTGGCCATCGGCATCGGCATGATGCGGCTGTTCCGTGGCCCCAGCGCCCAGGATCGCGTGCTGGCCATGGACTTCATCTATGTGGTTGGCATGCTGGTCATGCTGGTGCTGGCGATTCGCTACGACAGCGAGATGTATTTCGAAGCAGCGCTGGTCATGGTGCTGTTCGGCTTCGTCGGCTCGGTCGCGATGGCCAAGTTCCTGCTGCGTGGCGAGGTGATCTGAGCATGGCTGGCCTGATGTCCGGATGGGCCGAAATCGTGGTGGCCCTGCTGCTGCTGGGCAGCGGCCTGCTGGTTCTGGTGGCGGCGCTGGGGCTGTGGCGGCTGCCCGACTTCTTCTTGCGCATGCACGCGCCGGCCCTGGCCTCCACGCTGGCCGCGTGGATCGTCACCTTTGCCTCCATCATGCACTTCAGCACCCGCGGTGCGGGGCTCGCGCTGCATGTCTGGCTGATCATCATCGTGCTGTCGATCACGGCGCCGGTCACGACCATCGTGCTGGCACGCGCCGCACTGTTCCGCCGCCGCCAGGCGGGCGACCCGTTGCCGGCGCCGCTGCAGCGGCGCCGCTGAGCCTCAACAAGAAACGATCGCGCGGCGCCAAACCCTGGCTACAATCCGGCCCCGTCAGGAGAGAGCTTTCTAGCGAAAGCCGCCGAAGGCGCAGTGGCACTGGTGATCCCACGCTGCGAACGCTCAGGCAAAAGGACTGACAAAACATTCCGATCGGAATGTTCCTCACTGGAGAGAGGTGGGACGGACGCAAGTCCTACGCCCATCCACCGAAGGGGCAAGCTGCTGGCGATCCGCCAGCGGACAATCTCTCAGGTAAAGCGGACAGCGAGGGCAGCCCCCATCCGGTTTCGATACCGATGGGTTGAGAACCGCCTGCCCTCGAAGGATGAGACGATGTCCGCCACCGACCTGCTCAAGACCCCCCTGCACGCCCTGCATCTCGAACTCGGTGCCAAGATGGTGCCCTTTGGCGGCTACGACATGCCGGTGCAGTATCCGAGCGGCGTGATGAGCGAGCACAAGCACACCCGCGCCGCGGCCGGCCTCTTCGACGTCTCGCATATGGGCCAGCTGCGCCTGGTCGGTGCCGCAGCGGCGGCCGCGCTGGAAACCTTGGTGCCGGTCGATGTGATCGACCTCGGGCTGTTCAAGCAGCGCTACGCGCTCTTCACGAATGAGCAAGGCGGCATCCTCGACGATCTGATGATCTGCCGCCGCCCGGACGACCTCTTCGTCGTCGTCAACGCCGGCTGCAAGGCGCAGGACATTGCCCATCTGCAGAGCCACGTCGGCAGCCTGTGCGAGGTCATCCCCATGCCGGAGCAGGCCTTGCTGGCGCTGCAGGGCCCGCAGGCCGTGACCGCCCTCGCCCGCCTGAACCCCGAGGTCGCCAAGCTGACCTTCATGACCGGCGGCTTCTTCGAGCTGGACGGCATCCCGACCTTCCTGACCCGCTCCGGCTATACCGGCGAAGACGGCTTCGAGATCTCGGTCCACCAGGACCAGGCCGTCGCGCTGGCCCGCAAGCTGCTTAGCGCCCCCGAGGTCAAGCCCATCGGCCTGGGCGCGCGCGATTCGCTGCGTCTGGAGGCCGGCCTGTGCCTGTACGGTCACGACATCGACACCGGCACCACCCCGGTCGAGGCCTCGCTAACCTGGGCCATCCAGAAGGTGCGGCGTGCCGGCGGCGCGCGCGCTGGCGGCTACCCCGGTGCCGCGGTGATCGATGCCCAGCTCGCCAACGGCGCGGCCCGCAAGCGGGTGGGCCTGGTCAGCAGCGAACGCATGCCGGTGCGCGAAGGCGCCAAGCTGGTCGACGCGGCCGGTACCGAGATCGGCGTCGTCACCAGCGGCACGCTGGGCCCCACGGTCAACAAGCCGGTCGCCCTGGCCTATGTGGCCAGCAGTCATGCGGCCCAGGGCAGCCAGGTCTACGCACTGGTGCGCGACAAGCGCACGCCGATGACCGTCAGCCCGACTCCCTTCACCCCCAATGGCTACTACCGGGGCTGAACTCAAGCCCAAACCGACCACTACGGAGCAAAAGACCATGACCATCAAGTACACGCCCGACCACGAATGGGTCCAGATCGAAGCCGACGGCAGCGCCACCGTGGGCATCACCGTCCATGCCCAGGATGCCCTGGGTGATGTGGTCTTCGTCGACCTGCCCGAGGTCGGCAAGCACTATGCCGAGAAGGACGTGGCCGGCGTGGTCGAGTCGGTCAAGGCCGCCGCCGATGTCTATATGCCGGTCGATGGCGAGATCACCGCGGTCAACGAAGCCCTGCGCGACGACCCCTCGCTGGCCAATAGCGACCCGCTGAAGAGCGGCTGGTTCTTCAAGGTCAAGCTGAGCAATCCGGCTCAGCTGGACGCGCTGATGGATGGCACCGCCTACGACGCGCTGGTGCAGAACAGCTGAGCAAGCAGATCCCCTGCTGCGCTGTTTGAACGATTGAAAAAATGAAACGGGCACGCGGTGCCCGTTGCTGTACCGGGCCGGCCGCAAGCCCTGCGCCCAAAGGATTCATGCCATGCTGATGTCTGCTCTGAAGCCCCTGGGCGAGCTTGAAAACGCCGCCGAATTCCATGCCCGCCACATCGGCCCGGATGCGGCCGACGAGGCGGCGATGCTGTCGGTGATCGGTGCCGCTTCGCGCCGGGCACTGATCGAGTCCATCGTGCCGGCCAGCATCAAGCGCGGCCAGGCCATGCGGCTGCCGGCCGCCGTCACCGAGGCCCAGGCCCTGGCCGAGCTGAAGGCGGTGGCCAGCCAGAACCAGGTGCTCAAGAGCTATATCGGCCAAGGCTACTACGGCACGCTGACGCCCGGCGTCATCCTGCGCAATGTGCTGGAGAACCCCGCCTGGTACACCGCCTACACGCCCTACCAGGCCGAGATCTCGCAAGGCCGGATGGAAGCCCTGGTGAATTTCCAGACCATGGTCACCGACCTGACCGGCATGGCCATCGCGAATGCTTCGATGCTGGACGAGGCCACCGCCGCGGCCGAGGCCATGACCCTGGCCGCCCGGGTCGGCAAGAGCAAGAGCCAGGTCTTCTATGTGGCCGATGATGTGCTGCCGCAAACCCTGGAGGTGGTGCGCACCCGCGCCGAACCGCTGGGGCTGACGGTGCAGGTGGGCCCGGCCCTGCTGGCCGGCCAGAGCGAGTGCTTTGCCGCGCTGCTGCAGTACCCGGGCGTCAACGGCGAGATCCGCGCGCTGCAGCCGGTGGCCGACGCACTGCACGGCCAGGGCGCGCTGCTGATCGCCGCAGCCGATCTGCTGGCCCTGACCCTGATCACCCCGCCCGGTGAGCAAGGCGCCGACATCGCCATCGGCAGCACCCAGCGCTTCGGCATGCCCATGGGTAACGGCGGTCCGCACGCCGCCTACATGGCCTGCAAGGACGAGTTCAAGCGCAGCCTGCCCGGCCGCCTGGTGGGCGTCAGCATCGATGCCCAGGGCAACAAGGCCTACCGCCTGGCGCTGCAGACCCGTGAGCAGCACATCCGCCGCGAGAAGGCCACGTCCAATATCTGTACCGCGCAGGTGCTGCCGGCGGTCGTCGCCAGCATGTATGCGGTCTATCACGGTCCGCAGGGCCTCAAGCGCATCGCGCTGCGGGTGGCCAGCTACACCGCGATGCTGGCCCAGGCGCTGAAGAGCCTGGGCTACACGGTGGCCAATGCCTCGGCCTTCGATACCCTGCATCTGCACACCGGCGCCAAGACCGAGGCCCTGCTGGTGGCCGCGGTGGCCGCCGGCATGAACCTGCGCCGCGCCGCGGCCGACAGCCTCAGCCTCTCGCTGGACGAGACCACCAGCCGGGCCGATCTGCAGGCCTTGCTGGCGGTGTTTGCCCAGGGCCGCGCCCTGCCCGGCTTCGAGTCCTTCGAGAAGGGCGTGGCCACGCTGATCCCGGCCGAGCTGCAACGCACGAGCGCCTATCTGAGCCATCCGGTGTTCAACACCCACCACTCGGAGACCGAAATGCTGCGCTATCTGCGCCAGCTGTCGGACAAGGATCTGGCGCTGGACCGCACGATGATCCCGCTGGG
The DNA here is from genome assembly GCA_041920215.1 of Burkholderiaceae bacterium. Taxonomy (GTDB): domain Bacteria; phylum Pseudomonadota; class Gammaproteobacteria; order Burkholderiales; family Burkholderiaceae_C; genus JAYRSJ01. The sequence continues at coordinate 140,258 of JAYRSJ010000008.1, read as the reverse complement.
CTCCTGCACGATGAAGCTCAATGCCACCAGCGAGATGATCCCGATCACCTGGCCGGAGTTTGCGGGCGTGCACCCCTTCGCGCCGCATGATCAGCTCAAGGGCTATGCGCTGCTCAACGAGCAGCTGACCGGCTGGCTCTGCCAGGCCACCGGCTATGCCGGCATCTCGCTGCAGCCCAATGCCGGCTCGCAGGGCGAGTACGCCGGGCTGCTGACCATCAAGGCCTGGCACGAGTCGCGTGGCGAAGGGCATCGCAAGATCTGCCTGATCCCCGAATCGGCCCACGGCACCAACCCGGCCTCGGCCCAGATGGTGGGCATGCAGGTGGTGGTCACCAAGTGCGACAAGGAAGGCAATATCGATCTGCTGGACCTGAAGGCCAAGTGCGAGCAGCACAGCGCCAATCTGGCCGCCATCATGATCACCTACCCCTCCACCTACGGGGTGTTCGACACCCATGTGAAGGAAATCTGCGCGCTGGTGCGCTCGCATGGTGGCCGCGTCTATGTGGACGGCGCCAATATGAATGCCCTGGTGGGTGTGGCGGCCCCCGGCGAGTTCGGCGGCGACGTCTCGCACCTGAATCTGCACAAGACCTTCTGCATCCCGCACGGCGGCGGCGGTCCGGGCGTGGGCCCGGTCTGCGTGGTGGAGGACCTCGTGCCCTTCCTGCCCGCCCACCGCTCGGCGGGCTACCAGAGCGCCACCGCGATCGGCGCCGTCTCTGCGGCGCCGCTGGGCAATGCAGCGGTGCTGCCGATCTCCTGGATGTATATGCGCATGATGGGCGCCGACGGCCTGCAGGCTGCCACCGAGGTGGCGATCCTGTCGGCCAACTATGTCGCGGCACGTCTGGCCGACGCCTACGACATCCACTTCAGCGGCAATATCGCCGGCGTCAAGGGCGGCGGCGTGGCGCACGAGTGCATCCTGGACCTGCGTCCGCTGAAGGACAGCTCGGGCATCAGCGCCGAGGACGTGGCCAAGCGCCTGATCGACTACGGCTTCCACGCCCCCACCCTCTCCTTCCCGGTGGCCGGCACGCTGATGGTGGAACCTACCGAGAGCGAATCCAAGGCCGAGCTGGACCGCTTCTGCGATGCGATGCTGGCGATACGCGCCGAGATCGCCAAGGTGGAAGCAGGCAGCTGGACCCGCGAGGACAACCCGCTGGTCAACGCACCACACACCGCCGAGCTGCTGCTGAAGTCCGACTGGAGCCATGGCTACAGCCGCGAGGAGGCCGCCTATCCGCTGCCCGGTCTGCGTCGCCACAAGTACTGGGTGCCGGTGGGCCGTGTCGACAATGTCTACGGCGACCGCAATCTGTTCTGCTCCTGCGTACCGCTGAGCGAGTTCCAGTAAGGAGCAATCGGCATGGCCGTTTCCGTTTTCGACCTCTTCAAGATCGGCATCGGCCCGTCGAGTTCCCACACGGTGGGTCCGATGCGCGCCGCCCGGCTGTTCGGGCTGCGCCTGCGCCATGAGGGCCTGCTGACGCGCACGGCGCGCGTCAGCTCGCAGCTCTACGGCTCGCTGGGCGCCACCGGCAAGGGTCATGGCAGCGACAAGGCGGTGCTGCTGGGCCTGGCCGGCCATGAACCCGACACGGTGGATGTGGAGCGGGTCGAGGCCTATCTGGCCGAGATCCGCGGCAGCAAGCGCATCAGCCTGCTGGGGGAGCATGCCATTGCCTTCGACGAGGCGAAAGACCTGACCCTGTTCCGCCGCCAGAGCCTGCCCCTGCATGCCAATGGCATGCGCTTCAGCGCCTTTGATACGTCGGGCGAGTTGCTCGCGGAGCGCACCTACTACTCGGTCGGTGGTGGCTTCGTCGTCACCGAAGAGGTGCTGGCCGACGGGCAGAAGCAGAAGGTGATCGCGCCCGATGCCACCGTGCTGCCCTACCCCTTCAAGACCGGCGACGAACTGCTGGCGCTGACCAAGGCCCACGGCATCAGCATCGCCGAGCTGATGCGCCGCAACGAGCGGCACTGGCGCAGCGACGCGGAGACCCGCGCCGGCCTATTGAAGATCTGGCAGGTAATGCAGGACTGCGTCGCACGCGGCTGCAAGACCGAGGGCATCCTGCCGGGCGGCTTCAAGGTCAAGCGCCGCGCGGCCCAGCTGCATCGCGATCTGACCGCCAACCCCGAGGCCGCGCTGCGCGATCCGCTGCAGGTGATGGACTGGGTCAATCTCTACGCGCTGGCGGTCAACGAGGAGAACGCCGCCGGGGGCCGCGTCGTCACCGCGCCCACCAACGGCGCGGCCGGCATCGTGCCGGCGGTGCTGCACTACTACAGCCGCTTCGTCCATCATGCCGACGACGAGGGGGTGATCGACTTCCTGCTGACCGCCGCGGCGATCGGCATCCTTTACAAGGAGAACGCGTCGATCTCCGGCGCCGAGGTGGGCTGCCAGGGCGAGGTGGGCGTGGCCTGCTCGATGGCCGCCGCGGCGCTGTGCCAGGTGATGGGTGGCACGCCCGAACAGGTGGAGAACGCCGCCGAAATCGGCATGGAGCACCATCTGGGCCTGACCTGCGATCCGGTCGGCGGCCTGGTGCAGATTCCCTGCATCGAACGCAACGCCATCGCCTCGGTCAAGGCCATCAACGCGGCACGCATGGCGCTGCGCGGCGACGGCACCCATTTCGTCAGCCTCGACAAGGTCATCAAGACCATGCGCGACACCGGCGCCGACATGATGACCAAGTACAAGGAGACCGCCCGCGGCGGTCTGGCGGTCAATATCGTCGAGTGCTGAGGGAGCTGCAGCGAGCCGCTTGCGGTCTCGGTGCAGAGGGAGCAGGACGCCTGATGACCTTGCGGCTGCGCTGAGCCGGAATCCGCGTACCCCGGCAGGCTTGAACACCCGGGCCGGCAGGGGTTTTCATTGAACGGGTGCGACTGGCGCACGGGGCCGCCAGCGCGCCCTCGCTTTGCCGGCGCTGCGGTGCGGCATTTCATGCCACCATTGACAGGTTCCCTTACAGCCCCTGCCCATGCCCTGGTGCTTCAGCCCTGTTAGCAGCCTGCTCCGGCTGATCGCTGTCTCGGCCCGCCTGCTGCCCTGGCGGCACGGCCTGCTGTTGGCGCTGGGCGCAGCAGGGCCGGCACTGGCAGTGGCGGCACCCGCCACCGAGACGCTGGTCTGGGCCGGCGCACCTTACGCCCCTATGGTGATTCGCGAGGGCCCGCTGCGCGACCGCGGCTATGTGGATCGCATGATCGCCGAAGTGCTGCAGCCCCTGTTGCCGCAGTACCGGCACGAGACGCTCGATATGTCGCCGCTGCGTCTGGAGCGCGAGCTGCTGGGGGCCGAGCTGGCGGTCTGCAGCGCCGCCTTCAGCCGCAGCCCCGCCCGCGTCGGCCTCTATGCCTTCAGCGTGGCCCTCTTCCGCTTCCTGCCCACCGGCGTGGTGCTGCGCCGCAAGGACGCGCGCGCCGCCGTGCCGGCTGCGGGCGTCAGCGGCGAACGCCCTGCCCTCTCATTGCGCGAGCTGCTGGCGCGCCAAGTGCGGCTGGGGCTGGTCGGTCACCGGGCCCATGGTGCAGCGGTAGACAGCCTGCTAGCCGCTCATCCAGGCCAGGTGCAGCGTTTCATCCTCGGCGGCTCCAATCAATCGGTGCTGGCGATGCTGGCCCGCGCCCACGCGATCGACGCGGCGCTGGTCTACGAGTTCGAGCTGCGCTACTTCAGCGATCTCAACCCGGAGCTCGGACAAACCCTGATCTGGTGGCCGCTGGCCGAGCTCAGCGAAACCCAGCTGTCCTATATCGCCTGTGCGGCCAATCCGGCCGGACAGCGTGCCGCCGCCGCGATCGATGCCGTGCTGCTGCGCCCCGGGGTTCGCGAACGCCTGCAGGCCCTGTACGAGGAGTGGCTGGACGCCGACAGCCAGCAGCAGCTCAGGGCCTTGCGCGGTCGGCTGGGCGCCCGCTACTGGCAGGAATGAGGGGCGGTCTGGCGCTCGTTCCACAGGCACAATGCCCGCCCCTGATGGCAACGCTGAGATTGATACGCAGCTGCACCTGAGCAGCCCCTGCCCCGGCTATCGCAGCAGTCGCCACGCGCAGCGCCCGGCCCTGGCCCGGGGCTTTCCAAGGACTCACCTACCAGGCCGCCTTTGCGCTACGCACAAATCGGCTCCCCGGTTCTTGTGCGCCGATGACGGGCCAAGTCCGCTGCATCAAGGCCCTGCTGGAGGCGGGGCGTGGCGCTGCGCTACGCCTTCAGTGTCTGTCCGCCGGCATTGCGCCCGGCATGTCGGCCGGCATAAGGCTGGCAGCGTCCGTCGCCCTGGGTGCCTTCTTGCGGTCACCCACCAGGTAGGAGTACAGCACCGGCACCACCACCAAGGTCAGGATGGTGGAGGTGATCACTCCGCCAATGATGGCGCGGCCCATCGGCGCCTGGATCTCGCCACCCTCGTTCATCGCGATGGCCAGCGGCAGCATGCCGAACACCATGGCCGCGGTGGTCATGATGATGGGGCGCATGCGGATCAGGCCGGCCTGCAGCAGCGCATCGGCCACGGTGGCACCGGCCTTGCGCGCCTGGTTGGCGAAGTCCACCAGAAGGATGGCGTTCTTGGTCACCAGACCCATCAGCATCACCAGACCGATCATCGAGAACACATTGAGGGTGGAGCGCCACATCAGCAGCGCCAGCATCACGCCGATCAGGGCGAGCGGCAGCGAGGCCATGATCGCGATCGGCTGGATGAAGCTGCCGAATTGGCTGGCCAGCACGATGTAGATGAAGATCACCGCCAGGCCCATCGCGCCCAGCAGACCGTTGAAGGCCTCGGCCTGCTGCTTGCCGGCGCCATCGACCATGAAGCTGATGCCCGGGGGCAGCTGGGTCTCCTTGATCAGCTTCTGCACATCGGCATTGACCTCGCCCGAGCTGCGGCCCTGCACGCCCGCATAGACGGCCTCGCGGCGCTGCAGGTTCTGGCGGCGTATCACCTGCGGATTGAAGACCTCCTCGATCGTCGCCACCTGGTCCAGTGTGATCGGTGCGCCATTGGCGGCATAGGCCACCGGCAGCTTGACCATCTGCTCGATCCGCTGGCGCTGCTCGCGCGGCAGGCGCAACAGCACCTCCACCTGGTTCCCGTCAGGGGTGGTCCAGTAGGTGGCCACGTCGCCGTTGACATAGGCGCGCAGCGAGGCCGCCACCTGCGGCGCGCTGAGCCCCAGCTCGCGGATCGCCGAGTCCTTCAGCCGCACCGCATAGGCGGGAATGCCGGGCTGCACCGTGGTGTCCACATCGACCGCGCCGGGGATCTTCTTCAGTTTCTCGGCAAAGTCCTTGGCCACCTGGGTCAGCAGCTCGGCATCGCTGCCCAAGAGCGTGATCCAGACCGGCCGGTCGAAGCCGACGCTGACCTCGATGCCGGGGATCTTGGCGATGTCGGCACGGATCGCGTCCTCGATCTCCTTCTGCGTGCGCTTGCGTTCGTCGCGCGGCAGCAGCGAGATGTTCAGCGAAGCCTGGTTGCGGCCGGTTGCCATGCCCTCGCCGGTGCTGCCCACCACGGTGGACAGGGTCTTGATCTCCGGGTAGCCGCGCAGAATGGCCTCTACCTGCAGCACCTTGGCATCGCCGCGCTCCAGGCTGGATGCCACCGGCATGCGCAGATTGACCTGGGTGAAGCCCTGGTCGGTCTGCGGCACGAACTCGCTGCCCACCAGCGGCGCCAGACCCAGCGCGACGACGAAGCTGCCGGCGCCGACCGCCATCACCAGACCGCGCGGCGTGATGGTGGCCAGGCGCAGGCGGCGCGGCAGGCTGCGATCGCGCTGCCCCTGGGCGTCGAAGGGGCGGCCCCAGACCGGGATGGGCGGCACCAGCACACGGTAGCGACGGCCCGAGAAGGCCCAGCGTATCAACCGCTCGTAAGCGGCATGCAGCCAGTCCATCATCCGGTCGGTGCCGCGCATCAGATGCCCCAGCACCGGCAGACGGGCCAGGCGGGCGCTGGGCGGATCCTTCCAGACGCTGGACAGCATAGGGTCCAGCGTGAAGCTGACGAACAGGCTCACCAGCACCGCCACCGCCACCGTGATACCGAAGGGGTAGAAAAACTTGCCGATGATGCCACCCATGAAGGCCACCGGCACAAAGACAGCGCAAATCGCGAAGGTGGTGGCCATCACCGCCACGCCGATCTCGTTGGTGCCGTCGAAGGCTGCCTGCTGATGGCTCTTGCCCAGCCCCACATGGCGCACGATGTTCTCGCGCACCACGATGGCATCGTCGATCAAGAGGCCTATGCACAGCGACAGCGCCATCATGGTCATGAAGTTCAGCGTGAAGCCAAAGGCATGGACCGCGATGAAGCTGGAGATCACCGCAATCGGCAGCGTCAGGCCGGTGATGATGGTGGAGCGCCAGCTGTGCAGGAACAGGAACACGATGGCCACCGTCAGCAGGGCGCCCTCGATCAGCGTGTGCCGCAGGCCTTTCAGCGAACCCTTGACGAAGTCGCTGCTTGCGTAGATCAGGCGCAGCTCCACGTCCTTGGGCAGGGTCTTGCGCAGCTCCTCCATCGCCTCCTTGACGCCGTCGCCGGTCTTGACGATGTTGGCGTCCTGCTGCTTGAAGACATTGAAGGTGATGGCCGGCGCGCCATTGATGCGGGCAATGCTGTCGGGCTCGCGCTCGCGCTCGACCAGGGTGCCCAGATCCTTCAGCGTCAGCACCAGAGAACCGCGGCGGGCCACCACCATCTCGGCAAACTGCTTGGGATCGCGCACCCGCCCTTCGACCCGCAGGATCGCGTCGGCATTGGCGTCGGACAGCAGGCCCACCGGCTGGTCGGCATTGGCCTCACGCAGCGCGGCCGAGATCTCGGCCGGCGTCACGCCGTAGGCGCGCAGGCGCAGCGGATCCAGATCGATGCGCACCTCGCGCGTCACCAGCCCACCCACGGCCACCTGGGCGACGCCCTCAACCCGGCCCAGCCGCTTGGCGATCTGCAACTCGCCCAGCATCGACAGCTCGCGTGACGGTCGGCTGTCGCTCATCAGCGCCATCACCACCACCGGCTGGGCGTTATCGGCCTGGAAGCGCGCGATGGTGGGCGCCTTCACATCCTTGGGAAAGGCCGACTGCACCTGCGCCACGCGGTCGCGCAGGTCCTGCATGGCCTGGCCCATATCGGTATTGAGGCCGAACTCCACGCTGGCCTGGGCGCGGCCCTCGAAGCTGCGCGACATGATCTTGTCGACGCCGGCGATGGTGTTGAGCGCCTCTTCCAGCGGCTTTGCCACCTCGCGCTCCACCGCCTCGGGGCTGGCGCCGGGGTAGCGCACATCGATCCAGGCACCGGGCAGCGAGATGTCGGGCATCTGCTCCACGCCCAGCTTGGCGTAGGAGAACAGGCCCAGCACGCACAGGGCCACCATCACCATGGTGGCGAACACCGGGTTCTGGATCGAAATTCGGGTCATCCACATGGCGGACGCTCCTTCTTGTTGTTATTCGAATGGGCTCAGCGCAGGGCGGCGCTGGCAGCGGCACTAGCCACCGTGGCCCGGGCCTGAACGACGGTGGCCGAGGCGCCCTCGCGCAGGTTCTCGAAGCGGGCCGCCAACACCTGGTTCTCGGGCTTCAGGCCCTGCAGCACCTCGACCCGTCCCTCGCGGGCGTCGCGCCGTCCGGTGGTGACGATGCGGCGCACCAGCGCGCCCTTCTCGATCAGCCACACCTGCTCCTGCCCGCCGGCACTGCTGATCGCCGCCAGCGGCAGCGCCATGCGCTGGGCGCTGTCGGGCAGCTCGACCTTGGCCACCGCATACTGTCCGGCGCGCAGGCGTTCGCCAGGGTTGTCCAGCGCCAGGGTCACACCGATCGAGCGGGTGCCGGCTTCTGCGGCCGGCGCGATGCGGTCGATGCGCGCCGGCACGGTCCCGTCCACACCCTCGACCTTCAGCTGCACCGGCATTCCCACTTGCAGGCGGCTGACCTCATGGGTCGCCACCAGGCCGGCCAGCTCCAGCCGGCTCAGATCGACGATGGACAGCAGCTGCTGCTCGGCCGCCACCTTCTCGCCCGGCAAGGCATGGCGCTTGGACACGACACCGCTGATCGGCGCCACCAGTGCCGCCTGCCGCAGTGCCACCTGGCTGCTGTCCAGCTGGGCCTGCGCCACCGCCAGCTGGGCCCGGGCCGATTCCAGCGCTGCGCGCGAAGACTCCAGCGCGGTGGCGGCGATGAACTGCTGAGCGGCCAAGCCTTCGTTGGCCTGGTACTGGCGCTCGGCCTGGGCCAGCTGAGCGCGGGCCGATTCCAGGCTGGCGTGGCGTTCGGCACTGCGGTGGCGCAGCTCCTCCAGATCGATCTGGCCCAGGCTCTGGCCGGCCCGCACCCGGCTGCCCTCGCCGACCGCCAGGCTGAGCAAGGTGCCGGCCGACTTGCTGCGTACCACCACCGTGCCGGGCGCCACCAGCGGACCGGAGAACTCGATCTGATCCGGCATGCTGACCTGCAGCGGCTTGATGACCTCGGCCGGTGTGAACTCCAGCGTCGCCGCGGCCTTTTCGTCCTTGCCGCCCTTGCCGTCCTTGGCTGAGGCGGGTGCATCCCCGCCCTTGCTGGCAAAAACCGCCACGCCGGCGCCGCCTGCCAGCACCGCCACCGCTACCGCTCCATAAATCCAATGCTTGCGCATGGTTGCCCCCGATCCATAGCTGTCTTGACTGAAAGTGGCGCGAGTCTAGGCAGGCGCTCTTTACCGTGCCGCAACACTGCGACGAAATGCGCAAAGCTGGGAACAGCCTGCGCCGGTGCTGGATCAGGTTTAGATCAGGCAGGGCCAAAAATCGACGTCAGAGCAGGCGACAGCGCGCCACGGCCCCGATGTGCCGGCGATTCAGCGCTGACTCAGGCGCAGACTGCGCCAGCTGCAGGCTGCACCCGCCAGCGCCGCCACGCTGGCGGCCCAGAACACGCTGGCATAGCCCCATTGGGAAGCCAGCCAGGCGCCGCCCAGACCACCCAGCACACCGGAGAAGCCATAGCCCAGCACCGAATAGAGGGCCTGGCCACGCCCCCGCAGCCGGCCCGGGAAGTAGCGCGAAACCAGCGCGATGCAGGCCGTGTGCTGGGCCGCAAAGGTGATCGCGTGGCCACATTGCGCCAGCACCATCAGCCAGGGCTCGGTGCCCCAGGCGGCGGTCAGCGCGAAGCGCAGCGCCGAGACCAGGGCCGCCGCGATCAGCCAACCATGCAGGCTGCCACGCTCCAGCAAGCGCCCCTGCAGCCAGAACCAGGCGATCTCGGCCAGCACCGAGACCGCCCAGAGCGCGCCGACGGCCCGCTTGCTATAGCCCACATCGTCCAGATAGAGGCTCAGAAAGGCATAGAGGCTGGCATGAGCCAGCACAGTCAGGAAGACGCCGGCAAAGAACCAGCGCACCTCGGGCCGTGCCAGCACGGCGCTGACGGGGGGCGCCGGTGCGGCCGGCTCGTCGGCGCAGGCCCTGGGCTGGACCGGCAGGCGCCAGGCGGCGAACACGACCGCCGCCAGTGCGGCCAGCAGCACCCCGGCGAACCAGCGCAGACCGAAGCGCTCGAAGAACCAGCCGGCGACCAGCACCGCGGCCAGAAAACCGACCGAGCCCCAGACCCGCACCCGGCCGTAGCGGCGCGCGTCCATGCCGCCCTGGGCATTGGCCAGTTGGGCCGCCACCACCGTCTCGGTCAAGGGCACGATGGCGGCGTTGAACATGAACATCAGAAAGCTCACCGCCACCAGCCATGCAAAGCTCGCCGGCAGCAGAAAGCCCAGCGCCGCCAGCGCACTGGCCAGCGCGGCAAAGCGCAGGATCTCGGTACGGCGGCCGCTGCGGTCGGCCAGCGCGCCCCAGGCATAGGGCGCGAACAACCGGGTCCAGCTGGACACCGAGGCCAGCACGCCCAGCGCGAACACCGGCAGGCCCAGCTCCTTGAACCACAGCGGCGCATAGGGGCTGAAGATGCCGATGCTGAAAAAATAGGCGGCCGAGAGGGCCGCCGCCGTCGCCAGCGTATGGGTGCCGGCGCGGGCTGCGGGCATCAGAGGGGTGCAGCCCCGGCGATCGGCGGCACCGGCAGGCTCACATCGCCGCATTGGGCGCGATGGCGCAGCGCATGGTCCATCAGCACCAGGGCCAGCATGGCCTCGGCGATGGGGGTGGCACGTATGCCCACGCAGGGGTCGTGGCGACCGAAGGTCTCGACCGTGGTCGGCGCCAGACTGCGGTCTATCGAGGCCTTGGGCTGGCGTATCGAGCTGGTCGGCTTGATCGCGATCGAGGCCCAGAGGTCCTGCCCGGTCGAGATGCCGCCCAGCACGCCTCCGCTGTGATTGCTGGCGAAGCCGGCCGGGCTCAGCTCGTCGCCATGGTGGCTGCCGCGCTGGGCCACGACCGCGAAGCCATCGCCGATCTCCACGCCCTTGACGGCATTGATGCCCATCAGCGCATAGGCGATGTCGGCGTCCAGCTTGTCGAACAGCGGCTCGCCCAGGCCCACCGGCACCCGGGTGGCCTCGACCCGCAGGCGCGCACCGACCGAGTCACCATCGCGGCGCAGCTGGTCCATATAGGCCTCCAGTTCGGCGATCTTGCTGTGATTGGCGGCGAAGAAGGGGTTGCGGTCCACATGCTCCCAGCCCTCGAAGGGAATCTCCAGCTCGCCCAGCTGGGTCATGCAGCCGCGCAACTCGGTGCCGTACTGCGCTTTGAGCCATTTGCGCGCCACGGCACCGGCACCAACCATCGGCGCCGTCAGGCGTGCCGAGGCGCGACCACCGCCGCGCGGGTCACGCAGGCCGTACTTGCGCCAGTAGCTGTAGTCGGCATGGCCGGGCCGGAAGGTGTCGAGGATGTTGCCGTAGTCCTTGCTGCGCTGGTCGGTGTTCCTGATCAGCAGACAGATGGGCGTACCGGTGGTCCGGCCCTCGTAGACGCCGGAGAGGATCTCCACCGCATCGGGCTCGTTTCGCTGGGTCACATGCCGGCTGGTGCCGGGACGGCGGCGGTCCAGCTCGGGCTGGATATCGGCCTCGGCGAGCTCCATGCCGGGCGGGCAGCCGTCGATCACGCAGCCTATGGCCGGTCCGTGGCTTTCGCCGAAATTCGTGACACGGAACAGTTCGCCGAAGGTGCTGCCTGACATGGGGATACCGGTTGCTTGTGCCGGCCGATTCTAAAAGCAGCACGGCGACCCGCAGGCCGCCGTGTCATCCGAGGCTTTGCCTTCGCAGGCTCAGAGCTTCGGCTCGGGCGAAGGGTTCTCCTCGACCGGCCAGTCACGGATATAGGCCTTGAGCATGCGATTCTCGAAGTCCTGGCTGTCGACCACCGCCTTGGCCACGTCGTAGAAGGAAATCACCCCCATCAAGGTCTTGCCGTTGAGCACCGGCATGTAGCGGGCATGCCGACCCAGCATCATGCGGCGCACCTCGTCGATCTCGGTCTCGGGCGTGCAGGTCAGCGGATGGTCGTCCATCACACTGCGTACCAGCGAACTGCCGACCGTGCCGCCGTTCTTGACCACGGCCGCAATCACCTCGCGAAAGGTCAGCATGCCGACCAGATCGCCATGCTCCATCACCACCAGGGAGCCGATGTCGAACTCGGCCATGGTGCCTATGGCCTGGCCCAGGCTCTGGTCCGGGGACACGGTGTAAAGCGTGCCGCCTTTGACGCGCAGGATATCGACGACTTTCATAGGGCTGCCTCCTCGACCGCATGCCGCGGCCTGCACTGAAATGACTGAGGCCAACATAGCACACAATCCCTGCCATTCGTTCGAGGAGACACCATGGCAGGCTATGCCGACCCCGGCTTTGACACCTTGGCGCTACACGCAGGCGCCGCCCCCGACCCCAGCACTGGCGCACGCGTCACGCCGCTGCATCTGAGCACCTCCTTCGTGTTCGAAAGCGCCGAGCATGCGGCCTCGCTCTTCAATATGGAGCGCGCCGGCCATGTCTACTCGCGGCTCTCGAATCCAACCACCGCGGTCTTCGAGGAACGCATCGCGGCGCTGGAGGGCGGCGTGGGCGCCATCGCCACCGCCAGCGGCCAGGCGGCCCTGCATCTGGCAGTGGCCACGCTGGCCGGCGCCGGCTCCCATATCGTGGCCTCCAGTGCGCTCTATGGCGGCTCGCACAATCTGCTGCACTACACGCTGCGCCGTTTCGGCATCGAGACCAGCTTTGTCCGTCCCGGCGATATCGACGCCTGGCGCGCCGCGATCCGGCCCAACACCCGGCTGCTGTTCGGCGAGACCCTGGGCAATCCGGGCATGGATGTGCTGGACATCCCGACGGTGGCCGCCATCGCCCATGAGGCCGCGCTGCCGCTGCTGGTCGATGCGACCCTCTCCACCCCTTGGCTGCAGCGTCCCTTCGAGCAAGGTGCCGACCTGGTCTATCACTCGGCCACCAAGTTCCTGTCCGGCCATGGCACGGTGGTGGGCGGGGTGCTGGTGGACAGCGGCGGCTTCGACTGGCAGGCCGCGCACGAGCGGCATGGCCGCTTTCCCGAGCTGTGCGAGCCCTATGCGGGCTTCCATGACATGGTCTTCAGCGAGGAAAGCACGGTGGCGGCCTTCCTGCTGCGCGCGCGTCGCGAGGGCCTGCGCGACTTCGGCGCCTGCATGAGCCCGCACACCGCCTGGCTGCTGCTGCAGGGCATCGAGACCCTGGGCCTGCGTATGCAGCGCCATGTGGCCAATGCGCAGAAGGTGGCGGAGTTCCTGGCCGGGCAGGAACTGGTCGCACGGGTCGGCTATCCCGGCCTGGCCAGCCATCCCGACCATGCGCTGGCGCAGCGGCTGCTGCCGCGCGGCTGCGGCTCGGTGTTCAGCTTCGATCTCAGGGCCAGCCGCGAGCAGGGCCGGCGCTTCATCGAGGCCTTGCAGATCTTCTCGCACCTGGCCAATGTCGGCGACTGCCGTTCGCTGGTGATACACCCGGCCTCCACCACCCACAGCCGCATGGACGACGCGGCGCTGGAGCGGGCCGGCATAGGCGCCGGCACCATCCGGCTGTCGATCGGCCTGGAGGATGCCGACGACCTGATCGCCGACCTAAAGCGGGCGCTCAAGCTCGCCGCCAAGTGATTACCGGGAGACCCTGATGCATCTGATCGTCAACGGCCACGCCAGCTATGCCTACACCGGCGGCAAAGCCTTGGACCCCACCCTGCCCTGCGTGGTCTTCATCCACGGCGCGCTCAACGACCACAGCGTCTGGACCCTGCTGGCACGCTGGTTCGCCCACCATGGGCACGGCGTACTGGCGGTAGACCTGCCCGGCCATGGCCGCAGCGCCGGGCCGGCACTGGACTCGGTGGAGGCCCTGGGTGCCTGGCTGATCCAGCTGCTGGACGCCGCTGGCGTGCAGCAGGCCGCCCTGGTGGGCCACAGCATGGGCTCGCTGATCGCGCTGGAGGCCGCGGCCCAGGCGCCGGGGCGCTGCCGCCATCTGGTGATGGTGGGCACGGCCTATCCGATGAAGGTGTCGGAAGCCTTGCTGAGCACGGCCGAGCAGGCGCCGGAGCGCGCGATCGCGATGGTCAACAGCTTCTCGCACTCCAGCTGGGCCTCCAAGCCCTCCTATCCCGGCCCCGGCGCCTGGCTGCACGGCGGCGGCCGGGCTCTGATGCGGCGCATCCAGGGTCGGTACACCGAAGGCAATCTGTTTGCCCAGGACTTCCGCATCTGCGACCGCTATGCCCAGGGCCTGGAGGCCGCGGCCCGGCTGCAGTGCCCGGCCAGCCTGCTGCTGGGCGAGCGCGACCAGATGACCTCGCCCAAGCAGACCCGCGAGATCGCGGCCGCGCTGAAGGCCAAGGTCTGGATGGTGCCGGCCGGGCATTCACTGATGGCGGAAGCCCCCGATCAGGCATTGAATGCGCTGCGTCAGATCCTGAGCTGATCTGCTTTGCTAGGAGGTGCTGACAGATGGGCCAGAGCCAGAAACAGAGCAATAGCGATGTGGTGGGGCAGTTCAAGAGCTTTGCCGAGTTCTACCCCTTCTACCTGGGCGAACACAGCAACCGGACGTGCCGGCGCCTGCATTTTGTCGGCTCTTCGCTGGCCCTGGTCTGCCTGGGCCTGCTGCTGGCCAGCGGCAACACCTGGTGGCTGCTCGGCGGCTTGCTGTGCGGCTACGGCTTCGCCTGGCTGGGCCATTTCGGCTTCGAGAAGAACCGGCCCGCATCCTTCCAGCGTCCGCTCTACAGCTTCATCGGCGACTGGGCGATGTACCGCGACATCTGGCTGGGCCGTATCAAGTTCTAGTTGCGCCAGCCCAGGCTGAAGGAGGCGCCGATATTGCTGCGGCGCTGGGCCAGCGGGCTGTGCGCCGCCGGCCCCAGCAGCCGGCTGGCCGATACCGTGGCCGCCATCACCCAGTGCGGCCCCAGTGGCCGCTCGAAGCGTAGGCCCAGCGCGGCGTCGCGCAGGCCGGCACCGGGTCGGTAGGCGCCCAGGCGCTGGGCGGCCAGGCTGTCGGCCGGCACGCCGAAATAGCTGCGCAGATAGCGGCCATCGCCACCGGCCAGGCTGAGGTCCAGGTCCAGCGTGGTCTCACCATGGCGCCAGACTTCCCGGCTCAGGCCCAGGCCCCACCAGAGCCCGCCGTCGCGGCCCAGCACATCGGCATTGAGGGTGCTACCCAGACGCCAGCTGTGCGGCCGGTCCGGCCCCAGCCGGTAGCTGGCATAGAGCCGGCCGCGCACGGTGCGCCCCACATCGGGCAGGCCGCGCGTGCTATCGGCGCCGTCGCTGTCGCGGCCCTTGTCCAGGCGCAGGCCCAGACCCAGCAGCAGCCGCTCGCCGCGCAGCAGCACCCGGCTGGCGCCCTGCCCGGGCCCCTGGGCCGGACTCTCGACCCGGTCCAGCAAGGCACCACCACCGGCGCTGGAAAAACGCCAGCCCTTCCAGTCCAGGGCAAACACCGGCCGCAGCGACGCACCGCTGCGCTGGGCGCCCCAGTACTCGGGCCCATGATTCAGCGCCGCGCCCAGCACATAGCGCAGTGGCTCGTCATCGGCTAGGGCCGGGGCAGCCAGCCAGACGCTGAGCATGAGGGT
The DNA here is from genome assembly GCA_041920215.1 of Burkholderiaceae bacterium. Taxonomy (GTDB): domain Bacteria; phylum Pseudomonadota; class Gammaproteobacteria; order Burkholderiales; family Burkholderiaceae_C; genus JAYRSJ01. Next base: position 125,153 of record JAYRSJ010000008.1, on the reverse strand, counting down.
TATCGATCCGGACCGCATGATGGCCAGCTTAAGCCCCACTGCCCCCAGCGTCAAAGCCTATTCAGACCTGACCCTTCAACGCTGCCCTTGCAGCGCGCCGAGCATCTCGTCGACCATGGCGTCCAAGCCATACTGCAGCTGCCAACCCCAGTCCTGGCGGGCCTCGCGGTCGTCGATACGCTGCGGCCAGCTAGCGGCGATCGACTGGCGGAAATCGGGCGCGTAGTCGATCTGGAAAGCGGGGATGCGGCGCTGTATCGAGGCCGCGATCTGCTCGGGCGTGAAGCTGATGCCGGCCAGGTTGTAGCTGCCGCGCTGGCGCACCGCCTCGGCCGGCGCCTCCATCAGCTCCAGCGTGGCGCGCAGCGCATCGGGCATATACATCATTGGCAGGGCCTGCTGGGCCTCGAGGAAGCAGGTGTAGCGGCCCGTCTTCAGCGCGGCATGGAAGATTTCCACCGCATAGTCGGTGGTGCCGCCACCGGGCGGGGTCTTCCAGCTGATCAGGCCCGGATAGCGCAGGCTGCGCACATCGACGCCATGCTTGGCGTGGTACCAGGCACACCAGCGCTCGCCGGCCAGCTTGGAGATGCCGTAGATGGTGGTGGGGTCCATCACCGTGGTCTGGGGCGTGTCCAGCTGCGGGGTGCTGGGACCGAAGGCAGCGATCGAGCTGGGCCAGAAGAGGCGCTCCAGCTTGTGCGTGCGTGCCAGCTCCAGCACATTCAGCAGCCCCTTCATATTGAGGTCCCAGGCCCACATCGGATGCTTTTCGCCGGTGGCCGAGAGCGCGGCAGCCAGGTGATAGATCTGGGTGACCTCATGGCGCTGCACCACTGCGGCCAGCGCGGCCGCATCGGTGACGTCCAGCATCTCGTGATTCAAGGCGGGCACCCGGCCCTCGGGCGCCAGATCACTGGTGATGACGGCCGCATTGCCGTGGCGCAGCGCCAGGGCCTGCGCCAGCTCGGTGCCGATCTGGCCGTTGGCGCCAATGATGAGGATCTTGGTCTTGCTCTGCATGTTCATGCCTGTCTTGGTTCTCAGCCCTTGATCAGGCCCAGCTCGCGGCCGGCCTGGGTGAAGGCGGCCACTGCGCGCTCCAGATGCTCACGCTCGTGCACCGCCGAGATCTGCACCCGGATGCGGGCCTGGCCCTTGGGCACCACCGGAAAGAAGAAGCCCACTGCATAGACGCCCAGTTCCAGCAGCCGCGCACTCAGGCGCTGGGCCATCACCGCGTCGTAGACCATGATGGGCACGATGGGGTGGCTGCCCGGCTTGATCTCGAAGCCGGCGGCCTGGATGGCCTGGCGGAAGAAGGCGGTATTGGCCTCCAGCTTGTCGCGCAGCTGGGTCGAGGCCTCCAGGATGTCCAGCACCGCGATGGAGGCGCCGACGATGCTGGGCGCGACCGTGTTGGAGAACAGATAGGGGCGCGAGCGCTGCCGCAGCATCTCGATCACCTCCTTGCGGCCGCTGGTAAAGCCGCCCGAGGCGCCGCCCAGGGCCTTGCCCAGCGTGCCGGTGATGATGTCGATCTTGCCGAACACCTCGCGGTACTCATGCGTGCCGCGGCCGGTCCTGCCGAGAAAGCCACTGGCATGGCACTCGTCGATGCCCAGCAACGCGTCGTAGCGGTCGCAAAGCGTGCGGATCTTGTCCAGCTGGGCGATCGTGCCGTCCATCGAAAACACGCCGTCGGTGAAGACCAGCGCAAAACGCGCGCCGGCCGCCTGGGCCTCCTGCAGGCAGCGTTCCAGATCGGCCATATCGTTGTGCTTGTAGCGATAGCGCCTCGCCTTGCACAGCCGGATGCCGTCGATGATGGACGCGTGATTCAACTCGTCGCTGATGATCGCGTCCTGCTCGCCCAGCAGCGGCTCGAACAGGCCGCCGTTGGCATCGAAGGCCGCGGCATAGAGGATGCTGTCCTCGGTGCCGAGGAAACGGGCCAGCCGCGCCTCCAGCTGCTTGTGCAGATCCTGGGTGCCGCAGATGAAGCGCACCGACGACAGCCCATAGCCGTGGCTGCGCAGCGCCTCATGCGCGGCCGCTATCACCTGTGGATGCGAGGACAGACCCAGGTAGTTGTTGGCGCAGAGATTGAGCACCTCGCGGCCGTCGCTGGTGCGCACCAGCGCCCCCTGCGGGGTGGTGATGATGCGCTCGCGCTTGAGCAGGCCTGCCGCCTCGATGGAGCTCAACTCCTGGCGCAGATGGGCGTAGAAATCGTCGGCGCTGTTCACGGGCTTCTCCTGGTGCACAATCCAATAAATAGAACATGGTTCGATATATCGAACCGTTGTGCAGTATCTGAGAATCGCTTTACAGGGTCAAGCCCATGTCCACCCCCGCTCTCGATGCTCTGGAACCTCCCCGCGTCGGTGCCACGTTGCAAGGCCTGCGCCAGGCCCAGGGCCTGTCACTGGACGAACTGTCGCGCCGTGCCGGCGTCTCCAAGTCCATGCTCTCGCAGATCGAGCGCAACCAGGCCAATCCGACGGTGGCGGTGGTCTGGCGCCTGGCCAACGCGCTGCGGGTGGAACTGGCCGAGTTGCTCAGCGGCGCGCGACCAGCGGCACCCGCCATCGAGGCCGTAGCTTCGCATGCCACGCCCAGCCTCACCAGCCCGGACGGGCTGTGCACGCTGCGCATACTCGGGCCCATCGAGCTGGCCGGCCAGTTCGAGTGGTACGAGCTGACGGTGCAGCCCGGCGGCGCGCTGGAATCAGCGCCGCATGAGCCGGGCTCGCGCGAGCATCTGAGCGTGTTGAGCGGTCAGCTGCTGGTGGAGGCCGGCGGCAGCCGCCAGCCTCTGCTGCCTGGCGAGACCGCCCGCTATGCGGTGGACGGCGCGCATGCGATACGCAACGAGAGCCCGGAGCCCGCCAGCGCCCTGCTGGTCGTCATCCACCCCTGATCAGTCCGGCAGCAGCTCGGCCAGCATCAGCCGGTCCCAGCAGCTGCGCCGCCACAGGCCCGCCAGACTCTGGCTGCGCTGGGCCAGGGTCCGGGCCAGCAGCGGCGCGGCCGGCGTGCAGGCCGGCTCGCAGACCAGCACCAGGCGCTGCGCGCCGGCCTCCTCCAGGCGACCGATCAGGTCCAGGCCTTGCAGCAGATCCAGCACCGGGCTCAGCTGCAGCGGCTCGACCCGCAGGCGCTCGGCCAGACTCAGCTGCGAGAGCCCGCCCTCGCCGGCGCGCTGGCAACGCCACAGCGCAGCGAGGATCTCCAGCGCCAGCTCCAGCCGCAGCCCCGGCGCCGGCACCCGGTGCACCATGCGCGAACCCAGGGCCGGCGCATTGGCCGCCAGCAAGGCGCCCAGCAGCATGATGACCCAGCCCAGATAGATCCAGACCAGCAGAATGGGCAAGGTCGCGAAGGCGCCGTACACGGTGGAAAAGGTGGGTACCTGCTTGACGTACCAGGCCAACAGGCCCTTGGCGATGTCAAAGCCCACCGCAACGAACACGCCGCCAGCGATGGCATGGCGCCAACGCACATGGGTGTTGGGCACGAAGTGGAACAGGCCGGCCACGGCCGTGCTCATCACCACCAGCTCGATCACATTCAGCACGGCCTGCAGGCCCCCCGGCAAGGCCTTGACCAGTCCGGTGCCGGCCGAGATCGCATAGCTGGTCAGGGTCAGGCTGCCGCCCAGCAGCAGCGGGCCCAGCGTCAGCGCCGCCCAGTAGACCAGCACCCGCTGGGCCATGGGTCGCGGCCGCTTGACCCGCCAGATGCCGTTGAGCGTGCGGTCTATGGTGAGCATCAGGGCCAGGGCCGTGCCGCCCAGGAAGACCAGGCCCACCAGGCCCAGGCGGTTGGCCTTGCTGGCGAACTGGGTCAGCGCCTTAAGCACCGGGCGCGAGATCTCGGGCGGAATCAGGCTCTGCAGAAAGTACTTCTCCAGCGCGACCTGGAAGGCCGCGAAGACCGGGAAGGCTGTGAACAAGGCCAGCATCACCGTCAGCAGCGGCACCAGCGAGATCAGCGTGGTGAAGGTGAGGCTGCCGGCGGTGAGGCCCAGCCGGTCCTCGCGGAAGCGTATGCGCAGGGTCTTGAGGCTTTGCAGCCAGGGCCAGCGCAGCAGCAAAATCAGCAGATTGGCACCCAACCACTGGCGGGCCGACGACATCGTGAGCTTGAACATGCTGGCTATGATGCCAGCCATGCAGTCCTCCCCCCCTTCTACTCCCGGCTCCTCCCCCGGTTCTTCCCCGAACCCGCCCCCCCAGCCCACCTTGCGCACGCAGGCCAACCGGCAGGAAGCCCTGACCCGGGCCCTGGCGCTGGGCGGTCTGAGCGCGCTCTTCCTGCTCTGTCTGAGCTGGGAACTGTGGCTGGCGCCGATAGGCCGCGGCACGCTGGCGATCAAGGCCCTGCCCTTGCTGCTGCCCATGCTGGGCCTGTGGCGCTACCGGCTCTACACCTTTCGCTGGCTGAGCCTGCTGGTCTGGCTCTATTTCACCGAGGGCGTGGTGCGCGCCACCAGCGAGTCAGGCCTGTCGGCCCGTCTGGCCTTGCTGGAGGTGCTGCTGAGCCTGCTGGTGTTCGGTGCCTGTGCGCTGCACGTGCGCCTGCGCCTGGCCGCCGCCAAGAAGAACCAACAAGGAACTCCCGCATGAGCGGCATGAACGTTGAACAGCAAACACGATTCCTCGCGGCCTTGCGCGCAGAGCTGGGCGCCGCCCATGTGCTCAGCGAAGGCGATCTGAGCGCCTATGAGCTGGACTGGCGCAAGCGCTACCCCGGCAAGGCCCTGGCGGTGGCCCGCCCCGGCAGCACCGCCGAGGTCGCCGCCGTGCTCAAGCTCTGCGCCACGCATGGGGTGAGCCTCGTGCCACAGGGCGGCAATACCGGGCTGGTCGGCGGGGGTACGCCCGATGCCAGCGGCACCCAGCTGCTGTTGAGCCTGGGGCGCCTGAACCGCATCCGCCAGATCGATGCCGACAACCTCAGCATGACGGTGGAAGCCGGCTGCGTGCTGCAGACCGTGCAGGAAGCCGCCGCGGCGCAAGGCTTGCTGTTCCCGCTGAGCCTGGCGGCCGAAGGCAGCTGCACGCTGGGAGGCAATCTGGCCGCCAATGCCGGCGGCACGCAGGTGCTGCGCTATGGCAATGCGCGCGATCTATGCCTGGGCCTGGAGGTGGTGACCGCCAGCGGAGAGGTCTGGGACGGGCTCTCGGGCCTGCGCAAGGACAACACCGGCTACGATCTGCGCGATCTGTTCATCGGCAGCGAGGGCACCTTGGGCGTGATCACCGCCGCGACCTTGAAGCTCTACCCGCAGCCGGCCGCGCAGATGACCGCATTGGCCGCCTGTACCAGCCTGGAGGCCTGCCTGGCTCTGCTGAACCTGGCACGGGCCCGTGCCGGCGCCGGGCTGACCGGCTTCGAGCTGATGAACACCCTGTCGCTGGAGCTGGTGCGCCGCCATTTCCCGCAGCTGCGCCAGCCCCTAGCACCCTGCGCCTGGGCGGTGCTGCTGGAGGTATCTGATACCGAGAGCGAGGCCCATGCCCGCCAGGTGTTCGAGGGCCTGCTGGAACAGGCGCTGGAGCAGGGCCTGATCGAGGACGCTGCGGTGGCCGAGAGCGTGGAGCAAAGCCATGCGATCTGGCATCTGCGCGAGAGCATTCCGCTGGCCCAGGCGGAGGAAGGCCTCAATATCAAGCACGATATCGCGCTACCGGTCTCGGCGATACCGGCCTTCGTGGCCAGCACCGACGCGGCCCTGGCCGCCGCGCTACCCGGCATACGCCTGGTCAACTTCGGTCATCTGGGCGACGGCAATCTGCACTACAACGTGCAGGCCCCGGAGGGCCGCGATGCGGCCGAGTTCCTCGCCAGCGAGGAAGCCCGGGTCAACAGCATCGTCTATGACGCGGTGATTGTCCACGGCGGCTCGATCTCGGCCGAGCATGGCATAGGCCGGCTCAAGCGCGAGGAGCTGGCCCAGCGCAAGAGCCCGGTCGCGCTGGCGCTGATGCGCGCCATCAAAAAGGCCCTGGATCCCCAGGGCCTCTTGAATCCGCAGCGCGTGCTCTGAAGCGTCCGCGCCGCGGGCGGACTAGCGCACCCTCACCCTAGTCCGCCACGCCCGCGGCCGGCAGAGCCGGGCGGCGTCCGCTCAGGCGCCGCACCAGCCGAGCCAGCAGGCGCCAGACCAGGCGCAGCGCCAGCAGCGTCAGGATCGCCTCGACGAAGGTCAGCACAAAGGCCAGCGCGGTATTCCAACGCGCATCGCGGCGCTGGAACTTGGCGATCATGCGGTCCTTCGCGATCTCGATGCTGTCGTAGAAGCTGGGCACCATCAGCAGGGTCAGAAAGGTCGAGGTGATGGTGCCGCCGATGATGGCGACCGCCATAGGCCGGTAGAACTCGCCGCCCTCGCCTATGCCCACCGCCACCGGCAGCATGCCAGCCACCAGCGCGAAGGTGGTCATCAGGATGGGCCGGAAGCGCTTGCGGCCGGCGTGCATCAGGGCCTCCTCGCGGTCGATGCCGGCAGCCTCCTCCTGGCGGGCCGCGTCAAGCAGCAGGATCGCATTCTTGGCCACCAGACCGGCCAGCATGATGATGCCGATGAAACTCATCAGGTTCAGCGTGCCGCCTGTCAGCAGCAGGGCCACGACGACGCCGATCAGCGACAGCGGCAGCGACAGCATCACGCCCAGCGGCGCGGTGAAGCTGCCGAACTGCATCACCAGGATCAGGTACATCAGCGCGATGCCGGAGACGAGGGCAATGCCCATCGCGCTGAAAACCTCCTCCTGGTCCTTGGAGGCACCGGCCAGCTCCAGGCCGTAGCCGGGCGGGAACTTGATGGACTTGGCCAGCTTCAGCGCGTCCTGGGTGACCTCGCCGGGCGAGCGGCCCTGCACATTGGCCGAGACCGCGATCATGCGCTTGCCGTCGGCATGCTGGATGCGCGAAGGGCCCTTGCCCATCGTGATGTCGGCGATCTGCTCCAGCGGCACCATGCCACCGCTGCCGGCCACCGTGATAGGCAGGCGCTCGATATTGCTGGCATCGACACGGTCCTGCGGATGCAGGCGCACCGCCACATCGCGGGTCTCGCCGGTGGGATCCACCCAATCGCCAACCTCGACGCCGGCGAAGGCGACGCGCAGCGCGGTGGCCGCATCGGCCACCGAGATGCCCATCGCATTGGCTAGGCCACGGTTCAGCTCGATCTGCAATTCCATCTGCGGATCCTGCTCCGACAGCCCCACATCGACCGCGCCCGGCACCTGACGCAGCTTGTCCATGAACTCGTTGGTGATCTCCAGCAGCTTGCGCGAGTCGGCGCCGGAGAAGCGGATCTGCACCGGCTTCTGCGCGCCGTTGTTGAGGTCGTCCAGCACCACATACTCGGCACCCACCAGGCGCTTGATCCGCTCGCGCAGATCGGCCGCGATTTCGCCGGCGCTGCGATCGCGCTCGGTGCTCTTGCCGATGTCAACATAGATGCGGCCACCGGTGGGGTTGATATAGCTATTGGTGGCCTCGGTCTCGGGCAGCTGCCGCGCCAGCTGCGCGGCCGACTCCATCTTGAGCCGGGCGTACTCCAGGCTGGCGCTGGCGGGGGTGCGTACCTCGATGGCCAGCGTGCCCGCATCCGAGGCCGGCAGGAAGCTGGAGCCGCCGAACTTGGCCTGCAGCGCGATCGCCAGCACGAAGCTCAGCACCGCCAGCGCCGCCATCCAGCGCCGGTGATGCAGGGCCCAGGCGATCACCTGTCCGTAGCGGTCGGCCTGATGATCGAACCATTCATTGAAGCGCTTCAGCCAGGCCGAGATGCCCTTCTTCGGTGCCTCATGATGGCCGGGGGGATCGCCCCAGTAGGCCGACAGCATCGGGTCCAGCGTGAAGGAGATGAACAGGCTCACCAGCACCGAGGCGACCACGGTCAGTCCGAAGGGCCGGAACCATTCGCCCGAGACGCCGGGCATGAAGGCCACCGGCACAAAGACCGCGACGATGGAGAAGGTGGTGGCGGCCACGGCCAGGCCGATCTCGGCCGTGCCCTTGAGCGCTGCGGTGCGCCGGTCGGCCCCCCGCTCCATATGACGCACGATGTTCTCGCGCACAACGATCGCATCGTCGATCAGCACACCGATCGCCAGCGACAGGCCCAGCAGGCTCATGAAGTTCAGCGTGAAGCCGCACAGCCAGACCGCGATGAACGCAGCCACCACCGAGGTTGGCAGGGACAGTGCGGTGATCAGCGTAGAGCGCCAGGAGTTCAGGAAGACATAGACCACAAACACGGTCAGCCCGGCGCCGAAGACCAACGCATGGATCACGTTGTAGAGGCTGTTCTCGGCATCCTTGCCGCCGTCCTGGGTGACTTCCAGCGTCGTGCCCTTGGGCAGGGTCTTGCTGATCTCATCGACCAGCTGGCGCACCTCGGCCGCCACGCTGACGGTGGAGGCATCGCGCGAACGGGTCACCGACAGGCCCACATTCGGTCGCCCATTGCGCACCGAGGCGCTGCTGCGTTCGGCGAAGCCGTCCTGCACGCTGGCCACCTGGCCCAGCCGGATCAGCTCATTGCCACTGCGCCGCACCACGATCTGCTCGAACTCGGCCGGCGACTCCAGCCGACCCAGCAGGCGGATGCTCTGGTCTTCCAGCGTGCCGCGCACCTTGCCCACTGGCGCGGTGGTGTTTTGGTTGCGCAGCGCGTTGACCACCTCGGTGACCGAGACATTGAACTCGCGCAGCTTCTGCGCATGCAGCAGCACCGAGAGCTCGCGCCGCAAAGCGCCGTTGACGTCTACCGTGGCCACGCCGGCGATCGCGCGGAAGCGGTCAGCCAGATCGTCCTCGGCCAGGCGCGAGATATCGGCATGGCTCTGGCTGGTGGAGGACAGCGCCATCTGCATGATGGGCTGGGCCGCCGGATCGATGCGCCGCAGCACCGGCTCGCGCATCTCCAGTGGCAGCTTGTGCCGCACCGCACCGATCGCGTTGCGCACCTCGTCGGCCGCCTCGACCATGTTTTTGTCGAAGTTGAAGATCAGCAGCAGCTGGGCATTGCCCTCGCTGGCCGTGGCCCGCACCTCGGTAACCCCGCTGATGGTCTGCAGCGACTTCTCGATCCGGTTGACGATCTCGCGCTCGGTGGTCTCGGGCGAGGCGCCCGGATAGGCGATATTGACCACCAGCAGCGGTTGCTCGACATCGGGAATCTGGTTGACACGCAGCTTGGACAGGGCCAGCAGGCCCGTGCACATCAGCACGATGATCAGAACGATGGTCGCGACCGGTTTCTTGACGCTGAAATCGGAAAGAAACATGGTTCAGCCTCCCTGCGTGCCGACAGCGCTCGCGCTCAGTTCGGCGGCCTGCCCGTCGACCAGGCTGCTGCCGGGATTGCGCAGCACCCGGGCATTCGCCGCCAGGCCGCTCTTGACCGGGAACTCGCCGCGGCGGGCATCGCGCTCGCCCAGTTGCACCTCGACCCGGGCCAGCTTGCTGCCCTGCAACTGCCAGACATAGTGGCGGCCATCCTTGCTCTGGATGGCACTCTCGGGCAGGCTGGGCAGCTGGGTGGCGGCCGCGTCGCTGAGGATGCGGCCCTCCGCATAGAGGCCTGAGACGGCCGGCGCCTCGCCCTCGATCGCGATCAGCACCTCGACCTGGCGAGTCATCGCATTGGCGGAGGCGTCGATGCGCTTGATGCGACCCTTGAACTCGGTATCGGGGTAGCCGTTGACCCGGAAGCTGACCGCCTGGCCGGGCTTCAGCGCCGGTAGATGGTCGGCCGAGACCCGGCCCTCGAAGCGCATGGTCTCGGGGGCGATCACCTTGACCAGCTCCTTGCCCATCTGGGCGGTGTCGCCGGCCGAGACCTTGCGCTCGCTGACCACGCCGTCGAACGGTGCCCGCACCTCGGTGCGGGTCAGCTGCTGGCGGGCCGAGGCGACGCGGGCGCGGGCGGCGACCAGGTCGCTCTGCGCATTGTTGCGGCGCAGCTCGGCGTCCTCCATCGCCTGCAGCGAACTCATGCCCTGGGCCTGCAGTGTCTTGAGGCGCTGGAACTGGCGTTCGGCCTGCTCGAAGCTCTGGGCGGAGGCGCGGGCAGCCTCCTCAGCCGAGGCCAGGCTGTCGCGTATCGAGGTGTCGTCCAGGCGCACCAGCAGGTCGCCGCGACGCACCCGCTCGCCGTTCTCCTTCAGCACCGCGAGCACCAGGGCCGAGACCTCGGCACGCAGATCGGCACGCTTCTCGGGAAGCAGGCTGCCGGTGACCACCGGTCCCTGGGCCTGCCGTGAGCCGGCCGGGCTCAGCAGGTCTTCGGGTGCCAGCAGCAAGGCCTTGAGCGCGGGGCTGGCGCCGGAGGCCGGCATCGACGCGGCCTGAGCGGTGGGACTGCTCTTGTCGGCGGACTTGCTGCAGGCCGCCAGGGTGGCGGCCAGTGCGAGGGCGGTGACCGTGGCGAGCAGGCTTGGGCGCTTCATCATTCTTGTGGCTCCTTGACGGAAGGCGCAGGCCGCCCCCTCTTGAAGCCGCGCATCTTGCCATGCAGCAGCGCCCAGCAAAATCCCGCTTGCGACGAACGCAAGCGAATCGACGGCGAAATGCAGGTTCAGGCGATGGACGGCAGTGCGCCGGCACGGCAAGGCAGACGCCCTGCCCTGGTGACCCCTTACTGCAGACCGCGCTTGTCCAGCAGGGGCAGCGGCAGCAGGGCCACGCCCTCCTCCTCCAAGGCCTGGGCTTCCTTGAGACTGGTCTGGCCGCGGATGCCGCGTGCCTCGACCTCGCCGTAATGGATGCGGCGAGCCTCCTCGGCGAAGCGCTCACCGACGTCCTCGGTCTGAGCCAGCACCTGGGCCACCGCCTGCGAGGCCAGCTGCTGCAGCTGCTGCTGCAGGCGCTCCAGCGTGGGAGACGCACTGCTGTCGCCGGCACCACCGGTCGGCTGCAGCGGATCGGCGCGCAGATGCGAGACGTTCAGGCGCGGCGCGCTGGGCCGGCGCTGTACCTGGTCGTGGCCGCAGACCGGGCAGCTCAGCAAACGACGCTGCTGCTGCGATTCATAGTCATCGGACGAGCCGAACCAGCCTTCGAACTGATGGCCGGCGGCACAGGCAAGGTTCAGCACAAGCATGGAGCGATGATAGGCAGGCCGCGCTCAGCGCGCAGGCTGCCAGTCCAAAGCCCATGCGCCCGACTGCCAGCGCTGCAGCCACAGCAGACCGATCAGGGTCTTGGCATCGGTCAGCGCGCCGGCCCTGGCCAGCGCATCAAGCTCGGCCGGCGTGCAGCTCAGCACATCAAGGAACTCGCCCTCGTCAAGCCGGCGCTCGCCGGCGACGAGGCCACGGGCAAAGAAGATCTCTATGCCTTCGTTGGAATAGGCGATCGCGTTGTGCAACACGCCTGCATAGGCCCATTCGCGGGCGCGGTAGCCGGTTTCCTCGATCAGCTCGCGCTGGGCGCAGGCCAGCTTGTCCTCACCCGGGTCCAGCTTGCCGGCCGGGAACTCCAGCATCGCCCGCCCCATCGGGTAGCGGTACTGGCGCTCCATCAGCAGGCGGCCATCGTCCAGCAGCGGCACGACCATGACAGCGCCGGGATGAACGATGTACTCGCGCCGGGTTTCGCTGCCATCGGGCAGACGCACCCGGTCGCTGCGCACATCGAGGAAATGGCCGCGCCACACCTGCTCGCTGCTCAGCGGCGTTTCGCGCAGGCCGGCGTCGGCGTCCTCAGCCGCGGGCGGAGGGACAAGCTCAGTCGGCCGCATGCCGTCCGCGGCGCAGATAGCACCAGACAAAGCCGGGAAAGCCCAGCGTGACGAAAAGGCACAGGCCGGCCGCATAGAACTCCCAGCCCTGCGGCTGGCGCTGGCCCTGGAAGGATTCCAGTCCCATACCGGCGGCCAGGCAGAGCCCGGCCATCAGCGCCAGTTCCAGCAGCCGCCAGCCGGCCGGCTTGGGCCTGCGCTTGGGGCCCAGCAGCAGCAGGCGATCGCTGAAATAAGGCGCGTTGGCCCCGATCAAGGCCAGCAGCAAGACCAGCCAGACGGCTGCAGTTTGATCCATGCCTGTCTGCCCGGGGGCTTAGCCGAGCTTGGTGATGGCCTGCACGCACAGGGCCATCAGGCCGCCCGGCAGCAGACCGAAGACCAGCACCGCGGCACCGTTGACCGACAGCATCGCACGCATGTCCAGCGGCGCACGCAGCGCGGCGGTATCGGTGGCGGCATCGAAGAACATCACCTTGATGACGCGCAGATAGTAGTAGGCACCGATCAGCGACATCAGCACCGCGGCCACCGCCAGACCCAGGTACAGCGACTGTCCGGTGGCGACCATGGCCTGCAGCACCGAGAGCTTGGCATAGAAGCCGGCGGTCGGCGGAATGCCGGCCAGCGACAGCATGAACAGCGTCATCAGCGCCGCATACCAAGGGCTGCGCTTGGCCAGACCGGCCAGATCGGCGATCTCCTCGGCCTCATGGCCGCTGCGCGACAGCAGCAGGATGATGCCAAAGCTGCCCAGCGTGGTCATCACATAGACCACCACATAGAACAGCGCCGAGCTGTAGGCGTTGGCGGCGCCCAGGGTGCTGCCGTCCACCACGCCCGAGGCCAGGCCCAGCAGCATGAAGCCCATCTGCGCGATGGTCGAGTAGGCCAGCATGCGCTTCAGATTGGTCTGCGCGATGGCGGCCAGATTGCCCACCAGCAGCGACATCACCGACAGCACCAGCAGCATCTGCTGCCAATCGAAGGCCAGCGCCAGCATGCCTTCCACCAGCAGGCGCAGCGTGATCGCGAACGCGGCCAGCTTGGGCGCGGCGCCCAGCATCAGCGTGACCGCGGTCGGGGCGCCCTGGTACACATCGGGTACCCACATATGGAAGGGAGCAGCTCCCAGCTTGAAGGCCAGGCCGGCGACGACGAAGACCACGCCGAAGACCAGCACCGCGGGGTTGACCACGCCGGACGCGATCACTTCCAGCACGCGCGGAATCTCCAGCGTGCCGGTGGCGCCATACATCATCGACAGGCCGTAGAGCAGGAAGCCGCTCGCCAGTGCGCCCAGCACGAAATACTTCATCGCGGCCTCGGTGGAGAGCACGTGGTCGCGACGCAGGGCCACCAGCGCGTAGAGCGACAGGCTCATCAACTCCAGGCCGAGGTAGATCATCAGGAAGTTGTTCGCCTGCAGCATCACGCAGATGCCCAGCAGCGAGAACAGCGCCAGCGTGAAGAGCTCACCCTTGAGCATGTCGCGCTCGCCGGCGTAGGGGCGGGCGTAGACCAGGGTCACGAAGGTGGCAATGCAGGCGAAGAAGGCCAGCAGATGACCCATGGGGTCGGACACCACCATGCCCTGCATGGCTTGCTGGGTCTGGCCTTCGTTGAAGTAGCTGAGGTGCATCGCAGCCACGACCACCAGGGTCAGCTGGGTCAGCCAATAGGTGGGGCGGCGCTGCTCGTCGGTGACCCACAGGTCGACCAGGGCCACCAGGCAGCTCATGCCCAGCAGCAGCGCTTCGGGATAGATCGCGAGCCAGTTCATCGTGTTCATCTTGGTGTGGCCCCTCAGATGCCGTTCAGTTTGCTGATCGCCACATGCTTGAGCAGTTCGGTGACCGAGACCTGCATCACATCGGTGAAGGGCTTGGGATAGACACCCATCCAGATCACCGCGACCGCCAGCACAGCCAGCATCAGGAATTCACGCGCGTTGATGTCCTTCAACTCGCGCACCTCGTCGTTGGTGATGGGGCCGAAGTAGACGCGCTTGTACATCCACAGGGTGTAGGCCGCACCGAAGATCAGCGCGGTGGCAGCGATGGCGCCCAGCCAGAAGTCGTACTGCACCGTGCCGATGATCACCATCCACTCGCCGACGAAGCCGGCGGTGGCAGGCAGGCCGCAGTTGGCCATCGCGAACAGCAGCGCGAAGGCGGCAAACTTGGGCATGGTGTTGACCACACCGCCGTAGGAGGCGATCTGGCGCGAATGCACCCGGTCGTAGAGCACGCCGATGCTGAGGAACATCGCGCCCGAGACGAAGCCGTGGGCGATCATCTGCACCAGGCCGCCGGCCACGCCGAGCTCATTGAAGATGAAGAAGCCCAGCGTCACGAAGCCCATGTGCGCGATCGACGAGTAAGCCACCAGCTTCTTCATGTCCTGCTGCACCAGGGCCACCAGGCCGATGTAGACGACCGCGATCAGCGAGATCGCGATGATCAGCCAGTCGAACTCGCGCGCGGCATCCGGCGCGATCGGCATCGAGAAGCGCAGGAAGCCGTAGGCGCCCAGCTTCAGCATGATGGCCGCCAGCACCACCGAACCACCGGTGGGCGCCTCGACGTGGGCATCGGGCAGCCAGGTGTGCACCGGCCACATCGGCACCTTGACCGCGAAGGCGGCAAAGAAGGCGAAGAACAGCAGGGTCTGTGCCGGCATGCCCAGCGGCAGCTTGTGCCAGGTCTGGATGTCGAAGCTGCCACCCGACTGCAGGTACAGATAGATCAGCGCGATCAGCATCAGCAGCGAACCGGCCAGCGTGTACAGGAAGAACTTGAAGGCCGCGTAGACCCGGTTCGGCCCACCCCAGACGCCGATGATGATGTACATCGGGATCAGGGTCGCTTCGAAGAAGACATAGAACAGCAGGCCGTCCAGCGCCGAGAACACGCCGATCATCAGCCCCGACAGGATCAGGAAGGCGCCCATGTACTGGTTGACGCGCTCCTCGATCACCTCCCAGGCCGCGATCACGACGATCACCGTGATGAAGGCGGTCAGCGGCACAAACCACATCGAGATGCCATCCACGCCGAGGTGGTACATCACATTGAAGCGCGCGATCCAGGGCTGCTTCTCGACGAACTGCATCGCTGCAGTGCCGGTATCGAAGCCGCTGATCAGCGGCAGAGTCACCGCGAAGCTGGCCAGCGCGGCGATCAGCGCGACCCAGCGCACGGTTTTGGCCTGGTCATCACGCCCGAGGGCCAGCAGCACGAGGCCGCAGACGATGGGCAACCAGATGGCAGAACTTAGCAACATTCTTGTTCTCCGCCCTCAATCACAGACCCGCGAGGGACTTGAACTGGGGCCCGATATAAGGCCAAAGCTTCCAGGTCATCAGACCGATCACACCCAGGATCATCACCAGGGCATACCAGTAGAGGTGACCGGTCTGAACCCGCCGCACCACGCCGGCGATGCCGCCGACCAGACGCGCCGAGCCGTTGATCACCGCACCGTCGATCAATCCCTGATCGCCGACCTTCCACAGACCCAGGCCGAGACCCCGCGCCGCGCGGGCCAGGATGTTCTCGTTGATCCAGTCCATGAAGTACTTGTTCTCCAGTACCACGACCAGCGGGCGCAGCACCCGTCCCAGCGTGGCCGGGATGGACGGTGCCACCAGGTAGAACACATAGGCCGTCGCCACGCCGCCCAGGGCCAGCCAGAACGGCAGTGTCATGAAGCCATGCAGGGCCATCGCGGTGGCGCCATGGAAATGCTCGGCCAGCGAGGCCATGGCCGGATGGGCCGCGGCATTGACCGTGATCGCATCCTTGAAGAAGTCGCCGAACAGCATCGGCTGGATTGCTAGGAAGCCGATCACCACCGAGGGAATGGCCAGCAGCAGCAAGGGCGCGGTCACCACCCAGGGCGACTCGTGCGGCGCATGGTGCTCGCCATGGTCGTCATGGTGGTCGTGCTCGCCCGGGAAGGGCTTGTGGTGGAAGTTTTCCTTGCCATGGAAGACCAGGAAGTACATGCGGAAGCTGTAGAAGGCGGTCACGAACACACCGGCCACCACGGCGAAGTAGGCGAAGCCCGAAGCCGGCAGCGTGCTGGCCTGCACCGCCAGGATGATGCTGTCCTTGGAGTAGAAGCCGGCGAAGAACGGCGTGCCGATCAGGGCCAGCGAGCCCAGCAAGGCGGTGATCCAGGTGATGGGCATGTACTTGCGCAGGCCGCCCATATTGCGGATGTCCTGGTCATGGTGCATGCCGATGATGACCGAGCCGGCGCCGAGGAACAGCAGGGCCTTGAAGAAGGCATGGGTCATCAGATGGAAGACCGCGACCGAATAGGCCGAGGCGCCCAGCGCCACGGTCATATAGCCCAGCTGCGACAGCGTCGAATAGGCGACGACGCGCTTGATGTCGTTCTGGATGATGCCCAGGAAACCCATGAAGAGCGCCGTGATGGAACCGATCACCAGCACGAAGTTCAGCGCGGTGTCGCTCAGCTCGAACAGCGGCGACATGCGGGCCACCATGAAGATGCCGGCCGTCACCATGGTCGCGGCATGGATCAGCGCCGAGATCGGGGTCGGGCCTTCCATCGAGTCGGGCAGCCAGACATGCAGCGGGAACTGCGCGCTCTTGCCCATCGCACCGATGAACAGGCAGATGCAGGCGACGCTGAGCATCAGCCAGTCCGAGCCCCACAGCGGCGCCGGGAAGGCGATCTTGGACAGCTCGTCGGCCTTGGCGAAGGTCTCGGTGTAGTTGAAGCTGCCGCCATAGGCCACCAGCAGGCCGATGCCCAGGATGAAGCCGAAGTCACCGACCCGGTTGACCAGGAAGGCCTTCATATTGGCGAAGATGGCCGTCGGCTTGGTGTACCAGAAGCCGATCAGCAGATAGGACACCAGGCCCACCGCCTCCCAGCCGAAGAACAGCTGCAGCATATTGTTGCTCATCACCAGCATCAGCATGCTGAAGGTGAACAGCGAGATGTAGGCGAAGAAGCGCTGGTAGCCAGGGTCCTCCTCCATATAGCCGATGGTGTAGATGTGCACCATCAGCGACACGAAGGTCACCACGCACATCATCATCGCGGTCAGGCCATCGACCAGAAAACCGACCTCCATCTTCAGCCCGCCGATGACCATCCATTCGTAGATGGTCTGGTTGAAGCGGGCGCCGTCCAGCGCCACCGACTTCAGCACCATCACCGAGATGATGAAGGAAACCAGCACGCCCAGGATGGTGACCCAGTGCGACAGGCGGCGGCCGATCTGCTTGCCGAACAGGCCGGCAATGATGGCGCCGGCCAGCGGTGCCAGCGGCACCGTCAGCAGCATGTTCTGAGAGAGTTGTGCAGACATTGTTTTTCTCGCCTCTCGCTCAGCCCTTCAAGGCGTCCAGTTCTTCGACATCGATGCTGGCGCGGTTGCGGAACACCACGACCAGGATGGCCAGACCGATGGCCGACTCGGCCGCCGCCACCGTCAGGATGAAGAACACGAAGACCTGACCGGCCATATCACCCAGGTAATGGGAGAAGGCCACGAAGTTCATATTGACCGCCAGCAGCATCAGCTCGATCGCCATCAGCAGCACGATCAGGTTCTTGCGGTTCAGGAAGATGCCCACCACCGAGATCGCGAACAGGATCGCGCCCAGCGTCAGGAAATGGCCCAGGGTCAGCGCAAGCATCAGGCGCCTCCTTGCTTGTTGTCGGCAGCGACGGCCGGGGGGGTGTCGACCGTCGGCTGCACCTTGATGATGCGCAGACGCTGGGCCTTGGTGACCTTGACCTGCTCGGAGGCGTCCTGGCTGCGCGAGTCCTTGCGGCGGCGCAGGGTCAGCGCGATCGCCGCGATGATGGCCACCAGCAGCAGCACCGCAGCGATCTGCAGCGGGTACAGGTACTGGGTGTAGATCGCGATGCCCAGCAGCTTGGTGTTGCCGAGCTTGGCCGCGGCCTCGCTCAGCTCGGGCGCTTCGCTGAGGCGGAAGCCGCCCATCAGCACCGCCGCCATCTCCAGCGCGATCAGCGCGCCGACCAGACCGGCCAGCGGCAGATGCTTGTAGAAGCCGTCGCGGACCTTGTCGGAGTTGATGTCCAGCATCATCACGACGAAGAGGAAGAGCACCATCACCGCGCCGATATAGACCAGCACCAGGGTGATGGCGAGGAACTCGGCCTTCAGCAGCATCCAGATGCAGGAGGCGTTGAAGAAGGCGAGGATCAGGAACAGCGCGGAGTGGACCGTCGAGCGTGCGGTGATGACGCGCAACGAAGCGCCCAGCAGCACAGCCGAGAAGACATAAAAGAGCGCGGTGGTGGTTTCCATGGGTTTCCAGCAGGCACGACTGTGAGACGACGGCTGCGGCGCCCGGCAAAGGCCGGCCGGCAGCGACAGCTTCAGCGGTACTTGGCGTCGGCCTCCTTTTGGGCTGCGATGTCTTTCTCGTAGCGATCGCCAACGGCCAGCAGCATCTCCTTGGTGAAGTAAAGATCGCCGCGCTTCTCGCCGTGGTATTCGAAGATATTGGTCTCGACGATGGAGTCCACCGGGCAGCTTTCCTCGCAGAAGCCGCAGAAGATGCACTTGGTCAGGTCGATGTCGTAGCGGGTGGTGCGGCGCGAGCCGTCCTCACGCACATCGCTCTCGATCGTGATGGCCATCGCCGGGCAGACGGCCTCGCACAGCTTGCAGGCGATGCAGCGCTCTTCACCGTTGTCGTAACGGCGCAGCGCATGCAGGCCACGGAAACGGGGCGACAGCGGCGTCTTCTCTTCCGGGAACTGCACCGTGATATTGCGCGACAGGAAATGCCGGCCGGTCAGGGCCATGCCCTTGAACAGCTCGGTGAGCATGAAGCTCTTGAAAAAGTGGCTGACGGCGCTCATGACGTCACTTCCAGATATTGAACGGAGACTGGATCCACAGGCCGACGACGACCAGCCAGATCAGGGTCACGGGAATGAATATCTTCCAACCCAGACGCATGATCTGGTCGTAGCGGAAGCGCGGGAAGGTGGCACGGACCCAGAGGAACATCGTCACCACGAAGAAGGTCTTGCCGAACAGCCAGGCCCAGTTCCAGAAGGCCATGGTGCTCTGGATGAAGCTCGGCGTCTCCAGGCCGAACAGGCTCCAGGAGATCGGCGCGCTCCAGCCACCCAGGAACAGGATCACGGCCAGGGCCGAGACCAGGATCATGTTGGCGTACTCGGCCAGGAAGAACATCGCGAAGGACATGCCCGAGTACTCGATCATGTGACCGGCCACGATTTCCGACTCCCCTTCGACCACGTCGAAGGGGTGGCGGTTGGTCTCGGCCAGGCCGGAGATGAAGTAGACGACGAAGATCGGCAGCAGCGGCAGCCAGTTCCAGGACAGGAAGGTCAGACCCATGTCGGCGAACATGCCCTTGGTCTGCAGCACGACGATGTCCGTCATATACATGCTGCCCGAGACCATCAACACGACAACCAGGCAGAAGCCCATCGCGATCTCGTAGGACACCATCTGGGCCGAGGCGCGCAACGCACCCAGGAAGGCGTACTTCGAGTTCGAGGCCCAACCCGCGATGATCACGCCGTAGACCTCCAGCGAGGTGATGGCCATCAGGAACAGCAGGCCGGCGTTCACATTGGCCACCGCCGCATCGGGGCCGAAGGGAATGACCGCCCAGGCCGCCAGAGCCGGCATGATCGTCATGATCGGGCCTAGGAAGAACAGGCCCTTGCTGGCCGCCGTGGGGCGGATGATTTCCTTGAAGATCAGCTTGACCGCATCGGCGATCGGGGTCAGCAGGCCGTAGGGGCCGACCCGGTTCGGACCCGGGCGGATCTGCGACCAGCCGATGGCCTTGCGCTCCCAGAGGGTCAGATAGGCCACGCAGATCATCAACGGCGCCACCACCGCGATGATCTTGAGGAGGCTCCAGACCACAGGCCAGAAGCCGCCCAGCAATGCAGCGCCCGATTGGTAGAGGGTGTCAATCATTCTCGCGTCCTCAGGCCTTGGCGATGTTCAGGGTGCCGAACATGGCACCGAGGGCGGCGGTCTCGGCCAGGGCGGCCGGCACACGCACGACATTGGCGGGCAGGCCCGCTTCCAGCCGGGCCGGCAGCTCGGCGGCACCGGCACCGTCCTGGCTGATGCGCACCCGCGCAGTCTGACCGGCTTCGGCCAGACCTAGTTGCTCCCACAGCGCCTGCGGCAGACCGGCCACCGCGGCATTGCGGGCATCGGCCGTCAGCTGCAGCGAGCTGGCCTGGCGCACCAGGCAGTCGGCGGCGTAGATGGGCACCGAGCCCAGACGCTCAATGCCGGCGCTAGCCGCCGAGATCACTATGGGTGCCGTACTGGCATTGCTCAGCCGGGCGCCCAGATCGGCGTCCACGCCCAGGGCATCGCGCCTGATCTGCTCGGAGCTGTCCTGCTCGAAGCCGGCCAGGCTCATCAGATTGCCCAGCACGCGCAGGATCTTCCAGCCCGGCCGGGTCTCGCCCAGCGGCTTGACCACACCGACAAAGCTCTGGGCCAGGCCCTCGGCATTGACGAAGGTGCCCGAGGTTTCGGTGAAGGGCGCCGTCGGCAGCAGCACATCGGCGTAATCCAGGCCGGTCTTGAAGGGGCTCATCACGACGACCATCTCGGCCGCGGCCAGGGCCTTGGCCGCGGCAGCGGCATTGGCACTGTCCAGCACCGGGTCGCAGTTCAGCAGCAGCAGGGCCTTCAGCGCCTCGCCACCCAGCATCTGGGCGGCGTTCAGACCGCCAGCCTCGACATTGGGCATGGCGCCGACCAGCTGCGCACCCACCGTGTTGGCGGCCTCGCTCAGATAGCCGACCGTCGCGCCCGTCTGCGCGCCGATCCAGTTGGCCAGGGCCAGCAGCGCGCCGGCTTGCGGATGCTGGGCAGCCGCATTGCCCAGCAACAAGGCCTTCTTCTGACCCGACAGCAGCGCCGCGGCGATGGCCTGGGCCGCAGCGCTTGCCACACCTGCCACCGGCGCCACGGCACCGGTGCTGGCGGCGACGGCGGTGGCCACATCGGCCAGGCTCTGCAGCCAGGCACTGGGCGCAACGCTGATGCGTTCGGTCAACGGCATCAGCCAGTCATCGGCGCTGGCACCCAGTGCCAGGATCTGGGCGCCGCGGCGGGCCGCCTGACGCAGACGCTGTGCGAACAACGGGTGATCCTTGCGCAGCTGCGAGCCGATCACGAGGGCGCGATCCAGCTCGGACAAGGCAGCGATCGGCAGGCCCAGCCACTGAGCCTTGCCGGCTTCGGCCCGGTTGGCGAAGTCGGCATGACGCAGACGGTGATCGATGTTCTGGCTGCCCAGGCCGCGCAGGAACTGCGTCAGCAGATGCAACTCCTCGACCGTGCTGTGGGCCGAGCCCAGCGCGCCGATGCTGCTGGCGCCAAAGTCGTTCTTGATCGACTTCAGGCCGTTGGCCACATATTCCAGCGCGGTGGTCCAGTCCACCGTCTTCCAGGCGCCGCCCTGCTTGATCATCGGCTGGGTCAGGCGCGCCTCGCTGTTGAGGGCCTCGTAGGAGAAGCGGTCGCGGTCGGCGATCCAGCACTCGTTGACGGCCTCGTTCTCCAGCGGCACGACCCGCATCACCTGCTGGCCCTTGACCTGGACGATCAGGTTGGCGCCGGTGCTGTCATGCGGCGAGACGCTCTTGCGGCGCGACAGCTCCCAGGTCCGGGCACTGTAGCGGAAGGGCTTGCTGGTCAGCGCGCCGACCGGGCAGATGTCGATCATATTGCCCGACAGCTCGGAGTCCACGGTGCGGCCGACAAAGGTCTGGATCTCGCTGTGCTCGCCGCGATGGGCCATGCCCAGCTCCATCTGGCCGGCGATCTCCTGGCCGAAACGCACGCAGCGGGTGCAGTGGATGCAGCGGCTCATCTCCTCCATCGAGACCAGCGGGCCGACGTTCTTGTGGAAGACCACGCGCTTCTCTTCGGTGTAGCGCGACTTGGAACCGCCATAGCCGACGGCGAGATCCTGCAGCTGGCATTCACCGCCCTGATCGCAGATCGGGCAGTCCAGCGGGTGGTTGATCAGCAGGAACTCCATCACGCCCTGCTGGGCCTTGATCGCCTTGTCGCTCTTGGTGCGCACGATCATGCCCTGGGTAACCGGGGTGGCGCAGGCCGGCATGGGCTTGGGCGCCTTCTCCACTTCCACCAGGCACATGCGGCAGTTGGCGGCGATGGAGAGCTTCTTGTGATAGCAGAAGTGCGGGATGTAGGCACCGGCCTTCTCGGCTGCATGCATCACCATGCTGCCTTCCTTGACCTCTACCTTCTGACCGTCGAGTTCGATTTCAACCATAGCTTGTCCTGGCTCTCGTCCTGCGCTGTGGATTAGGCCGCCACCAGGGCCGTCTTGTGTTCGATGTAGTGCACGAACTCGTGCTTGAAATGCTTGATCATGGCCCGCACCGGCATGGCCGCCGCGTCGCCCAGCGCGCAGATCGTGCGGCCCTGGATGTTGTCGGCCACCGAGTTCAGCAGCTCGATATCCTCGGCCCTGCCCTGCCCGTTGGCGATGCGCTCGATGACGCGGTGCATCCAGCCCGTGCCTTCGCGGCACGGCGTGCACTGGCCGCAGCTCTCGTGGGCATAGAAGTAGGACAGCAGCAGGAGGCTCTTGACCATATCGCGCGAGTCGTCCATCACGATGACCGCACCCGAACCCAGCATGGAGCCGGCCTTGGCGATGGAGTCATAGTCCATCGTGCAGTCCATGATCACGTTAGCGGGCAGCACCGGCGCCGAGGATCCACCCGGAATCACCGCCTTCAGCTGCCGGCCCTTGCGCACGCCACCAGCCAGCTCAAGCAGCTTGGCGAAGGGGGTGCCCAAGGGTATCTCGTAGTTGCCCGGACGCTCGACATCGCCCGACACCGAGAAGATCTTGGTGCCGCCGTTATTGGGCTTGCCGATCTCGAGATAGGGCTGGCCGCCGTTGCGGATGATCCAGGGCACGGCCGCGAAGGTCTCGGTGTTGTTGATCGTCGTCGGACGGCCGTAGAGACCGAAGCTGGCCGGGAACGGCGGCTTGAAGCGCGGCTGACCCTTCTTGCCTTCCAGCGATTCCAGCAGCGCGGTTTCCTCGCCGCAGATATAGGCGCCGAAGCCGTGGTGGGCATGCAGCTGGAAGCTGAAGCCCGAGCCCAAGATGTTGTCGCCCAGCAGACCGGCGGCGCGGGCTTCCTCCAGGGCAGCCTCGAAGCGCTCGTAAACCTCGAAGATCTCGCCGTGGATGTAGTTGTAGCCCACCGTGATGCCCATGGCATAGGCCGCGATGGCCATGCCCTCGATCACGATATGGGGGTTGTACATCAGGATATCGCGATCCTTGCAGGTACCGGGCTCACCCTCGTCCGAGTTGCAGACCAGGTACTTCTGACCGGGGAACTGGCGCGGCATAAAGCTCCACTTCAGGCCGGTGGGGAAGCCTGCACCGCCGCGGCCGCGCAGGCCCGAGGCCTTGACCTCGGCGATCACCTGATCCTGAGTCAGGCCGGCTTCGTTGCCGGGGGCACCGTCCTTGCCCAGGATCTTGCGCAGCGCGGCATATCCGCCACGCGCTTCGTAGTCCTTGAGGCTCCAGTTCTTGCCGTTCAGTCCGGCATAGATCTGGGCGCCGATATGGCGGTCATGAAAGCAGGTCTCGGCGCCGGTGGCTTGAAACTTCGACAGATCCAGCATGCTTGCCCTCAGTTCTTCGCAGCGTGTGCCTTGAGCGTGTCCAGCAGCTCGTCGAGCCGCTCCTTGCTCATGAAGCTGCACATCTGGCGGTCGTTGACCAGCAACACCGGCGCATCGGCGCAGGCCCCCAGGCACTCGCTCTTCTGCACGGTGAACAGGCCATCGGCGGTGGTGCCGCCCTGCTCCACGCCCAGCTTGCCGCAGACATAGTCCAGGGCCGTCTGGCCGTCGCGCAGCTGGCAGGGCAGATTGCCGCAGACATTGAGCTTGAACTTGCCCAGCTGGCGCTGGTTGTACATGTTGTAGAAGGTCGTGACCTCGTAGACCGCGATGGCCGGCATGCCCAGATAGGCAGCGATCGCGTCCTCGCTGGCGCGCGACACATGGCCCTGCTCCTGCTGGACGATGGCCAGGCAGGCCATCACCGCCGATTGCTTCTGCTCGGCCGGGTACTTGGCGACTTCGCGGTCGAAGCGGGCGCGGGTGGCCTCGCTCAGAATGAATTCAGTGCTGCTCATAGCTCGTCACCACTCAGCGGTCGATTTCGCCGAAAACAATGTCCATCGTGCCGATCACGGCCACGGCATCGGCAATCATGTGGCCGCGCGACATCTCGTCCAGGGCTGCCAGATGCGAGAAGCCCGGTGCGCGGATCTTCAGGCGGTAGGGCTTGTTGGCACCGTCGCTGACCAGATAGATGCCGAACTCGCCCTTGGGGTGCTCGACGGCGGCATAGGCCTCGCCTTCGGGCACGCGGAAGCCCTCGGTGAAGAGCTTGAAGTGATGAATCAGCTCTTCCATGTTCGACTTCATGTCGACACGGGCCGGCGGCGCCACCTTGTGGTTGTCGGTAATGACCGGGCCGGGGTTCTTGCGCAGCCAGTCCACGCATTGCTGGATGATGCGGTTGGACTGGCGCATTTCCTCGACACGCACCACATAGCGGTCATAGGTGTCGCCATTGGTGCCCACCGGAATGTCGAAGTCCATCTTGGCGTAGACGTCGTAGGGCTGGCTCTTGCGCAGATCCCACGGAATACCAGAGCCGCGCAGCATCGCACCGGTGAAGCCCAGGTTCAGCGCGCGCTCCGGCGTCACCACGCCGATACCGACGGTGCGCTGCTTCCAGATGCGGTTATCCGTCAGCAGGGTTTCGTAGTCATCGACGTTCTTGGGGAACCGCTTGCAGAAGTCATCGATGAAGTCCAGCAGCGAGCCCTGGCGGTTCTCGTTGAGCTGGGCGATGGCCTTGGCGTTCTTGATCTTGCTGACCTTGTACTGGGGCATGCTCTCCGGCAGGTCGCGATAGACGCCACCCGGACGGAAATAGGCAGCGTGCATGCGCGCACCCGACACCGCCTCGTACATATCGAACAAATCTTCCCGCTCGCGGAAGCAGTAGATCAGGATGTTCATCGCGCCGCAGTCCAGACCATGGCAGCCCAGCCACAGCAGATGGTTCAGCAGGCGGGTGATCTCGGCAAACATCACGCGGATGTACTGCGCACGCTCCGGCACCTCGATGCCAAGCATCTTCTCGATGGCCAGGCAATAGGCATGCTCGTTGGCCATCATGGACACATAGTCCAGTCGATCCATATAGGGCAGCGACTGGATATAGGTCTTGCTCTCGGCCAGCTTCTCGGTGGCACGGTGGAGCAGGCCGATATGCGGATCGGCGCGCTGTATGACCTCGCCGTCCAGTTCCAGCACCAGGCGCAACACGCCGTGGGCGGCCGGGTGCTGAGGGCCGAAATTCAGCGTGTAGTTCTTGATATCAGCCATGTCTTTACAGCCCGCCGTAGTTCTCTTCGCGGATGACACGCGGCGTGATTTCACGCGGCTCTATCGTCACCGGCTGGTAGATCACACGCTTCTGCTCCGCGTCGTAGCGCATTTCGACATGACCCGAGGTCGGGAAGTCCTTGCGCATCGGATGCCCGATGAAACCGTAGTCGGTCAGGATGCGACGCAGATCCTCATGGCCCTCAAAGATGATGCCGAAGAGATCGAAGGCTTCGCGCTCGAACCAGTTGGCCGCGGTCCACAGTGGCGTGACCGCAGCGACCTGGGGAAAATCGTCGTCGGTGGCGAAAACCTTCAGGCGCAGCCGCCAGTTCTTGCTGACCGAGAGCAGGTGCGAGGCCACGGCATAGCGCGCACCCTCGTAGCCGCCATTGCCATACTCACTGTAGTCCAGCCCGCAGAGATCGATCAGCTGCTCGAACTTCAGCTCGGCATGATCACGCAGCGTCCGCGCTACTTCGAAATAGTCGGCCGACTTCACCACCAGGGTGAGTTCACCGAACTGCGATTTCAGCTCGACAATCTTGTCGCCGAGGACGGCTTGCAGCGCCGCCTGCAGGGTTTCGAGTTTGCTCATGAATGCCTTCAGCGCGCGATGGTGTTCTCACGGCGGATCTTGGCCTGCAGTTGCAGGATGCCGTACAGCAGCGCCTCGGCCGTGGGCGGACAGCCCGGCACATAGACGTCGACCGGCACGATGCGGTCGCAGCCACGCACCACCGAGTAGCTGTAGTGGTAATACCCGCCGCCGTTTGCACAGGAGCCCATCGACAACACCCAGCGCGGCTCGGCCATCTGGTCATAGACCTTGCGCAACGCCGGCGCCATCTTGTTGCACAGTGTGCCGGCCACGATCATCAAATCGGACTGTCGCGGACTGGGCCGGAACAGCATGCCGAAACGGTCGATGTCATAGCGCGCCGCACCGGCATGCATCATCTCGACCGCACAGCATGCGAGGCCGAACGTCATCGGCCACAGGGATCCGGTCTTGGACCAGTTGATCAGCTTGTCGACCGAGGTGGTGACAAAGCCTTCCTTCAAAACGCCTTCGATACCCATGGGTGTGCCTTCGGGTCAAGCCTGCTTTATTCCCAGTCCAGGGCGCCTTTTTTCCACTCGTAGGCGAAGCCCACGACCAGAATGCCCAGGAAGATCATCATCGCCCAGAAACCTGTAGCCCCGATCTCACGCAGAGCCACGGCCCAGGGGAACAGGAAGGCGATTTCCAGATCGAACAATATGAAAAGAATCGCGACGAGGTAATAGCGCACATCAAACTTCATGCGCGCATCTTCGAACGCCTCGAAGCCGCACTCGTAGGGCGAGTTCTTGGCCGCATCAGGACGATTGGGCCCGAGCAGGTATCCAAGCACCTGAGGCGCAATGCCGACGCCAGCGCCCACCAGGATAAACAGGATGACGGGTAGGTATTGGTCCAGATTCATGCTTGATGCTCTAGTTGCCGGAACTGACGCCGATCAGGTCGATCGCGTCATTTCGAATCCACAAAAGCAACGGGCGCGCCGCTAGCGATGAATCGCTTACGGACCGCGCCCGCCTAGTCCCCTGCAGCGGTATACCACTGCGACAGGGCGCCTCGACTGACCATCTGCAGACCTGCATCAACAGACTCCGGCAAATGTAGCAGTCGAATACTTGTCTTGGTGCCGACGGCGAGACTCGAACTCGCACAGCTTTCGCCACTACCCCCTCAAGATAGCGTGTCTACCAATTTCACCACGTCGGCTTGCTTGCACACCGTCTGAGCGCGTGAGGATTGCCTCTCAGACAGCCTTGAATTCTATACCGAAAACAACCCTCCCCGGGACAAACCGCAACGATTGTGGCGAGCTTGTTGGACGGGGCTGGCAGTCGTCAGTGCGGATTCAGTTCGACGCAGCAGGCGCCACGGCCGAAGCGGCAGGCTGGACTGCAGGCAAGCTGCCTGGGATGGCGGCCGCACCGCTGGCAGCAGGTGCTGCGGGCGCTGCACGATCCAGCAGGGTCTCGCCCTGGCTGCCGCTGCTGCGGGTGTTGGCCATATAGGCCAGGGCCAAGGTGCAGACAAAGAACACCGTGGCGCAGATAGCAGTGGTGCGCGACAGGAAGTTGGCGCTGCCGGTTGCACCAAACAGGCTGCCAGAGGCGCCGCTACCGAAGGAAGCACCCATATCGGCACCCTTGCCGTGCTGAACCAGTACCAGGCCGATCATGGTCAGCGCACTCAGCAGCTGAATGACCAACACCAGATTCATGAAAACTTGCATCTCTCTCACTCCAAACAAAAGAATCTCAGCCCGCGGCGCGACAGATCGCACCGAAGTCGGCCGCCTTCAACGCAGCGCCACCAATCAGCCCTCCATCGATATCCGGCTGGGCAAAAAGCGTCGCGGCATTGTCGGGCTTGACGCTGCCGCCATAAAGAATCCGCATTGCGCCGGCTTTCTGGCTGGCCGCCTGCAACTGCTTGCGCAGCACCGCATGCACAGCTTGCGCCTGCTCGGGTGATGCGGTGAGACCGGTGCCGATTGCCCAGACCGGCTCATAAGCCAGCACGATCTCGCCAATGCAATGCGTCAGGGTGTGCACGACCGCCGCAAGCTGACGCTTGACGACCTGTTCCGTCTGACCCGCCTCACGCTCAGCCAGGGTTTCGCCGACGCACACAATGGGCGTTACTCCATGGGCAAGCGCCGCCTTGGCCTTGTCGGCCACCAGCTGATCGCTCTCCTGGTGGTAGGCGCGGCGCTCGGAGTGGCCGACGATCACATAGCGACAGCCGATATCGGACAACATGGCCGCCGACACCTCGCCGGTATAGGCGCCCTGCTCATGGGCCGAGCAGTCCTGTGCACCATAGGCGATGGCCTGCCCGGTCAGGGCCAGGGCAGTCTCGCTGATGTAAGGGAATGGCACGCACACCGCCACATCCGCATTCCAGGGCCCGGCTTCACGCAACCCCGCCAGCAACAGGGCATTGCTCGCCCGATTGCCATGCATCTTCCAGTTTCCGACAACAAGCTTCTTGCGCATCAGTGACTCCGATTGCATCCGTTCCACTATTGACTGCTCTGCGCCTACCAACTCAGCACGATCTTGCCGACATGCTCGCCCGACTCCATCAGCGCATGCGCAGCAGCCGCCTGATCAGCCGCCATCTCGCGGTAGATCACCGGCCTGATGACGCCCTGCTCCAGCAAGGGCCACACATGCCGACGCAAAGCCGCAGCGATGCTCGCCTTGAAGGCCAGCGAACGCGGCCGCAGCGTCGAGCCACTGAGCGTCAGGCGCCGACGCAGGACCTGACCCGCATCGAACTCCGCCCTCACGCCACCTTGCACCGCAATGATCACCGCCCGGCCGTCATCGGCCAGGCATTGCACATTGCGCGCGACGTAGTCGCCAGCCACCATGTCCAGGATCACATCGACACCACGCCCTGCGGTGGCCTCTTTGACCTGCACGACAAAGTCCTGCTCGCGATAGTTGATCGCCACATCGGCGCCTAGATCCAGGCAAGCCCGGGCCTTGGTGGCAGAGCCCACCGTCACCAGCACCCGGGCGCCCAGCGCCTTGCCCAGCTGGATGGCCGTGACGCCAATGCCGCTGCTGCCGCCATGCACCAGCAGACTCTCGCCCGCCTTCAGCTGCGCCCGCTCGAAGACATTGCTCCACACGGTGAAGCAGGTCTCCGGCAGGCTGGCGGCCTGGGCCATGGTCCAGCCCTGCGGCACCGGCAGGCACTGCCCGACCGGCGCCACGCACTGCTGGGCATAGCCGCCGCCCGACACCAGCGCACAGACCGCATCGCCAGCAGCCAGACCGGCAGCCGCCAGTGCCGCCGCATCGCCGCCGATGATGCGCCCCGCCACCTCCAAGCCCGGCAGGGGGCTCGCGCCGGGTGGTGGCGGATACGCCCCCTTGCGCTGCAACACGTCGGGCCGGTTGATCCCATAGGCATGCACCTCGATCAGACACTCACCGGCCCCGGCTTGCGGGGCGGCGCAGTCGATCAGCTGCAGGACTTCGGGGTCACCCGGCTGGGTGATGGCGATCGCCTTCATCGCAGCTTGCGCCTTACTCGGCAGCACCTTCCTCGGCCGCCGGTGCAGCCGGAGCCGGCGCTGCATCGCGCTCGATCAGGGCCTTCATCGACAGCTTGATGCGACCCTTCTCATCGGTCTCCAGCACCTTGACCTTGACGATCTGGCCTTCGCTCAGGAAATCGGTGACCTTCTCGACACGCTGATGGGCGATCTGGCTGATGTGCAGCAGACCATCTTTGCCGGGCAGCAGATTGACCAAGGCACCGAAGTCCAGGATCTTGGTGATCGGGCCTTCGTAGACCTTGCCCACCTCGACTTCGGCCGTGATCTCCTCAATGCGCTTCTTGGCCAGTTCGGCCTTGTCAGCGTCGGTCGAGGCGATGGTGATGGTGCCGTCTTCGCCGATGTCGATGGTGGTGCCGGTCTCCTCGGTCAGCGCACGGATGGTGGCGCCGCCCTTGCCGATCACGTCGCGGATCTTCTCGGGGTTGATCTTCATCGTGTACAGACGCGGCGCGAACTGCGAGACCTCGGTGTTGGCCGAGCCCATCGCTTCCACCATCTTGGACAGGATGTGCAGACGCGCCTCCTTGGCCTGGGCCAGCGCGACCTGCATGATCTCCTTGGTGATGCCCTGGATCTTGATGTCCATCTGCAGCGCGGTGATACCGCCGGTGGTGCCGGCCACCTTGAAGTCCATATCGCCCAGATGATCTTCATCGCCCAGGATGTCGGTCAGCACCGCGAAGCGGTTGCCGTCCTTGATCAGGCCCATGGCGATACCGGCCACATGGGCTTTCATCGGCACGCCGGCATCCATCAGCGCCAGGCAGCCGCCGCAGACCGAAGCCATCGAGGAGGAGCCATTGGATTCGGTGATTTCCGATACCACACGCATCGAGTAGGGGAAGTCTTCCTTGCCGGGCAGCGCGGCAACCAGGGCACGCTTGGCCAGGCGGCCGTGGCCGATTTCGCGACGCTTGGGGCTACCGACACGCCCCGTCTCGCCGGTGGCGAAGGGAGGCATGTTGTAGTGCAGCATGAAGCGGTCTTCGAACTCGCCGGCCAAGGCGTCGATGCGCTGGGCATCGCGGTCGGTGCCCAAGGTCGCGACGACCAGGGCCTGCGTTTCACCGCGGGTGAACAGGGCCGAGCCGTGGGTGCGGGGCAGGATGCCGTTGCGGATCTCGATGGGGCGCACGGTACGGGTATCGCGACCGTCGATGCGCGGCTCGCCGGCCAGGATCTGGCCGCGCACGATACGCGCCTCGATCTCGAACAGCATGCCCTCGACCTCGACCTTGTCGAAGCTCAGGCCTTCGGCCGTCAGGGCCGCGAACACATTGGCGCTGGCCGTACGGCAGGCCTGGGTGCGCGCTTGCTTGCTGCGGATCTGGTAGGCCTCGCGCAGCGCAGGTTCGGCCAGCGCATTGACCTTGGCAATGAAGGCCTCATCCTTGGCAGGCGCAGTCCAGTCCCAGGCCGGCTTGCCGGCTTCGCGGACCAGATCGTTGATCGCGGCGATCGCGACATTGCCCTGCTCATGGCCATAGACCACGGCACCCAGCATGACTTCTTCCGACAGGCCGTCGGCCTCCGATTCGACCATCAGCACAGCGGCCTGGGTGCCGGCGACCACCAGATCCATCTTGCTGTCGGCCAACTGGGTCTTGCCCGGGTTCAGCACGTACTCGCCGTTGATATAGCCCACGCGCGCCGCGCCGATGGGGCCGTTGAACGGAATGCCGGAGATGGCCAGGGCGGCCGACGTTCCGATCATCGCAGCGATGTCAGCCTGCACCTCTGGGTTCAGCGACAGCACGTGGATCACCACCTGCACCTCGTTGAAGAAACCCTCGGGGAACAGGGGACGGATCGGCCGATCGATCAGACGCGAGGTCAGGGTCTCCAGTTCACTGGGACGGCCTTCACGCTTGAAGAAGCTGCCCGGAATCTTGCCGGCCGCGTAGGTCTTCTCGATGTAGTCGACCGTCAGCGGGAAGAAGTCCTGGCCAGCCTTGGCCTCGCTCTTGGCCACGACAGTGGCCAAGACCACCGTACCTTCAATGTTGACGACGACGGCACCCGACGACTGGCGGGCGATCTCGCCCGTTTCCATCGTGACCGAATGCGAACCCCACTGGAAGGTCTTCGTGACCTTGTTGAACATAGTCATGTTCCATCTCCTCTTGTTGCGAGCCGCAGATTGCGCGAGCTCATGGATGGGGAGTGGGGCTGGGTTTGGCGGGATGCCATTCCAAGAATACTGGCCCAGGCCTCAACATTCTTGGAATGACACAGCAGCGCCACGTCAGCTCAACTCCACTCGAAAAGACAAAGAGCCTGTGCTGGATTTCGACCCAGACAGGCTCTTTAATCTCATGCCTTGCTTACTTGCGCAGACCCAGCTTCTGGATCAGTGCGGTGTAGCGCGCGGCGTCCTTGGCCTTCAGGTAGGACAGCAGACGCTTGCGAGCGTTGACCATCTTCAGCAGACCGCGACGACCGTGATGGTCCTTCAGATTGGCCTTGAAGTGGGGGGTCAGCGCGTTGATACGGGCCGTCAGCAGCGCCACTTGCACTTCCGGGGAGCCGGTATCGTTGGCGCTGCGCGCGTTGGACTGGACGATGTCAGCTTTGTTGATTGCCATGATGCGTTCCTTATGGTCGGATTCCGCTGAGGCATCAAGGCTGTCGCCCTGCGTAGCACACAGACGGTTTCCGTTGGTTTACTTGCGGTCACAGGTGAAACCGACCCGTGCCGTGCGATGACTCCACCCAGGCCCACCGCCACGCAGCCAGCCCAAACAGAAGCCGCAGATTATAGAGCAAGTCCACGCGCCCCACCGGTATCAGAGGCAGGACGCCCCGGTTGCGTCAGCGCAGGCTGCCTGGGCGACGCATCTGACAGCTGTGCGGTAGTGCGGTGCGCGCCGCATCGACACGGCGCAGCGTCGTAAAACCAAAGCCCGAGCCCTCGTTGTCGAAACGCACGCCGGGCGCCCCCGCGCGGCGCATCACCGATACATGCAAGGGTTGCAGCAATTGGTGGTCGGTAGCGCGCATGGTGCCATGATGCGCCCCGCCCAGACTCGCACCATCGTGACTGAGGCCCTCCAGCGCCGCAGCCACTGCGGCCGCTTCGCTCGTGCCGGCCTTCTCCATGGCCTGCACCAGCATCTCGACCATCAGTTGCATGCGCGCGTGCAGATAGTCGTCTTCGGGCCGGGGGAAGCGCTGGCGAAACTCACCATAGAAGCGCTCCGCAGCCGCGCCGACGGCGTTCGGGTGCCACTCGGCCACCGCCAGCACCCGGTCCACCCCGGCCTCACCGAGTGCGGCGGGCACCCCCAGCGCATTGCCGTAGAAAGTGTAGAAGCGCGCCTGCAAGCCGGTTTCCCTGGCAGCCCGCACCAGCAGGGTCAGATCATTACCCCAGTTGCCGGTCAGCACCGCCTCGGCACCGGCAGCCTTGATCTTGGAGACATAGGGCAGGAAATCCTTGATGCGGCCCACCGGATGCAGTTCATCGCCGACGATCTCGATATCGGGCCGCTTCAGCGCCAGCATCTCGCGCGCCTTCTTCAGCACGTGCTGACCAAAGCTGTAATCCTGGCCGATCAGATAAAGCCGCTTCAGACCCTTGTCCTCGGCCAGTTGGTCAGTCAGGGCGGCCAGGCGCATATCGGCGTGAGCATCGAAGCGGAAATGCCAGAAGCTGCAGCGCTCATTGGTCAGCGCCGGATCGACCGCCGCATAGTTCAGGAAGAGCGCTCGCCGGCCCGGCTCGCGCTCGTTGTGCTTGTTCAAGGCATCGATCAAGGCCGCGGCTGTGGCCGAGCTATTGCCCTGCAGCACCGCCACCGCCCCCTGATCCACCGCCGAACGCAGCATGGACAGCGCCTCCTCGGTCGCTCCCTTGCTGTCCAGCCTGAGCAACTGCAGGGGGCGTTTGCCGCCAGCCTGGCTCGACAGACTGACGCCGCCGCGCGCATTGACCCGCTCCAAGGCCCATACCAGATTGCGGTGCACCGCCTCGCCGGCATTGCCGAAGGGGCCGGACAAGCCCTCGATCAGCGCCAGCTTGATCGGTGGCGCGTCGGCCGCGTTCGCATGAGCGGCGCCCAAGATCAGGCCAAAGAACAGGCAGTTCAAGACCTGGCGCAGGCCGGAGAAAGTTTTTTTCTGCATATCGAGCCGACCACGGCGGGCGCTCTTGAAATGAAAAAAGCCGCTCCTACGTTTGGCGGCATCGGTGCTGCTCCCGTTGCTTGAGCAGCGGTCTTGATTGTAGGAGGCTTGCATGTTTCTGATCCCCGTTCACCGCACCCCGGCCGAGTTTTCGCGCAATCTGGAGCGCTTCTTCGATGATGGCCTGGATCGCCTGTTCGGCGCCACCGCCGACGGTAGCGGCAGCGGCAGCGGCAGCGCGCTGCGCAGCCCGGCGCTGGACGTCAGCGAAGACGATCAGGCCTACACGGTCACGCTGGACCTGCCGGGCGTCACCAAGGAAGCGGTCAAGATCAATATCGAGGGCCGTCGCGTCAGCATCGATGCCGAACAAAGCCAGACGCGCGAGAAGAAGGAAGGCGAGCGCCTGATCTATCGCGAACGCGCCACTTCCCGCTACTCGCGCAGCTTTGCGCTGCCTCAGGAGATCAGCCAGTCGGACTCCAGCGCCAAACTGGAGCACGGCGTGCTCACCCTCACACTGGCCAAACGGATCAACAAGGGCGCCAGCCAGCTCAGCGTGAGCTAAAGCCCGCAAGCGACTCAGGCGAGCTGATCCAAAGGCCAGCGCGGCCGGACCGCAAAACCCGCGGCAGGCCGAGGCTGCGCCAGCCCGGCCTGAAGGCGCATGGCAGCGGCCATCGCGATCATGGCGCCGTTGTCGGTGCACAGGCTGAGCTCCGGATAGTGCACGCGGACGCCGCGTTTGGCGCAGGCCGCATCCAGCTCGCTGCGCAGCTGGGCATTGGCCCCGACACCGCCGGCCACGACCAGGCGCTTGAGCCCGCTTGCCTTGAGCGCCAGCAAGGACTTCTTCACCAGCACCTCGACGATGGCGGCCTGGGTTGACGCCGCCAGATCGGCGCGCTGCTGCTCGCCAAGCCCTGCGCCCTGCTCCTGCCGCCTCACCTGGGTCAGCACCGCTGTCTTCAGGCCGGCAAAGCTGAAGTCAGGCTTGCCGCTGTGCAGCAGCGGGCGCGGCAGTGCAAAGGCCTTCGCATCGCCCTTCAAGGCCAGCTGGGCCAGGTGCGGGCCGCCGGGATAGGGCAGGCCCAGCAGCTTGGCGCTCTTGTCGAAGGCCTCGCCGGCCGCATCGTCGATGGTTTCCCCCAGCAACTCGTAGCGACCCACCGCATCGACCCGCATCAGCTGGGTGTGGCCACCCGAAACCAGCAGCGCAACGAAGGGAAACACGGGCGCATCGGCGGAGAGGAAGGGCGACAGCAGATGCCCCTCCAAATGGTGTATCCCCAGGGTGGGCCGGTCCAGCGCCGCCGCCAGCGACACGGCCACCCCGGCTCCGACCAGCAAGGCTCCCGCAAGGCCGGGCCCCTGGGTATAGGCCAGCACATCGATGTCGGTCAAGGCCAGCCCCGCCTCGCGCATGACTTCACGGGTCAGCGGCAACACACGGCGTATATGGTCGCGCGAAGCCAGCTCCGGCACCACACCGCCATAGGCCTGATGCATGCTGATCTGGCTGTGCAGGGCCTGGGCCAGCAGGCGCGGCGCAGCGGCGGCACCGGGCTCGGGCACCTCGACCAGGGCAACGCCGGTTTCGTCGCAGGACGACTCGATACCCAGCACCCGCATCGTCAGTGCTTCTCTTTGGCGTGGTTGATCGAGTACTTGGGAATCTCGACCGTGATGTCCTGCTGACCGAGTATGGCCTGGCAGCTCAGGCGCGAGTCGGGTTCCAGTCCCCAGGCCCGGTCCAGCATATCCTCCTCGCCCTCCTCCATCTCGGACAGGCTGCGCCCGCCCTCGCGGACGATCACATGACAGGTGGTACAGGCGCAGACCTGGTCGCAGGCATGCTCGATCTCCACATGGTTGTCCAGCAAGGCCTCGCAGATCGAGGTGCCGGCCGGTGCCGTGATGGATTTGCCTTCGGGGCAGTATTCGGCGTGGGGAAGTATCTTGATGATGGGCATGGGAGGCGCCTTCAGACTGTGTCTATGCTGCGGCCGGTCAGGGCCTGCTGGATGCCGCGGTTCATGCGCTCGGCCGCAAAGGCCTCGGTGCCCTTGGCCAGACGCTCGACCGCTGCATCGATGGCAGCGGCATCGTCGCCCTGGGCCAGTTCGCCAAGCGCGCCCAGGAGCTGCGTTATCGTTTCGCGTTCTTCGGCGGGCAGCAGATCTCCATCGGCCGCCAGTGCGGCCCGGGTGGCCAGGTCCATGCGCTCGGCCTCGACCCTTGCCTCACGCAGCTTGCGCGCCTGCATATCGGTCTCGGCGCTGGCAAAGCCATCCTTGAGCATGCCGGCGATCTGGTCATCGGAGAGGCCATAGCTGGGCTTGACCTGCACGGCTGCCTCGACGCCGGAGCCCAGCTCGCGGGCGGCGACGCTGAGCAGGCCATCGGCATCGACCTGGAAGCTCACCCGTATGCGGGCTGCACCGGCCACCATCGGCGGTATGCCACGCAACTCGAAACGTGCCAGCGAGCGGCATTCGCTGACCAGCTCGCGCTCGCCCTGCAGCACATGGATGGCCATCGCCGTCTGACCATCCTTGAAGGTGGTGAAGTCCTGCGCCTTGGCCACCGGAATGGTGGCGTTACGCTCGATGATGCGCTCCACCAGGCCACCCATGGTCTCCAGTCCCAAGGACAGCGGGATCACATCCAGTAGCAGCAGCTCACCATCGGCCGCATTGCCGGCCAGCTGATTGGCCTGGATGGCGGCCCCCAGGGCCACGACCTCGTCGGGATTCAGATTGGTCAGAACCTCACGCCCGAAGAGCTGGCTCACCGCCTT
This sequence comes from Burkholderiaceae bacterium, assembly GCA_041920215.1. Lineage (GTDB taxonomy): Bacteria > Pseudomonadota > Gammaproteobacteria > Burkholderiales > Burkholderiaceae_C > JAYRSJ01. Next base: position 88,821 of record JAYRSJ010000008.1, on the reverse strand, counting down.
GCGCACCCCGGGCATGCGAGTCGAACCGCCGACCATCACCGTGCCGTTCACCTCGGCTGGCTTGACGCGGGCGTCGCGCAGCACGCGCCGCACTGCAGCCAGGGTCTTGGCGATCAGGGGCTCGGCCAGCGCATCGAACTCGGCACGGCCGACATCCACCCGCAGCTCACCGCCATCCAGCGCAGCGCAGAGCTGGGTCGTGTCGGCGGCTGACAAAGCCTCCTTGGCCGCACGCGCAGCCACCAGAACCGCCCGCTTGTCATGCGCGCTGCTGACGCTGCGCCCGGACTGGGCCAGCGCCCAGTCGGCCAGCGCCTGATCGAAATCGTCTCCCCCTAGGGCGGCATCCCCACCGGTAGCGACCACCTCGAAGACACCACGGCTCAGCCGCAGCAGCGAGATGTCGAAAGTGCCGCCGCCGAGGTCGTAGACCGCGTAAAGCCCCTCGCTGGCGTTGTCCAGCCCGTAGGCGATGGCCGCTGCCGTTGGCTCGTTGATCAGGCGCAGCACCTTGAGACCGGCCAGTTGGGCAGCATCCTTGGTGGCTTGGCGTTGAGCATCGTCGAAATAGGCTGGTACCGTGATAACGGCACCAAACACATCGTCAGCAAACGTGTCCTCAGCCCGGTAGCGCAGGGTGGCGAGGATCTCGGCGGACACCTCGACCGGCGTCTTGAGCCCCTCTCGAGTGGCGATGGAGAGCATGCCCGGCGTGTCTTCGAACTGATAGGGCAGCTTGTCACGGCCCTCGATATCGCTGAGGCCACGTCCCATGAAACGCTTGACCGAGACGATGGTGTTGTGCGGATCCTGGGCCTGAGCGGCCAGCGCGGCAGCGCCAATCTCGCGCCGGCCCTCGCCCATATAGCGCACCGCCGAGGGCAGGATCACGCGCCCGCCACCATCGGGCAAGCATTCGGCGACGCCGTGGCGCACCGCGGCCACCAGCGAGTGCGTGGTGCCCAGGTCAATGCCCACCGCGATGCGGCGTTCATGCGGATTGGGCGAGGCCCCGGGTTCGGAAATCTGCAGCAATGCCATGGTCTTATTGTCCCAACGCTTCAAGGCGCTGATCGATATCGGAACGGAAGCGGGCGATGAACATCAGCGCCCTCACCTGCGCAGCCGCCGCCGGCGCGTCCTGCGCCTCGTCCAGCAGCCGACCCACTTCGGCCAGCAACTGGGACTCTCGCTCGGCCACCTGGGCGTCCAGCGCCTCGACCTCGGTCAGCCCGGCGGCCTCGTCCAGCGCCTCGCGCCAGGCCATCTGTTCCATCAAGAAGGTGGCCGGCATCCGCGTGTTTTCATTCGCCTGCAGCGCGGCGCCACGCAGTTCGCAGAGATAGGCTGCACGCTTGAGCGGATCTCGCAGGCGCTGATGCGCTTCGTTGACTCGCAAAGCCCATTGCATGGCCAGGCGCTGCGCGCTGGCGCCTTCGGCTGCGAAGCGATCCGGATGCACCCGAGCCTGCAAGGCCTTCCAGCGTGCCTCGATATCGGCTCGGTCCTGCCGGTACCGTGAGGGCAGGCCGAACAGGCTGAAGTCGTCGTCGTCGAGTCTCATGCGATCAAGAAAAAAAGCGCGGCAAAGCAGCCGCGCCTGGCAATGGCGGCGGAACGCTTAGACGCGGAAGGACTCGCCGCAGCCGCAGCGGTCTTTCTCGCGCGGGTTGCGAAACTTGAAGCCCTCGTTGAGGCCTTCACGAACAAAATCCAGCTCGGTGCCATCGAGATAGGGCAGGCTCTTTGGATCGATCAGGATCTTGACCCCATGGCCCTCGAAGATCACATCCTCCGGCGCCACCTCGTCGGCATACTCCAGCTTGTAGGCCAGGCCCGAGCAGCCGGTCGTCTTGACGCCCAGGCGCACGCCAACGCCGCGGCCACGCTTGGCGATATAGCGCGTCACGTGGCGGGCCGCCGCTTCGGTCAGGGTGACGGACATGAACGCCCCCTTTACTGCGTGACCGCCGGCGCACCATGCTTGGCGCGGTAATCGTCGACCGCCGCCTTGATGGCGTCTTCGGCCAGGATGGAGCAGTGAATCTTCACCGGCGGCAGGGCAAGTTCCTCGGCGATCTGGGTGTTCTTGATCTCCAGGGCCTGGTCCAGGCTCTTGCCCTTGACCCACTCGGTGACCAGGGAGCTGGAGGCGATGGCCGAGCCACAGCCATAGGTCTTGAACTTGGCGTCCTCGATCAGGCCGGTGGCCGGATTGACCTTGATCTGAAGCTTCATCACATCACCGCAGGCGGGTGCGCCGACCATGCCGGTGCCAACCGTGTCGTCACCCTTATCAAAGGCGCCGACGTTGCGGGGGTTCTCATAGTGGTCAATGACCTTGTCGCTGTATGCCATGGTGCTTCTCCAACGTCTTTATCGGGCTTCAGTGGGCGGCCCACTGAATGGTGCTGAGGTCGATGCCGTCCTTGTACATATCCCACAGCGGTGAAAGCTCGCGCAGCTTGGCCACCCGCTCCTTCAATACGCTGACCGCGTAGTCGATCTCTTCCTCGGTGGTGAAGCGGCCGATGGTCATGCGCAGCGAAGAATGGGCCAGCTCATCGCTGCGACCGAGGGCGCGCAGCACATAGCTGGGCTCCAGGCTGGCCGAAGTGCAGGCGGACCCCGACGACACCGCCAGGCCCTTGACGCCCATGATCAGCGACTCGCCTTCCACGTAATTGAAGGAAATATTGAGGTTGTGCGGCACGCGGCGCTGCATATCGCCGTTGATGAAGACCTGCTCGATGCCGCTCAGGCCGTCGACCAGACGCTTGTGCAGGGCAGCGATGCGTTCGCGTTCGACATGCATCTCTTCCTTGGCGATGCGGTAGGCCTCTCCCATGCCGACGATCTGATGCGTGGGCAAGGTACCGGATCGCATACCGCGCTCATGACCGCCACCGTGCATCTGCGCCTCGATGCGGACGCGCGGCTTGCGGCGCACAAACAGCGCGCCTATGCCTTTGGGGCCGTAGGTTTTGTGCGAAGCCAGGCTCATCAGATCGACGGGCAGCGCTGCCACATCGATATCGATCTTGCCGGTGGCCTGCGCTGCATCGACGTGGAAAACAATGCCCTTCTCGCGGCAAAGGCTGCCGATCGCGGGGATGTCCTGGATCACGCCGATCTCGTTGTTGACGAACATCACCGAAACCAAAATGGTGTCAGGGCGCAGTGCTGCCTTGAACGCATCAAGGTCCAGCAGACCATCGGCCTGCACGTCCAGGTAGCTCACTTCGAAGCCCTGACGCTCCAGCTCGCGGCAGGTGTCCAGCACCGCCTTGTGCTCGGTCTTGACGGTGACTATGTGCTTGCCACGGGTCTTGTAGAAGCCGGCTGCGCCTTTGAGCGCCAGATTGATCGATTCGGTCGCCCCCGAGGTCCAGACGATCTCGCGTGGGTCGGCATTGATCAGTGAAGCCACCTGCTCGCGCGCCTTCTCGACCGCCGCCTCTGCCTCCCAGCCCCAGGCATGGCTGCGCGATGCCGGGTTGCCGAAATGTTCGCGCAGCCAGGGCACCATGGCGTCAACCACGCGAGGGTCGACCGGCGTGGTCGCACCGTAATCTAGATAGATCGGAAAGTGAGGCGTCATGTCCATGGCGACAGGTTCTTTTACTTGTTAAAGGCGTTGCCGAGCGCGAAGACCGAGTTCGGCGCGGTGATGCGTATGGGCTTGACCACCGGCTGGCTCGAGATCGCGCGCTTGATCGGCGCTTCCTCGATGGTGACGCCCTTGGCCAGCTGATCCTCGACCAGCTTGCGCAGCGACACCGAATCCAGATATTCGATCATCTTGGCATTGAGGCTGGTCCACAGCTCGTGCGTGATGCAGCGGCCAGTGTCCTCGCCCATGCAGTTTTCCTTGCCGCCGCAGCCGGTGGCGTCGATCGGCTCATCGACCGCGACAATGATGTCAGCCACCGTGATCTCGCTGGATTTGCGACCCAGCGAATAGCCACCGCCCGGGCCGCGGGTACTCTCCACCAGCTCATGGCGGCGCAGCTTGCCGAACAGCTGCTCCAGATAGGACAGCGAGATCTGCTGGCGCTGGCTGATGGCCGCCAATGCGACCGGCCCACTGTTTTCACGCAGGGCCAGATCGATCATTGCAGTGACGGCGAAACGGCCTTTGGTGGTGAGACGCATGAGACTCTCCTTCGGTCGCGGGACCATGAGGCGGCTGAGCAAGGCCCGCGATCAACTCGCTGGCCCGATTCAAACGGGTTTACCCTTGGGTATGCCTGAGCATTTTACTCAATTATTGCCTGACGCGCTTGGCGGCGATCAATTCGTCCTCGGCAGGGACAGTCGCAGGAGGCTCAGGCGCGACGCGCAGCGTCCAGCGGCAGCACGTTGTCGTGCACGGCAGCGCCAAAGGCCTGCTCCCTCAGCTCGGCCAACTGATCTCGCACACGCGCCGCCTGCTCGAACTCCAGATTGCGGGCATGCTCCAGCATCTGCTTCTCCAGCAGGGTGATGCGCTTGCTGAGGTCTTTCTCGGAAAGCTCGGGCAGCTCGGCGGCAGGCACCAGCTTGTGCTCGTCACGGCCAGGCTTGTCAGAGTAGACGCCATCGATCAGGTCGCGGATGCGTTTGCTGACGCCACGCGGCACGATGTTGTTGGCCTCGTTGAACGCGATCTGCTTGGCGCGGCGCCGCTCGGTCTCGCCGATCGCCTTGCGCATAGAGTCGGTGATACGGTCGGCATAGAGGATAGCTTTGCCGTTCAGATTGCGGGCCGCACGGCCTATGGTCTGGATTAGGCTGCGTTCGGAGCGCAGAAAACCTTCCTTGTCGGCATCCAGTATCGCCACCAACGACACCTCGGGAATATCCAGGCCTTCGCGCAGCAGATTGATGCCCACCAGCACATCGAAGGCGCCCAGGCGCAGATCACGCAGGATCTCGACCCGCTCGACGGTGTCCACATCCGAGTGCATGTATCGGACCTTGACGCCGTTGTCGCTCAGATAGTCAGTCAGTTGCTCGGCCATGCGCTTGGTCAGGGTGGTGATCAGCACCCGCTCGCCGACCTTCACGCGTTCACGTATCTCCTGCAACACATCGTCGACCTGATGGGTAGCAGGGCGCATCTCGACCAAGGGATCCACCAGACCGGTGGGTCGTACTACCTGCTCAACCACCTGTCCGGCATGCTGCTGCTCGTAGGCGGCTGGCGTCGCCGAGACGAAGATGGCCTGCCGCATCTTGCGCTCGAACTCCTCGAACTTCAGCGGGCGGTTGTCCAGCGCCGACGGTAGGCGAAAGCCGTACTCCACCAACGTCGTCTTGCGCGCCCGGTCGCCGTTGTACATGCCGCCGAACTGCCCCAGGGTCACATGGCTTTCGTCGACAAACATCAGCGCATCGGGCGGAAGATAGTCCACCAGCGTCGGTGGCGGTTCGCCCGGTGCCGCGCCGGAGAGGTGACGGGTGTAGTTCTCGATCCCCTTGCAATGGCCGACCTCCTGCAGCATCTCCAGGTCGAAGCGGGTGCGCTGCTCCAGGCGCTGAGCTTCCACCAGCTTGCCGTCGGCGACGAACTGGCCCAGGCGCTCGCGCAGCTCGGCCTTGATGGTCTCCATGGCCGAGAGCACCCGCTCGCGCGGCGTCACGTAGTGGCTGCTGGGATAGACGGTGAAACGCGGGATCTTCTGCCGCACCTTGCCGGTCAGCGGATCGAAAAGCTGCAGGCTCTCCAGCTCATCGTCGAACATCTCGATGCGCAAGGCCAGTTCGGAATGCTCGGCCGGGAAGACATCGATGGTGTCGCCGCGCACGCGGAAATGCCCCCGGGTGAACTCCATCTCGTTGCGGGTGTACTGCATGCGGATCAGCTGGGCAATCACATCGCGCTGGCCGAGCTTGTCACCCACCCGCAGCGTCATCACCATCTGGTGGTAGTCGCTGGGACTGCCGATGCCGTAGATGGCCGAAACCGAGGCGACGATGATCACATCGCGGCGCTCCAGCAGACTCTTGGTACAGGACAGGCGAAGCTGCTCGATTTGCTCGTTGATCGCGCTGTCCTTCTCGATGAAGAGATCGCGCTGCGGCACATAAGCCTCGGGCTGGTAATAGTCGTAGTAGCTGACGAAATACTCGACCGCGTTCTTCGGAAAGAACTCGCGGAACTCGCTGTAGAGCTGGGCCGCCAGCGTCTTGTTGTGCGCAAAGATGATGGCCGGCCGGCCGGTACGGGCGATCACATTGGCCATCGTGAAGGTCTTGCCCGAACCGGTTACGCCCAGCAAGGTCTGGAAGCTCAGACCATCGGCAATGCCCTCCACGAGCTGCTGGATCGCCGCCGGCTGATCACCGGCCGGTGGAAAGGGCTGAAAAAGCTGGAACGGCGAGCCTTCGAAAGACACGAATTCACCTTTCGGCGCTTCGCCATCGCTCTCGGACAGGGGCTGGACTTCTAGGGCTTCGGGCATCGGGTTTTCCATCATCAGTCGCGGACAAGGGCTCTAAAATCCACCCGCCTCGCGAAGCTGCAAGCCCCACAGCGTAGCGCAGAGCATCCTCTCTTGCTGGCTAGCGCCGCCCCACTTCTTGCCACTGTCTGTCAGGAAACCCCATGTCCTTGTTCGCCTCCGTCGAAATGGCCCCCCGCGACCCTATCCTGGGTCTTAACGAGCAATTCAATGCCGACCCGAATCCGGCCAAGGTCAATCTGGGCGTGGGCGTGTACTACGACGAGATGGGCAAGCTGCCCTTGCTGAAGTGCGTGGCCCAGGCCGAAGCGCAGATGCAGGCCGACCCGAAGGCGCGTGGCTACCTGCCGATCGACGGCATCGCCGCCTACGACAAGGCCGTGCAGGCACTGGTGTTCGGTGCCGACAGTCCGGTGCTGGCGGCCAAGCGCGTCGCCACCGTGCAGGCCATTGGCGGTACCGGCGGCCTGAAGATCGGTGCCGATTTCCTGAAGCGGCTGAACCCCGCAGCCAAGGTGCTGATCTCGGACCCCAGTTGGGAGAACCACCGCGCCTTGTTTGCCAATGCCGGCTTCCCGGTCGAAACCTACCCCTATTACGATGCCGCCGCGCTGGGCATCAACTTCGACGGCATGTTGGCCACGCTGAACAGTGCGGCGGCCGGCACCGTGGTCGTGCTGCACGCCTGCTGCCACAACCCCACCGGCTATGACCTCACGCCGGCTCAATGGGAGCAGGTGGTCGCTGCCGTCAAGGCGCGTGGCCTGGTCGCCTTCCTGGACATGGCCTATCAGGGCTTCGGCGAAGGCATTGCCGAGGACGGCGCGGTGATCCAGCAGTTTCTGGCGGCCGACCTGGACTTCTTCGTCTCAACCAGTTTCTCGAAGAGCTTCTCGCTCTATGGCGAACGTGTCGGCGCGCTGAGCGTCGTCTGCGCCTCGGCCGAGGAATGCGGCAAGGTGCTGTCGCAACTCAAGATCGTGATTCGCACCAACTATTCCAACCCGCCCACCCACGGCGCCCAGGTGGTCGCCACCGTGCTGTCCACCCCTTCCCTGCGCAGCTTGTGGGAAGAGGAACTCGCGGGCATGCGGCTGCGCATCCGCGCCATGCGCCAAGCGCTGGTCAAGGCACTGCAGGCGGCCGGCGTCAACCAGGATCTGAGCTTCGTCACCCGTCAGAAGGGCATGTTCAGCTACTCCGGCCTCAGCGCTGCGCAGATGCAGCGTCTGCGCAGCGAGTTCGGCATCTACGGCGTGGACTCGGGCCGCATCTGCGTGGCGGCGCTGAACGAGCGCAACCTGCCGGCGGTAGCAGCGGCCATGGCCGCCGTGATGCGCGACTGAAAACGGCCGCAACAGCGCTCGGCCGTGCGAAATGCGGCCGAAATGGCGGGTTTCCCGGGGGCTTGACGGGCAGCAAGGGGCGGTCAGGCCTGCCACAATGCTGCATCGCACCATCGTGCGATGACGTCAGCCCGCCGGCAGCATGCAGGCAGCGGATGGCTGTCAGCCCTATTCGAGAGGTCCGCCATGCTGTACCAGCTCTACGAAACCCAGCGCGCACTGATGAGCCCGTTCTCCGAGTTCGCCAGCGCTTCGGCCAAGCTCTACAGCCACCCGCTGTCGCCCTTCGCCCACACGCCACTATCGCAGCGGGTATCGGCCGGTCTGGACCTGATGCACCGCCTGGCCAAGGACTACGAAAAGCCGGAGTTCGGCATCCGCGGTGTGGAGGTCGACGGTATCGAGGTGGCGGTGCAGGAACTGGTGCCGATCAGCAAGCCCTTTTGCCGTCTGCTGCGCTTCAAGCGCTACACCGACGATCTGGCCGTGCTGTCCAAGATGAAAGACCAGCCCACGGTGCTGGTGGTGGCGCCGCTATCCGGCCACCACAGCACGCTGTTGCGTGACACGGTTCGCACGCTGCTGAAGGAGCACAAGGTCTTCATCACCGACTGGACCGACGCGCGCATGGTGCCGCTGGAGGTGGGCCCCTTCCATCTCGACGACTACATTGCCTATGTGCAGGACTTCATCCGCCACGTCGGACCTGAGGCCCATGTGATCTCGGTCTGCCAGCCCACCGTGCCGGTGCTGGCAGCCATCTCGCTGATGGCCTCCAACGGTGAGGCAACCCCGCGCTCGATGACCATGATGGGCGGGCCAATCGACGCTCGCAAGAGCCCGACGGCCGTCAACAATCTGGCGATGAACCGCAGCTTCAGCTGGTTCGAGAACAACGTCATCTACCGTGTGCCGACCAATTTCCCAGGCGCCGGGCGGGCCGTCTATCCCGGCTTCCTGCAGCACACCGGTTTCGTGGCCATGAACCCGGACCGCCATGTCAGCTCGCACTACGACTACTTTCTGGACCTGGTGCGCGGCGACGATGACAGCGCCGAGTCGCACCGCCAGTTCTATGACGAGTACAACGCCGTATTGGACATGCCGGCCGAGTACTACCTCGACACGATCAAGACCGTGTTCCAGGACTTCGCCCTGGTCAATGGCACTTGGGAGGTCAAGGGCCAGTTGGTACGGCCTCAGGACATCAAGGGTACCGCCCTGCTGACGGTCGAGGGCGAGCTGGACGACATCTCAGGCGCCGGTCAGACACGCGCTGCGCATCAGCTGTGCAGCGGCATTCCCAGCCAGCACCAGTACCACTATGACGCCGTCGGTGCCGGCCACTACGGCATCTTCTCGGGTCGCCGCTGGCGCGAGAAGGTCTACCCCGAGGTGCGCGACTTCATCCGCAAATACGACCGGGCGACGGACTCCGTCGCCCCGGCACGCAAGACCCGTTCGAAAGCTTGAGCCCACAACAGCAAGCGCTGGCGGCACGCATAGACGCCGCCCTGCCCCAGACCCAGTGCACCCGCTGCGGCTACCCGGACTGCCGCAGCTATGCCAACGCGATCGCGACACGCCAGGCCGGCATCAACCAGTGCCCACCCGGCGGCGCGGAAGGGGTCGCCCGGCTCGCCGCACTGACCGGGGAGCCCCAGCAACCCCTCAGCGCCGCACATGGCGACGAGGGGCCGCGTCGGCTGGCCCGTATCGACGAAGACTGGTGTATTGGCTGCACCTTGTGCATCAAGGCCTGCCCGGTAGATTGCATCGCCGGTGCCCCGAAGCAGATGCACCTGATCGTCGAGGCGCAGTGCACCGGCTGCGAGCTGTGTGTTCCGGCCTGTCCGGTGGACTGCATCAGTCTGGTCGACAGTGCCGCGGCGGGCACCGGCTGGCAGGCCTGGACGCCTGCGCAGGCCGACGCAGCGCGGGAGCGCTACCGCTGGCGCGAGCAGCGCCTGCGGCGCGACAAGGCGGAGAACGATGAGCGCCTGCGCATCAAGGCCGAGGCCAAGCTTGTCGACCTGGCTGCCGCCTCACGGCTGACCGATCCTCAAGCCCTAGACCGCAAGCGCGCCATCATCGAAGCTGCGCTGGCTCGCGCCCGCGCGCTGCGCAAGACCTGACCCCGCGGCTGGCACTGGCGCACAATGGCGGCCATGACGCCGCAAGCCATTGAGACCTTCTTCGCGACCCTGAAGGCTGCCAATCCACAGCCGCAGACCGAGCTGGAGTACGCCAGCGTCTTCGAGCTGCTGGCGGCGGTGCTGCTGTCGGCCCAGGCCACCGATGTGGGGGTCAACAAGGCCACGCGCAAGCTCTTCCCGGTGGCCAACACGCCGGCCAAGATGCTGGCCTTGGGCGAGGAAGGACTGAGCCAGTACATACGCACCATAGGCCTGTATCGCAGCAAGGCCAGACATCTGATCCAGACCTGTCGGATCCTGCTGGAACAGCATGGCGGTGAGGTGCCGCGCAGCCGCGAGGCCCTGGAGGCCCTGCCAGGCGTCGGGCGCAAGACGGCCAATGTGGTGCTGAATGTCGCTTTCGGCGCGCCGACGATGGCGGTGGATACACATATCTTCCGGCTCGGCAACCGGACCGGCCTGGCGCCGGGCAGGACGCCGCTTGAGGTTGAGCAAGGCCTGCTCAAGCGCGTACCGGCCGAGTATCTTGTCGACGCGCACCACTGGCTGATCCTGCATGGCCGCTACGTCTGCCAGGCGCGTAAGCCGCTGTGCGAACGTTGCGCCGTGCGCGCCTGCTGTGACTATGGCCGCAGCCAGTCGGCCTGAGCCGCCGCCTACAATCAGCGCCTGACCGCCCTTGTAGGCAACACATCGCTAGGAAGCCATGCCAAGCATCACCGAGCTCGTCGAGCGGGTCGAGCGCCTGCTTTTGCGCCACGAGGAGCTGCAGCGCACCAACAGCCTGCTGCAGGAGCAGCTGCAAGCCCTGAGCCAGGAGCGCGACAGCCTGCGCTCACGCCTCGGCGCGGCGCGTCAGCGCATCGACGCCCTGCTGGATCGCCTGCCCACTGAAGACGGTACCGCCAACAAGGCCTGAGACGCAAAGCATGAAACAGATGGAAGTCACCATCATGGGCCAGAGCTATCTGCTCGGCTGTCCCGAAGGCGGTGAAGCCGCGCTGAGCCGCGCCGTCACCCAGGTTGACCGCGAAATGTGCGCGATCCGTGATGCGGGCAAGGTCAAGGCTCGCGAGCGCATTGCCGTGCTCGCTGCATTGAACCTCGCCTACCAGCTGGCCGAGCCCCCGGCTGAAGCGGCAAGCAGGAACGAGGCATTGCCCTCTGACTCACCCAACCAGGCGGACCTTGATGCCTTGCTGCGTCGCCTCGACGTTGCCCTGGGCCAGGACGGTCAGCTGTTCTGAGCAGGGACTTCCCGGGCCGACTAGAATCATCGCTGTCCACCGCGTTCGCGTGAGTTCTATATTTCCTTGAACCGATGCTCTTTGAGCAGGGGCTTGGAACATCGCCCGGCTGGTGTGATCGTCTCGCGTCAGATGAACCCGAGGCCGCGCTGACCTCGCCCACCTGAATCCCCTGGGTTCAGGAATGCGGCTCACGGCTCGTGGTGGACACCTATTTCCTTCGCCTCCCCTCGGACCTGGCAAGCGATGAACTATTGGCTGATGAAGTCCGAGCCGGACGCATGTTCGATCGCCGATCTGGCCGCCGCACCTGCCCAAACCTTGCCCTGGATCGGGGTACGCAACTACCAGGCCCGCAACTTCATGCGCGACACGATGCGCGTGGGGGACGGCGTGCTGTTCTACCACTCGTCCTGCCCTGTCCCCGGCATCGCCGGACTGGCCGAGGTCGCCAGTCCCGCTTATCCGGATGCGAGCCAGTTCGATAGTGCCAGCCCCTACTTCGACCCAAGGTCCCGGCCGGAAGCACCGCGTTGGCTGCATGTGGATGTGCGCTTCAGGTGCCAGACGCGCCTGCTGAGCCTGAGCGAGATGCGGCAAGCACCGGCATTGGGAACGATGCGGGTGCTGCAGTACGGCAACCGCCTTTCCATCACACCGGTCACGCCACTCGAATGGCAGACCGTTCTTCAACTGCTGGACCTTCAGTGATGATGCCGGACCCACTGTTCCTGATTGAGTTGCTGACGCTGGGCCTCACCGCGGGCTTCCTCGCAGGCCTGCTTGGCATCGGTGGCGGCATGCTGATGGTCCCCTTCCTGACCTGGATGTTGTCGCAGCGTGGTGTGTCTGCGGACATGGCTGTCAAGATGGCCATCGCAACTTCCATGGCAACCATTATGTTCACCTCCGTTTCCAGCGTGCGCGCCCATCACAAGCGCGGTGCGGTGCGCTGGGATCTGGTACGGGGTCTGGCGCCAGGCATCCTGCTGGGCGGCCTGATCGCAGGCGCCGGCATCTTCGCGCTACTCAAAGGCAGTTGGCTGGCCCTGGTGTTTGCCGGCTTCGTCAGCTTCTCCGCCTTCCAGATGCTGCGGGACAGCAAGCCCAAGCCCAGCCGCCAGATGCCAGGAACTGCGGGGCAGCTGGCGGTGGGCTCGGGCATTGGCACTTTGTCGGGTCTGGTGGGCGCCGGCGGCGGCTTTGTCTCCGTGCCGTTCATGACCTGGTGCAATGTGCCCATCCACAACGCGGTCGCGACCAGCGCAGCGCTGGGCTTCCCGATTGCGCTAGCCAACACGCTGGGCTATGTGATCGGTGGCTGGTCCGTCCAGCCTGCGCTGCCAGGTGCGCTGGGCTATCTCTTCCTGCCCGCGCTGATCACGATTGCCGCCGCCAGCATGGGCATGGCACCGCTGGGCGCGCGTACCGCGCACAAGCTGAACGTCAAGCAGCTCAAACGTGCTTTTGCGCTGCTGTTGTTCGCCCTGGCCAGTTATATGTTGTACAAGGGCCTGAGCGCCTGAGACAGTTCCACAGCGTTGCGCTGCAACTCAGCTGCCGAAAGGAATCGGGGCCAGCACCACCTGATTGCCACCACGCCGCTGCGCCTCCTGCACCGCCATCTCGCTGGCATGCAGCAGCTCTTCTTGCTTGGAGGCGGTGTGAGGGAAGCTGGCGACGCCCATGGACAGCGAGAGCCCCAGGTCCTGCCCGTTGAGCACAACGATCTGGGCCGTGCACTGGCGGCGCAACTGCTCCATGCGCGCATGGGCAGTTGCCAGCCCCACGCCCGACAACAGCACCGCAAAAGTGTGTTCGCCGACCCGGCAAGCCGCATCCATGGCTCGGGTGTTGGCCCGCAACATGCGGCCCAGGCCCTCCAGCATGCGCTGATTGGCATCGCTGCCAAGCGCCTGGGCGGCCGCTGGCGCTGGATCCAGCGCAATCAGCACCAGCGCGAACTCGCGGTGCTCTCGGGTGGAGAGGTCGATCTCGCGCAGCAGCTGGTCGTCGAACTGGGCACGCAGATAGAGGCCCGAAACATCGTCGCGACCGCTACCCTGCTGGGTTTCACGGCGCAGTTGCTCCAGTGCCTTCTGCTGCTGCTCGATTTGATTGAGCGCGCGTTGCAGATGCGACTCGCGATGCCGCTCCTCGGTGCGCTCAACCCACATGGCCATCACATGCTCGCTACCAAGCGGACTGCGCGTCACCGCAAATTCGCGCCGCCGGCCGCCCAGCTCCAGCTTGTGCTCGCTGACCACCACCGCTCTTTGCGCCATCACCGCCTGTTCAACCCGACGCATCGCGACCGATTCGTCCGGTCGCATCAGCTCGGCATCACTGCAGCCGACAATGCCTGCCTCGGGTAGATCAAACACCGTGCCCAGTCCTGCGCTGGCATAGACATAACGGCCGGTGGCCAGCGACTTGACCGCCAGCATCAGCCCCAGCGGTTCCACCATGCCCACCAGGAAAGTGCCGAGCTCAGGCCCCTCCAGCTGCTGGCCAGCGAGCCAACGTTCGAACGGGCCTGCGGGCATGGGGGCACTGGCGTGCGGCGCAGCGGAGTTGTCCATGAAGTCCTGAGGAAGCGGCAATGAGCGAGGCCTGAGCCTTCGCAAGGCAGGGTTGAAGCACTGTAGAGGGCAGCGGGGGCAGCGGGCAAGTGCAAGTCATCCCCACAAGCGACTACCCCCCCTATCCTGAGGTCAGCATGGTAACCAAGTCGATCTGCGCCCGCCGACTGCTTGCTGGCGTCAAGACAACAGCGCCTGCGATTTCGCAACGAGCGCCTTCCCTACAATCAGCGCACCCCATCACCCGCAGGCATCGCTTATGGCAGAACAGAGCATCCAGGTACGCCTGATCCAGCAGCAGGACTATCGTTTCGAGGCCAGCTTCGGCGGCGTCACGCCACCGTTGATCTGCGACGAACCGCCGCCGCTGGGCCAATCGGCGGGGCCTTCACCGGTGCAGCTGCTGGCGGCCGCCGTGAGCAATTGCCTGAGCGATTCCTTGCTGTTTGCACTGCGCAAGTTCAAACAAAGCCCAGAGCCCTTGCACTGCGAGGTGCAGGCCGAGGTGGGACGCAATGCCGAGGGACGCTTGCGCGTCCTGGGCATGCGCGCCGGCCTTCACCTGGGCGTTGATGCCGAGAAGCTGGAACATCTGGACAGGGTTCTGTCGCAGTTCGAGAGCTACTGCACCGTGACCCAGAGCGTTGGACAAGGCATTGCGATTGAGGTGGCGGTCTTTGACGCTGCCGGCAAGCAGCTCAGATAGTCGGACGCTGCAGATGCTTTCATTTGATGTGCTTGTGGTCGGCGCAGGCGCTGCCGGCCTGTTCTGCGCTGGCATCGCCGGCCAGTCCGGGCTGAAGGTGCTGATCGTCGACCATGCGAGCAAGACGGCCGAAAAGATCCGCATCTCGGGCGGAGGACGCTGCAACTTCACCAACCGACACACGACACCGGCCAACTTTCTGTCCGAGAACCCGCAGTTTTGTCGATCGGCGTTGGCACGCTACGCTCCGCAGGACTTTATCGACCTGGTTCAAAAGCACGGCATTGGCTTTCACGAGAAGCACAAAGGGCAGCTGTTCTGTGACGACTCGAGCGAGCAGATCATCCAGATGCTGCTGCGCGAGTGCGAGGCCGGGGATGTTCAGCGCTGGCAGCCCTGCACGGTTGCCGATCTCCGGCCCACGGCCGGGGGCTTTGAGCTGGATACCAGCGGCGGACCGGTACAAGCACGGCGGGTGGTGATAGCAACCGGTGGGCTCTCGATCCCCAAGATTGGCGCCAGCGACTGGGGGCTGAGGCTCGCCAAACGTTTCGGTCATCGCATCGTCGAACCTCGGCCGGCACTGGTGCCGCTCACCTTTGACACCCAAAGCTGGGGGCGCTTTGCCTCGCTGGCGGGCCTGTCGCTGCCCGTGCAGGTCAGCACCGGCCAGGGTAAGCAGCGCGGCCAGTTTCTTGAAGACCTGCTGTTCACCCACCGCGGTTTGAGCGGGCCGGCCATACTGCAGATATCCAGCTATTGGCAGACGGGCCAAGCACTGCGGATCAAGCTGGCCCCTGAGCGCTCCATGGAGCATAGCCTCCTTGAGGCCAAGGGCGCATCAAGGAGGCAGCTGGGCAACGAGTTGGCTGAGCTGCTACCGCAGCGTCTGGCGCAGCTCTGGCTTGAGCGCCTGGATCTGGACCCCAGCCGGCCGATGCCCGAGTGCCGGGACAAGGACCTGCTGCACCTCGCCCAGCAGTTGCAGGATTGGCAGATCACGCCCGATGGCAGCGAGGGCTGGCGCAAAGCCGAGGTGATGCGCGGCGGAGTGGACACGCGAGAGCTGAGTTCACAGTCGATGGAGAGCAAGGTGCAGCCGGGCTTGCATTTCATTGGCGAGCTTGTCGACGTGACAGGCTGGCTGGGCGGCTACAACTTCCAGTGGGCCTGGGCCAGCGCAGCCGCCTGCGCGCGTGCCTGTGCCGAAGCGCTTGCTGTCCGGCCGGACTGAGGCGAAATCGGTCTCTGATTGGCTATAGCGCCAAAAACAGGCTATACTCCCGCTCTTTGCTAGCAAACCCTGCGCGTCGATTCGCGTCGAAACCGATAGCGGACTCCGGACACTCCGTTTCAGGACAGATACTGCAAGTCAGTAAAAGCCCCTGGCGAACACCGAGCGCATATTGAAGGAACTCCATTTTCATGACCACGATTCGCGTCAAAGAGAACGAACCTTTTGATGTGGCCCTGCGCCGCTTCAAGCGCACCATTGAAAAGCTTGGTCTGTTGACCGACCTGCGCGCACGCGAGTTCTACGAGAAGCCCACCGCCGAGCGCAAGCGCAAGAAGGCCGCCGCCGTCAAGCGTCACTACAAGCGCGTGCGCAGCATGCAGCTGCCGAAGAAGCTGTACTGATTTTTCAGTACACGGCACTTCGTTGGCGTCCCACGGTGGTCCATGACCACCGCACTCCGGGATCCAAAGAGCAAGCCCGCGCAGGACGCTGCCGCGGGCTTTGTCGTTTCTGGGTGTCACTGAGACCGACATGATCGGCGCTCCCCCTTGCATCAGGATTCTTCTCGATGAGCCTCAAAGAACGTATTACCGAAGACATGAAGTCCGCGATGCGCGCCAAGGACAGCGAACGCCTTGGCACCATCCGCCTGCTACTGGCCGCCATCAAGCAGAAAGAGGTTGATGAGCGCATTGAGGTCAGCGACGAGGGTTTGGTTGCCATCGTCGACAAGCTGATCAAGCAGCGCAAGGATTCGATCAGCCAGTTCAGCGCCGCCGGCCGCAGCGATCTGGCCGACAAGGAACAGGCCGAACTGCTGGTGCTGCAGACCTATCTTCCCGAGCGCCTCGACGCGAGCGCGATTGAAGCCGCGGTCAACGCGATCGTGTCTAAGCTGGAGGCCAGTGGCCCGGGCGCGATGGGCAAGGTCATGGCCGCCGTCAAGGCAGAGTTGGCCGGCAAAGCAGATATGGGAATGGTGTCGCAGGCGGTCAAGAAGGCGCTCAATCCATGAGTTCCGGCCTCCCGGTGCAGCGCATCACCGCTGATTTCTGCGTGGCCCCGCAACTGGGACCAGAGGCCATGGCTCTTGTGGCGGCAGCAGGTTTCCGCAGCGTGGTGAACAACCGCCCCGATTTCGAGGGCGGCCCCGATCAGCCCGACCATGAAGCCATCAAGGCCGCCGCGCTAGCGGCTGGTCTGGTCTACGAGTTTCTTCCGGTCAGCGGCGGTTACCAGTCGCCCGAGGAAATCGCCCGCTTCAAGGCTCTGCTGTCCACCCTGCCACCGCCGGTGCTGGCCTTCTGCCGCTCGGGCGCTCGCTCGACCAAGCTCTACCTCGCCGCACACGGCGCCTGAGCAGGCGACTCCTGCCCCAGGGATCACCCTGCCCCTCCTTTCAGCCGCCATTCAGCACAGCGGCGCTAGAGTCCCGCCACCCCTTTTAGCCCCTGGGCAAACACCCCGGCTGACCTCGCGTCGGCGCTTCTAGAATGAAGCGCACCCGAAGCGGCGCGGCTTCATGTGTGCAGCCCAGGGGAAGAAAACCTTGATGCGACGAGGACCACCGTGCAAGCCCTGTTAGCCATTTCAAAAGCCATCGATCGCTTTAGCGAGCTGATCGGTTCTCTCATCCGCTGGCTGGTCTTGGCTGCGGTCCTGATCAGCGCTGCCAACGCGATCATGCGCAAGGCCTTCGACATCGGCTCCAACGCCTATCTGGAGGTCCAGTGGTACCTTTTCGCAGGCGTCTTCATGCTGGGCGTGGGTTATGTGTTCCTGAAGAACGCCCATGTGCGCATTGACTTCATCTCGGCCAAGCTGTCCAAGCGCGCCAACGCCATCATCGACATTCTGGGCATCCTGATCTTCATCGCACCGCTGAGCTTGATCATGATCGAACTCTCATGGCCATTGTTCGAGCGCGCCTGGGAATCGGGCGAGATGAGTCAGAACGCTGGCGGCCTGGTCCGCTGGCCGGTGCTGGCATTGATTCCGGCCGGCTTTGGCATCCTTTTGCTGCAGAGCTTCTCCGAGTTGATCAAGCGCAGCGCCTTTCTGACCGGACACAGGGCCGAGCCCTTCTCGGTCGAGCATGAGCCGAACGAAGTCGAGCAGTTGGCCGAGGAACTCGCCGCCGCCGCCGCACTGAAGGCCCAGGAGGCCAAGCAATGATCGAGTTTGTGACCCAGAACTTCGTCCCGCTGATGTTCGCGGGCTTGTTCTTCTTTCTTCTGACTGGCATACCGGTCGCCTTCGGCCTGGCAGCGACCGGTCTGCTGTTCGGCTTCGTCGGCATGGAGATCGGCCTGTTCGGCAGCAATCTCTTCCAGGCCTTGCCGCTGCGGGTGTTCGGCATCATGCAGAACGACACCCTGCTGGCCATTCCCTTCTTCACCTTCATGGGCATCATCCTTGAGCGCTCCGGCATGGCCGAGGACCTGCTTGAGACGGTGGGCCAGGTGTTCGGGCCGCTGCGGGGTGGCCTGGCGGTGGCGGTGATCCTGGTCGGCGCGCTGCTGGCCGCGACTACCGGCGTGGTAGCGGCTGCGGTGATCTCGATGGGCCTGATCTCGCTGCCCATCATGCTGCGCTACGGCTACAACCGCACGATCGCCACCGGAACGATCACCGCCTCGGGCACCCTGGCCCAGGCCATACCACCCTCGCTGGTGCTGATCGTGCTGGCCGATCAGATGGGCCGCTCGGTGGGCGATATGTATGCCGGCGCGCTGGTGCCGGGCCTGCTGCTCGTCGGTCTGTATCTCTTGTTCATCGCCGCGGTGGCCATCTTCAAGCCGGACTGGGTGCCTGCCCTGCCGGCCGAGGCCCGCATCTACCGGGAGCGCAATGGTGCCAGCGGCCATCGCTCGCTGCTGCTCTTGCTGATCGTCTGCGCCGCCGCCGGCTGGCTGTGGTCGCAGAAGCACCAGGCCATCATCAACCCGCTGATCGGCCGCGATCTGCCGCCTGCCGGTGATGAAGTCGTCATCATGTCGATGACCGTGGCCTCCCTGCTGGCGCTTGGCCTGGCCCTGCTGAACCGCCTGTTCAGACTGGGCCTGCTGTCGCGGCTGGCCGAGCAGGTCACCTTCGTGCTGATTCCGCCGCTGGTGCTGATCTTCCTGGTGCTGGGCACCATCTTCCTGGGCGTCGCAACGCCGACCGAGGGTGGCGCGATGGGTGCGGTGGGCGCGCTGATCATGGCCGTCAGCCGCGGGCGTCTGAGCTTCAAGCTGATGAATCAGGCGCTGGACAATACCGCCCGGCTGTCCTGCTTCGTGCTCTTCATCCTGATCGGCTCGACCGTCTTCAGTTTCACCTTCAATGCCGCCGACGGCCATATCTGGGTCGAGCATCTGTTTGACGCCCTGCCCGGCGGCGCCTTGGGCTTCCTGATCATCGTGAACCTGCTGGTCTTCGTGCTGGGCATGTTCATCGACTTCTTCGAGATCGCCTTCATCGTCGTGCCCATGCTGGTGCCGGTGGCCGAGAAGATTCTGCCGGCCCTGGTGCCGGGCATGCCGCCGGACATGGTGATGATCTGGTTCGGTGTCATCCTGGCCATGAATCTGCAGACCTCCTTCCTGACCCCGCCCTTCGGCTTCGCCCTCTTCTACCTGCGCAGCGTGGCACCGCGCAAGGACTACAAGGACCGGGTCACCGGCGCCAACATCCCCGCGGTGACGACGGCGCAGATCTACAAGGGTTCCATCGCCTTCATCATCCTGCAGCTGCTCATGGTGGCCGTGATCGTGGCCTATCCCAGCCTCGTCACTGGCGGCATGGACACCGGTCCCAAGGTGGATCCAAACTCGGTGATCATCGAGGCACAGCCCGACGAGAACATGGATCAGCAGAACAACAATATGGATGAGCTGTTCGGCAGCGAACCCGCTGCCAGCGCTGCCAGCGCGGCAGGCAACTGAGGGCGCCCCGCCTCAAGCCCTTTGGGGCGTTACGCCTCATTGAGAGCAAAAAGCCACCGGTCGCGCGACCGGTGGCTTTTTCTCAAGGGCAGCCAAGGCCGCCCGCTGCACGGCCTGGCGCCCGACTCAGAGCTTCTGGGCCTGCATGAAGTTGTCGAAACCAGCTTCGGCGAAGCGGAACCACAGGTTCTGCTCGGTACGGAAACGCGCGTAGTCCTCGTAGACCTTTTTCCAGTTCGGATTCTTGGCCGACAGCTCGCTGTAGAGCGCCATCGATTCCTTGAACGCGGCATCCATCACCGCCTTGGGGAAGCGCTGCAGCTTGGTACCGGCTGCCACCAGCTGACGCAGTGCCGCCGGATTGCGGGCATCGTACTTGGCCTGCATCTCGGTATGCGCATAGGCAGCAGCGCAGTCGACGATGGCCTTGTACTCGGCCGACAGGCCCTCATAGGCCTTCTGGTTCACATACAAATCCAGCTGCGGGCCGCCCTCCCACCAACCGGGATAGTAGTAATTGGGCGCTACCTTGTTGAAGCCCAGCTTCTGGTCATCGTAGGGCCCGACCCACTCAGTGGCGTCGATCGTGCCCTTCTCCAGAGCCTGGTAGATCTCGCCGCCAGGAATGTTCTGCGGAACTCCCCCTAAACGCTCCAGCACCTTGCCGGCAAAGCCGCCGATGCGCATCTTCATGCCCTTCAGATCGGCCAGGGACTTGACCTCCTTGCGATACCAGCCGCCCATCTGGGCGCCGGTATTGCCCATGGGAAAGCTGACGATGTTGTACTTGGCATAGAACTCGCGCATCAGCTTGAGTCCGTTGCCCTCGTACATCCAGGCGGTCATCTGCCGGCTGTTGAGGCCGAAGGGGATAGCACAGCCCAGCGCAAAGGTCTCGTCTTTGCCAAAGAAGTAGTAGGGCGCGGTGTGGGCCATCTCGACGGTGGCGTTCTGCACGCCGTCAACGACGCCAAAAGCCGGCATGAGCTCGCCGCCGGCGTGTACCGAGATCTCGAACTTGCCGCCTGAGAGCTCCTTGACCCGCCGCGCAAATGTTTCCGCCGCACCATAAATGGTATCCAGCGCTTTGGGAAAGCTGGACGCGAGCCGCCAGCGCAGCTGCGCCTGGGCATGGACGATGGCCGGTGCGGAGCCTGCCGCCAACACACCGGCAATGCCGGCATGACCTACAAATGAACGCCTTTTCATTGATCGTCTCCTCTGCTGCCAAGTGGAATCACTTCGCTGCGCGCGATTCTATTTGTGCGCCCTGCGCGCGCCTTGCGGGAGAACCCGGTAGCGCGGCGACCGGACATAAAAAAACCCTGCCGAGGCAGGGCCTGTCAAAGCACCAAAAAGTGCTCAGAGCTTCTGGGCCTGCATGAAGTTGTCAAACCCGGTTTCCGCAAAACGGAACCACAGATTCTGATCACGCCTGAAATTATCGTAGTCAGCGTAGATCTTCTTCCAGTTCGGATTCTTGGCCGACAGTTCGCTATACAGCGCCATCGATTCCTTGAAGGCCGAATCCAGCACGTCCTTCGGGAAACGCTGCAGCTTGGTGCCGGCCGCCACCAGCTGGCGCAGGGCCGCCGGATTGCGCCCGTCATACTTGGCCTGCATGTCGACATGGGCATGCGAGGCTGCCGCTTCGATGATGGCCTTGTATTCGGCCGACAGGCCGTCGTAGGCCTTGTTGTTAATGAAGAAGTCGATCTGCGGACCGCCTTCCCACCAACCCGGGTAGTAATAGAACGGAGCAACCTTGTGGAAGCCCAGCTTCTGATCGTCATAAGGACCGACCCATTCCGCCGCATCAATGGTGCCCTTTTCGAGCGCCTGATAGATTTCACCACCGGGGATGTTCTGGGGCACGCCACCCATGCGTTCGATCACCTTGCCGGCAAAGCCGCCCACGCGGAATTTGAGGCCCTTCACGTCGGCGACCGACTTGATTTGCTTGCGATACCAGCCTGCCATCTGGGCGCCAGTATTGCCGCCGGGGAAATTGACGATGTTGTAGCCGCGGTAGAACTCGCGCATCAGCTTCAGGCCATTACCCTCATACATCCAGGCCGTCATCTGGCGTGAATTCATGCCGAAAGGTATTGCTGCGCCAATGGCAAAGGCTTCATCCTTGCCGAAGAAATAGTAAGGCACCGTATGCGCCATTTCCACGGTGCCATTTTGAACGCCGTCCACCACGCCAAAGGCCGGCATCAGCTCCCCGCCCGAGTGGACGGAAATCTGAAACTTGCCGCCGGTCATATCGCTGACCTGCTTGGCGAACACCTCAGCACCGCCGTAAATAGTATCCAGCGACTTGGGGAAACTCGACGCCAAGCGCCAGCGGATATTGGCCTGCGCCTGCACGATAGCCGGCGCAACACCGGCAGCCAGCACACCGGCCAAGCCAGCCTGCTTCACGAAGGAACGACGTTCCATATTTGTACTCCTCATCATTGATATCGTTGCGCCGGATTCTATGGATCGAACGTCGGCCGCCTTACGCAGAAACCCGTACGAGTCTCAGCGCAGCGCGCTTTGCGCACGCCGCGGAGGCATTAAGCCCCCGCTTTCTTGCAACACCCTGAACTCAGTACAAGCCCTGATCAGCTGCCCGCCAGCTTCATCCGTCCCAGCAGCACCGAGCCCACCGTCTTGTTGCCGGCGGTATATGCGTCGGTGCCGATGCCGATGATGTCTTTCAGCATGTCGCGCAGATTGCCGGCGATGGTGACCTCATGGACCGGATAGGCAATCTCGCCATCCTCCACCCAGTAGCCACTGGCGCCGCGCGAATAGTCGCCCGTCACGTAATTGACGCCCTGCCCCATCAGCTCGGTGACGAAAAGCCCACGCCCCAGACGACGCAGCATGGTCCTCAGATCGTCGCCGGGCGCGGTCAGCCGGCTGCTCATGCGCAGATTGTGCGAGCCGCCGGCATGGCCGGTGGTGCGCAGGCCCAGCTTGCGGGCCGAGTAGGTCGACAGGAAGTAGCCCTGCAGCACCCCCGCCTCCACCACCTGGCGCGGCCGGGTGACAACCCCCTCATCGTCGAAGGGCGCACTGCCCTTGCCCTTGAGTTCGTGCGGGTTCTCGCTGACATCAATATGTGCCGCCATCACCGGCCGCCCGAGGCTGTCGAGCAGGAAGCTGGCCTTGCGATACAGCGCGCCGCCGCTGGTGGCCTGCACCAGCCCCCCCAGCAGACCGGCCGCCACCGTACTTTCGAACAGCACCGGCACCTCGGCCGTCCTGACCTTGCGCGCCTTCAGGCGCGAGAGTGCGCGTTCGGCGGCATAGCGGCCCACCGCCTCCGGCGAGGCCAGATCATTGGCGTCGCGCATCGAGCTGTACCAGGCATCGCGCTGCATGCCGGCACCGCGGCCGGCAATCGGCGCCACCGAGATCGAGTGGCGCGAACTGGCGTAGCCGCCGCGAAACCCCCGGCTGTTGCCGGCAAAGAAATGCGATTGCTGGGCCGAAACGCCAGCCCCCTCGCTGTTGCTGATGCGCGCATCGGTGGCGAAGGCCGCGCCCTCGCAGCGCATCGCCAGTTCGGCAGCGGCCTGCGCATCGATGGCCCAGGGATGGAAGAGATCCAGCTCGGGCCGGCTGCTGGCATCGAGGGACAGGTCTTGCTCGTCGGGCAGGCCGGCCACCGGATCCTCGGCGGTGAAGCGGGCAATGTCGAAGGCGGCACGCACCGTGTCGCGCAGCGCGGCTGCCGAGAAATCAGAGGTGCTGGCATTGCCACGGCGCTGGCCCACATAGACCGAGATGCCCAGCGACTTGTCGCGGTTGCGTTCCACATTCTCCAGCTTGCCGCGTCGCACCGACACCGACAGCCCGCAACCCTCGGAGACCTCGGCGCCCGCATCACTGGCCCCCAGCTTCTTGGCCTCCGCCAGCACCTCCTCGATCAGCTCGCGAAAGCGTTCCTGGCTGTAGGAGAAACCGCTGTCGGCAGTGGAGATGGCGCGTGGCGTTGAGGTATTGGGCATGGATAGCTACGGAAGGAATGCGCTTGTGGGCGACAATCATACGGGCGGCTGCGTATGCACGCCCGCCCCGCCCCCTCTAGCGATGACCATGAACCAGAATCACGTATTGCAGGCCGAGGACCCCGAGTTCAGCGCCTATGAAAAGCCCAGCAAGAGCCAGAAGAAGCGTGATATGCACGATCTGCAGGCCCTGGGCGAAGACCTGCTGACCCTGCCGCCCAGCCGCATCGAGCCGCTGGGCCTGCCCGAGATCCTGCTCGATGCCTTGCGCGCCGCCAGGAAAATCACCGCTCATGAGGGCCGGCGGCGCCAAATGCAGTACATCGGCAAGCTGATGCGTCAGGTCGATCCCGAGCCGGTGCGCGAAGCGGTGGCGGCCTTCAAGCTGGGCCATGCCAAGGACAGCCTGGCCCTGCACGAGAGCGAACGCTGGCGCACCCGGCTGCTGGAGAAGGACAGCGAGCTGCAGGCCTTCATCAGCGCCTATCCGGCGGTCGATGTGCAGCAGCTGCGCAGCCTGGTGCGCGCCGCGCGCAAGGATGCGGCGGCCACGCCCGAGCAACGCAACGGCCGCGCCTACCGCGAGCTGTTTCAGCTGATCAAGGCGGAGCAGCTGCGCGATCAGGGCGATGGGGCCGCCGCTGCCGAGGAGAGCGGCGATGAGTGAGTCGTCCCCGGACAGCGTGCGCATCGGCATTGTCTCGATCAGCGACCGCGCCGCGACCGGCGTCTATGAGGACAAGGGCCTGCCCGCGCTGCAGGACTGGCTGAGCCAGGCCCTACTGAACCCGGTGCAGTTCGAGCCGCGGCTGATACCAGACGAGCGCGAGCGCATCAGCGCCACACTGCGCGAGCTGGTGGATCGGGTGCGCTGCGATCTGGTGCTGACCACCGGCGGCACCGGCCCGGCACCGCGCGATGTGACGCCCGAGGCTACGCTGGACGTGGCCGACCGCGAGATGCCGGGCTTTGGCGAACAGATGCGCCAGATCTCGCTGCACTTCGTGCCCACGGCCATTTTGTCGCGCCAGGTGGCGGTGATCCGCGGCCAAGCCCTGATCATCAATCTGCCGGGTCAACCCAAGGCCATCGCCGAGACCCTGGCCGGCCACGCGCGGGCCAGCGGCATCTTTGCCGCTGTGCCCTACTGCATCGACCTGATCGGCGGCCCCTATCTAGAAACCCGGGACGAGGTCTGCAAAGCCTTCCGACCCAAATCCGCGCTGAAAACCAAGAGCCCATGAAAGTTCAAAAAGACACCGTCGCCATCGTGCATCTGAAAGTGGCCGATGGCCAGGGTCGGCTGATCGAAGCCTCCAAGGAACCGATGGCCGTGCTGATCGGCGGCTATGGCAATACCCTGCCTGCCATCGAAGCAGCGCTCGAGGGCCAGGAGGCCGGCTTCCAGACCAGCTTGAACCTCTCTCCCGAGCAGGCCTTCGGCCCGCGCGACGAGAGCCTGCTGCGCAGCATCGCCAAGCGCGACTTCCCCGCCGGCGTCAAGGTCGGGGGGCAGCTGGAAATCCGCGAACCCGACGGCAAAACCCTGGTGCTGACAGTGGCCAAGATCAAGGGCGACACGGTGCACCTGGACGGCAACCATCCGCTGGCCGGCATGAGCCTGCGCATCGCCCTCAAGCTGCAATCGGTCCGCGCGGCCAGCGCCGAGGAAATCGCCCATGGCCATGCCCATGGCGACCATGGGCACCATCACTGAGCCGGAAAAACGAGCCCGCTCACTGCGGCCGGCACGAGGGCTTCCCGCACCCGCGCTACTTGCCGACCAGCTGGTTGAGCCTGGCCGCTTCGAAGCATTCGGTGCGTGCTGCGTCCGAGGGCACGCAGTCCTTGTCGGCGGCAGCCCTTGAGAGCTTTTCTATCGCCTGCCACAGCAGCGCGATCTGGTGATCCTGGCCGGCCGCGTTGTCGATCAGACCTCGCATGGCCTGCGACAGTGGATCGTCGCTTTGCGTCACGCCATAGGCGGAGAAGCCCATCTTGGCGGCGGCTTCCTCGCGCCTGGCCTCCAGTTGGGCCTCGATGATGCGCGCCGGATTGCCCACCGCGGTGGCCCCCGGCGGCACCGGCTTGGTCACCACCGCCAGCGAGCCGATCCGAGCCCCGGCGCCGACGGTGAATCCCCCCAGCACGCAGGCATTGGCGCCGACGATGACACCGCGCTCCAGCGTCGGATGGCGCTTGGCTCCCTTGACCAGGGCCGTGCCGCCCAGGGTCACCCCTTGGTAGATCGTGCAGTCATCGCCGACCTCGGCCATCTCGCCAATCACGACACCCATGCCATGGTCAATGAAGACCCGTCGGCCCAGCGTGGCACCGGGATGAATCTCGATGCCGGTGAAGAAACGCGATAAATGCGAGATGAAGCGGCCCAGCCACTTCAGGCCATGGGTCCAGCACCAATGCGCACGGCGATGCATCCACAGCGCATGCAGGCCCGGATAGCAGCTCAGCACCTCCCAGGCCGAGCGGGCGGCTGGATCGCGTTCGAGGATGCAGGCGATGTCTTCGCGAAGGCGCTGGAACATGGGGGCTCTATCGAAACAGGGCCGCCCAGTGTAGCGGCGCCCTTCAACCCTGGCGCGTCGGGGGCTCTGCGGTTTGGGCAGAGGCTTGCGCCCGCACCTGACGGCCGGCCACATCCATCGCCCGCGCAATGCCGCGCAGGATATGGACTTCCTCGACGCTCAGCTCGGCTCGGTTGAACAACTGATTCAGCCGCGGCATAAGCTTCTTCGGCGCGGCCGGATCCAGATAGCCGATCGCCTCAAGGCCCTGCTGCAAATGGCTCAGCAGGCCCTGCACCGCGCGGGCGTCGGCCAGATTTGCATCCGCGGTGCGTGCGGCCACGTTGAAGCCACCCAGGGCCTGGCGCCAGTCATAGGCCAGCAGTTGCACCGCCTGCGCCAGGTTCAGCGAGCCGTAGTCCGGATGGGTGGGAATCGAGAGCACCGCATGGCAGCGGTAGACATCCTCGTTGCTCATGCCATAGCGCTCCGAGCCGAATACCAGGCCCAGCCTGTGTTCGCTGGCGGCCAGCTCGGCAAAGAGCGATCGTGGCTCCCGGGTGGGCGGGCCGAAGTCACGCGGTGTCATTGCGGTGGCGCAGGCGAAGCTGACGCCCTCCAGCGCCTCCTCGAGGCTGTCGACGATACGGGCCCGGGCCAGGATGTCGGCGGCGCCGCTGGCCATGGCGACGGTCTCCTCCTGGCTCAGCACATCGGCAAAACGCGGCGCCACCAGCACCAGCTCGCGAAAGCCCATCACCTTCATGGCCCGAGCGGTGGCGCCCACATTGCCCGGGTGACTGGTCTGAATCAGGATGAAGCGTGTGGAATCCACGGTCGAAGTCCCGCCGAGCTCGGCTAAAATGCAGGATTATCCGCGGCAGCCCTCGACAGCTCAGGCTGGGCCAGCCCGCGATTGTTCTTTGCCTTCGCCAGTTCACCTCGCCTCCCGCCGGACGTCCGGCATGGGGCATCCCAGGTCTTCAAAGGATTCATGCCGCATGACGCAAGCCGCACTCCACCCCATGCTCAACGTCGCCATCAAGGCGGCCCGCGCAGCCGGTGCCATCATCAACCGCGCCTCGCTGGATCTGGACATCCTGAAGATCAACACCAAGTCGCCCAATGACTTCGTGACCGAGGTGGACCAGGCGGCAGAGAACATCATCATCGAGACCCTGCTCTCGGCCTATCCCGAGCACGGCATCCTGGCCGAGGAGTCGGGCCGCACCCATGGTGCCAAGCATTCCGAGTTCGTCTGGATCATCGACCCGCTGGACGGCACGACCAACTTCATCCACGGCTTCCCGGTCTACTGCGTGTCCATCGCGCTGGCGCATCGCGGCGTGGTGCAGCAGGCCGTCGTCTACGACCCGACCCGCAACGACCTCTTCTACGCCACCAAGGGTCGCGGCGCCTATCTGAACGACAAACGCCTGCGCGTCTCCAAGCGCACCCGCATGAGCGATGCGCTGATCGGCACCGGCTTCCCCTTCCGCCGCGGCGACAACTTCAAGCGCTACGTCAAGATGTTCGAGGAGGTGATGACCCAGTGCGCCGGCCTGCGCCGTCCGGGCGCCGCCGCGCTGGACCTGTGCTACGTGGCCGCCGGCTACTACGACGCCTTCTTCGAGACCGGTCTGAACCCCTGGGACGTGGCCGCAGGTTCGCTGATCATCACCGAGGCCGGTGGCCTGATCGGCAACTTCACCGGCGAGGCCGATTTCCTGAACCAGCGCGAGGTCGTGGCGGGCAGCCCCAAGATCTACGGTCAGTTGGTCCAGGTGCTGGCGCCCTATACCCGGGTGATCAAGGCCGAGGATGTCGAGCCCGACGCGGCCGGGGCGAGCGGTGACTCCAAGCCCAGTGCCGTCGATGCAATGGCCGCTGCGGCCAGGGCCGAGCCCAAGAAGCGCGGCCCGGTGCGCATCAAGAAATCGGCCGCGGGCGAAGACAGTCCGATTTGACGCCGTCGATCTGGGACTAAACTCCCGCGCCAGCCCAAGCCGCAAAGCCCTCGCCCGAGGGCTTTGTTCATTGACGATCGCCGCGCCCGCATGAGCACCATAGCCAAGGACAGCCCCGACTTCAGCGCCCACACGCCGGTGATGGCGCAGTACCTGCGCATCAAGGCCGAGCACCCCGATGTGCTGATGTTCTTCCGCATGGGCGACTTCTACGAGGTGTTCTTCGACGACGCCCGAAAATGCAACGCGCTGCTGGACATCACGCTGACCCAGCGCGGCCAGAGCGCCGGTCAGCCGGTGGTGATGGCCGGCGTGCCCGTGCACGCGCTGGAGAGCTATCTGGCCAAGCTGATCAAGCTGGGCGAGGCAGTGGCGATCGCCGAGCAGGTGGGCGATGTGGCCACCGCCAAGGGGCCGGTGGAGCGCAAGGTGGTGCGTGTCGTCACGCCCGGCACCGTCACCGACAGCGAGCTGCTGGCCGACAAGCAGGACGCCGTGCTGCTGGCCGTCGCGCCCCAGGGCAAGACCCTGGGTCTGGCCTGGCTCTCGCTGACCAAGGGCGAGCTGGGTTTGGCCGAGTGCGCGGAGCGCGAACTGCCCTCTTTTCTGGCCCGCATGAGCCCGGCCGAGGTGCTGGTCGATCGCGGGCAGCTGCCGGCCGCGGTGCTGGCCGCTCGCCTGCCCATCACCAACCGCCCCAGCTGGCAGTTCGACAGCCAGCTGGGCAGCCGCAAGCTCTGTGAGCAGCTGGGCGTGGCCAGCCTGGCGGGCTTCAATGCTCAGGATCTGGCGGCCGCCCAGGCCGCCGCCGCGGCCCTGCTGTCCTATGCCGAACACACCCAGGGCCGGACGCTGGCCCATGTGCAGACCCTGCAGGTGCAGCGCAGCAGTGAGCTGCTGGATCTGCCGCCGGCCACCCAGCGCAATCTCGAGCTGATCACGACGCTGCGCGGTGAAAGTTCGCCCACCTTGCTGTCGCTGCTGGACAGCTGCCGCTCGGGCATGGGCAGCCGCGCGCTGCGCCACTGGCTGCTGCATCCCAAGCGCGAGCGCAGCGAGGCGATGCACCGCCATGCGGCCATTGCCGCACTGATCGCACAGGGCTTCGAGCCCTTGCGCGAGGCCTTGCGACAGGTTTCGGACGTGGAGCGCATCGCCGCCCGCGTCGCACTGCGCCAGGTGAGACCGCGCGAGCTGACCGGCCTGCGTGCCACGCTGCAAAGCCTGCCGGCCCTGCGCCTCACGCTGCCGGGCGGCAGTGCGCTGATCGACACCCTTGCCGACGGACTGGCCGGCTCGCCGCCGATTCTGGAACTGCTGGAGCGCGCCATTGCCGAGGAACCGGCCGTGCTGCTGCGCGACGGCGGCGTGATCGCGCCAGGCTTCGACGCCCAGCTGGACGAGCTGCGTGGCATTCAGCAGAACTGCGACAGCTTCCTGCTCGAACTGGAAACGCGCGAACGCGCCCGCACCGGCATCGCCAATCTGCGCGTGCAGTTCAACAAGGTGCATGGCTTCTATATCGAGGTCACCCAGGGCCAGGTCGACAAGGTGCCGACGGACTACCAGCGCCGCCAGACGCTGAAGAATGCCGAGCGCTACATCACGCCCGAGCTGAAGGCCTTCGAGGACAAGGCCCTGTCAGCGCAAGAGCGAGCACTGGCGCGCGAGAAGCTGCTCTACGACGCCGTGCTGGACGAGCTGCTGCAGGCCCTGCCGCCGCTGACCGCACTGGGCCGCGCGCTAGCCAGCCTGGATGCGCTGGCAGCCCTGGCCGAGCGCGCCGCGACGCTGAACTGGTGCCGTCCCGAGTTCGTCAGCCAGCCGGCGATCGACATACAGGGTGGCCGCCATCCGGTGGTCGAGATGCGGCTGCGCGAGACTGGCGGCGGTGAGTTCATGGCCAACGATTGCCGGCTCGATGCCCGCACCCGCATGCTGATCATCACCGGGCCCAATATGGGCGGCAAGAGCACCTTCATGCGCCAGGTGGCTCTGATCGCCTTGCTGGCCGCGATCGGCTCCTATGTACCGGCCGCAAGCTGCCGCCTGGGGCCGATGGATGCGATCCACACCCGCATCGGCGCGGCCGACGACCTGGCCAATGCGCAGTCCACCTTCATGCTGGAGATGACCGAGGCGGCCGCCATCCTGCATGGCGCGACCGAGCAGTCGCTGGTACTGATGGACGAGATCGGGCGCGGCACCTCGACCTTCGACGGCCTGGCCCTGGCCGGCGCCATCGCCAGCCATCTGCACGACAAGAGCCGCGCCTTCACGCTGTTCGCCACCCATTACTTCGAGCTGACCGATTTTCCGCTCAAGCACGGCCAGGCAATCAACTGCCATGTCTCGGCTGTCGAAAGCGGCAAAAGTGGAGAAGAGAGCATCGTCTTCCTGCACGAGATCCTAGCCGGGCCGGCGAGCCGCAGCTATGGCGTGCAGGTCGCACGGCTGGCCGGCATGCCCGCTAGCCTGGTGCGCCAGGCGCGTGCCACGCTGGAAGCGCTGGAGTCCAAGGCCTCGGCCGGCGAGGCGCAGATCGATCTGTTCGCCGCGCCGCCGATCAGCCCACCGGCTGTCGCCGAGGAGACGCCGGCCGCGCTGCAGGCCCTGCATGATCTCGACCCCGACGCCCTGAGCCCGCGCGAGGCCTTGGAGGCCCTGTACCGGCTGAAAACGCTCTGTGGCCCGGTGCATAAGCCATGATCCTCGCGACCCATTCAGCGCCAGGCACCCTGGTCTTCAGCCATGCCAATGGCTTTGGCGCCGGCTGCTACCGCCTGCTGTTCGAGCATTGGCGGGCAGCGGGCTGGCAGGTCCACGCCCTGTCCCAGCTGGCCCATGACCCGGCCTACCCGGTCACCAGCAACTGGCCGCATCTGCGCGATCAGCTGATCCACTTCATCGAACGCGAGGTGCTGCCGACGATGGCCAAGCCCGGCCCCGTGGTGCTGGCCGGCCATTCCCTTGGCGGCATGGTCAGCCTGTTGGTGGCCTGCAAGCGGCCGGACCTGGTCGAGGGTCTGCTGATGCTGGACTCACCGGTGGTCTCGGGCTGGCGCGCACACAGCGTGCAGGTGGCCAAGGCCACCGGCCTGATCAAGCGGGTTTCGCCCGGCAAGATCTCCAGCCAGCGCCGCCACGAATGGCCCTCGCGGGCGGCGGTGCATGCGCATTTCGCCAGCAAGCACAAGTTCGCCCGCTGGGACCCGCGGGTGCTGGCCGACTATGTGGCCAGCGGCTTCGATGAGTTGGCCGATGGCCGGGCCACGCTGCGCTTTCGTCGCGAGATCGAGACCCGCATCTACAACACGCTGCCCAGCCATCTGGACCGTCTGCTGAAGCGGCATCCACCCCAATGCCCGGTGGGCTTCATCGCCGGCACCCGTTCCGAGGAACTGCGCCAGGCCGGTGCCACCGCATCCAAGGCCTTGGCACGCCGGCACTTCGTCTGGATCGAAGGTTCCCATCTCTATCCCTTCGAACGCCCCGACGATACCGCGGTGCTGGTATTGCAGATGCTGCAGGCCCTGCAGGCCGAGCGCGCGACCGGTTGACGCAGTCCCGAGCCGGCCAAGGCGCGCGTGCGCCATCGCTATAATCGCGCTTTACCACCACAGCGTTTCTGACCTAGAGCGCTGCAAGACATGACCAAGTACGTCTTCGTCACCGGCGGTGTGGTGTCCTCACTCGGCAAGGGCATCGCATCGGCCTCTCTGGCTGCCATCCTCGAATCGCGCGGCCTCAAAGTCACCCTCATCAAGCTGGATCCGTACATCAACGTCGATCCGGGCACGATGTCCCCCTTCCAGCATGGCGAGGTCTTCGTCACCGACGACGGTGCCGAGACCGATCTGGACCTGGGCCACTACGAGCGCTTCATCACCACGCGGATGAAGAAGAGCAACAACTTCACCACCGGCCAGATCTATATGTCGGTGCTGGAGAAGGAACGCCGGGGCGACTACCTCGGCAAGACCGTCCAGGTGATCCCGCACATCACCAATGAGATGCAGGAATTCATCCGCCGCGGCGCCGGTCACGGCACGCCGGATGCGGTAGATGTGGCCATCGTCGAGATCGGCGGCACGGTCGGCGACATCGAGTCGCTGCCCTTCCTGGAGGCCGCGCGCCAGATGAGCCTGAAGATGGGCCCCACCAATGTGGCCTTCGTTCATCTGACCTATGTGCCCTGGATCGCCGCCGCCGGCGAACTCAAGACCAAGCCGACCCAGCACACGGTGCAGAAGCTGCGCGAGATCGGCATACAGCCGGACGCGTTGCTGTGCCGCGCCGACCGCCGCATTCCCGACGACGAGCGTGAGAAGATCTCGCTGTTCACCAATGTGCCCGAGTACGGCGTGATCTCGATGTGGGACGTGAACACCATCTACAAGGTGCCGCGCGTGCTGCACGAGCAGGGGCTGGACCAACTGATCTGCACCAAGCTGCAGCTCAACACCAAGGCCGCTGACCTGAGGCGTTGGGACACCCTGGTTCATGAGGTTGAGAACCCAGCCAAACAGGTCACGATCGCGATGTGCGGCAAGTACACCGATCTGAGCGATTCCTACAAATCGCTCAACGAGGCGCTGCGACATGCCGGCATCCACAACCATGCCGGCGTCAAGATCGAGTACGTGGACTCCGAGCTACTGACCCCGGACAATATCGAGCAGCTGGCTCAGTTCGACGCCATCCTGGTGCCCGGCGGCTTCGGCAAACGCGGCGTCGAGGGCAAGATCCTGGCGGCACAGTTCGCCCGTGAGCACAAGATCCCCTATCTGGGCATCTGCCTGGGCATGCAGGTGGCTACCATCGAGTACGCGCGCCATATGGCCGGCCTCAGCGACGCCAACTCGACCGAGTTCGATCCGGCCACCCCGCATCCGGTGATTGCGCTGATCGACGAATGGATGGACGCCGACGGTTCGATCCAGAAGCGCGACGAGAAGAGCGATCTGGGCGGCACGATGCGTCTGGGCGCGCAAAGCTCGGATGTCAAGCCCGGCACACTGGCGCACGACATCTACGGCTCGGTCGTCACCGAGCGTCATCGCCATCGCTACGAGGCCAACGAGCATTACCTTGACCGCCTGCAGCAGGCCGGCCTGGTGATCTCGGCCATCACGCAGCGCGAGAAGCTGACCGAGATGGTCGAGCTACCGCGCGAGGTCCACCCCTGGTATGTCGGTGTGCAGTTCCATCCCGAGTTCAAATCCACGCCCTGGGACGGCCATCCGCTGTTCATCGCCTTCATCAAGGCGGCGCTGGACCACAAGAAGGCCTGAGGCCAGAGGAGCCCCTCACCATGAAGCTGTGCGGATTCGACGTCGGGATAGACCGGCCCTTCTTCCTGATCGCAGGCACCTGTTCGATCGAGGGCCTGGAGATGTCCCTGGAGGTGGCGGGGCAGCTGAAGGAGGCCTGCGCAGCCCTTGGTATTCCGCTGATCTACAAGGGATCCTTCGACAAGGCCAACCGCTCCTCCGGCAGCACCAAGCGCGGTTTGGGGCTGGAGGCAGGGCTGAAGATCCTGGACGAGGTACGTCGCCAGCTGCAGCTGCCCATCATCACCGATGTGCATGACGAGAGCCAGGTGGCCGAGGTGGCCAGCGTGGTCGACGTGCTGCAGACCCCAGCCTTTCTTTGCCGCCAGACCGACTTCATCCGCGCGGTGGCCAAGTCGGGCAAGCCGGTCAACATCAAGAAGGGCCAGTTCCTCGCGCCTTGGGATATGAAGAACGTCATTGACAAGGCGCGCGAAGCGGCCCGCGAGGTGGGTTTGTCGGAAGACCGCTTCCTGGCCTGCGAGCGCGGCGTGAGCTTCGGCTACAACAACCTCGTCGCCGATATGAGCAGCCTGGCCGAGATGCGCAAGTCCGGCGCGCCGGTGGTGTTCGACGTGACCCATTCGGTGCAAAAGCCCGGCGGGCAGGGCAGTAGCAGCGGCGGTGCCCGCGAGATGGTGCCGGTGCTGGCACGTGCCGGCGTGGGCGCAGGTGTCGCAGGCCTGTTCATGGAAACCCATCCGCGTCCCGCCGAAGCCTGGTCCGACGGCCCCAATGCGGTGCCGCTCAAGCACATGAGGACCTTGCTGGAGCAGTTGGTCGCGCTGGACCGGGTGGTCAAGTCCCAGCCGCTGCTCGAGAACGACTTTTTCTGCTGAGCCGCCAACCATGCCGAGCGCCTACATTCTTGCC
The DNA here is from genome assembly GCA_041920215.1 of Burkholderiaceae bacterium. Taxonomy (GTDB): domain Bacteria; phylum Pseudomonadota; class Gammaproteobacteria; order Burkholderiales; family Burkholderiaceae_C; genus JAYRSJ01. The sequence continues at coordinate 54,467 of JAYRSJ010000008.1, read as the reverse complement.
AACGTTCGGGTGACCGATCCCACGCAGTACGAGGAGTACAAGAAGTTCTCGACCGCCGCGATGCAGGCTTACGGCGCCGACGTCTGCGTGCGCGGCGGCGCCGTCGAGGTGCTGGAGGGTGACTGGATTCCGGACCGCGTGGTGCTGCTGAAGTTTCCCTCCGTGCAAGCCGCGCGCCGCTTCAACGAGTCGCCCGAGTACGGCCAGGCCCGCCAGGCGCGCCAGGGTGCGGCCGTGATGCGCATGGTTTTGATCGAAGGCGTCTGAGCGTGCATCTTGTTCAGCCACGGTAACCAAAACCGGGCACGATGCGCGCCGCTAGTTTGACAAGCATTTCTAACTTTCCTGGAGATATTGATGAGCGCGATTGTTGACATCGTCGGCCGTGAGATTCTGGACAGCCGCGGCAACCCCACCGTCGAGTGCGATGTGCTGCTGGAGTCCGGCGTGATGGGCCGCGCTGCCGTGCCTTCGGGTGCATCGACCGGTTCGCGCGAGGCCATCGAGCTGCGCGATGGCGACAAGAGCCGCTACCTGGGCAAGGGCGTGCTGAAGGCCGTCGAGCACATCAATACCGAAATCTCCGAGGCCGTGCTAGGCCTGGACGCCTCCGAGCAGGCCTTCCTGGACAAAACCCTGATCGACCTGGACGGCACCGAGAACAAGAGCCGCCTGGGCGCCAACGCGATGCTGGCAGTCTCGATGGCGGTGGCCCGCGCCGCTGCTGAAGAAAGCGGCCTGCCGCTGTACCGCTACTTCGGTGGCATGGGCGGCATGCAGCTGCCGGTGCCGATGATGAATGTGATCAACGGCGGTGCCCATGCGAACAACTCGCTGGATCTGCAGGAGCTGATGATCATCCCGGTGGGCGCCCCCTCCTTCCGTGAAGCCCTGCGCTGGGGCGCCGAGGTCTTCCACGCGCTCAAGAAGATCCTGCACGACAAGGGCATCAGCACCGCGGTCGGCGACGAGGGCGGCTTCGCTCCCAGCGTAGAGAGCCACGAGGCCGCCATCCAGCTGATCCTGGAAGCGATCGACAAGGCCGGCTACACCGCCGGCGAACAGATCGCCCTGGGTCTGGACTGCGCCGCCAGCGAGTTCTACAAGGACGGCAAGTATGTGCTGGAGGGTGAAGGCGGCATCCAGCTCAGCGCCGCGCAGTGGACCGATATGCTGGCCACCTGGGTCGACAAGTACCCGATCATCTCGATCGAGGACGGCATGGCCGAAGGCGACTGGGACGGCTGGAAGCACATCACCGATCGCCTGGGCGCCAAGGTGCAGCTGGTGGGTGACGATCTTTTCGTGACCAACACCAAGATTCTGAAGGAAGGCATCGACAAGGGCATCGCCAACTCGATCCTGATCAAGATCAACCAGATCGGCACCCTGACCGAAACCTTCGCTGCCATCGAGATGGCCAAGCGCGCCGGCTACACCGCCGTGATCTCGCACCGCTCGGGCGAAACGGAAGATTCCACCATCTCCGACATCGCCGTCGGCCTGAATGCCGGCCAGATCAAGACCGGCTCGCTGTCGCGTTCGGACCGCATGGCCAAGTACAACCAGCTGCTGCGCATCGAGGAAGATCTGGGCGACATCGCCAGCTACCCTGGCCGCGCCGCTTTCTACAATCTGCGCTGACCGGCCCCGCTTGGCTGAGCCGCTGCTGCCTCACGCGTGAAAATCCTCGCCCTCCTACTCGGCGCTTTCCTGATCGCCATCCAGGCTCAGCTCTGGCTGGGCAAGGGTGGTCTGGCGCGGGTGGGGCAACTCGAAGCAGAGCTGGCACGGCAGCAGGCGGCCAATGAGCAAGCACGCGCCCGCAATGTGCAGCTCGATGCCGAGTTGCGCGATCTGCGCGAGGGCCTGGAGATGGTGGAGGAGAAGGCGCGTTTCGAGCTGGGCATGGTGAAGCCGGATGAGATCTACGTTCAGCATCAACGCCGCTGAGTCGGGACGCGCGCCGCATGGACACGCTGCTGCAGTTGCTACATCCCCTGTTCACCCCCGCCTTCGAGGCCTTTGGCAGTCCCATCAGCTGGACCGAGCTGATCGCGTTCGCGCTGGCGGTCTGGATGGTGCTGTGCAATATGCGCGTCCATGTGCTGGCCTGGCCGCTGGCCCTGCTCAGCTCCCTGCTCTACTTCCTCTTGTTCTGGAACGGCAAGCTCTACGGCGAGGCCTCGCTGCAACTGGTGTTCGCCGCACTGGCGATCTGGGGTTGGTGGCAGTGGCTGCGCGGCACCGACGCCCAGGGCCAGGTCTTGCGGGTGCGCATGCTTAGCTGGCGTGGCCGCGGCCTGATGCTGCTGACCATCCTGCTGGCCTGGCCGCTGCTGGGTCTGCTGCTGGAGCGGCAGACCGATTCACCGGTGCCCTACTGGGATGCCTTCCCCACGGTCGCCAGCCTCGTCGGCCAGTATCTGCTGGGGCGCAAGTACCAGGAGAACTGGGGCGTCTGGGTGATCGTCAATATGGTCAGCGTCAGCCTGTTTGCCTACAAGGAGTATTGGCTGACCGTGCTGCTTTACGCCATCTTCATCCCGATGTCGGTGGCCGGCTGGCGGGCCTGGCAGCGCCAGGCTGGTCTGGGCACCGAGTTGGGCAAGGCTTCCGCGCAGGCCGCCTGAGCATGACGGCGCGGCGGGCCTTCTGCGTCGCCATCGTCGGTGCCGAGAGCACCGGCAAGAGCAGCCTGGCCACCGGCCTGGTCGAGCGTCTGACTGCCGATACCGGGCTGCGCTGCGTCGTCGTCGGCGAATACTTGCGCGAATGGTGCAATGCCCAGGGCCGCACGCCGCAAGCCGATGAACAGGCCGCCATCGCCCGTACACAGGCGCAGCGCATCGCGGCCGCGGCGGCAACTCACGAGTTGGTGCTGTGCGACACCACTCCCTTGATGACCGCGGTCTACAGCCGGCTGCTGTTCGATGACGCCAGCCTGCTGCAAGCCGCCCTGGCCCATCACCACGAGCAGCAAGACCTGACCCTGCTCACCGCGCCCGATCTGCCCTGGGTCGCCGACGGCCTGCAGCGCGATGGCGCCCATATGCAGGCGCCGGTGGATGCGCTGCTGCGTCGCCTGCTGCGCGGCAGCGAGCTGCCCTGGGCGGTGGTGCGCGGCGACGGCAGCGCGCGCCTGGAGGCCGCGCTGGACGCGATCAGCCCGCTGTTGCGTCAGTGCGCGCCGCAGCAGCGTCGCGCAGGGCTGCTTACTCGGCTGCAGCAGCGCCAAGACGCCCTGCCGGATCTGGGCTGGTTCTGCCAGAACTGCGACCAACCCGATTGCGAACATGCCAACCTGCAGTTGCGGCTGGCCCAGCGTGGCGGCAAGGTCTAGCCGCCGAACGATGACAAGCGCATGACGGAGCGACGCATGCGACCCTTGGCAAGAATCCGTCTTGACGCCCGGCCCTGAGCGCTGTGACACTTGCAGCTGCAAACGTTTGCCATCGAGCCGCGCGCCTCAGCCATCCAGCCTTACCGGACATCCCATGATCAAGCCTGCCCTACCCCTGCTGCTCACCGCCCTGGCCCTGGCGGGCTGCGCCCAGCTGACGCCCGCACCGAGCGGACCGGTGGCCGTGAAGGTGCTGGCGATCAACGATTTCCACGGCAATCTGAAGCCCTCGGCCGGTGGCATACGCATCAAGGACCCGGCCGATCCGGCCAAGACCCTGACCGTCGCCGCGGGCGGGGCCGAGCACCTGGCCACGGCTGCGCGCAGCCTGATGCAGAAGAATTCCAACCACATCTTCGTCGCGGCCGGCGATCTGATCGGCGGCAGTCCTTTGTTGTCGGCGCTGTTCTACGATGAACCCACCATCGAGTCGCTCAGCCTGATGGGGCTGGAGGTGGCTGCGGTGGGCAACCACGAGTTCGACGCCGGCATCGCCGAGCTGCTGCGCAAGCAGTATGGCGGCTGTCATCCCAAGAACGGCTGCAAAGGCCCGACCCAGTTCAAGGGCGCCAAGTTCCAGTATCTGGCCGCCAGCACCTGGGACAGCAAGACCGGCAAGACCGTGCTGCCGGCCTACCACGTCAAACGCTTCGATGGGGTGCCGATGGCCTTCATCGGCCTGACCCTGAAGGGTACCCCCGAGATCGTCACCCCCAGCGGGGTTGCAGGGCTGCGCTTCGATGATGAGGCCGAGACCGTCAACAAGCTGGTGCCCGAGCTGCGTGCCCAGGGCATTGAGGCGATCGCGGTGCTGATCCACGAGGGCGGCTATCCCACCGGTGACTACAACGAATGCCCCGGCATCTCCGGCCCCATCGTCGACATCGTCAAGAAGCTCGACAAGGCCGTTGACCTGGTCGTGACAGGCCATACCCACCGTGCCTACCAGTGCAATATCGACGGCCGCCTGGTCACCAGCGGCGACAAGTACGGCACCATCGTCACCGAGATCGATCTGCAGCTGGATCGCAAGACCGGCGATGTCCTCCGCAGCCAGGCCAACAATCTGATCGTACGCACCGACAGCTTTGCCAAGGACCCGGTCCAGACCGCCCTGATCGCCGGCTACGAAAAGCTGGCCGAGCCGCTGGCCCGCCGGGTGGTCGGTCGCATCGCGGCCAGCATCTCGCGCGAGACCGACAGCGCCGGCGCCATGCCCATGGGCCAGCTGATCGCCGACGCCCAGCTGGCCGCCACCGCCAGACCCGAGGACGGTGCTGCGGTGATCGCGCTGATGAACGCCGGCGGGGTGCGTGCGGCGCTCAATCGCACCAGCAATGGGGAAGTTAGCTACGCCGACGCCTTTGCGGTCCAGCCCTTCTACAACAATCTGGTCACGCTGAGCCTCAGCGGCGAGCAGATACGCCGCCTGCTGGAACAGCAATGGCGCAGTGCGGATGTGCGCGGCATCTTCCTGCAGGTATCCAAGGGCTTCAGCTACACATGGGATGCCAAGCGGCCGCTGGGTGCCCGGGTGCTGCCGGAGAGCCTCAAGCTCCACGGCCAAACACTTGACCCCCAGGCCAGCTACCGGGTCACCGTCAACAGCTTCATTGCCAGCGGCGGCGACGGTTTCCGCGTGCTGACCGAGGGCAAGAACGCACGCACCGGCATCATGGATCTGGACGCGCTGGAGCGCTATCTGAGCACCCAGGCCGATATCGTGCCGCCAGCGCTGGACCGGGTGCAGCGTCTGAACTGAACGCTGGTCGCCGCAGCAAGGCGGCCGTCTGCTACTGCAGGGTCGTGTTGCTGCTCGGCTGCTGCTGGCCGGTGCGGAAGAGCTCGGCCACGTCGACCGCGTCATAGCGGTATTGCAGGCCGCAGAACTCGCAGCCCACCTCGACCTCGCCGCGCTCGGCGATCACCGCGTCAATCTCCTCGCGGCCCAGGCCCTTGAGCATGCCGCCGACGCGCTCGCGCGAGCAGCTGCAGGCAAAGCGGGGCCCGGTCTCACCCTGCAGCGGCTCGAAACGGCGCAGCGTCTCCTCCCAGAACAGGCGGCGCAGCACGGTATCCGCGTCCAGCCCCAGCAGCTCCTCCGGCGTCAGCGTGCTGGCCAGCATGCTGATGCGGTTGAAGGCATCGGACAGGCCGATATCGTCTTCGTTGCGCGCACCTGCCAGATTGGCCTCGCCCTCCATGGGCAGGCGCTGGATCAGCAGGCCCGCCGCCATCTGGTCATTGGCGGCCAGCACCAGCTTGGTATCCAGTTGCTCGGACTGCAGCATGTAATGCTCCAGCACCTCGGAGAGCTTGTGCAGCGGCTCGCGCTGATCGCCATGCAGCGGCACCACGCCCTGGTAGGGCTGCTGGCCCGGCAACTTGTCCTTCGGATCCAGCGTGATGGCACAGCGCCCCTGGCCATGGGCATTGACCATGGCCTCCAGGCCGGCACCGGTCGGCAGTTCGCCGACCAGCTTGGCGGTGCAGCGGAAGCTCAGGTCCGGCTGGGCCTCGGCCACCGCCAGCTTGACCGGGCCGTCGCCGAAGATCTGCAGCACCAGGGCGCCATTGAACTTGATATTGCTCTGCATCAGCACCGCCGCCGCGGCCATCTCGCCCAGCAGCGCGCGCAGCTCAGGGGGATGGGCACCGCGACCCGCCTCGCGGCGTCGCAAAGCCTCCTGCCAGCCCTCGCTGAGACGCACCAGCATGCCGCGCACCGGCAGACCTTCAAACACAAACTTGTGGAGCTCGCTCATGCCTTGATCTTCTTCAGTTCGGCCGCATACCGGGCCGCATTGCTCATGTAATGGACAGCACTGGCACGCAGACCCTCGATCTGTTGCGGACTCAGCTCCCGCAGCACCTTGGCCGGGCTGCCGACGATCAGCGAGCCGTCGGGAAACTCCTTGCCCTCGGTCACCAGCGCACCCGCGCCGACCAGACAGTTCTTGCCGATGCGTGCGCCGTTGAGCACGATGGCGCCAATCCCGATCAGGGAGTTCTCGCCCACGGTGCAGCCGTGCAGCATTACCTGATGTCCGACGGTGACGTTCTCGGCCAGGCGCAAGGGGAAGCCGGTATCGGCATGCAGTACCGAACCATCCTGAATATTGCAGCCGTCGCCGATGCTCAGCTGCTCGCTGTCGCCCCGCAGCACCGCGTTGAACCAGACGCTCACCTGCTCGCCCAGCGTGACACGTCCGATGACCTGGGCACTTTCGGCCACCCAGGCCGACTCCGCGATATCGGGCCGATGCTCGCCCAGTTGATAAACAGCCATTGATCTCTCCGGGGCGGGCCAGCCGCTGTGCAAAGCCATAATTCTAGGGATGGAAGCTCGAACCCGCGCGCTGGAGGTCTTGTGCCAGACAGACCCCAGCGAGAAAGCCGCCGCCGCACGCCAGCTCTATCTGGCGGCCCGTCAGGGCCTGAAGCTCGACAGGCAGGCCCAGATCGAGCGGCCAGCCGGTGTGCCTGGCCGGCCGCTGCGGCCGCTGCTGGTGCCCACGCTGCAGGTACCCAAACGCAGCCCCTTCACCGTGGAGGGCCGCGCGGCGCTGCTGCATGCGATTGCGCATATCGAGTTCAATGCGATCAATCTGGCGCTGGATGCGGTCTGGCGCTTCGCCGACATGCCACTCGACTACTACCTGGACTGGCTGCAGGTCGCCAGCGAGGAGGCCCTGCACTTCGGCCTGCTGCGCGAGCATCTGCAGGGCCTGGGACGCGACTACGGCGATTTCGACGCGCATGACGGGCTGTGGACCATGGCCGAGCGCACCGCCGGCGACGTGCTGGCCCGCATGGCCCTGGTGCCGCGCACGCTGGAGGCGCGCGGGCTGGACGCCACGCCGCCGCTGCAGGCCAAGCTGAGCCGGGCCGGCGACACGCGGGCCGTCGAGATCCTGGACATCATCCTGCGCGACGAGATCGGCCATGTGGAGATCGGCAATCGCTGGTACCGCCAGCTCTGCCGCGAGCGCGGCCTGGATGCGATCAGCCTTTATCCGCAGCTGGTCAAGCAATATGAGGCGCCGCGCCTGCGCCCGCCCTTCAACCTGGCAGCACGGGGGGCCGCCGGCTTCAGCGCCGAGGAGCTGGCCTATCTGCAGGCCGAGTTCTGAGCACTCGCCTGCATTGCCGCCGACAGCCGCTAAACTAGCAGCATGTTGATACGCCGCATCCTGGTCTTGCTGCATGCGCTCCTGCTGGCGATCGCCAGCGGCGCCAGCCTGCCAGCCCTGGGCGCAGGCCTGGAGACGGCTGCGGCTTGTGTGGCTGACGCGACACCCGGCGTCATGTCCCATGCCGATTTCGGCAGCGCTGACGAGGCCGTCCCCGCAGCGCCCGCTGCCGAGACCAGCAGCGCTGAGATGGCGGTCGAGCTGCCCGAAGCCTTGGAACTGCCTGCCCTGGCCTGGTCAGACGCCGCGCTGATCGAAGCCCTGCCCGATCCCGCGTCGCGCGGCCATGCCGCGCCCTATCTGGAAGGCCTGCAAAGGCCGCCGCGGCAAGGCCACTGACATCGCCGGCCAGCAGCAGGCCCCCGCCTGCCTGCACCGCCCATTTCATCCGCGGGCTTGAAATCCGCCCCCTCGTACCCATTTACTCAGCGTCTTTGCAAAGGGACCTATCGCCATGAACCAAACCGTCCAAACCTTTGGCAGCAGCTCGGCCCTCCAGGGCCAGCGCAATCGCGTGCTGCGCAATACCTACTGGCTGCTGGCCCTGTCCATGGTGCCTACCGTGCTGGGCGCCTGGCTGGGTGTCAGCACCGGCATCGCCCGTGCGATGACACCGGGCATCAGCATGATCGTCTTCCTGGCCGGCGCCTTCGGCTTCATGTTCGCCATCGAGAAGACCAAGAACTCGGCCGCCGGCGTGCCGGTGCTGCTGGCCTTCACCTTCTTCATGGGCGTGATGCTGTCGCGCCTGATCGGTGTGGTGCTGGGCCTGTCCAACGGCGCCAGCCTGATCATGACGGCCTTCGCCGGCACCGGTGTGATCTTCCTGGGCATGGCCAGCCTGTCCTCGGTGATCAAGCGTGACCTGACGAATATGGGCAAGTTCCTGTTCATCGGCATGATCATGGTGCTGGTCGCTGGCATCGCGAACTTCTTCCTGCAGTCCAGCGCGCTGATGATTACGCTGTCGGTGCTGTGCATCGGCATCTTTTCGGCCTTCATCCTCTACGACCTGAAGCGGGTTCAGGACGGCCTGGAGACCAACTACATCAGTGCCACGCTGGGTGTCTACCTCAGCATCTACAACGTGTTCCAGTCCCTGCTGGCACTGCTGGGCATCTTCGGCGGCAACAACGACTGAGTCTGCGCGCTGCACGGGCGCCGCTTGCCGCGGCGCCTGTTCTCAGCCCCAAACAAAGGGCGGCTTATGATGCCGCCCTTTGTCTTTTCAAGAAGTGCGTGTGTCCCGCATCCAAGCCAATCTGCTGCTCGTTCTGATCGCCCTGATCTGGGGTTCGGCCTTTGTGGCCCAAAGCCATGGCATGAACGATATCGGCCCCATGGCCTTCACCGGCGTGCGCTTTCTGGTCGGCGCCCTGGTCGTCGCGCCGCTGATGTGGCTGGAGTGGCGCAGCCTCGCGCGCAAGCAGAGGCCGCTCAAGCACAGTGACGGCGGCAAGATCGCCGGACTGGGCGGCCTGCTGCTGCTGGGCGCCGCGATGCAGCAGATCGGTATCGTCTCGACCACGGTCACCAATGCCGGCTTCCTGACCGCGCTGTATGTGCCCCTGGTGCCGGTGCTGGGCTGGCTGCTGCTGCGTCACCTGCCGCATTGGTCGGTCTGGCCGGGTGGCATGGCCTGCCTGGTCGGCGCCTTTTTGCTTTCAGGTGCGCATGAGTTGAAGATCGGCGTGGGCGATCTCTGGGTCATAGGCTCGGCCCTGCCCTGGGCCCTGCATGTGCTGCTGGTCGGCCGCGTGGCCGACCGCATGCACGCCCCCTTTCTGGTGGCCGGCGGCCAATTCCTCTTCTGCGGCCTGGCCGCGCTGGTCTGGGCCCTGGTCTTCGAGCCGCTGAGCTGGGCCGGCCTGCAGGCCGCAGCGCTGCCAATTCTCTATACCGGCGTGATGTCGGTGGGCGTGGCCTTTACCGCCCAGGTCGTGGCCCAGCGCTACGCACATGCGGCCGACGCCGCCATCATCCTCTCCTCCGAGACCCTGTTCGCTGCGCTGTTCGGCTACTGGCTGATGGGAGATCGCCTCAACAGCGCCGGCCTGCTGGGCTGCGGCCTGATCCTGGCCAGCATGCTGCTGGTGCAGCTGATGCCGATGTGGCAGATGCTCAGAGCTCGAACGCCGTCGTCTTCTTGATGGTGCGCAGCACCAGCATGCTGTTGCTGCGAGCCACCTCGGGCAGCTGCATCAGCACATGGGTGTGGAAGCGCTCCAGATCCTCGGCATCCTTGTAGGCAAAGCGGATCACATAGTCGTTGGTGCCCGCCACATAGAAGCAGTCGAGGATGTCGGGGCTGGCCTGCACCGCTTGCTCGAAGGCAGCCAGGGCAGCGCTGGTCATGCGCTCCAGATTGATGATGGTGTAGCTGGTGCCCTGCTTGCCGACGGCCTTGGGGTTCACCAGGGCCACATAGCCGGCGATCACCCCACTGTCCTCCAGCTGCTTGACCCGCCGCAGGCAGGCCGAGGGGCTCAGATGCACCGCCCGCGCCAGCTCGACATTGGAGAGCCGCCCATCCTTCTGCAAGGCATTCAGGATGGCCCGGTCGATCGCATCCAGTTGCACTTCTGAACTCATAAATGGAATTTTCTGCGAGTAGGCGATCATCCTATCGCAGGAAATTGCAAAACCTCGGGTTTGCCCCGGCGCAAAGCGCAAGCACATTGCGCGCCGCTGTCAATAGACTGGGTAGGTTAGCAATTGCAGCGCCTCGCCCTGCCAAGAATGCCGCGAGCAACCTCACGATGAACCGGAACAGTGCCATGGATGCCTACTGGATGCCCTTCACCGCCAACCGCCAGTTCAAGAAGGCACCGCGCCTGCTGACCCGCGCCGATGGCATGTACTTCACCGATGACAAGAGCCGTCAGGTGCTGGACGGCATTGCCGGCCTGTGGTGCGTCAATGCCGGCCACAACCGCCCCCGCATCGTCGAGGCGATACAGCGTCAGGCGGCCGAACTGGACTTCGCCCCGCCCTTCCAGATGGCCCATCCCAAGGCCTTCGAACTGGCCGAGCGCCTGGTCGAGCTGACCCCGCCGGGGCTCAACAAGGTCTTCTATACCAACTCGGGCTCCGAGTCGGTGGAGACCGCGCTGAAGATGGCCATCGCCTACCACCGGGTACGCGGCGAAGGCGCGCGCACCCGCCTGATCGGTCGCGAGCGCGGCTATCACGGCGTCAATTTCGGCGGCATCTCGGTCGGCGGCATGGTCGCCAACCGCAAGATGTTCGGCACCATGCTGGGCGGTGTGGACCATATCCGCCACACCCACGATCCGGCGCGCAACGCCTTTGCCAAGGGCCAGCCCGCGCATGGCGTCGAGTTCGCCGATGATCTGGAGCGCCTGATTGCACTGCACGATGCCTCGACGATTGCCGCCGTCATCGTCGAGCCCATCGCCGGCTCCACCGGCGTGCTGATCCCGCCCCAGGGCTATCTGCAGCGCCTGCGCGAGATCTGCGACAAGCACGGCATTCTCTTGATCTTCGACGAGGTCATCACCGGCTTCGGCCGCACCGGCAATCCCTTCGGTGCCCAGACCTTCGGCGTCACGCCGGATCTGATGACGGTGGCCAAGGGCCTGACCAATGGCTGCGTGCCCATGGGGGCGGTGTTCGCCAAACAAGGTATCTACGACACCTTCATGAATGGCCCCGAGCATCTGATCGAGTTCTTCCACGGCTACACCTACTCGGCCCATCCGCTGGCCTGCGCCGCTGCGCTGGGCACGCTGGACACCTACGCCGAGGAGGGCCTCTTGACCCGCGCGGCCGAGATGCAGGGCTATTTCGCCGAGGCTCTGCATTCGCTCAAGGGCGAGCCCCATGTGATCGACATCCGCAATCTGGGCCTGGTCGGCGGCGTCGAGCTGGCCTCGCTGCCCGGCGAGCCCGCCAAGCGCGCCTTCTCGATCTTCCTGGACTGCTACGAGCAGGGCGTGCTGATACGCACCACCGGCGATACGGTCGCGCTGTCGCCGCCGCTGATCATCAGCCGCGAACATATCGACCGCCTGATCGACACCCTGCGCGGCGCGCTGCGCCGGGCGGCCTGAAAGCCAGCCGGCTTTCTTTGCAACGACGCACGAGGAACTGCCTAGCGCCTACCGTATGAGCCTGCTGCGGATAGACCGAAACCTGTCGCGCGACTCCTACTACGCTGCCACCGCGCCGCGTGGCGAGGGCTTCGCGCCGTTGCAGGGCGAGGTCGAGGCCGATGTGGCGGTGGTGGGTGGCGGGCTGGCGGGGCTGTCGGCCGCCATCGAGCTGGCCGAGCGTGGACAGAAGGTGGTGCTGCTGGAAGCCGCGCAGATCGGGAGCGGCGCCTCGGGCCGCAACGGCGGCCAGGCCATCCACGGCCTGGCCTGCGATCAGGCCGAGATCGAGCGGCAGCTGGGGCTGGACGAGGCCCGCCGCATCTGGTCCATGAGCATCGAGGCGCTGGACCTGATCCAGCAGCGCTGTGCCCGCCATGGCATAGACGCCCAATGGCAGAGCGGTTTTCTGGGCCTGGCCACCAAGCCGGCCAAGTCGCGCGAACTGCGCCAATGGGCCGACCATATCGCCAGCACCTACGACTATCCGCTGCGCTGGATCGCGCCGGCCGAGCTGGGCCGGTGGATAGACAGCCCGCGCTTCGACGCCGGCGTGCACGACCCGCGTTCCGGTCATCTGCATCCGCTGCGATATGTGCTGGGTCTGGCCCAGGCTGCCAAGGCGCTGGGGGTGCGCATCCATGAGATGAGCCCGGTCAGCGCGGTGGACGAGGGCCCAAGCCTGCTGCTGCACACCCCAGGGGGCCGGCTGCGTGCCCGCCAGGCCCTGCTGGCCGGCAATGTCTACCTCGCCGAATACGCGCCCGCGCTGGCCGCCACGCTGGCGCCGCGCATCATGCCGGTGGGCACCTATATCGTCTGCAGCGAGCCGATCGCACGTGAACGGCTGGACGCACTGATACCGAGCCGCTCGGCAGTCTGCGACACCAATTTCGTGCTCGACTACTTCCGCCCCACCGCCGACCAGCGCCTGCTCTACGGTGGCCGGGTCTCCTACAGCACGGTCACCCCACGCGATCTGATGGCCAGCATGCGTGCGCGGCTGGTGCAGACCTTTCCGCAGCTGGGCAATGTTGGCATGCAGTATGCATGGGGTGGCTTTGTGGACATCTCGATGAACCGCGCCCCCGATTTCGGCCGCCTGGGCCGGCAGCGCAATCTCTACTATCTGCAGGGCTTCTCCGGCCACGGTCTCGCGCTGACCGGCCTGGCCGGCCGCATCGTGGCCGAGGCCATGCATGGCGACGCCAGCCGCTTCGACACCTTCGCCCGTCTGCGCCACCGCCCCTTCCCCGGCGGCCGCCTGATGCGCATGCCCGCCCTGGTGCTGGGCATGGCTTACTACCGACTGAGGGATCTGCTGTGAGTGCCCCGCTGAAGCTTCGCAAACCCGTGGTGCTGGTGCCGGCCTGCAACCGCATGATGGGCGAGCACCCCTTCCATATGGCCGGCAAGAAGTACATCGATGCGGTGCGTCTGGCCGGCTGTCTGCCACTGATCGTGCCCAGCAGCACGCCCGATGAGCTCGACGAGCTGCTGGCGCTGGCCGACGGTGTGCTGCTCACCGGTTCGCAGTCCAATGTGCATCCCAGCCACTTCGACGAGGCGGTGCACAACCCGGCCCTGCCGCTGGATCCGGAGCGCGACCGCTGGACCCTGCCGCTGATCCCCAAGGCAGTGGCGCTGGGCCTGCCGCTGCTGGCGATCTGCCGCGGTTTCCAGGAAGCCAATGTGGCACTGGGCGGCACCTTGCACCAGGCGGTGCAAGAGCAGCCCGGTCTGGCCGACCATCGGGCCCCCAGCGGCCAACCGCCCGAGATCGCCTATGCGGCGGTGCATCCGGTGCAGGTGCTGCCCGGCGGCACGCTGGACGCGCTGCTGGGGCCGCGCCCGATCCAGGTGAACTCGCTGCATGGCCAGGGCGTCAGGACCCTGGCCCCGGGCTTGCGGGTCGAGGCGGTGGCGCCCGACGGACTTGTCGAGGCCTTCAGCGTCGAGGCTGCCCGCGGCTTCACGCTGTGCGTGCAATGGCATCCCGAATGGCAGGCGGCGGACAACCCGGTCTCGATGGCCCTGCTGAACGCCTTCGGCCAGGCCTGCCGCAGCTACCGCGAGCGCATCCGCGAACCCCGCCACGACTTCAAGACCGATCCCGAGACCTAGCGCCGCTGACCGCTGCAGCCCGTACTTGCAATCCGCAGCCCGCGACCGCCACAAGGTCGGGGCCAAGACCAGAAGGAGAGGTTCGAGATGGTGGTCAGAAACGAGTTCACATTCGGCGAGCTGGAACAGTGGTTCCGCGAGCATCGCGTCACCGAGGTCGAATGCCTGGTGCCCGATCTCACCGGCGTCGCCCGCGGCAAGATCCTGCCGCGCGAGAAGTTCACCGAGGACCGCGGCATGCGCCTGCCCGAGGCGGTGGTGGCCATGGGCGTCACCGGCGAGTTTCCCGAGGAGGGGCCTTACTACGATGTGATCAGCCCCAACGATATGGACATGCATCTGCGCGCCGACCCGACGACGGCGCGTCTGGTGCCCTGGGCAGTTGACCCCACCGCGCAGATCATCCACGACTGCTTCGACCGGCACGGCCAGTTGGTGCCGTTCGCGCCGCGCTCGGTGCTGCGCCGGGTCTGCGATCTGTTCGCCGCCGAGGGCTGGGACCCGGTGGTGGCGCCCGAGCTGGAGTTCTATCTGGTGGCCCGCAACACCGATCCCGACCAGCCGCTGAAGCCGCCGATAGGCCGCAGCGGCCGCGCCGAGACCTCGCGCCAGGCCTACTCCATCGACGCCGTCAACGAGTTCGATCCGCTGTTCGAGGACGTCTACGCCTACTGCGAGAAGATGGAGCTCAATGTCGACACCCTGATCCACGAGATCGGTGCCGGCCAGATGGAGATCAACTTCTTCCATGCCCACCCGCTGGGCCTGGCCGATGAGGTCTTCTTCTTCAAGCGCACGGTGCGCGAGGCGGCGCTGCGCCACGATATGTTCGCCACCTTCATGGCCAAGCCCATCGCCGGCGAGCCTGGCAGCGCGATGCATGTGCATCAGAGTGTGATCAACAAGCGGACCGGCCGCAATCTGTTCAGCCAGGAGGACGGCTCGCCCAGCCCCGAGTTCTTCTGGTACATCGGCGGCCTGCAGAAATACATTCCTGCGGCGATGGCGCTGTTCGCACCCTATGTGAACAGCTACCGCCGCCTGGCCCGCCACACCGCAGCGCCCATCAATATCCAATGGGGCTTCGACAACCGCACCGTGGGCATACGCTCGCCGGTGGCGCCGCCCTCGGCACGCCGCCTCGAGAACCGGGTGATAGGCGCCGACGCCAACCCCTATGTGGCACTGGCCGCCACGCTGGCCTGCGGCTATCTGGGCATCAAGAACCGCATCGAGCCCACGCCCGAGTGCAAAGGCGACGCGTACCTGGGCGATTACCAGCTGCCACGCAGCCTCGGCGAGGCGGTCAATCTGCTGCGTGCCGAGCATGATCTGGCCGAGGTCCTGGGGCAGTCCTTCATCACGGTCTACACCGAGATCAAGGACATCGAATACGCCGAATTCATGAAGGTGATCTCGCCCTGGGAGCGTGAACACCTGCTGCTGCATGTTTGAAGGAGCCGCGATGAGCACCATCACCCACACCCCCACCGCCGCCAGAACCGGCCGCAGCACCGCCGCGCTGCAGGCCGCCGACGCCGCCCACTTCCTGCACCCCTTCACCGACCATGCCGGCCTGGCGCGCAAGGGCGCGCGCATCATCAGCCGGGCCGACAACATCTACCTCTGGGACAGCGAGGGTCACAAGATCCTCGATGCGATGAGCGGCCTGTGGTGCGTCAATGTCGGCTACGGACAGCAGGCCCTGGTCGACGCGGCCACCCGGCAGATGAAGGAACTGCCCTTCTACAACGCCTTCTTCCAGACCAGCACCGAGCCGGCCATCGAGCTGGCCGAGCTGCTGGCCGAGCTGAGCCCGGCCCAGTTCCGCCATGTCTTCTTCACCAGTTCGGGCTCGGAGGGCAATGACACGGTGGTGCGCATGGTGCGGCGTTTCTGGGACATCCAGGGCCAGCCCGAGCGCCAGGTCATCATCAGTCGCCTGAACGGCTATCACGGCTCCACGATGGCCGGTGCCTCGCTGGGCGGCATGAGCGGCATGCATGCCCAGGGCGGCCTGCCGATACCGGGCATCGTGCACATCCAGCAGCCGCACTGGTTCGAACTGGGCCGCGATATGAGCCGCGAGGCATTCGGTCTCAAGGCGGCCGGCTGGCTGGAGGAGAAGATCCTGCAGCTCGGTCCCGACAAGGTCGCCGCCTTCATCGGCGAGCCGGTGCAGGGCGCCGGCGGCGTGATCGTGCCGCCCTCCACCTACTGGCCCGAGATCCAGCGCATCTGCGACAAGTACGGCATCCTGCTGGTCAGCGACGAGGTGATCTGCGGCTTTGGCCGCACCGGCTCCTGGTTCGGCTGCGAAACCCTGGGCTTCAAGCCCGATCTGATGACCTTCGCCAAGGGCGTCAGCTCGGGCTACATCCCGCTGGGCGGGGTGATGGTGGGCGAGCGGGTGGCGCGTGCGCTGATCGACAGCGGCGGCGAGTTCAACCACGGTTTCACCTACTCCGGCCACCCGACTGCCTGCGCGGTGGCGCTGGCCAATCTGCGCCTGATCCAGCAGCTGGGCCTGGTGCGCCGGGTGCGCGAGGACACCGGCCCTTATCTGGCCGCGCGCTTCGCCGAGCTGCTCGACCATCCCTTGGTCGGCGAGGTGCAGAGCTGCGGGATGATGGGCGCGGTGCAGCTGGTCAAGGACAAGAGCACGCTGGCGACCTTCGCCGAGGCGCTCGAGGTGGGCATGCTGTGCCGGGCCCACTGCTTCCGCGAGGGCCTGATCATGCGCGCCGTCGGCGATCGCATGATCGTTGCGCCGCCGCTGGTGATGACGCGCGCCCAGATCGACGAAATGATGCTGCTGATCCGACGCTGTCTCGATCTGAGCCATGCCGAACTGAAGCACAAAGCCCTGTTGTGAGCGCTGAACATCTGCGGGTTTTGGGGCATGCGCCCCGCCCCAGCGCTCAATAGACTTTCCCCATCCTCACCCTTGCGCCCGGCGCGAAAGAAGCCCTGCCATGAGCATCAAACTGTCGCATCTGATCGTCTCCCTCGGCCTTGCTGCAGCGGCCGGCTGCGCGCTGGCCCAGGAGGAGGAGAAGGTTCTCAACATCTACAACTGGTCCGACTACATCGCCGAGGACACGATACGCAACTTCGAGAAGGAAACCGGCATCAAGGTGCGCTACGACAATTTCGACAACAACGAGATCGTCCATGCCAAGCTGGTGGCCGGCAAGACCGGCTATGACATCGTCGTGCCCTCCTCCTACTGGGCCAAGCTGCAGGCCGACGGCGGGCTGCTGCGCAAGATCGACAAGAGCCTGATCCCCAACTACAAAAACCTGGACGCTGACCTGCAGGCCCAGCTGGCCAAGCTCGATCCGGGCAATGAGTTCATGGTCAACTGGCTATGGGGCTACACGACCGTGGGCATCAATGTGGACAAGGTCAAGGCCGCGCTGGGCAGCACCCCGATGCCCGAGAATGCCTGGGACCTGATCTTCAGGCCCGAGTACATCAGCAAGCTCAAGAGCTGCGGCGTCAGCGTGCTGGATTCGGCCACCGAGGTGGTACCGGCCGCGCTGCACTACCTGGGCAAGCCGGCCTACAGCCGCAGCATCAGCGACTACGCCGGCGTGCCCGGCCTGCTCAAGAGCATACGGCCCCATGTGACGCTGTTCAGCTCCTCGGGCTACATCAACGATATGGCCAATGGCTCGATCTGCGTGGCGTTGGGCTGGTCCGGCGACATCAATATCGCGCGCCAGCGCGCGATCGACGGCAAGACCGGCCAGAAGATCGAGGCCCTGATCCCCAAGACCGGCGGCATCATCTTCATGGACGTGATGGTGATCCCGAACGACGCGCCGCGCCCCGGCAATGCGCACAAGTTCATCAACTACATCCTGCGCCCCGAGGTGCATGCCAGCCTGACCAACAAGGTCTTCTACGCCAACCCCAACAAGGAGTCGAAGAAGTTCGTCAAGCCCGAGGTGGCCAGCAATCCCAGCGTCTTCCTCAGCGATGCCGATATGAAGAAGATGGCCTCGCCCGACGCGATCAACAACGATGTGCGTCGCCAGATGACCCGCATGTACACCGCCTTCAAGACCGGCATCTGAGCACAGCTCACAACACATAGCCATCTGACAGGAGGGGCCGCATGACTGCTACGGCCGAGGCCTATCTGCGCATCGAGGACGTCGTCAAGGACTTCGGCGGTGGCGCGCTGGCGGTCAACCATGTGTCGCTGGACATTGCCAAGGGCGAGATCTTCGCGCTGCTGGGCTCGTCCGGCTGCGGCAAGACCACCTTGCTGCGCATGCTGGCGGGCTTCGAGACGCCCAGCAGCGGCCGCATCGTGCTCAAGGGCCAGGACCTGGCCGGCCTGCCACCGCATGAGCGGCCCATCAATATGATGTTCCAGAGCTATGCGCTGTTTCCGCACCTGAGCGTCTGGGACAACATCGCTTTCGGCCTGCGCCGCGAGGGCCTGCCGCGCGACGAGATCGCCGCGCGGGTGGAGGCCATGCTGAAGCTGGTGCAGCTGGGCAAGTACGCCAAACGCAAGCCCCACCAGCTCAGCGGCGGCCAGCAGCAGCGGGTGGCGCTGGCGCGCAGCCTGGCCAAGCGGCCGCAGCTGCTGCTGCTGGACGAGCCGCTGGGGGCTCTGGACAAGAAGCTGCGCGAAGAGACCCAGATCGAGCTGGTCAACATCATCGAGGAGGTGGGCGTCACCTGCGTGATGGTCACCCATGACCAGGAGGAGGCGATGACCATGGCCTCGCGGATCGCGGTGATGAGCGAGGGCCGGCTGCTGCAGGTGGGGCCGCCGCAGGAGATCTACGAGACCCCGGCCAGCCGCTTCGTCGCCGACTTCATCGGCAATGTCAACCTGATGGAGGGCACGCTGACGGTCGACAACCCCGACCATGTGGTGATCGCCTGCGCCGACTGCAGCCATTACGTGGGCCATGGCATCACAGGCAGCGAGGGCATGGCGGTGACGGTGGCGCTGCGGCCCGAGAAGATCACGCTCAGCCGCCAGGCGCCCGACGATATCGCGCACAACGCGGTGCGCGGCCTGATCCAGGATCTGGCCTACTTCGGCAGCTTCACCGTCTACCGGCTCAAGCTCGCCAGCGGCGCGATGCTCAAGGTGGCGATGGCCAATACCCAGCGCCACCAGGACGACAGCCTGAGCTGGGGCGATGAGGCCTGGGCCAGCTGGTCGCCGCTGGCCCATGTGGTGCTGACCCAGTAGCCGCGCACCATGGCAGAGACTCCACCCAAGACCCGCGCCCGGCCACAGGCGCTAAAGCGCTGGCTCAGCGGCCGCAGCCTGGTGATAGGCATCCCCTACGGCTGGCTGCTGCTGTTCTTTGCGCTGCCCTTCCTGATAGTTCTGAAGATCAGCGTCTCCGAGATGGAGACGGTGCAGTTCAAGGACCTGATCGTCTATGCCGACGGCGTGCTGCGGCTCAGCATCAAGCTGGGCAACTACCTCTTCATCACCCAGGACGATCTCTATCTGCGTGCCTACCTGACCAGCCTCAAGTTCGCCGCGCTGACCACGGTGGGCTGCCTCTTGATCGGCTACCCCTTCGCCTACTTCATGGCCCGTGCCCGGCCCACGGTGCAGCCGGCCCTGCTGATGCTGGTGATGCTGCCCTTCTGGACCAGCTTCCTGCTGCGCGTCTACGCCTGGAAAGGCCTGCTCAGCGATCAGGGCCTGCTGGCCGAGGCCATCGTCGGCCTGGGCCTGGACCAGCTGCTGCTGGCCATCGGCGCGATACCGGTGGAGGGCAAGCTGATGAACACGCCCTTCTCCCTGCTGCTGGGCATGGTCTACACCTATCTGCCCTTCATGGTGCTGCCGCTCTACGCCACGCTGTCCAAGCTTGACGGCCGGCTGCTGGAGGCCGCGGCCGATCTGGGCGCCACGCCGTGGCTGGCGTTCTGGACCATCACCGTGCCGCTGTCCAAGGCCGGCATCATTGCCGGCTCCATGCTGGTCTTCATCCCCTGCGTCGGCGAGTTCGTGATCCCCGAGCTGCTGGGCGGGCCGCAGACCCTGATGATCGGTCGCGTGCTGTGGGACGAGTTCTTCAGCAACAACGACTGGCCCATGGCCTCGGCGGTGGCGGTGGTGATGATCCTGCTGATCATCGTGCCGCTGGCCCTGTTCAACCGCTACCAGGCCGACAGCCAGGGACGAGGTTCAGCATGAGGACGCAGCTCAGCGCCTATTTCGGCCGCGGCTGGCTGCTGCTCGGCTATGCCTTCCTCTACCTGCCGATACTGGCGCTGATCGCCTACTCCTTCAACGACTCGCCGCTGCCCTCCGTCTGGGGCGGCTTCTCGCTGAAGTGGTATGCGGCCCTGGCCGCAGATCGCGAGCTGCTGGCCGGCCTGCGGCTGTCGCTGCAGATCGCGCTGATGACCGCCTGCGCCTCGGTGCTGCTGGGCCTGCTGGCCGCGTTCGCACTGGTCAAGTACCGGCGCTTTAGCGGCCGCACGCTGTTTGCCGGCATGGTCAGCGCGCCGCTGGTGATGCCCGAGGTGATCGTGGGCCTGTCGCTGCTGCTGATGCTGGTGGCGCTGCAGCGCGCGCTGGGCTTCCCCGAGCGCGGCATGCTGACCATCTGGATGGGCCATCTGCTGCTGGGCCTGGCCTATGCCACCGTGGTGATACAGGCGCGCCTGGTCGAGCTCAATCCGCAGCTGGAGGAGGCCGCACTGGACCTCGGCGCCCGGCCGCACCAGGTCTTCTTCCTGGTCACGCTGCCGATGATCATGCCCTCGCTGCTGTCGGCCTGGCTGCTGACCTTCACCCTCTCGCTGGACGATGTGGTGCTGTCGGCCTTTCTGTCCGGCCCCGGCTCCACCACGATGCCGCTGGTGATCTTCTCGCGGGCCCGTCTGGGTCTGTCGCCCAGCATCAACGCGGTGGCCACGGTGATCATCGTCATCGTCGCCATCGGCGTGGCGGCCGCCAGCTATCTGATCGCCCGCAAGGAACGCCGCCGCAGCCTGGAAATGGCCGCGGCCATGAAGTCCTGAGCCCTGCCGATTGAATTCCCGATTCTGAAGCCCGTATCCGACCACACCATCGCCATCCCAAAGAGGAGTTCGCCCATGAAGACACCCCAGCTGGCCCTGCTGAGCCTGGCGCTCGCCACCGCCTTCGCCGCCGTCGCCCCTGCCGCCCAGGCGCAGAGCAACGAGGAGCTGCTCAAGGAGCTGCGGGCGCTGCGCGACCGCGTCAACCAGCTGGAGGAACGGCTCAAGGCCGCCGAGGCCAAGCCAGCCGCCGCAGCCGCCACCCAGCCGCAATGGGGCATGACGCGCGAGCAGCTGCAGGAGTTCAACCGCATCGCGGTCAAGACCGAGGCCCTGGAGGACAACGCCGAGGCCCTGGGTCACAAGAACCTGACCTTCAGCGGCTATATGGAACCGGTCTGGATTTCCAACCGGGCGCGCGACCGGGCCGGCTTCCAGTTCCTCAACAATGTGGCGGACGACGGCTATGCCTACGACAACAGCTATATGGGCACCCTGGTGCTGGACATCACGAAAGAGACCGACAGCGGCGCCCGCTACCGCCTGACCCTCTCGCCCAACCGCGGCACCGACAGCGTGATCGGCAATGGCGGCATCGTTCAGGAGGCCTCGATCTCGGTGCCGCTGAGCGATCTGCAGACCCGCCTGGTGGCCGGCCATCTGCCGGACTGGTCGGGCTACGAGTACCAGCAGCCCACGCTGAACAAGCTGATCACCCACAACCTGCTGTTCGACTTCACCCTGCCCACCGCCTACACCGGCGTCGGCCTGGACATCACCCGTGGCAAATGGTGGACACGCGCGATGCTGGCCAATATGAATGCCAGCCGCGCCACCGACGGCGAGAAGTCGCCGGTGCTGGCCTACCGCATCGACTACTCGCGCGGCGAGTTCCAGGGCTTCGGCTTTGCCGGCGTGCACGGCAAGGCGGCCAACTATGTCAACGAGACCGCCAGCACGGCGCTCAATCTGTTCCAGATCGACGGCTACTTCATACGCGGGGACTGGACCGTGCAGGGCCAGCTGAGCTGGGGCGGCCAGAAACAGGCCGCGATCAGCGCCGACCCCGACAGCGGCGCGCTGCGCGACTCGCGCTGGAGCGGGCTCTCGGCGCTGGCCGCCTACAAGTTCACACCGCGCCTGGAAGGCATTGTGCGCGTCGACCATCTGCGCAATGCCAAGCATGGCGGCGGCCTGCTCGGTTATGGCAGCGACGCGCGCAACGGCATCGGCCCGGCCATGCTGGGTCGCGATGCCGATACCGGCGACATCCTGTTCGGCGATACCGAGCGCGGAGCCAACCGCACGGCCCTCTCGCTGGGCCTGGGTTGGGTCTACGACCTCGACACCGCCTTCAAGCTGGAGTACCGGCTCGACAAGGCCGATCTGCCGGTGTTCGAATACCTGAAGGACGGCAGCTTCCGCAAGCGCAACAGCCTGTTCGGCGCCTCCATGGTCATGAAGTTCTGAGGTCAATCGCATGAGCAGTTCTTCTCCCCCCGCCCCCCCGGCAGCCGACCTCTGGCATGAGCGCGCGCGAGCGCTGCAGCCCGATGGCCGGGCCCTGATCGAGGGCCGGCGTGCCGCCGCCCTGGACGGCGCCAGCTTCGCCAAGCATTCGCCGATCGACGGCCGTCTGCTGGGCCCGGTGGCACGCGGCCAGGCGGCCGATGTGGACGCCGCGGTGCGCGCCGCCCGCCGGGCCTTCGACGCGGGCCGCTGGGCCGCCCGGCCGCCGGCTGCGCGCAAGAAGGTCCTGCAGCGCTTCGCCGACAAGCTGCTCGCCGCCCGCGACGAGCTGGCGCTGCTGGAATGCCTGGACATGGGCAAGCCGATCCAGTACGCGCTCAGCGTCGATGTGCCGGCCGCGGCGCGCTGCTTCGCCTGGTATGCCGAGGCCATCGACAAGATCTACGACGAGATCGCGCCCACCGCGGCGAATGCGCTGGCGCTGATACAGCGCGAGCCCATGGGGGTGATAGGCGCGATCGTGCCCTGGAACTACCCGATGATCATGGCCGCCTGGAAGCTGGGCCCAGCGCTGGCCGCCGGCAACTCGGTGGTGCTCAAGCCCAGTGAGAAATCGCCCTACACGGCCTTGCGCATGGCCGAGCTGGCGCTGGAGGCCGGCCTGCCGGAGGGCGTGTTCAATGTGGTGCCTGGCTATGGCCATGAGGCCGGCGAGGCGCTGGCCCTGCATATGGAGGTCGACGCGGTGGGCTTCACCGGTTCGACCCGGGTCGGCCGCAAGATGCTGGAATATGCAGGCCGCTCCAATCTGAAACGCGTCTACAACGAGCTGGGCGGCAAATCAGCCTTTCTGGTGTTCCCGGATTTCGACGATCTGAAACGCGCGGCTCAGACCGTGGCCGGCGCGATGTTCTTCAACCAGGGCGAGAGCTGCAATGCGCCCTCGCGGGTGCTGGTGCATGAGAGCATCGCCGACGAGTTCGTCGCGCTGCTGGCCGCCGAAGCGCCCAAGTACCAGCCCGGCGATCCGCTGGAGCCCGCCACCGTGATGGGCGCCCTGGTCGACGAGGGCCAGCTGCGCACCGTGCTGGGCTATATCGAATCCGGCCAGGCCGAGGGCGCGCGAGCCGTGACGGGGGCGGCCCAGGCGCGCGCTGACTCCGGCGGTTTCTATGTCGCGCCCACCATCTTCGACGGCGTAGACATGCGCATGAAGATCGCCCGCGAGGAGATCTTCGGCCCGGTGATGAGCGTGCTGCGCTTCAAGACCGAGGCCGAGGCCATCGCGCTGGCCAACGATTCGCCCTACGGCCTGCAGGCCAGCGTCTGGAGCAGCCATATCGACCGCGCCCACCGGGTGGCCCGCCAGCTGCGCGCCGGCACCGTGCACGTCAACCAGTACGACGAGGACGACATCACCGTGCCCTTCGGCGGCTACAAGCAAAGCGGCAACGGCCGCGACAAGTCGCTGCATGCCTTCGACAAGTACACCGAGCTCAAGACCACCTGGCTGAGGATCAACGCGGAGCGCTGAGCCGGCCACGCCCCCAAAGGTGGGAGCGCCGATCGACGCCGCCTTGCTACACTGCGCGCTGCTCAGCCTAACGCCAAGCCCGCCTGCCCGCGGGCTTTTTCATTTTTGCCGCGCCCACCCATGCCCGCCCTTCCCTCACACCGTCTGCCCGGCGCAGCTGCAGCGCTGCGGCGGCGCGCCTGCCAGCTGTTCCTCCCCCTGATGATGATGCTGCTCGGCGCCCCGGCGCTGGCGCTGGCGCCCGAGCTGCTCTACCAGATGCCCGAGTTCAGCGACGCGCAGCTCTCGCCGGACGGCACGCATCTGGCCGTCAAGACGCCGCTGGAGCAGCGCGTGCAGCTGCTGGTGATCGAGCTCGACAGCCGCCGCACCGTGGCGCGCATCAGCTTCCCCGACGCCGATATCGGCACCTTCATGTGGCTGGGCACGCAGCGTCTGGTTTTCAACATCACCCAGCAGGGCCAGAGCCGCCGCACCTTGGGCCATAGCGGCGGCCTGTTCGTCATCGGGCGTGACGGCAAGGAGCAGCGCCAGCTGTTCCAGACCACTGGCGAATGGCTGGCGGCGGGACGGGTGCGCCGCGTCGTGCAGTTCTGGCCTGTGCAGCCGGTCCCGGGCAGCGAGGACGAGCTGATCGTCGGCGGCAACGATGTCGACGAGCACAGCATCGATCTCTATCGACTCGATGTGCGCAGCGGCAAGCGCCAGCACCTGAGCGCCGGTCGGCCGCCCCGCATCCACCACTGGGTGCTGGACGCCCGGCAGCAGCCCCGCGCTGCCGTGGGCAGCGAGGCCGATTCCACCACGCTGATCAGCTATTACCGCGATGAGCAGGGACGCTGGCAGACGCTGTGGCGCGGCCACAGCACCGGCGGCTCGCTGAATCTGCCGCTGGCGATGGAGCCGGGCGGCGGCCTGCTGGTCAGCAGCAACGAGGGTCGCGACACCATGTCCCTGCGCGAGTACGACCCGCAGCGCCGGCAGTGGGGCCAGACCCTGATCGAGCATCCGCACTACGACGTCGGCTTCGATGCCCGCGGCAGTCGCGCCGGCGGGCTGGTCTTCGAGCCCGGCAGCGCGGAGTTGAAGGGCCTGAGTCTGGACGCCGACAGGCCCCTGCCGCTGTGGTTCGACGCCGACCGCCAGGCCTTGCAGGCCTTGGTGGACCGCGCGCTGCCAGGGCAGCACAACCGGCTGGACTTCAGCGCGGCGCCCGCGCGGGTGCTGGTGCATTCCAGCTCCGACCGCCAGCCGCTGCGCTGGTATCTGCTGGAGCCCGCCAGCGGCCGCCTGAAGCTGGTGCTGGAGAGCCGGCCCCAGTTCGATGCCGCGCAGATGCCGGCCACCGAGATCCGGAGCCAGACCACCGCCGACGGCCAGCGTCTGCTGTCCTACCGGCTGCGCCCGCCTGGCGCGCAGCCGGGTCAGGCCCTGCCCACGGTGCTGATTGTGCATGGTGGGCCCTGGGACCGCGGGCCCGTCTGGGGCGACGACGGTGGCGATATGCGCGATGCCCAGTGGCTGGCCCTGCAGGGCTATCAGGTGCTGCTGCCCAGCTTCAGGGGCAGCACCGGCTTCGGCAAGCGCTGGCTGCACAGCGCACGCGGCGAGTTCGGCCGGGCGATGCAGGACGATCTGGAGTTCGCGCTACAAGCCCTGATCGACCGCGGCGAGGCCGATGCCCAGCGCCTGTGCATCATGGGCGCCAGCTATGGCGGCTATGCCGCGCTGATGGCTGTAGCCAATCATCCAGAGCGTTATCGCTGCGCGCTCGCCGGCCTGCCGATCAGCGATCTGGTGGCGCTGCTGGAGTCGGGCGCCAGCGATCTGTCCACGCGCCAATCCGCCAGGCGCTTCTGGACAGAGATGGTCGGCGACCCCAAGACGCAGGCCGAGGCGCTGCGCGCCGTCTCGCCACTGACGCTGGCCGATCGCATACGGGCGGGCGTGATGATCTATGCCGGCATCGACGACCAGCGCACCCCGCTGGAGCAGGCCGAGGCCATGCGCGAAGCGCTGCGCCGCGCCGGCCGCGAGCCGGTCTGGCTGGCCAAGTATGGCGAAGGCCATGGCTTTTTCATGGACGACAACCGGCGCGAGCTGAGGGCCGCGCAGCGGGCCTTCCTGCGGCAGCAGCTGGGCGCGCCGCCGGCAGCCGCGCCCGCCAGCCGCTAAAGCGACAGGCTCATGAAGACGCTGTTCGGATCCTCGGCATAGGCGCCGAAGGGCCCGCAGCGGCTGAAGCCGACACTCTCGTAGAGACGGCGTGCCGGCTCGAAGGCCGGCGCCGAGCCGGTTTCCAGATAGAGATGCCGATAGCCGCGCCGGCGCGCCTCGTCAACGATATGGGCCAGCAGCGCCCGGCCGGCGCCGCGCCGTCGACGGCTGGCCGGCGTGCGCATGGACTTCAGCTCGCCCGCGCTGGCCGAGAGTTGCTTCAGCGCGCCGCAGCCCAGCAGCTGATCCGACTCATGCGCGTCCCAGATGCTCCAGAAGCTGATATCCGGGGTCTTCAGTGCGCCCAGGTCCAGCGCATGCACGCTTTCCGGTGGCGAAAGCTCATGCATCTGCCGCAGATGCTCGTCCAGCAGCGCGTGGATCTCAGGGCGGTTCAGGTCGTCGATCTCTATGCGCATGGCTGTGAGCTTCCCGGGTGAGCGCCTTCAGGCGTCCTTGGTGCCGAAGATCTTGTCGCCGGCATCGCCCAGTCCGGGGATGATGTAGCCCTGCTCGTTCAGATGGCTGTCGATCGCGGCGGTCCAGCAGCGCAGCTCGGGGTGGGCAGCGTTGAGCGCCTTCACGCCCTCGGGCGCAGCCACCAGCACCAGCGCGCGGATGTCCTTGCAGCCGCGGTCCTTCAGCAGATCGACGGTGGCGATCATCGAGCCGGCGGTGGCCAGCATCGGGTCGATGATCAGTGCGGTGCGCTCGGAGAGCTGGCCGACGAATTTGTCGAAGTAGTTGACCGGCTTGAGCGTCTCGTGGTCGCGGGCCAGGCCCACGACGCTGACCTTGGCATTGGGCATCATGTCCAGCACGCCATCCAGCATGCCAAGACCGGCGCGCAGAATCGGCACCACCGTGACCTTGCGGCCGGCGATCTGGTCGATCTCGGCCGGGCCGCTCCAGCATTCGATGGTGGTCTTCTCCAGCGGGAAATCGGCGGTGGCCTCGTAGGCCAACAATCGCGCCACCTCGCCGGTCAGTTCGCGGAACTTCTTGGTCGAGATATCGGCCTCGCGCATCAGGCCGATCTTGTGCTTGACGAGGGGATGGTTGACTTCGATGACGGGCATGGTGAGACCGTTTCTTCGGGAGGGCTGGGATGGTCGCGATTATCCGCGCTGGCGCAGCGCCTCGAACAGGCACACACCGGCGGCCACCGAGACATTGAGGCTCTCGACCGCGCCCTTCATCGGAATGCGCACCAGCTCGTCGCAGGTCTTGGCGGTCAGCTGGCGCATGCCCTCGCCCTCGGCGCCCAGCACCAGGGCGACCGGCCCCTTGAGATCCAGCTCGTAGATGGACTTCTGGGCCTGGTCCGAGGTGCCGATGATCCAGACCTCGCGCTCCTTCAGCTCCTTGAGCGTGCGGGCCAGATTGGTCACCATCAGATAGGGCACGGTCTCGGCCGCGCCGCTGGCCACCTTGGCCACGGTGGCGTTGAGCCCCACCGCATGGTCCTTGGGCGCCACCACCGCATGGGCCCCGGCCCCGTCGGCCACCCGCAGGCAGGCGCCGAGATTGTGCGGATCGGTCACCCCGTCCAGCACCAGCAGCAGCGGCGGGCCCTCCACCAGGTCCAGCACATCGTCCAGCGAGGTGATGGGCGCCAGCGCCTGCACCTTGGCCACCACGCCCTGGTGGCGGTGGGTGCCACACAGCGCCTTCAGGCGCTCGTCGTCGCTGTCCACCAGCCGGGCGCCCGCCTCCTTGGCCCGCTCGACGAAGCCCTTCATGCGCTGGTCGCGGCGGCTGGCGTCGATATGGATTTCGGCGATCGATTGCGGGGCGGTCTTCAGCCGCACAGTCACGGCATGGAAGCCGAAGAGGATTTTGTTGGGAGCGCTCATGGCCCCGATTGTCGCTGCTCAGCGCAGCCCCAGGCCCTGCAGCGCCAACAACAGGCCGATCAGCAGCGGCTGATGCAGCATATAGAAGCTCAGCGACCAGCGCCCCAGCAGCGCCAGCGGCGCCAGCGCGGGTGGCAGGCCGCCCGCCAGCCATTGCGGCCGCTCACGGCCCAGCCAGTGGCCCAGCGCAAAGCCCCACAGCATCACACCCCACCAGGGCAGCAGCGGTACATAGTCCTCGGTGACGGGCCTGCGCGTCACCAGGCCCAGCCAGTTGGTCCAGCGGCTGTCGAAGAAGGGATGGGCCAGCCACTGCGGCAGGGCGATCAGCGCCCCGCCCAGCAGCAGCAGGGCCGGCAGCGGCAGGCGCGGTGCCAGCGCGCGGGTCAGCACCAGCATCAGGGCCAGGCCATGCAGCACGCCGAAGCTGATGTAGCTGCGCGGAAACATCAGCCAGGAGCCCAGCGAGACCAGCAGCGCGCAGCCGGCCACCTGGGCCCAGCGCCGCCAGAAGCGCGGCCAGCCCTGGCCGGCGCGCACCGCCAGCGCCTGGCCCAGGCCGGCGCAGAGCAGGAAGAGGCTGACGATCAGCGTGCGCTGGGTGGTCCAGAAGGGATCGCGGTAGAAGTCGGCCGCGATCCAGCGGAAATGCGCGAGGTCGAAGCAGAAATGGAACAGCGCCATCCAGACGATGGCCGCGCCGCGCAGTGCATCCAGCCTGGCCTCGCGCCCCGGCGGGGAGCGCAGCGCGGGCGCGGCATCAGCGGGGACCGGACTGCCTATCATGGCGGGCGAGTGTATTGCAGCCCGCCCCTGCGCCTGCCGGCTTGAAGCGCAGGGGCTCAACCCCATCTGGCCCGCCATGCTGAAACCGCAAGACCTGACCCCACGCCATCGGCTGATCGTGCCGCTGGCCCTGGCCGCTGCGCTGGCCTTGACCGCTGCCTGCGTCCAGAGCCGCACCGACAGCGCCGCTCAGCCGCGCACGGTGCAGCCGCGCGGCCCGCTCGAGCCGGCCGAACAGAACCATATCGCGGTGTTCCGCAAGGCCTCGCCCTCGGTGGTGCACATCACCACGCTGGCGCTGCAGCGCGACATCTTCTCGATGAATGTCGCCGAGGTGCCGCAGGGCACCGGCAGCGGCTTCATCTGGGACGAGCGCGGCCATATCGTCACCAACTTCCATGTGATCCAGGGGGCCAACGCGGCGCGCGTCACGCTGGCCGACCAGAGCAGCTACGACGCCGAGCTGGTGGGCGCCTTCCCCGACCGCGATCTGGCGGTGCTGCGCATCCAGGCGCCGCGCGAGAAGCTCGCGCCCATCGCGATGGGCGCGAGCCGCGAGCTGCAGGTAGGCCAGCAGGTCTATGCGATAGGCAACCCCTTCGGCCTGGACCAGACCCTGACCACCGGCATCGTCTCGGCGCTGAACCGCGAGATCGAATCGATGAACCGGCGCACGATACGCGGCGCGATCCAGACCGACGCCGCGATCAACCCCGGCAACTCCGGCGGCCCGCTGCTGGACTCGGCCGGCCGTCTGATCGGGGTCAACACCTCGATCTACAGCCCCAGTGGCGCCAGCGCCGGCATCGGCTTCGCAATCCCGGTGGACGAGGTCAACCGGGTGGTGCCGCGGCTGATACGCGACGGCCGCTTCATCCGCCCCACGCTGGGCATCAGCGCCGCGCCACCGCAGCTGCAGCAGGCGCTCAAGCTGCCCAAGGGCGTGGCCCTGCTGCAGGTCGCCCCCGGCAGCGCGGCCGCCCAGGCCGGTCTGCAGCCCTTTGCCCGCGCCCGCAATGGCAGCCTGATCCAGGGCGATGTGATCACCGCGGTGGCCGAGCAGCCGGTCGAGAGCCTGGACGATATGCTCAACGAGCTGGAGAAGCGCCAACCCGGCGAGCGGCTGCGCCTGCAGGTCTGGCGCGAGGGCAAGAGCCGCACGGTGGAGGTCAAGCTGGGCCGCGATTGAGCGCGGGGCCGGTGTCGCCAGCGCTCTGTGTGCTAGGGTTGCGGACGCACAAAACCTGACCCCGCGATGCCGGCGACGCACGCTGCCCCTTCATCATCACCCCCAAGCTCAGTCCCGCTGCCACCACGCTGGCAGCGCCTGCTGGACTTCTGGCCAGTCGGTCTGACCCTGCTGCTGAGCCTGGCCGTCTGCCTGGGCCTGGCCCAGCTGCTGCAGCAGGAGCAGCTGCGCCGAACCCAGATCGAGGTCGATGCCCAGCTGGGACTGATGCGGGCGCGGCTGGAGGCCACCGCCCAGGGCAGTTTCAATCTCACCCAGGCGCTGGACCATCTGATCCAGCTCGACGGCGACATCTCGCCCAGCCGCTTCACCGCGCTGGCCAGCCGGGTGCTCAAGCTGCTGCCCCAGGTGCGCAACTTCACCGCTGCGCCCGACGATGTGGTGCGCCATGTCTACCCGCTGGCCGGCAACGAGCGGGTGATGGGGCTGGACTACCGCCAGGTGCCGGTGCAGTACGCGCGGGTGCAGGCGGCGCGTGCGGCAGGCCAGGCCATCATCGACGCGCCGGTCAAGCTGGTGCAGGGCGGTCTGGGCGTGATCCAGCGCACCCCGGTGTTCCTGCCGCCGGCCAGCCCTGGCGAGGCGCCGCGCTACTGGGGCACGGTCTCGGTGGTGGCCGATCTGGAGCGTTTCATGCACGCGGCCGGCCTGGACCAGCAGCGCGGGCTCAGGCTGGCCATCTACGAGGAAGACGGGCGCGGCGGCATAGGCCGGCTGATCTGGGGCGACGAGGCGCTGGCGGCCCAGGCGCACCAGCGCCAGCAGGCCCAGTTGCCAGGTGCGCGCTGGCTGCTGCTGGCCATGCCCAGCGGCGGCTGGGCGGGCGATAGCGTCTGGCAACACCCGACCCTGCTGGCCAGCGCCGCCGCCGGTCTGGCCCTGAGCCTGATCAGCCTGTTGCTGGTGCAACGCCGCGGCCTGCTGCTGGACCGCAACAGCCAGCTTGCGGCCGAGGTGGCCCGTGCCGAACAGGCGCAGCAGCGCTTCCAGAGCCTGGCCGAGCTGGGCTCGGACTGGATCTGGGAACAGGACGAAGAGCTGCGCTTCACCTATATCTCGCGCCTGGCCGAGCAGGCCAGCAATGTGCGCAGCAAGCATGTGCTGGGGCTGCGGCGCTGGGAGTCGCCGGCGACGATAGAGGGCATGGACTGGGAGGCCCACAAGGCCCAGCTGGCGCGGCGCGAACCCTTCAAGGACCTGGAGTACGCGCAGCTGGCGATGGACGGCAGCCGGCGCTATCTGAGCATCTCGGGCGTGCCCGTCTACGACGCCGACGGCCGCTTCCGCGGCTACCGCGGCACCGGCCGAGACATCACCGCCACCCGACGGGCCGAGGCGGCACTGCGCGAATCCGAGGCCGCGCTGACCCAGGCGCGTGACCGCCTTCAGGCAGTGCTGGACGCGGCGCTGGAGGTGGCCATCATCGCCACCGACTGCGAGGGCCGTATCAGCCTGTTCAACCGCGGCGCCGAACGCATGCTGGGCTGGTCCGAGGCCGAGCTGCTGGGCCAGACGCCCGAGCGCCTGCATCTGGCCGAGGAGCTGCAGCAGCGTGCCGCCGAGCTCAGCCAGGCGCTGGGCCGGCCGGTGGCCGGCTTCGACACCTTCGTGGCTCAGGCCCGGCGCGATGGCAGCGAGACCCGCAACTGGACCTATCTGCGCCGCGACGGCAGCCGCCTGACCGTCTCGCTGATGGTGACATCGGTGCACGCCAAGGACGCGCAGTTGATAGGTTATCTAGGCATCGCCCGCGATATCAGCGAGCAGCGCCGGGCCGAGCAGGCCCTGGTAGCGCTCAACGCCGAGCTGGAGCAGCGGGTGGCCAAGCGCGGCGCCGAGCTGCGCCTGGCCCAGGAGGAGCTGATGCGCAGCGAGCGCATGGCGGCGCTGGGTGCCCTGGTAGCCGGCGTGGCCCATGAGCTGAACACGCCGCTGGGCAACTGCATGACCACCGCCTCGACGCTGGACGAGCGCAGCCGCGAGCTGCGTCGCCAGTTCGAGGACGGCAGCCTGCGCCGCTCCACGCTGACCGCCTGGCTGGACGAGGTGCAGCAGGCCAGCAGCCTCTTGCTGCGCTCCATCCACAGCGCCAACGAGCTGGTGCAGCATTTCAAGCAGGTCTCGGTGGACCGCTCCAGCGAACAACGCCGCAGCTTCGCGCTGGCCCAGCTGCTGGCGGACGAACTCAGCGTGCTGCGGCCGCGCTGGCGCAGCACGCCCTGGCAGCTGCAGCTGCAGACTATCGATCCCGCTCTGGTGTTGGATAGCTACCCCGGCGCGCTGGGCCAGGTGATCAGCAACCTGGTGCTCAATGCGCTGGCCCATGCCTTCGAGGGGCGCAGCGAGGGGCGCCTGACGATCAGCGCCGCTGCCGACCCCGCCCAGCCCGGCTGGCTGACGCTGAGCTTCGAAGACGACGGCATCGGCATGAGCGAGGCCGTGCGGCGCCGTGCCTTCGACCCCTTCTTCACCACCAAGATGGGCCGCGGCGGCAGCGGGCTGGGCCTGCACATCGTCTACAACATCGTCACCGGCCTGCTGGGCGGCAGCCTGAGCCTGGAAAGCCAAGCCGGAAAGGGCAGCCGCTTTGTCTGCCGGCTGCCGCAGGTGGCGCCGCAAGCCCCCACAGCGGCGGCGCCTGGCACGGCCGCCTAGACTGGCCGCATGTCTCAGTCTCCGCCCCTGCCCCCACTCTCCGTTCTCGATCTCGCTCCCATTGCCGAAGGCAGCGATACCGCCGGCGCGCTGCGCCAAAGCCTGGCGCTGGCCCGGCATGTGGAAGGCCTGGGCTACCGGCGCTACTGGGTGGCCGAGCACCACAATATGGCCGGCGTGGCCAGCTCGGCCACCGCGGTGCTGATCGGCCAGATCGCCGCCGCCACGACGACGCTACGTGTCGGCTCCGGCGGCATCATGCTGCCCAACCATGCGCCGCTCATGGTGGCCGAGGCCTTCGGCACGTTGGCCACCCTCTTCCCCGGCCGCATCGATCTGGGCCTGGGCCGCGCGCCCGGCACCGACGGCCCGACGATGCGCGCGCTGCGCCGCCATCTGAGCACGGCTGCCGAAGACCGCTTCGCCGAGGATGTGCTGGAGCTGCAGGCCTATCTGGGCCCGGCCCGGCCGGGGCAGACCGTGCGCGCGATCCCCGGTGAAGGCACCGAGGTGCCGATCTGGATACTGGGCTCCAGCCTCTATGGTGCGCAGCTGGCTGCCTATCTGGGCCTGCCCTTTGCGTTCGCCTCGCATTTCGCGCCGGACTTGCTGGGGCAGGCGCTGGCCATCTACCGCGCCCAGTACCGGCCCAGCGCCCGTCACCCCAGGCCCTATGCGATGGTGGGGCTGAACGTCATCGTGGCCGACAGCGACGCCGAGGCGCACCGGCTGTTCAGCTCGCTGCAGCAGCGTTTTCTGGGCATGCAGCGCGGTCAGCGCGGGCCGCTGCCGCGCCCGGTGGACGATATGGACGCGCTGTGGAGCCCGGCCGAAAAGCAGGGCGTGATGCGCATGCTGGCCGAGAGCGTGGTCGGCGCGCCGGACACGGTGGCAGCAGGCCTGCGTGCCACGCTGCAGCGCACCGGCGCCGACGAGTTCATCGTGGCCTGCGCGGTGCACGACGCCGCTGCGCGGCGGCGCTCCTACGAGCTGCTGGCGCAGGCGGCGGCCTGAGCCCGAGCCTGAGCGTCCGCCCTGGCGGGCGGCTTCGAGTTACTGTATATTCATACAGCATCAACAACCAACGCCCAGGAGGCCGCCATGTTCCTCAATCTCCAGGACCCCGACAGCATCGTGGCTTGGTGGCGCGAGTATCCGGAGCGCCACTGGATCCATCTGGAAGCCCTGGCCGACTTGTCGCCGCAGTTCGGAGCAGCCATCGCCCAGGCGCGCCGACGCATCGAGAGCGACCCGGGCTGCCGCGAGCTGCTGGCGCGAGCGCGGCAAAAGAGCTCGCTGCCCCCCTGCGGTCCAGCCGTGGCGCCGACGGATGAGGACGTCGATGCCGGCGATTTCGCGCCGCGCTACGCCGCCCTGCACTGAGCGGCACTCCCAGTTCAACGATTGCAGTTGCCGGGCCTCTTCTCTCCTTGATCCGCGGAGGTCCGCGCCTTGATCCGGCAGCCTGTGTTGTGCAGGCTGCCGGTTTTTTAGGGCAACTCAGCCGACGGCTTTGCGGGCATTGCGGAACATGCGCATCCAGGGGCTCAGCGCGCTCTTGTCGCCGCTGGTCCAGCTCAGCTGGATGTTGCGGAACACCCGCTCGGGGTGGGGCATCATCGCGGTGAAGCGACCGTCGGCCGTGGTCACCGCGGTCAGGCCTGCGGGGCTGCCGTTGGGGTTGAGCGGATAGCGTTCGGTGGCGGCACCGCTGTGGTCGACGAAGCGCATCGCGCGGGCCACGCTGGCAGCATCACCGCGCTGCGAGAAATCGGCATAACCCTCGCCATGCGCGACCGCGATCGGCAGGCGGCTGCCCGCCATGCCCTGGAAGAACCAACTCGGCGAATCCAGCACCTCGACCATGGACAGCCGCGCCTCGAACTGCTCGCTCTTGTTGCGGGTGAACTTGGGCCAGGCCTGGGCCCCCGGGATGATGGGCGAGAGCGCGGCCAGCATCTGGCAGCCATTGCAGACACCCAGCGCGAAGCTGTCGCCACGGGCGAAGAAAGCGCGGAAATCCTCGGCCAGCAGCGGGTTGAACATGATGGAGCGGGCCCAGCCCTCGCCGGCTCCCAGGGTGTCGCCATAGCTGAAGCCGCCACAGGCCACAAAGCCCTGGAAATCGCGCAGGCTGGCCGCACCGGCCTGCAGATCGCTCATATGCAGGTCGTAGCTGTCGAAGCCGGCCAGCGACATCGCATAGGCCATCTCCACATGGGAGTTGACGCCCTGCTCGCGCAGGATGGCGATGCGCGGGCGTGCGCCGCTGGCGATGAAGGGCGCCGCCACATCCTCGGCCGGATCGAAGCTGAGCTGCACATGGCGGCCCGGATCGTCGGCGGCACCGGCCAGCGCATGCTCGGCATCGGCGCAAGCCGGGTTGTCACGCAGCTGGGCGATCTTCCACGCGACCATGTCCCACTGCTGGTGCAGCTCGGACAGCGGCGCGCTGTAGACGCTCTTGGCATCACGCCAGACCTCGACCGTGGCCGTGGTATTGGGCTTGCCCACCACATGCGAATGCTTGGCCAGGCCATGCTTGCGCAGCACCTGCATCACCGCGTCGCGGTCGGTGGTCTTCACCTGCAGCAGCGCGCCCAGTTCCTCGTTGAACAAGGCCTTGAGCGTCAGCTCGGCGCGGCGGGCGCCGACCTGGCTGGCCCAGTTCTTGGAATCGCCCACATCGGCACGGCTGTCGGAGACGCCGTCGCCCTCGGTGACCAGCATGTCCACATTCAGGCTCAGGCCCATATGGCCGGCAAAAGCCATCTCGCAGGCGGCCGCCCACAGGCCGCCATCGCTGCGGTCGTGATAGGCCAGCAGCCGGCCTTCGGCACGCAGCTCGTTGACCGCCTCGACCAGACTCTTCAGCAGCGCCGGATCGTCGAGGTCGGGCACCGCGCCGCCGAACTGGTTCAGCGTCTGCGCGAGGATGGAGCCGCCCATGCGCTGCTTGCCCTGGCCCAGATCGACCAGGATCAGCGAGGTATCGCCCGCCTGCAGCTGCGGCGTCAGCGTGCCGCGCACATCGGCGAGCGTCGCGAAGGCCGAGACGATCAGTGAGACCGGTGCGGTGACCTGGCGGGTTTCACCATCGGCCGACCAGCGCGTGCGCATCGACAGCGAATCCTTGCCCACCGGGATGGAGATGCCCAGCGCCGGGCACAGCTCCATGCCCACCGCCTTGACGGTGTCGAACAGCGCGGCATCCTCGCCGGGCTCGCCGCAGGCGGCCATCCAGTTGGCGCTGAGCTTGACGCGCGGCAGCTCGATCGGCGCGGCGAGCAGATTGGTGATGGCCTCGGCCACCGCCATGCGGCCCGAGGCCGGCGCGTCCACCGCGGCCAGCGGTGTGCGTTCGCCCATGGCCATGGCCTCGCCGGCGAAGCCCTTGAAGTCGGCCAGCGTCACCGCGCAATCGGCCACCGGCACCTGCCAGGGTCCGACCATCTGGTCGCGATGGTTCAGGCCGCCGACGGTACGGTCGCCGATGGTGACCAGGAAGCGCTTGGAGGCCACGGTCGGGTGGCGCAGCACGTCGGCAGCCAGCTGGCTCAGATCCACATCGGCCAGGTTCAGCGTGCCGGCATCGCGCGCCACGCGCTCAACCACGCGGTGCATCTTGGGCGGCTTGCCCAGCAGCACATCCATCGGCATGTCGATCGCGCGCTCGCCCCCCTCGCCGTCCTCGAGGATCAGCTCGCGCGCCTCGGTGGTGACGCCCACCACCGCGAAGGGGCAGCGCTCGCGCTCGCACATGCGCTGGAAGAGCTCCAGGCTCTCGGGCGCGATCGCCAGCACATAGCGCTCCTGGCTCTCGTTGCACCAGATCTCCTTGGGCGCCAGGCCGGACTCCTCCAGCGGCACCTTGCGCAGGTCGAAGCGTGCGCCGCGGCCGGCGTCGTTGACCAGCTCGGGGAAGGCATTCGAGATGCCGCCCGCGCCCACATCGTGGATGGCCAGGATGGGGTTCCTCTCGCCCAAGCCCCAGCAATGGTTGATGACCTCCTGCACGCGGCGCTCGATCTCCGGATTGCCGCGCTGCACCGAGTCGAAGTCCAGATCGGCGGTGTTGGTGCCGGCCGCCATCGACGAGGCCGCGCTGCCGCCCATGCCGATGCGCATGCCCGGACCGCCCAGCTGCACCAGCAGGCTGCCGGCCGGAAACTCGACCTTCTGGGTCTGGTCGTCACGAATGGCGCCCAGGCCACCGGCGATCATGATGGGCTTGTGATAGCCGCGCGCGACACCGTCCACCTGCTGCTCGTAGACGCGGAAATAGCCGTTCAGATTGGGTCGGCCGAACTCGTTGTTGAAGGCCGCACCGCCCAGCGGGCCCTCGATCATGATCTGCAGGGCGCTGGCGATATGGCTGGGCTTGCCGATCGGGCTTTGCTCCCAGGGCTCGGACAGACCCGGCAGGTGCAGATTCGATACCGAGAAACCGGTCAGACCGGCCTTGGGCTTGGAGCCACGGCCGGTAGCGCCCTCGTCGCGGATCTCGCCGCCGGCCCCGGTGGAGGCACCGGGGAAGGGGGATATGGCGGTCGGGTGGTTGTGGGTCTCGACCTTCATCAGCACATGGGCCAGCTCCTCGCGCGCCTCGTAGCGCGGCGCCCGCTGGTCGCCGGCGGCCATCCAGCGCTCGATGCGGTGACCTTCCATCACCGAGGCGTTGTCGGAATAGGCCTTGACCGTGTGCTGAGGGCTCAGGCGCTCGGTGTTGCGGATCATGCCGAACAGGCTCAGCGCCTGGTCCTGGCCGTCCACCGTGAACCTGGCATTGAAGATCTTGTGGCGGCAGTGCTCCGAGTTCGCCTGCGCGAACATCATCAGCTCGACGTCGCTGGGGTTGCGCTGGAGGCCCTGGAAGGCGGTGACCAGATAGTCGATCTCGTCATCCGACAGCGCCAGGCCGAAAGTGGTATTGGCCGCCTCCAGCGCCGCCCTGCCCCGACCCAGCACATCCACATGCTCAAGCCCTGCGGCCTGCTTCTCATCGAACAGATGGGCGGCATCCTCGCGCGCCAGCAGCACGCTCTCGGTCATGCGGTCGTGCAAGAGCTCGGCGCAAGCGATCAGCTCCTGCTGACTCAGGCTCTTGCTGCCCCCGAGCAGACCTGACTTCAGCGTGATGCGGTACTCGGTGACGCGCTCGACCCGTTGCACGCTGGCCAGGCCGCAGTTGTGCGCAATATCGGTGGCCTTGGAGGCCCAGGGGCTGACCGTGCCCAGGCGCGGCGCGACCACCACCAGGCTGCCCTCGCTGCCGCCGGCATAGGCGTCGCCATAGTTCAGCAGCGCGGCCAGCTTGGCGCGGCCCTCCTCGTCCAGGGCCGCATCGCTCCAGACCCAGTGCACATGACGGGCTGCGACAGCCGTGATGCGCTCGTTGACGGCCTGCAGCCGAGGCAGCAAGGCCTGAGCCCGAAATGAGGAAAGGGCGTTGCCGCCCTCGAAGGAAAGCAGATGCTTTGTGGTGGAAGCCATGGAATCCCGCGCGGCGGTCCGGACCGGGGTGGCGGACCTAGATCGAAGAAGCTCGGGATTCTACCGAGAGCGCCCCTCAAGCCCCGGGGCCAGGGCGAAGTTTCACGCCCTGGTCAAAGCCTGAGACTCAGCGCTCGGTCTTCATGCGCTCGACGATGGCATCGCTGCGCTCCAGCAGCGCCGGTACGTCGATGGTCGTCAGCCCGCGAGCCTTCAGCAACTGCTTGCCGCCCACCCAGACGTCGGAGACATGCTCGCGACCTGCCACATAGACCAGCTGCGCATCGGCATGGTAGACCGGCCGGCATTCCAGCGCGTCCAGCGACACGGCCACGACGTCGGCCAGCTTGCCGACTTCCAGCGAGCCCAGATCGGCCTCGCGGCCCATGGCCTTGGCGGCACGTAGGGTGGCCATCTCCAGCGCAGTGCGGGCAGAGATCGTCAGCGGATCACCGCTCACGCCCTTGGCCAGCAGGGCTGCGGCGCGGATCTCGCCGAACATGTCCTGGCGGTTGTTGGAGGCGGCACCGTCGGTGCCCAGGATGGTGTTGACGCCCGCGGCCTCCAGGGCTTTGAGCGGCTGCACGCCCGAGGCCAGCTTGAGGTTGGAGTTGGGGTTGTGGACCAGGTGCACCTTTTGCGCGGCCAGCATCTCGATCTCGGCCTCGGTGAGGTGGACCATATGCACGGCCATCATCTTCTCGTTCAGCAGGCCCAGCTTGTTCAGGCGCTCCAGCGGGCGCATGCCGTGCTGCTTGATGCTTTCGTCCACCTCGAACTGGGTCTCGTGGATATGGCAGTGCATCTGCAGCTCATGCCGCTCGGCCAGCTGGCGCAGCTTGACGAAGGTCTCGTCCGACACCGTGTAGGGTGCGTGCGGCGCGCTGGTCCAGTCCAGCAGCTGCTCGCCCTTGAACTGCTCATAGGCGGCCAGGCCCTTGGCGATATAGTCGTCCGGCCCGCTGGCATAGCCGGTGGGGAAGTCGATCACATTGATGGACACACCGGCGCGTATGCCCGAATCGATGGCGGCGCGCGCCATCGCGGTCGGGAAGAAGTACATATCGTTCAGATAGGTCACGCCGCCGCGCAGCGCCTCGGCGGCCGATAGCAGCGAACCCTGGTAGGTCCAGTCCTCGCTGACCCACTTCTTCTCCAGCGGCCAGATATGGTTGTTGAGCCAGTCCATCAGGGCCAGGTCATCGGCCACGCCGCGCAGCAGCGACATCGCCGAATGCGTATGGCCGTTGATCAGCCCCGGAATCAGCACATGCTGGCCCAGCTCGACGCGCTCGGCATCGGGGTACTTCGTTTCCGCCTCGGCCCAGGGCAGCACCGCGGCGATGCGCTCGCCCTGCAGCACCACCGCATGGTGGTCCAGCACCGTGCTGCCGGCGGCCATCGTGATGACCCAGCGGGCCTTGAGGATCTGGGTGCCGCTCTTCGTGCTCATGCTCTCGCTCATCGCTATTTCCTTTTCAATGCTGGGTTCTTCCATCACTGCGGCTCGAATGCCAACGCAAACAATGCGCGCACGCCGGCCGCGTCGACGCCCACGCCCACCTGCTGGCTGGGACAGGCGCTCCAGGGCGAGGGGCCGGGGCCGAACTGGCGGTGCTCCTGGATGGTCTGGCCGCGGGCAATGCCGTCGGTCACCACCCGCACCGGGCCGGCGCGCAGCGTGAACAGGCTGGGGTCTATGCAGAAGGCGGCAGCGCTGGCGTCATGGGCGTAAATACCGCCTATGCCATCGCGCTCGTGGTAGAAGTCCTGGTAGTGGCGGGTGGCCTGCCAGAGGAAGTCGCCGACCCTGCCCCGCTCGCCGCCCTTGCCGCGCATAAAGGCCAGATCGGCCTCGCGCATTACCACCTCCTGGGTGATGTCCAGGCCGATCAGCGTCACCGGCCAGTCAGCGGTGAAGACCAGATCGGCCGCCTCCGGGTCGTTGACGATATTGGCCTCGGCCACCGGCGTGACATTGCCGCTATGGCCCTTGACGCCGAAGGCACCGCCCATCACCACCACCTGGGCCACCTTGGCAGCGATGCCGGGGTCGTGGCGCAAGGCCAGGGCCAGATTGGTCAGCGGGCCCACCGCCACCAGGCTGATCTCGCCCGGCGCCTCGTTGACAGCGTCGCAGATCAGCTGATACGCAGGTCGGGGATCCAGGCTCTGAGCCGGCGGCGGCAGATGCAGGGCCATGCCGCCCAGGCCATCATCGCCATGCACATGGGCCGGGAAACCCTGCTCGGCCGCCAGACGCAGCGGCGCGGCGGCGCCCGCCGCCACCGGCAGCCGCAGGCCCATCAGCGCCGCCAGGCGCAGCGCATTGCGGCTCGTGCTCGCCAGCGGCGCATTGCCGAAGACAGTCGTGATGGCGCGCAGCTGCACCGCAGGATGGCGCGCCAGCAGCCACAGGGCCATGGCATCGTCGATGCCGGGATCGGTGTCAAAGATGACGGACTTGGGTGGCAGCATCGGGCTCAGCTCCCGGTGATTTCGTGGCGGTAGGGCATGGCCTGCTGCACCCCGCTGCGGCTGACCGCCAGCGCGGCCGCAGCCTGGCCCAGGCGCAGCGCCTCCAGCGGCGCCAGGCCCTCGGCCAGACCGGTGGCCAGGCCGCCGACAAAGGTATCGCCGGCGCCCACGGTATCGACCGCCTGCACCGGTCGTGCGGGCAGATGCTCGCAGCCGCCCCCATGGCAGAACAACAGGCCCTGGGCGCCCAGCGTCACGACCACCTGGCGGGGGCCACGCTGCAGCAGGCGTTCGGCCGCGGCCTGCGCCTCGCCGAGGCCGCCTGCGCCAGCGGCGGGCAGCTCGGCCAGCAGCACCGCCTCGGTTTCGTTGAGCACCAGCCAATCGCTCAGGGCCAGCAGCGCCGGCTCGATGGTCAGGGCCGGCGCGGCGTTGAGCACGGTGCAGACGCCCCGCTGATGCGCCAGCTCGAAGGCCCGCCGTATCGCCGGCTGCGGCACCTCCAGCTGGGCTACCAGCACCCGCGCGCCTTGCAGCAGATCCTGGCCACGCTCGACATCGGCGGCACTCAGCTGGGCGTTGCTGCCCGGCACATAGACGATGGAGTTCTCCCCGCCCTCGCGGGCCACCATGATGACGGCAATGCCCGGCAAGGCCTGGGGATCGGCGACGACGCCCCGGCAATCGACCCCCTCCTGGTCCAGGGCCTGCAGCAATTGGGCGCCATGCTCGCGGGTGCCGACCCGCGCCACGAAGGCCACCGCCACGCCCAGGCGGGCAGCGGCCACCGCCTGGTTGGCGCCCTTGCCGCCGGGGGCCATCACAAAGGCATCGCCCATCAGCGTCTCGCCCGGCCCTGGCAGGCGGGCCGAATGCGAGACCATGTCCATATTGATGCTGCCCACCACGACCACCTGGGGGCCTGCTGCGGTCTTGCTGCTCATCGCCTCTGCCTTCTTCTCGCTCATGCCGGGTGATCGACCGCCAGTGCGGCGCTGCTCTCGCGCACCACCAGGCGGGGAGTCAGGGACACATCCTTGAGCGGCGCGCCGGGATTGTCGATGCGGTCCAGCAGCACGCGCGCCGCCTCGCGGCCCAGTTCCTTGATCGAACAGCCCACGGTGGTAAGCGCCGGGAACACATAGCCGCTGAGTTCGATATCGTCGAAACCCACCACCGACAGCTGCTGCGGCACCGGCCGGCCCAGTTCGGCGGCGGCACGCACAGCACCCAGCGCCATCATGTCGTTGCTGGCGAACACCGCGGTCAGCCCCGGATGGCGGCGCAGCACGCTGCGCACCGCCTCGTAGCCGCCGGCACTGCTGAAGTCGCTCTCCACCAGCCAGCCCTCGGGCGGCTCGATACCGCGCTCGCGCAGCGCCCGGCGCCAGCCCTCGACCCGCTCGCAGGTGACCTCGAACTCGGCCGGCCCGCTGATGCAGGCGATCTGGCGATGACCGAGGTCCAGCAGGTGCTTGACGGCCCGGTAAGCGCCTTCCTGGTTGTTGACGCTGACACGGTCGGCGCGCGCACCGGGTACCAGGCGGTCCACCGTCACCGAGGGCACGGTGGCCAGCTTGAAGATGCGGGCCAGCGCGGCGGCATCGCCGGCCGAGGACAGCAGCAGGCCGTCGACCCGTTTCTCCAGCAGGGTACGCATGTACTGCTGCTGGCGCTTGGGGTCGTTGTCCGAGTTGCACAGAAAGACCGAGTAGCCGGCCATGCGGCAGCATTCCTCGACCCCCACCACCAACTCGGCGAAGAAGGGGTTGTTCACATTGGGCACCAGCACGCCGATGATCTTGGTCTCGCTCTTGCGCAGCGAGCGCGCCACCGCGCTGGGCAAATAGCCGATCTCCTCAACCGCCGCCAGCACCCGGCGCCGCGCATCCGCACTGACCGGCCGGGTGTCATTGAGGACATGGGAAACGGTGGTGAAGGACACGCCCGCCAGGGCCGCCACGTCTTTGATGGTGCTCACGGAATCGGTCTCGGGCTTGCGCCGGCTGGTGCTGCAGGGTGGATGGATTCTGATCGCCGTGCCACTTGTCGGGAGCGAAAGCCCACGGCGGCAAACGTTTGCTCGCCGACAAGCATAGCTGAAACCATCGTCCTGTTGGCGGCTGGCGCCGAGCGTTTGCGCCAGGACTGCCTCTCGTTTACCCGTGGCATCGCCTGGGGGGACCTGCGCAGGCACGCCGGGCCACAAGCAAGAAACCCCTCGCGACCGGGGTCGGGAGGGGTTGCGGCCGAGACGGGGGGCTGACGCCGCCGCCGCCCCGGGTCGGGCCTTGACTCAGCAGCCGCTCTCAGCGCTGGGCGATCGGCAGCACGTTGCGCGGTGTGGCGCCGACGAAGAGCTGACGCGGACGGCCGATCTTGTACTCGGGGTCGCCGATCATCTCGTTGAGCTGGGCGATCCAGCCGACGGTGCGGGCCAACGCGAAGATGGCGGTGAACAGCGGCACTGGAATGCCGATCGCGCGTTGCACGATGCCGGAGTAGAAGTCGACGTTCGGGTAGAGCTTGCGGGCGACGAAGTATTCGTCTTCCAGCGCGATCTTCTCGAGCTCCATCGCCAGCTTGAACAGCGGATCGTCGTGCAGACCCAGCTCGCCCAGCACCTCGTGGCAGGTCTCGCGCATCAGCTTGGCGCGCGGGTCGTAGTTCTTGTAGACCCGGTGACCGAAGCCCATCAGCTTGACGTTGCTGTTCTTGTCCTTGACCTGCTTGATGAACTCGCCGATCTTGGCAACGCCACCCATCTGCTGGATGTCGCTGAGCATGTTCAGGCAGGCCTCGTTGGCGCCACCGTGCGCCGGACCCCACAGGCAGGCCACGCCAGCGGCAATGGCGGCGAAGGGGTTGGTGCCCGAGGAGCCGCACAGGCGCACGGTCGAGGTGCTGGCATTCTGCTCGTGGTCGGCGTGCAGCGTGAAGATGCGGTCCATCGCACGCACCAGCACGTCGTTAGGCTTGTACTCCTCGCAGGGCGTGGCGAACATCATGCGCATGAAGTTGCCGGCGTACGAGAGGTCGTTCTTCGGGTAGATATAGGGCTGGCCGATGGTGTACTTGTAGGCCATCGCCACCAGCGTCGGCATCTTGGCGATCAGGCGGATCGCCGCGATCTCGCGATGCTCGGGGTTATTGATGTCGGTGCTGTCGTGATAGAAGGCCGACATCGCGCCCACCAGGCCGGTCATCACGGCCATCGGGTGCGCATCGCGGCGGAAGCCGCGCAGGAAGAACTGCATCTGCTCGTTGACCATCGTGTGCTTGGTCACGCGCTCGACGAACTCGGCCTTCTGGCCTTCGTTGGGCAGGTTGCCGTACAGCAGCAGATAGCAGGTCTCGAGGTAGTCGCAGTTGACGGCCAATTGCTCGATCGGATAGCCGCGATACAGCAGCTCGCCCTTGTCACCGTCGATATAGGTGATGGTCGAGTTGCAGGAGGCGGTCGACAGGAAGCCCGGGTCGTAGGTGAACTTGCCCGTCTGCGCATACAGCTTGCGGATGTCGATCACGTCCGGACCGACGGAGCCCTTGTAAATGGGCAGGTCCATTTGCGGGCTGCCGTCCGAGAACGACAGGGTGGCTTTCACGTCAGACGGTGTCATGGGCTCTTCCTTATGACTTCTTGAGGATATTAGGCCGGGGTTCTGAGCAGGCCCAGAACCTCCAGCACATCGGCACGGGCCAGCGGCCCCTCAGGCTCCTTGCGGCGCAGCAGCAGATCGAGCAGGTCGTTGTCCGACAGCTCCATCAGCTCGCGCAGCCCCTCGGCCTGGAACTCGGTGAGACTGCCCTCGTGGCGCTGGAAAAAGCGCTCGATGAAGAGATCGTTCTCTA
Source organism: Burkholderiaceae bacterium (assembly GCA_041920215.1). Taxonomy (GTDB): domain Bacteria; phylum Pseudomonadota; class Gammaproteobacteria; order Burkholderiales; family Burkholderiaceae_C; genus JAYRSJ01. The sequence goes on along the minus strand of JAYRSJ010000008.1, from coordinate 10,022 downwards.
GCAGGCCGCGGCGGCAGCGCCACTTCAGCTTGGAGAGCGCGCGTTCGTCGACCAGGGTGGCGGGGGCAGTCATCGCAGGGTCAGCCTCGCTTGGATGCGGTTGTGGGCGCGGCGCTCAGACCGCGCGGCGCACCATCAGTTCCTTGATCTTGCCGATGGCCTTGGTCGGGTTCAGCCCCTTGGGACAGACATCGACGCAGTTCATGATGGTGTGGCAGCGGAACAGACGGTAGGGATCTTCCAGATTGTCCAGGCGCTCGGCGGTCGCTTCGTCGCGGCTGTCCGCGATGAAGCGGTAGGCCTGCAGCAGACCGGCGGGGCCGACGAACTTGTCGGGGTTCCACCAGAAGCTGGGGCAGCTGGTCGAGCAGCTGGCGCACAGGATGCACTCATACAGACCGTCGAGCTCTTCACGCTCGGTCGGCGATTGCAGGCGCTCCTTTTCCGGCGGAATGTTGTCATTCACCAGATAGGGCTTGATCGAGTGGTACTGCTTGAAGAACTGCGTCATGTCGACGATCAGGTCACGCACCACCGGCAGTCCCGGCAGGGGCTTGAGCACGACCGTCTGCGGCAAGGACCGCATATTGGTCAGGCAGGCCAGACCGTTCTTGCCATTGATGTTCATCGCATCCGAACCGCAGACGCCTTCGCGGCAGGAGCGGCGGAAGCTCAGCGTGGGGTCGACCGCCTTGAGCTTGATCAGGGCGTCCAGAAGCATGCGCTCATTGCCATCGAGCTCGATCTCGATGGTCTGCATATAGGGCTTGGCGTCCTTGTCCGGGTCGTAGCGGTAGATCTGAAAAGTGCGCTTGTCGCTCATGTCTCAATCCTCAGAAAGTCCGGACCTTGGGCGGCACAGACTCCACCGTCAGCGGTTGCAGGTTCACCGGCTTGTAGTCCAGGCGGTTGCCTTCGGAGTACCACAGGGTGTGCTTCATCCAGTTGGCGTCGTCGCGGTTCGGATAGTCGTTGTGCGCATGGGCGCCACGGCTTTCCGGACGGGCCGCGGCCGAGGTCATCGTGGCCTTGGCGGCCTCGATCAGGTTCTCGACCTCCAGGGCCTCGACCCGGGCGGTGTTGAAGACCTTGGACTTGTCCTTCAGGCCGATGGACTTCACCCGCTCGGCGACCTCCATGATCTTGACCACGCCTTCGTCCATCATGGCCTGGGTGCGGAACACGCCGGCATGCTTCTGCATGGTGGCGCGTATGTCGTTGGCCACGTCCTGGGCGTACTCGCCACTGCCGGCCGACTCCAGGCGTGCCAGGCGCGCCAGCGTCTGGTCGGCCGCATCCTTGGGCAGGGGCTTGTGCGACTTGGTCTTCAGATTGAAGTCGACGATATGGTTGCCGGCCGCACGGCCGAATACCACCAGGTCCAGCAGCGAGTTGGTACCGAGGCGGTTGGCGCCGTGCACGCTGACGCAGGAGCATTCGCCCACCGCATAGAGGCCGTTGATCACATCGTTGTGCTTGCCATTCTTCGGGATCACGACCTGGCCATGCACATTGGTCGGGATGCCGCCCATCTGGTAATGGATGGTTGGCACCACCGGGATCGGCTCCTTGGTGATGTCGACGTTGGCGAAGTTGTGGCCGATCTCGAACACCGAGGGCAGGCGCTTCATGATGGTTTCGGCGCCCAGATGGGTCATGTCCAGCAGCACATAGTCCTTGTTGGGACCGCAGCCGCGACCTTCCTTGATCTCCTGATCCATCGAACGCGAGACGAAGTCGCGCGGCGCCAGATCCTTCAGCGTCGGTGCATAGCGCTCCATGAAGCGCTCACCATTGGCGTTGCGCAGGATGGCACCCTCGCCACGGCAGCCCTCGGTCAGCAGCACGCCGGCACCGGCCACGCCGGTCGGATGGAACTGCCAGAACTCCATATCTTCCAGCGGAATGCCGGCGCGCGCCGCCATGCCCAGACCGTCGCCGGTGTTGATGAACGCATTGGTGGAAGCAGCAAAGATGCGCCCTGCCCCACCGGTGGCCAGCAGCACGGTCTTGGCCTCGAGGATGTGCACCTCGCCGGTTTCCATCTCCAGGGCGGTCACGCCGACGGCATCGCCTTCGGCGTCGCGGATGATGTCCAGCGCCATCCACTCGACGAAGAACTGGGTCTTGGCCTTGACGTTCTGCTGATACAGGGTGTGCAGCAGCGCATGACCGGTACGGTCAGCCGCCGCGCAGGCACGCTGCACCGGCTTCTCGCCGTAGTTGGCGGTATGGCCGCCGAAGGGGCGCTGATAGATGGTGCCGTCCGGATTACGGTCGAAGGGCATGCCGAAATGCTCAAGCTCGTAGACGACCTTGGGCGCCTCGCGACACATGAACTCGATCGCATCCTGGTCACCCAGCCAGTCCGAGCCCTTGACGGTATCGAAGAAGTGGTAGTGCCAGTTGTCCTCGCTCATATTGCCCAGCGAGGCACCGATGCCTCCCTGCGCCGCCACGGTGTGCGAGCGGGTCGGGAACACCTTGGATAGCACGGCCACATTCAGGCCGGCAAGCGAGAGCTGCAGCGAGGCGCGCATGCCGGAGCCGCCGGCGCCGACGATCACCACATCAAACTTGCGCTTCGCAAGAGTCGATCCAACTTGCATTTTCAGAGTCTCCACAGCACTTGGATCGCCCAACCGGCGCAACCCGACAACCAAACCAGGGTGAACACATGCAAGGCCAGGCGAATACCGACCGGCTTCACATAGTCCATCCAGATGTCGCGCACACCTACCCAGGCGTGAAAGGCCAGCGACACGATCAACGCGAAGGTCAGGAACTTCATCCATTGCTGGCTGAAGATGCCGGCCCACAGCTCGTAGCCCAGCGGCTCACGCGTCAGCAGCAGCTGCGCCAGCAGCACGACGGTGAACAGCGCCATCAGCACCGCGGTGATGCGCTGGCCCAGCCAGTCGCGCAGCCCGTAATGCGCACCGCTGACGATGCGCTTGGAACCAAAAGTACTCATTGTTGTATGCCTCGTCTTGTGGACTGGGGTCAGGTCTTGCTCGGGCGAGCGCTCAGTACAGGCCGAACAGCTTCGCACCAAGGGCCAGGGTCAGCACGACGCTGGAGACCAGGGTGACGATGGCGCTGGAATGGCCCTGCTGCTTGCTGACGCTGTGAGTGGCATCCATCCACAGATGGCGGACGCCTGCAATGAAGTGATGCAGATAGCCCCAGATCAGGCCCAGGCACACCAGCTTGACGAACCAGCCCGGCACGAAACCGATGCCTGCGACGAACGCGTTGGTGAAAGCCTCGTAGGAAATTTCCGAAGTCAGACTGGTGTCGAACATCCAGATCACGAAGGGTAGCAGCACGAACAGCAGCATGCCGCTGATGCGGTGCAGGATCGACACGATGCCGGCCGGAGGCAGGCGGTACGAGACGATCTGCGTGACGTGGATGTTTCGATAGACCGGTCGTTTCTTGGGCATGCTTGTTGTGGTGTCCGTCATAGCCGACCTTGTAATCAATATGAAACCAGGGGATTTTATTGCAACGCAACAGGGTCAGACCTTGCTGCAGGCTTGCTGGGAGTCAAACTAGCGCCAGGGGTCAATTCAAGTCATTGCGATAAAAATGCGTCGAAGTGTTGTAGAGCCCGCGGCGCAGCTCGACCGGTTTGTCGCCGTAGGTAAAGGACAGGCGCTCCACGCTCAGCAGCGGCGTCCCCACCGCCACCTGCAGCAGCGCCGCACTGTCGGCATCGGCCACGACCGCACGGATGCGTTCGGTGGCCCGAATCATGTGTACCCCGAACTCGGTCTCGAAGAGGCCGTAGAAGGGACCGCGATGCTTGTTCAAGAGCTCGGCGCTCAAGCCCTTGAACAAACTTCCGGGCAGCCAGATGTCGTCCAGCACCACCGGACGACCCTCGCTGTTCAGAATGCGCCGCACCTCCACCATCGCGTCGCCGGCACGCATCTGCAGCTGGCGCGCGATCCAGGCCGGTGCACGTTGACGGCGGCAGTCCAGCAACTGCCTGCCCAGGCCCTGCGGCTGCCCCTCGTCGGGCATCAGGCGCAGAAAGCGATACTGCTGCTGCTGTTCGGCATGGGTGGCAACAAAAGTCCCCTTGCCCTGCCGACGCACGAGCAGATTGTCGGCCGCAAGTTCGTCAACAGCCTTACGGACCGTGCCCTGGCTGACGCCGAAGCGCGCCGCCAGCTCCATCTCGCTGGGGATAGCCTCGCCGGCCTTCCACTCGCCGGCCTGCAGACGCGCCAGCAACAGTCCCTTGATCTGTCGGTACAGCGGGCTGAAGGCCGGCCCGCCGGCCAGCGCCCCCGCCGGCCCCGCAGCTTGCGGCTCCGGCGTCGCGGACGGCCCCGGGAGCGGCGTCCGGGCTGGCGTCAAAGGGGGCTGGGCAGGCATGGCCGGCATTGCAGCACAAGCCGCGCCCCCAAGTCCACTATCTGAAGTCTGAGATCTTCTATAAGACACAAGACTGTCGGATTTGTGCAAAGCAGCATACGTAATTTCACGATAAAGCTGAGCCGGCTCAAGGCCCGGCTAGGGGAATGCCCTGAGCCTGGCCTACACTCCCAAGGCTGCCGTGGCCGGACCTTGCATCGCGAGCCGCACACGCGCACGGAACGAATTCATTCCCAGTTTTTTCATACTCTCGGAGCCATTCAATGAGCAAGAAACCCGTTCGCGTTGCCGTCACCGGTGCCGCTGGCCAGATCGGCTACGCCCTGCTGTTCCGTATCGCTTCCGGCGAAATGCTGGGCAAGGACCAGCCGGTGATCCTGCAGCTGCTGGAGATCCCCGACGAGAAGGCCCAGAACGCGCTGAAGGGCGTGATCATGGAACTGGAAGACTGCGCCTTCCCGCTGCTGGCCGGCATCGAGGCACACAGCGATCCGATGAGTGCCTTCAAGGACACCGACTACGCGCTGCTGGTGGGCTCGCGTCCGCGCGGCCCGGGCATGGAGCGTTCCGAGCTGCTGTCGATCAACGGCGCCATCTTCACCGCCCAGGGCAAGGCCCTGAACGCCGTGGCCTCGCGCAATGTCAAGGTGCTGGTGGTGGGCAACCCGGCCAATACCAACGCCTATATCGCGATGAAGTCGGCACCCGATCTGCCGGCCAAGAACTTCACCGCCATGCTGCGCCTGGACCACAACCGCGCTGCTTCGCAGATCGCGGCCAAGACGGGCAAGGCCGTGGCCGACATCGAAAAGCTGGCCGTCTGGGGCAACCACTCGCCCACCATGTACGCCGACTATCGCTTCGCCACCATCGCTGGCGAGTCGGTGAAGGCCATGATCAATGACGAGCAATGGAACCGCGAAGTGTTCCTGCCCACCGTCGGCAAGCGCGGCGCCGCCATCATCGCCGCCCGCGGCCTGAGCTCGGCCGCCTCGGCCGCCAATGCCGCCATCGACCATATGCGCGACTGGGCCCTGGGCACCAATGGCAAGTGGGTCACCATGGGCATCCCGTCCAGGGGCGAGTACGGCATCCCCGCCGAGGTGATGTTCGGCTACCCGGTCACCTGCGAGGGCGGCGAATACAAGATCGTCGAGGGTCTTGAAATCGACGCCTTCTCGCAGGAATGCATCAACAAGACGCTGAACGAACTGCTGGAAGAGCAGAACGGCGTCAAGCACCTGCTCTGAGCCTGCGCTTGAGCGAAACTAAGGGCCGGCTTGATGCCGGCCTTTTTCATTGGACCCAAACCGTGAACACCGCACTCCACCCCCGCCTGGCCCTGTTCGAAGCGGGTGATGCCGCCACCGCGCTACCGGTGGTTGATCACTATTGCGGCGTCGAGATCCGCATGCGCAAGAGTCTGGAACTGCAGGCCGCGATGGGTCCGGTCTTCGACATCACGCTGGACTGCGAGGACGGCGCGCCGATAGGCGGCGAGGCCGAGCATGTGGCCCTGCTCAATGAGCTGATCCTGAGCGCCGACAACCGCCATGGCCGGGTCGGCGCGCGCGTGCACCCGCTGGACCATGCGGCCTTCGAGGCCGATGTCGATGGCCTGATCGCCAAGTCGGGCGAACGCCTGGCCTTCCTGATGCTGCCCAAGCCGCAGAGCGCCGACGATGTGGAACGCGCCTGCCGCTTCATCGATGCGAGCCTGGCGCGCCATGGCATCCAGAAGCCCCTGCCCATCCACACCCTGATCGAAACGCATGGCGCGCTGCACGAGGTCTGGCAGATCGCCGCCCATCCGCGCATCGAATCGCTGTCCTTTGGCCTGATGGACTTCGTCTCGGCACACCGGGGCGCCATTCCGCGTGCCGGCATGAGCGTCAAGGGCCAGTTCAGCCACCCGTTGGTGGTGCGCGCCAAGCTGGAGATCGCCGCCGCCGCCCATGCCTATGGCAAGACGCCCTCGCATTGCGTGGTGACCGAGTTCAAGCATCCGGCCGCCATCCAGGAGGCCGCCGAGCGCGCCGCCCGCGAGTTCGGCTACACCCGCATGTGGAGCATCCACCCCAACCAGATCCAGCCCATCATCGACGCCTTTGCACCCAAGGTGGCCGAGATCGACGAGGCCATCGAGATCATCCAGGCCGCGCAGGCCGCCGATTGGGCACCGATACAACACCGCGACACGCTGCATGACCGGGCCAGCTACCGCTACTTCTGGCAGGTGCTGGAGCGGGCCCAGCGCACCGGCCAGGACCTGCCCACCGAGGTGCGGCACGCCTGGTTCGATCCGCAGCCCTGATACATCTGGTGGTGGACGGCGCCCCCGCACCGGGCCTATGCTGGCTTATACCGAGTCGGCCCGGCCGGCATCGGCGGACAATCCCTGTCAACGCCTGTTCCTGAAGTAGCGCCATGTCCACATTCAATCTCACACCGCTCGCCCTGCTCTGCACCGCCGCCGCCCTGCTGGCCCTGCCGGCCCAGGCAGCGGTCAATGAAAAGGCCAAGCCGCGCAACCGCATCGCCGCGAAGATCAAGCCGCAGCCGGCACCGGCACCGGTGGTCGACGAGGACGCCGCGCTCAGCGATGAGCAACTGGCCGTGGCGCCGCGCGTCCATCAGGGCGAAGCGCAGTGCGAGTTCAACCAGAAGGTTCATCTGAGCCCGCACCCCGACAAGCCGGGCCGCTTCCGTCTGCAGTTCAACAAGATGGTCTACACCCTCGCTCCCGAGCCCACCACCACCGGTGCCGTGCGGCTGGAAGACAAGCGCGCCGGCGTGGTCTGGCTGCAGATCCCCAGCAAGTCGATGCTGATGAATGCCAAGATCGGCCAGCGCATGGTGGACGCCTGCCTGCATCCCGAGCAGCTGCCGGTGGCCGAGGCCGCCCCCAGCGCCGACACCGGTATCGGCATCACGCCCACCAGCAGCACGACCACCGTCCGCTGAGCCCCTCCGGGCTTCGGTCCAGATCAGGAGGCCTCGAGCCTCCTTTTTGTTGCCCGCTGCTTCGCCATCCCTGGTTTATCTACAGTTCGGTACGTATAATCGATACATACTTTTCACCTCATACCGATTTCGACAGGAGTGAGCATGGAAGCGACCGTCGCCGAACGCGGCCAAATCACCCTGCCCAAGGCAGTGCGTGACGCACTGGGTCTCACCAAGGGAACGACGCTGAAGGTGGAGCTCGACGGCGCCCGCATCATCCTGCGCAAGAACGTGGACGACGCGATCTCGCGCGCCCGCGGTCGTTTCAAGCTGCCCGAGGGCACCAGCACCGACGATGTGATGCGCGAGCTGCGGGGCCGGGCACCCGGTGACGCGAGCGAGGTCTGAGCCACCGCCATGATTGCCGTCGACACCTCGGTGCTGATCGATCTGCTGGGCGACGACCCGCGCGCCGACGCGGCCGAGGCCGCCCTGCGCCTGGCCCTGTCCAGCGGCCCGGTGGTGGTTTGCGAGGTGGTGCTCAGCGAGGTCACCGCCGGCCTGGGTCAGGGCGCCGAGGTGATGGACGCGCTGGAGGAGATGGGGCTGAGCTTCTCGCCCATCGAGCAGCGCGCGGCCCTGCGGGCCGGTGAGATGCAACGCAAGTACAAGCAGCGCCTGCGCGAAGCCGACGCGGCTGCCAGATCCGCAAAGGGGGCCCCGCCCCCCCGCACGATTCCCGACTTTCTGGTCGGCGCCCATGCCATGCTGCAATGCAGTGGTTTGATCACCCGCGACCAGAGTTTCTTCCGTGACTACTTCAAGGGCTTGCGGGTCATCGTCCCGTCAGCCCCCTGAACCCACATCAATTGCCAAGCCAGACTGGAGAGAACGCAATGCTGCAAGCCTATCGCCAACACGCTGCCGAGCGCGCCGCCCTCGGCATCCCGCCCCTGCCGCTGGACGCCAAGCAAGTCGCTGCGCTGATCGAGCTGATCAAGAACCCGCCCGCTGGCGAGGATGCCTTCCTGCTGGACCTGCTGACGCATCGCGTGCCCCCGGGCGTCGATGACGCCGCCAAGGTCAAGGCCAGCTTCCTGGCCGCCGTCGCCCATGGCGAGCTCCAGGTCGGCCTGATCTCCCGCGCCAAGGCCACCGAGCTGCTGGGCACCATGGTGGGCGGCTACAACGTGCATCCGCTGATCGAGCTGCTGGACGACGCCGAAGTGGCCGAGGTCGCCGCCGCGGGTCTGAAGAAGACCCTCTTGATGTTCGACTACTTCAACGACGTCGCCGCCAAGGCCAAGGCCGGCAACGCCCAGGCCAAGGCGGTGATGCAGAGCTGGGCCGACGCCGAGTGGTTCACCTCGCGTCCCGAGGTCGAGAAGAAGATCACCGTCACCGTCTTCAAGGTGCCCGGCGAGACCAATACCGACGACCTGTCGCCGGCCCCTGACGCCTGGAGCCGCCCGGACATCCCGCTGCACTACCTGGCGATGCTGAAGAACACCAGGCCCGACGCCGCCTTTAGACCTGAGGAAGACGGCAAGCGCGGCCCGATGCAGTTCATCGAGGACCTGAAGAAGAAGGGCCATCTGGTCGCCTATGTCGGCGACGTGGTCGGCACCGGTTCCAGCCGCAAGTCCGCCACCAACTCGGTGATCTGGGCCACCGGCCAGGACATCCCCTTCGTGCCGAACAAGCGCTTCGGCGGCGTCACCCTGGGCGGCAAGATTGCACCGATCTTCTTCAACACGCAGGAAGACTCGGGCTCGCTGCCGATCGAAGTGGACGTCTCTGCGCTTTCGATGGGCGACGTCATCGACGTGCTGCCCTATGACGGCAAGCTCATCAAGAACGGCGAGACGGTCGCCGAGTTCAAGCTCAAGAGCGATGTGCTGTTCGACGAGGTGCGCGCCGGCGGCCGCATCAACCTGATCATCGGCCGCTCGCTGACCGCCAAGGCGCGCGAGTTCCTGGGCCTGCCCGCCTCCACGCTGTTCCGCCTGCCCTCGGCCCCGGCCGAGACCAAGGCCGGCTTCACGCTGGCGCAGAAGATGGTCGGCCGCGCCGTTGGCCTGCCCGAGGGCCAGGGCGTGCGCCCGGGCACCTACTGCGAGCCGAAGATGACGACCGTAGGTTCGCAGGACACCACCGGCCCGATGACCCGCGACGAGCTGAAGGACCTGGCCTGCCTGGGCTTCTCGGCCGATCTGGTGATGCAGAGTTTCTGCCACACCGCCGCCTATCCGAAGCCGGTGGACGTCAAGACCCATCGCGAGCTGCCCGCCTTCATCAGCAACCGCGGCGGCGTGGCCCTGCGCCCGGGCGACGGCGTGATCCACAGCTGGCTGAACCGCCTGCTGCTGCCCGACACCGTCGGCACCGGCGGCGACAGCCACACCCGCTTCCCGATCGGCATCTCCTTCCCGGCCGGTTCCGGCCTGGTGGCTTTCGGCGCCGCCACCGGCGTGATGCCGCTGGACATGCCCGAGTCGGTGCTGGTGCGCTTCAAGGGCCAGATGCAGCCCGGCGTCACGCTGCGTGACCTGGTGCATGCGATACCGCTGTATGCGATCAAGGCCGGTCTGCTGACCGTCGCCAAGGCCGGCAAGAAGAACGTGTTCTCGGGCCGCATCCTGGAAATCGAAGGTCTGCCCGACCTGAAGGTGGAGCAGGCCTTCGAGCTG
>JAYRSJ010000007.1:0-166963 GCA_041920215.1 Burkholderiaceae bacterium | reverse complement strand
CTGCCCCCGAGTTGCCCGCGCCGCGGCTGGCCGAGGCGCTGCCGGCACCGCCGACGCTGGACAGCACCGCACTGAGCCCGCTGCCGGCCCTGGCCGCGCCCGCGCTGGCGCGGGCGCCCCGGGTGCGGCGCGCCGAGCCGGCGCCACCCAGCCCGGCGGCCGGGGCCGAGGCGCTGCGGCCGTTGGCCGTGCCCGCCGCGCAAGACCTGGCCCCGCTGGCCGCGCTGCCGGAGGCGCCGGTGTTCAGGCCGCGCCTGGCCGCGCCCGCTGAGGCGGTACAGGCGGTCGGGGCGACGGGCGCGGTGGCGCCGCTGGCCCCGATCGCCCCGCTGGCGGAGGCGGCAGCGCCGGCCGAAACCCCCGGCAGCGCGCCGGCTCTTGAATTGCCGCCACCGCGCTTGCCGGCGGCTGCGGCAACGTCCGTGCCTAGGCTGTCGACCGCGCCGGCACTGAGCCCGGCCCTGCCCAGCGTCGAGTTGCCGGCGGCCGTCCGCGGCGATCTGCCCCGCGCGCCGGCCTTGCCGCCAAGCCCGGCGGGCGGTTCGGCAGAGAGGGCCGAGAAGTCAGAGAAGTCCGAGTTGGCCGGCCTGCGCGGCGAGGTGCCGCTGCCCGGCGCCAGCGCCGGTGCGCCGGATGCCGGCGCCCGGCTGGGGCATGACATCGCCACCCCGGCGGCGCAGCCGGCCGATGGTGCGCGCACCCGGCTGGATCTGCGCCTGCCCAGCGGCGCCGCCGCCTCCAGCCGCAGCACCGCCGGAGCGCTGCCGCTGCTGCCCCGGCCGCCGGAGCGCAAGTCCAAGCTAGAGCAGGAGCTCGAGGATGCGGCCCGCGCGGACTGCCGCCAGGCCCATGCCGACAAGGGCCTGTTGGCCGCGGTGCCCCTGGTGGCCGACGCGCTGCGCGGCAAGGGCTGCCGCTGGTAGCGCGCCGGGCGCCTCAGATCAGCGCCGCGATCGCCTCGCCCATCTCGGTGGTGCTGGCCCGGCCGCCCAGATCGGCGCTGCGCGGGCCCTGGGCCAGCACCTGCTCGATCGCCTGGAGCATCGCGTCATGGGCGGCGCGCTCGCCGAGAAAGTCCAGCATCAGCGCGGCGGACCAGATCATCGCGACCGGGTTGGCGATATTGCGGCCGTAGATATCGGGCGCCGAGCCGTGCACCGGCTCGAACAGCGAGGGGAAGTGCCGCTCGGGGTTCAGATTGGCCGAGGGCGCCAGGCCTATCGTGCCGGTGGTGGCGGGCCCCAGATCACTGAGGATGTCGCCGAACAGATTGCTGGCCACCACCACATCGAAGCGCTGCGGCTGCAGCACGAAGCGGGCGCTGAGGATGTCGATGTGCTGCTTGTCCAGCGTCAGCTGCGGGAACTCGGCATGCAGCGCGTCGGCGCGGCCGTCCCACCAGGGCATGGAGATCGCGATGCCATTGCTCTTGGTGGCGACCGTCAGATGGCGGCGCGGCCGCTCGGCGGCCCGCTCCATCGCGTAGCGCAGCACCCGGTCGGTGCCGTGGCGGGAGAAGACGGATTCCTGGATCACGATCTCGCGCTCGGTGCCGGCGAACATCACGCCACCCAGATTGGTGTACTCGCCTTCGGTGTTCTCGCGCACCACCAGATAGTCGATCTCGCCGGGCCGACGGTTCGCCAGCGGGCAGGGCACGCCATCGAAGAGCCGCACCGGGCGCAGATTGATGTACTGGTCGAACTCGCGGCGGAACTTCAGCAGCGAGCCCCATAGCGAGACATGGTCGGGCACGGCGGCGGGCCAGCCGACGGCGCCGAACAGCAGCGCATCCTTGGGCTGCAGCCGGTCCTTCCAGTCGGCGGGCATCATCTCGCCGTGCTGCAGATAGTGATCGCAGCTGGCCCAGGCGATGGGCTCCAGATCGAGTTCGAAACCGAAGCGCAGGCTGGCGCGCTCCAGCGCCCGCAGGGCTTCGGGCATCACTTCCTTGCCGATGCCGTCGCCGGGGATGACGGCAATGCGATAGCGCTTTTTCATGGCGTGCTCACAGCGTGGGGTGGGAGGCGCCGCATCTTAGGCGCCCGCAGGGCAACGGGGCTGACAGGGGCCTGACAGACGGCACAAGTCCACATGCTGCGCTGCGTCATAGGGTAAGCGAGTGGCGGGGGGCTGTCTGGCTGATGCAATATTCGGGCATAGTGATATACAAATGTTGAAGGATCGGGTAGATCATGCACTGCTCGTCGATGGAAGGACTCCGCTGTGAAGGCTGAAACACAAGCTACCGGGCGCCTGGTCAAGGCGCCAGAATCCTTTCTGGATCCGGCCGGTGTGCGCCAGGTCTTTGCCGAGGCCAAGCAGGGGCGGCGCGGCTTCTTGCGCAATGCCTTTGCCGCCGCCAGCGCCGCGCTGGCGGCCGGTGGTGCGCGGGCCGCGTCCAATCCGGTGGGGCACGAGGAGGGTGATCCCAATATCCTGCAGCTGCCCGAGCACACGACCGGTCTGGGCCAGCCGGTGGTCACCGACGGCTATGGCAAGCCCTCCAAATTCGAGGCCAATGTGCAGCGCCGCCAGAGCCCCGGCCTGACCCAGACCACCCAGGCCTCGGTGTCTTTCGCGCCGCTGCAGTCGCTGTTCGGCATCGTCACACCCAGCGGCCTGCATTTCGAGCGGCATCACCAGGGCTGGTGGGATATCGATCCCTCCAAGCACCGCCTGATGCTCAATGCCAGCGAGCCGGGCATGCTGAAGAAGCCCATGGTCTTCACGATGGACGAACTGATGCGCCTGCCCTCGGTCTCGCGCTTTCATTTCATCGAGTGCGGTGCTAACACCGGCATGGAATGGGGCAATGTAGCGGTGCCCACCGTGCAGTACAGCCACGGCATGCTGAGCTGCAGCGAGTTCACCGGCGTGCCGCTGCGGGTGCTGCTGGATCTGGCCGGGGTGGACTACAAGAAGGCGCGCTATGTGCTGGCCGAGGGCGCTGACGGCTCCTCGATGACCCGCACCATCGCGATGGAGATGGTGGAAAGCGGGGAGGTGCTGGTGGCCTATGGCCAGAACGGCGAGATGCTGCGGCCCGAGAACGGTTACCCGCTGCGCCTGGTGGTGCCTGGGGTGCAGGGGGTCAGCTGGGTCAAGTATCTGCGTCGCATCGAGGTGGGCGACAAGCCCTATGCAAGCAAGGACGAGGCGGTGCATTACATAGACCTGATGCCCAGCGGCCTGCACCGCCAGTACACGAGCATCCAGGAATGCAAGAGCGTGGTGACCACGCCCTCGGGCGGCCAGCTGCTGCTGGACAAGGGCTTCTACAACATCAGCGGCCTGGCCTGGTCGGGTCGCGGTGCGATCAAGCGGGTCGATGTCTCGGTCGATGGTGGTCGCAACTGGCGCGTCGCGCGGCTGCAGGGCCCGGTGATGAGCAAATGCCTGACCCGCTTCCATATCGACTGGGTCTGGGACGGCAAGCCGGCCCTGATACAGAGCCGCGCCACCGATGAAACCGGTTATGTGCAACCCAGCTACCGCCAGCTGCGCGAGGTGCGCGGCACCCGCTCCATCTATCACAACAACGCCATCCAGACCTGGCTGGTGCAGGAAGACGGGGAGGTCAAGAATGTCCAGCTCTCCTAAGACCATGACGACGCGCCTGCTGCTGCTGGCCGCCGGCCTGCTGAGCGCGGGGCTGGCACTGGGCCAGACCGCTGGCAGCTACCCCGGCGTGGGTCGCGCCGCCACGCCCAAGGAGGTGGCGGCCTGGGATATCGATGTGCGGCCCGACTTCAAGGGCCTGCCCAAGGGCGCCGGCTCGGTGGCCCTGGGCCAGCAGGTCTGGGAGGGCAAGTGTGCGCACTGCCATGGCATCTTCGGCGAGAGCGGCGAAGTCTTCTTCCCGCTGGTGGGTGGCACCACGGCCGACGATGTGAAGACCGGACGGGTGGCGCGGCTGACCGATACCGCCTATCCCAGCCGCACCACGCTGATGAAGGTGGCCACCGTCTCCACGCTATGGGACTACATCAACCGGGCGATGCCCTGGAACGCGCCCAAGTCCCTCACGGTGGACGAGGTCTATGGCGTGACCGCCTTTCTGCTGAACCTGGGCGGCGTGCTGCCCGATGACTATGTGATGTCCGACAGGAACATCGCCGAGGTCCAGCAGCGCATGCCCAACCGCAACGGCATGGACCTGAACCATGCGCTGTGGCCCGGCAAGGGCCTGAGCAAGGCCAAGACGCCGGATGTGCGTGGCACGGCCTGCATGAAGGACTGCCAGGCCGAGGCCAGCATCGCTTCCTATCTGCCCGATCATGCGCGCAATGCGCACGGCAATCTGGCCGAGCAGACCCGCAGCGTCGGGCCCCAGCATGGGGTGGACACCAGCAAGCCGGCTGGCGCGCCGCCGGCGCTGCCGAACCCGGCTCAGCCATCGGCGGACGCCAAGCCGGCCGACAAAGTGACCGACAAAGCGACCCGGGTGGCCGCGCCCACCGCCTTGCTGAACAAGAATGCTTGCACCGCCTGCCATGCCGATGCGGCCAAGCTGGTCGGGCCTTCGTTCCGCGAGATCGCGAAAAAATACGCAGACCGTGCTGATGCCGAGGCCTATCTGGCCGGCAAGATACGGTCCGGCGGTTCGGGTGTCTGGGGGGCGGTGCCGATGCCGGCCCAGTCGCTCAGCGAGGCCGATGCACGCCTGATCGCGCAATGGCTGAAGGCCGGTGCCGGTCGCTGAGGCCGAACGTAACAAATCCCTTTGCTACGGGATCATAGGCATGCTCTCGTACCATCCGCCAATTAGCATGCAGTGAACAAGGAGACCCCTGATGAATGCGAACCGTCGACAGCTCATCCAGCACAGCGCCACCGTGGCCTCGTTGCTGCTGGCCTCGGGTGTGCTGGCACCGCTGGCCCATGCGGCCGGCCCGGCAGCCACCAAGGGCGCATTTGACGCCAAGACCCTGGCTGACGCCCTCAAGGCCATGGGCTATGGCGCACCGGCCGAGAGCAAGGACATCACGATCACCGCGCCCGATATCGCCGAGAACGGCGCCGTGGTGCCGCTGGGTGCCGCCAGCTCGCTGGCCGGTGTCAAGCAGATCATGCTGATGGTCGAGAAGAACCCCTCGGTGCTGGCCGCGGTCTTCAATGTGACGCCCGAGATCGAGGCCAATTTCTCGACCCGGGTCAAGATGGGCCAGTCCTCGAATGTCTTCGCCGTGGCGGTGACCAGCGACAACAAGGTGCTGTTCGCCCAGAAGGAAGTCAAGGTCACGCTGGGCGGCTGTGGCGGCTGAGGCCGCTGGCCCCCCGCGAGTTTTCTAAGCTAGCCCGTATTTCGCTCGCTGCTGTATGACGGCAGCCGCCTATCGAAGGAGTAGACAAAATGGCAGATCCGATGCGCATTCGCGCCCAAGCCGCTGGCGACAAGGCCACTGTCCGTGTGCTGATGGCCCACGAGATGGAGACCGGTCAACGCAAGGACTCGGCCGGCAAGACGATTCCGGCCTGGTACATCAACGAGGTCAGCGCCTCGCTGAACGGCAAGCTGGTGATGACGGCCGAGTGGGGACCCTCGGTCTCCAAGAACCCCTTCCTGCAGTTCAGCATCAAGGGTGCCAAGGCCGGCGACAAGGTCAGCATCACCTGGACCGACAACAAGGGTGACAAGCGCACCGACGAGGCCGCGGTCTCCTGAACCGCGACCCGCACAACAACAAGTCCACAACAAGGAGACAAGCGATGAGACCCAAGCGGATCCTGCTGGCTGCCGCTGCGGCCCTGATGGCCGTGGCTGGCAGTACGGCCCAGGCGCAGAAATCGGCGGCCGACGGCATTGCCGAGTACCGGGCCCTGCTGGCCGACGGCAATCCGGCCGAGCTCTTCGAGGCCAAGGGCGAGGCGCTGTGGAAGCAAACGCGCGGCCCGAAGAACGCCTCGCTGCAGGCCTGCGATCTGGGCAAGGGCCCGGGTGTGGTCAAGGGGGCCTTCGTCGAACTGCCGCGCTTCTTCGCCGACACGCAGAAGGTGCAGGATCTGGAGTCGCGTCTGCTGAGCTGCATGAGCACGCTGCAGGGCCTGGACACCGATGCCATTGCCAAGACGCCCTTCGGCCGCGACGAGCAGAAGAATATGGAAGCCCTGGTGGCCTATATCTCGGCGGAGTCGCGCGGCCTGCGCATGAATCTCTCGCAGGCCCATCCGGAGGAGCAGCGCATGTATGCGCTGGGCAAGCGGGCCTTCTTCTACCGCGGCGGTCCGATGGACTTCAACTGCGCCTCCTGCCACAACGAGACGGGCAAGCGCATCCGCCTGCAGGATCTGCCCGATCTGACCAAGAACCCGGGTGACGGCGTGGGCTTCGCCGCCTGGCCGGCCTATCGCGTCTCCAGCGGCGAGCTCTGGGGCATGCAGCGCCGGCTCAACGACTGCTTCCGCCAGCAGCGCTTCCCCTATCCGGGCTATGCCTCGGATGTGACGATCGCGCTGGGCGTCTATATGGGCGTCAATGCCAAGGGGGCCGAGTCCATCGCCCCGTCCATCAAGCGCTGAGCCAGGAGACGCCCCATGAAGAAGCAACACAAGTCCGCCCTGCTGTGGGCCGCCGGCCTGAGCGCCCTGGCCGTCATCGCCGGCTGCGCCTCGCTGCCCGGCGAGGCCGAGCTCGACGCGCAGGCCGCTGCGATGATGAAGACCTCGTTCCGTACCCAGGGCATTGCCGATGTCAAGCGCATCGAGCAGGACCTGGGCCAGAAGGCCTGCTCCTCCGATCAGCCGCCCAGCGAAAGCGTGGCCAAGCAGATCGAGGCCGAATCGCTGGCCAGCATCAAATGGCCGGCCAACGGCCAGTACATCGGCGACTGGAAGGAAGGCGAGAAGCTGGCTCAGAACGGTCGCGGCATGACCTGGACCGATGCCTCGGCCGAGACCAAGGCCAATGGTGGCAGCTGCTACAACTGCCACCAGATCAGCAAGAGCGAGATCTCCTTCGGCAATATCGGCCCCAGCCTCTACAACTACGGCAAGCTGCGCGGCGTGCAGGCGATCGACGACCCCAACAGCGCCGCTATCGTGCAGTACACCTGGGGCAAGCTGTGGAACTCCAAGGCCTATAGCGCCTGCTCCAATATGCCGCGCTTCGGCCACGCCGGCCTGCTCAACGAGGACCAGCTGCGCCATCTGATGGCCCTGCTGCTGGATCCCAAGTCGCCGGTCAACCAGTAAGAGGGCTCAGCCCGCCGCGCCCCGGCGGGCTTTTCTCGATTCAAAACATAAGCGGGTACTTATCATCATGAATCTCAGCAAGCGCGATTTCATGCAGGTGATGGCGGCGGCCTCGGTGGCCGGCATGAGCCTGGGCCGCCATGCCGAGGCCGATGCGGCGAGCGCGGAGCAGGGGCTCTACGAGCTGCCGCCCTTCGGCCAGGTCTCCTTGCTGCACATGACCGATTGCCATGCGCAGCTCAAGCCCATCTACTTCCGCGAGCCCAGCGTCAACCTGGGCCTGGGCAGCATGTCGGGCCAGCTGCCGCATCTGGTGGGCGAGCAGCTGCTGAGAAAGGTGGGCGTACGCCCGGGCACCGCGCAAGCACATGCCTACACCTTCATCGACTTCGAGCGCGCCGCGCGCCGCTACGGCAAGGTGGGGGGCTTTGCCCACCTGGCCACCCTGGTCAAGCGCATGAAGGCCAGCCGCCCCGGCGCGCTGCTGCTGGACGGCGGCGACACCTGGCAGGGTTCGGCCACCTCGCTGTGGACCAATGCCCAGGACATGGTCGACGCCTGCAAGCTGCTGGGCGTCGATGTGATGACCGGCCACTGGGAGTTCACCTATGGCATGGAGCGGGTCAAGGAGATCCTCGAGAAGGACTTCAAGGGCAAGCTCGACTTCGTGGCGCAGAACGTCAAGACCAATGACTTCGGCGACCCGGTGTTCGCGCCCTATGTGATGCGCGAGATGAACGGGGTCAAGCTGGCCATCATCGGCCAGGCTTTCCCCTACACGCCGATCGCCAACCCGCGCTATATGGTGGCCGACTGGGCCTTCGGCATCCAGGACGAGAATATGCAGGCCATGGTCGACGAGGCGCGCGCCAAGGGCGCCCAGCTCGTCGTCGTGCTCTCGCACAACGGCATGGATGTGGACCTGAAGATGGCCTCGCGGGTGCGCGGCATCGACGCCATCCTGGGCGGCCACACCCATGACGGCGTGCCGGTGCCGGTGCAGGTCAAGAACGCCGGCGGCACGACCCTGGTGACCAATGCCGGCAGCAATGGCAAGTTCCTGGGCGTGCTCGATTTCGAGCTCAAGGACGGCAAGGTCAGCGACTTCCGCTACAAGCTGCTGCCGGTGTTCTCCAATGTGCTCAGGGCCGATCCCGAGATGGAGGCGCTGATCGCCAAGGTGCGCGCGCCTTACGAGAGCCGGCTGGCCGAGAAGCTGGCGATCAGCGACGGCCTGCTCTACCGCCGCGGCAATTTCAACGGCAGCTGGGACCAGCTGATCGTCGATGCGCTGATGGAGGTGCAGGGCGCGGATCTGGCCTTCTCGCCCGGCTTCCGCTGGGGCACCAGCCTGCTGCCCGGCGATGTGATCACCCGCGAGCTGATGATGGACCAGCTGGCCACCACCTACAGCTATGCCACCGTCACCGAGATGAGTGGCGAGATGATCAAGACCGTGCTGGAGGATGTCTGCGACAACCTCTTCAACCCCGACCCCTACTACCAGCAGGGCGGCGATATGGTGCGGGTTGGCGGGCTCAGCTATGCCTGCGAGCCCGGCGCGGCCATGGGCAAGCGCATCCAGGACATGCGCCTGAAGGGCAAGCCGATCGAGGCCGGCAAGACCTACAAGGTGGCCGGCTGGGCGCCGGTGGCCGAGGAGGCGCGCTCGGCGCCCGGCAGCCGCATGGTCTGGGACGTGGTCGAGCAATGGCTGAAGGCCCAGGGCCGGGTCAAGAGCCGCACGATCAATACACCGCGCCTGATCGGCGTGGCCGGCAATCCCGGCTTACAGCGCTGAGACGGGGCCGGTCTTGCCGGCAGGCGCGGCGCTGCTATCCTGCCGGCCTTGCGGTCGCCTGCTGCCGCCTTTGAAATGAAGCCACGCAAAACAGCCAGCCCCGTTCCCGCCGATGCAGGCCCGAGCCTGCCCGCCCCGGCGGCAATCGAGCAGCTGCGCGGCCAGGCCGGACTGGCCGCAGCCCTGCTCAAGGCCATGGGCAACGAGGACCGGCTGATGATTCTGTGCACGCTGGGCGAGGGCGAGCTCTCGGTGGGTGAGATCGAGGCCCGCACCGGCATCCAGCAACCCACGCTGTCCCAGCAGCTGACGGTGCTGCGCGAGCAGGGCCTGGTCAGCTGCCGGCGCGCCGGCCGTTTCGTGTTCTACCGGGTCGCCAGCGAGCAGGCCCAGGCGCTGATTGCCGTGCTCTATCGCCTGTTCTGCGCGCCCGGCAGAGTCTGAACGCCCCGGGGCGCAGCGCATCTGTCCCGACTTTGATCTGCATCGCCCGCGCTGCGGGCTTTGCATCAGAAACTGCGAATATTAGGATTCACTGGAATAGCGGGGAAGCCATGGACGCATTGATCGAGTCGCTGGGACAGGCCCGTGCACTGGCCTGGGGGGGCGTGCTGATCGGCTTTGTGTTCGGCTTCTTCGCCCAGCGTTCGCGCTTCTGCCTGCGTTCGGCGGCGATCGAGTTTTCGCGCCGCGCGCCCGGCGGCAAGCTGACCGTCTGGCTGTTCGCCTTTGCTACCGCGCTGCTGAGCACCCAGGCCCTGATCGCGCTGGGCTGGCTGGATGTCAGCAATGCTCGCCAGCTGGCCGCGCGCGGCAGCTTGTCGGGCGCGGCCGTGGGGGGCGCCCTGTTCGGCATCGGCATGGTGCTGGCGCGCGGCTGTTCCAGCCGCCTGCTGGTGCTGGCGGCCCAGGGCAATCTGCGCTCGGTGCTGTCGGGTCTGGTGTTCGCGGTCACCGCGCAGGCCAGCTGGACCGGCATGCTGGCGCCGCTGCGCGAGCAGATCTCCGCCTGGTGGACGGTGGAGGGCGGCGCGTCGCGCGACCTGATCGCCATGAGCGGCATGGGGCGCCTGGGCGCCCTGCTGTTCGCCGGCCTCTGGCTGCTGGCTGCGATACGCTGGGCGCGGCACCAGAAGGTGCCGGTCTGGGGCTGGGCTGGCGCGAGTGCGGTGGGCTTGGCCATCGCTGCGGCCTGGTGGTTCACCGGCCATGTGGCCGGCCTGGGCCTGGAGGCCGAGCTGGCGCCGGTGCAGGCGCTCAGCTTCACCGGCCCCTCGGCCGAAGTGCTGGTGCGGGTGCTGTTCGCCCCCGACAAGGCGCCCAGCTTCGATCTGGGTCTGGTGCCCGGCGTCTTCCTCGGTTCCTTCGTCGCCGCCGCGCTGTTCCGCGAGCTCAAGCTGGAAGGCTTTGCCGGCGGCGCCAGCATGCGACGCTACCTGATCGGTGCGGTGCTGATGGGCTTCGGCGGCATGCTGGCCGGAGGCTGCGCGGTGGGGGCGGGCCTCTCGGGGGCGGCCGTCTTCACCGTCACCGCCTGGATCACCCTGACGGCCATGTGGGCCGCCGCCGCGCTGACCGACTGGTGGGTCGATCAGCGCGATCTGCATCACGATGTCAACGCAGCGCTGGATCAGGGGCTGCCCGCGACCGGAGGTTCTCCCTTATGAAGCATTTCTTCCTGCAAACGCTGTTGAGCGCGCTGCTCGCACTGGGCCAGGCCGCGGCCAGCCACGCCCAGGCCCTGCAGGCACGCCAGGTGGCGCCACAGACCTGGATGGTGCAGGGCGAGTCGGCGCTGGGCTCGGCCGCCAACCGCAACTTCATTTCCAACGCGGCCTTCGTCATCACCGCCGAGGGTGTGGTGGTCTTCGATGCGCTGGGCTCGCCGGCGCTGGCCGAGGCCCTGATCGCCGAGATCCGCCGTCTGACGCCGCTGCCCATCAAGGCTCTGATCGTCAGCCACTACCATGCCGACCACATCTACGGCTTGCAGGCCTTCAAGGCCGTGGGCGCCGAGATCATCGCGCAGCAGGACGCCAAGCTCTATCTGCACTCCGACACCGCGGCGCTGCGCCTGCAGGCCAGCCGCGAGGAGCTGTTCCCCTGGATCGACGAGCAGACCCGGCTGGTGCCGGCCGACCGCTGGATCCGCGGCCCCGAGCGCTACCGGCTGGGCGGCCTGGACTTCCTGCTGCAGCCGGCCGGGCCCGCGCACACGCCGGAGGATCTGGTGGTCCATGTGCCGCAGCTGCAGCTGCTGATCGCTGGCGATCTGGTCTTCCGCGGCCGCGTGCCCTTTGTCGGGCAGGCCGATAGCGGGCGCTGGATCGCCGCGCTGGACCGGCTGCTGGAGCTGCCGGCCCGTGTCATCATCCCGGGCCATGGGCCGGTGTCGGAGACGGCACGCGAGGATCTGCAGCTGACCCGCGACTACCTGGCCTATCTGCGCCAGACCATGGGGGCGGCGGCGCGCGAGATGGAGCCCTTCGAGGAAGCCTATGCGCGCACCGACTGGTCGCGCTTTGCCCGGCTGCCCTTGTTCGGTGTGGCCAACCGCATCAATGCCTACAACACCTATCTGCTGATGGAACAGAGCCTGAAATGAAGCCCGAGGGAATCAAGCGCCGCGAGGGCCTGGCCGCCCTCGGCGGCACCTTGCTGCTGCCCTGGGGCTGGCCCGCCGGCGCCGCGCCCGCTGCCAAGGGTGAGCCGGTGCGCTGGCCGCAGAGCCTGCGCCTGCTGGACGGCGATGTGTGGCGGGCCGAGCAGTTTCGCGACCGCGCGATGGTGCTGGTGTTCTGGTCGCTCAGCTGCCCCTTCTGCCTGCGGCACAACGTCCATGTGGAGAAGCTGCATCGGGCGGCGGCCGGCCAGGCCCTGACGGTGCTGGGCGTGGTGCGCGAGCGCGATGACGCGGCGCTGCGCCGCCATATGCGCCAGCATGGCCTGAGCTTTGCCGTCACCCAGGATGCCGAGCCGCTGGCGGCCGCGCTGAACCCGCGCCGCAGCGTGCCGGTCACGGTCACGGTGGATCGCCAGGGCCGGCTGCGCGAGCTGATTCCGGGCGAGATGTTCGAGGAAGATGTGCTGGGCCTGCTGAAACTGGCGGGCTGAGCAGGCGGCCTGTGCGGCCTCAGGTTCTCGGGCCGCCGAACTCCTCGAAGGCCTCCAGCGCATGGGCGGCATACATCAGCGCCGGCCCGCCACCCATATAGACGCACAGGCCCAGCATCTCCTCGAACTCGGCCCGGCTGGCACCCAGCTTGACCAGGGCCTCGGCATGGAAGCCCAGGCAGGGATCGCAGCGGGCGGCAACCGACAGGGCCATCGCGATCAGCTCCTTGGTCTTCTTGTCCAGGGCGCCGTCCCTGGTGGCAGCCTGGGCCAGGGCCGAGAAGCCGCGTGTGGTGTCGGGGATGTCGGCACGCAGCTTGGCCAGCGAGGCCGAGACCTCTTGGGTGAGTTGCCGGTATTGCTTGGGCATGGCGTTTTAATTAAGTGAATGCGCATATATTGCAAGAACCACTCGGGGCGGGATTGCGCTTGCGCAAGGCAATGTCAAAGAAGCGATCAGGCCGCTATGTCCTGCCGCTCTGGTCGCGCAAAGCGCCGCCGCCGCGGCCAGCCTGCGCGACCAGGCCGACCAGCTGGTCGCTGCGGTGGCCGGCTTCAAGCTGCCCTGAAACGGCCCGGCTTCGCTTAGGATGGGGTTTTGTCGCGGGAGTCCAGCATGCTGCGCAGCCTTGCCCCTTATGCCCTGCTACTGTGCCTGCCCGCCTGGGCCCAGGACGATGCCAGCATCTTCAAGGGGGCCGATCTGGCCCTGGGCGAACGCCTCATCAAGGAACAGCGCTGTGCCGAATGCCATGCGCGCAAGTTCGGCGGCGATGGCGCGGCCGTCTACCGGCCGATGGAGCGGATCAAGACCGCCGGCCAGCTGCGCGGCATGGTCGAGCAGTGCAACACCGAGCTGGGCCTGGGCCTGTTTCCCGAGGACGTCACCGCCGTCGCGGCCGTGCTTAACCGAGATCATTACCGGCTCAAATAGGGGCTGATCAATATCACCCGCGACGCATAGAATCGACGCTGTTCATCACTTCTCCAGTCCGATTCATGCAAGAGCGCAGTAGCGAAGCCCAGGTCTTCGACTCCGTGGCGGAGCTGTTCGGCCTGCTGTCGACGCCGATCCGGCTGCGCATCATCAGTGCGGTCTGCAACGGCGAGAAGAATGTGTCGGAGCTGCTGGGCGAGATCGACACCACCCAGCCCAATATGTCCCAGCACCTGGCCACGCTCTACCGCAGCGGCGTGCTGTCCAAGCGGCGCGAGGGCACGCAGATCTACTACCGGCTGCAGAGCGAGCGCGTTGCCGCGCTGTGCCGCGCGGTTTGCACCCAGGTGGCCATCGAGCTCGACCCGGAGACCGAAATCGAGACCAAGGAGCGCCTGCTGCCCACCGCGCCGCGCTGAGTCCCGATGCAGGCTGCTAACCCACAAGATGCGCAGCCACAGCTGCGTGGCGACCTGACGATCTGGCTGGTGATTCTGGCCGAGCTGGCCACCTTCGGCCTGCTCTTCGTCGGCTATGCCTTTGCCAGGCTGCGCGATCCGGCCCTGTTCAATGCCTCGCAGGCCAGCCTGCATCTGCACAGCGGTGCGCTCAACACGGTGCTGCTGATCTGCGGCAGCGGCTGCGTGGCGATGGCGGTGCAGGCCTTGCGCCGCGACGCCCGTGCCGCCGGTTCGCGCTGGTTGCTGGCGGCCCTGCTGTGCGGCCTGGGCTTTATGGTGGTCAAGAGCCTGGAGTTCGGCGAGCAGTTCGCGGCCGGGGTCAACCTCTCGACCAACACCTTCTTCATGTTCTATCTGATGCTGGCGGGCTTCCACTATCTGCATGTGGCCGCCGGCCTGCTCTTCATCGCCCTGGTCTGGTGGAAGGCGCGCCAGGGGGCTTATGGCCCGGATGACTGCCATGCGCCGGAGACCGCCGCGGCCTTCTGGCATATGGTCGATCTGCTTTGGATCGTGCTGTTCCCGCTGGTCTATCTGATGCGCTGAGGCGAGTCCCCATGTTGCGCGACACGATCTCCCGAATCTGGGCCGCCCTGCTGGCGCTGACCCTGCTCAGCGTGGCCGTCGGCGAGCTGGGCCTGGTGGACGGGCTGCGGCGCTGGCCGGTGCCGCTGCTGTTCGCGTTGGTGCTGCTGAAGGCGCGCTGGGTGGCGCTGCACTTCATGGAGCTGGCCGAGGCGCCGCCGCTGTGGCGCCGGCTGCTGCTGGGCTGGTTGTACCTGGTGCTGAGCCTGATCCTGCTGGCCTGGTGGCTGGCCCTGCCGCGCTGAGCGCCAGCAGGGCGTCGAGGCGGGCCTGCAGCGCCGCGCTGTTGAGCAGGCCCAGATGGGCCTGGCGCAGCCGGCCCCGGGCATCGTAGAAGAGCGTGGTGGGCAGGCCGCTCGAACCGACCAGCGGCCCCAGCGCCGCCTCGCGGTCCAGCAGCACCTGCTGCAGCGACAGGCCCTGCTGCTGCAGCCAAGCCCGCACCTGCTCGGCCGACTCGCCGCTGTTGACGAAGGCGAAGCCTATGCGGCCGGCATGCCGGGCTTGTTCGGCGGCCAGCACCGGCATCTCGGCCCGGCAGGGGCCGCACCAGCTGGCCCAGAGATTGACCACCAGGGGCCGGCCCGCAGCCAGATCGGCCAGCCGGAGGTGCTGGCCACTCTCCAGCCTTTGCAGCAGCAGCTGGGGCATGGGCGTGCCCGCCTGGCGCGCGAGCCACAGCTGGCCGGCGCCCCACAGGCTCAGGCCCAGCAAGGCCGCGGCCGCCAGCGCACGCCGCAGCGGCATGGGTTGGCGCCGCAGCTGCCAGGCCAAGAAGGCCAGGCCCACCAGCAGTCCGCTGGGCCAGTGCCAGCCGCCATCGCGCACATCCAGCATGGCCCAGGGGCTGCTCGCATAGGCCGGCAGGTGCAGGCCCAGATGGGCGAGCCGGGCCGCCAGCAGGCCCACAAAGCCGGCATTGAGCAGGATCTGGCCGGCCTGCGGACGCAAGGCCGCCGCGCTGCCAGGCAGCAGCCGCGGTGCCAGCCATTGGGCCAGCAGCAGGCTGGCCAGCACGAGCAGCGGTGCGGTGGGCAGGGCCAGTGGCCCCAGTTGCAGGGCAAGCATCAGGGGGCCTGATGCAGCCGGGCGTGGATGCGCTGGGTGGCCTTCCACACCGCCCACAGCACCAGCGGGATCATCACGCCGGTGGCCAGCTCGACATTGAGCGGCAGGCCGGCCGCCTTCAAGGCCTTGCCGCCGTACAGCAGCAGGCTGACGACGTAGTAGGAGATCGCGGCGATGGAGAGGCCCTCCACCGTGCTTTGCAGACGCAGCTGCAGCTGCTGGCCGCGCGTCAGCTGGGCCAGCAGCTGCTGGTTCTGGGTCTCGGTGGCGATATCGACCCGGGTGCGCAGCAGGCCGCTATTGCGTTCGATGCGCTGGGCCAGCGAGCCCAGGCGGGCCGCGGTCGCGCCGACCGTGGCCATGGCCGGCGCGAGCCGACGCTGCATGAAGACGCCGAGGGTCTGGGTGCCGGGTATCGGGCGCTCGCGCAGCTCCTCGATGCGCTGCCCGACCAGGGCGTGGTAGGCCTGGGTGGCCGAGAAGCGGTAGAGGTGCTCGGCATTGGCGCGCTCGATGCCGGCAGCCAGATGGATCAGCTCGTCCAGCAGCTCCGCCTCCGAGGCTTCGCGGGCCTCCAGCCGGGCGGTCAGCCGCGCCAGCGCGGCCTCGCCGTCGCCCAGCAGGGGTGCCAGCTGCTTGGCCACCGGCAGGCCCCGCAAGGCCATCAGGCGGTAGACCTCCAGCTCCAGCAGGCGCTGCGAGATGCGGCCGGCGCGGGCCTCGCTGGTGCCGGGCTCGGCCATCACCAGCAGACGCTCCCAGCCGTCTTCGCGCAGGCGGAAGTCGGTCACCACCAGCGAGTGGCCGCGGCCCATCAGCGAGGCGAAGACCCCGCGGCCGCCGAACCAGCGCTCGCCCAGGGCCAGGGCCTCGCGCTCGGCCTGTGGATTGCCCAGGCTCTGTTCCACCATCACCAGCTGGATGGCGGCCACGGTGCGACCCGGTATCGCGGCGCGCCAGGCGGCGTCCTGCGCCAGCGCGGCGTCGAGATCGGGTGAGTCGGACCCCGGGCCGGCGCCCTCCGGCAGGGGCTGCACCATCGAGTAGCGGGTGAACTCGCTATGCCGCTCCCATTTGAGGGTGCGGCCGCCCAGGCGCAGGCGCAGGAAGTTGCCCTGCAGCGCCTGCAGGGACAGGTCTTGCTGCTCGGGCAGTCGCCTCAGATGGGCCCATTCGCTGGCCCGGTCCACGCCCTCGTTGAGCACCGCCACCATGGTGACCAGGGCCGGCAGGCGGATGCGTGCCGGCGGCCGGGCATGCACCTCGTCGTGCACCAGGGCACGCCAGGGGTCGTCGGGGGGCAGGCTAGGGACGCGGGCAGGCTGGGCACTCATCGGTGGGGCAGGGGGCGATGGATGGCGGGCTGCCGATGATACGGTCAGCCCCTCAGCCAGCCTGCTCCGAGCGCAGAATGTTCGCTGAATGCCCGTCTAGCGCGCCTGCAGGGCCCGTGCGCGGCGGCGCAGCTCGGCGGTGGTCTGCTGTTCCTCGTTGAAGCGGGCCTGGGCGCTCAGTGGCTGGCTGCCGCCGGTGCCGCTGAGGTCGAGGTTGGCGCCCCAGCTAATTCCGCTGCGCAGCGGCTGCGGTGCGCGCAGCTGGGCGACCAGGCTGCTCTCCACCCAGGGCATCAGCTCGGCCAGCACCAGCTGCAGACGCGGCTTGATCGCGGCCTCGCCGATGCGGCCGCGCTGGCCCCAGCTGACGATCAGGTCGGCGCTGTTGCCGCCGGCCGGCAGCTTGTCGGTGACGGCGACATCGCGCATCACGCCATAGCGCAGCTGCATCATCGCTTCCTCCAGCAGCATGGCCGTGTCCTCGCGCGAGAAGGTCGCGCCCTCGGGGATGCTGTAACTGTAGTCGTCGTTGACGCGGTCCTGGCTGAAGAACTGCACGATGTCGCTGGGCGTGTAGGCGATCTGCTGGGCCGTGGGCGTGGCGCCGAAGGACAGCACATCGGCCAGGCGCTTCATCTCCTGGGAGAAGAAGGGCAGCTGCAGCTGCAGGTTCTGCGAGGCGGTCAGCGTCGGGCTGGCCTGATAGACATACAGGCCGCCGGCCAGTTGGCCATGCACCCGCGGCGGCAGGAAATCGGCCGCATGGGCCAGCTCGTGGTAGAGCAGGCGGCCCAGCTCGTAGCGGATCTGGGCCAGCGTGCGGCTGCGCCGCTCGACCACGGCCAGGCTGTCGGTGGCATGGCGGTTGTCCAGCGTGTAGCGCCAGGGCATGGCATAGCCGAGCAGGGCACCATAGTCGCTGCGCGGGTCGGGGGCCTCGCTGAGCGTGTCGCGCTGCTCGGGCGTCAGCCACAGATAGGCACCGTCCAGGTAGATCGCGCCGGTGGTGTTCCAGTAGAAGGCCGGCCGCACCCGTCCGCCTATCACCACCGCGGTGACGCTGGCCAGCATGCGGCGGTAATCGCCGTGCGTGTCCTCCTCGCGCAGGAACTGCTCGAACACCTCGGCCATCCAGTCATTGGAGACCAGCACCCGCTGCATGATCTGCTCCACCGTCGGCACGGCGCCCGGGTTGGCCTGGCCCAGCAGCGGCAGCCGGCCCAGCGTGCACAGGTTGTTGGGGTTGCTCCAGGAGATCTGCGGGCTGTAGATGCACTCGGCCAGGGCCGGTGCATGCGGGCCGCCGGCCAGCCAGGGGTAGACCCGGCTGGCGGCATTGCTGCCCTTGAAGAGCTGGTTGACCGGCGCAGCCGGCAGGGCCTGGATCAGCAGGCTGAACTCGCCGCTGCGGCGGCTGCCGTCGGCCAGCGTGGCGGTGGCGCGCAGGCGCAGCAGGCTGTCGCTGCCCACCGTGGGAGCCTGCAGCACCAGACGCCAGCCGGTCTCGGCCGTCAGGTCCAGCGCCGGCCCCTCCAGCTGAGTCCAGCTGAGACGGGCGCTGTCGAGCTGGCCGGCGTCCAGGTCCGGCCACCAGGCGCGCAACGAGAAGCGCCCCCCGCTGTAGACCGAGGGCTCGCCGCGCAGCGTCAGCGCCGGCTCGGCGGCAGGCTGGGCGCTGAACTCGAGCTGGCCGCTGTGCGCACGGCCCTGGCTGTCGTTGAAGGCGACGCTGAAGCGATAGGGCCCGGCGCTGGCCGGCTCCACCGTGAGGGCGAAGGAGCGGGCCGACAGCGGGTTCAGCGCTGCGCCGCCCGACTGCGTCCAGCGTGGCGCACTCAGCGGGCCGCCGCAGGACAGCAGGGCCAGTTCGGTATTGCGGCCCTGGCGGGGGCTGGCTTCGATGGCCACACGGGCCACCGAGCCGGTCTCGCAGCGGCTGCTCAGCGGCGGCAGCTGCGCCGGCGGCGGGGCCGGGCCCTCAGCGCCGCCACCGCCACCGCAGGCGCTGAGCAGCAAGGTCGAGAGCAGGGCCAGCAGGCTGGCGCGCGGCAGGGTCAGGCGCAGATCGGACACCGGGCATTCCTCCAGGAGCCGCAGTTTCACACAGAGCCGGCGGCTGCGGCGACCGGCCTCAGGCGCGGAACACGCCGGTCGAGGCGTTGAGCCGCTGTGCCTGCTCGCGCAGGCTTTCGGCCGCCGCGGCCGACTGCTCGACCAGGGCGGCGTTCTGCTGCGTGACCTGGTCCAGCTGGCTGATGGCCTGGTTGACCCGGGCGATCTCGCGGCTTTGCTCGGCCGAGGAACCGGCGATGCCTGCGATCAGGGCCGCCACCCTTTGCACGGCCGTCTCGATCTCCTGCATCGAGTTGCCGGCGCTCTGCACCAGGTCGGCGCCCTGGGCCACCTGCTCGACCGAGGTACCGATCAGGGCCTTGATATCGCGTGCCGCTTGCGCCGAGCGCTGCGCCAGATGGCGCACCTCGCTGGCCACCACCGCAAAGCCCTTGCCCTGCTCTCCGGCACGTGCGGCCTCCACCGCTGCGTTGAGCGCCAGGATATTGGTCTGGAAAGCGATGCCGTCGATCAGGCCGATGATGTCGGCAATCTTCTTGGCACTGGTGTCGATGGCCTGCATGGTCTGCACCACCTGGCCGACCACGG
Source organism: Burkholderiaceae bacterium (assembly GCA_041920215.1). Classification (GTDB taxonomy): domain Bacteria; phylum Pseudomonadota; class Gammaproteobacteria; order Burkholderiales; family Burkholderiaceae_C; genus JAYRSJ01. Next base: position 147,808 of record JAYRSJ010000007.1, on the reverse strand, counting down.
CACCGCCCTTGAGCGCGGCCTGGTTGGCGCTCTCGGCCAGCGTGTTGGCCTCGCGCGCCGAGCCGGCCATCGCGCCGACCGCGCCGGTCAGCTGGTCCATCGAGGACGAGGTCTGCTGCAGGCTGGCTGCCATCTTCTCGGTGCGCTCGGACAGATCCTGGTTGCCGGAGGCGATCTCGGCGCTGGCCGTGCCTATGCTCTGGGCCGCGGTCTGCACCTGGGCGACGGCGCCGCTGATGCGCTCCAGCGCACTGTTCAGCAGCAGCGCGGTGCCCTGGCTGGCGGCCTGACGGGCCTGGGCGAGATGAATCTGGCCGTCGTGGTCCAGCAGATGCACCATCTGCTCCAGCTCCACCTGTTCGCGCAGCCGCCGGTGCATGCCCAGCGCCACCACCGTCTGGAAGGCGGTCTGCACCACCACATAGCCGGCGTGGATCATCACCCGGCCGAAGTCTGGCTCGGTCAGGCAGTAGACGCCGGCACCGCCGAGCTGCAGCCGATCGAAAAGCACGTGGTGCACCGCGATCACCGCGGCGCCGGTGACGATGGGCGCCCAGTGACGATAGACCAGCAGGAAGGCGAGGGCGACGAACACGCCGAAATGGAACTCCAGCATGCCGCGCGCCAGCTGGATATGCAGGGCCACCAGGGCCATCGTGATCATCGCCATGCCATGCGCCGCCAGGGCACTGCCGCCGGCGGTGAAGAACAGCAGCAGGGCAGCGCCCAGCAGCGGCAGCCCCACCAGCCAGGCGGTGCCGCTCTGGCCCCATTGCCAGCCCAGCACCAGGGCCAGCACGGTCTGCAGCGCGATAGCCACCAGCATCATCCGGTCGGCGTCGCGCCAGTTGGCTCGGCGAGCCTGCTGCCAGGCCAGGTCGGTGTCTTGCATGCGCTTGTCTCCGGTCGTGCCAGCCGGCCTGGGCTGGTAGGGGAAGGGCCACCCGGGAGGGGTCAGGTCTTGATCGGCCAGCCTAGCCGAAGTGGAGGGCTTTTGCTGAAGCAAAAGAAAAGGGCCGTCTTGACGCAGACGGCCCTTGTGCTTGGCTTGGGCAGGGCGGCGCTCAGCCCTCGGCCACCTTCTTGGCCAGATGCGCCAGGGCTTCCTCGACCTGGTCCACCAGCACCAGGCAGACATCGCCGGGCTGCAGCTGGGCCAGAGCGGTGTCGATCGCGATGAACTCGCCGCGGATCTCGACCACCTCCTTGACCCGTTCAGCGCCCTGCAGGCCCTCGCGCAGCAGGGCCAGCACCTCGCCATCGGCACGGCCGCGCTGGCAGGCGTCCTCGAACAGCACGACGCGGTCGAAGGCCTGGCCGAGGATGCGGGTCTGGATGCGGATGTCCTCGTCGCGGCGGTCGCCAGCGCCGCTGATCACCACCGAGCGCTGCCGCGCCGGCAGGGCCTCGACCGCGGCCACCAGGGCATGCATCGCGTCGGCGTTGTGGCCGTAATCGGCGATCACGGTGGCGCCGCGGTAGTCCATCACATTGAAGCGGCCGGGCGCGTTGTCGGCATCGTTGGCAAAGCTGCCCATGCCGCGCTGTATCGTGTCCCAGTCCAGCCCCACGCCCCAGGCGGCGGCCATCGCGGCCATCGCGTTCTCGACCTGGAAGCCGATGCTGCCGTTGCGGGTGATCGGGATGTCGCGCAGCGCGATGCTTTCGCGCCAGCTGCCCTGGGCCGCCACCAGGCTGTCGCCGTCGACGAAGACGCAGCGCTTGCCCTGGGCGCGGTGCGCCACCATCAGCGGGTGGTGGCGATCCGCGGCGAAGAAGATCACCTGGCCCGGGCAGACCGCGGCCATCTCGGCCACCAGCGGATCGGCGGCATTGAGCACCGCATAGCCGCCGGGCGCCACGTTCTGCACGATCACCCGCTTGACCAGGGCCAGATCCTCGACGGTGTCCAGGAAGTTCATGCCCAGATGGTCGCCGGCGCCGAGGTTGGTGACCACCGCGACCTGGCAGCGGTCGAAGCCCAGACCCTCGCGCAGCACGCCACCGCGGGCGGTCTCGAACACGGCCGCCTCCACATCGGGATGCATCAGCACGTTGCGGGCACTCTTGGGGCCCGAGCAGTCGCCGCTGTCGATCTGGCGGCCGTCGACATAGACGCCGTCGGTATTGGTCATTCCGACCCGCAGGCCGCAGGTGGCGAACAGATGCGCCATCAGGCGGCTGGTGGTGGTCTTGCCATTGGTGCCGGTCACCGCGACGACCGGAATGCGGCCGTCCTCGCCCTTGTGGCTCTGGCCGAACAGATGGCCGATGATCGCCTCGCCGACCGCCCGGCCCTTGCCGTAGGAGGGCGCCAGATGCATGCGCAGGCCCGGCGCGGCATTGACCTCGACCACGCCGCCGCTCTGCTCCTCCAGCGGCCGCAGCACGCTCTCGGCCACCACATCGACGCCGCAGACATGCAGGCCCACCACCTGGGCCGCCGCGACCGCGCGGGCGGCCACCTCCGGATGCACATCGTCGGTCACATCGGTGGCGGTGCCGCCGGTGCTCAGATTGGCGTTGTTGCGCAGCACCACGCGGCGGCCCATCTCCGGCACCGAGTCGGGGGTCAGGTCTTGCAGGGCCAGACGCGCCACCGCGATATCGTCGAAACGGATCTTGGTCAATGCGGTGGCATGGCCGTCGCCGCGCTTGGGGTCGGCGTTGACGATGTCGACCAGCTGCTTGACCGTGTGCACGCCGTCGCCGATCACATGCGGCGGGTCACGCCGCGCCGCTGCCACCAGCTTGTCGCCGACCACCAGCAGGCGGTAGTCGCTGCCGGGCAGGAACTTCTCGACCATCACCGTGCCGATCTCGTCGGCGGCCTTGTAGGCGATCTCCAGATGCTCGCGGGTGGCCACATTGACGGTGACGCCCTTGCCCTGGTTGCCGTCCAGGGGCTTGACCACCACCGGCAGGCCGATGCGCTGCGCGACGTCCCAGGCCTCGTCCACCGTGCTGACCGGCGCGCCGGTGGGCACCGGCACCCCGGCGGCCTCCAGCAGGCGCTTGGAGAGGTCCTTGTCCTGGGCGATGGATTCGGAGACGGCGCTGGTGTTGTCGACCTCGGCGGCCCAGATGCGGCGCTGCTTGGCGCCCCAGCCGAACTGCACCAGGCTGCCCTGGGTCAGGCGGCGGTAGGGGATGCCGCGTGCGACGGCCGCGTCGACGATGGAGCCGGTCGAGGGGCCCAGGCGTATGTCCTCGTCGGTCTCGCGCAGCCGGGCGATCACCGCGGCGGCATCGAACTCGCCACCGTTCAGCGCCGCCAGCAGCAGTTGCTCGGCGGCCTCGAAGGCGGCGCGGCCCACATCCTCCTCGCTGTACTCGACCACCACCTGGTAGGTGCCGGCCTCGCGTGTGGCATGGGTATGGCTGAAGGTCACCGGGCAGCCGGCCTGGGCCTGCAGGGCCAGGGCGGCCTGCTCCAGCAGCTTGGCCAGCGGCAGCGGCGTCTCGACCGCGCCGCGCGAGCGCAGCGCGCCGATGCCGGGAAACAGCGCCCGCAGCCGGGCTTCAAAACCGCTGCGGTCGGCCAGGGCCTGCTCGGCGTCGGCACAGCTGACCACCGCCTCGATGGCGGTGTGGCGGCTCCAGCGGTTGGGGCCGCGCAGGGCGCGTATACGGGAGACTTGCATGGGCTTCGCTCTTGTTCTGAGGCTGGGTTGCTCGGGCTCAGGCCTTGCCTGGCACAAAGGTGTCGAGGCCGGCGGCGATCAGCTCGGCCGGTATGGCCATGGCCCAGGCCGTGGCGATGGTGGCCAGCACCGTCTCGGCGCTGCAGGGCTGGCCGCTGGCGGCAAAGCGGCTGAGCAGGGCCTCGACATTGACGCAGGGCGTCTCCGAGGCGCCCTGTGCCAGCAGCGCGGCGCCGCCGGACAGCAGCACCGCCCGGCCGCCCTTGGCGCGGTGTTCGGCCACCGCGGCATTGCCGGCCTCGCTGGCGTAGAAGATCACCTCGCCGTCGCTGAGCTCGGCCATCTCGACCAGGCGCGGGTGGCCGGCATTCAGCACCGCGGCACCCTGGTCCAGCACCACGTCGACCTGGGTGCGCAGCACCTTGTAGAGGCGGCCCTCGTCGAGCACATCGTGATCGTCGAGCTGGCCCAGAGCCTCCATATCGGTGACCACGCCGACCTGGCAGCGGTCATAGGCCAGGCCATGTTCGAGAATGGCGCGGGCGCCGTTCTCGGCCACCACCGCGTCCACGCTGCGGTTCATCAGCAGGCGGTGGGTGCTGGCCCAGTCGGCGCAGGGCCGCGACTCGACGCGCCGGTTGCCCAGGAACAGGCCCTGCTCGCAGGCCAGGCCGACCTGGCGGCCGTTGAGGTGCAGCAGCCAGGCCACCATGCGGGCCAGCTGGGCACCGCCGCTGCCGGCGGTGATGCCGACGATGGGGACGCGGCCGCTTTCCTCGGGCGCGAACAGATGGTCGATGATGGCCTGGCCGACCGGCTGGGCCTTGCCGGTGGCCGGCTTCAGATGCATCAGCAGGCCCGGGCCGGCATTGACTTCGACGATGGCCCCCCCGGTCTCGGCCAGCGGGCGCGAGATGTCGGTGCTGACCAGATCGACGCCGGCAATGTCCAGGCCTATGGTGCGGGCGGCCAGCGAGACCGCATGGGCGACCTCGGGATGGACCAGCTCGGTGCAGTCATTGGCCACATTGCCGTTGCGCTGGATCAGCACCCGCTGGCCGGCGGCGGGAATGCTGTCGGCGCTCAGCCCCTGGCGCTGCAGGTCCAGGGCCACCACCGGATCCTCGTCGATATTGATGCGGTTGAGCGGGAACTCCTCGGTCAGGCCCCGGCGCGGGTCGGTGTTGATCTGCAGGTCGATCAGCTCGCGCACCGAATGCCTGTCGTCGCCGCTGATCCAGGCCTCCTCGCCGCGGGCCGCCGCGACCAGCTGGCCGCCGACCACCAGCAGGCGGTGTTCCATGCCGGGCACATGGCGCTCGACCAGCACCTCCGAGCCTTCCTTCTCGGCCAGCTCGAAGGCGGCCGCGATGTCTGCCTGCGTGCGCAGGTCCAGCGTGACGCCGCGACCGTGGTTGGCATCCGAGGGCTTGACCACCACCGGCAAGCCGATGTCCTGGGCCGCATCCCAGGCCGCGGCGGCGCTCTTGACCGCCTGACCCTCGGGCACCGGCACGCCCACCGCCTTCAGCAAAGACTTGGTCAGGTCCTTGTCGCCAGCAATGCTCTCGGCAATGGCGCTGGTCATATCGGTTTCGGCGGTCCAGATGCGGCGCTGGCGGGCGCCATGGCCCAGCTGCACCAGATTGCCGTCGTTGAGGCGGATGTGCGGAATGCGGCGGTCGGTGGCGGCGGCGACGATGGCCGCGGTGGACGGGCCCAGATAGCAGTCGTCCAGCGTGTCGCGCAGGCGCTGCACCGCGGCCGCCACATCGAAGTCGCGGGCGTTGATGGTCGCCATCAGCAACGCATGGCCCTCGGCCAGCGCCGCACGGGCCACCTGCTCGTCGCGGGCGCGGAAGACCATGCGGTAGACGCCGCGCTGCGAGGTGCTGCGGGTCTGGCCGAAGCCGGTGGGCATGCCGGCGAGGTTCAGCAGCTCGATCACCACATGCTCCAGCACATGGCCCATCCAGGTGCCCTCCTGCAGCCGCTGCAGAAAGCCGCCGCGCTCGCCGACGCCGCAGTGATGCTCAATCAGGGCCGGCAGGCGCTGGGTCAGGCGCTCGGTGAAGCCGGGCAGGGTGTTGGAGGGGTGGTCCTCCAGCGGCCCCAGATCCAGCCAGACCTCCAGTACCGGCCGGTAGGTCCACATATTCGGGCCACGCAGGTAGTTGACGCGCAGCAGGGCAATGTCTTGATGTTCAGGCATGGGATGGTTGGGGCTGGCAGGCGTTGGACGCAGGGCTGAATTGTGCGCGCAGTCGCCGGCTCCGGCACTGCGGGGGTGAGTGGCTGCTCTTGCGAAATGCAAGGCCGCAGCGTTGCGGCCGGCGCGGATCGGGGAGAATCGCTGCCCGGCAGCGCCGACCTGCGGTCTGCGCCTCGCGCCGGTTTCTGAGCGAAAAACAATGCAGCATCAAACTCCTGTCGTGACAACGGACCCGCATCCGGAACTGGCCGCCTGGACGGCCCGTCTCGGGCCAGGGGAGAACGTGGCAGCCACGCTGGAGGTTGACCTGGACGGCCAGGGGCGCTTTGGCCGCAGCCTGCTGGTGCTGACCGGCCAGCGCCTGGCGGCCTGGGATGCCGGTGACCGCCGCTGGCAGGAATGGCCGCTGCATCCGGGTCTGCGTCTGCAGCTGCACGACCAGGGCGGTCTGGGCTTTCTGGAGCTGCACGATGCCCGGCAACGCCTGGCCCTGTGGCGCCATACCCTGCGCATCCAGCTGCAGGTGCAGCGCTGGCAGGAGCAGTTCGAGCGCCTCGTCCAGGAGGGCCAGACCGCGGCCGAGGGCGAGGAGTTGCAGCTCTGCCCCAGCTGCCATGCGGTGCTGCCGACCGACAGCGAGGCCTGCCCCAACTGCGCCCGTGAGCTGCATACCCCGCCCTCGACCTGGGTGCTGCTGCGCCTGGGCCGCTTTGCCCGGCCCTACCAGGGCCAGCTGCTGCTGGGTTTTGCGCTGATGCTGGGGTCCACGGCCGCCACCCTGGTGGCGCCCTATATGACCATGCCGCTGATGGACAAGGTGCTGATTCCCTTCCAGAACGGGCAGCGCATCGACCCCTGGCTGGTGGGCCTCTACCTGAGCGGCCTGCTGGGCGCGGCCCTGCTGTCCTGGGGCCTGGGCTGGGCCAAGACCTATATCCTGGCGCTGGCCTCCGAGCGCATCGCGGCCGATCTGCGCACCAGCACCTTCGAGCATCTGCTGTCGCTGTCGCTGGAGTATTTCGGCTCCAAGCGCACCGGCGATCTGATGGCGCGCATCGGCTCCGAGACCGACCGCATCAGCGTCTTCCTGTCGCTGCATGCGCTGGACTTCATCACCGATGTGCTGATGCTGCTGATGACGGCCGTCATCCTCTTCTCGATCAACCCCTGGCTGGCCCTGGCCACGCTGCTGCCGCTGCCCTTCATCGCTTGGATGATCCATCTGGTGCGCGACCGGCTGCGCACCGGCTTCGAGAAGATCGACCGGGTCTGGGGTGAGGTCACCAGCGTGCTGGCCGACACCATTCCCGGCGTGCGGGTGGTCAAGGCCTTTGCCCAGGAGAAGCGCGAGGCGCAGCGCTTTCGCGAGGCCAATGCCCACAATCTGGCGGTCAACGACAAGCTCAACAAGACCTGGAGCCTGTTCACCCCCACCGTCTCGCTGCTGACCGAGATGGGCCTGCTGGTGGTCTGGGCCTTCGGCATCTATCTGGTGGCCGATGGCGACATCACCGTCGGCGTGCTGACCGCCTTCATCGCCTATATCGGCCGCTTCTACGGGAGGCTCGATTCGATGAGCCGCATCGTCTCGGTGACCCAGAAGGCCGCCGCCGGCGCCAAGCGCATCTTCGACATCCTCGATCACCAGAGCAATGTGCCCGAGCCGGCGCATCCGCAGCGCCTGGACAAGGTGCAGGGCGGCATCACGATCGAGGACATCGGCTTCCGCTACGGCAACCGCGCGGTGATACGGGGGCTGTCGCTGGACATCCGGCCGGGCGAGATGATCGGCCTGGTGGGCCATAGCGGCTCGGGCAAGAGCACCCTGGTCAATCTGATCTGCCGCTTCTACGACGTCAGCGAGGGCGCGATCAAGATCGATGGCGTGGACCTGCGGCGTATCGGCGTGGCCGACTACCGCCGCCATATCGGCCTGGTGCTGCAGGAGCCCTTCCTGTTCTTCGGCACCATCGCCGAGAACATCGCCTACGGCAAGCCCGAGGCGACGCGCGAGGAGATCGTCGCGGCGGCCCGTGCCGCCCATGCGCATGAGTTCATCCTGCGCCTGCCGCATGGCTACGACTCGCTGGTGGGCGAGCGTGGCCAGGGCCTGTCGGGCGGCGAGCGCCAGCGCATCTCGATCGCCCGCGCACTGCTGATCGACCCGCGCGTGCTGATCCTGGACGAGGCCACTTCCTCGGTCGATACCGAGACCGAGAAGGAGATCCAGAAGGCGCTGGACAATCTGGTGCAGGGCCGCACGACGATCGCCATTGCCCACCGGCTCTCGACGCTGCGCAAGGCCGACCGTCTGGTCGTGATGGACCGCGGCCAGGTCGTCGAGGTCGGCCCGCACGAGGCGCTGATGGCCAAGCAGGGCGCCTACTGGCGGCTCTACGAGGCCCAGGCGCGGCGTGTCGACGCCGAGGACGAGCTGCCGCTGAATCCGTCCAACCCGAATGCCCACACGGTGAACGCATGAGCGAGCCACAGTCCCTCCATCATCCCTTGCTGAGTCGCGATGCCTTCGGCCGCCTACAGCTGCAGACGGCGGCAGGCCTGCTGCCGGTGAATCCGGTGCGCGCCCATCCGATCTCGGCGCCCGAGGCCGGCATCTCGCTGGTCGGCGCCGACGGTCACGAACTGGCCTGGGTGGCCCAGCTGGCTGAGCTGCCCGAGCCGGTGCGCAGCCTCTTGCGCGAGGAGCTGGCGGCACGCGAGTTCCAGCCCGAGCTGCAGCGCATCCTGAAGGTTTCGACCTTCTCGACGCCCAGCCAGTGGACCGTGCAGACCGACCGTGGCGAGACCGACTTCATCCTGAAGACCGAGGAAGACATCCGCCGCCTCGGCGAGGGCCGGCTGCTGATCACCGCCAGCCATGGCGTGCAGTTCCAGCTGCGCGACCGCTTCGCGCTGGATCGCGCCTCGCGGCGCATCCTGGAGCGCTTTCTGTAGCCGGCCTCAGGCCAGTCTGAAGGCGGCCACCAGCTCGGCCAGGCGCTGCGACTGCTCGCGCATGGACTGGGCGGCGGCGGCGCTCTGCTCGACCAGGGCGGCGTTCTGCTGGGTCATCTGGTCGAGCTGGTTGATCGCCTGGTTGACCTGGCCGATGCCGTCGCTCTGCTCGCTGGAGGCGGCGGCGATCTCGCCGATCAGGTCCGAGACCCGGCGCACCGAGGCGACGATCTCCTGCATCGCGCGGCCGGTCTCCTCGACCAGATGGGCGCCTTGCTCCACATTGCCCACCGAGGTCTGGATCAGGCCCTTGATCTCGCGGGCCGCCTCGGCGCTGCGCTGCGCCAGGCTGCGCACCTCGCCGGCCACCACCGCAAAGCCGCGGCCCTGCTCGCCGGCCCGCGCGGCTTCCACCGCCGCGTTCAGCGCCAGGATATTGGTCTGGAAGGCGATGCCGTCGATCACGCCGATGATGTCGCCGATGCGCTTGGAGCTGTTGGTGATGCTCTGCATGCTGTTGACCACCTGCTCGACCACCTGACCGCCCTTCTGCGCGGCCTGGGCTGCGGAGACGGCCAGCTGATTGGCCTGGCGGGCGGTGTCGGCCGATTGCGAGACCGCGCCATTCATCTCCTCCATCGAGCTGGCGGTCTGCTGCAGATTGGAGGCGGTCTGCTCGGTGCGGGCCGAGAGGTCGTGGTTGCCCTGGGCGATCTCGGAGGCCGCGGTGGTGATCGAGTCGGTGGCGCCACGCACCTGACCGACGGTCTGGCGCAGCGAGTCGACCATGGCCTGCAGCTGGCCCATCAGGCTGGCCGGATTGCCGGCCCTGAGCTTGATGCTGAGATCGCCGGCCGCCACCGCCTGCATGGCCTGCATCGCATCGCCGGGCTCGCCGCCCAACTGCCCCAGCACGCTCTTGACGACCGCGGCCGCCACCACGCCCACCACCAGCAGCACGCCCAGACCCAGGCCGATGCGCGAGAACAGCGACTGCCAGACCAGGGCATTGATATCGTCCATATACAGGCCCGATCCAACCATCCAGTTCCAGCCCGGCACGGTGATCACATACTGCAGCTTGGGCACCGCCTCGGTCTTGCCGGGGCGCGGGAAGTTGGTGTCGACGAAGGCGGACTCGCCGCCCTGGGCGCGCAGGCCGGCCACCATGTCCTTCAGCGTGAAACGGCCCTGGCCGTCCTTGAGCTTCTCCGACATGTTCTGGCCCGCCCATTCCAGGCGAATCGGGTGCATCACGCTGACCCCGTCCAGGGTCCAGGCATAGAAGTACTCGGCCTTGCCGTCCTTGCCGCCGAAGCGGGCCATGCGCACCACCTCCTTGGCGGCGGCCTGCGCGGCCTCTTGGCTGAGCTTGCCGCTGGCGGCCAGCTCCTGGTAGCCCACCACCGCCCTATGCACCGATTCCACCGCCGACTGCAGCGCCTCGCGGCGCCCGCTGAGCAGCTCCTGGTAGGACTGATAGGCGGTGATGCCCACCATGGCGATCACGCCCAGGATGGCGGTCAGCACCAGCATGGCGATGCGCTGCTTGAAGGACCAGACCTTGTTGTTCATCGATGTCTCCAATGTCTTGGGGGACTTGTTGCTTTATGTTTCCGACAATGCCACAGGGCAAGGCCAGCGCCAACGTCTCTGTGTTTTCGGCGCCGCAGAGCAGCGCCGGATCGGTGTCTGCACTTAGGTAATGTTGCGTGCTGCAGCGCAGCGCGGCAGCCCCTTACAATTGACGTTTACGTAAACGTAATATCAACCCAGGAGACGGCATGCGGCCAGCCGACGAGCAATTCGCCCAGCGGGTGCGTGACTCCTTCGCGCGCCAGGCGGTGATGCAGACCCTGGGTGCCCAGCTGGACGATGTGGCGGCGGGCTGGGTCGTGATCACGATGCGGCACCGCCGCGAGCTGTGCCAGCAGCATGGCTTTCTGCACGCGGGCATCGTCTCGACCGCGCTGGACTCGGCCTGCGGCTATGCGGCCTACAGCCTGATGCCGGCCGACGCGGCGGTGCTGACCGTGGAATTCAAGATCAATCTGCTGTCGCCCGCGCGCGGCCCGCTGTTCCGTTTCGAGGGCCAGGTGCTCAAGGCCGGCCGTACCATCACCGTCGTCGACGGTCGTGCTTATGGCCAGGCCGAGCCCGGCGGCGAGCACAAGCTGGTGGCGACGATGAACGCCACCGTGATGACCGTGCTGGGGCGCGACGGGCTCAAGGCCTGAGGCGCGCGCCAGCGACGAAGCAATCCATACATTCTTAGATCCTTAGGAGACCCGTGATGAGCCAACTGCCCGGCCTGAATTTCCAACTCGGTGAGGACATCGACGCCTTGCGCGATGCGGTGCGCGACTTTGCCCAGCAAGAAATCGCGCCGCGCGCGGCCGAGATCGATCACAGCGACCAGTTCCCCATGGATCTGTGGCGCAAGATGGGCGATCTGGGCGTGCTGGGCATCACCGTCGGCGAGGAGTACGGCGGCGCGAACATGGGCTATCTGGCCCATATGATCGCCATGGAGGAGATCAGCCGCGCCAGCGCCTCGGTGGGCCTCTCCTATGGCGCGCACAGCAATCTCTGCGTCAACCAGATCAAGCGCAACGGCAGCGAGGCGCAGCGCGCCAAATACCTGCCCAAGCTGATCAGCGGCGAGCATGTCGGCGCGCTGGCGATGAGCGAGCCGGGCGCCGGCTCCGACGTCATCTCGATGAAGCTCAAGGCCGAGGACAAGGGCGGCTACTACCTGCTCAACGGCAACAAGATGTGGATCACCAACGGCCCCGATGCCGACACCCTGGTGGTCTATGCCAAGACCGAGCCCGAGCTGGGCGCGCGCGGCGTCACCGCCTTCCTGATCGAGAAGGGCATGAAGGGTTTCAGCATCGCGCAGAAGCTCGACAAGCTGGGCATGCGCGGCTCGCACACCGGCGAGCTGGTGTTCCAGAACGTCGAGGTGCCGGCCGAGAACGTGCTGGGCGGCCTGAATATGGGCGCCAAGGTGCTGATGTCGGGCCTGGACTATGAGCGTGCGGTGCTGACCGGCGGCCCGTTGGGCATCATGCAAAGCGTGATGGACAACGTGATCCCCTACATCCACGACCGCAAGCAGTTCGGCCAGAGCATCGGCGAGTTCCAGCTGATCCAGGGCAAGGTCGCCGATATGTACACCGTGCTGCAGGCCGGCCGCAGCTTCGCCTACACGGTGGCCAAGAACCTGGACCTGCTCGGCAGCGAGCATGTGCGCCAGGTGCGCAAGGACTGCGCCTCGGTGATCCTGTGGTGCGCCGAGAAGGCCACCTGGATGGCCGGCGAGGGCGTGCAGATCTTCGGCGGCAACGGCTATATCAACGAGTACCCGCTGGGCCGGCTGTGGCGCGATGCCAAGCTGTATGAAATCGGCGCCGGCACCTCCGAGATCCGTCGCATGCTGATCGGCCGGGAGCTTTTCTCCGAGACCATGTGAGCCGCGGCGACAATTCAGCCATGAGCACCGAACTGCAAGAGCTGCTGGACAGCAACAAGCACTGGGCGGCCGAGACCGAAAGGCGGGAGCCGGGCTTTTTCTCGCGCCTGCTCAAGCAGCAGACGCCCCAGTATCTGTGGATAGGCTGCGCCGACAGCCGCGTGCCGGCCAACGAACTGGTGGATCTGATGCCGGGCGAGCTGTTCGTGCATCGCAATGTGGCCAATGTGGTCGTGCATTCGGACCTGAACTGCCTCTCGGTGATGCAGTTCGCGGTCGACCATCTGAAGGTCAAGCACATCATCGTGGTCGGCCACAGCAATTGCGGCGGCGTGCGCGCCGCGCTGACCGATGCACGGGTGGGCCTGGTCTCCAACTGGATCCGCCATGTGCAGGATGTGCGCAACGACCATCTGGACTGGCTGCAGACTGTGGCCGAGGCGCGCCGCGTCGACGCGCTGTGCGAGCTCAATGTGCTGGAGCAGGCCCGCAACGCCTGCCGCACGACCGTGGTGCAGGACGCCTGGGCGCGCGGCCAGGAGGTGGTGGTGCACGGCTGGGTCTATGGTCTGCACAACGGTCTGCTGGAGGATCTGAAGATCACCGCCGGCGCGCCCGAGCAGGTGGAGCCGGCCTTCCGGGCTGCGCTGGCGGCGGTCAAGCGCCGCTATCTGGGCTAGGTTTCAGGACCGGGCAGGGGGCGCGACGACGATGTTTCCGCAGAAGCTGACCGATTCGCGCGCCTTCGAGATCGCGCAGGCCATGCTGGGCGGCTTCAACCGCCATTACCGCCTGTTCCGTGCGACCACGGCCGAGGCCAAGAAGCGCTTCGAGCGCGGCGACTGGCATGGCCAGCAGCGTGCCCAGCGCGAGCGCATCGAGTTCTACGATCTGCGGGTGGACGAAGGCATCGCGATGCTGGAGCAGCGCTTCCAGACCAGCCGCCTGCCGATGGAGGTGTGGCAGCAGGTCAAGCTGCACTACATCGGCCTCTTGACCGACCACCACCAGCCCGAGCTGGCCGAGACCTTCTTCAACTCGGTCTGCACCCGCATCCTGCACCACAGCTACTTCCACAACGACTTCATCTTCGTGCGCCCGGCCGTCTCGACCGAGTACATCGAGAACGAGGAGCCGGCCGCCAAGCCCACCTACCGCTGCTACTACCCCAGCCGCGAGACCATGCGCGAGACCCTGATGCGCATCATCTGGAACTTCCAGCTGGAGCGCGAGTTCGAGGACCTGGGCCGCGATGTGGACTGCGTGCTCGGCGCGGTGCAGAAGGAGCTGGGCCTGTTCCGCTGGCGCACCAATTTCCAGATCCAGGTGCTGTCCTCGCTGTTCTACCGCAACAAGGGCGCCTACCTGGTCGGCAAGATCATCAACGGCTTCACCGAGACGCCGTTCGCGCTGCCGATACTGCACAACGAGCGCGGCCTGCTGGAGATCGATGCGGCCCTGTTCGGCGAGGACGAGCTGCTGATGCTGTTCAGCTTCGCGCGCGCCTACTTCATGGTCGATATGGAAGTGCCCAGCGCCTATGTGCAGTTCCTGCGCTCGATGATGCCGCGCAAGCCGCGCGCCGAGCTCTACAGCGCCATCGGCCTGCAGAAGCACGGCAAGAACCTGTTCTACCGCGACTTCCTCTACCACCTGCGCCACAGCAGCGACAAGTTCCGCATCGCGCCCGGCATCAAGGGCATGGTGATGCTGGTGTTCGACCTGCCCAGCTACCCCTTCGTCTTCAAGCTGATCAAGGACTTCTTCCCGGCGCAGAAGGAAACCACGCGCGAGCTGATCCAGAGCAAGTACCTGCTGGTCAAGCAGCACGACCGCGTCGGCCGCATGGCCGACACGCTGGAGTACAGCAATGTGGCCTTCCCGCGCTACCGCTTCGAGGAAGAGCTGATCCGGGAGCTGAAGCATTTCTGCCCCAGCCTGCTGGAGGAGCAGGGCGAGGACCTGATCCTCAAGCATGTCTATATCGAGCGCCGCATGGTGCCGCTGAACATCTACATCCAGGAGGCCACGCCGTCCCAGCTGGAGCATGCGGTGATCGAGTACGGCAATGCGATCAAGGACCTGGTGGCGGCCAATATCTTCCCTGGCGACATGTTGTGGAAGAACTTCGGCGTCACCCGCCATGGCAAGGTGGTGTTCTACGACTACGACGAGATCGAGTACCTGACCGACTGCAACTTCCGCAAGGTGCCTGCCGCCCGCAACGAGGAGGAAGAGATGAGCGGCGAGGTCTGGTACAAGGTCGGCCCGCGCGATGTCTTCCCCGAGACCTTCGGCCCCTTTCTGCTGGGCCACCCGGGCGTGCGCGATGTGTTCATGAAGCACCACGGCGATCTGCTGGAGGCCGATTTCTGGCAGGGCCACAAGGTCCGCATCCAGCAGGGCCATGTGCACGATGTTTTTCCCTACGAGGCGCACAAGCGCTTCCATCTCAAGGACGGCAAGCCCGCCCTGCCGGCGCTCGCCGAGCCCGAGCACCGCGAGCTGCCCATCCAGTGATTCATCAGCTAATTCATTGAAGGAGCGTCACCATGTCCGACCCCATCGTCATCGTCTCAGCCGCCCGCACGCCCATCGGGGGGCTGCTGGGTGATTTCGCCGGCCTGCAGGCCTGGGAACTCGCGGCCGTCGCCATCAAGGCCGCGGTCGAGCGCGCCGGCGTGCCCGGCGACGCGATCAACGAGGCCTTCATCGGCAACTGCCTGATGGCCGGCCAGGGCCAGGCCCCGGCGCGCCAGGCGGTGCTCAAGGCCGGCCTGCCGCAGTCGGTGGGCGCCGTGACCCTCTCGAAGATGTGCGGCGCAGGCATGCGCGCCACCATGTTCGCGCACGACACGCTGAAGGCCGGCAGCGCCGACATCCTGATCGCCGGCGGCATGGAAAGCATGACCAATGCCCCGCACCTGATGTTCGCGCGCAAGGGCATCAAGTACGGCGCCACGCAGATGTACGACCATATGGCGCTGGACGGCCTGGAAGACGCCTACGAGCGCGGCAAGGCCATGGGCGTGTTTGCTGAAGCATGCGTGGCCAAGTACGCCTTCAGCCGCGAGGCCCAGGACGCCTTTGCCGTGGCCTCCACTGAGCGCGCCAAGCGCGCCAACACCGATGGCAGCTTCGCCTGGGAGATGGCGCCGGTGACCGTGGCCGGCCGCACCGGCGAGCAGGTCTTCGACAAGGACGAGCAGCCCTTCAAGGCCAAGCTCGACAAGATCGCCGGCCTGAAGCCCGCCTTCAAGAAGGACGGCACCATCACCGCCGCCACCTCCAGCTCCATCAGCGACGGCGCCGCCGCCATGGTGCTGATGCGCGAGAGCCATGCCGCCAAGCTGGGCCTGACGCCGGTGGCTCGCATTGTCGGCACCGCGGTGCACGCCAATGCGCCCGAGTGGTTCACCACCGCCCCGGTCGGTGCGATCGACAAGCTGCTGAAGAAGAACGGCTGGGAGGCCAAGAGCGTCGATCTGTGGGAAGTCAACGAAGCCTTTGCGGCTGTCACGATGGCCGCGATGGCCGAGTTCAAGCTGCCGCACGAGATCGTCAACGTCAACGGCGGCGCCGTCGCCCTGGGCCACCCCATCGGCGCCTCCGGCGCTCGCATCATCGTCACGCTGCTGGGCGCGCTGAAGCACCGCGGCCTCAAGCGCGGCGTGGCCGCGCTGTGCATCGGCGGGGGGGAGGCCACCGCTGTCGGCGTGGAACTGATGTGAAGCGTGGCGGCGGCTCGTGAGGGGCTGCCGGTGTTGAGGGGCTGAGCGATGCGCTCAGCGCCTTGGAGAAGAAATGGAAGCCAGCTGCCTGGGAGGGCGGCTGGCTTTTTTTGTTTCTGGCCTAAGGGTTCGGAAACCTCGTGTTCCGTGAGGCTTTAAGGGCAGCCAGGCGGCAGCAGGCATTCGTAGTGCTGGAGACGACGCCCGAAAGCTTCCCGTCAACGTTGAAGCTGAGCCGCGAGCGGCGGCTCGCCGATGCGAGTCGGATCGAGCGAAGGGTTAGGTCTCATTCTGGAGCACAGCTGCAAGCAGAACCAAGAACGACGCGGCCCACAGCCACGGTGCTACTGAGTAAACGTGCACGCTTAGCGGACTGGTGCCCTTCGCCGCGGCGCTCTGTACTAGAACGACGAAGTTGACAAGCAGGCAGATACCCACGGCGACAGGGCTTGCAAGCTTACGACGCGCGACACCTGGACGACGAAAACGATGTTCGTGAACCCCGCGAGAAACGCCAGCGGCTGAAGGACGAGCAGCAAGGGATTGAAGCTATGCAGGGCAAGCTCCCATCCCCAGACAAGCCGACCGCCGACCCGACCCGCTGGAGAAAGCCAACTGAACAGCCAGAGAATGATGGCTACGCGCGCTGTCGTACGCGAGTAGCTCTCGCGTGGCCTGGAACCCCAGCTATTCCCTGGCCCAATGTACGCGCCGCACTTTGCACACGCGGACACCCCGGGATCCAACGCGGCAGTGCAGTTAGGACACGCTTGCAAGATGAGGCCTAACGTGTTGTAGGCAGACAGGCGCTGCGCCCTAACACCGGCACGGGCTGCATAACATCGGACGGGTATGCGCTTCTAAGTGCTTGCTGCACAGCAGTTTTCTTCAGTGATCTGGACGTTTACCCAGTATTAAATTTGCCTGCAAATCCGGCAGCTTGTTACATCCTCTTCTGCGCCTTGCCGGAGCTCAGGGTAGCGGCATATTGCCATCACTCGACAGGTTAGCGCCAGGGTGCAGACACGATTGGCCGGCATCAGGCCCGGCAGAGCCATTCACAATCCAGCCCTTGCTCCCCCTTTGTTCGAGCGCCCGGCTTTTTTCTATCTCTCGCTTTTCATCATGGATAAATTCTTGCTGCAACGGCAGGTGCTGGAACGCCTGGCCGAAGACCTGCTTCAAGCCGAGCAGGGGGCGCGGACGGCGCATGAGACGGCGACGCATGAGGAGAACATCGCCGAGAACAAGTACGACACCCTGGGTCTCGAAGCGTCCTACCTGGCCACCGGCCAGGCGCGGCGGGCCGAGGCCATCCGCCAGGCGATGGGCCAGTGGCAGCAGTTCCGGCCACGCGCCTACGAGGCCAGTCAAGGCATTCAGCTGGGCGCGCTGGTCTACCTGGTCGATGCCGAAGACATGCAGCAGCAGCTACTGTTCCTGGGCCCGGAGGGCGGCAGCATGAAGCTGTCGTCGTTGAGCAGCAGCGGCGGCCCGTCCGTTCAGGTCATCAGCGCTGCCTCGCCCTTGGGCCAGGCCCTGCTGGGCAAGCAGGAGGGGGATGAGGTGGAAATTCGGGTCGCGGGGCAGGTGGCGTTGCGCCGCCAGCGATTCGAGGTGCTGCGGGTCGAGTGAGCCGCCACGCATCGCCATGACCCTGAACGCATCGATACCGCCACCGACACCCGGCACCGCGCTGGCCGATCCGCCCTTGCTGCCGCGGCTCTACACCTTCCGCCGCTGCCCTTACGCGATGCGTGCGCGCATGGCCTTGCTGCAGGCCGGGCGGGCCTTCGAGACGGTGGAGGTCAGCTTGCGCGACAAGCCGCCCAGCCTGCTGGCCTTGTCGCCCAAGGCCACGGTGCCGGTGCTGCAGCTGCCGGATGGCCGCGTGATCGACGAGAGCTGGGAGATCATGCGCTGGGCCCTGGCGGCGCCCGATGCGCAGGGCGGGTGGGCGCGGGCCCAGACCCCGGAGAACATCGAGCTGCTGCAGCGCAACGACGGCGACTTCAAGCAGCATCTGGATCGCTGGAAGTACCCGCAGCGCTACGCGCATGAAACCGGCGTGCCGCCGACGCAGCACCGCGACCGGGCGGTGGCCGTGCTGCTGCGGCCCCTGGAGGCGCGGCTGCAGCGCGCGCCCTTTCTGGGCGGCGCCACGCCCTGCGCCACCGACCTGGCCGTGTTTCCCTTTGTCCGTCAGTTCGCCGCGGTGGACCCGGCGTGGTTTGCGGCGCTGGAGCTGGCCGCGCTGCGGGCCTGGCTGGACGGCTGGCTCGCGGCGCCGCTGTTCGCGGCCTGCATGCACAAGCTGCCCGCCGGATGAGCGAGGGGCGCAGCGCTTTGCGCCGCTCTGCAGCCGCGCGCTCAGCGCCTCTTAAAATCGGCCCATCCGCTTGCCCATCCGCAAGCCTCCTTACTCGTTCCCTCCTGCCGCACCGCCTCCCTCATGCCCCCCAAATCTCCCCACAAGCCCTTTGTCATCGGTGTCGCAGGCGGCAGCGGCAGCGGCAAGTCGACGGTGACGCGTCAGGTCCTGGCCGCCATCGGGGCGGAGAACGTGGCGGTGGTGATGCAGGACGACTACTACCGCGACCAGTCGCATATGGCGCCCGAGGACCGGCGCCAGCAGAACTACGACCACCCGGATGCCTTTGACTGGCCGCTGATGGCCCAGCACCTGGCCGCGCTGCGCAAGGGCGAGGCGATCGCGATGCCGGTGTACGACTTCGCGGCCGACAACCGTTCCAGCGAGACCATCACCGTCAAGCCCGCGCCGGTGATCGTGGTGGAGGGTCTGTTCGCCCTCTACGACAGCAAGCTGCGCAATATGATGTCCCTGAAGATCTATGTGGACACCGCCTCGGACGTGCGCTTCATCCGCCGCCTGCAGCGCGATATCACGGAGCGCGGCCGCAGCACCGAATCGGTGGTGAACCAGTACCTGGAAACCGTGCGCCCCATGCACAAGCAGTTCATCGAGCCGACCAAGCGCAATGCCGATGTGATCCTGCCGCACGGCGCCAACGGACCGGCGGTGGACATCATCACCACCAAGGTCAAGAGCTTGTTGCAGGACATGGGGCGGGGCTGACAACAACGGCCCCTCGTCCGAGGAGTACCTCGGCCGGTCCCCCGAGGGGACGGCGATGCTCGCGGGACTGCCCCGCGAGCACATCGCCACTCGGGCCGGCTTGGGGCGGCCCGGCACTCGGCCCGCGGCTTTCACGTGCTGCGTCACGCCTGGGGGCTGCGGCACAATAGCCGCCGCGTGCCGCCATGGGGGCGAGCCAGAGCAATCGAAGCGGATCGGAGTTGGGATGTCCTCGTCCAGTGTCTTGATCGTCGGCGCCTCGCGCGGCATCGGCCTCGAGTTCGTGCGCCAGTACCGCGCCGCCGGTGATCGGGTCGTGGCCACCGCGCGCAGCGAGGAGGGCCTGGCCGCGCTGCGCGCTTTAGGCGCCACGGCGTTGAAGCTGGACATCGCCGATACCGCCAGCGCGTCCGGCCTGGCCTGGCAGATCGACGGCCAGCAGTTCGACCTGGTGCTGATCAATGCCGGCGTCTATGGCCCGCGCAGCGAGGGCCTGCAGACGCCCACCGAGGCCGAGTTCGACCAGGTGATGCACACCAATGTGCTGGGACCGATGCGGGTGCTGCCGCAGCTGGCCGATGCACTGGCCCCGGGCGCGCGCATCGGCATCCTGTCCTCGCGCATGGGCTCGATCGGCCTGCGCAGCAGCAGCTCGGGCTGGCTCTACCGTGCCTCCAAGGCGGCGCTGAACTCGGTGATGAAGGACGCTTCGCTGGCCCTGGCCGGCAAGGCCAGCCTGTGCAGCTTCCACCCCGGCTGGGTGCGCACCGATATGGGCGGCGCCGGCGCCGACATCGATGTGCAGACCAGCGTGGCCGGCATGCGCACCGTGTTGCTGACCCTGAAGCCGGCACATACCGGCAGCTTTTTCAATTACGACGGCCAGGCACTGGCCTGGTGACGAAGAGACGCAAGCCATGATCCTCAGTGAAGACCACCGCGCCGTCCAGGACGCCATCCGCGCCTATGTGCAAGACCAGATCGCGCCCAAGGCGGCCGAATGGGACAAGCGCCACCACTTCCCGGCCGCCGAGCTCAAGGGCCTGGCCAAGCTGGGCTGCTATGGCGTGGCCGTGCCCACCGAGTACGACGGCGCGGGCCTGGACTATCTGGCCCTGGCCCTGATTCTGGAAGAGATCGCCGCCGGCGACGGCGCCACCTCCACCGTGGTCAGCGTCAACAACTGCCCGGTCTGCTCCATCCTGATGGCCTTCGGCAACGAAGATCAGAAGCAGCGCTTCCTGAAGCCGCTGGCGCGCGGCGACATGCTCGGCGCCTTTTGCCTGACCGAGCCCCATGTGGGCTCGGAGGCCGGTGGCCTGCGGACCACCGCGGTGCGCGAGGGCGATGAGTACCTGCTCAACGGCGTCAAGCAGTTCATCACCAGCGGCAAGAACGGCGATGTGGCCATCGTGATGGCCGTCACCGACAAGGCCGCCGGCAAGAAGGGCATCAGCGCCTTCCTGG
Source organism: Burkholderiaceae bacterium (assembly GCA_041920215.1). Taxonomy (GTDB): domain Bacteria; phylum Pseudomonadota; class Gammaproteobacteria; order Burkholderiales; family Burkholderiaceae_C; genus JAYRSJ01. Next base: position 127,227 of record JAYRSJ010000007.1, on the reverse strand, counting down.
TGCCCACCGACACAGCGGGTTATGTGGTGGCGCGCATCGAGGACAAGATGGGCCAGCATGCCAGCGATACCGCCCAGATCAACTTCGAGAACTGCCGCATACCGGCCGCCAACCGCCTGGGCGAGGAAGGCCAGGGCCTGAAGATCGCGCTCTCGGGCCTGGAAGGCGGTCGCATCGGCATCGCCAGCCAGAGCGTGGGCATGGCGCGCGCGGCCTTCGAGGCGGCGCTGCGCTACAGCAAGGACCGCACGAGCTTCGGCCAGCCCATCTTCAACCACCAGGCCATCCAATTCAAGCTGGCCGATATGGCCACCCGGATCGAGGCGGCCCGCCAGCTGATCTGGCATGCCGCGGCGCTGAAGGACGCCGGCCAGCCCTGCCTGAAGGAAGCGGCCATGGCCAAGCTCTTTGCCAGCGAGATGGCCGAGCGCGTCTGCTCCGAGGCCATCCAGATCCACGGCGGCTACGGCTATGTCAGCGACTTCCCCGTCGAGCGCATCTACCGCGATGTGCGGGTCTGCCAGATCTACGAGGGCACCTCCGAGGTACAGAAAATCCTGATCGGGCGGGCGCTGGGCTGAGCTTCCCCCCCCATCGCAGCGGCGACGCGCGCAGCAATGCGATGATCGCGAACTTTCCCGCCCAGCTCAGCATGATGATCAAGCGACGCACCGCGATATTCCTGGCGCCGGCCCTGCTGGCGCTTGCCGCGCCCCTGGCCGCCCTGGCGCAATCGGCCGCCCCCAAGTTCCCGCCCGGCCTGCCGGCCGAGGCGAAGCAGGGCTATTTCCAGCAGTTCGTGCCGGCGCCGGTGCACAAGGCCTTCGCGGTCAGCCCCGATGGCAAGCGCTATGCCGCGGTCTTCGGCCATGACAGCGCCGTCGATGCGGCGCAGGCCGCCAGCGCGCGCTGCCTGGCCGATTTCGGCGGGCCCTGCGAGCTCTGGCTGGTCAATGCGGAGAATCTGCTGCCTGCCTACCAGGCGGCCCGCCAGCAGTCCCGCGAGGCGCTGCGCAAGCTGCCGGCCAGCTTGAGCGGCGGGCCCTTCGCCGATGAGCAGGCCGACTACCAGGTGCCGCCGCCCGCGGGTCTGCGCCCCGGCGGCCAGATGCATGGCCAGACCACGCTGCAGGCGCCGCGCGGTGCCCGCGTGCTGAGCACCGAGGGCGTGATGAAGCAACTCAGGAGCGACGGCCGCACCGTGGTGCTCGATGTGCTGCATTCGAAGTCGCTCAAGCGCATGACCCTGCCAAACACGCTGTGGATCTATGGCGCCGGCTGGGAAGACGCGCAGCTCAACGAGCAGATCCGCAAGAACCTGCTCGCCACCATGGCCGCCCTGGTGCCCAAGAAGGACACGCCCATCGTCACCTACTGCTCGAATCGCGACTGCTGGCTGTCCTGGAACACGGCCCGTCGGCTGGTCGATGCCGGCTACACCAAGGTGTTCTGGTACCGCGGCGGCATCGAGGCCTGGCGGGCCGCCAAGCTGCCGCTGGTGGAAACCCCGCTGTCCACCAGCCTCTGGTGAGCGCGCTTCAGCGGTCGCTGGCCTGCACCCGGCGCAGCCGCTCCACATAGCCGGGCTGGGCGGCGCGGCTGTCGTCGGGGCAGCTGCCGCTGCCGTTGCAGGCCACCGCCTCGATGGTGTAGAGCCGTATAGGCTGCGGCACGCCGGGGGCCGATTCGCCCTCGCGGTATTCGATATGGCTGCAGCGCACCGTCACCCGCATGCCGGTGTCGGCGCGCAGGTCCAGGGTCTGGCTGCTGTTCAGGCAGGCGCTCCAGGGCCCTTTGAGCGCCTGGTACAGGCCCCACTGCGTGCCCGCATGGGCGGCCTGCAGCGCGCGCGCCGCCTCCAGCCCGAGGGCGCTGGAGCGCGCGCTGGCGCTGCCCAGGCGCACGATGGCCGCGGCCAGCGCGGCCAGCACCACCAGGATCAGCAGCACCGCGATCACGCCCAGGCCCAGCTCTTGTGACGGCCGCCGCTGGCTCATGGTGCATTCCCCACATGAGCGCCCAGGGTCAGCGTGGCGCGTTCGCCGCTGCGGGCCAGTTCCAGCTGCAGCCAGACATAGCCGAAGCCCTCGACCGCCCCGGGGTTGGGCTCGTAGACGAAGTTGCAGCGGCTCACTCCGCTGGCCAGCAGCTGGGCGCCGGCGCTGGAGGGGCAGCTGGCCGGGTAGCCGGCGTTGAAGCCGCGCACCAGGCGCCATAGCGCGCCCTTGCCCCGGCCCTGGCTGTCCAGGCTGCCATCGGCGCCGCTGCAGAGGTAGAAGACGCTGGCCTCGCCCTGGCGTACCAGGGCGAAGCGGCCGCTGTCGTGACCGGGCTGGAACTGGGTGGGGCTGATCGCCAGCCGGTGCGCGCCATGAGCCGGGTCGGGCGTGCTGACGGCGCTGATGGCCGCCACATTGGCCTGGCTGTAGACATCGGCCGGGCTCAGATTGCCCAGCACCAGCCAGTCGCCGGGTGCCGGCAGGGCCTGCAGCGGACTCAGCACATCCAGCAGGCTGCTGGGCTGGCTGGTGTCCAGCGGTGCCGAGCCGGCCAGCTGGGTGTCGGGCGCCAGGCGCAGGCGCCCGCCGGCGAAGCTGGGCACCAGCTCCAGGCACTGGCTATTGGGCTGCCGTATCGAGTTGGGCACTGCGGCGCGCACATCGCGCAGCAGACGCTGGGCCGCGGTGGCGCCGGCATCGGCCAGGGCGGCGCGCGAGCGGCTGTCCAGATAGAGCTGCAGCGTCGGCCGGAAGAACAGCGCCAGCGCGGCCGCGACGATGCCGGTGACCACGATCACCAGCACCATCTCCACCAGCGTGAAGCCCCGCTGCGGGCCGCCTTGCCGGGCCCTCATGAGGCGTAGTCCGTGCGCCAGCCCACCAGGGTGTAGGTCTGGCCGTCGTGGCTGATGCTGACCGCGATGCGCAGACCCGGCACGCCGGCCAGCGTGCCGGCCTCGACCTGCACCGCCACCGCATAGCCGGCCAGCGCAGGTATCGGCGCGCCGTCGATCGTGCAGGCCTGGCTGCTGGCATAGCCCTGGTAGTCGCGCACATCGTTGAAGCTGTCGCGGGCGCAGCCGGCCGGGGCAGCGTTGGCGGCCACCGCATAGGGGCGCAGCTGTATCTCCTCGATCAGCTCCTCGGCCAGCGCCTGCATCTGGCGCTGCAGCACCGCGTCGGCCGAGCCGCGGCCCACGGTCTGGAAGGCCAGCAGAATGCCGGCCAGGCCCACGCCCAGCACGACGATCACCAGCAGCAGCTCGGGCAGTGTGAAGCCGCGGCCATGCCTGGCGACCCCGGCCCAGTTCCTGCCGGCCTTACTCGACATGGCCGGTCTCCCCGATGATGCTGATGCTGTCCTGCTCGGCGATCGTGATCGTGAAATTGCCCACCGCGCTGCCGGCACCGTTGGCGCTGACACGGCCCGAGGGCAGGAAGAAGAGCTGGAGGCTGCTGGTGGCCGGTGCGCGTGCGCTCTGGGCCTGGGCGCCGCCGTCCGGGCCAGGCAGGGCGCTGTCGCAGGCGCTGGCGCCATGGCTGCTGGCGATGCTCAGCGTCACGCTGCCGCTGCTCACCTGGGCGCAGACCAGGCGCCGGGCCGCCACGGCCGTCTTGTGGGCCAGACGCAGGCTGGCGAGCAGCTGCTGGCGCCAGCCCTCGCCGTCGAAGCCGCCGGCCTGCTGCAGGCGCGGCAGCGCCACCGCGGCCATCACGCCGATGATGAGGATGACCAGCACCAGCTCGGGCAGCGTGAAGCCGCGGCCGCCAGCGCGGCGGCGCTCAGAAGACTTCACGGGCATGGTGGGTCTTGCGGGTTTCGGGCGCTGCCAGGCCAAAGCTGGCGCGTGCGCTGGGGTCGCGGTCCCAGGCGGCGCCGCAGCCGCCGGCGCTGCCGTTTTGCGCACGCAGCCAGGGCAGGCCGGCACCGCTGCTGGATGGCCGCGGGCTGACCGCGCTGCAGGCCTGATCGACGGCGCTGGCGCCCAGATTGAGCGCCAGGTCCAGGCTGCCGGCCACGGCCGGGTTGGCTGGCTTGACCCGCAGCAGCGCGCGTCCGGCGCTGAGGCTGATCGCGCTGTCCACACTGGCATTCATCGCGGCGCTGGCCTGGCCACGCGCATCCAGCGCATTGAAGCGGACGACCGCCGCCGCCGGCACGCTGCTGCAGCTGTCTGCCTCGTTGAGCAGCCAGGCGGCGCCGCTCCAGTACTGGGCCTGCACCGCCAGGTCCAGCGGCCGGGCGGCCGGGCCGAAGGCATTGCTGAGGCGCAGCCGGCCGCTGCGCAGCGGCATGCTGGCCTCCTCGATCGGGCTGCCCATCGCCGAGCTGATGGCATCGCCATCGGTGTAGCGCAGCTGCAGCTCGGCCGGTGCGCCGAGCTTGTTGCCGTAGACATAGCTGACGCTGTTGTTCAGCGTCGCGATGCCGGCACTGAAGGCCGTGGCCGGCACCGCAGCGCCGCTCAGCGCGCCCAGGCCCAGGGCCGTGGCTTCGCTGAGTGTGCCGGCACGCGCCGTCGCGCCGGCATGGTCGTAGTTGACCGTGGTGCTGTTGCCGGCATTGCGCGCCCAGATGCGCAGCATGAAGGGCTGGCCGGCATAGCTGAAGCTGCCGCAGGCCGGCGTGGCCTGCAGATCGAAGTGATGGGGTGTGAAGGGCCCGACGCTGGCACTGCTGCCGCTGACGGCCATGCCGCTGCCCAGATAGTTGCTCTGGCTGGCGTCCAGGCGCAGGCTGCCGACCTCGCTCCAGCTCAGGCCACCGGGCTGGGCCACGCCCTGCTCGAAGCTGCCGGCGAAGCCGCTGAACTGGCCGTCGCTGGCGGCGGCATGGTTGGGGCTGAGCCGGCTGTGGGCCAGCGCCACTATGGGCGCCGGGCTTTCGTGGCCGAAGCTGGGCGTGACCGCGCCCGCCGCGTTGAGGGCGCTGAGGGTGGCCGCAAAGCCCTGGCCGGCCCGGAAGGGCCCGGTGGCGCTGATGCCGAAGCTGCTGGGCGCGGCGATGAAGCTGCTCGTGCCCTGCATCTGCAGGCCGGCCTCGTCGCCGCTGCCGCTATAGCTGGCCGTCAGCTGCACCCGGCCCGCGTCGGCATAGCGCAGCTCGACCGTGGCCTGGCCCTGAGCATTGAAGCCGAGGTTCAGCGTGCGGCCCGCGCCGTCGCAGGCTGCCATCGCATTGCCGCTGCTGTTGAGCGCCTGGCCGGCCAGCCGCACCGCGCGCCGGCCGCTCGCGGGGTTCTGATGGCTGCAGGCCAGCGTCAGCGCCTTGCTGACATTGGCGAAGGCGGGCGCGCAGCTCTTGCTCGCATCGTCGCTGCGCACCGCCGCGATGCTGAGGGTCTGCGCGGTTTCGGCGCGGTGATCCGGCACGCCCAGCACGAAGCCGGCAGCCGCGGCGCTGTAGACGCAGCTGCTGCTGCCGCCGAACTGGCATTGGGTGGCGCCGCTGGCGCTGGGGCTGCTGGCGCTGGCCGAGAGCGTGGTGCTGCCGACACTGGTCAGCTGCAGGCTCACCGTGCTGCGGCTGCTGCCGGGCGCGATGGCGAAGCCCTGGCCGCCGGGCCAGCTGACCGTGCCGCCGCTGCTGGCCAGGCTGCCGCTGACGCCGCCGCTGTACTCGCTGCTGCAGCTGGCGTCCTGGCAGGCCACCACGGTGAAGGTGCTGGGCGCGCAGGTCAGGCCGCTGCCGCTGTCATGGCGCAGCTCCAGATGGTCCAGCGGCGGCAGACAGTCATGGACCGGGTTGCGGTCCAGCGCGATCTCGACCGGACCGATGTCGTAGTTGTAGATGCGCAGCTCGTCGATCGCACCGTTGGCCGAGTTCAGGGTGCCGCCGCTGGGCGTGCTGCTGCCGCGGTTGTCGCCCACCATCAGCGCGCCTATCGAGCCAGCCAGATTGCCGTTGGTGGTGCCCACCGCGCTGGCCAGCAGCGTGCCGTTGACATACAGACGTAGCTGCGACTGGTTGTTGCCGCTGGCCAGGCGCCAGGTGGCCGCCACATGCACCCAGCTGCCAGCGGCGTGGCTCTGCGCCGCGGTGCTGGCGGTCAGCAGGGTGCCGGCGCTGTCGCTGAGGCGAAAGCGCAGCGCGCCGTTGGCGTCGCGCTGCAGGTAGAAGGGCTGGGCCGCCTGCGATCCGGCGTCCATCAGCAGGCCGGGGCTGCCGCTGTTCCAGGCCGAGTTGCCGCGGAAGAAAAAGGACAGGGCGCCGCGGCTGCCGACGCCGGCCGAGATGTTCAGCAGGCTGTCGACGCCGCTGCTGCTGGCGCTGCTGTTGGCGGGGATGGAGAGCGCGCGGCAGACGCGGCCATTGGCCACCGTGCTGGCGCTGCCCACCCGCACACCGTGGTTGTCCATGCCCGAGCTGTCGGCCACTTCGCCGATGCGGCCGCTGTAGCTGTACTCGTCGAAGCGGTACTCGGCCTGGCGGCTGGGATCGCCCGAGGGCTGGTACCAGCGTATCGCCGAGCCGTTGGCGTTGTAGCCGCTGTTGTAGGAGTACAGCGTGTAGTCGCCGGCATCGACCTGCACGCCTATCGTGGCGCCCGAGCCGGTGGCGTTGGCATTGCCGTACTGGTACTTGAACTCGCCGTTCTCGTAGAGGATCACCTGCAGCGCGTAGGGCGTGCTGGTGTTGTACTGGTAGACGCCGTTCCAGGACACGACCAGGCGGCGGTTCGGTGCCGTGCCTTTTTGCTCCCAGGTGACATTGCCGCTGCCGTTTTGCGAGGGGTTGAGATCGGTCCAGTAGGCCATCAGCACCCGGGCGGTCGCTGTGGCCACGCAGCCCGAGCGGGCGCTGGCCGTGCCCACCGGCAGCGGGCCGTTGCTGTAGTCGCGGAAGAAGCCGGTGTCGGCGCCGAACTGCAGCATGCCGTTGGCCAGCACCCGCACCGAGCTGTAGTTGACGCCGGCGAAACGGAACTGGAAGCCGCCGCTGAAGGCGATCGTGGCCTGGTCGTCATCGCCGGGATAGCCGGTGCAGCTGCGGTCCCAGACCACCGCATGGGCGGCGGTTTCCCAGGCGAAGACGTCGCTGCGGTAGTTGTAGCTGGCCGCCGCGGCCGGGCCTGCGATGAGCAGGCCCAGGGCCACTAGCAGCAGCAAGTACAGGCGCAGCGCCATGCCGGGGCGGATCGATCAGTTGCCGGCCGAGATGCCGATGAAGGTGGCGGTGTTGGTGCTGGCCGTCTGTGTGATCGTGCAGGTGGCGTTGGTGCCGTTGGTGGTCGTCAGATCGGCATCGGCGATGGTGTAGCCATCGGGCAGGCCGCCTTGCATCAGGCTGGCGGTGTCGTTGCAGTTGTCCACCTTGAAGCATTTGGCGCTGTCGGCCGCATGGTTCTTGACCGCGCAGCCGCCGTAGTTCAGCGAGTGCGCGCTGGCGGCCGCGCCGACCACGCCCTTCAGGGCCGAGGCCTTGGCGTCATCGCTGACGTCGAAGAACTTGGGCAGCGCTGTGGCCGCCAGCACGCCCAGGATCACGATCACGACGATCAGTTCGATCAGGGTGAAGCCTTGCTGGGCGCTGCGCTGGCGGTTGTTACTGTTGTGGTGGCTGTGGTTCGGATTCATGGTCGTAGCTCCTGGGCCGGGTTGCGGTGTTGATGAGGGTTGAAGGTATGAACGGGATGATGGACAGACCGGACGCGAAATCCAAGTGCGATAAGGGCTGGGGGCTCGCGCGCCGGGCCGTCGCGGCATTTGTTCTCGAATGCGCCGGCAGCGCTGATGGCGTCGGCGCCACAGCGAGGGCGTGAGGGGGGCTTGGCAGGCATTGCTTACTTGATCGAGACACGGCCCAGATCCCAGATCGGCAGGAACACGCCCAGCGCCAGCACCAGCACCAGCACGCCCAGGAAGAGGATCAGGATGGGTTCGATCTGCTGGCCCAGGGTCTTGAGCTCGTACTGCACCTCGTTGGTGTAGAGCGTGCCCACCTCTTCCAGCAGCTCGTCCAGTGCGCCGGTCTCCTCGCCGACCGCCACCATCTGCAGCACCACCGGGGTGAAGACGCCGCTGGCCGCCGCCGCGCGCAGGATCGAGTCGCCGCGCTCGACGTTCTCGCGCATGCGCTCGACCTTGGTCTGCATGAAGCGGTTGTCCACCGTCTGCGCCACCACCGTCAGCGCCTGCTCCACCGGCACGCCGGATTTCAGCGACAGCGACAGCGAGCGCGCCATGCGCGCCAGCATGGCCTTCTTGACGATCTTGCCGGCCAGCGGCAGACGCAGCTTGTGCTCGTCCCACCAGAGCTGGCCGGCCTCGGTGGCGGTCCAGCGCCGCCACAGCCACCCGCCGCCGACACCCCCCAGGCCCAGCGCCCAGCCGTACTTGACGGTGAAGCTGGACATGGCGATCAGCGCCTGGGTGGCCAGCGGCAGCTCGGCCCCCAGGCTCTTGAACACGCCGGCGAAGGCCGGGATCACCAGCACATTGATCGTCGCGACGGCGGCGATCATCGCGATGCCGACGAACATGGGGTAGCGCAGCGCGCTCTTGACCTGCTGGCTCATGAAGAGCTCGAACTCCAGATGGTGGTAGAGGCGCAGCAGCACCTCGTCCAGCCGCCCGGTCATCTCGCCGACCCGCACCAGGGCCACATAGAAACCGCTGAAGACCCGCGGATGCTGGGCCAGCGAGGTGGAGAAATCGATGCCCGACTCCAGGCTCTGGCGCAGCGCCAGCAGGGTCTGGCGCAGGCGCTCATGGGTGGCCGATTCCTGCAGGCCGGCCAGGGCCCGCAGTATGGGCACGCCGGCGCGCAAGAGCGTGTGCAGCTGGCGACTCATCAGCATCAGGTCCACCGTGCCCACCTCCGGCAGCGTCCAGCGCTGCAGCAGGCGCTCCAGGCCGAGCGCCTCGGCGGCCTTGCCGGCGGCCGCCTTGTCGGCCGCTGCCGCGGCGCCGCGGGCCGGCGCGATGCTCAGCGGCAGATGGCCGCGGCCGCGCAGCACCTCGGCCACGGCGCTCGGGCTGGCGGCCTCCAGCACGCCGCTGATCTGCTCAGCGCCGCTGCGGGCGGTGTAGGCGTAGTGCGGCATCGTCGGGCGGGGTCCGCTCAGTCATCCACCTGGCCGCTGACGCCCATGGCCTCGGCCACCGAGGTGCGGCCGGCCAGTGCCAGCTTCAGGGCCTCGCGGGCCAGCGTGCGGCCGGCCATCTGGCGGCGCGCGGCGTCGGCCAGCACATTGGGGTCTTCATGGCTGACCGCCTGCACCAGCTCGCGGTCCATCTCCAGGTACTCGTAGACGCCGGTGCGGCCGGCGTATCCGGTGCTGCTGCATTTGCCGCAGCCGCGGCCGCGGCGCAGGCCGCTGTAATCGGTGGCCCGGTGGTCGGAGAACTCGCGCAGCCAGGCCAGCTCATGCTCGTCGGGCTGCTGCGGCTCGGCGCAATGGGGACAGACCAGGCGCACCAGGCGCTGGGCCAGCACCAGCTGCAGCGAGGTGGCCACCATGAAGCGGGCCACGCCCATATCGATCAGGCGCACCGGGGTCGAGGCGGCGTCATTGGTGTGCAGCGTCGAGAGCACCAGATGGCCGGTCATCGCGGCGCGCAGGCCGATCTCGGCGGTCTCCAGATCGCGCATCTCGCCGACCAGGATGATGTCGGGGTCCTGGCGCAGCGCGGCGCGCAGCACGCGGCCGAAGCTCAGGTCGATCTTCTCCATCACCTGCACCTGGTTCAGACCCGGCAGGCGGTACTCGACCGGGTCCTCGACGGTGATGATCTTGCGTCCGGTGCTGTTGAGCTCGTGCAGCGCCGCATAGAGGGTGGTGGTCTTGCCGCTGCCGGTGGGGCCGGTCACCAGCACCATGCCGCTGGGCTTGGCGATGGCCCGCTTGATCGCGGCCGCCACATGGGGCGGCAGGTCCAGGGCCGGCAGGCTCAGGAGGCCGCCGCTCTGGCTCAGCAGGCGCATCACCACCGACTCGCCATACTGGGTGGGCATGGTGGAGAGGCGCACATCGACCGCGCCGCTCTTGAGCTTGACCGCGAAGCGGCCGTCCTGCGGCAGGCGCTTCTCCGAGATGTCCAGGCCGGACATCAGCTTCAGCCGCAGCGCCACCGCGCCGGCGATCTTGGGGTCGGCCTCGGTCTGCACATGCAGCACGCCGTCGATGCGGTAGCGGATGCGCAGATGCTTTTCCTGCGGCTCGATATGGATGTCGGAGGCACGCACCCTCAGCGCCTCCTCGAACACCGACAGCAGCAGGCGCACCACCGGCGCGTCCTCGGCGGTGCCGGCGTTCAGGCCCAGCAGATCGCCCAGGTCCAGCTCGACGCTGGCCAGATCGCTGGTCAGCTGCTTGGCCAGGCCGGCGATCTCGCCGGCGCCCTGGTAGGCCGCATCCATCGCCGCCAGCAGCGGGGTTTCGGCCACCACCACCAGGTCGAAGTCGCCCTTGATCAGGCGCGCCACCTCGTCGTAGGCATTGATGTCGCTGGGGTCGGCCATGCCCACCATCACGACGCCGCCGCTTTGCTCCAGCGGCAGCGCGCGCAGGCGCCGCGCCTGCACCTCGGGCAGCAGGCGCGCCACCTCGGGGCGCACGGTGCGGCGCGCCAGGTCGACGAAGGGAATGCGCAGCTGCTTGCCCAGGGCCTGGGCGATCTGCTCCTCCGACACCCAGCCCTGGTCGATGATCACCCGGCCGAGCTTGCGGCCGCTCTGGCGCTGCGAGGCCAGCGCCTCGCCCAGCTGCTCGGCGCTGATCAGCGCCTGCTGCACCAGCAGATCGCCGAGGCGTACACGTTCGGGCCTGGCCATCTCAGCGCACCGGGTTCGTTTGGGCGGCAGCGGCCGCGGCCGCTTCCGGCCAGTCGCCATCGGCCTTGATGACGGTGGGCTTGATCAGGATGACCAGCTCGCGCTTGCGCTCGGCGCTGCTCTTCTGGCGGAACAGCCCGCCGATCACCGGCGCGTCGCTGATGCCGGGCAGGCCGGAGCGTTCGTCGCGGTTGGACTGCAGCATCAGGCCGCCGATCGCGACGATCTGGCTGTCGCGCACCCGCACGATGGAATCGGTTTCGTTGACGGTGGAGGTGGCCAGCGGCAGGCGGAAGTTGCCCAGCGAGCCGAGGTCGATGTTCTTGTTGCGCTCGACCACCACGCTGATCGAGGGGTGCACATGCAGCATGACCTGACCCTCGGCGTCGATCTGCGGCGTCACGTCCAGCGCGATGCCGCTGAAGAAGGGCTGCAGCGTCAGCGAGGGATTGGCGATCGGGGTGGTGCCGCTGACCGTGGTGGTGGTGGTCACGCCGGTGACGAAGAGCTCGTCGGTGCCCACCTTCAGCACCGCCTTCTGGTTGTTCAGCGTCGCGATGCGCGGGCTGGACAGCACATGGGCCTTGCCCTGGGTCTCCAGGAAGTTCAGCAGGGCCGAGAAGTTCTGCGCCTGCAGCGCCAGGCCGTAGAAGCCCTGGCCGCCGGCACTGGTGCTCATCGTGCCGCCGGCGGTGACGCTGTTGCCGGCGCCGTCGCTATGGCTGCCGTTGGCATTGAGCGTCACGCCCGGCGCGCCCACGCCTATCGTGGCCTTGAGCCGGCCGTCGAGCAGATTGCTGGCGAAGGCATTCCAGTTGATGCCGGTCTGGGCGCCCTCGTTGAGCTCCACCTCGATGATCTTGGCCTCGATCATCACCTGGCGCTCGATGCTCAGCTGCACCGCCTTCAGATAGCTCTCGACCCCGCCCAGCTCGCTGGGCGTGGCGCGCACGACGACCACGCCGGCCGCCGGATTTAGCACCACCGAGCGGCCGCCCTCGCGGCCCACCAGCGCATTCAGCGAGCTCTGCACCTCGCGCCAGAAGTCGGCGTCCGAGGTGGTGCGCACATGGGCGCTGTCGTCGGCGCGCTGGCTCTGCGCCGGGTTGGGCTGCGGCGCGTTGCTGTTGTTGCTGCTGCCATTGCCGTTCTGGCCATTGCTGCCGGCCTGGGTGATGGCGCCCGAGGTCACCCGGATATCACTGGCGCCCTGGCGCCGCCCGGGCAGGTAGTTGATGCGGAACAGCCGGGTCTGCACCCCGTTGGGCCGCACGAAGATGCGCTTGCCGACCACCCGGTACTCATAGCCGTAGAGCTCGCGCAGGCTGTCCAGCGCCTCCAGCAGCGTGGTGTTCTTCAGCGTGATGCTGATCGTGCCGGCCAGCTCGGGCGGCAGCAGCATGCTGTAGTCGGTGCCCTCGGCCAGCTGGGCGAAGACCTGGTTGGCCGGTGCCTGGTTGACCGCCAGATCGAAACGTGGCTCGGCGCTGGCGCGGGCCGGACCCAGCAATACGGTGGCCAGGGTCAGCGCCAGGCCCAGGCCTGCAAACGGGCTCATCGTCGTCATCATCACGGGTTCTCCTTGGCCGGGCGGCTGGGCTGCGCCGTCGGCAGCCGGGCCGGCTGGACCGCAGCGGCGCTCTTGCGCACGGCCGGGTTGAGGCGCAGCCACTGGCTGCCGCCCTCGGGTTTTTGCAGCAGCACGCCTTCGGCGGCAATGGCCTGTACCCGCAGCGCGCCCAGGCGGTCGCCCACCCGCAGCAGCCGGCCGTCCACCAGGGCGCTGGGAGCCAGATCCGGTCCCAGGCGCAGGGCCTGCAATGCGGGCTCCCGGGTCGGCGGCGCTGAAGCGGCAGGCCCGGCTGTTGCGGCGCTCGCCGCCGGGGCCAGCGCGGCCGGCGGGCGGGTCGGGTCGGCCAGACTCTGGGCGCGCAGGCTGGCGCTGCCCAGGCACAGCAGGGCCAGGCCGGCGAGCCTCACGAGATTCAGAGCTCCAGCCATTGGCTATCCTGACTGAGGGTGTAGAGGCGCAGCTGCAGGCGCAGCCGCGGGTGTTGCTGGGCATCCAGCTGCAGGCCGCCCCACAGCAGTTTCTGCGGCAGGGCTTCGAGGGCCTGGCAATAGGCCAGCAGCTCGGCGTAGCTGCCCTCCAGCGTCAGCTCGACGCCGTGGCGGTACAGGCGGGTCTCGGCGCTGCTACCCAGCTCGCTGCGCGGCAGGTTCTGCAGGCCGACCAGGCGCAGGCCCGGTCCCTTGTCCTTCAGCACGCCCTCCAGCAGGGCCACCATCTCGCTGGCATGCACCAGGGCACCGCCGCGCTGGGCCAGCTGGGCCTCGCTGCGCTGCAGCTGGCTGCGCGCCTGGCTCAGCTCGCGCAGCAGGGTCTGGCCCTGCTCGCGCGCCAGCTGCTGGCGCTGGGCCAGGGCCGCGCGCAGCTGCTCCTGGGCGGCCTGGGCCTGGGCGAGCAGGGCGCGCTGGCTCTGGTAGTCGCGCCAGGCCGGCATGATCCAGGCGCGATCCAGCAGCAGAAAGGCCAGGGCCAGCACCGCGCCCAGGATCAGCAGCCGTTCGCGCTGCGGCCGGGCGTCGAAGCGCGCCAGCGCCGCTTTCAGGCTTTCGTTCTGCAAGGCTTTCATCGTGGCTGCCCCCCGCGGCTCTGGCTTGCATCGGTCTCGGCCTGCAGCGAGAACTCGCGCAGCTGCGCCTGGTCTAGCGTCTTGACGCTGAGGCTGCCGAAGCGGTGACCGCGGAACAGCGGCTCCTCGTTGAGGCCGCGCAGATAGCCGGGCAGCAGCGCCGGCTCGGTCATGCGTCCCTGCAGCTGCAGGCGGCCGTTGTCGCTGTCGATCTGCAGGCCGACGATCCATAGCGAGCCCTCGGCGCCGGCCTGCCTGAGTCGGTCGCTCTGGCGGGCCAGCGCCAGCAGATAGTCGGCGTAGCCCTGGCTGCGACCGGCGCGGCCGCCCTCCAGGGCCTGCACCAGCTGCTGCAGCGCGGCATCGTGGCGCCGCAGCGCGGCGAGCTCGGCCTGCTGGCGGCGGCTGGCGTCGTCGCTTTGCAGCGGCGCGCCCAGCTGGGCCTGCAGGGCCGGCAGGGCCTGCTGCAGGGCCGCTGCCTCGGCGGCCTGGCGGGCCGCGGCGTGGCGCAGTGCCCAGCCGCTGCCGCCCATCACCAGCAGCATGAGGGCCAGCAGGGCCAGGCCCAGGCTGGCGCCATAGCGGGTCTTGGGCGGCAGCAGGCTGGCGTCGAGCAGATTGAGGTGCTGGGCGCTGAGCCGCGCGCCGCCGGGGCGGACCTGGCTCATGGGGTCACCGCCGCTTGGCTGGGGCGCAGCGCGGCACCGATGGCGCACAGCCAGTCGGCCTGGGCCTGGGGGTTGCCCTGCAGCGCGGGCACGGCCTCCAGGTCCAGCACCTCGTCCAGCCGCAGGGGCTGGACCGGCGCATACAGCAGATCGCCCACATAGGCGATGAAATCGTCCAAGGCCGGGCTCACCAGCACCCGGGCCAGGCTGACCTGCGAAAAGGCGCGCTCGAAGCCGTCCAGCGTGCGCTGCAGTTCCAGGCTGGTGCGCTCGAAGGCCTGCTGGCGCAGATCGGGGTCGGCCTGGCTCAGGCTGGCCTGCCGGGCCTCCATCTGGCGCGACAGCAAGAGCTCGCCGCCGGCGGTGACGACCAGATGGCTGTGCTCGGCCCCGATATGCAGCAAGGCCTGACCCCGGCCGGGTTCCTCCAGCAGGGCGCTGATATTGCGCAGCGCGGTTTCGGCGATGTCGATCGCGGCCCAGTCCAGGCCGGCGGCGCGGCCCTGGTCGATCAGCGGCAGCACGGCCGTGCGGGCGGCGGCCACCGCGATCAGGCTGGGGCGGCGGCGCTGGGCGGCATCGGCCGGTATCTCCAGGATGTCCAGCGCGGCGCTGTCGACCGGGAAGTCCACCCGGTCCTGCAGCAGCCAGCGGCTGGCGCTCTTCCATTCCTCGCGCGGCGCCTCGGGCGCCTCCAGCGTCAGCACCTGGTACTGGCCGCGGCGCAGCAGGGCCACGAGCTGGCGCTGGTCGAGCTGGCGGCGCTGGCGCAGCGCGCTCAGGCCCTGGACCTGCGCCGGCTCAGCGCCGGCCAGGGTCTCCAGCCAGCGCAGCCGCGGCCGGCCGCCGACCTCGCGGGCCGGCTTGACGCAGGCCAGTCGCAGCTCGCCCGCTTCCGGCACAAGGGCGACCCAACCGGGCTGACGACGACGACGGCGCAAACTGAACATCCGGCCATTGTCGAGAGCGCCAGCGCGCCCGCACTGGGCGAAAAGGGTGGTCAACCACAGCCAGTTTGCCCCTCGCGCCTGGGTCATGGGCAGGGCCTGCCAACTATGTCACGGGGACGGCGCGGCGCGCCGCCGGCGCGTTCGCCCGCGGCCCCGGGCGATTCCGTCGCTTGACTTCCGGCAGGGGGGGCGGCCCGACGCCTAGGCTGCGCGCCAGCTATGAAGGAGAGCGCCGATGCCACGCTACCAACTGATGATCAATGGCCGTGTCCGCCAGGCCGACCTTGAGCCCGATACGTCCCTGCTGTGGGCGCTGCGCGATGCCTTCCAGCTCTGCGGCAGCAAGTATGGCTGCAGCAAGGAGGGCTTGTGCGGCGCCTGCCGCTGCGGGGGCAGGACCTGTCGTGGCCTTGAGCTGGCGAAGGTTCGCGACAGACCGGCCCGAGGGCCGGTTTTTTTGTCTGTGCGTTTCGCGACGCCCCGCCGTCATCACACCGTCACACGCTTGCGTCTGATCAAAAAATGTCGTTATCATCAGTGCAAATGAAAATTTGCGATCACACCTGATTCTTTCAAGCCCAACCCCCACGTCCCAATCCAGGCAGGCAGATGGCGACCTTCCCCGGCAATCCCTCGATGGCCCAGCGCATTGCCTGGGCCATGCCCGCGCTGACGCAGTCGCACCGCCAGGTGGCCGAGTACGTGTTGGCTCATCCCTTGAAGGTAGCGACCATGCCCATTGATGAGCTGGCCGCGGCGGTAGGCGTGTCGGTGGCCACCGCCAATCGATTTGCACGGGCGCTGGAGTTCGAGGGCTATGCACAGTTCCGTGCCGCGCTGGTGCTGGGCTTTGAGGCCACACTGGCGCCGGTGCAGAAGCTGCGCAGCAAGCTTGAGTGTTCGGCCCCGGCGGCCGAGGTGTTCGATGCCGTGCTGGCCGATGCTGTGCGCAATCTGGAAGCGACGCGCCAGGCGCTGGATGTGCAAGCCTGCATGCAGGCGGTGAGTGCGATCCTGGACGCGCGGCGCATCTATGTGATCGGCTACGGCGCCAGCAGCTGGCTGGGTGGCCTGCTGACACGCAACCTGGACCGCTATTGCGACAACGTGCAGCTGCTTGCCAGCATCGAGAGCTCGTCCTACGGCGCGCGCATGCTGAGTCGCCTCAAGTCCCACGACCTGGTGATCGCGATCGCCTTTCCGCGCTACTTCGCCGACACCGTGCTGCTGGCGCGGCGTGTGCACGAGGCCGGTGTGCCGCTGCTGGCGCTGACGGACGGCCCGCAGTCGCCGCTGACGCCGCTGGCCACCCTGGCGCTTTATGCCAGGACCGAGAGCCAGTATTTCGCCAACTCCGAAGCCAGTGCTCTGGCCCTGATCGAGGCGCTATGCAGCGCGGTGGCGCATGCGGCGAAAGACTCGCTGCAAGCTGCCGAGGATCTGACCGAATCCGTGCTGCCCTGGCTGGAGGGGGCACACGCCGACAGGCTGGGTCCGGTCGGTGCGCGCACTCAGGCAAAGACTTCCAAAAAGGCTCGCAAGTGACACAAGCAACTCCCGTGATCGCCATTCATGGCGGCGCCGGCACGCTCAGCCGCAGCAACATCAGTCCCGAGCAGGAAGCGGCCTATCACGCGGCGCTGGCCGAGATCTTGCGCGCCGGCCACCAGCTTCTGGCCGATGGTGGCACAGCGCTGGATGCGGTCAGCCTGGCGGTGGACCTGCTGGAGGACAACCCGCTGTTCAACGCGGGCCATGGCGCGGTTTTCACCAGTGCCGCGACCCACGAGCTGGACGCTGCCGTGATGGACGGCGCTTCGCTGCGCGCCGGCGCGGTGGCCTGCGTCAGCCGCGTCAAGCGCCCGCTGCGCGCCGCGCGTGCAGTGATGGAGGCGAGCGAACATGTGCTGCTGGCCGGCGCGGGGGCAGAGGACTTCGCCGCGGCCCAGGGCCTGGAGTTGGTCGACCCGAGCTACTTCTCCACCGAGTTCCGCCGCGCTCAGTTGCGGCACGCGCAGGCGGCTGCGGTGACGGTGCTGGACCACGACGGCGGCAACAATCCCGACAACAACGGCCGCCCGCTGGACGAGACGCGCAAGTTCGGCACCGTCGGCGCCGTGGCGCTGGACGCCCATGGCAATCTGGCTGCGGCCACCTCCACCGGCGGCATGACCAACAAGCGCCCGGGTCGCGTCGGCGACTCGCCGCTGATCGGCGCCGGCACCTATGCCGACAATCGCACGGCAGCCGTGTCCTGTACCGGCAGCGGTGAGATGTTCATCCGCGCCAATGCCGCTTTCGATGTCTGCGCGCGCATGGCCTACGGGGGCCAGAGTTTGGCGCAGGCCAGTGAGGCTGTGGTGATGCAAGCCCTGCCGGCCATCGACGGCCGCGGCGGTCTGATCGCTGTCGATGCTCAAGGCAAGGTCTGCCTGCCCTTCAACACCGAAGGCATGTACCGCGGCCAGATGCGCGTCGGCGACGCCGAGCCCTTCACCGCGATCTTCCGCTGATCCTCATTCGAGTAAGCAGTCAGTCTCCTATGTCCTCCTCCGTGCTCGAAGCCTCCGTCCCGACCAGCGCCCTGATCCTGCCGGAGCAGCGCGTGTTGTCCGTCAATGACCTGTCGGTGCGTTTCTCTACCTCGGAGCGCACGGTCGATGCGGTCAGGCAGCTCAGCTTCCATGTCGACCGCGGCGAGACCCTGGCCATCGTCGGTGAATCGGGTTCGGGAAAGTCCGTGACCTCGCTGGCGCTGATGCGCCTCGTCGAGCATGGCGGCGGCCGCATCGTCAATGGCTCAATGGCCTTCCGCAGGCGCGGCGGCGAGGTGCTGGATCTCGCCAAGGCGAAGGACGCGACCATGCGCGAGGTGCGTGGCGCCGACATCGCGATGATCTTCCAGGAGCCGATGACCTCGTTGAACCCGGTGTTCACTGCCGGTGAGCAGATCGCCGAGTCCATCCGCGTGCACCAGGGCAAGAGCGCCGCGGCCGCCCGTGCCGAGGCCCTGCGTATGCTGGAGCTGGTGCGCATCCCCGAAGCGAAGAATGTGCTGGACCGCTACCCGCACCAGCTCTCGGGCGGCATGCGCCAGCGCGTGATGATCGCGATGGCGCTGTCCTGCAAGCCTTCGCTGCTGATCGCCGACGAGCCCACCACCGCGCTGGACGTGACGATCCAGGCGCAGATCCTGCAGCTGATCCGTGCGCTGCAGGACGAGATGCGCATGGGCGTGGTCTTCATCACCCACGACATGGGCGTGGTGGCCGAGGTGGCCGACCGGGTGCTGGTGATGTACCGCGGCGACAAGGTGGAGGAGGGCGCTTCCGAGGCCATCTTTGCCGCCCCGCAGCACCGCTACACCCGCGCCCTGCTGTCGGCCGTGC
The DNA here is from genome assembly GCA_041920215.1 of Burkholderiaceae bacterium. Taxonomy (GTDB): domain Bacteria; phylum Pseudomonadota; class Gammaproteobacteria; order Burkholderiales; family Burkholderiaceae_C; genus JAYRSJ01. The sequence goes on along the minus strand of JAYRSJ010000007.1, from coordinate 108,808 downwards.
CGCGCCTGGGCGCGATGCAGGGCCTGGACCATCCGCTGAAGTTCGAGCTGCTGCGCACCGAGGCGCTGGCCGAGCCTGAGCCGCAACCGCAGCCGCAGGACACGGTCAAGCCGGATGCTGCACCGATCCTGAAGGTGAAGGATCTCATCACGCGCTTCGACATCCGCAGCGGCCTGTTCAACAAGGTCACGCGCCGCGTCCATGCGGTCGAGAAGATCAGCTTCGAGCTGCGCCCCGGCGAGACCCTGGCCCTGGTCGGCGAATCCGGCTGCGGCAAGTCCACCACCGGCCGCTCGCTCTTGCGCCTGGTCGAGAGCCAGAGCGGCGCGATCGAGTTCGGCGGCCGGAACATCCGCGAGCTGCCCACCGCCTCGCTGCAGAGCCTGCGCCGCAACATCCAGTTCATCTTCCAGGACCCGTTCGCCTCGCTGGACCCGCGCGTCACGGTCGGCTTCTCGATCATGGAGCCGCTGCTGGTGCACAAGATCGCCAGCGGGCCTGAGGCGCAGGCGCGCGTCGACTGGCTGCTGCAGAAGGTGGGCCTGACGCCCGAGCATGCGCAGCGCTACCCGCACGAGTTCTCCGGCGGCCAGCGCCAGCGCATCGCCATCGCGCGCGCCCTGGCCCTGAACCCCAAGGTGGTGATCGCCGACGAGGCGGTCTCGGCGCTGGACGTGTCGATCCAGGCGCAGATCGTCAACCTGATGCTGGACCTGCAGCGCGAGCTGGGCATCGCCTTCCTCTTCATCTCGCACGATATGGCGGTGGTGGAGCGGGTCAGCCACCGGGTCGCGGTGATGTACCTGGGCCAGATCGTCGAGATCGGCCCGCGCCGCGCGATCTTCGAGAACCCGCAGCACCCCTACACCAAGAAGCTGATGGCCGCCGTGCCGGTGGCCGACCCGGCGCGCCGCCAGCGCCGGCGCGAGCTGATGTCCGACGAGATCCCAAGCCCGGTGCGCGCTCTGGGCGACGAGCCGGACGTGCAGCCGCTGGTGCAGGTCGGCCCCGACCATTTCGTGGCCCGCCACCGCGTCAGCAGCGTCTACTGAGTTTCCACCCCTCACTCCCTCACCCCACAGGAGTTCTCTTCATGACCGTACGCATGACCCCGCTGCGACGCAGCCTGTTCGCAGCCGGCCTGCTGGCCCTGGCCGCCGGTTCGGCACTGGCCGCCAAGGATGTGGTGCTGGCCATCAGCGGCCAGCCCGAGACCCTGGATCCCTACAACACCAACACCACGCTGACCACCGCGGTCACCAAGTCCTTCTACCAGGGCCTGTTTGAGTTCGACAAGGACCTCAAGGTGCGCCCGGTGCTGGCCGAGAGCTACACCGTCTCGAACGATGGCTTGGTCTACAACTTCAAGCTGCGCGCCGGCGTGAAGTTCCATGACGGCACCGACTTCAATGCCGAGGCGGTGAAGGTTACGCTGGACCGCGTGCTGGACCCCGCGAACAAGCTGGCCCGCTTCAACCAGTTCAACCGCGTGGACAAGGTCGAGGTGGCCGGTCCTCTGGCCGTGCGCATCACACTGAAGGAGCCCTTCGGCCCCTTCATCAACTCCCTGGCCCATGCTTCCGCCGCCATGATCTCGCCCGCCGCGCTGAAGAAGTACGGCAGCAAGGACATCGCCTTCAACCCCGTGGGCACCGGTCCCTTCACCTTCGTGGAGTGGAAGCAGACCGACTTTGTCAAGGGCAAGAAGTTCGACGCCTACTGGCAAAAGGGCTACCCCAAGGTGGACAACATCACCTGGAAGCCGGTGCTGGAGAACAACACCCGCGCCGCGATGCTGCAGACCGGCGAGGCCGACTTCGCCTCCCCGCTGCCCTACGAGCAGGCCGAGGCCCTGCAGAAGAATCCGAAGCTGAAGGTGACGGTGGGCCCATCCATCATCACGCGCTATGTCAGCTTCAACCAGATGCAGAAGCCCTTCGACAGCCTGAAGGTGCGCCAGGCCATCAACTACGCGATCAACAAGCAGGCGCTGGCCAAGGTGGCCTTCAACGGCTATGCCGTGCCGGCCGAGGGCTATGTGCCGCAGGGCGTGCTGTACGCCCACAAGATGGCGCCCTGGCCCTATGACCCCAAGAAGGCCCGCGAGCTGCTGAAGGAAGCCGGCTACCCCAACGGCTTCGAGTCGGTGCTGTGGAGCGCCTACACCACCACCACCGCCCAGAAGACCATCCAGTTCCTGCAGCAGCAACTGGCCCAGGTCGGCATCAAGGTGACGGTGCAGGCCCTGGAGCCCGGCCAGCGCGTCGAATGGGTGCAGCAGGCCTCCGATCCCAAGACCGCCAAGGTGCGCATGTACTACGCCGGCTGGTCCTCGTCGACCGGCGAGGCCGACTGGGCCCTGCGTCCGCTGCTGGCCACCGAAGCCTGGCCGCCCAAGCTGAACAACACCGCCTACTACAGCAGCCCGGTGGTGGACGAGGCGATCGCCAAGGCCCTGAAGTCGACCGACGACAAGGAGAAGGCCGAGCTCTACAAGCAGGCCCAGGAGCAGCTGATGAAGGACGCCCCCTGGGCGCCGCTGGTGACGGAGAAGAACCTCTATGCCTCGGCCAAGCGCCTGTCGGGCGTGTTCGTGATGCCGGACGGCAACATCAACTCGACCGAGATCGCGGTCTCCGAGTAATGGCCCTGCCTGCCCGCGCCCGCCCCGGGCGCGGGCGTTTCCTTCCGCTGGCCTGAAGCCATCATGCTGAACTACTTTCTGAAACGGCTGCTGGGACTGATTCCCACGCTGCTGATCGTCGCCGTGCTGGTGTTCCTGTTCGTGCACATGCTGCCCGGCGATCCGGCGCGGCTGGCCGCGGGGCAGGATGCCGACGAGCAGACGATCGAACTGGTGCGCCAGGAGTTGGGCCTGGACAGATCGCTGCCGGAACAGTTCGTCAGCTACTTCAGCCATATGGTGCAGGGGGATTTCGGCACCTCGATGCGCACGCGCCGCCCGGTTTCGACCGAGATTGCCGAGCGCTTCATGCCGACCCTGCTGCTGACGATCACCAGCATGGCCTGGGCCGTGGTGTTCGGCATGGCGATCGGCATCACCTCGGCGGTCTACCGCAACCGCTGGCCCGACCGGCTGGGCATGACGATCGCGGTCTCGGGCATCTCCTTCCCGGCCTTCGCGTTGGGCATGCTGCTGATGCAGGTCTTCTCGGTCCAGCTGGGCTGGCTGCCCACGGTGGGCGCCGACAGCTGGAAGCACTACATCCTGCCATCCTTGACCCTGGGCGCCGCGGTGGCCGCGGTGATGGCGCGTTTCACGCGCGCCTCCTTCGTCGAGGTGATCCAGGAGGATTTCGTGCGTACCGCGCGGGCCAAGGGCCTGAACGAGCGCACGGTGATCGCCAAGCACACCTTGCGCAATGCGCTGATCCCGGTGGTCACGATGATGGGCCTGCAGTTCGGCTTCCTGCTGGGCGGATCGATCGTGGTCGAGGCCGTCTTCAACTGGCCGGGCCTGGGGCGCCTGCTGGTGGACGCCGTGACGCAGCGCGACTATCCGGTGATCCAGACCCTGGTGCTCTTGTTCTCGCTGGAATTCATCCTGATCAACCTGGTGGTGGACCTGCTGTACGGCTTCATCAACCCGACCATCCGCTACAAGTGACATGAGCAGTACCACCATCACGACCAAGAGCGAAGAAGCTGTCGTCGCCGCCGCGGCGGCGGCCGAGAGCGTGCGTACGCCCTGGAGCGAGTTCTGGCGCAAGTTCCGCAAGCAGCATGTGGCGATGGCCGCGCTGGTGTTCGTCGCGCTGCTGGTGGGGGTCGCGATCTTCGCGCCCTGGATCGCGCCCTTCGATGCCGAGAACTACTTCGACTACGACCGGCTGAACGAAGGCCCGTCGGCGCTGCACTGGCTGGGCGTCGACCCGCTGGGGCGCGACATCTTCAGCCGCATCCTCTTGGGCGCGCGCATCTCGCTGGCCACCGGCTTCCTGTCGGTTGCGATCGGCGGCCTGATCGGCACGGCCCTGGGCCTGCTGGCCGGCTATTACGAGGGCTGGTGGGATCGCATCGTGATGCGCATCTCGGACGTGCTGTTCGCCTTCCCCGGCATCCTGCTGGCGCTGGGCGTTGTCGCGATCCTGGGCAGCAGCATGATCAATGTGGTGGTCGCCGTCTCGGTGTTCAGCGTGCCGGCCTTTGCCCGCCTGGTGCGCGGCAACACCCTGGTGCTCAAGCAGATGACCTATGTCGAGGCGGTGCGCTCGATCGGCGCCAGCGACTGGACCATCATCGTGCGCCACATTCTGCCGGGCACGATCTCCTCGATCGTCGTGTATTTCACGATGCGCCTAGGCACCTCGATCATCACAGCCGCCAGCCTGTCCTTCCTGGGCATGGGCGCGCAGCCGCCGACGCCGGAATGGGGTGCGATGCTCAATGAGGCGCGTGCCGATATGGTCAACGCGCCGCACGTGGCGCTGTTCCCCAGCCTGGCGATCTTCCTGACCGTACTGGCCTTCAACCTGCTGGGCGACGGCCTGCGCGACGCGCTGGATCCCAAGATCGACCGCAAGTGAAGAAGCAGCGATGAAGCAAGCACCGCGCATCGGCACGCTGCCCAGCGGGCCGCTGGACCTGATCAGCGATGTGGCCGGCGTCACGGTCGGCCATTGCACGCTGGCCGAGGGCTCGCTGCAGACCGGCGTGACGGTGGTCCGGCCGCATGGCGGCGACCCGTACCGTGACCGGGTGCCGGCGGCGGCTGTGGTGCTGAACGGCTTCGGCAAGAGCATCGGCCTGGTGCAGCTGGACGAACTGGGCGTGCTGGAGACGCCGATCGCGTTGACCAACACCTACGCCGTCGGTGCCATCGCCCAGGCACAGATCCGCACCTGCGTGGCGGCGAACCCGCAGAGCGGGCGCCGCCTGGCGACTGTCAATCCGCTGGTGTTCGAATGCAACGATGGCCAGCTCAACGACATCCAGGCCATGGCCGTTGGAGAGGCCCAGTACTGCGTGGCGCAGCAAGCCGCGGCGCCCGCGTTCGCGCAGGGTGCGGTAGGCGCCGGTCGCGGCATGTCCAGTTTCGGTGTCAAGGGTGGCATCGGCTCAGCCTCGCGCCTGGCCGGTGATTTCACGGTTGGCGCGTTGGTGCTGGCCAACTACGGCCGGCCTGAGCAACTGGTCTGGGCAGGCCGCCATCTGGGCGCGGCGCTGGCTGCAAAGCTGGCAACGGTGCAGGAAACCGAGAAGGGCTCGATCATCATGCTGCTGGCCACCGACGCGCCACTGGATGCGCGCCAGCTGCGCCGTCTGGCCCTGCGCGCCGGCGCCGGCCTGGCCCGCAGCGGCTCGGTGTTCGGCCATGGCAGTGGCGACATCGCGCTGGCCTTCTCCAGTGCCTACACACTGCCGCAGGACCCGGTGCGGCCCATGCCCGCCGTCGCCCTGCTGCACGACGCCAAGCTGGACCCGCTGTTCCAGGCTGCGGCCGACGCCACCGAGCAGGCCATTGTCCATGCGCTCTGGCATGCCGAGACCGTGGAGGGGCGCGACGGCCAGTGTCGCCAAGCCTTGCGCGAACTGTTGAACGACGAGCAACTCGCCCCATGAAAATTCTGATCTCCACCGACATCGAGGGTGTCGCCGGCGTCTATCACCCCGAGCAAACGCGTGCCGGCAACGGCGAGTACGAGCGCGCGCGCCGCCTGATGACGGACGAGGCCAATGCCGCGATTGCCGGCGCCTTCGAGGCCGGCGCCAGCGAGGTGCTGGTGAACGATTCGCATGGGGGCTTCCGCAACCTGCTGCCGGACCTGCTGGACCCCCGCGCCCTGGTGGTGCAGGGCAAGCCGCGCTACCTGAGCATGGTGGCCGGCGTTGACGAACCCGGCGTGAGCGCGGTCTGCATGGTCGGCTACCACTCGCGCGCTCAGGGTCGCGGCATCCTGGCACACACGATCAACAGCTTTGCCTTCGGCCGCCTCTGGCTGAATGGCCAGGAATTGGGCGAGATGGGCCTCTACGGCGCGCTGGCCGGGGAGTACGGCGTGCCGGTGGCGATGGCCAGCGGCGACGATGCGTTCATCGATGAGCACCGCCCGCTTTTTCCGGGCACCCGCTTCGTGCAGACCAAGCGCGCGACCGGCCACACGGCAGGCATCAGCCTGTCGCCTGCGGCAGCCTGCGCGGCGATCCGCACCGGCGTGGCCGAGGCAATGCGTGCACCGCTGCCGCCGACCTTTGCGTTGAGCGGCAAGATCGACGTGCGCATCCAGACCCAGACTGCCGCGCTGGCGGACCTGTTCTGTCAGTGGCCCAGCCTGGAACGACTGGCCGGCGACGAGGTCGGCTTCGAGGCGCCGACGGTGGAAGCTGCGGTACGCATGATCAACAGCCTGTCAGCCATGTCGGCGATGTTGCGATGAGAGCGGTCGGCATTCTTGGTGGCATGGGCCCGGCGGCCGGCGCCGACTTCGTGCGCCTCTTCGTCGAGGCCTGCACCGAGCAGATGCAGCGCAACGGCTGGCCGGTCAACGATCAGGCCTTTCCCGAGCATTGGCTGGCCCAGGTGCCGGTGCCCGATCGCAGCGAGGCGCTGAGCCTGGGCCGCGACGAGCCGCTGGACGCGATGGCCCAGGCGATCACGCGGCTGCGCGGCTGCGGCGCCAGCGCGGTCGCGATGGCGTGCAACACCGCCCATGCCTGGCATGCCCGGCTGCAGGCGCGCTTCCCCGACACCGAGCTGCTGCACGTGGCCGGCGAGGTGGCGGCCAGCCTACGCGCCGCCGGCGTGCGCGAGGTGGGCTTGATGGCCACCCAGGGCACTTACCGCAGCGGTCTCTACGACCAGGCCCTGGCCGCCGCGGGCATCGCCTGCCACCTGCCGTTGGAGCAGGAGCGCACAACGCTGATGCGGGGCATCTACGAGGGTGTGAAGACCGGTGATCTGGCGCTGGCGCGGCGCTGTTTCGTCGAGGTCGCCGAGGCTTTGCGGGCTCGCCACGGGTCGGCACTCGCGCTGGTCATGGGCTGCACCGAGATCCCGCTGGCGTTGGAAGATGCGCCGGTGGCGGCACGCTGGCAGCTGGTGAACCCGGCGCGGGTGCTGGCGCAGGCGCTGGCCAGCCGCGCCTACGCCGCCTGACCCTGCTCAGAGCTCCGCCACACCCTTGATGCGCACCGGCGCGGCGGCGAGCTGCGCCGGTGCCTCGACCGCACGGCTGTGGAAGCGGTCCAGCAGATCCTTCCACTGCGACCGCACGGTGACGACATTGGCCAGCTTCACATGGCCGTAGCCGCGGATCTTCTCGGGCAGGCGGGCCAGCTGCACGGCCAGGTCCAGCTTCTCGGCGCTCAGCTGCTGCAGCAGCTCGGCGATCAGGGCCTCGTAGTCCGCAATCAGCTGGCGCTCCATGCGGCGCTCCTCGGTCTTGCCAAAGAGGTCGAGCGCCGTGCCGCGCAGGCGCTTGAAGCGGGCCAGGGTCTTGAGGGCCTTGAAGGTCCAGCTGCCCAGCTCGATCTTCTTGGCATGGCCGTTCGCATCGGGCTTGGAAAGCAGGGGCGGAGCCATATGGAAGCTGATCCGCTCCCAGCCCTCGAACTGCTCCTTGAGCGCGGCCTCCCAGCGGCCGTCGGTGTAAAGGCGCGCCACCTCCCACTCGTCCTTGATGGCCAGCAGCTTGGCGTAGTAGCGTGCCACCGCCTTGGCGAGACGCTCGGGTTTGCCGGCCTCGCCCAGGCGGGCCTCGGCGGCGCGCACCCGGTCCACCAGGGCCTTGTAGCGCTGGGCATAGGCGGCATCCTGGTAGTCGGTCAGGAAGCGCATGCGGCGGGCGATCAGGCCGTCCTCGCCGTCCAGGCGGTCGAAGTTGGGCAGCAGCTGCACCACCGCCTGCGCGCTCTGGCCGCTCAGACGCTTCAGCGCCTCCGGTGCAGCGATGGCCAGCCGGCCCAGCGCGAAGGCGGTCTTGTTGCCCTCGATCGCGACGCCGTTGAGCTCGATCGCCCGCATCAGCGCCGCCTCGCTGAGCGGCACCAGGCCGCGCTGCCAGCAGGCGCCCAGCATGATGATGTTGCTGGGCATGGTGTCGCCCATCAGCTGCTGGGCGATGGCCTGGGCGTCTATGGTGCTGAGCAGGGCCGCGTCACCGCCCACCGCATGCTGCATCTTGGCCAGCAGCGACAGGCCCTGCAGATTGGCGTCGGGGTTGCGCACGAAGGCGGCGGTGGGCAGCTCATGGGTGTTGGCCAGGATCACCGTGCGGCCGGGCTTGACCGTGCCCAGCGCGTCCGGGCTGGCGCCTACCACCATATCGCAGGCCAAGAGCACATCGGCCTGCTGGGTGTCGATGCGCACCTGGTTCAAGAGGTCCTGGGTGGGGGCCAGGCGCACGAAGGAGAGCACCGAGCCGCCCTTCTGCGCAAAGCCCATGAAGTCCAGCACCGAGGCCTGCTTGCCTTCCAGATGGGCGGCCATAGCGACCAGGGCGCCCACCGTGACGACGCCGGTGCCGCCGACGCCGGTGACCAGCAGATCGAAGGGGCCGGTCCAGTTCCAGGGCGCGGGCGCGGCGATGGCGGCCAGCTCGCGCGCCAGGTCTTGGGCGGTGTAGCCGGCGCCGACCTTCTTCTTCAGCTGGGCGCCGTGCACCGAGACGAAGCTGGGGCAGAAGCCGTTGACGCAGGAGAAGTCCTTGTTGCAGCTGCTCTGCTCGATGCTGCGCTTGCGGCCCCAGTCGGTCTCCACCGGCACCACGCTCAGGCAGTTGCTGGCCACGCCGCAGTCGCCGCAGCCCTCGCAGACCGCCTCGTTGATGAACAGGCGCTTGGGCGGATCCGGGAATTCCTTCTTCTTTCTGCGGCGGCGCTTCTCGGCTGCGCAGGTCTGGTCGTAGATCAGGACGGTGACGCCCTCGATGTCACGCAGCTCGCGCTGTACCGCATCCAGCTCGCTGCGGTCGTGGAAGCTGGTGCCGGCCGGGAACAGGCCATGGTGGCCGCGGTACTTGGCGATATCGTCCGAGACCACCACCAGGCGCCTGACACCCTCGGCCTCGACCTGGCGCGCGATCTGCGGCACGCTGGTCTGGCCGTCGACCGGCTGGCCGCCGGTCATCGCGACCGCGTCGTTGTAGAGGATCTTGTAGGTGATGTTGGCCTTGGCCGCGATCGCCTGGCGGATCGCCAGATAGCCGCTGTGGTAATAAGTGCCGTCGCCGAGGTTCTGGAATACATGCTTCTCGGTCGTGAAGCGGCTGTGCGCGGCCCAGTCCACACCCTCGGCGCCCATCTGGATCAGGCCGGAGGTGCCGCGCTCCATCCAGCTGGCCATGAAATGGCAGCCGATGCCGGCCAGCGCCCGCGAGCCCTCGGGCAGCTTGGTGGAGGTGTTGTGCGGGCAGCCGGAGCAGAAATAGGGCTGGCGGCGCACGCCGTCGGCCGCGTTGGAGAGCAGGCAGGGCGTCAGGAAGTCGACCACCAGATGGCGGCGGTCCAGTGCCGGGTTCAGGCGCGCCAGCCAGTCGGCCACGGTGGACATGATGCGGCTGGGGCGCAGCTCGCCGAGTGAGCTCAAGACCTGAGCCCCATGCTCGTCGGTCTTGCCGATCACGCGCGGGCGCTGGGCGTCGGGCAGGTGGTAGAGCAGCTCCTTGATCTGGCGCTCGACCACCGGGGCCTTCTCCTCGATCACCAGCATATCGGTGAGCCCTTGCGCGAACTCGCGGATGCGGGTGGGCTCCAGCGGGAAGACCAGGCCCACCTTGTAGACCCGCACGCCGGCCGCGGCCAGCGCATTCGGGTCCAGGTCCAGGCGGCGCAGCACCTCCATGAAGTCGTAATGCGCCTTGCCGACGGTGACGATGCCCAGGGTGGCTCTGGGGCTGGTGACGATGTGCTTGTCGATGCTGTTGAGCTTGGCGAAGGCCAGCACGGCCTCCAGCTTGTGGGCCAGGCGCGATTCCAGCTCCAGCGAGGGCAGGTCGACCGGACGGATATGCAGATTCGTCGGCGGCTGGTGGTCCACCGGCAGCTCGAAGTCCAGCGGCACGCTGTCCAGGTCCACCGTCATGCCGCTCTCGACCACTTCCGAGATCGCCTTGAAGCCGACCCAGGCGCCGGAGAAGCGCGACAGCGCCCAGCCGTAGAGGCCGAACTCCAGGTACTCGGCCACATTGGCCGGATGCACGATGGGCATGCTCCAGGCCTGCAGCGCCAGATCGCTCTGGTGCGGGGTGCTGGAGGAGACACAGCCATGGTCGTCGCCGCAGACCACCAGCACGCCGCCCTGCGGCGCGCTGCCGTAGACATTGCCATGCTTGAGCGCATCGCCCGAGCGGTCCACGCCGGGGCCCTTGCCGTACCACATCGCGAACACGCCATCGACGACTCGCTTGGGGTCCAGCGCAACGCGCTGCACGCCCAGGCAGGCGGTAGCGGCCAGGTCCTCGTTGATCGCGGGCAGGAAGTTGACCTGGGCGGCGTCGAGGAACTTCTTGGCCTTCCAGAGCTGCTGGTCCACCATGCCCAGCGGGCTGCCGCGGTAGCCGGAGACGAAGCCGGCGGTCTTCAGCCCGGCGCGCTCGTCCAGCGCCTTTTGCGCCAGCAGCAGACGTACCAAGGCCTGGGTACCGGTCATGAAGACCTGACCCTGCGGCGCGGCCAGATTGTCCGAGAGCTTGTAGTCGCGCAGCGCGGGCGTGTTCTTGTGCTTGGGTTCGGACATGGCGACGGCTCCTGAGACAGATCAAGCGAGGCCGATGGCAAGCAACTCGCGGTGGGCGAGATTTTTGGTCAGTTCCTGCGGAGTTTCTTGCCTTGATTGCTAGATGATCCGGCTTGAATGAGAGAATTCATCTCAAAGGTGGTGTTTATGGAAGTGAATCGTTTCGATCGGGCGACACGCCAGATTCTCGAAGCCCTGCAGACGGACGCCCGGCTCTCGACCCAGGCCCTGGCCGAGCAGGTGGGCCTGTCGGCCACGCCGGTGTGGCGGCGCATCAAGGAGCTGGAGGAGAGCGGGGTGATACGCCGCCATGTGGCCCTGGTGGACCGCGAGAAGCTGGGCCTGTCGATCTGCGTGCTGGCCAATGTCAGCCTGGTGCGGCATAGCGAGGGCGCGGTCGAGCAGTTCGAGGCCCTGGTGTGCGGCAGCCGCGAGATCATCGAATGCCATGGCATCACCGGTGAGGCCGACTATGTGATCAAGGTGGTGGTGCCCGATATGAAGGCCTACGACCAGTTCCTGCAGGGCAAGGTCTTCAAGGTGCCCGGTGTGGCCAGCGTGCGCAGCAATGTGGTGCTGCGCGAGGTCAAGTACGAAACCGCCCTGCCCATACCCTGAGGACCGCGAGATGAGCACGACGCCCCTGTTTGAATCGATCGCGCTGATTGGCGCCGGCCGCCTGGGCCAGACCCTGGCGCTGGCGCTGGCGGCGCAGGGCCTGAAGGTCGGCGTGGTGGCCAGCCGGACGGCGGCGTCGGCGCACGCGCTGGCGGCGCGCATCGCCGGCTGCCGCGCGCTGGCCGGGCCGGCGGGCCTGGCCGAAGCTGCCGCGTCCGCCGAGCTGGTGCTGCTGACCGTGCCCGACGATGCGATCGCTCCGCTGGCCGCTCAGCTGCGCTGGCGCCCGGGCCAGACGGTGCTGCATTGCAGCGGGGCCACCGAGATCGCGGTGCTGGAGCCGGCCCGCCGGGCCGGCGCGGCGATCGGCGGCTTCCATCCGCTGCAGATCTTCTCCGACCCGGCCAGCGCGCTGCAGCGTCTGCCCGGCAGCGCGGTGGCACTGGAGGCCGGCGATGCAGCGCTGGAACCCCGGCTGCACGCGCTGGCCGAACTGCTGGGCCTGCGCCCCTTCACGCTACCGCCCGGCAGCCGTGCCGCCTACCATGCGGCCGCCGGCTATGCGGCCAGCTTTCTGCTCTCGCTGCTGGACGAGGCGCGCCAGCTCTGGGCCGCCACCGGTCTGCCGCAGGAGCTGGCACTGCAGGCCCTGCTGCCGCTGGCCGAGGGCACACTGGCGGCCGCCCGGGCCCGCGGCCTGCCTGGCGCGCTCTCCGGTCCGATCTCGCGCGGCGATCTGGGCGTGCTGCGCCGGCATCTGGCGGCACTGGATGGGCTGGGCGGCGAGCATGGCCGCTTCTATCGAGAGCTGGCAGGGCGGCAGCTGGCGCTGGCGCAAGCAGCGGGCCGGCTGACACCCGCCGCGCTGGACGAGCTGCGTGCGGCCCTGGCCGGACCGCCGAGCTGAGAGACTCAGCCGCGCCCCTTGGCCTCCAGCTGCAGGCGCAGCTCGCGCAAGCCCGAGGCCGAGCGGCCGAAGCGGATCTCGTCCAAGGCCTGCTTGCCCCGGGCGCCCTTGGTGCCGCTGGCCAGCATGCGGCCGAAGGTGGACTTGACGGTGGCCGCATCGTCATCGAAGTCGCCGTGGTGCAGGGCCAGGCTGCGCGGCTCGGCCTGGCCGCGGTCCGGCGCGACGACCAGACTGGCCCGCTGGCCGCCCGACGCACCGGTGAACAGCGCGCTCAGCTCGGCATCGGCCTGCAGGCAGCGCTGCAGACCCAGGATGGGCGTGCCCTCGCGCAGCCCGGGAATGCGCTGCTGCGCCTCGAAGGCATGCGAGACCAGGTAGAGCAGGCTCTTGTTGTAGACCCGGGCGCAGTGGTCGTCCAGCTCGGTCTTGTCGTCCAGCAGGTAGAGGGCCAGCTGCTGCAGGGCCTGGCGCTCGAAGGCCGGCAGATAGGCGCTCTTGAACAGCTCGGTCGTGCAGGCCGGCGCCCACAGCGTGCAGCTGCCGATGCTCAGGCCGGCACCGCGCGCGCCCTTGGCGGGGCCGCCGCCTATGGTCTTGCCGCCGGCAATCAGCTCGATCAGCGGCGCCAGCAGGATGGACCCGGCGCTGTGTGCCACCAGATGGATCTCCAGTCCCGGCAGGGCCTGGGCCAGGGCCGGCAGATGGCCGGCCAGCAGCGCGCCCGCGCCGCCCTTGCGGCCGGTGGCCAGCGCGTTTTCCTTCATCTCGTCCCAGGCGGCCTTGCCGGTCAGCTGGCGGGCCAGCGGCTCCAGCAGATCGTCCAGGCGATCGAGCAGGAAGTCCTTGGCCGCATCGAAAGCCCCCTCGGGGCGACGGCGCCGCACCGCGTCCTGCAGGATGTTGCTGATGGTGCTCCAGTAGTCGCTGCGCCAGATGAAGGCCAGCGGATAGATGCCGGCTTCCAGCAGCGCCGGCCGGTACTCGGACAGGCGCTGCAGCGCGGCCGGCTCGCTGACCAGGCCGCCATGGGCGTAGATCAGCAGGCGCGGCTTCTTCCAGCCGCTCATTCTTTCGGGCAGTTCCTTGAGCAGCAGCTGGGCCAGCTCGTCCTCGCTGATGCCGTACTCGCCGCCGGGCCGCAGCCGACCCTCGTTGCCCACGCTGATCACATGGGCACGCAGCTCGGCATGGGCCAGGCGGCCGGCCCCGGCGGGCGTGGCCGTGCCCGCCGTACCGCCCGCGCCCACCGCCTCCAGCTGCACCGGTGCCCCCAGGCGCGCCACCCATACATCGGTGGCATTGCGCAGCCAGTCCTCATAGCGGATATGGGCAAAGCCATGGTGGCCCCAGTCGGCCCCCCAGGAGTTCTGCAGCCAGAAGCCCTGGGCGTCATAGGCCACGAGGGCAAAGGCATGCCCCCCCTCCAGCGCCTCGGAGACCGGGATGCGGCCATCGCTGCCCACCTCATCCCAGCCGGCATGCACGGTGGCGGTGGCGAACAGGATGCCGACCTCCGCCAGGGCCGCATGCAGCGCGACCAGGTCCTTGTGGTTGACGCGGAAATAGGCGCCCAGCGGTCGGGCCAGCGCCTCTTCGGCACGCGCCTGGCTGAGCCCCTTGTCGCCCCCGCGCTTGGCGCGTATCGGCCACAGGCTCTCGGCGCAGACCCCATGCTTGTGCCAGCCCTTCATCGCGCCGCGGGCGCTGGAGCCGCTGTAGTTCTCGCCCGGCCATTCGTCGTAGCGCCGCGCCAGCTCGTACAGCATGCGCGGGCTGACCGGCCGGGTATCGGGGCTGACGCGGCGGCGGTGCAGCAGGTAGTTGGCCACCGTGGCCAGCGCGAAGCCGGTGCAGGCGCCCTCGCTGCCCTGATCCAGGATGGGCACGCCATGGGCGCGGTAGCTGTCCAGCGGGATATGACTCGGCACCTCGACCAGGGTGGAGGCATACATGCGGTCGCGGAAGTCCAGCGTGTCGCGGCGCGCGTCCAGCGTGCGCGCGGGCTTGGCATTGCTGCTCTGCTGCTTGCGGGTGGCCATGGCAGTCTCCTTGTTCTCGCAAAGGCGGCAAGGCTGGCATTGCCCGCGGCACTTGCCCATCCCCTGTTGCTTCAGGCGGACAGCGCGGCTGCATGCGTGTCTATCAGTCTTTGGCCTTGGGCGGGTCTTCGGCATCGGCGCCGCTGAGCGCGTCGATGCCGGCGCCGACCACCTTGCCGCTCACGCTGATGCCGGTGGATACCACCGCGCCGGTGACGCTGATGGCCGCGCCGGCCGCGGCGCCGGCCACGCTGAGCACCGCGCAGCCTCCAAGCAGCAGGGCCGGCAGCAGCAAGGCGGTGAGCAGCAGGGAACGCTTCATCGAGGGCTCGGGGCAGGGAATGGCTCCGCATTGTGCCCAATACCGGCGGCGCAGCGCTTGTGCCATGCTTGGCGCCATCATGTTTACCGTCTACGGCGTACAGGGCCGGCTCTACAGCGGCCCGCTGGATCGCATGCGCGAGGTGGGGCCGGTGGCCGCGGTAGCGCGGCTGCGCGCGCTGGCGCCGGTGGCGCGCCAGGATCAGGCCGAGCCGGGCGTGGTGTACGCCGGGCGGTTGGAGGAGGGCGGCGGTGGGTCCAGTGCGGGGGCGGGGGCGGGCTTGGGCGCCGAGCCACGTCAGGCCCTGGCCGCCTACGCGCAGACCGCGGCTGCGCCGCGCCAGCCGCTGAGCCTGGTGCAGCAGCTGATGAGCCGGCGCCTGGTGACCGTGCCGGTGGCCGCCTCGGTGCGCCAGGCCTGGCAGACCCTGGAGCGGGCGGGCGTGGGCCAGGCCCCGGTGGTGGCGGCTGATGGCGCGCTGGTGGGCCTGATCACCCGGGCCGATCTGTGGCGTGATCGCGCGCTGCCGCAGGATCTGGCTGAGGCGGCCAGCTGGGTGGCGGGGCTGGCGCGGCCGGTCAGCGAGCTGATGTGGACCCCGGTGCCCGGCGCCCAGGCCGATACACCGCTGCGCGAGGCCGCCCAGCTGATGCTGGAGCTGCATCTGCCGGGCCTGCCGGTGGTGGACGAGCAGGGCCTGCTGCAGGGATTTCTGTCGCGCAGCGACCTGCTGCGCGCGCTGACCCGTGAGCCGCCGCTGGATTTGTGGACTTAATCACTGCGGCAGAGCCTGCGGCACAGGCCACTGCCGGCCCCCACATTGCCCGCAAGAGCTGGATCGCGTATCATTCGGAGCGTTGCCGCTGCAGTGCTGTTGCGCTGCAGCGGTTTCGTTTTTTACTTTTTATCATCACGCGTGCTGGGCCTGGCAATGAATCGGGACTTGGTGCGCAACACGCATCGGAGCACAGTGCATGGCGAAAGAAGAGCTGATCGAAATGCAGGGGATGGTCGACGAAGTCCTTCCCGACACGCGATTCCGCGTCACCCTGGACAACGGTCACAAGCTGGTCGCCTACACCTCTGGCAAGATGAAGAAGAACCACATCCGCATCCTGGCGGGTGACAAGGTGTCGTTGGAACTCTCGCCCTACGACCTGAGCAAGGGTCGCATCACCTTCCGCCATATAGAGCGCCGCGGTCCGCCGCCTACCGGCAACAGCAACTACCGCCGCTGATCGCGGTCGGGCGCTCGGGCTAGAACCAGGCCTGGGTGTCCAGTCGGTAGTAGCGGGCCAGGGCCCGGTAGAGCGCGGGATGCTGCTCTGCCAGCTGAGGCCCCTGCTCGAAGAACACCTCGCTGACCACCGCGAAGAACTCGGCCGGATCGGTCGCGCCGTAGTCGCTCATCAGACTGGGTTCGCCCCGCGCGATGCGCTGGCGCAAGGCGTCGAACTCCTGCTGCATCAGCGCCGACCATTGCGCATAGGCGGCCCGGCTGCCCAGCAGCGGCGCGCCGTTGGCGAAACCCTTGACCTGGTCCAGCTGGTGGGCGAACTCGTGGATCACCACATTGCGTCCGTCGTCTGCCTGGGCCGCGCCTTCCAGCACGTCCTGCCAGGACAGCAAGACCTGACCCTGGCTCCATGACTCGCCGGCCAGCAGCCGGCGCTCGTCCTGCTGCACCCCGGCCACGCCCTGGCTGACCCGATCGACGAAGAAGGCGCCCGGATAGAGCAGCACCTGGCTGAGCCGCGGATAGAGGCCGCGGCGCGCGCCCAGCAACGGCAGGCAGGCCTGGGCGGCCACCAGCACCCGCATCTCGTCGGTCGGCACCAGGCCGGCGCAGCCGATGATGGGTTTCTCGGCCAGAAAGACCTGGATCAGGCCCTTGAGCCGCAGCTGCTGGTCCGCCGGCAGGCGGGCAAACAGCGGCAGGCGCCGTCTCAGGATGCGCCGCCAGGCGGCCGGAAAGGGCAGGGCGGCGATGCGTGCGCGCCGGCGTGCCTGCCACCAGGGCTGCAAGGTCAGTGCCAGTATCAGCAGCAGCGCCAGGGTGGTGACGATCAGAAGGGTGGGCATCGTTGGCGGACGCATCGGGTGGGCAGAGCCTGGCAGATGGGCGGTTGGCGGCCGAATTCAAGAGCGGCTGTCAGCCCGCTGCCGGCGCGAGCCGCTACGCTTGGGGTCATGAACGGCCCATCGAGCGAGCCCAAGGAACGACAGCTGCAGGCCTGGCAGGTCATCAGCGGCGGTGTGCTGGCCCTGGTGCTGTGCATAGGCGTGGCGCGCTTTGCCTACACCCCCTTGCTGCCGCTGATGCAGGCGCAGGCCCGGCTGTCCGACCTGGCCGCCGGCTGGCTGGCGGCCACCAACTACCTGGGCTATATGAGCGGCGCGCTGCTGGCCGCTTGGCTGGAAAGCCCGCTGTGGCGCCGCCGGCTCTACAGCGCCGGCCTGCTCGTGGGCCTGGCCAGCACCGTGCTGATGGCGCTGAGCAGCAATGTCTGGCTCTGGGCCCTGTCACGCTATCTGGGTGGCCTGGCCGGTGCTGCGGGCATGCTGCTGGGCTCGGGCCTGGTGCTGGGCTGGCTGATGCGCCACGGGCGCCGGCCCGAGCTGGGGCTTTATTTCACCGGCCTGGGCTTGGGCATCGTGGTCTCGGCCCTGGGGGCGATGGTCATGGCCCGTCTGGGCCTGGACTGGCGCGGCCATTGGTGGGGTTTTGCCGCGCTGGGTGCACTGGCGCTGTGGCCCAGCTGGGCCTGGCGGCCGCCGGTGCCGCCGCCTGCCCAGGCACAGGCCGCGGCCACGCTGCCGGGGCGGCGCTGGATTCTGCAGATGATGGCGATGTACTTCTGTGCCGGCTGGGGCTTTGTGATCAGCGCCACCTTCACCGTCGCCATCGTCGAGCGCCAACCCCTGCTGTCCGGCCAGGGCCCCTGGGCCTGGCTGCTGGTGGGGCTGGCCGCCACGCCGGCGGTCTTTCTCTGGGATTTTGTGGCCCGCCGCCTGGGTGATCTGCAGGCCCTGCTGTTGGCCTTTGCGCTGCAGCTGCTGTCGGTGCTGCTGCCGGCCCTGTGGGCCAGCGCGCTGCCGGCTGCTCTGGCCGGTGCCCTGCTGTATGGCGGCACCTTCATCGGCATCGTCAGCCTGACGCTGGCCCTGGTGGGGCGGCGCTCGCCCGCCAATCCCGGCAAGGCGATGGCCCGGTTGACGCTGAGCTATGGCGCCGCCCAGGTCAGCGCCCCGGCACTGGCCGGCGCGATGGCGCAGGCCAGCGGCGGCTATGGCGGCGCGCTGTGGCTGACCGCGGCGGTGCTGGCCCTGGGCGCGGGCCTGCTGCTGTGGCTTCTCGGCGAGGAGGCGGGTAGGCAACGCGGGGCTGAGTCCGCCCCGCTGGGGCACGACTAGGCTGCGTCCCAGCGGGCCAGCAGGCCCAGCGCGCCCTGCGCTTGCGCCAGGCTGCACGCCTGCTGGCGCAGTGCGATGGCCGGCCCAGTCTCGCCGCGCTGCTCCAGGGCTTGTGCCAGCAGGCACAGCAGGTCCGCGCGGCAGAAGTGCTGCCCATGGGCCTGGGCCTCGTCCAGCGTCTGCCTCAGCAGGGCCACGGTCTCATCCCGCTGACCCAGGCACAGCAAGGCCCGCGCCAGCACCCAGCGGGCGGTGGTGCTGCCGGCCCGGTAGGCCTGACGCATGAGCTGCGCGGCCTGTAGCAGCGCCGTCACATCGCGCAAGCTGCCCGACTGCGCCCGTGCCGCCAGACCGAACAAGCCGTTCACGCCCTGCCAGAGCGCGAAACCGTGGCGGCTCGCCTGGGCCAGTGCCTCCTCGGCCACTTGCGCGCAAGCGCCGTACGCGCCGGCCGACCAGAGCATCGCAGCCTGGAAGCTGAGCATGAAGCACAGCGCATGGGCCCGGCCGCCATGGCGCGCCAGTGCCTGCCCCTGCTCGGCCACGGCCCGGGCCTCGTCTCCGCGGCCCAGGAACCAGAGCGTCCAGCACTGGAATGCCAGCAGCAGCACGCCCAGATCGTCGCCGGTATGGCGTTGGCGCGCCTCGGCGTCCAGGGTGGCGGCCAGTGCCGCGCCTTCTTGCTGGTAGCGCAGCGCTGCGGCGAAGCGGCCCTCCCAGAACAGCGAGTTGCCGCGCGCGAAGCAGGCCATCAGACGCTCCGCCGGTGTGCCAGCGAGGGCCTCGAGGCGCAGCGCCAGTGCCGGGCCCAGACCCTGCTCCTGCGAGTCCGCCCCCATATAGCGGCCGCTCAGTGCGATGAAGCGGGCGTCCCGATCAGCCGCGTCGGGTTCGGCCAGCGCGTCGATCTGCGCACTGACCTGTTCGAACTGCCCATGGGCCAGGCTGGAGCCATAGCCCTGCGACTTGAGTGCCGCCACCGCCAGTTCCAGGCGCAGCTCGCGCTGCAGCGCGGCGCTCCCATGCTGCAGTGCCAGTGCCAGCGCCTGTTCGAAGTGGCGCAACGCATCGGCGGCAAACTCCTGCGCCAAGGCCTCGCGGCCGGCGGCCTGCCAGCCGCGCATGGCTGCATTCCACTGGCGCGCCGCCTCGCTGTGGCGCGCCACTTCGCTGGCCGCCAGCGCGGGTTCGCCCTTCAGCAGATCGAGCAGCCGGGCATGCAGGCGGCGCCGCTCCAGCGCCGGCAGGCTGGCGTAGGCGGCCTCGTGGATGAGCGCATGCCGGAAGGCGTAGCGGCCGGGAGCGCCCGCGCTCACGATCAGGCGCTGGGCCTCCGCCAGGCGCAGCACCGCGTCGCAGGACTCGCCCGAGCACAGGTCCGCCAGCAGGCTGGCGTCGAAGCGCAGTCCGATCACGGCGGCGGCTTGCAGCACCGGCTTGAAGCGGCCCAGCCGGTCCAGCTCGGCCTGCATCAGCTCGGTCACCGGCAGCAGGGCCGTGGCCCCACCCTCCAGACGGCTGCGGGTCAGGCACTCGATGAAGAGCGGAATGCCGCCACTGGCCTGCGCGACCTCGGCCAGCACAGGGGCAGGCAGGCGCTCGGGTCCGGCCTGGGCCGCTGCCATGGCCTGCGCGTCCTCGGGTGCAAGCGGGGCCAGGTCGATGAAGCCCGGTGCGGTGCCCGCGGCCTCCAGCACGATCTCGGGACGCGTTGTCACCAGCAGCAGCAGACGCTGCGATCCGAACTGGCCGGCATAGCGGGCCAGCAGCTCGCGCGTGGCCTGATCCGACCAGTGCAGATCGTCCACCCACAGCAGGCCCGGCTGCGTCCCGCACCAGCGGTCCAGCAGCTCGAACACCAGTGCGAACAAGGCATTCTTGAGGTCTGCGCTGCTGCCCGGCTCGGGCTGAAACAACCGGTCCAGCAGCGCGCAGCTGGCTTGCAGCGCGGGCTCGTCCAGCGTGTCGCCCAGCAGGGTGCGCAGGCCCTGCCGCAGTGCGCGCTGGCGGGCGACGCTGCCCATCTCGGCGCGCACATCGCAGAACTCGGCCAGGGCCTGGCGCAGAGGGGCCAGCGCCTGGTGCTGCAGCTCCAGGCCGCAGCGCCAGCAGAGTACCGGCACGCCCTGGGCCCGGAGCTGCCGGGCGAACAGCGTCGCCAGGGCCGTCTTGCCCAGGCCGGCCTCACCGCGCAGCACCAGCCATTGCGGCTGGCCCTGCATGGCTCGCTGCCAGTGATGCCGCAGCTCCCGCAGCGCTGGCTCGCGGCCGATCAGGCGGCGGGGCCAGCGGCCGGGCGCCGGGCCGGCTGCCGCGCTGGGCAGGAGCAGGTGGCGGCGGTCGGCGCCGGGCGGCAGTTCCCGAAACCGGAAGCGCGGCCCCAGCTGCTCGCGCAGCTCGTGGCCCAGCACGATCTGCCCGGCCAGGGCTTCGGCGCTGAGCGCCTGGGCGCGCGCGGGCAGCTCGCCAAGCAGACCGAAATCATGCTCGCCGCCGGTGCACAGGGCCTGGCCGGCGCAGATGCCGATGCGCAGGCGTGCCGCAGCGCCCAGTTCCTGCAACAGCTGCTGGGCGGCCATCAGGCTGCGCAGCGCGGCCTGCTCCGGCGCCGCACGGCCGCCGAAGCAGGCATGAATGCCGGTGCCGAAACCCGCCGGGCTGTGCCCGCCCCAGCGCCCCAGCAGCGCCTGGGCCTGCTGCATCAAAGGGGGCAGCAGGGTCAGGCCCTCCTCCTGGGCATCGTCAGCATCCAGCACCGGTTCGAAGCCGATGTACAGGAGGGTCAGCCAGCGCAGCTCGGCATGGGTCTTGGCCGCCACCGTTGGCTGACCCTGCAGCGACGCGGCAGGGGCGGGCGCCGGGCGATCCAGCAGCGCCCGCAACGCGGCCGGTGCGCGCCTGCCCAGGTCGGCCACCAGATGTTGATCCAGGGTGGCCAGCACCTCCTGCGCGCCGCGCCGGTCGCCGCAGTCCAGCAGCAGGCACATCAGCTGGGCGGCCGCGGCTTCATCCAGCCGGTCCTGTTCCCACAGCAGGCGGGCGCTCAGCGCGGCTGCAGCCAGGCGACCCTGCTCCCGCTGCGCCTGGCAAGCGGCACGCAGCAAGCGGCGCTGTGCCTGCGCCAGCGCCTGGCGCGCGCCTTGCAGCCAGTGCGCGTAGGCTTCACAGTCGCGCAGCTGGAAGCCGTCGAGGAAGGGCGCGGCCAGCTCCGGCAGACGGGCTTCAAGCGCCAGCACGGCCGGGGTCTCGAGCAGGGCGAGATCCAGCTCCAGCGCCGGGCCGACGAACAGGCCCACCCGCTCACGTTCGCTGCGTATCAGGCCCAGCCCGGTCGGCTCGTCGAGCACCCAGCTCAGATTGTTCAGAACCTGGCGCAGATTGGTCAGACCCGCGGCCGCGGCCAGATCGGGCCATAGCAGCTCGGCGAGCTGCTGGCGTGCCACCCAACGCTCCCGCTGCACGGCCAGATAGGCCAGCAGCGCCAGGCCCTTGCGGTACTTGATCTGCCGGGAGATGTCGCGCCCCTGCATGACGATGCGGGGCGGACCGAGCAGGCCGATTCTGAGGCTGGGCTGGCTTGTCACGGCGGGCAATGTAGCAGCTCGAGTGGCCGAGCGCGGCGGCGCTCTTACGCTCGCCTTACGCGTCCTCGCTAGGCTGTGCGCAGCCCGGTGCCAGCGTTTGGCCGGGGCCTTGGGACAGACAGGGAGGCCATGGGAATGAATAGTGTTTTTCTTTGGGCGGCGCAGGCCATGCGCCGCTACGGGGGGCCGGCGCTGCTGGTCGGTGCCTGCTGGGCCGGCGGCAGTGCGGCCCAGGCCGGCGCGCTTTTGTACAGCGGCGAATTCAACCGTGACGACGCGCTGCAGCGTTTCGATTTCGAGTTGAGTTCGGCCGCCAGCCTGTCGGTGCGCAGCCTGTCCTTCCAGGGCGGCTGGGCGGGCGGGCAGTGGGTGAACGGCGGCGGCTTCGCGCCGGTACTGGCCTTGTTCGATGGCGCGGGCTGGCTCAGCCAGCTGGACCTCGGCAGCAGCCGTGCCTGCCCGCCGGACGCCGGCGCCAATGGCCTGTGCTGGGACAGCGAGCTGAACCTGCTGCTGCAGCCCGGGCGTTACTGGCTGATGCTCAGCCAGGACGGCAACACGCCGCTGGGCCCGCACTTCGACGATGGCTATGCCCGCCAGGGTGAGGCCGACTACAGCGGCTGGGACGCGCTGGGCCAGGGTGGTCTGCGCTTCATCAACGCCGATGGCCAGCAGCGCGATGGCCATTGGGCCCTGGTGGTGGATGGCGTCCGCTTTGCCGTGCCCGAGCCGGCCAGCGGCGCGCTGCTGCCGCTGGCCCTGGCCCTTCTTGCCGCGCAGACGCGTCGGCGCCCGTCCACCTCCGATCGCAAGCGAGTCCCAGCATGAAGTCCATCAAGCCAAGCGTTTCCCTGCGCCTTGCCGCCAGCCTGCTGGTGCCCCTGGGTCTGGCATTGCCGGCCCAGGCCCTGGAGGCCACCCTGGTGGCCGACACCCATCTCAACGCGGCCCAGCCGGCGCTGACGGCTGGCGGTTTGCCCAGCCTGCACATAGGTCCTGGCATGACCGCACTGCTGCGTTTCGAGCTGAGCGCGCTGCCCGCCGGAGCCAGTGCCGCCAAGCTCGGCAAGGCGCAGCTGATTCTGTGGGTCAACCGGCTCGGCGCGCCCGGGGCGCTGGAATTGCAGAGCGTTGTTTCGCCCTGGACCGAGGTCCTGGCCAGCCATGCCAACCGCCCGGTGCTGTCGGGTGCGGGCAGCGGCCAGATCATCAGCGTCAGCGAGGCGGCCCAGTTCCTCAGTGTGGACGTTACCCAGCTGGTGCGTGGCTGGATCAACAATCCCGGCGCCAACCAGGGCCTGGCTCTGACGCCGGCCCTGTCGGCACCCGGCACGCAGGTCTTCCTGGACAGCAAGGAGAACACCGCTGCCGGTCATGCGCCGCGGCTCTTGCTGCAGTGGCAGGACCAGGGCCCGCAGGGACCCCAAGGACCCCAGGGTCCGCAAGGCCCGGCCGGTGCCCGGGGCGCCCAGGGTGCGCAGGGTGAGCGCGGGCCAGCTGGCGCACAGGGACCGCAAGGTGAGCGCGGGCCGGTCGGTGCGACGGGCGCTACCGGCGCTACCGGTGCGACGGGCCCGGCAGGCGCGCGCGGTGAGCGCGGGGAGCGTGGCGCGGAGGGTGCCCGGGGGCCGCAGGGCCCCCAGGGGGAACGCGGCTTTACCGGCAACCAGGGCCCGCAAGGCCCCCAAGGGCCTCAGGGACCCCAGGGCGGCAACGGCCTGACCCGGATCGGCTACCGTTCGACGACCTATGAGCTGCACGGGCTCAACAGCGCCGCCGTCTACCTCAGCTGCCCGGGCGGGTCGGTGGTGGTGGGCGGCGGTTGTGGTCACCGCGACTGGAATGCCTGGGCCAAGGACATTCAGGTGAACTACAGCGGCCCCGACGAGGACGCGCCCCAGCAGCACTGGCGCTGCATGGTGAACAACACCAATCCCTTCACCAGCCGCATCGTGCGCGTCTGGGTGATGTGTGCCGAGGGGGGCAGCCGGGCCTGGTAACTCAGTACAGCCGCACCGCCATATCGAAATGCCAGCTGCGGCGGATCTCGATCACATCGAAATCGCGCAGCAGCGCCGGCGGGAAGCGCGGGTAATACTCCTGGCTGCGGATGATCTGGCGTATCGCCTCGTCGAGGGCCGGCACGCCGCTGGTGCGCACGAAGCTGATCGATTCGACCGAACCATCGCTGCGTATCGCCACCGTCACCAGCGGGTCGGTGTAGGGCTGCTTGATCGCGTCGCGCACCCGCTCAAAGCTCATATTGAGTTCGATCTTGCGGGCCCAGGCCTCCGCATACAGCACCAGCTCGGCATTGGCATCGCTGCGGCCGAAGAGCCGGCCACGGCGCGCGGTGCTCAGCGAATAGGGCAGGCTGTTGCCGGCCGAGGACCGCGCGGCGGCCGCTGCATCGCGCCGCTCGGCCTCCTCGTTAAGCTGGCGCCCGATGGCCCGCAAACGCTCCTCGCGGCGCTCCTCCTCGGCGGCCCGGACGGTCGCCTTGTCAGCCGCCGCAGCAGCAGCTGTAGCGGCCGTCGCGGCCGCTTTGTCAGCGGCAGCCTTGGCGGTGGCCGCGGCCCGTGCCTCTGCCGCTGAAGCGGCCGCCACTGCGGCGGCGGCTGCTTCGGCCTGAGCTTGCGCTTGAGCCTCGGCGCGCGCCCGCTGTTCGGCCTGCGCTCTGGCGGCGGCCTGCTGCGCCGCCTCCCGCGCCGCTGCCGCCTGTTGCTCACGTTCACGCTCGGCTTGCAGGCGCGCCGCCTCCCGTTGCGCGGCGGCCTGCTGTTGCGCGAGTGCCGCTTGTCTCGCGATCTCCTCCTGGCGCTGGGCCTCCAACCGGGCTGCGGCCTGTCTTGCCGCTTCCTGGCGCAGGCGCTCCAGCCTGGCCGCCTCCTCGGCTTGAGCGAGCTGAGCGGCGCGCTGCTGCTGCTGCAGTTCCAGCGGCTCGCGTGGCAGGGCGGCCGCACTGGACGCGGGCGGCGCAGCCGCCGCAGCCGCCGCCAATGACACCGCAGGCAGGCTGGGCGCCGGTGGCAGCACCTTCCAGATCACGTTGAAGTCTTCGGGCCGGTGGTCCAGCGCGATCAGCGCCGTCTCCGCGAAGCGCGGTGCGGCGACGGGTGTGCCGACCAGCAGACGCGGGGCTGCGGTGTCCGTGTCGGCCGGCGCTGGCATCGCGTCGCCGAGCGTCGCCGCGCTGACGTCTTCACCGAGCGTCTCGGCCCTGATCTCGGCTTCGGCGGGCGGGGCAGGCGTATCCGGCTCGGGCACCACCGCCGGGGCGACGAAGGACAGCGCGGCGACAGGGGCCGCTGCTTCCGCGCTGACGGGCGCCGTCGTCGGCTCGGCCTCGGCCCGAGCTTTAGTCGTTGGGTCGGTGGGCGGGCGAGGCGGCTCGGTCGTGGCGGGTGCTGGCTCAGGTGCAAGCGTTGGTGCTGGCGTTGGCGCCAGACGCACGCGCAGGTCGAGGGCCGAGATCGCGGCAGACGCCTCCGCGCGCCGCTCCTGCCAGGGAAAGCTGAAGCCCGGCAGGCCCATGCCCTGGCCGGTCTGCAGCCCCAGGCTCAGGATCGCGCCGTGGATCAGCAGCGATAGCAGCAGGGCCCGCGTCGGCAAGGGCGGCTGCCCGCGCGCAGCCGCAAGGCGGCGCCGGATCGGCGGCTGGCTTTTCCCTGCCGTCCTCATCGGCTGTGGCGGGTGTTCCGGTTGCAGCGGCGCCTCGGCGTCGCTGCCGCAAGGGCTGGCCGATCAGGCGCGCTGGAGATCATCGATGGGAGCCGCATGCGGCCGATTGTGCTTGACGCCGAGGGATGGGTTGCGACCCGCGGTCACCGTTGCTCGCGCGTGGCAGTTGGCATGGAGGCACTTCAAGACAGCGCCAAGCCTTAGATCGCGTCGCCCGCCTCCCCGCCCTCCTCGAAGCGCTCCCCCCGCTGCGCCATGCCCAGCAGCAGGGCCGCCGGCGCGAAGCGCTCGCCATGGCCGGCGGCCAGCTCGCGTGCACGCTCGACGAAGGCGGGCAGGCCGTAGCCGTTGATGTACTGCAGCACGCCGCCGTGGAAGGGCGCAAAACCCCAGCCCAGGATGGAACCCACATTGGCGTCGGCCACCGAGCGCAGCACGCCTTCCTCCAGGCAGCGCGCCGCCTCGTTGGCCTGGGCGAACATCAGGCGGTCGATCAGCGTGCGCTGCTCGGGCTGGACGGCAGCCACCGGGTAGAGCTCGGCGAGGCCGGGCCAGAGCCGCTTGTCTGCGTCGGCCGGGTAGTCGTAGAAGCCCTGGCCTGACTTCCTGCCTGTGCGTCCCAATGCGCAGAGCCGCTGCAGCACCGGCTCGGCCGGATGCGCGCGGTAGGGCTGGCCGGCGGCGGCGAGGTCGCGGCGGGTCTGCTCGATCACATGCATTGCCAGGCTCAGCGAGACCTCGTCCTGCAGCGCCAGCGGCGGCATCGGCATGCCGGCCTGCAGCCCGGCCACCTCGATGCTGCGCGGATGCACACCCTCGGCCAGCATGGCGATGCCCTCCATCACATAAGTGGCGAACACCCGGCTGGTGTAGAAGCCACGCGAGTCGTTGACCACGATGGGGGTCTTGCCGATCTGCTGCACGAAGTCGAAGCCCAGGGCCAGGGTCGCGGGCGAGGTGGCCTGGCCGACGATGATCTCGACCAGGGGCATCCTGTCCACCGGGGAGAAGAAATGCAGGCCGATGAAGTTGGCCGGCCGGCTGCTGGCCTGGGCCAGGCCGGTGATCGGCAGCGTCGAGGTGTTGGAGGCGAACACCGCGCCGGCGGCCAGCCGGGCCTCGGCCAGCTTCGTCACCTCGGCCTTGATGGCGCGGTCCTCGAACACCGCCTCGATCACCAGATCGCAGCCGGCCAGCGCCGCGTAGTCGGTCGTCGGGTGAATGCGCGCCAGCAGGGCCTCGCGCTGCTCGGGGGTGCTGCGGCCCTTCTTCACCGCCTTGTCCAGCAGCTCCTGCGCGTGGCGCTTGCCCTGGTCGGCCGCCTCCTGCGAGACGTCCAGCAGCAGCACCTCGATGCCGGCCTGGGCCGAGGCGTAGGTAATGCCGGCGCCCATCATGCCGGCACCCAGCACGCCCAGCGTTTTCACCTGGCGGCGGGGCTGGTCGACGGGGCGCGAGGCGCCCTTCTTGATCGCGTTGAGCTGGTACCAGAGCGTGCCGATCAGATTCCTCGACTCGGGGCTGACGACGCAGGCGGCGAAAAAGCGCGACTCGATCTCCAGCGCCCGGTCGATATCGGTCAGGCCGCCTTCGAAGACGCTGGACATGATGTGGGTCAGGGCCGGGTAGTTGCCGAAGCTCTTGGCCGCCGCCATCGAGGGCGCGACCGAGAAGAGCTGGGCCACGGCGGGCGAGCGCGAGTCGCCGCCAGGGTAACGAAATCGTGGCGCGTCCCAGGGCTGGAGCGGCTTCCTGTTGGCGGCGATCCAGGCGCGTGCCTTCGCAAGCGCCGCGTCGGCATCAGCGGCCAGCTCGTTGACCAGGCCGCTGGAAAGCGCCTGTGCCGCCCGGATGTCCGAGCCCTCGCCCATCCACTGCAAGGCCTGCTGCATGCCCACCAGGCGCGGCAGGCGCTGGGTGCCGCCGCCGCCGGGCAGCAGGCCCAGCTTGACCTCGGGCAGGCCCAGGCGGGCGCTGCCATCGTCCACGACGATGCGCCAATGGCAGCCCATCGCGATCTCCAGCCCGCCGCCCTTGCACTGGCCGTTCAGGATCGCGACCACCGGCTTGCCGCAGCGCTCGAAGCGGCGGATGAAGCGCTTGAGTTCCATCGAGGCCTCGAAGGCCTCTTGCGCCGTCTTCAGTGCGCGCAGACGGGCGATGTCGGCGCCGGCCAGGAAGTCCTTCTTGCCGGAACGCAGGATCAGGCCGGTCGCACCTGCCACCGGGTCCTCCAGCAGATCGGCCAAGCCGCGCAGCGGCGCGGCCAGTTCCTCGTTGAGGATGTTCATCGACGACCCGGGCAGGTCCATCGTCGCGACGACGACGCCGTCCTCGCCCTTCTCGATATGCAGTGCCTTGCTCATGATCAGACCCGTTCGATGATGGTGGCGATGCCCATGCCGCCGCCGACGCAGAGCGTCGCGCAGCCGGTGCTCAAGCTCCGGCGCTCCAGCTCGTCCAGCAGGGTGCCGAGGAGGATGCAGCCGGTGGCACCCAGCGGATGGCCCAGCGCGATCGCGCCGCCGTTGACGTTGACCCGCTCCAGGCTCACGCCGAGGTCGCGCGCGGTCTTCATCGGCACCACCGCGAAGGCCTCGTTGATCTCCCACAGGTCGATGTCGACCGCGTTCATGCCGGCCTGCTTCAGCGCCTTGCGGCAGGCCGGGGTCGGGCCGCTCAGCATGATGGTGGGTTCGGAGCCGATCACCGCGGCGGCGCGAATGCGCGCGCGCGGCCTGAGCCCCGCAGCCGCGCCGCCGGCCTTGGAGCCGACCAGCATCAGGGCCGCGCCGTCGACGATGCCGGAGGAATTGCCGGCGTGGTGCACATGCTGGATGCGCTCCAGCGTCGTGTATTTGCGCAGCGCGGTGGCGTCGAAGCCCATGCCGCCCATCATGGCGAAGGAGGGTTCCAGCTTGGCCAGGGTCTCTGGCGTGGTGCCGGGGCGTATGGTCTCGTCCTGGGCCAGCAGGGGCAGGCCGGCGATGTCATGCACCGGCACGATGGAGTTCTTGAAGAAGCCGGCCTCGCGCGCGGCCGCGGCGCGGCGGTGCGATTCGCTGGCAAAGGCATCCAGCGCGGCGCGGTCGAAGCCCTCCAGCGTGGCGATCAGGTCGGCGCTGATGCCCTGCGGGATGAAGCCCAGGGCCTCATTGACCCGCGGGTCCATGAACCAGGCGCCGCCGTCGCTGCCCATGGGCCAGCGGCTCATAGCCTCGACGCCGCCGGCGACCACCAGCTGCTCGAAGCCGCTGGCCACCTTGGCCGCGGCCAGGTTGACCGACTCCAGGCCCGAGGCGCAGAAGCGCGACTGCGTGACGCCAGCGACGCTTTGCGCCCAGCCGGCGTCCAGCACGGCGCTGCGGGCAATGTCGGCGCCCTGTTCGCCAACCGGGGTCACGCAGCCCAGCACCACATCGTCCACCAGCGCGGTGTCCAGCTGCTGGCGCTGCTGCAGGGCTTGCAGCAGCGTGCGCAGCAGCCAGATCGGGCTGGCCTGGTGCAGGCCGCCATCCTTCTTGCCCTTGCCGCGCGGCGTGCGGACATGGTCGTACAGGTAT
The DNA here is from genome assembly GCA_041920215.1 of Burkholderiaceae bacterium. Classification (GTDB taxonomy): domain Bacteria; phylum Pseudomonadota; class Gammaproteobacteria; order Burkholderiales; family Burkholderiaceae_C; genus JAYRSJ01. Next base: position 79,981 of record JAYRSJ010000007.1, on the reverse strand, counting down.
GCGTCGAACATCGCTTGTCTCCTTGGCCGGCCCTCACATGAAGCGCGAGGCCAGTTCCTTCATGATCTCGTTGGTGCCGCCGTAGATGCGGGCGACGCGCGCGTCGGCATAGAGCTCGGCGATCGGGTACTCCATCATGTAGCCGTAGCCGCCGAAGAGCTGCAGGCATTCGTCCATCACCTTGCAGGCCAGGTCGGTGGTCCAGGCCTTGGCCAGCGCGGCGCGCGCCGCGTCCAGCTCGCCCTTGAGGTGCGCACTCATGCAGGCATCGACGAAGGCGCGCGCGGCCAGCAGCTGGCTCTGCACCTCGGCCAGTTTGAAGCGGGTGTTCTGGAACTCCCAGACCGGCTTGCCGAAGGCCTTGCGTTCCTTGGTGTAGGCGAGGGTGTCGGCCAGCGCGCGCTCGATCGCGCCGACCGCGCTGACGGCGATGATCAGCCGCTCCTGCGGCAGCTCCTGCATCAGCTGGAAGAAGCCCTGGCCTTCCTGCTGTTTCTCGCCGCCGAGCAGGTTCTCGACCGGCACCCTGACGCCGTCGAAGAACAGCTCCGAGGTGTCCTGCGCCTTCATGCCGATCTTGTCGAGGTTGCGGCCGCGCCGGTAGCCTTCGACCAGGCTGCCGTCTTCGTTCTCGACCTCGGCCACCAGCAGCGAGATGCCCTTGGCGCCCTTGTCCTCGCTGCTGGTCTTGCAGACCACGATGATGAGGTTGGCGTTCTGGCCGTTGGTGATGAAGACCTTCTGGCCGGACAGCCGGTAATGGTCGCCGTCCCGCCGGGCGGTGGTGCGCACCGCCTGCAGGTCGGAGCCGGTGCCGGGCTCGGTCATCGCGATCGCGCCGACCAGCTCGCCGCAGGCCATCTTCGGCAGCCAGCGGGCCTTCTGTTCCTCGCTGCCGTAATGCAGGATGTAGGGCGCGACGATGGCCGAATGCAGGCCGCCGCCGAAGCCGCTGAGATTGGCCTTGGCCTGCTCCAAGAGGATCACCGCCTCGTGGCCGAAGTCGCCGCCGCCGCCGCCGTACCGCTCCGGCATCGCGGCGCACAGCAGGCCGTTCGCGCCAGCCTCCAGCCAGGTGTCGCGGCCCATCATGCCGGCCTCGCGCCAGGCGGCAGCGCGCGGCACCCAGCGCTGGCGGAAGAAGCGCGCCACCGCATCCTGCAGCAGGCGATGCTCCTCGCTCATCCAGGGCGAGGGGAAGAGGGGCAGGCTCATTGCGCTTGTCTCCATGATGGTGGGCTGGAGACGCACCCTAGGGCCAAGCGCTCGCCGCGGGCCCTATCGCTTTCACTAGTCTTCGCTATCGTCCTGGTCGTCGGCAATGAATTTGCGGCCACTCTTGCGCGCCGCCTTGCGCGCGGCCCGCTGCGCCAGTTCGCGGGCCTCGGCCGCGACGGCGCGGGCCTCCCAGGCGGCGAACTCGGCCGGTGTCTCCAGCGTGATGCGGCCCAGCACGCCCTGGCGGAACTCGTACATCAGGATCTCGGCGGCCTTCTGCAGATTGACCCGGCCGCCGCTCATCACCGCGCCGCGTTTGCGGCCCAGCTGCTCCAGCAACTCCTCATCGCTCAGTTCGGCGCTGATCTCCAGCCGGTAGCGCTCGATCAACGCGGCCGCATAGTGCTGGCGCAGATAGGCGAGCAGTTCCACCGCCACCTCTTCCTCGACAAAGGCATTGCGGCCGATCGCACCGCTGGCGGCCAGCTTGAAGCCGCTCTCGGGCACGGTGATCTTGGGCCACAGCATGCCGGGGGTGTCGAACAGATAGAAATCGTTCTCCAGCACCAGCTTCTGCTCGACCTTGGTGATGCCGGGCTCGTCGCCGGTCTTGGTGGCACGCTTGCCCATCAAGGTGTTGATCAGTGTGGACTTGCCCACATTGGGAATGCCGCAGATCAACACCCGCAGCGGCTTGGCCATGCCGCCGCGATTCGGCGCGAGCAGCCGGCATTCCTTCATCAAGGCCTTGGCCGGCGCGACGATGCTGGCGTCCAGGCCGATGGCGCGGGTCTCGGGCAGGCCGTTGTAATGGGCCAGCCAGGCTTCGCTGCGGGTCGGATCGGCCAGATCCTGCTTGTTCAGCAGCTTCAGCGTGGGCTTGCCCTCGGTCAGCTGGGCCAGCAGCGGGTTGCGGCTGGAGCCGGGCAGACGGGCGTCCAGCAGCTCGATCACCACGTCCAGCCCGGCCTTCATCCGCTCCCGGATCGCGTTCCGGGTGGAATTCATATGTCCGGGAAACCACTGAATCGTCATGCGCCGCTCTCTCTGTCCTGTGCACTATTGCCGGCCGCCATTGTCCCTGCAGAAAAGAAATGGGCGGGGAAATGCATTCTTTTCTAAAGTTCGCCAAAAACCGGCCGATAGCACGAACAACAGCATCCGGCTCCCCGCCCGCAGTACAGGAGCATCCGCCATGTCCTCGATCAGCATGTCCACCGCCTTGACCGGCATCGGCGCCGCCCAGGAGCGGCTGCGCGCGTCGGCTCAGAACGTGGCCAATCTGTCGACCCCGGGCTACCGGCGCGAGGCGGTGAGCCTGGCCACCCTGCCCAATGAGGCGGGCGTCAAGGTCAGCCGCGCCCAGGAAGCCCAGGCCGGCGTTTCTGCCGAGCGCGAGCTGGTCGAGCAGCGCTCGGCCACCTACAGCTACGTCGCCAATCTGCGCGTGCTGCAGACTCAGATCAATACCACCGGCGCGCTGCTGGACATCCAGGCCTGATCGGCTAACCCGGCGCCCGGCGTGGACGCTGCTTCAGGCGCTTTCAGGCAGCTCTTCCGGCGTTCTTTTGACCCTGCTTCGCCTTGGCGGCGCGCCGCAGCGCCACCGCGTCGGCCGTGCTGCTGCGGGCCTGGCCCTGCAGCCTGAACACGCCTACCGCGCTGGCCACCTCGCCGGCCTGCAGGTTGAGGTCCTGGGCCGAGGCGGCCACCTCTTCCACCAGGGCTGCATTCTGCTGGGTCAGGCTGTCCAGCTGCGAGACGGCCGCATTGATCTGGTCCATGCCCTGCATCTGCTCGCGCATGCCCTGGCTGATGCGCTGGATCAGGCTGTCGACCTCGGCCACCGCACCCTGCACCGCAGCCATGGACTGGTGGGCCTGGCGCACCTGGCTGTCGCCCTCGGCCACCCGTTCGCCCGAGGCGGCGATCAGCATGCGTATCTCCTTGGCCGCATCGGCGCTGCGCTGGGCCAGTCGGCGCACCTCGGCGGCCACCACCGCGAAACCGCGGCCCTGCTCGCCGGCACGGGCCGCCTCCACCGCCGCATTGAGGGCCAGCAGATTGGTCTGGAAGGCGATGCCGTCGACCACCTGGATGATGTCCGCGATGCGGGCCGACGCGGCGCTGATGCGCTCCATGGTCTGGCTGAGCTGCTCGACCGAGGCGGCGCTGTGCTCGCTGACCTGGCGGGCAGCCTCGGCCTGGCGCGCGGCCTGGGCGGCCATCTCGGTGCTGGCATGCACGGTGCTGGTGATCTGCTCCACCGCGGCGGCTGTCTGCTCCAGGCTGCTGGCCTGGGACTCGGTGCGGGCCGAGAGGTCCAGATTGCCGCTGGCGATCACCTGGCTGCCCTCGCGCACCTGCAGCACGCCGTTGCGGGTGTCGCGGACGATGGACATCAGATTGACATTGAGCTGGGCCAGCGCGGTCTCGATACGGCCGATCTCGTCGCCATGGCTGCGCTGCAGCCGCTGGGTCAGATCACCGGCGGCCATGCGGTTGGCAAAGCGCTCCAGCGTGCGCAGCGGCGCCAGCGTGGCCTGGTTCAGATACCAGCCGCCCAGGCCGGCCAGGCCCAGAGCCGCCAGCAGCAGCGCAAGGCCCAGACCAGCACCGCCGGCGCTGCTGGTGCGGCCTAGGGCCATGCCCAGCAGCAGGGCCAGCAGCACGGTCAGTGCGAGACGGGTCTTCAGGCTGGGACGCAGCGCGCGCGCCAGCCGGCCCTGCCAGCTGAGGTCGAGCAGATCGCCGGCCCGCAGGCGCAGCTGGCTGTTTTGCCGCATGCGGGCATAGAGGGCCTCGGCGGCGGCCACCGCGGGCCGCTCCGGCACGGTGCGTACCGACATATAGCCCTGCGGCCGGCCCTGCTCGTCCAGCAGCGGAGTGACGTTGGCCTGCACCCAGTAATGGTCGCCGTTCTTGCGCCGGTTCTTCACCAGGGCCGACCAGGGGCGGCCGCTCTCGATGGTGGCCCAGAGGTCGCGGAAGGCCTCGGCCGGCATGTCCGGGTGGCGGATCATATTGTGCGGCTGGCCCATCAGCTCCTCGGCCGCATAGCCGCTGACCTGGATGAAGGCCGGATTGCAGTAGAGGATGCGGCCCTGCAGATCGGTGGTGGAGACCAGGGTTTCGCCGGCCGGGATGAGGTATTCGTTCTGGGTAACCGGGCCGGTATCGCGCATCTGTACTCCTGAAGACTGCTGCCTCTGCCTTCGCCTGACGCTTGATTGCCGTCAGGTCGGCTTGAGTGCCGGCAATATACAGGCGGGATGCCGCGGGGTGGAGACCTGACCCCGTGTTGAACGGCGGTAGGCGGCACGCTTGTGCGCTTGTTGGCACGCCAATGACAAAGGGCCTGCCCGGCTGGGAAGGCCCTGTGGGTGCAGGCGCGAAGCGGCGTGCCGCCGCGCGCTGCGGCGCTCAGCCCTTGGCCGGGCTGGCGCGGAAGAAGCTCACCGCATCGAGCAGGCGCGAGGAACTGCTCTTGAGCTCGTCGGTGGAGCGGCTCAGCTCGTCCACCAGGGTGGTGTTCTGCTGGGTCGTGCGGTCCAGCTCGCTCATCGCGCTGTTGACCACGCCGACGCCGGCGGCCTGTTCTTGGGCCGAGTGCGAGATCTCTTCGATCAGCTGGCCCATATTGTTGACCTCGTCCACCACCGAACGGATGGTGGCGCCGGCGTTGTTGACCAGGGCGGTGCCGGCCTCGACCTTGACCGAGGACTCGTGGATCAGCACCTTGATCTCCTTGGCGGCCTGGGCGCTGCGCGAGGCCAGGGCCCGCACCTCGGAGGCGACGACCGCAAAGCCGCGGCCATGCTCGCCGGCGCGGGCGGCTTCCACCGCCGCATTCAGTGCCAGGATATTGGTCTGGAAGGCGATGCCGTCGATCACGCCGATGATGTCGCCGATCTTGCGCGAGCTGCTGTTGATCTCATCCATCGTGGCCACCACCTGGCTGACCACCTGGCCACCGGCGGAGGCCGATTGGCGGGCCTTGCTGGCGATGCCGGCCGCCTTGCGGGTCAGCTCGCTGGCGCCGGTCAGGTTGGAGGCGATCTGCTCGACCGAGGCGGCGGTGTTCTGCAGGCTGGCAGCGGAGCGGGCGGTGCGGTCCGACAAGTCTTGGTTGCTGCCGGCGATCATGCCGCTGTTGTGGGCCACCGCGGTGGCGGCGCTGCTGACGCTATGCACCACGCCCGACAGGGCCAGCTGCATCTCGTGCATGGCGTGCAGCATCTGGCTCAGCTCGTCATGCCCCTCGACCTCGATGCGCTGGGTCAGATCGCCGGCGCTGATGGCCTGCGCCGCAGCCTGGGCCCGACGGGCCGGCAGCACGATGGAGCGGGCGATGGCCCAGCCGCCACCCAGGCCTATGGCCGCGGCCACCGCGACCAGCAGCGCGGTGACCAGCACCGAGCTGCGCGCCAGCTCGCCGCCGGAGACGGCCAGGCTGCGGGCATTGTCGAACTGCAGATCTACCAGGGCCTTGAGGCTGGCCTGGTAGGCGGTCTGGGCCGGGCGCACGATATTGATCAGGCGCTCGCGGGCCTCCTCCGGGTTGCCCTCGTCGGCAGCGGCGCGGAACTGCGCCACCGCGGCCAGAAAGCTCTTCTCCTGGTTGCGCACCTGCTCGATCAGGCCGCGCTCCTTGGCCTCGGTGTTGGCGTCGAGCCCCTGCTCGAGGCTGGCCAGCTGTTTCTCGGTCTCGGCCACCGCGGCATTGATGGCGGCGTTCTGGCGCTTGATCTGGCGGGCCTCGTCCAGCAGCAGCAGATCGCGGGCGGCGCGGGCGATCTCGTTGACATTGCTCTCCAGCGCATTGGCCGCGGCGATCTTCACCAGGCTGGTGTTGGCGGTGCTGTCCAGATCCTGGGCCAGGCGGTTGGCATTGCCGGCGCCATAGCTGCCGATCGCGATCAGCAGCAGCACCAGCAAGGCATAGCTGACGGCCAGACGCTGGCTGATGCGCAGCTTGGTCAGAAATGTCATCGGGATTCCCTCGGTCAAAGTCGGTTGTGCAGGGCCGTCCATTGCGGCAGCAGGCCGGACTATCGGTGCAAACACCCCGTGCTTGAGGGGGGTGTTTTCTGCCGCTCTGGGGCCGCGTGACAAAGGCCGCAGTTACACCCGGAAACCAAGGGTTTCTATGGGGTCGCGGTGCCCGCCCCGTCAGCGCGCAACGCCGCGGCCGCGGCGGCAGGCCTCGCTGCAGTACCGCACCTCGTCCCAGCAGCGCGCCCAGGCCTTGCGCCAGCTCATGGGCCGGCCGCAGACACTGCAGGGCTTGCTGGGCAGGCTGCGCTTGTTGCCCCTGTGCTGTCTGCTGCTATCTTGTTTCATGCGCGTCTTCTGGTGCCGAGCGCGTCTGCGCTGCTGCGTCGAACAGGTCCAGCTGCTGTGCTGCGGCGGCGGGCTCGGGCCTGGCGCGGCGGCGCGCGGCCTGGCCGGGCGGCAGGCCGCTCTTGCGCGAACCATGGCGCTGCTGGATGGCGGCTGCCTCCTGCCTGGCCTCCTGGGTCTGGCGCAGGCCATAGAGCTGGCGCTTGGCCTCGGCCAGCGCGGCGCGCTCGTCGACGATGGGGGCCGGATAGTCGCTGCCGATGCGGCAGCCGGCCGCACGCTGCTGGGCCGGGCTCATCAGCCAGGGCGTGGCCAGCCAGGCGGTCGGCACGCCGGCCAGCTCGGGCAGCCAGCGGCGCAGGAACAGGCCCTGCGGATCCTGGTCCTGCGCCTGCTTGGTGGGTGAGTAGATGCGCAAGGTGTTGATGCCGGTGGTGCCGCTTTGCATCTGCATCTGGCTCCAATGGATGCCGGGCTCGAAGTCCAGGAACAGGCGCGCCAGGTGCAGGCCCGGCGCGCGCCAGTCCAGCCACAGCTGGTAGGCGGCGAAGCTGACCAGCATCGCCCGCATGCGGAAGTTCAGCCAGCCGGTGGCGGCCAGCGCGCGCATGCAGGCATCGACCATCGGAAAGCCGCTGCGGCCCTCGGCCCAGGCGGCCAGGCGCTGCGGGTCGCTGGCGCGCAGCCCGTCGTAGACGCGGGCGAAGTTCTCGAACTCGATGCGCGGCTCGTCCTCCAGCTTCTGCATGAAATGGCAGTGCCAGCGCAGCCGGCCGGCGAAACCGCGCAGCGCGTGGGCATGGCGGCTGGCCGTTGGCCCGCCATGGTCCTTCAGCCGGGCGATCTGGGCCTCGGTGGCCTGGTGCACCTGGCGCAGCGAGATCGTGCCGAAGGCCAGATGGGCGCTGAGCCGGCTGCAGCTGTGGCCGGCCGTCAGCGGCGAGGACAGGCCGCTGCGGTAGCCGGCGCCGCGCTCGGTCAGAAAGCTGCTCAACAGGGGCTGCGGATCGGGCTCGGGCAGGGGCGGGTGCGCGGGGCTGATCGCCAGGGGCCAGGGCCTGCCCTCGCGCAGCGTCGGCTCGTCCGGCGGGCGCAGGCCGGCGGGCACGGCGATCAGCGGCGCATCCATGCGCTGCTGCCAGCGTGCGGCCCAGCCGGCCCGGCTGCGCAGGCGCCGCACCACCCCGGTCTGGGCGAACTCCTGCCACAGCACGCCGCGGCTGCGGCACCAGCCGCCTACCGCGAGGTCGCGCGCATAGCTCCAGCCGCTGCCGGTTTCCTCATGGCTGAACAGATGGCTGAAGCGCCAGCGCCGGTGCAGCCGCTCTAGCACCTCGGGCAGCGGGCCCTGCTCGATCCACAGCGGCAGGCCCAGCCGGGCCAACTCGCCCCGCAGGCGCTGCAGCGCGGCACGGGTGAAGGCCCAGTGCTGGGCGGCACATTCCGGGCTGGCCAGCGCCTCGGGCTCAATCACATAGAGTGGCAGCGCCGTCTCGCAGCCGGCGGCCGCGGCCAGCGGCGCATGGTCCTGCACGCGCAGGTCTTTCTTGAACCAGACTAGGGCTTGGGCGCACATGGGCGGCGATTCTGCGCAGCCGCCACCGGCCCTGCCGGCCAGGGGTTTTTCGGGGCGGGCAGCTCAGCCCGGGGCGCTTCAGCGTGTCGGGCTCAGATCGGCCGGCCGCACATCGCCGGCCCTATGGCCCCAGCTGCTGCGCAGATGGTTGGCCACCGCGACCAGCTCGCGCTCGCTGAGCACGCCGGCAAAGGGCGGCATGCCGAAGGGCCGCGGATTGCCGGCGGTGGCGGGCGCAAAGCCACCGCGCTGGATGATGCGAAGCAGGTTGCGGGCCGAGTCCATCGTCACCACCCGGTTGCCGGCCAGGGCCGGGTAGATGCCGGCCACGCCCTGACCCTGCTCACCATGGCAGCTGGCGCAGTGCTGCTCGTAGACCTGGGCACCCAGCCGGCGCGAGTCGCCATCGGGCTGGGGCGGGCTGCGGCGCGGCTGGCGCTGCTGCGGCAGGCTCTGCAGATAGCGCGCCATCGCATCCAGATCGGCGGTGCTGAGATGCTGGGTGCTGTCGCGCACCACCTCGGCCATCGGGCCGAGCGCGCTGGCCTGCGCGCTGCGGCCGGTGCGCAGCCAGGCCAGCAGCTGTTCGCGCGGCCAGGCAGCGACGCCGGCCTCGGCCGGGTCCAGCAGCGAGGGCGCATACCAGCCCAGGCCCTCCAGCCAGCCGCCGCTGAGATCGGCCAGGCCGCCGGGCGTGCCGCCCAGCGCATTGCGCGGTGCATGGCAGGCCGCGCAATGGCCCAGGCCCTGGACCAGATAGGCCCCGCGGTTCCAGGCGCTGTCCTGGCTGGGGTCAGGTCTGAACTCGGCGGCGCGGAAATAGAGGGCACGCCAGACGGTCAGCGCGACCTGGCTGCCGAAGGGCCAGCGCAGCTCGTGCGGCCGGTTGGCCTGATCGACGGGTGGCTGGTTCTTCAGCCACACATAGAGCGCATCGCTGTCGGCGCGGCTGATGCGGGTGTAGCTGGTGTAGGGGAAGGCCGGGTTCAGCAGGCGGCCGTCGCGGCCGCGACCATGGTGCAGCGCGTTCCAGAACTCCTCGGGGCTCCAGTCGCCCAGGCCGGTGCCGGGGTGCGGTGTCAGGTTGCCGGCAAAGACGGTGCCGAAGGGGGTGGGGATAGGACGGCCGCCGGCCAGCGGCGCGCCGCCGCGGGCGGTATGGCAACCGGCGCAGTTGCCGGCGCGGGCCAGGTAGGCGCCACGCTCCAGCAGGGCCGGGCTGCTGAGCAGCGGCGGCTGGTCGGACCGGATGGGTGGCAGCGGGGCGGCATCGCCGAGCTGCAGCAGGCCCAGCCAGGCTGCGCCCAGCAGGGCGGCCAGCGCCGCTGCCCCAACGACAAGCAGGCGGCGCCTCATTGCAGACCTCCGCAGTCCAGCGGCAGCCGCTCCGGCATGGGGGCGGCCACGGCCAGGCGCGGCACCGGCTGGGCGGCCAGCCAGTGCGAGATGGCATTGATCTCGGCCGGCTCCAGCTTGCGGGCGATTCTGGCCATGCAGTCCGGCGCCACCGCTTGACGCTGCTGGCTGCGCCAGGCGCCCAGCTGGGCATTCAGATAGTCGCGCGGCAGGCCCAGCAGGCCGGGGATGAAGCGGCCGCTGCCGCCCATCGCCTGGCCATGGCAGGCGGTGCAGGCGGGCAGTCCGCGCGCGGCATCACCGTCCCGTATCAGGGCCAGGCCGCGCTGCAGCTCGGCCGGCGGCAGGCCGGCGGGCTGCGGTGCGGCATGCGGCAGGTCCAGGCCGGCGAAATAGCCGGCCAGCTCGTTCAGATAGGCGTCGGACAAGGGCGCGATCAGCTCGCTCATCAGCCCATGCTGGCGGCGGCCGTCGCGGAAATTGAGCAGCTGCTTGTACAGGTAGCCCTGCGGCTTGCCGGCCAGGCGCGGGTAGAAGCCGTCCGAGCCCGCGCGCCCCTCTTTGCCATGGCAGAGGGTGCAGGCGCGGGCGCGCTGGGCCAGGCTGTCTTCCACCTGGGCTTGGGCGGCGGCGCCGGTCGGCCGCAGCAGCAGCAGCGCCAGGAGTAGCAGCAAGGGTCGCAGCAGAGGCAGTAGCGCGCTGCGGCGCAGGGGTTTCGGTAGCAACAGCATCGGAATCAGGCAGATCGGGCCGCTCTGCCGCGGCCGCCGAAGATGGCGCTGCCCACGCGCACCAGGGTGGCGCCCTCGGCGATGGCCGCCTCCAGGTCGGCGCTCATGCCCATGGACAGGGTGTCGAGGGTCAGGTCTTGCTCACGGTTGAGTTGGGCCAGCAGAGCGGCCAGCGCGTGGTGCGGCTGACGCTGGGCCTCGAGGTCCGCTGCCGGCTCGGGAATCGCCATCAGCCCGCGCAAGCGCAGTCCTGGCAGCGCCGCGACGGCGCGCGCCAGGGCGGGCAGCTCATCCACCGTGCAGCCGCTCTTGCTGGCCTCGCCGCTGATATTGACCTGCAGGCAGACCTGCAGCGGCGCCAGGCCGGCGGGGCGCTGCTCGGCCAGGCGCTGGGCGATCTTGAGCCGATCTATGCTGTGCACCCAGTCGAAGACGGCGGCCACCGCGCGGCTCTTGTTGCTCTGCAGCGGGCCGATCAGATGCCATTGCAGCTGGCTGCGCAGATCGGCCAGGCTGGCAATCTTGTCCAGCCCCTCTTGCACATAGTTTTCGCCGAAGGCGCATTGCCCGGCAGCATGCGCGGCGCGTACCGCCTCGGGCCCGAAGGTCTTGCTGACCGCCAGCAGCGTGACGCTTTGCACAGGCCGTTGTGCGTCTCTACAGGCGCTTGCAATGCGCCGTTGCGTTTCTTGTAAGTTCTCTTCGATCGTCGCCATAATGGCTTTCAGCTTTCAGACCCACCCATGGACATCACCCAACTGCTGGCATTCTCGGTCAAGAACAAGGCCTCCGACCTTCACCTCTCGGCCGGGCTGCCGCCGATGATCCGGGTCCATGGCGATGTGCGGCGCATCAATGTCGAGGCGCTGGACCACCGTGCGGTGCACGATATGGTCTACGACATCATGAACGACTCGCAGCGCAAGGCCTATGAAGAGACCTTGGAGTGCGACTTCTCCTTCGAGATCCAGGGCCTGGCGCGCTTCCGCGTCAATGCCTTCAACCAGAACCGCGGTGCCGGCGCGGTGTTCCGGACCATTCCCTCCAAGATCCTGACGCTGGAACAGCTCAACGCGCCCAAGGTCTTTGCAGAGCTGGCCCTGAAGCCGCGCGGCCTGGTGCTGGTGACCGGTCCCACCGGCTCGGGCAAGTCGACCACGCTGGCCGGCATGGTCAACCACCTCAACGAGAACGAGTACGGCCATATCCTCACCATCGAGGATCCGATCGAGTTCGTGCACGAATCGAAGAAGAGCCTGGTCAACCAGCGCGAGGTGGGGCCGCACACGCTGTCCTTCGCCAACGCGCTGCGTTCCGCACTGCGCGAGGACCCGGACGCGGTGCTGGTGGGTGAAATGCGCGATCTGGAGACCATCCGCCTGGCGCTGACCGCGGCCGAGACCGGCCACCTGGTGTTCGGCACGCTGCACACCTCCAGCGCCGCCAAGACGGTGGACCGCATCGTCGACGTGTTCCCGGCGGCCGAGAAGGAGATGGTGCGGGCGATGGTGTCGGAGTCACTGGTGGCCGTGATCTCGCAGAGCCTGTGCAAGCTCAAGGACGGCTCGGGCCGGGTGGCGGCGCACGAGATCATGCTGGGCACCTCGGCGATCCGCAACCTGATCCGCGAGAACAAGGTGGCCCAGATGTACTCGGCGATACAGACCGGCAACAGCATGGGCATGCAGACCCTGGACCAGAACCTCACCGATCTGGTACGGCGCAACATCATTTCGGCGGCCGAGGCCCGCGCCAAGGCAAAGTTCCCGGAAAACTTCCCGGGCTAGCCCGGGAAGTCTGACGTCACTCAGATGGCGTCCGCCATGTGGGTGACGGCGAAACTTTCCCGCGAAACCGAACAGCAGGATCCACCATGGAACGCGATCAGGCCTCGAAATTTATCAATGATCTGCTGCGCCTGATGGTATCGCGGCGCGGCTCGGACCTGTTCCTGACGGCCGATTTCCCGCCCGCCATCAAGATCGACGGCAAGGTCACCAAGGTCTCGCCGCAGCCGCTCACCGGCAGTCATACGCTGCAGCTGGCCCGCTCCATCATGAACGACAAGCAGGCGGCCGATTTCGAGCGCAACAAGGAATGCAATTTCGCGATCTCGCCGCAGGGCGTGGGTCGCTTCCGCGCCAATGCCTTTTTGCAGCAGGGCCAGGTGGGCCTGGTGCTGCGGACGATCCCGGCCACGCTGCCCTCGGTGGCCTCGTTGGACCTGCCGCCGATACTGAACGAGGTGGTGCAGCACAAGCGCGGGCTGGTGATCGTGGTGGGGGCCACCGGCTCGGGCAAGAGCACGACGCTGGCGGCGATGATCGACCATCGCAACGAGACCACCTACGGCCACATCATCACGATCGAGGACCCGATCGAGTTCGTGCATCCGCACAAGAACTGCATCGTCACCCAGCGCGAGGTCGGCATCGATACCGACACCTGGGAGTCGGCGCTGAAGAACACGCTGCGCCAGGCGCCCGATGTGATCCTGATGGGCGAGATCCGCGATCGCGAGACCATGGAACATGCGGTGGCCTTCGCCGAGACCGGCCATCTGTGCATGGCCACCCTGCACGCCAACAGCGCCAACCAGGCCCTGGATCGCATCATCAACTTCTTCCCCGAGGAGCGGCGCAGCCAGCTGCTGATGGACCTGTCGCTGAACCTGCGCTCGCTGGTATCCCAGCGCCTGCTGCCGCGCGAGGCCGGCAAGGGCCGCATCGCCGCGGTGGAGATCCTGCTGAACACCCCGCTGATCTCCGATCTGATCTTCAAGGGCGAGGTCTCCGAGATCAAGGAGATCATGAAGCGCTCGCGCGAACAGGGCATGCAGACCTTCGACCAGGCCTTGTTCGACCTCTACGAGGCGGGCAAGGTCAGCTACGAGGACGCGCTGCGCAATGCCGACTCGGTGAACGATCTGCGTCTGCAGATCAAGCTCAACAGCGAGCGCGCCCGCAGCGGCGATCTGGGCGGCACGACCGAACACCTCACCATACTCTGAACACACTATGAGCAGCACAGCCTCCCGCCCCTACGAGCCCATCACCCCGCGCCGGGTCGCCTTTCTGGGCCTGGGCGTGATGGGGTATCCGATGGCCGCTCATCTGGCCCGCGCCGGTCACAGCGTCTGCGTCTACAACCGCAGCGCGGCCAAGGCCGAGGCCTGGCTCAAGGAGTGCGCTGGCAGCGTGGCCGCCACGCCGGCCACTGCCGCCCAGGGGGCGGATATCGTGTTTGCCTGCGTCGGCAACGACGACGATCTGCGTGCGGTGGTGCTGGGCGACGCCGGGGCGTTCGCCGGCATGAAGCCGGGCGCGATCTTCGTCGACCACACCACCGCCTCGGCCGAGGTGGCGCGTGAACTGCATGCCGAGGCGCTGCGCCGCGGCCTGCATTTCGTCGACGCGCCGGTCTCGGGCGGTCAGGCGGGCGCGGTGAACGGTGCGCTGACCGTGATGTGCGGTGGCGACGCGGCGCCGTTTGAGGCCATGCAGCCGGTGGCCCTGGCCTTTGCCAAGGCGGTGACCCGGGTCGGCGAATCGGGCGCCGGTCAGCTGGCCAAGATGGTCAACCAGATCTGCATCGCCGGCCTGGTGCAGGGCCTGGCCGAGGCGATCGCCTTTGGCCAGAAGGCGGGCCTGGACATGAAGCAGGTGCTGGACGTGATCGGCAAGGGCGCGGCCCAGAGCTGGCAGCTGGACAACCGCGGCAAGACCATGGTCGACGATCAGTTCAACTTCGGCTTCGCGGTCGACTGGATGCGCAAGGACCTGGGCCTGGTGCTGGACGAGGGGCGTCGCAACGGCGCCAAGCTGCCGGTGACGGCCCTGGTGGACCAGTTCTATGCCGATGTGCAGAGCCTGGGCGGCGGGCGCTGGGACACGTCCAGCCTGATCAAGCGGCTGAAGTAGCCGGGCTTATTGCTTGGGCGCCGGCTTCGGCGTGATGCGGGCCAGCTCTTCCTCGCTGATGATCTCGAAGGCGCGCACCACCCGCTGCACGCCGCTGACGCCGCGCGCGATATCGCTGGCCCGGTTGGCCTCGCGCTCGGTGACCCGGCCCATCAGATAGACCGTGCCACGCTCCACCACCAGGGCAAAGGCATTGGACGTGAGGTCGCGTGCGTCGACCAGGCTCAGGCGGATCTTGCCGGCCAGGGTCTCGTCATTGAGCCGGCTGGTGATCGAGCTATTGCCCGCGATGGCGATCTCATTGAGGACGCGGCTGACGTTCTCCACCTGGCTGACCACGCTCTCCGCTGCGGCCTTGTCGGCCTCGCTGGGCGCCTCGCCGGTCAGCAGCACCACACGGTTGTAGCTGTTGACATTGATGTGCACCCGCTTGCCGAGCTGTTCACCCAGGCGGTTGGCGGCCTTGAGCTCGATGCTCTTGTCCTCCAGCTGGGTGCCGGAGGTGCGACGGTCGGTGGCCACCATGGCGCCGCCGACCACGGCCCCGCCCAGCACCAGCGGGGCGCAGGCGCTGCTCAGCAGGGCGCCAGCAAGAGCGCAGGCAAGGACAAGGCGGCGTTGCAGCACGGTCAGGGTCATGGTGGGGTCGGTTTCCGTCAGGGTTGGCTCAAGGGGCGGGCTCAGTCGCTGCTGCCCAGCAACTGCATATCGATGGCATCGCAGAGGCAGTGCGAGAGCAGGCGATGCGCCTCGCTGACGCGGGCCCCGCGTGCATGTGGCACGCGCAGCAGCACATCGGTGTCCAGCAGCGCAGCGCGCAGCAGATCGTCCTTCTCGCCGGTCAGCGCGATGACGCTCATCTCCTGCGCATGGGCGGCCTCGGCCAGCGTGGCATGGCTGGCGCTGCAGGCCTGGGATTCAAACAGCAGCAGCAGATCGCCCGGATGGCCCAGCGTCTGGATCTGACGCAGCAGCACGCCGGTGGCGTCGGCCGAGCCGGGGTGGGGCAGGGCATCGAGGCTCCAGGCGGCCAGGCCGGGCCGTTCCTGCTCGAAGCGGCCCATCAGCAAGGCGGCCAGGTGACGGGCATCCAGGGCCGACAGGGCCAGTCCGCAGCACAGCACACGGCCGCCCGAGGTGATGCCCTCGACCAGCATCTGCGCGGCGGCGGCGATCGGCCGCGACAAACTCTCGGCCACCTGGTAGTAGAGGTCCGCGCTCTCGAAGAACTGCTGTTGTATGCGTTGTTCCAACATGAGCGCGCATCATAACGAGGGTTTATCCCGGGTGCGGCTGATCAGCTCGGCACATCGAAAGCCGCCTGCAGCCATTCGATATGCCCGTCCTCGATCGCCAGTACATCGAAGCGGCAAGGCGGCGGCGTGGCCAGGCGCAGCAGGTAGTGCCGTGCCGCGCGTATCAGCCGGCCCTGCTTGGTGGCGGTGACGCTGGCCGCCGCGCCGCCATGCGAGGCGCTGGCGCGGGCCCTCACCTCGACAAAGACCAGGGTGCCGTCCGGCGCGGCCATGATCAGGTCCACCTCGCCGGCGCGCCTGTGCGGCCCGGCGCCGACCCGATAATTGCGCTCCAGCAGTCGCAGACCTTGCTGCTGCAGATAGCGCAGTGCCAGATCCTCCGCCTGGTCGCCGCGCGCTTTCGGGGAACCCCATTTGAACATCGACGCCTCCCTGCTGATGAGCGCCGCCGCCGCTGCGGCCGCCGGCCAGAACCACCCGCCCGCCACACTCTATGTCGTGGCGACCCCGATAGGCAATCTGGCCGATCTGAGCTTCCGCGCCGCCCATGTGCTGGGCCTGATCGATGCGCTGGCCTGCGAGGACACGCGAGTCAGCGCCGGCCTGTTGCGCCATCTGGGCCTGCACAAGCCCCTGATCGCGCTGCACCAGCACAACGAGCACGAGGCCGCCGCCCAGGTGCTGGAACGCCTGGCCCAGGGGCAGCGGGTGGCCTATGTGTCGGATGCCGGCACCCCGGCGATCAGCGACCCTGGCGCGGTGCTGGTGGCGGCGGTGGCAGCTGCCGGCTTCCGGGTGCTGCCGCTGCCCGGCCCCAGCAGCGTGGTGACCGCGCTGAGCGTCAGCGGCGATGCGCGCGCCCAGGGTTTTGCCTTTGCCGGTTTTCTGCCCACCAAGGCGCAGGAGCGCCGCAGTGCGCTGCAGGCCCTGCTGGGGCAGCGCCAGAGCCAGGTGCTGTTCGAGGCGCCGCATCGCATGCGCGCACTGGCCGAGTTGCTGGCCGAGCTGGCGCCGGCGCAAGACCTGACCCTGTGCCGGGAACTGAGCAAGCAGTTCGAGACCGTCCACACCCTCAAGGCCGCCGCGCTGCCGGCCTGGCTGGCCGAGGATGCCCAGCGCGAGCGCGGCGAGTTCGTGCTGGTGCTGCATGCGGCCGCGCCCGCCACAGCCGAGACCGAGGCCTTGCCCGCCGAGGTCGAGCGCCTGCTGGGCCTGCTGCTGCGCGAGATGCCGCTCAAACAGGCGGTGGCAATGGCGGCCGAGATCAGCGGCGCGCCGCGCAACGGCCTTTACCAGCGCGCGTTGCAGATCAAGGCCAGCGCAGATTGAGGGCCGCTCCTACAATCCGGCCATGATTGCCCGCGAACCCACCCTGGCCCGTCTGGCCACCGCCCGCACCCAGCTGCTGGAGCCCTTCGGCCTCACCGAGGCCACGCTGGCCCAGGCCCTGCGCCTGATCACCGAGCACCGGGTCGATGATGCCGATCTCTATTTCCAGACCACCCGTGCGGAAGGCTGGAGCCTGGAGGAGGGCATCGTCAAGAGCGGCAGCTTCAGCATCGACCAGGGCGTGGGCGTGCGTGCGGTGGCGGGCGAGAAGACGGCCTTTGCCTATTCCGACGACATCAGCGAGGCGGCCCTGCTCGATGCGGCGCGCACCGTGCGCTCGATTGCCGCGGCGGGCCAGAGCAAGCGGGTCAAGGTGCCGGCCAGCCCGGTGGTGCCGGGCAGCCGCTCGCTCTACGGCGATGCCGATCCGATCGCCAGCCTGGACAGCGCCGAGAAGGTGGCGCTGCTGGAGCGCGCCGAGCGCATGGCCCGAGCCAAGGATCCGCGCGTGGCCCAGGTGATGGCGGGCCTGGCGGCCGAGCACGAGGTGGTGCTGATCGCGCGCGCCGACGGCACGCTGGCGGCCGATGTGCGGCCGCTGGTGCGGCTGTCGGTGACGGTGATCGCCGAGCAGAACGGCCGCCGCGAGGTGGGCAGCGGCGGCGGCGGCGGCCGCTTCGGCCTGGCCTATTTCAGCGACGCGATGATTGCCAGCTATGTGGAGCAGGCGGTCAATGCGGCCCTGACGAATCTGGAATCACGCCCGGCCCCGGCCGGCGAGATGACCGTGGTGCTGGGTCCGGGCTGGCCCGGCGTGCTGCTGCACGAGGCGGTGGGTCATGGCCTGGAGGGTGACTTCAACCGCAAGGGCTCCAGCACCTTCGCCGGCCGCATCGGCCAGCGCGTCGCGGCCAAGGGCGTGACGGTGCTGGACGACGGCACGCTGCCGGACCGCCGCGGTTCGCTCAACATCGACGACGAGGGCTGCGCCTCGCAGCGTAATGTGCTGATCGAGGACGGCATCTTGAAGGGCTATATCCAGGATGCGCTGAATGCCCGCCTGATGAAGGTGGCGCCCACCGGCAACGGCCGGCGCGAAAGCTATGCCCATATGCCGATGCCGCGCATGACCAACACCTATATGCTGGGCGGCGACAGGGATCCGCAGGAAATCATCGCCAGCATCAGGAAGGGCCTGTACGCGACCAACTTCGGCGGTGGCCAGGTGGATATCACATCCGGCAAGTTCGTCTTCTCTGCCAGCGAAGCGTTCTGGGTGGAGGACGGCAAGATCCAGTACCCGGTCAAGGGCGCCACCATCATCGGCAACGGTCCGGATGCGCTGACCCGCGTCTCGATGATAGGCAACGATATGGCTCTGGATACCGGGGTGGGCGTCTGCGGCAAGGAAGGCCAGAGCGTGCCGGTGGGCGTGGGCCAGCCGACACTGCGCATCGACGGCCTGACGGTGGGTGGCACCGCCTGAGCCGTGCGTGCCCAAGCCGCCGGCCTGCGGCTTTGACACAACGGCTGGGGCCGAAAGCCCGTGCTACATTCAGTGCATGCGTTTCGTCGGCAAGTTTTATTTTGCGTTTTTTTGGTTCTCGCACCGCACCGGCGGAGGAGAGGCGAAGGCTTAAACGCAAGCAAGACGACAGCGCCAAGAATCTCCTGAAAACCGCCGGGTTCAGCCCCGGCGGTTTTTTTTCGCCTTTTGTTTCCTTCTGTCCGTCATCCACCTCATCAGCCAGAGAGAGTCGAGTTCATGAATGCCAAGACGACCGTGCAGCACCAGGCCGAACGCTGGTACTCCCCGCAGGACAAGACCAGCGCCACCGACGACCAGCGCATCCGCGACATCACGCCGCTGCCGCCGCCCGAGCATCTGATCCGCTTCTTCCCGATCTCGGCCACGCCGATGGAGCGGCTGATCACCCAGACCCGCAGCAGCATCCGCGACATCATGCAGCGCAAGGACGACCGGCTGCTGGTCATCATCGGCCCTTGCTCCATCCATGACCCGGCTGCGGCGCTGGAGTACGCGCGCCGCCTGCTGGGCCAGCGCGAGAAGTACGCCGACACGCTGGAGATCGTGATGCGCGTCTACTTCGAGAAGCCGCGCACCACGGTGGGCTGGAAAGGGCTGATCAACGACCCCTATCTGGACGAGAGCTACCGCATCGACGAGGGCCTGCGCATCGCCCGCCAGCTGCTGCTGGAGATCAACCGCCTGGGTGTGCCGGCGGGCAGCGAGTTCCTGGACGTGATCTCGCCGCAGTACATCGGCGACCTGATCTCCTGGGGCGCGATCGGCGCGCGTACCACCGAGAGCCAGGTGCACCGCGAGCTGGCCTCGGGCCTGTCGGCGCCGATAGGTTTCAAGAACGGCACCGACGGCAATATCAAGATCGCCACCGACGCCATCCAGGCGGCGGCGCGGCCGCACCACTTCCTGTCGGTGCACAAGAACGGTCAGGTGGCCATCGTCGAGACCAAGGGCAACAAGGACTGCCATGTGATTCTGCGCGGCGGCAAGGCGCCCAACTACGACGCCGCCAGTGTGGACGCGGCCTGCAAGGAGCTGGCGGCGGCCAAGCTGGAGCCGCGCCTGATGATCGACTGCTCGCATGCCAACAGCAGCAAGAAGCATGAGCGGCAGCTCGAAGTGGCGCGCGAGATCGGCGCGCAGATCCGCGCCGGCAGCCGGCAGATCTTCGGCGTGATGGTCGAGAGCCATCTGCTGGACGGTGCCCAGAAGTTCACCCCCGGCAAGGACAACCCCGCCCAGCTGGAGTATGGCAAGAGCATCACCGATGCCTGCCTGGGCTGGGATGACTCGCTGGCGGTGCTGGAGGTTCTGTCGGAGGCGGTCAAGGCCAGCCGCGGCTGAGTGACAATCGACCCTGGTGCAACAAGGAGCCCCAGCATGCGTAGCGAAGTGAAGGTCGTGTTCAGTGCCGATCAGGAGTTCAATCTGGTGGTCGATGCCGCCGAAGTGCTGTCCTTTGACGCCGCCCGGCAGTGGCTGGACGAGCAGTTCGTCAAGAACGGCTGTGAGCCGATGCGGGGCTCGGGCAAGGTCTTGATCGCCGACAAGATCCTGGCGGTGGCCGCTGCTGCGGGGCCTGCTGCCTTCGCCGATGCGGCCTGGTCGCTGGACTATGCGCGCGCCGCCAGCGGTGCGCTGTCCAAGGCCTTGCTGAAGGTGGATGTGCCCAGGCTGAGCCTGTCCTACTAGCCTCACCCTTGAACTGCGCCGATGTGTCCCCAGATGCGGGGCGCATCGGCGTTGCCGTTTTCGAGAAACTCAACTCTCTCTTATCAAGCCATGGAAAAACAAACGCATGCCTTCCAGGCCGAGGTCAAGCAGATCCTGCACCTGGTCACCCATTCGCTGTACTCCAACAAGGAGATCTTCCTGCGCGAGCTGGTCTCCAATGCCTCGGACGCCTGCGACAAGCTGCGCTTCGAGGCCCTGGACAATGCTGCGCTCTACGAGGAGCAGCCCAATCTGGAAGTGCGGGTCAGCTTCGACGAGGCCGCGCGCACCGTGACCATCAGCGACAACGGCATAGGCATGAGCGCCGAGGAGGCGATTGCCCATCTGGGCACCATCGCCAAGAGCGGCACGCGCGAGTTCATGGCCAAGCTGGAGGGTGAGCAGAAGAAGGATGCCAACCTGATCGGCCAGTTCGGTGTGGGCTTTTATTCGGGCTTCATCGTGGCCGACCGCATCACCGTTGAATCGCGCCGTGCCGGCTTGGCCGCAGATGCCGGCGTGCGCTGGAGCTCCGAGGGCACCGGCGACTACGAGGTGGAGACCATCAGCAAGACCGGCCGCGGCACCGATGTGATCCTGCACCTGCGCGAGGGTGAGGACGAGTTTCTGAAGACCTGGCGCCTCAAGTCGATCATCAGCAAGTATTCCGACCATATCTCGCTGCCCATCCTGATGCGCAAGGAGATCTGGGACCCGGAGAAGAGCGAACAGCAGCTCACCGACGAGTGGGAATCGGTCAACAAGGCCTCGGCGCTGTGGTCGCGCAGCAAGAGCGAGCTCACGCCGGAGCAGTACGAGGAGTTCTACAAGCAGATCTCCTACGACAGCGAGGCACCGCTGGCCTACACGCACAACCGCGTCGAGGGCCGCAGCGAATACACCCAGCTGCTCTACATCCCCAAGAAGGCGCCGTTCGACCTGTGGAACCGCGACAAGCGCGGCGGCGTCAAGCTCTATGTCAAGCGCGTCTTCATCATGGATGACGCTGAGGCGCTGATGCCGGTCTACCTGCGCTTCGTCAAGGGTGTGATCGACTCGGCCGATCTGCCGCTGAACGTCTCGCGCGAGCTGCTGCAGGAAAGCCGCGATGTGAAGGCCATCCGCGAGGGGTCGACCAAGCGGGTGCTGTCCATGCTGGAAGCATTGGCCGACAGCGAGGACCAGGCCGAACGCGACAAGTACGCGGCCTTCTGGAAGGACTTCGGTCAGGTGCTCAAGGAGGGCGTGGGCGAAGACCGTCAGAATCAGGAGCGTCTGGCCAAGCTGCTGCGCTTTGCCAGCACCGAGGCCGAAGAGGGCGTGAGCTTCGCCGACTACCTGAAGCGCATGAAGGAGGGTCAGGAGGCGATCTACTACATCACCGCCGACAGCCTGGCCGCCGCCAAGAACAGCCCGCAGCTCGAGATCTTCCGCAAGAAGGGCATCGAGGTGCTGCTGCTGACCGACCGTGTCGACGAGTGGATGCTTTCGCATCTCTACGAGTTCGAGGGCAAGCCGCTGCAATCGGTGGCCAAGGGCGCGATCGATCTGGGCAAGCTGCAGGACGAGGGCGAGAAGCAGAAGGCTGAAGCAGCGGCCGAGGCCTTCAAGCCCCTGCTGGACAAGCTGAAGGAAGCGCTGAAGGACAGAGCCAAGGAGGTGCGGGTCAGCACCCGCCTGGTGGATTCGCCGGCCTGCATCGTCGTCGAGGAAGGCGATATGAGCGGTCATCTGGCGCGCCTGCTGAAACAGGCCGGCCAGAGCGCGCCGACCTCGCTGCCGACGCTGGAGATCAATGCCGAGCACGCGCTGGTCAAGAAGCTCGACGGCAGCGCGCACTTCGATGATCTGGCGCAGGTGCTGTTCGACCAGGCGGTGCTGGCCGAAGGCGGGCAGCTGGAGGACCCGGCCGCCTATGTGAAGCGCGTCAACGCGATGCTGCTGGCCTGAACCTCGGCTCAGGCGTCCCAGAACACATAGGGCGCCTCATCGTCGCCGCTGGGCGGGCGGTTCGCGGGCAGCTGCGGGGCCATGGCCTCCAGCTGTTCGCGCAGTTTGACCACTTGGTCGCTCCAGTAGTTGGGCGTGCCGAACCAGGGAAAGGCGAGCGGAAAGGCTGGGTCGCTCCAGCGTCGCGCCAGCCAAGCGCTGTGGTGGATCATGCGCAGCGTGCGCAGGGGCTCGATCAGGGTCAGCTCGCGGTCGTCGAAATCCAGCACGGTTTCGTAGCCGCTCAACACATGGCCTAGCTGCTGGCGCATGCTGTGCGCATCTCCTGACAGCAGCATCCACAAGTCCTGTACCGCCGGGCCGGTCACTGCATCGTCGAGGTCGACGAAGTGCGGTCCGCAGTCCGGTGTCCAAAGGATGTTGCCCGGATGGCAGTCGCCGTGCAGGCGGCCCAGCTGCAGGCCGGTCAGGGCGTCGAAGGCGGCCTGTATTGCGGCCAGGCAGCGCCTTACCGTGTCGGACCAGGCCGGCGCGATCTCCAGCGGCACGGACTCATGCGCCAGCAGCCAGTCCAGCGCCTGCTGAGCGGGTGCTGCGCTGGCCCAGCGCAGCCGGTGCTCGAAAGACCGGCGGCGGCCGACGAGGTGGATGCGGGCCAGATAGCGCCCTATCCAGCTGAGCACCTCGGGGTCTTCCAGCTCGGGCGCCCGGCCGCCTTGGCGCGGCGTGACCGCGAAGCGCTGGCCCTGATAGTGCTGCAAGGTGCTGGGCGGCTGGCCCAGCGCCCAGGGGGCAGCGACCGGCACCTCGTCCGCCAGCAGTTCCTGTGCAAACTGATGCTCCTCCAGGATCTGCGCGTCGCTCCAGCGGCCCGGCCGGTAGAACTTGGCCACCGCTACCCGGCCGTCCTCCAGATGCACCTGCAACACCCGGTTCTCGTAGGAGTTGAGCTGCAACATGCGGCCGTCGCCATGCAGGCCGGCGGCGTCCAGCGCGTCCAGCATGAACTCGGGGGTCAGATCGCGGAATCCGGTGTCGGTGCTCATCAAATGACAGCGGCGCCAGCCGGTTCCGGTGGCGCCGCGTAGGGCAGATTAATCGGCAATGGCGGTGCGGCAGTCTAGCGGTGTCCGTAGCGCGGCGAGTCGACCACCACGCCAACGATGTCATTGGGCGCTTCGTCCGGGTACTGCGAGTCTGCCCCCAAGGGTTCGGCAAAGGGGCGGCTGTTGCGGAAGTTGGGCGAGGCGCCGAGCCGGCTGTCAAATCTACTGTCCAGGCGGCTGTCCAACCTGCTGTCCAGGCGACTGTCGTAGCGGCTTTCCGGTGCGAAGAAGGAGTCGTGGAAGACAGCGGAGTCCTGCCAGAGGATGTCGTGCCTGCCACGCCGGGGCGTGCCATGGCCGATGCTCGCCCGCTGCGGCTGAGGCGCCGCGCCGCTGGGAGCAGCTTGCGGGCCACGGGCGGCGGCGCTGCCATGCGGCACCAGCAGTTGCAACTCGGCGGCGCTGGGCAGATTGTCGATGGGGCAGCGCAGATAGCGTACGCGGCAGGCCGCCAGCACCGACTGCTTGATCTGCAGCGTGCGGCCGGAGAGATTGCGCTCGGAATCCAGATCCACCGCCGCCAGCACCCGCCCGTTGGGGCTGCAGACGGCGAAAGTCACATGGATCGCGCCCAGCAGATCGAACCAGTAGCGCACCTGCTTGGCTTCGGTCGGCTGGCAAAAACGCACCAGGGGCAGCTTGGACAGGATCACATGATGGGGCAGGGCCTCGCGCAGCGCGCGGTAGACGCGTCGCTCGTCGGTGCTGAACACCGGCCGGGCAGTCAGGGACCATTCCGTCGGCAGTTGCTTGGCCGCCTGGCGCGGACGTCGCCAAACCCAGACCGCTCCGAGGAAGAGCAGGCCCAGGCAGGACACCAGAGCGACGATCCAGGGAAGGACGGTTTGCATGGCCCTCGTAACGCCGTTTCATTGATCAGCGCCGGCAAGGCGCTGCTTATTCGGAAAAATGTAACCGAATATTGTGACAGCGGTACCGGGGCCTACCCGAGTCGAGGGGGCAGTGCGGCCTACTGGCGGGCGGTCTTGCCGCTGTCCTCGAGTTGGGACTTCACCTCGGCGACGCCGTCAAGAATGTCGCCGATGACCCGCACATGGCGTTTGAACTGGAAATCCAGCTCAGCCATATGGCGCTCAATGGCCTCGCCGACATGAGAGCTGACCGTGTCCGGCGGCAGGCGCAGCCACGCCTCGGATTCCGAGCCATCTCGCTCGACGGTTGCGCCCGCATTGCGCGCGATCTTCAGCATCGGTGCGTTCTCGCTCAACGCATGGATGAACAAGGTCTCGATGCCGCGGTTGCGCGCATGCAGGGCCGCATGTTCGAACAGCCGGGCGCCATAGCCGCGCCCGCGTGCCTTGCTTGCCACCGAGACACCGAACTCGGCCATCGCCGGCTTGCCCGCGCGCTGCGGGGCAGGTGCATAGGCCAGGTGGGCCATGGCAATCAGCTCTAGGCGGCGATTGAAGATGCCCAACACCTCGTCACGCTCGAAGTCCAGGCCCAGTGCGTACTTGCTGATCTGCTCGTCTGACGCTGGGTAACCGAAGCGTAGATAACGGTCGCGCTCGCCCAGGCTCAGCAGATGCTGCAGGATGCGATGGCGATGGCGCCGCGCCAGCGAGCGTATCGGCACCCAGGAGGACCAGCGCTGCAGCGCACTGACCGGATTCCAGGTTCCGGAGCTGTCCGCACCCTGGCTCGTGCTGTCATTGGGCTGCCGTTCGGGGCTGGGGGCGGGCGTGCTCATGGCATGGGTCTGCTACGTAGTTTCCCGGATGGTACTCCCTCATCACGCTCGCGTCCTGGGGTGAGCTGTCGAGAGCTTGGCGCGCTGCAGGGCCTCTGCTACACTTGCGGGCTTTTCCGGAATTGGCTGCGGGAAAGAATCTCATGCGCGCAGACTGAGAGGCCACCTTGGCAAGCCGGCACTTCGCAAGACAGCGACAGTGTCCGGAGGGTCAGTTTGATAAGTGGCACCGAACGAGCGTGCATCGGAACAGTCCAGCCAAGAACTTCCTGTTGTTTGCGCTAGCGCAGGCACAGGGCATTGAAAGAACCTCATGAAGACCTTCAGCGCCAAGCCGGCCGAAGTGACGCACGAGTGGTTTGTGATTGACGCCACCGACAAGGTGCTCGGACGTGTTGCCAGCGAAGTGGCACTCCGTTTGCGCGGCAAGCACAAAGCCATTTACACGCCTCACGTCGACACCGGTGACTACATCGTCATCATCAACGCCGACAAACTGCGTGTCACCGGCAACAAGGCCACTGACAAGGTGTACTACCGTCACTCGGGCTTCCCGGGCGGCATCTACGCCACCAAGTTCAAGGACATGCAAGCCAAGCATCCGGGCCGCGCCCTGGAGAAGGCGGTCAAGGGCATGCTGCCCAAGGGCCCGCTGGGCTATGCCATGGTGAAGAAGCTGAAGGTCTACGCCGGTGACACCCACCCGCATACCGCTCAGCAGCCCAAGGCGCTGGAAATCTAAGGAGCGGTGATGATCGGAAACTGGAACTATGGTACCGGCCGCCGCAAGTCGTCGGTCGCACGTGTCTTCATGAAGAAGGGCACGGGCCAAATCATCATCAACGGTAAGCCTGTCGAAAACTACTTCGGCCGTCAGACCTCGATCATGATCGCCAAGCAGCCTCTGCTGCTGACCAACAACGGCGAGGCCTTTGACATCAAGGTAAACGTGCACGGTGGTGGTGAGTCGGGTCAGGCCGGTGCCATCCGCCACGGCATCACCCGCGCTCTGATCGACTATGACGCAGCGCTGAAGCCCGAACTGAGCCGCGCCGGCTTCGTCACGCGTGATGCGCGTGAAGTCGAGCGTAAGAAGGTCGGTCTGCACGGTGCTCGTCGCCGGAAGCAGTTCAGCAAGCGCTGATCGATCTTGCTGCAGCCGCCTCGGCGAGGCGACTGCTGCCCCAAAGGCCGCTGCATATTTCGATATGGGCGGCCTTTGTCTTTACCGGCCTCGGCCCGCAAGCCCCTGCGTCGCTCAGGGACTGGGGGGTGTGTGAGATCATCTGGTTTATTCTCGACCGGCGGCCTGGGAGATATCGCTTTCTGGCCTGCCTCAACAGCATAGGAATTCGTATGAGCGCAGTTCTCGACACCCCTCTGGCTGGCGCCTCGGACATGCCGGCCCCGCTGGTCTTCACCGACAGTGCGGCGGACAAGGTGCGCGATCTGGTGGCCGAGGAAGGCAACCCCGAGCTGAAGCTGCGGGTCTTCGTTCAGGGGGGCGGCTGCTCGGGCTTCCAGTACGGCTTCACCTTTGATGAGGCGGTCAACGAGGACGATACCCAGATGATGAAGAACGGCGTTACGCTGCTGATCGACGCGATGAGCCTGCAGTACCTGATGGGCGCCGAGATCGACTACAAGGAAGATCTGCAGGGCGCGCAGTTTGTGATCAAGAACCCGAATGCCTCGACCACCTGCGGTTGCGGATCGAGTTTCTCGGTCTGATTGCCTGCCGCCTGTTTCGCGCAAAGACCGCCCAACCGGGCGGTCTTTGTATTTTGGGGGGGCGGTGCCCATTGGACGGTCAGGCGGGGTGGTAGGCCCCTAGAATCCGCGGGCCGCGGGCGCCGGTGACGGCCGGCAGGTTGCCGGCTTGGCCCCTGCAGTGGCGCATGGCCAACCAGGCAAAGGCGCTGGACTCGACCAGCATGGGATCCAGCCCGCCCGCTGTGCTGCTGAGCACCTCGGTAGGCGCCAACAGGGCCTGCAGCCTGCGCATCAACTGGCCGTTGAGCGCTCCGCCGCCGCAGACATAGAGC
This sequence comes from Burkholderiaceae bacterium, assembly GCA_041920215.1. Lineage (GTDB taxonomy): Bacteria > Pseudomonadota > Gammaproteobacteria > Burkholderiales > Burkholderiaceae_C > JAYRSJ01. The sequence continues at coordinate 53,181 of JAYRSJ010000007.1, read as the reverse complement.
TTGGCCGGTGAGGCCGCACCCGCGACTGCAAAGCTCTGCGCGATGGCCTGTGCGCTGAGCTCCAGCAGGCTGGCCTGGATGTCGGCGGGCGCTGCGTTCAGCAGGCCTGAGCGGCTCAGCTGGTCCTGCAGCCAGCCCGGGTTGAACAGATCGCGTCCGGTGCTGCGCGGCGGTGTCTGAGCGAAGAAGGGCTCTGCCAGCATGCCGGCCAGCAGGGCCGGAATCGGACTGCCGCTGGCGGCCCAGCTGCCATCGGCATCGTAGGGCCGGCCATGATGCGTCTGCACCCAATGGTCCATCAGGCAATTGCCGGGACCGCAGTCAAAACCCAGCGTATCGCCCTTTTGCCCCAGCAGGCTGATATTGCTGATGCCGCCGATATTGAGCACCGCAATATCGCGCCCCGACTCCGCGAACAGGGCTCGATGGAACGCCGGCACCAGCGGCGCGCCCTGACCGCCTGCTGCCACATCGCGGCTGCGCAGATCGCAGACCACGGCGATGCCGCTCAGCTCGGCCAGCAGCGCGCCGTTGAGCAGCTGAAGGCTGAAGCCGGTGCCGTCGAAGGCGCCGGGCCTGTGCCTGATGGTCTGGCCATGAGCGCCAAGGGCGCGTACCGCATCGGTACGCTGGCCGCTGGAGGCCAGCAGCTGCTGTACCAGGGCAGCGTAGCTGCGCGCCACGGCGTTGGCCGCCAGGGCGCAGCGCCTGGCCTCATCCGGGCCGCTGCTGTTCAGGGCCAGCAGTTCCTGGCGCAGCGTCTCGGGGAAGGCGGCGTGACGGTGTGCCAAGGCCTCGAATACGGCGGCCTCACCCTGGAAGCGGCACAGCACCGCGTCGACCCCGTCCAGCGAGGTGCCGGACATCAGGCCGATATAGAGATCGCTCATGCGTTTGCCCGGGCAGGCTGGCGGGCCCTCGCCGGCCTCAGTCGGTGCCGCTGACGCCGGCACCCATCGAAGCGGCCACGTCGAGCTGTGTACGGGCGCTTGCCACCTGTTGCACGAACTGCGGCCGCGCGGCCGCCGACAGCACGACCGCCTCCGAGCTGCGCGCGATCAGGCGCGGGTCCTGCTGCTGGCCCTTGCTGCGGAACTCGAAATGCAGATGCGGGCCGGTGGCCCAGCCGGTGGCGCCGACCGCGCCGATGCGCTGGCCCTGCTCCACGCGCTGACCCTTGCGCACATCGATGCGGCTGAGGTGGGCGTAGACCGTTTCCTTGTCACCGCCATGCTGAAGGAAGACGACATTGCCGAAGCCGTTCTGCCAGCCCGCAAACTTGACCGTCGCGTCGCCGACGCTGCGCACCGGTGTGCCGGTCGGCGCGCCGAAATCGACGCCCTTGTGGGCGCGCCACTTCTGCAGCACCGGATGGAAGCGCATCGCGAAGCCGGAGGTCACGCGCGAGAACTCCATCGGGCTGGCCAGGAAGGCGCGTCGCTTGCTCTGGCCGTCGTAACCGTAGTAGCCGCTCTTGCCGTTGGCGCTGTCGCGGAACCAGACAGCCGCGTGCGTGCGACCGTTGTTGACGAACTCGGCCGCCAGCACCTTGCCGGCGGACTGGCCCCAGTTGATCGGTTCGCCATCGGCGGTGAGCGTCTCGAACACGACCGAGAAGCGATCGCCGCGCCGCAGCTCGCGATGGAAGTCCACATCGCCGGAAAACACATCGGCCATCTGCGAGGCGATGGCGTCGGGAATGCCGGCCTCGTCGGTGGCGGCAAACAGGCTGGTCTGTATGGTGCCGCTGCCTAGCCTCACCTGGGTACTCAGCGGTACGGTCTCGAGCTTGGCACTGAAGTTTTCGCCATCGCGCTGAATGCTCAGACGGCTGAAATGGCTGGCCAGCTGCTCGCTGGCCTCGGCCGGATAGCGGACGGTGATGGACTGAACCCGGCCCTGGGCATCGGCGCTCAGCTGCACCAGCTTGCCAACCCGTCCCTGCAGCACGCGGCGGCCCAAGGGATCGCTGCGCAGGAACTGCGCGGCAGCAGCATCGAAGGCGCCCATGCGCCGCAGCAGGCTGTCGGCCGTGTCACTGCTGCGGGTGATGTCATTGCGCACCAGGTCCAGCGAATGGCTGGCCAGGGCATTCAGCTGGCTGTCCAGGCCGTCGAGCTGCACCGCTTCGCTGATCGTGTAGCGCTGCAGCTCGGCCGCATTCGGGGCCAGCGGTGCGATACCAAAGGCCGTGACCGCAAAACCGCCGAGCACACCCACCACAACACCGGTGAGGGCGCGCGGATGGCGAGCTGCGAAAGCGTCGGTCCTGGCCAACACGCTCTTCAGTTCGTTTTTCCAGTCAATCACGCTAGCAGATACCCAATCGTCGGCCTGAGCCTTGTTGTTCTGGCCGTGCCGCGGGGTGCGGGCTCGGCTGAGAAGCAGGGGCCGCCACGGGGGCGTCCACTAGAATTGCCGACCGCATCCCCTCTTCAGGGGCTTGCACAAGGCAGGCGAGCCGCGAGTATACCGAGCCCATTGCGCCGTCAATGCCAAGAAAACCCGATAAATCAACGCTCTAGCGCTGACTCAAGTCAAAAGAAGCCGCTCATGTCCGAATCGCGAACTACCGCCACCGATCACCCCGCCACTCTGCCGGCGGGCAGCCCCCCTGTCAGCGATCGGGTGCTGGAGGCGCTGGCGATATCCAAGCGCGGCGTCGATGAGTTGCTGCCCGAGGCCGACTGGCTGCGCAAGCTGGCGCGGGCCGAGGCTAGCGGCCAGCCGCTGCGCATCAAGCTGGGCCTGGATCCGACCGCGCCCGACATCCATCTGGGCCACACGGTGGTGCTCAACAAGATGCGCCAGCTGCAGGACCTGGGCCACCAGGTGATCTTCCTTATCGGCGACTTCACCTCGATGATCGGCGACCCCTCGGGCCGCAACGCCACCCGCCCGCCGCTGACGCCTGAGCAGATCAAGCACAACGCCGAGACCTACTACAAGCAGGCCAGCCTGGTGCTCGATCCGGACAGGACCGAGATCCGCTACAACAGCGAATGGAGCGACCCGTTGGGCGCCCGCGGCATGATCCAGCTGGCGGCCAAGTACACGGTGGCGCGCATGATGGAGCGCGACGATTTCACCAAGCGCTTCGCCGCCCAGACGCCGATCTCGGTGCACGAGTTCCTCTATCCGCTGATGCAGGGCTACGACTCGGTCGCGCTGAAGAGCGATCTGGAGCTGGGTGGCACCGACCAGAAATTCAATCTGCTGATGGGCCGCCATCTGCAGCAGGAATACGGCCAGGAGCCGCAGTGCATCCTGACCATGCCGCTGCTGGAGGGCCTGGACGGCATCGAGAAGATGTCCAAGTCCAAGAACAACTATGTGGGCATCACCGAGCCGGCCAACAGCATGTTCGCCAAGATCCTGTCGATCAGCGATGTGCAGATGTGGAAATGGTTCGAGCTGCTGAGCTTCCGCTCGCTGGCCGAGATTGCCCAGCTCAAGGCCGAGGTGGACCAGGGGCGCAACCCCAAGGACGCCAAGGTGCTGCTGGCCAAGGAGATCACCGCCCGCTTCCACAGCGCGGCCGCTGCCGATGCGGCCGAGGTCGACTTCAACAAGCGGGCGGCGGGCGGCATCCCGGACGAGGTGCCCGAGATTGCGCTGCCCGGCACCGAGATGGGCATAGGCGCGCTGCTGAAGGCGGCCGGCCTGGTCGCCTCCAACAGCGAGGGCCTGCGCATGGTCGAGCAGGGCGGCGTCCGGATCGACGGCAGCCTCGTCAGCGACAAGGGCCTGAAGGTCCAGGCCGGCTGCTTCGTCGTGCAGGTCGGCAAGCGCAAGTTCGCCCGCGTCACGCTCGGCTGAGCCGCCCTCCAAGCCTCAGGGCTTCAGTGGCTGCGCGTAGGGCCGCGGGTAGGACCCTGGCTGGACCGGGCGCAGCGGCCGCTCGGCCATGGCCTTTTGCAGCCGCGCGATGGCCGCTTCCAGCTGCGCGTCCTGGCCCTGGCTGCTGGCCCGCGGCGGGTTGTCCACCACGATGTCCGGCGTGACGCCCCGTCCCTCGATGATGAACTGACCGTCCGGCCCCATCTGTCCGGTCTCGGCGGCGCGCATGATGCCCAGGTCCAGCAGGCGGTTGCGGTCCGACAGCCAGACCCCCGCGCCCGAGCTGGTCTTGCCGATCACCGGCCCCAGGCCCAGGCGCTTGAAGCCCTCGGCAAAGGTCTCGCCGTCGGAATAGGTGTCCTCGTTGATCAGCAGGGCCAGATGGCCGCGGAAGCTCTGCTGCATGTTCGCAAAGGTGGGCGAGCCCTCGGGCGAGCGGCGCTGCCAGAAGGCCCAGGCGCGGCGCAGCAGCTTCTCCAGAATCCAGCTGTCGATATTGCCGCCGCCGTTGAAGCGCACGTCGATGATCAGGGCCTCGCGGTCGATCTGGGCATAGAACTCGCGCGCGAAATCGGCGATGTCCTCCGGGCCCATGGCGCGCAGATGCAGATAGCCGATGCGGCCCTGCCCGGCCTGCTGCACCGCCTGCGCGCGGCCGATCTGCCAGTCGCGCAGGCGCAGCTGATGCTCGCGGCGTAGCGGCACCGGCGTGACGATGCGCTGCAGCGACTGGCCCGTGCGGCTGCGCAGCGCCAGCAGCACCTGCTTGCCGGCCTGGCCGCGCAGCAGCTCGTTCAGATGCGGCACCGCTGCGGCATCGCGGCCGTTGACCGCGGTGATCACATCGCCGGCCTGCAGACCCAGCCCGGGGGCGGCCAGCGGCGCGGCCTCGGCCGGCAGCTCGGGATCGCCGGCATAGATATGGGCGATGCGCCAGCCCTGCGCGACCCGCTCCAGCCGCGCACCCAGGGCGGCAGCGCCGGGCTCCTCGGGCCCGCTGCGCAGGTCGCCGGCACCCACCTGGCTGTGCAGCGCGCCCAGCTCGCCCACCATCTGGGCCATCAGCTCGGCCAGGTCCTGGCGGCTGGCCAGGCGCTCGACCAGGGGCTCGTACTTGGCGCGCACCGCCTGCCAGTCGACGCCATGCATGCGCTTGTCGTAGAAATGATCGCGCTGCAGGCGCCAGGCATCGGCGAACATCTGGCGCCATTCGGCGCGCGGCTCGGTGGCGATCTGCCAGTCGCTCCAGCGCAGCTGGGCCCGGCCCAGCTCGGCCGGCAGCTTGGGGGCGGCGTCGACGATCAGGATCTCGGGCGCTGCGCCACCCAGGCCGCCGCGCACCAGCATCAGCTTCCTGCCATCGGCGCTCAGCGCATAGCTGCGCACATCGCCGGACAGCAGCTCCGGCTTGGCCTCCTCGTTGCCGATGGCCAGGCTCTTGAGGCTGGTCTTGCGCTCCAGCTCGCTGTCGAGGAACCACAGGCGCTTGCCGTCGGTGCGCAGCTCGCGGTAGTTGCCGGCCGGCAGCGGCACCTGATGGAGGCGGCCGGCGAGGCCCTCGAAGACGATGGCGGGCGCCGCACCGGCCGGCTTGGACTGAGGCGGTTTGGCACCGGTCTTGGCTTCAGGCTTGAGCTCAGGCTTGGTATCGGCTTTGGCCTCGGCGGCGGTGTCCAGCTCGGTCCGCGCGGCGAAGGGGAAGGGCTGACCCGGCTGCAGGGCCAGCGCGAAGACCTGGCCGCGCCGGTCGAAGAAAGGCCCCATATTGCGATCGCCCCAGGGGCCGCCCGCGCCGCTCACGGTCAGATTGCGGTTGGAGATGAAGTAGAGCCAGCGGCCGTCGGGGCTGAAGACCGGCGAATCGCTGTCGTAGCGGTCGCTGCTGAGGGTGTGGGTCTGGCCGTCCGCCAGGCTGTGCAGCTGGATCTGCCCGCGGTTGCTGTTGCGCAGCGGCTGGACGAAGGCCAGGTAGCGGCCGTCGGCCGACCAGCTCAGCTGGCTGATATCCGCTGCCAGCCGGTCGTGGCCGATCTGGCGGGTCAGCGGCCTGGGCTGGGCGCGCAGATCGGTCAGAAAGAGCCGCCCCTCCTTGTCGGTGTGGGCCAGATGGCGACCGTCGGGTGCCGGCAGCAGGCCGCTGCGCTGGGTGCTGGCGTCGTCGGTAATGCGCTCGGCCTGGCCCAGGCCGTTGGCCGCAAAGCGCCAGATCTCGGGCTCGCCGCTGAAATCGCAGACCGCAAAGACCTGCTGGCTGTCGGCGCTGAAGGCGGCCTGGCGGCAGCGGCTGTCGGCCGGCTGCGGCAGCTCGGCCCGGCGCAGCGTGCCCAGGCCCTGGGTCGCCAGCCGGCCGCGACTGGCCAGCAGCACCCGCTCGCCATTGGGTGCGAAGGCGGTATCGGTCAGAAAGTCCTGCGGCTTGCTGACCCAGCGCTGGCGTTGCTGCTCGAAATCGCCGCCCAGGCGGATCTCCAGCTTGCGTGGCGTGGCATCTGGCTGCGCCAGGTCCAGCAGATAGAGATCGGCGCCTAGCGCATAGACGACGCGGCTGCCGTCGCTGGCGGCATGGCGTATGTCCCAGCCCTGGTGCCGGCTGTGCTGTCGCAGGTCCTGCCCGTCCTTGTCCACCGACCAGAGATTGACCGTGCCGTCGCGGTCCGAGAGGAAGGCGATGCGTTGCTGCGCGCCGATGCGGTAGGGCATGGGCCGGCGGTCGTTATTGCCCTCGGCCAGCAGCGGCCTGGCCTCGGTCTGGCCGTCCAGGGCCAGGGTCCAGAGCCGGGCGATGGCACCGCCGCGGTACCGGCGGGCGTTGTCGCCGTGCAGGCCGTTGCGGGTGAAGTAGAGGGTCTTGCCATCGGCGCTCAGTGCGCCGTCGCTGGCCTGGCCCACCGGCAGCGTGCGGCGCGCCAGCGTGCGGGTGTCGATCGCGAAGAGCTGGCGCCCGGGCAGACCGTCCAGGCCGCTGTAGAGGATCTCGCCGCCGGCCGTATAGCCCCACAGCTGCATGCCGCCGCCCTCCCAGCTCAGGCGTTGCGGCACGCCGCCGCCGGCCGGCATACGGTAGATCTCGGTACCGCCGGCGTACTGGGCGGTGAAGGCCAGCCATTGCCCGTCCGGGGAGGGCAGCGGATAGCCTTCCTGGCCGGCATGGGTGGTGAGGCGCTCGGCGCGGCCACCGTCCAGTCCGACCCGCCACAGATCACCCTCGGCGACCAAGTAGACCTGCTCGGCTGCCAGGGCGGGCTGGCGGTAGAAGCCGAGCTGGCCGCCCGTCTCGGCAGGCTGGCTGGCTCGGCTGGGGGCCAGGGGGCTGAGGGCCAGCGCGGCCAGCAGCAGGCTCAGCGCCGGCTGGCGCAGCATGGGAATTTGATTCATCGACGGGCTTGTTCGGTGGGGCAAGGGCGCCGATTGTGCCGGCCTCAGCCCTCGGACCTGATCCCGACTCAGCCGGGCGCGCCACCGCTGATGCCGGCCGCCACATGGCCGGCCGGCACATGGGCGGCGGCGCTCTGGATATGGCCGGCCTGGTCGTCGAAGAAGAAATCGGGCTCGAACTCGCGCAGAAACGCGCCCTTGGCCAGGCCGCCCAGGAACATCGCCTCGTCGACCTCGATCTGCCAGTCCATCAGCGTGCGTATCGCGCGCTCATGTGCCGGCGCGCTGCGGGCCGTGACCAGGGCGGTGCGCACCCGCATGCCCTGGGCCGGCTCTCGCTGCAGCGCATGCAGAGCCTCCAGCACGGGCTTGAAGGGGCCAGGCGGCAGCGGCGTCAGCACCCGGTCCTGCTCATGGGCCTGGAAGGCGTCCAGGCCCTGGCTCTGGAAGACCCGCTCGGCCTCGTCGGAGAACAGCACCGCATCACCGTCGAAGGCAATGCGTAGCTCGTCCGGGTGAGCGGCCGAGGCATGGGCCGAGTGCGGATAGACCTGGGCCGCCGCCACACCGGCGGCCAGCGCGGCGCGCACATCGGCCTCGTTGGTGGAGAGAAAAAGCTGGGCCTGCAGCGGCCGCAGATAACGCCAGGGCTGCTGGCCTCGGGTGAAGACACCGCGCTGGATGTCCAGGCCGTAGTGGCGGGCCGAGCGGAACACCCGCATGCCCGAGATCGGGTCATTGCGTGACAACACCACCACCTCCACCCGCGGTGTGTCGCCCCTCTTGAAGGCCAGCAGCTTGTTGACCAGCGAGAAGGCCACGCCTGGCCGGGCCGGCAGGTCCAGGCGCTGCTGCTGCAGCTGCATATAGGCATGGTCGTCGCTGGCCTCGAAGAGGCGGTTCTCCTCCTCGAAATCGAACAGCGCGCGCGAGGAAATGGCTACGACCAGCTGGCCGTCGAGTGTGGCAGGCATGGGCGCATGATACGGGCGCCCCGCCCGCACCCTCACTGCACGAAACCGATGCCGGGCCGCTTGCCGCCGCTCTCGGGCAGGTCCTCGCACAGCAGGGTCTCGCGGCCGGCCAGCTTGGCATTGCCGAAGGCCGTCATCCAGGCCCGCCGCATCTCGCGCGGCGCCAGCTCGGCCATGCGCTGCAGCAGCGCCTCGCTGGGTTCGGCGTCGAAGCGCCGGCCCCAGTCATGCTGTTCGCGGATGCTGGCGTAGAGCCGCTGCGCGATGCGCCGTGCCGCCGCGGCATCCGGGGCCTCGATCTCGTAGACATTGACCCGGTTCAGGATCGGGTCGGGGATGGTCCGCGCCTCATTGGCGGTGGCCACCCAGATCAGCTGGCTGGCGTCCACCGCCACCTCGGCAAACTCGTCGGTGAAGCTGCCGGCGGTGTCGTGCTCCAGCAGGCTGTAGAGCGAGCCCAGCGGGTCGTAGCAGGCCTCGCCGCCGGCCTTGTCGATCTCGTCGACCACCATCACTGGGTTGGCGTAGTCGCCATCGATCAGGGCCTCGAAGACCTTGCCGGGCCGGGCCCCCTTCCACTGGCTGGAGGCGCCGGAGAGCACCCAGCCGGCGGTCAGCGAGCTCATCGAGATGAAACCCATGCCGGTGCCCAGCAGCGCGCTGAGCTGGCGGGCGAAGTGGGTCTTGCCCACGCCCGGCGGACCCAGCAGCAGCAGCGGCGTGATCTCCAGCGCGTCGCCGCTGTCGCTGCACAGCGCCAGCTGGCGGCGCACATCGTCCAGCACCGCGTGGAAGTTGGGCAGCTCCTCGTAGAGCACATCCATGGCCGGCAGGCCCGAGGGCTTGACCTGGAAGCGCTGCGGCCCCTTTTCCAGCATGCGCTGGTAGGTGCTGCGCAGCGACTCGTGCTCGCGCTCCGGCAGTTTGGCCAGCTTGCGCTCGACCTCGGCGACGCTGAAGACGCTGCGCATCTGGGCTATCGGTATGCGCGGACCGACACAGGCGATGGCATGGCTGCTGCTCATGGTGCTTCTCCTGGCCCGCTACTTCCGGGCCTGCCCCCATTCAAGCAAATCCGGCCGGACCCGGGACTCAGAGTTAGTCCCGAATTGCCCAATAGTTGTCATCCGCGCCATGATTCTCGGCCGGGGCTCGTCGCGCCGGCGGCGGCTACTTGACCCAGGTATTGAGCTGGATGATCGGCAGCAGCACCGCCAGCACGATCAGCATCACGATGGCGCCCATCGCGACGATCAGCAGCGGCTCCAGCAGCGTGGCCATGGTCATCGCGCGGCGCTGCACCTCCAGGCCGAGTTGGCGGGCGGCGCGCTCCAGCATCTCGGGCAGGGCGCCGGTCTGCTCGCCCAGGCGCGCGAACATCGCCAGCAGACCCGGGAAGCGTTTCTTGCCGGCCAGTGCCGCGCCCAGCGGCGCGCCCTCGCGCACCTGCACCAGCGCATCCAGCGCGTCGGCGCGCATCGCCTGGTTGGACAGGGTTTCGGCGGCGGCCTGCAAGGCCTTCAGGATGGGCACGCCGGCGCCGGCCAGCATTGCCAGCGTGCCGGCAAAACGGGCGGCGTTGTAGCCGCGCGCCAGCCGGCCCAGCAGCGGCAGGCGCAGCACCCCCGCATCGAAGCGCAGTCGGAAGGCCGGATGGCGCAGCGACCAGGACAGGCCGGCCAGGCCGCCCACGAGGGCCAGCAGCATCAGCCAGCCCCATTGGCGCACGAAATCGCTGAGGGCCAGCATGGCGACGGTCAGCAAGGGCAGGGCGCGCTTGGAGCCGGTGAACACGGTGGCGATCTGTGGCACCACATAGGTGACCAGAAAGATCACGATGACCAGGGCGATCAGCGAGACGATGCCCGGGTAGGCCATCGCGCCGATCAGCTTGGCGCGCAGCGACTGGCGCTCCTCCAGGTCGTCGGCCAGCTTTTCCAGCACCCGGCCCAGCGCGCCGCTCTGCTCGCCGGCGGCGACCACCGCGCGGTAGACCTCGTCGAACTCGCGCGGTGCGCTGCCCAGCGCGCGGGCAAAGGGCGAACCGGCATTGACCTCGGCCTTCAGCTGGGCCAGCAGCTCGGCGACGCGCTGGTCCTCGCTCTCGTCGGCCAGCGCGCTGAGCGCGCGCTCGATCGGCAGGCCCGAACCCACCAGGCCGGCCAGCTGGCGGGTCCAGACCGCCAGGCCGGTGGCGCTGAAGATGCGGCGGCTGAACAGGCTGCCGCGCGTCTCGCCGCCCTGCTGTGCCACCGCCACCACCGACAGCGGCACCAGGCCCTGGGCGCGCAACTGGGCGCGCGCAGCGCGCGCGTTATCGGCCTCCAGCAGGCCCTTGCTGCTGCGGCCGCTGTCGCTGAGGGCTTCGTACTTGAAGGCGGGCATGGTGGGGCTGCGGCTAGTCGCGGGTCACGCGCAAGACCTCTTCGGCCGAGGTGATGCCCTCGCGCACCAGGCGCTCGCCGTCCTCGCGCATCGAACGCAGGCCCTTGGCCTGCGCGGCACTGGCCAGCTCGCCTTCGGAGGCGCGCTGGTGCACCAGCGCGCGCAGCGCCTCGTCCAGCACCATCAGCTCGTAGACGCCGGTGCGGCCGCGGTAGCCGGTCTGGCCGCAGGCCGCGCAACCGACCGGATGCCAATGGCCGTCGGGACCCTGGCGCTTGCAGCTCGGGCAGAGCTTGCGCACCAGGCGCTGGGCCAGCACCCCCAGCAGGCTGGAGCTGAGCAGGAAGGGCTCGACGCCCATGTCCATCAGGCGGGTGACCGCACTGGGGGCATCATTGGTGTGCAGCGTGGCCAGCACCAGATGACCGGTCAGCGAGGCCTGGATCGCGATCTGGGCGGTCTCGTAGTCGCGGATCTCGCCGATCATGATCACGTCCGGGTCCTGACGCAGGATGGCGCGCAAGGCCTTGGCAAAGCTCAGGTCGATCTTGGCATTGACCTGGGTCTGGCCGATGCCGGGCAGCTCGTACTCGATCGGATCCTCGACCGTCAGCACATTGGTGGTGCTGGTGTCCAGCGTCTGCAGCGAGGCGTAGAGGCTGGTGGTCTTGCCCGAGCCGGTGGGGCCGGTCACCAGCACGATGCCGTGCGGCTGCTGCACCAGGCGCTTGAAGGCGGCCAGCACATCGCCGCTCATGCCCAGGCCTTCCAGCGTGAACTTGGATTCGGTCTTGTCCAAAAGGCGCAGTACCGCGCGCTCGCCATGGGCCGAGGGCAGGGTGGAGACCCGCACATCGATCGCGCGCCCGCCGATGCGCAGTGAGATGCGGCCGTCCTGCGGCAGGCGTTTCTCGGCAATGTCCAGCTCGGCCATGATCTTCAGGCGCGAGATCAGCGCCGCGTGCAGGCCGCGATTCGGCTGCACCACCTCGCGCAGCGTGCCGTCGACGCGGAAGCGCACCGAGGAGGCGCGCTCGTAGGGCTCGATATGGATGTCGCTGGCACCGTCCTTGGCGGCCTGGGTCAGCAGCGCGTTGAGCATGCGGATGATGGGCGCGTCATTGGCTGCCTCCAGCAGGTCTTCGACCGCCGGCAGGTCCTGCATCATGCGCGACAGATCCACCGCGCTCTCGACCTCGCCCACCACCACGGCGGCGCTGGACTCGCTGCCCGCATAGGCGCTGCTGATGCGCTCGGCCAGGCTGGCGCGGGCCTCGTGCTCCATGCGGTCGATGCTGTAGAGGCGCTGCACCTCGGACAGCGCGGCCAGCGAGACATCGGGCGGCGCCCATAGCGTCAGCTGGGCGCCATCGTCCTCCAGCAGCACCGTGTGGCTGCGGGCGAAAGCGTAGGGCAGGGGGTGGCGGCTGGCCATGGCTTACTGCGGCCTGCCGGGCGTGCCTGCCGGCACCGTGCCGGGCGCCGGGGGCAGCACCGGCGCGCCGGTGTCGGGCAGCACCAGACTGGGCTTGGGCTGGGTGTTCTGCTGCAGCGCGCGGATGCTCTCGTAGCGGTCCAGCGTCAGCTGATCGGCCGCCTGCTGGTCGCGCATCACCACCGGACGCAGGAAGACCAGCAGATTGGTCTTGACCCGCTTGCGGTTCTCGCTCTTGAACAGATTGCCCAGCAGCGGGATCGAGGCAAGACCTGGCACGCGGTCGTCGCCATCGGTGTACTCGTCCTTCAGCAGCCCGCCCAGCACGATGATCTGGCCGTCGTCGGCCACCACGGTGGTCTCGATCGCGCTCTTGTCGGTGGTGGGGCCGGCGCTGTTGGTGGCGCCCGGCACCACCGAGGAGTTCTCCTGGTAGATCACCATGCGCACCGTGCCGCCCTCGCCGATCTGGCTCTTGATGCGCAGCGTCAGGCCTACGTCCTTGCGCTCGATGGTCTGAAAGGGGTTGACGGTGGAGCCGCTGGTGCCGGTGTTGGTGAAGCTGCCGGTGATGAAGGGCACGTTCTGGCCGATCACGATCTTGGCTTCCTCGTTGTCCAGCGCCACCAGATTCGGTGTCGACAGGATGTTGGCACCGGTCTGCGACTCCAGGAAGTTGGCGATCGCGCCCAGCGTGTAGAAGTCGCCGATCTTCTTCAGCACGCCGATGTTCAAGCCCTGGCTGACGCCCGAGGCCACGGCCTCGCCGATCGCGTCGCGGCCGCCCGCGGTGGCGGCCGAGAGGTTGACGATATTGGCATTGCCGCTGCCGAAATTGGTGCCCAGGCCGGAGATGGTGTTGTCGCCCTTCTTGCCGAACACGCTCTGCCACTGCACGCCGAACTGCGCGGCCTTGCTGGCGTCGACCTTGACGATCATCGATTCGACATAGATCTGCGCGCGCCGGCCATCCAGCTGGTCGATCACCTGGCGGATCTGGCGGTACAGCGGCTCGGGCGCGGTGATGATCAGCGAGTTGGTCGCCGGGTCGGCCTGCACAAAGCCGCCGGTCGAGGGGCTGGCGGAGGCCGAGACCGGCGAGGTGGCGGCGGCCGAGGTGGTGCCGCCACTGCTGCTGCTGCTGCCGGTGGCGCTGATCGTGCCCTGGCTGGCGGGCGTCAGGCTGCCGCTGCTGCCCAGGCCGCTACCACTGCTGCTGCCACCGCTGCTGCCGGCGGCGCTGCCGAAGGCGGCGCGCAGCACCACGGCCAGCTTGGCGGCGTCGGCATTCTTCAGATGCACCACCCGAATGCCCAGCTCGCTGCCCGGCGCGAGCGGCTGGTCCAGCTGGGCCACCATGGCACGCGCCTGGGCCAGCTGGGCCGGGTTGGCGGCGCGCAGGATCAGCGCATTGCTGCGCGGATCGGCCAGCACGGTGAAGGAGCCGCCACCCTGCACGGCCACACCGGGCGCCTGTGCGGCAGCAGCGCCACCGCCGCCCAGCTTCTGCACCAGCACCGCGATATCGCTGGCGATCGCATGCTTGAGCGGAATCACTTCCAGCCCGGTGGAGGCCGGCATATCCATCGCCGCGACGATGCGGCTGATGCGCTGCAGGTTCTCGGCGTAGTCGGTGATCACCAGGCTGTTGCTGCCCGGGTTGGCATTGATGGTGTTGTTGGGGCTGATCAGCGGGCGCAGCACGGCCACCAGATTGTTGGCGTTCTCGTGGTTGAGCCGGTAAATCTGGGTGATGACCTGGTCGCCGCGCGGCTGGCCCGGGCTCTCGTCCACCACCACCGCGCCGGCCTGCAGCTTGGCATCGGCCTCGGGCAGCACGCGCAGAAAGCCTGCGCTCTCCACCACGGTGAAGCCCAGACCGCGCAAGGCCGCCAGATAGTTCAGATAGGCCTCGCGCACCGACAGGGCCTGCTCGCTGTACAGCGTCACCGTGCCCTTGACGCGCGGGTCGACGATGATCTGGCGGTTCAGCATCGCGCCCATGGCCCGGCTGACCGCCTCGATATCGGCATTGACGAAGTTCAGCGTCACCGGGGTCTGGCTCCTGACCGCCGGCTTCTTGCCGGTCGCTTGCGGTGCCTGGGCCTGGACCGTCCCGGCCAGCGCTGCGGCGCTGCTCAGGACGCTGGCAAGAATCCAGCGTGGCGTGCGGCGATAGCTCATGCTCATCCAATCGAAATAAGGGAGCGCCCGCCCTGGCGGCGGCCGATGATGTTCAGAAGATTGTTCAGCCCGGCTTCGCGCCCCGGTGCGGCGCTGGCCTCGCCGCTGAAGCGGGCCCGCCCGGCGGCGATCTGGCCCTGGCCGGACAGCAGCAGCGCCCCGTCCAGGGTCTGCAGCTGCAGGGTCGAGACGCCGGCGGCGGCCGGGTCGGCCGCGATGCTGAAGCGGTAGCTGCCCAGCGGCGCGATGGTGGAGACCCGCGAGGCCAGATTGACGAAGTCCAGGTCCAGCCGACCCTGCTGCTGCCAGCGGCCAGCCGCCCATTCGAGGCGGAAGTCGCTGCTGGAGAGGCGCACCGTGCCGGCCAGCTGCAGCGTGTTCCAGGGCGTGCCCAGGCCGCCCAGCCAGGCCGCCGGCAGGCGGGCCAGCCAGGTACCGGCGGGCTGGCCCGGCAATGCCAGCTCCAGCCGCCCCAGGCCGGGCTGAATCAGCAGCTGCAGCTCGCCATTGATGCAGCAGGCCTGGCGGGCCTTCATCAGGAGCTGGCGGCCCTGCAGGCCCAGCGACCACTCGATGCGTCCCGGCAGGCTGGCGGCGTCGCGGCTGTCGGCGCCGGCGCTGAGCACCAGCACCGCGCTGCCCTGCCAGACGCTGCCGCGGGTCTCGACCAGCAGCAGCCGGCCGTCGCTGGCCTGCTTCAGGCCATGGGCCAGCCAGCTGGCGGGTGCATGGACGATGGCGGCCGCCACGGCACCCAGCAGGCCACCCAGCAGGGCCCAGCGCCAGGTCTTGCCGCTGCGGCGCGGGCCGGCGCTGCCGCTGGCGGTTCTGGAAACGAAGCTCATGGGGCGCTCACTCCCAGCGTCAGCACGATGGTGCCGCTATAGCCCTGCGGGCTGCGCTGCAGATTGACCTCTACCGGGCGGGCCCGGGCGGCGCTGCGCACCTCGCCCAGCCAGGCCTGCAGCGGCTCGGCCGCCACATGGCTGAGGCTCAGCACGGCGCGCTCGCCGGCCAGGCTGAGCCGGGCACCGGCACCCAGATGGCTGCTGGCGGCACGCAGGGCCTCCTGGGCCTGGGTAGCGGGCACGGCGGGCAGCGCCCGCAGCTCGCGGGCCTCCAGCGCCAGGCGCTGCATCAGCTGCAGCTGGGTCTCCAGCGCGGCCAGCTGTGGCGGCGTCTGGCGCAGCGTGCGCAGGGCCGGCTGGATCGCGATGCTCCACAGCAGCAGCAGGCCCAGGGCCACGGCGCCCAGGCTCAGGGCCAGGCGCTCGCGCTCGCCGAGCTGGCGCCAGAAGGTGCCGGCGGCCTCGCGCAGCGCGTGCCAGCGCTCGGCCGGTGCGCCTTCGGCGCTGTTTGCGTACGGGGTTTTGCTCATGTCGGCTCGTTCGGAGGGCTTACTGGCTGCTGGCGCGGCTCAGGCTCAGCCGGCCGCCGCTGCTGTCCAGACGCCAGCCCTCGGCATCCAGGGCCTGACGGAACTGCTCGATCTGGGGCTCGCTCCAGCCGGTGGCGGCGATCACCAGGCGCCCGGTCTCGAAGCTGAAGCTGTCGATTGGGCCGCGCTCGGCCGGCCAGGCGCTGGCCGCGGCGGCCAGCAGGGTCTCGAAATCCTGATCGCCGGCCCGGCCCGCGCTGGCGCGCAGCAGCTCGATCTCGCGCTGCATCTGCACCGGCGCGTCCAGCACCGCGCGCACCTGGGGAAAGGTGCTGCGCAAGGTCGATTCCAGCGCCGCGCGGCGTTCGTCGACGGCACGGCGCTGCTGCCAGGCCCACAGATTCAGGCCCAGCAGCTGCACCAGCAGCAGGGCCGCCACGCCCCAGCGCACCGGCTGCCAGCTGCGACCCAGCAGACCGCGCCAGAGCTGGCGCAACGCCTGCAGCCCGCGGGTGCGCGGGGCCAGCTCGAACTGGCGCAGCTCCCAGGGGCTGCGCAAGGCTTCCAGCGCGCGCTCGGCTGCACCCAGCGGCGCCACCGCGGTGCCCAGCCAGCGCTCGGCCTGGCTGATGACGGCAGGGCTGCCGGTCCAGCGGGCGGCCTGCACCAGCGAGGGCGGAAACAGATCGCGGGCGAGGCTGCCGGCCAGGGGCAGGCGGGCCGCCCCCTCGCCGTGGCTCCAGCTCAGCAGCACCGGGCTCTCGGGGCCATCGCCCGCGCCCGCGCTGTCGGTCTGCGCCTCAAAATGGCCGCGCGCCCGGGCATCGGGCCAGCTCAGCGGCAGCAGGCGGTCGATCACCAGATGGGCCTGCTCCAGCGGGGCCAGCAGGGTCTGCAGCCAGCGCCGCTGCACCACCGCCACCCAGGCCTGCTCGCCGGGCGCGGCATCGGGTTCGATCGCGAAGTGCAGGGTCTCGGCTTCGTCCAGCAGGGCCTCCTCCATCAGCCCGGCCAGCGCGGCCCGCAGCTTGTTGCGGCCGGCGCGCGGCAGCTGCACCCGGTGCCAGCTGAGATCGGCCTCGGCCACCAGGGCGACCACATGGTCGGCCCGCGGCAACGCCGCGGCGCTGGCCCGGCCCTGGGCGCTGACCTGCTGGCCGTCGGCGCTGAGCAGATAGTCGAACTCGCGCGCTGGTTCGCTGCGCGGCGAGGCGTCGGCGCCGCCGGTGTCGCGGCCCTGGGCGCGCAGCCGCGCGCGCGGGGGCAGAAGCAGGAGCAGGGTGGTCATTGCGGGCGCATTCTAGGAGCTGGCGTGAGCGGTTCTCAGGGGGTTTGCAGCAGGCGCTGCAGCTGGCGGCGCTGCAGCACCAGCACCTCCAGGCCGCGGCGCTGCACCAGGGAGCGCTGCTCCTGCAGGCGGTCATCCAGGCGCAGACGGCCGGTGACCTCGAAGAAATCCGATTGCACCGCGGCACGCTGGGCGCTGATCTCGACCCCCTCGGGCAGGAAGGCCTTGGTTTCGTTGATGTCCTTCAGCGGCGCGCTCTGGCGTCCCTTGACCAGACGCTCGGCAGCCGCCAGGTCCATGCCGTCGAACAGCGCGGCGATCACCTCGCGCGGCGCGGTGTTGAGGTTGACCGGCGTCGGCACCGGCAACAAGGTCACCAGAGGTAACAGGCGCTGTACCGTGTCGCGGGAAAGGCCCAGCCAGACCAGTTGCTCGACCCGGCCGGGCCGCAGCGGGGTCTGCGGGCTGTCGGTGCTGTCGCTGGCGTGGGCGGCGCGCAGCTGGCGGGCCAGCGTGATGGCCGTGTCGCTGGGCAGGCCGGCGCCTTCGCAGAGACGCTGCAGTGTGCGCAGCTCCAGTGGGGGCACCTCGTCGCCGGCCAGCAGATGGCGCAGGTTGTAGCGCGACTGCGCGTCCTCGATGCTGCCCGACAGAAAGGCCTCGGGCCCGTCGCCGGCGTCACCGCCGCCCTGGCCGCGCTCGGCGGCCAGAAAGGTCGATAGCCGGGCCTCGGCCAGCGGCACTGCCCAGACCTCACCCAGATGGTCGACGGGCTCTCTGGCTTTGCTGCGCGCATCCTCGCGCAGGATCAGCCGCGCCCAGTCGAGCGCGCCCTGCAGAATCCAGGCCGACTGGGCGCGGGCCCGGTCGGCCGCCTCGATCTGCACTGCCCGGTACTGGCGCCAGACCATGGCCGAGGCCAGGCTGCTGACCAGCACGACGATCAGCAGGGCGGTCAGCAGCGCTGCGCCGCCCTGGCCGGGGCGCTGCAGCCTCACGACTGCAGCCCCAGTTCCAGCTGGCGGGTCAGCGGCCCGCCAAAGCCGCTGTCCTCACGGAACTCCAGCACCATGCGCACGCCGCTGGGCAAGGGCGCGCGCGGGTTCGGCTTGGGTGGATCGCCGCCGGCGGCTGGCGGCGGCTTGGCGCCGTCCTGCACATCGCCGCTGGACTGGGCATTGCTCCAGGCATTGCCGCGGTAGAAGAACATCTGCCAGGCGCTGACGCCTTCCAGCGCGACCAGCTGGTCCTGCTCCTGGGCCAAGGCTTGCTGGCTGCGCTGATAGGCCTCGCCCAGGCCGGCGCGGCTGGTCTGGACCGCCGACTCCCAGCGGTAGAGGCGCTGATTGCGGACGCTCCAGCGCACCACCAGCATGCCGTCCTCGCGCTGACGGGTCAGCAGCAGGCTGGCGCCGTCGAAGCGAATCGGCTCCAGATCGCTGCTGTCCTGCAGCGCGCGCAGGTCTTGTTCCCATTGGGCCAGCACCGTCTGCAGGCGCTCGCTGCGCGCTAGGCTGGCCTGGCTGATCTCGCGGGCGCGCAGCATGCTGTCGATGCCGCGCCAGCCGATCAGCGCCATCACCGCCATGATGCTCAGCGCGACCAGCACTTCGACCAGGGTGAAGCCGCGCAGTCGGTGCGCCATCAGTAGCGCCCCATGATGGTCGACAGGCTCAGCAGCGGCAGGCCCTGATCGTTGCTGATCTGGGCGTCGACGCGGCGGAAGCTGGGATTGGGGGTGGGGCGCACGATCAGGCGGCCGGCATAGCTGCGGCCCAGCTGCTGGCAGCTGAACTCGCTGTCGCCGACACCGAGAAACTGCTGGTTCAGGCGCAGCTCGGTGAGCTGGTTCTCGGCACACCACTGGGCGGCGCTGACTTCGGCCAGGCGCTCGGCATTGGCGGCCAGCGCGCTGCCGGCCTTGATGCCGGCGCCCAGCGTGATCGCGACGATGGTCAGCGCGACCAGGACCTCGATCAGGGTGAAGCCACGCGCGGCGCTGCGCATCATGAGCTGGGCTCGGCGATGGGCGCGAAGGGGCTCAGCCCGTCGGTGCCCAGCAGCAGGCGCTGCTCGCCCAGGCGCAGGCGCAGGCGCTGGGCGCCGATCAGGGGCTCGGGCCCCAGCGTGATCGCGCGGGCACCCAGGATCTCGACGGCTACCGGCGTGCCCAGCCAGCGCCGCGGCAGCTGCAGCGGCTCGGGCAGGCCGTGGAAACGGAAATGGTCGCCCGAGCTGTCAGCCAGCGGGGCCCAGAACACCGGCAGGCTGGCCGCCCTGGCTTCGGCGCGGGCGGTCTCGAACAGCGCGGTGAGGCGCTCGGCCTCGCGCTCCAGCTGGGCCGCACTGGGGTCGCGCAGGGCCAGACTGATGGTGGCGGTGGCGATGGCCAGCATCGCCATCACCACCAGCAACTCGATCAGCGTGAAGCCAGCCGGCTTGGGTGTGGGCCGTGGGCCGGAAGGCCTACTGCCATGAGCCGATATCGGCATCGTTGCCCTCGCCGCCGGCCCGGCCATCGGCACCGAAACTGTAGACGTCGATCTCGCCCTTCACGCCCGGGTTGGCGTACTGGTAGGGCCGGCCCCAGGGGTCGTTGGGCAGCTTCTCCACATAAGGTTTCCAGTTCAGCGGCGCCGGGCCGCTGCTGGGCTTGCGCACCAGCGACTCCAGGCCTTGCTCGGCACTGGGGAAGCGCTGGTTGTCCAGCTTGTAGAGCTTGAGCGCCTGCATCAGATTGTTGACATCGGTGCGTGCGGCGGTCACACGGGCATCGTCGGCGCGGTCCAGCACATTGGGCACCACCAGTGCGGCCAGCACGCCGATGATGACCAGCACCACCAGCAGCTCGATCAGGGTAAAGCCGCGCCGCAGCTGGCGCGGGCTTCGCATCGGGGTTCGCATGCAGGAATCCTGTCGTTCGGAGTCTCGGGTGGCCTGAATCATAATCGTCGCCATGCTTGCTCGAACGCTCGGCTTTTTCGTCTGGGGCCTGCTGGCCTTTGTCAGTGTCTACTGGCTGCAGCTGCTGCTGGACAGACCGCTGCCCGCGCCCGCCCACACGGTGGCGGTGGGCGCCGGCACGGCGCCGCTGGCCGACCTGACGCGACTGCTGGGCACGACGGCCGAGGCCGCGGTCGAGGCGGCGCCGGTGGTGCAGAGCCGCTACCGCCTGGTCGGTCTGGTGGCACCCAAGCCGGGTTCGGACCGACATCAGGGCGAGGGCCTGGCGGTGATCGCGATCGACAACGCGCCCGCGCGGGCGGTGCGCGTGGGCGGCGCGGTGGATGGCCAGCTGCAGCTGCTGGCGCTGGACGCCCGCTCTGCCTCGCTGGGCGCCGCTGGCGTGGTCAGCCTGACGCTGCGGCTGGAGCCGCCGGCCGCGGCGGCCACCGGCGCGCTGCCGCCGGTGGTGGCCCAACCCTTGCCGGGCCAGCCCTCGGAAGCAGCGCCGCAGAGGGTCGAGCCGCAGGCCGAATCGGCGCCGCCCCCACCACGTGAACTGCCGCAGCAGTAGCGGGCAGGCGCTTCAGCCTACCGAGTTCAGCCTGCCGATTGGTAGCCACTCAGCTGCTGGGTTAGTACGGGGAGGGCACTGCTGTGCTCCAGCGAGGGCTTGTCGCTGACCTCGTGCAAATCGCTCAGCAGGGCGGCGGCGCTGCGTATCAGCGGCCAGGCCAGCGCGGCGCCGGTGCCATCGGCACCGTCCATGCCCAGCTCCAGCAGCGCCGAGGCGTGGAACAGGGCCATGGCCTCGTCCAGGCCGCGGTGAGCATGGCTGCGGCAGAAGACCGCATAGTCGGTGACCGGCGCGGCGATCATCGAGGCGAGCTTCAGCGCTGCGCAGGCGGCCACACCGTCGATGATGATCAGGCTGCGCTTGCTGGCGGCGACCAGCATCGCGCCCACCATCACCGCCAGCTCGAAGCCGCCCATGGCAGCCAGCACATCCATGGGCTCCACGGCATCGCGATGGCGGGCCTGGGCCGTCTGCAGAATCTTCAGCAGCCGGCCCAGCTCGTCTTGACGCATATCGGGTCCGGAGACGATGAACTCGCGTACCGGCACGCTGCTGAGGCTGGACATCAGCATGGCGGCGCTCTCATGCGAGCCCTGCCCGAGGGCGGCACAGGCCAGGGCATTGCCATGGAACTTATCGGCGATCTCCATGCCCACGCGCACGCCGGCATGGGCCTGCTCCATGCTCATCGCGACGCCCAGGCGGGCATTGCGGGTGCCATGGGCGATCTTGCGCGCCAGCAGCTTGGGGTGGGGGGCCAGCGGCTCGGCGATGCCGCAGTCGATCACCGTCATGTCCAGGCCATGGATGCGGGCGAACACCGCGACGGGCAGGCGGTGCTGCAGGGCCAGCAGGGCCTGCTCGCGGGTGCTGCGCCCGTGCAGCAGGCTGATGCCCTCGACGGCCAGCCCGTGGTCGGCGGCGAACAAGGCGAGCGTGGGCTCGCGGAAGCGTGGGGTGAGGCTGTTCTGCACCAGGCCCAGCCGCACCGCCAGCGGCTCCAGCTCGCCCAGGCTGCCGCTCACCGCGGCCCGGCGGTCGATGCGCTCGCGCAGCGCGCGCTCGAGTTCGGCATTGGCCGTGGGGCTGATCAGCGATTGATGGACGGGCATGAGAGGGGCGACAAGCTCAGGCTCGCATTCTCACCCAGTGTGCGCCGCCGGGTATCGGCACAAGCCCGGCCGCGCGATCAGCGCAGGAACAGGCGGTAGACCGGGTTGTTGCTCTCGTCCTCGTAGGGGTAGTTCAGCGAGTCGAGGAACTCGCGCAGCGCCGCGCTGTCACCACGCGGCACCTGTATGCCCACCAGGATGCGGCCATAGTCGGCGCCCTGGTTGCGGTAGTGGAACAGGCTGATGTTCCAGTTGGGATGCATGCTGGACAGAAAGCGCATCAGGGCGCCGGGCCGCTCGGGAAAGATGAAGCGGTAGAGGCGCTCGTTCTTGGCCAGTTCGCTGCGGCCGCCCACCATATGGCGCACATGCTGCTTGGCCAGCTCGTTGTCGCTGAGATCCACCGTCGGAAAGCCCTGGCGCACCAGGCTGCGCGTCAGCTTGTCGGCCTCCTCGCGCTTTTGTATGGCGACGCCGACGAAGACATGGGCCTCGTTCCGATCCGAGATGCGGTAGTTGAATTCGGTGACGCTGCGCGGGCCCAGCAGCTCGCAAAAACGCTTGAAGCTGCCCCGCTCCTCGGGGATGGTGACGGCGAACAAGGCCTCGCGCTGCTCGCCGACCTCGGCCCGCTCGGCGACGAAGCGCAGGCGGTCGAAGTTCATATTGGCGCCGCAAGTGATCGCGACCAGGGTCTGGCCCTTGATGCCGGTCTTGGCCACATACTGCTTGATGGCCGCCACGCCCAGGGCGCCAGCCGGCTCCATGATGGAGCGGGTGTCCTCGAAAATGTCCTTGATGGCGGCGCAGACTTCGTCGGTGTCGACCAGCACATAGTCGTCGACTAGGGCACGGGTGATGCGGAAGGTTTCCTCCCCCACCAGCTTGACCGCCGTGCCGTCGGAGAACAGGCCCACATCGCTGAGCTGCACCCGCTTGCCGGCCTTGACCGAACGCACCATGGCGTCGGAGTCGCGGGTCTGCACGCCGATCACCTTGATCTCGGGGCGCAAGGCCTTCAGATAGGCGGCGACGCCGGAGATCAGGCCGCCACCGCCGATGGCGACAAAGACCGCGTCCAGCGGCCCCTGGTGCTGCTGCAGCAATTCCATCGCGATCGTGCCCTGGCCCGCGATCACATCCGGATCGTCGAAGGGGTGGACAAAAGTCAGTCCCTGGGCCTTCTCAAGCTCCAGCGCGTGCCCATAGGCGTCGGTGAAGCTGTCGCCATGCAGCACGACCTCGCCGCCCATGGCCAGCACCGCGTCGATCTTGACCCGCGGGGTGGTGACCGGCATCACGATGACGGCGCGGCAGCCCAGCTTCTTGGCCGACAGCGCGACGCCCTGGGCATGGTTGCCGGCGGAGGCGCAGATCACGCCCTTGGCGCGTGCCTCCGGGCTCAGATGGGCCATCTTGTTATAGGCGCCGCGCAGCTTGAAGCTGAAGACCGGCTGGTTGTCCTCGCGCTTGAGCAGCACCTTGCTGCCCAGACGCTTGGACAGCCGGGGCGCGGCATCAAGCGGCGTCTCGACTGCCACGTCGTAGACCTTGGCATTCAGGATTCGTTGCAGATAGCTGTCGCCGCCTGGAATCAAGGCCGGTGCCATGCGTGTGTCCTGCGTGGCGCTGCGGCTCTTGCGAGGGGGGCGGTCAGCCATGAATGCTCTCCTGTGCGTGTGTGTTGCGGCGCAACATCATATGTCAGCGACATTTCGAGCCACGGGGGGGCCGGCGAGGCAAAAAAAAGCCCGAGTTCTTGTGGAACTCGGGCTGAATCCACCATGGAGGCGGTGGAGGAGACAAAGGGTGCGGTCCGGGGTCTAGGCGCTTGGCTCGGACTGTGAACCGCGTGAATACAATTCTAACGCCAGCTTTTGCTGCGCTGCAATATTTTTACTGCTTGGTCAGCTGATTCTGGCGCCGAGCGTGACGCATTTGGGTCTGTGCGGCCGGCCCGGCCAATCGACAGCCCCCTGACATCGCCTGCGGGCCGGAGAACCATGATGGAATGCACGATCAACTGGATGGGCACCGACGGCATGGCTTTTGTGGCCGAGACCGGCAGCGGCCATCTGCTGGCCATGGACGGCGCACCGGACGGCGGCGGCCGCAACCTGGCGCCCCGCCCGATGGAAACGGTGCTGGCTGGCACCGGCGGTTGCACCGCCTATGACGTGGTGCTGATTCTGAAGCGGGGTCGTCACGACGTGCGGGGCTGCCAGCTCAGGCTGTCGGCGGAGCGGGCGAGCGCCGACCCCAAGGTCTTCACCAAGATCCATATGCACTTCGTCGTCAGCGGCCGCGGGCTGAGCCTGGCCGCGGTCGAGCGGGCGGTGGCGCTATCGCATGAGAAGTACTGCTCGGCCAGCATCATGCTGGGCAAGACGGCCGAGATCAGCACCTCGGTGGAACTGGTCAAGGTCTGAGGTGCTGAACTAGATGTGGTGGGCGGTGCGGGTCATGACCCGCGCTGCCAGACGCATCAGACCGCGTACGGGTGCGGGAAGGGGGGCGGCACCGGCCTGCTGGGCTTGTTCGGCGTGGCGTGCCTCGTCGGCCTTCATCTGGGCCACGATGGCGCGCGAGGGCAGGTCCGCTTCAGGCAGGCGCTCCAGGTGCTGGGCCAAGTGGGCCTCCACCTGGCGTTCGGTCTCGACCACAAAGCCCAGGCTGTGCTTCTCGCCCGCCAGGGCGGCGGCGCTGCCGATCGCGAAGGCCCCGCCGTACCAGAGCGGGTTGAGATAGCTGGCGTGCGTGCCGAGTTGCGCAAGGCGTTGCCGAGTCCAGGCCAGGTGGTCGCCCTCCTCGCGTGCCGCCTGCTGCAGATTCTGGCGCAAGGCCGGATCGCGGCAGAACAGGGCCTGGCTGCGATACAGGGCCTGGGCGCAGACCTCGCCGACATGGTTGACCCGCATCAGGGCGCCCGAGAGCTGGCGCTGCGCCTCGTCAAGGGTGACGGCGGGAACCTCATGGGCCGGGCTGCGGCGCTCGCCGCCCGGCGCGGCGAACAGGGTGCGCAAGGTGTCGTCCAATGCCGCGATCGTGCGATCGGCGGCGCTCAGCCGGCGGGCGGTGTCTGGCTTCGTCATGTGCGGATGGCGTGTTGTGTGCGTGCGTAACGATCAATGCGCCCTCATTTTGCCGCGCTGCATCGAGCTGGCGGCAAAGGCCGGCCACGCCTGGGTTCCTGCGCCCCAGTTGGCGTCCCACTGTTGCGTACGGGCCGCCAATATGACTTTTTTTTGATGCGCGAGTCACGTTGTACCTTGACAACGAAGCCCGGTCTTTCTCGGCCTGGCGACTGGTCAGTGCGGGTTTGCTCTGGTGCAATACGGCAACTTCCGCTGAGGGGGTGGGCCTGATCGGCCCTCGCATAGAGGGCTCAAGGGATCGGGGCCTCTTGTTCAAACTTAGGAGAATCGAATGAAGAAATCCCTGATTGCGCTGGCCGTGCTCGGCTCCATGGTCGGTGCTGCGTCGGCACAGTCGTCGGTCACCCTGTTCGGCGGTGTTGACCTGAACGTGCGCTACAACAAGGGCGGCGGCAAGACCCTCAAGACCATGGGCACCGACGGTATCTACAGCAGCCGTTGGGGCGTGCGTGGCGTCGAAGACCTGGGCGGCGGCCTGAAGGCCGGTTTCTGGCTGGAGTCGGCCATCAACCCGGACGATGGCACCACCAACAGCGCCCGTTACTGGCACCGCCGTTCGTCGGTCAGCCTGATGGGTGAGTTCGGTGAAGTGCGCCTGGGCCGCTTCCTGACTAACCAGTTCACCGCTTACGCCGACTTCGACCCGTTCGGCACCAACGGTGTCGGCGACGTCAACAAGATGCACAACGTGCTGGGCAGCGGCTCGTCGAGCACCGTCCGCGCTGACAACATCGTGGCCTATTACCTGCCGGCCATGGGCGGCATCTACGGTTCGGCTGAAGTGGCTGCTGGCGAAGGCGCTGGCGGTGCTGGCGCCAACAACAAGTACCTGGGTCTGCGCCTGGGTTACGCTGCCGGCCCGATGAATATCAGCGCCGCGTTCTCGAACGCCGACCTGGACAGCTCGACCACCAACTTCAAGCGCACGACCTTCTCCGGTTCCTACGACCTGGGTGTCGCCAAGCTGATGGGTGCCTTCACGCAGAACAAGTTCGGCGCACGCAAGCAGACCGTGACCATGATCGGCGCCACCATGCCCATGGGTTCGGGTTCGCTGCGCGCTTCGTTCACCAATGTGAGCGCGAACAATGCCGCCGAAGCCGTCACCGGCGATGCCAAGCAACTGGCTGTGGGCTATGTCCATGACCTGTCCAAGCGCACCGCGCTGTACGGCACCGTGTCGCGCGTGACCAACGACGGCCGCGCCACGTTCAAGGTGGCCAGCCCGGCCGCCTTCACCATCGGTGCAGGCAACGACAACGGCGGCATCGAAGTTGGCGTGCGTCACATGTTCTAAAAAGTGTCGGCGGGCCGCTGCGGCGGCCGCGACAGCCAAAAGCCGCCTCCGGGCGGCTTTTTTTATGGCCCGGCGGCGCCATGACCCGGTTTGTCGCATCTGTGACAGGGTTAGCGCCTGTGGGTCACCCGCAACAAACTGCCCGGCTTGCGCGCGGCTGCACAGCAAAATAGTGGCAGCTAGCCTTTCTACAAGCAGGAGACAGATAGATGAAAAAGACTCTGATGGTGTTGAGCGTTCTGGCAGCCAGCACTTCGGCTGCATGGGCCCAATCCAGCGTGACGCTGTACGGCATCGTGGATGTCGGTGTTCGCATGACCACCAACGAGGGCATCGCCGGCAATGCCGACCAATCCATCACCCGCGTCGTCGGCGGCGGCCTGTCGCAGAGTCGCCTCGGGATCAATGTCACCGAGGATCTGGGCGACGGCATGAAGGCCCTGGTGAATATGGAGCACCGCCTCACCGCCGACAACGGCAATGTGGCCGCGGGCGACTTCTGGCGCCAGTCCTGGGTCGGCCTGCAGGGCAGCTTCGGCCGCGTGACCGCGGGCCGTCAGTACAACGTGCTGTTTGACCTGGTGACCAGCACCTACGCTTCGTTCCCGTATTCGCCCTATGCTGAAGAGTACAAGCCGGAGATCGGCTTTGCCCTGGGTGCGCGCGCCAGCAATATGCTGAAGTACATGGCCGAGATGGGTCCGATCCGTGGTGCCGTCCAGGTGTCTGCGGGTGAGGGCAGCGCCACCGGCGGCAAGACCATGGGTGGCTATCTGCGCTACGCCGACAGCGGCTTCGCCGTGGGCGCCGGCATGCAGAACTACGAGTTCGGCTCGGGCAAGAAGGTCAAGGCGACGACCTTTGGCGGCTCCTACCGTACCGGCCCCTGGTACCTGAACGCCGGCTACGCGGTCAACAAGGCCGACAACGGCCTGTCCCCGACCGATATGGCGGTGCTGGGCAGCATGTGGACCGGCAGCGCCAACGGTGGCTTTGGCGGTCCCGCCTTCCTGGCCGCCAACAAGCGCACGATGTGGACCATCGGTGCGGGCTACCAGCTGACTGCGCAACTGAATCTGGGCGCGCATTACTGGGCGGCCAAGCAGACCGGTGTGACCGCAGCGGCCAAGGCCGATGCCAAGTTCCTGTCGGTGATTGCTGACTACGCGTTCTCCAAGCGTACTGATGCTTACGTAGAGTTCGACAACACCCGCCTGTCGGGCAATGTCAGCCTGAACGGCTCCAACGGTGCCGCCAACGGTGCCAAAAAGCGCAATGGCTATATGGTCGGTGTGCGCCACCGCTTCTGATCTTTGGTGAGCGGACCTGCCGGTCCGAGCCAGAATCACGGGCCGCGTCAGCGGCCCTTTTCTATGGTTCGCCAGGTCCGTGCCATAGTGCCTCGTCCACAACGGTCGCCCGCGTTAGCCTTGCTCTCATGAAGTGTCTTGTCCGCCCCTCGCTCCTGCTGTTGCTGACGGCCGGCGGCCTGGCGACCCTGTCGGGCTGCGCCCATCAGGCCGCGCCCCCGCCCGCTCAGCTTGAGGGCTGGGCCGGCTGGGGCATGCGTGAGTTGCCCGGCAAGCGGGCGACGCGCTACAGCCTGGCAGTACTGGAGGGTCGCCGTTGCCTGCTTGCCCAGGCGCAGGGCTCGGTCAGTCTGTGGCGGCGCGAGCTCAGGATGGAGCCGGGGCGGCTGGGGCGGCTGGAGTTCGAGTGGTGGGTGAAAAGCAGCGCTGCGCAGGCGCATGTCGCGACGCCTGAGACCGACGATGCGCCGGCCCGCCTGGTGCTGGCCTTCGATGGCGATCATCAGCGCCTCTCGGGGCGCAACCGCATGCTGTTCGAGCTGGCCCAGACGCTGACCGGCGAGATGCCGCCCTATGCGACCTTGATGTATGTCTGGGATGCCGGTCTGGCGCCCGAGACCGTGGTCATCAGCCGGCGTTCGGACCGCATCCGCATGATCGTGGTCGGGGGGGCGCGGGGGCGCTGGGAGCGCTTCGAACGCGATGTGGTGGCCGACTTCAGCCGTGCCTTCGGCGAAGCGCCAGGCGATCTGATCGGCAAGGCCTTCATGACCGATGCCGACAACACGCGCAGCCGCAGCGAGGCCTGCTACGGGCGGGTGCAGCTGCGCCAGGCGGAAGTGCCCGGCGAGGGGCGCAACGAGCTCCCGCGCTCCTGAGCGGCAAAGCGCTGCGCGCGCATCGGGACTTACCCGTTTGCCCTGGCGCCGGCTTCTGGCCATCATGGCGCCCTCGCAAGGCCGGCCTTACCAGGGCTGGCCTGGCCGATGTGCCCACCGACCGGTGGGCATATTCACAATGCAGACCAGAACATGCTTGTATTCATACTCAGACGTCTGGCCCAGGCCATTGTGGTGATGCTCACCGTGGCTTTCATCGCCTTCATGCTGTTCCAGTATGTGGGCGACCCGGTGACCAATCTGGTGGGGCAGGACGCGACGCCCGAGCAACGCGAACAGCTGCGGCGCGATCTGGGCCTGGACAAGCCCTTCGTCGTGCAGTTCGCCACCTTCATCGGCAATGCGGTGCAAGGCGAGTTCGGTCTGAGTCTGCGGCAGGGCCGCAAGGTGTCGACGCTGATTGCCGAGCGCTTTCCCGCAACGCTGGAGCTGGCGCTGGTGGCCGGCCTGATCGCCTTGTTCGTCGGCATCCCGCTGGGTGTCTATGCGGCGCTGCGGCGCGGCAAGTTCTCGTCCCAGCTGCTGATGACGCTGTCGCTGCTGGGCGTCTCGTTGCCGACCTTTCTGATCGGCATCCTGCTGATCCTGGTGTTCGCGGTGCTGCTCAAATGGCTGCCCAGCTTCGGCCGTGGCGAGGTGATCGCGATCGGATCCTGGACAACCGGGCTGCTGTCGGCCGACGGCCTCAAGCATCTGCTGCTGCCGGCGATCACCTTGTCGGTCTTCCAGCTGACCCTGATCATGCGGCTGGTGCGCTCCGAGATGCTGGAGGTGCTGCGCACCGACTACATCAAGTTCGCCCGTGCCCGCGGCCTTTCCAATCGCGCGGTCTACTTCGGCCACGCGCTGAAGAACACCCTGGTGCCGGTGATCACCATCACCGGCCTGCAGTTGGGCTCGCTGATCGCCTTCGCCATCATCACCGAGACGGTGTTCCAGTGGCCGGGCATGGGCCTGCTGTTCATCCAGGCGGTGCAGTTCGCCGACATTCCGGTGATGGCGGCCTATCTGTGCCTGATCTCCTTCATCTTCGTCACCATCAATCTGCTGGTCGACATGCTTTATTTCGCGGTGGATCCGCGCCTGCGCGTCGAAGGCAAGGCCGGGGGACATTGATGCGCGCCCCCGCGATGGCGGCCCCGGGCGCCGCGGGCAGCGGCGCCGATGCGGCCTACCAGCGCCTCGGTGCGATGCACGGCGAGCTACGCGCACTGCGCCGCGAGCTGCATGCAATGCCTGAGCTGGGCTATGAGGAGCACCGCACGTCGGCCCGGGTGATCGAGGCCCTGAAGCTGTGCGGCGTCGACGCGCTGCACACCG
Source organism: Burkholderiaceae bacterium (assembly GCA_041920215.1). Classification (GTDB taxonomy): domain Bacteria; phylum Pseudomonadota; class Gammaproteobacteria; order Burkholderiales; family Burkholderiaceae_C; genus JAYRSJ01. Next base: position 23,709 of record JAYRSJ010000007.1, on the reverse strand, counting down.
GCATTGCCAAGACCGGCATCGTCGCACTGATCCATGGCCGCAACGGGCCGGGGCGGCAGCTCGGCCTGCGTGCCGATATGGACGCACTGCCGCTGCAGGAGCTCAATGAGGTTCCCTGGCGTTCGGCCACCAGCGGACGCATGCATGCCTGCGGCCACGACGGTCACACCGCGATGCTGGTCGGTGCGGCCCGTTACCTGGCCCAGACCCGCCAGTTCGAAGGCACGGCCGTGCTGATCTTCCAGCCGGGCGAAGAGGGTTATGCCGGTGCGCGCGAGATGATGCGCGAGGGCCTGTTCGAGCGCTTCCCGGTCGAGTCTGTCTACGCGATGCACAACTGGCCACAGCTGCCGGCGGGCCAGATCGGCCTGAACGCCGGCGCGATGATGGCCGCGGCGGATCAGGTCGAGATCCGCATCAGCGGTCGCGGCGGTCATGGCGCGCACCCGCATCTGGCGATAGATCCGGTGCTGATCGCGGGCCATGTCATCACGGCTGTGCAGAGCCTGGTGGCGCGCAATGTGGCGCCGCTGGACCAGGCGGTCGTGAGCCTGTGTGCGCTGCGCGCCGGCGAGCCCGGCGCCTTCAGCGTCATTCCGGCGGAGGCGGTGCTGACCGGCACGGTGCGCAGCTTCCGGCCCGAGGTGCAGCAACTGATCCAGGATCGGCTGACGGCCCTGGTCGAATCGCTGGCCCTGGGCTTTGGTGGCAGCGCCAGCGTCAACTATCAGCGCCTCTACCCGGCCACGATCAACAGCCCGGCCGAGGCCGCCTTTGCCGCCCGGGTGGCTCGCGAGCTGGTCGGTGCCGAGCGGGTCAACGCCGAGCTGCCGCCCAGCATGGGTTCGGAGGACTTTTCCTTCATGCTGCAGGCCAAGCCGGGCGCCTACCTGCGCATCGGTCAGGGTGGGGAAGGCGGTGGCCGCGACTACGGCTGCAGCCTGCACAACCCCCGCTACGACTTCAACGACGAGATCCTGCCGCTGGGCGCGGCCCTGTTCGCCCGCCTGGTCGAGCAAGGCCTGCCCCTGGCCGACGGCCCCACCGCATTCCGGAGCATTCCATGAGCAGCCCCAACACCCGTCCCAACACCGGCGCCGCGCCAGCGGTGGCAGCGGCACCTGGTGCATTGAAGCGTTTCTTTGCCGGCGACGTCTGGCATTCCTTCAAGCGCTCGCCGACGGCCATCGTCGCTGCCCTGATCGCAGTCGTCTGCCTCTTCGTCGCACTGTTCGCCGAGCTGGTCGCGCCGCACAACCCTTTCGATCTGGCTTCGCTGGAGCTGATGGACTCGCGCCTGCCGCCGGCCTGGATGCCCGAGGGCAGCAGCAAGTACCTGCTGGGCACCGACGACCAGGGCCGCGACATCCTCTCGGCGCTGATGTATGGCGCACGCATCTCGCTCTTCGTCGGCCTGGCCTCGGTGCTGCTGTCCATCCTGATCGGCGTGGGCCTGGGGCTGCTGGCGGGCTTTGTGGGCGGCAAGGTCGATGCCTTCATCATGCGTGTCTGCGATGTGATGCTGTCCTTCCCCTCCATCCTGATCGCGCTGCTGATCGATGGCGTGGGTCGCGCCATGTTCCCGAACGCGCACGACACGCTGGCCTTCATGGTGCTGATCCTCGCGATCGCGCTGTCGGGCTGGGTGCAGTACGCCCGCACGGTGCGCGGTTCCACCATGGTCGAACGCAACAAGGAGTATGTGCAGGCGGCACGCGTCATCGGCGTATCCCCGGGCCGCATCATGTGGCGCCATGTGCTGCCCAATGTGACCGGTCCGGTGCTGGTGCTGGCGACCATCCAGGTGGCAGCGGCCATCATCACCGAGGCGACGCTGTCCTTCCTGGGCGTCGGCGTGCCGCCGACCAGCCCTTCGCTGGGAACCCTGATCCGTGTCGGCAACGATTTCCTGTTCTCTGGCGAATGGTGGATCACGCTGTGGCCCGGCGTGATGCTGGTGCTGATCGCCCTGTCGGTCAATCTGCTGGGCGACTGGCTGCGCGATGCGCTGAACCCGCGCCTGCGCTGAGCCGGCCCGAACACCTCTGCTAGCGAGTTTCCTCATGACCGCACCCTTGCTTGAAGTCAGCCATCTGCGCGTCGATTTCCCGACCCGCCATGGCACCCTGCTGGCCCTGGACGACATCTCCTTCGACATCGCGCCGGGCGAGATCCTGGGCGTGGTGGGCGAGTCCGGCGCCGGCAAGTCGCTGACCGGCGCCTCCATCATCGGCCTGCTCGATCCCCCCGGCCGCATCGCCGGCGGCGAGATCAAGCTGGAAGGGCGGCGCATCGACAACCTGCCTTACGAGGAGATGCGCAAGATCCGCGGCCGCCAGATCGGTGCGGTCTTCCAGGACCCGCTGACCTCGCTGAATCCGCTCTATACCGTGGGCCGCCAGCTGATCGAGACCATCACCACCCATCTGCCGCTGAGCGAGAGCGCGGCGCGCCAGCGGGCGATCGAGCTGCTGCAGCAGACCGGCATTCCGGCGGCGGAGCAGCGCATCGACCAGTACCCGCATCAGTTTTCAGGCGGCATGCGCCAGCGCGTCGTGATTGCGCTGGCGCTGGCGGCCAGCCCGAAGCTGATCGTGGCTGACGAGCCGACCACCGCGCTGGATGTGTCGATCCAGGCGCAGATCATTTCGCTGCTGAAGAAGGTCTGCAAGGAGCAGGGCGCGGCGGTGATGCTGGTAACGCACGATATGGGCGTGATCGCCGAGACCTGTGATCGGGTGGCGGTCATGTATGCCGGCCGCATTGCCGAGATCGGCCCCGTGCATGAGGTGATACACCGGCCGGCCCACCCCTATACCGCCGGCCTGATGGGCTCGATTCCGGCAATGGACGAGGACCGCGAGCGTCTGCTGCAGATCGATGGCTCGATGCCGCGCCTGAATGCCATCCCCAGCGGCTGCGCCTACAACCCGCGCTGCCCGCAGGCGGTAGCGCGCTGCCGCAGCGAGCGCCCCGACCTGAGCCCGGCCGGTGCCACCCGTGCGGCCTGCTGGCTGCCGCTTGAGTACAAGAACAAGGAAGCCGCGCTATGAGTCGCGACAGCACCCGTCCGCTGGTCGAGGTCAGTGACCTGGCCAAGATCTTCAACGTCTCGCCGCCCTGGCTGAACCGCGTCATCGAGCGCAAGCCCAAGCTCTTCGTCCATGCGGTCGACGGTGTCAGCTTCAGCATAGAGAAGGGCAAGACCCTGGCCCTGGTCGGCGAGTCGGGCTGCGGCAAGAGCACGGTGGCCAGGCTGCTGGTGGGGCTCTACCAGCCCACCCGCGGCCAGGTCGTGTTCGACGGCGTCGATACCGCCCAGACCCTGGCCGGCAAGGAGGCCAAGGCCCTGCGGCGGCGCATGCAGATGATCTTCCAGGATCCCTATGCCTCGCTGAATCCGCGCTGGAAGGTGCAGGACATCATCGGCGAGCCGCTGCGCGAGCATGGGCTGATCAGCGATGCCGAGCAGCTCAAGACTCGGGTCGGCGAGCTGCTGCAGTCGGTGGGCTTGTCGCCGGCCGATCGCGAGAAGTTCCCGCACCAGTTCTCCGGCGGCCAGCGTCAGCGCATCTCCATCGCGCGTGCCCTGGCAACCGAGCCCGAGTTCCTGGTCTGCGACGAACCGACCTCGGCCTTGGACGTCTCGGTGCAGGCCCAGGTGCTGAACATCATGAAGGACCTGCAGCGCGAGCGCGGTCTGACCTATCTGTTCATCTCGCATAACCTGGCGGTGGTGCGTCATGTGGCCGACCAGGTGGGCGTCATGTATCTGGGGCGTCTGGTCGAGCTGGCCGACAAGGCCCAGCTCTTCAGCCAGCCCCGGCATCCCTATACCCGCATGCTGCTGGATGCGATTCCCGACATCCATATGAGCGGCCGCGCGCGCACGCCGGTGCAGGGCGAGGTGCCGAATCCGCTCAATCCGCCCAGCGGCTGCAGCTTCCATCCGCGCTGCCCGCTGGCCAACGAGCGCTGCAAGACCGAGCGTCCGCCGCTGCAGGACTTCCAGGGCATCAAGATCGCCTGCCACGCGGTGGCGGAAGGGCGCGGCTAGGCGCCCAGCGGCGTCGGCTTAGCGTGCGGGCGGCGGCACGGCCGCCGAGGAGGCTGCCGGCTGGGGGGCTTGGGCCTGCGGCAGACGCAGCGGGCCTTTCTGCCCGCATGCGCTGCACAGCAGTGCGCAGCACAGCAGCAGTGCTGTCAGCGTGCCGCGAGACCCTTGGCGCGCATGGGCCTTGGAAGGGGCGCCTACACTTGTGTGCATCTTCATCATTCCAAGAGTGTATCGGCCATGAGCGCAGCCCCCCCCTCTCCAAGCACCCTGACCGAGGCCGAGTACCAGCGCCTGGCCCATGCGGTGCTGGCCAGCGTGGAGGCGGCGGCAGACCGCTGGCTGGAGCAGGACGTGATCGATATCGACACCCATCGCACCGGCGGCCTGCTGGAGCTTAGCCTGCCGGACCGCAGCAAGATCGTCATCAACACCCAACCGCCCTTGCAGGAAATCTGGCTGGCGGCGCGCGCCGGGGGCTACCACTTCCGCTGGGTCGAGGGGCGCTGGCTGGAGCGCGAGGGCCGCGAGTTCTTCGCGCTGCTCTCCGAACTGGCCAGCCAGCAGGCCGGCACGGCCCTGCGCTTTGAAGCGCTGGAGCGGCCGGCCTGAGCCGCTTGCTGCTCAGCGCTTGAACAGGTCGAGGATGCTGCGCTTCTCGTCCTCGCTGCTGGCCTGAGGCACTTGCGACTCGATTTCGCTGAGTCTGGACACACCCGCGCCATCGGCGAACTCCTCGAAGTACCATTCGCCGCCCTGCTGGACCAAGCCCTCGGGCGGGCTGTACTCGGACACCGGCACATTGCGCAGCGCATGTGCCATGTACTCGATCCAGACCGGCAGCGATAGGCCGCCACCGGTCTCGCGGCTGCCCAGCTTGCGTGGCTGGTCGTATCCTATCCACACCACGGCGACCAGCTCGCGCTGGAAGCCGGCGAACCAGGCATCCATCGAGTCATTGGTGGTACCGGTCTTGCCATAGAGGTCGGGGCGCTTCAGCGTTCCCTGTGCGCGTGCTGCGGTGCCGCTGCGCGTGACCTCCTGCAGCAGGCTGTTCATCACGAAGGCGTTGCGCTCGTCAATGGCACGGGCGCTTTCGGCCGGCGCGCTGGGTTTGGCCTCAAAGAGCACCCGCCCCTTGTGGTCGGTCAGCTTGGCGATCAGCCGTGGTGCCACCCGGTAGCCGCCGTTGGCAAAGACGGCATAGCCCTCGACCATCTGCATCGGCGTCACCGAGCCGGCACCCAGCGCCATCGTCAGGTAGGCAGGGTGCTTGTCGGCATCGAAGCCGAAGCGGCTGATCCATTGCTGCGCCTGCTCGGGACCGACCGATTGCAGCACCCGTATGGAGACCATGTTCTTGGACCTGGCCAGCGCGCGGCGCAGGCTCATGGGGCCTTCGAAGGTGCCGTCGTAGTTCTTCGGCTCCCAGGGCTGGCTGCCGGTGGTGGTGGCGCTGAAGAACAGCGGCGCATCGTTGACCACCGTGGCCGGCGTGAAGCCCCGCTCCAGCGCGGCCGAGTAGATGAAGGGCTTGAAGCTGGAGCCGGGCTGTCGCCAGGCCTGGGTGACGTGATTGAACTTGTTCTTGGCGAAATCGAAGCCCCCGACCAGGGCGCGCACATCGCCGTTGCGCGGATCCATCGCGATGAAGGCGCCCTCCACCTCGGGCAGCTGGGTGACTGTCCAGCTCTCCTTGCCGGCCTTGACGACTTTGAGCACGCGGATCACCGCGCCGCGGCGTATGCGTACTTTGGGGTTGCCGTTCTCCGACAGGCCGGAGGCCACCGGTTTCAGGCCCTCGCCGCTGATGCTGAGCGTCTCACCGCTCTGCAGCATGGCCACGACCTTCTTGGGCTCGGCCGAGAGCGTGACCGCCGCCAGCAGCTCGTCGTTGGCCGGATGGTCTGCCAGGGCCTCGGCGACGCGCGCGTCCAGCAGCTTGGGATCGCTGGGCAGATCGATATAGGCCTCAGGGCCACGGTAGAACTGGCGCTGCTCGTAGTCCAGCAGGCCGCGGCGCAGCGCCCGGTAGGCGACGTTCTGATCATCGGCGCGCACGGTCAGGTAGACGTTCAGGCCCCGCGTATAGGCCTCGTCACCGTACTGGCTGAAGATCAGCTGGCGGGCCAGCTCGGCCAGGTACTCGGCATGGGCCGAAGCCTCGTTGACGCGCCGGTAGCGCAGTTTCTCGACCTTGGCGACTTCGTGCTGCTCCTCGGTGATATAGCCGTTTTCGAGCATGCGGTCGATGATGTACTGCTGGCGCAGCGTGGCCCGACGCGGGTTGTTGATCGGGTTATAGGCGGAAGGGGCCTTGGGCAGGCCGGCCAGCATGGCGGCCTCCGCGACACTGAGCTCGGCCAGGGGCTTGCCGAAATAGATCTCGCTGGCGGCCGCAAAGCCGTAGGCGCGATGGCCCAGAAAGATCTGGTTCATATAGATTTCCAGAATCTTCTTCTTGGGTAGCGCGTTCTCTATCTTCAGCGCCAGCAGAATCTCGTAGATCTTGCGGGTCAGGGTCTTCTCTGTGGACAGATAGAAGTTGCGCGCCACCTGCATCGTGATGGTCGAAGCGCCCTGGCTGCGCGACTCGGCCACATTGGCCAGACCGGCGCGGATCACGCCAAGATAGTCAACGCCGCCATGCTCGTAGAAGCGTGCATCCTCAATGGCCAGCACCGCGTCCTGCATCAACTGCGGTATCTGCGCTATCGGCGTGTAGCTGCGCCGCTCTTCGCCGAACTCGCCCATCAGCACGCCGTCGCTGGACAGCACGCGCATCGGCAGCTTGGGGCGGTAGTCGGTCAGCCCGCCGATGTCCGGCAGATTCGGATAGGCCATCGAAAGGGCCAGCACCAGGACCAGTGCACCGGCGGCGACTGCGCCTAGCATCACCGCCAGCATCCAGCCCAGCATGCGGGTCAGGCGGTTTGCCACCGCGGGCTTGGCTGGCTTGGACTCAGATCCAGATTCAGATCGACCCTGAGAGGTCTTCTTCTTCGTATCGCTCATGGGCCTCCGATGCAGTGGGCGGATTATAGAAAGACCGTTTGGGGCTGGATCTCGCGGCGTTCAGCGTATTTATCAGGTGTTTTTCCGCGCTTTGACAATGCCAGCGGCGTGTATGTTTCGCAACGTGGCGTTACTTGCTGTGACCGCATTTCCTTGGGCTGTCATAGGCTTTGCTGCTAGCATTCAAGTAACTTATTAACAGTCCGGCGCTCCGTTAGCGCGTTGGGGGATCCGCGTCATGGGAATACTTGACGTACTGCTGGGTCGCAAGCATCCGCCCATGATTGGTTTGGATATCAGCTCATCCAGCGTCAAGCTGGTCGAGCTCAGCCAAGCCAAGAGTGGCGAGATCGTGCTTGAGCGATTTGCGACCGAGCCGTTCGAAAAAGGCTGGATCACCGACGGCCAGATCGAAAAATTCGATGAGGTGGCGGACGCGGTGCGTCGGGTGGTGGCGCGTAGCGGCACGCGCACCCGGGATGCCGTGCTGGCCATGCCGCAATCAGCGGTGATCACCAAAAAGATCATGCTGCCGGCGGGGCTGCGCGACGAGGAGATGGAGATCCAGGTAGAGGCCGAGGCCAACCAGTACATCCCCTTTTCGCTCGACGAGGTGAGTTTGGACTTTTGTGTGATCGGCCCCAGCCCGACTTCGGTCGGCGATGTGGAAGTGCTGATCGCTGCCTCACGCAAGGACCGGGTGCAGGACCGCCAGGGCCTTGCCGAGGCCGCCGGACTGAAGCCGGTCATCCTGGACATCGAGTCGCATGCCTCGCGCATGGCCATGGGACGGCTGATCGCCAATCTGCCCAACGAAGGCAAGGATGCCTTGGTAGCGCTGTTCGAGATCGGCGCCGACACCACCAGCCTCAAGGTGCTGCGCGACGACGAGATGCTCTACGACCGCGACCAGGCTTTTGGTGGCTCGCAGCTGACACAGCTGATTTCTCGCCAGTACGGCTTCTCTTTCGAGGAGGCGGAGCAGAAGAAGCTCAGCAACGAACTGCCTGAGGACTATGAGACGGCGGTGCTGACGCCCTTCGTCGACAGTCTTTCCCAGGAGATCGGTCGGGCCTTGCAGTATTTCTTCACCAGCACGCCGCACCACAAGGTGCACTACGTGATGCTGGCCGGCGGCACGGCGACCTTGCCAGGGCTGAAGGAGCGGGTCACCGAGTTGACCGGTTTCGCCTGCATGGTGGTGAATCCCTTCGAGAACATGGGCATGGGCCCGGCAGTGCGTGAACCCAAGCTGCGCCGCGAGGCGCCGGCTTATCTCACCGCTTGCGGCCTAGCGATGCGGAGGTTTTTCCAGTGATTCTGATCAATCTCCTGCCGTATCGGGAAGAGCAGCGCAAGCGGCGCAAGAACAACTTTTTCGCCGGCGTCGGATTGGCGGCGTTGGTCGGTGCGGGTGTCGTGGTGCTCGCTTATCTGACGCTTGAGCAGCTGACGGACCAGCAGCGTGGCCGCAATACCTATCTGGGGGCGCAGATCGCGTCGCTGGACGCGCAGATCAAGGACATTGCGAACCTCCGCGCCGAGATCGAGGCCTTGAAATCGCGCCAGCGGGCGGTCGAGGATCTCCAGACCGATCGCAACACGCCGGTGCACCTGCTCAACGATCTGGCCCGGCATACGCCCGAGGGCGTTTACCTGACCAGCATCAGGCAGCTCGACAAGGTCGTGACGATCACCGGCATTGCTCAGACCAACGAGCGAGTGTCCGAGTTCCTGCGCAATGCCTCGCGCAGCTCGGAGTGGCTGGACAAGCCCGAACTGGTGGAGATCAAACTCGCCAACCTGAAGACGGATTCGCGCGACATCAAGCGGTTGTTCGAGTTCTCCTTGCGCGTCACGATCAAGTCCCCGCAGGTCGAGGCAGCAGACGGGGCCGCGTCCAAGCCGACGGGCGGAAAGGTCTGAGCACGCCATGGCGATCAAAACCCCTTCTATGAAGTTCGACCTGAACGCCTGGTTCGAAGGCGTGGCCGAGCAGTTCCGTGGTCTCAATCCCAACGAACCGGGTCAGTGGCCCTTGTTGCCGCGGGCCACCGCCTGGTTGTTTGCCACCGTTGTGGTGATCGCGTTGGGCTGGTTCCTGCTGCTGCAGGATGTGCAGGCCGGGCTGGATGCCGAGCGCAACAAGGAGCCGGCGCTCAAGGATGAATACCGCAGCAAGCTGGCGCAGGCCATCAATCTGCCTGAGCTGCGCAAGCAGAAGAGCCAGGTTGAAGAGTACGTGACCCAGTTGGAGAAGCAGCTGCCGGGCAAGGCCGAGATGGACGCGCTGCTGTCCGACATCAATCAGGCCGGACTGGGCCGTGGCCTGCAGTTCGAGCTGTTCCGGCCGGGCCAGGTGGTGATCAAGGACTTCTACGCCGAGCTGCCGATTGCGCTGCGCGTCTCGGGGCGCTATCACGATGTGGGCGCTTTTGCGGCGGATGTGTCCAATCTGTCGCGCATCGTCACGCTGCACAACCTCAATGTGGTGATGCCCACCGGGCGCGACGCGACGGGCAGCCTCAGCATGGAAGCGACGGCCCGGACCTACCGCTATCTGGATCCGAATGAGGTCGCAGAGCAGAAGAAGAGTGCGGCCAAGGCGGCGGGAGGCAAGAAGTGATGCTTGATGCCCAACTCATGAGATCAAGGGCCGTTCCGGCAGCTTGTCTGCTGCTGTTGCTGCTGGCGGGTTGTGCCTCCGACCACGACGAACTGTCGCAGTGGATGGAGCAGCAGCGCAAGGAAGTGCGTCCGACCGTCACGCCGCTGATACCGCCCAAGAAGTTCCTGCCGCAGGCCTATGAGGAGGTCGGCAGTGTCGATCCCTTCAGTACCCAGAAGCTCAGCGTGGCGATCAAGCAAGAGGCGGCCCAGCCCAGCTCGCTGCTGGCCAGTGAAATGAGTCGTCGGCGTGAGCCGCTGGAGGCCTTCCCGCTGGACAGCATGGCCATGGTGGGCAGCCTGACGCGCAACAGCCGGCGCTATGCGTTGCTGCGGGTCGACAACCTGCTGCACCAGATCAAACAGGGTGACTACATCGGTCAGAACTTCGGCCGTGTCACCCAGATCAGCGAAACCGAAGTCACTCTGCGGGAAGTCGTCCAAGACGCTGCGGGCGAGTGGATTGAACGCACCAGTACCCTCCAGCTGCAGGAGATGGGACGATGAGAAACATTCAGGAGACCTTGAGGATGAGCCACTGGCGAACCCTGGCCTTGGCCTTTGGCCTCGGATTGCTGGCACCGGTCGTCGCACTGGCGCAGAGCAACAGCATTCGTGCGATCAACACCGTCCAGCAGGCGGGGACCGAGGTGCTGCGCATCGAGCTGAGTGAGTCGTTGAGCGAGTTGCCGCGCGGCTTCACCGTGCAGAGTCCACCGCGCATCGCCATCGATCTGCCTGGGGTGGCCAATGCATTGGGCCGCAATCTGGTGGAGATCAATCAGGGCAATCTGCGCTCCGCCAATGTGGCCCAGGCCGGCGAACGTACGCGGCTGGTGCTGAATTTGCGCCAGGCGTCTGGGTATCGCGCAGAACTGCAGGACAAGGCCCTGGTCATCGTGCTTGAGAGCGCCGCCAGCATGGCTGCTGCTCCGGCTGCCACCGAAAGTGCCGTGCACTTCGCGCCCAGCCTGAACGCCAGCCCCCTGGCCCTGCAGGAGATCGACTTCCGCCGCGGCCAGGACGGCTCGGGCCGGGTGATCGTGAATCTGCCGAGCAATCAGGTTGGCGTCGATATCCAGCAGCAGGGTCAGACCCTGGTGGTGGAGTTCCTGCGCTCCAGCCTGCCGGCGGCGCTGCGTCGCCGCCTGGATGTCGCGGACTTCGGCACGCCGGTCCAGACCATTTCGGCCAACGAGGTCGGCGATCGCGTCCGTATGGTGGTGGAGCCGCGTGGCGCCTGGGAACATAGCGCCTACCAGAGCGACAATCAGTTCGTGCTGGAGGTGCGGCCCCAGAAGCTCGATCCCAACAAGCTGACCGCCGGGCCGGGCTATGCCGGCGACAAGCTGTCGTTGAACTTCCAGAACATCGAAGTCCGGGCCCTGCTGCAGGTGATTGCCGACTTCACCAACTTCAATGTGGTGACCAGCGATACCGTGACCGGCAACGTCACGCTGCGCCTCAAGGATGTGCCTTGGGACCAGGCGCTGGACATCATCATGCAGGCCAAGGGCCTGGGCCTGAAGAAGTCCGGCAATGTGCTGTGGATCGCGCCCAAGGACGAACTGGCCGCCAAGGAAAAGCTGGATCTCGAGGCCAAGGCCCAGATTGCCCAGTTGGAGCCGGTGCGCACCCAGTCCTTCCAACTCAACTACACCAAGGCCGAGGAAGTGGCCAAGGGCTTGAGTGGCCAATCCAGCGGCCAGGGTGGCGGTGGCAGCGGTGCCGGACAGAACAACTCGCGCATTCTGTCGTCGCGCGGCAGCGTGATCTATGAGACGCGCACCAACCAGCTTTTCGTCAGCGACATTCCGTCCAAGCTGGAAGAGATCCAGGCCATGATTGCCAAGATCGACATCCCGGTGCGCCAGGTCCTGATCGAGGCCCGCATCGTGGAGGCCGACGACCGCTTCGGCCGCTCGCTGGGCGTCAAGCTGGGTACGCAGGATCTGCGCGCCACGCAGGGTGGCATTCCCGGCTACAGCGTGGGGGGCGACAACTACATCACCGTGGGCGGCAACTACAACGCGGTGGGCTCGCAGACGAATCAGGGCGCGGCGCGCAATTACGACAACAGCCGCTTCATCAACCTGCCCGCCAATGTGTCGTCGGACATCTTTGGTGGTGCCAGCGCCCCCACGTTTGCGTTGTCACTGTTCAGCGCGACCGCGAACCGCTTCCTGAATCTGGAGCTGTCGGCGCTGGAAGCCGATGGAAAGGGCAAGATCGTGTCCAGCCCGCGGGTGATCACCGCCGATCAGGTCAAGGCCTTGATTGAGCAGGGCGAGGAGCTGCCCTACCAGGTGGCGACCGCCAGTGGCGCGACCTCCATCCAGTTCCGCAAGGCCAACTTGAAGCTGGAAGTGACACCCCAAATCACGCCCGAGGGCAATGTGATCCTCGACGTCGACGTCAACAAGGACAGCCGCGGATCGCTGACGCCCCAGGGCTTCTCGATCAACACCAAGCATGTGCGTACGCAGGTGCTGGTCGAGAACGGCGGCACGGTGGTTATTGGCGGTATCTACACCCAGGATGAGCGCGAGGATGTGTCCAAGGTGCCGCTGCTGGGCGATGTGCCGGTGATGGGCAATCTCTTCAAGAGCAAGGCGCGCGTTTCGTCCAAGACCGAGCTGCTGATCTTCATCACCCCCAAGGTGGTGAGCGATAGGGCGACGGTGCGCTGACGGACAGGCGAAGGACAGGATCAGGGTTTAGGGAGAAGGCGGCGTCGGTGACGGCGCTGCAGGAGTGAACGAGATGACGACGAGTCTTTTGGCAATAAAAACCGGGTTTTGGCGTGCTGTCTCAGCCGTCGGACTGTTGGCCCTGTTGGCTGCCTGCGGTGGCGGGGGAGGCAGTTCCGGTGATCCGATACTGGGTGGCGGCTCGCCGACGACGCCGGGGACACCCTCGACGCCCCAGGCGGTCGTCGAGCTGAGCCTGTCCTCCGCAACGGTGACCGCCGGCTCGCCGGCCACGGTGTCGGTCAATGTCAAGACCAAGGCTGGCGCTGCGATTCCAGGCCTGGTCGTGAAGTTCACGACCGATGATGGCCTGGGTGCTTTTAGCGCGCCGTCCGCCTTGACCGATGCCAATGGTCAAGCGGCAGTCGTGCTTTCGCCTGTCACCTCGACGGCGACCGGCGCAGACACGGTGCGCGCCACGGTGACCTATGGTTCGACCGATTTCTCGGCGAGCACCGGGTTCCAGCTTAGCGCCACCAATGTGACGATCGCCAGTTTCACCTCCGATGTTGCGCAGCTGTCGGCTTATGGCCAGGCCACGCTTGCCGTGGTGTTGAATGGGACGACCAGTGCAGCGCCGGTGAGCCTGACCCTGACCTCTTCCTGCACCAATGCGGGCAAGGGCACGCTGACGCCAGCAACTCAGACGACCAGTACCGGTCGCGCGACTTTCACATTCCGTGATGGGGGCTGTGGCGCGACTGCGAGCGCCGAGAATCTCCAGATTTCGGTGGCTGGAACTTCGGTGAATGCCAGCCTCAGCTTGCCGGTCAGCTCGCCAGCCGTCGCGAGCGTGGGTTTCGTCTCGGCAGAGCCCGCGGCGATTTATCTGCGGGGTTCGGGCTTGGTTGAGAACTCGAATGTGACCTTCCAGGTCAAGGATGCCAACAACAACGGCGTTCCCGATCAAATGGTGACCTTGGAGCCCAGCGTGCTGGTTGGCGGATTGACGCTGGACGGTGGATCTGTGCCGGTGACCAAGCGCACTGACCGCGACGGCAAGGTCATCGTTCGCATCAACTCGGGTACGGTTCCAACGCCGGTTCGGATCAAGGCGACGCTGCAGGGCAGCAATATTTCGACGGTATCCAGTGCCTTGTCGATTGCCGTCGGTCTGCCGGCGCAGCTGAATTTCTCGATGGCACAGGGCACCATCAATATCGAAGGCTATGACATCCAGGGCACGCCGAATACCTACACGGTGATCGCGTCGGATCGTCTGGGTAACCCGGTACCCAATGGCACGGCAATCAACTTCGTGACCGAGGGTGGGCAGGTCGAGCCCGAAAAGCAGACGCAGCTGAGCACGAACGGTATCGCGACCGCGACGGCCAACTTTGCCACTGCGTCGCCAGTTCCAGTTGATGGCCGGGTCACGGTGGTTGCCTACGCTTTGGGCGAAGAGTCCTTCCTCGATATCAATGGGGACAACGTATTCAGCAGCGGTGAGGACTTTCAGGATCTGGGCGACATCTTTCTGGACCGCAAGTACGACGCTTTCTACAACGCCGCAGAGGATCAGTTTGTCTCGGTCAGCACTGGCGAAGTCGGCGCCTGCGCCAATCCCAACTCTGCACTGCTGGCGCGAGATGTCAGCATCCCGGTGCGCCCGAACACCTGCAGCGCAAGCTGGGGCAGGGCGTTTGTTCGCCGTGCGGTGCAGACGGTTTTCTCTACGTCTGCTGCCCGACCGGTCTGGGGGACCGAGTGGCCCAAAGATGCAGAGAATCGTGTGTTGACCTATGGACCTGGTGGAGTTTGTGCGGCGCCCATCACCCGCACTGGCTTCTATCAGAACGACGTCGCGATGCGCGCTGATTTCCGTGTGTTTGGCGCAGCAGGTATTTACGGCGTTCCCAAGGGTGGGGCTCTGTCCATTACGGCATCCGACGCCAATCCTGTTGCATACAACCCGGTTGCTGCGGGTACTGTGATTACAGCGACGGGTACTGAGGGCTTGAGTGTGTCAGTACTCGGCGGATCACCGGTTCCGAGTACTTCGACGCCTACCGGCGTGGCGGTGAGCTATAAATTTGACGACGAAACGGATGAGGGGACGATCATCGTTACTTTCCGTTCGCCCAGCGGCTTGGCAACGTCCTTCTCGCAGTACATCAGCGCAAAGCCCCTCGTGGTTAACAATGTGTCGACCCTTCCCACTGGCTACGCCCGCTGCGCGAATTGAAAATTGCCCTCGTCGGCATGCCCGGCGGTGGCAAGTCCACTGTCGGCAAGCATCTGGCCCGGCAGCTGAACTGGCGCTTTGCTGACTCCGATCATGAGATCGAAAGCCGGCTTGGCGAGACGATCAAGAGCTTCTTCGCCCGGGAGGGCGAGGAAGCTTTTCGGCGTCTGGAGTCGCAGATCATTGCCGAGTTGCTGAATGGCAGCGACGAGCTGGTGCTGGCAACCGGCGGCGGCGCGGTCTTGCGCGAGGAGAACCGCGACGCGCTGCATGCAAAGGCCACGGTCTTCTATCTGCGTTCATCGCCCGAGGAGCTTTTCAGGCGGCTGCGCCACGACACCCAGCGGCCGCTGCTGCAGGTGGCCGATCCGCTGCGCAAGCTGCGCGAGCTCTATGCGCAGCGCGACCCGCTGTACCGCCGCTGTGCCCACTATGTGCTGGAGACCGGCCGACCGTCGGTGCATGGCCTGGTCAATATGCTGTTGATGCAGCTGGAGCTGGCCGGTTTGGTCAGCGCCGATCGTGTGGCTGCGACGGTGGGTGCGCAGCGCGTCTGAGCTTGCGCCGGCGCCCCGTACACTTGGCGGCATGAGTTCTGCCGCTGTCCCCTCGCTCCCGACCACCGTTCCCATTGCGCTCGATGAACGCAGCTACGACATCCTGATCGGCCCCGGGCTGCTGGATTCGGAACCTAGCTGGCAGGGGCTGCCGCGCGCGGCGGTGGCGCTGATCGTCAGCAATACGACCGTGGCGCCGCTCTATCTGGAGCGCCTGCGTCTGCAGCTGCTGCGCCACTATGCGCGCGTGGAGGCTGTGCTCTTGCCGGACGGTGAGCAGCACAAGGACTGGGATTCGCTCAACAGCATCTTCAGCCATCTGCTGGCCCAGGCCTGCGATCGCAAGACAGTCTTGTTCGCACTGGGCGGCGGTGTGATCGGCGATATGACCGGCTTCGCCGCAGCCTGCTATATGCGCGGTGTGCCCTTTGTGCAGGTGCCCACCACGCTGCTGGCCCAGGTCGACTCCTCGGTGGGTGGCAAGACGGCTATCAATCATCCGCTGGGCAAGAACATGATCGGCGCCTTCTACCAGCCGGTGCGGGTAGTGGCCGATCTGGACACGCTGGACACCCTGCCCCAGCGCGAGCTGGCGGCCGGGCTGGCCGAGATCATCAAGTACGGCCCGATCGCCGATGCCGAGTTCCTGAGCTGGATCGAGGCCCATATCGAGGCCCTGGTTGCTCGCGACAAGGCTGCGCTGGCCCAGGCGGTCAAGCGCAGCTGCGAGATCAAGGCCTGGGTGGTCGGCCAGGATGAGCGCGAGCAGGGCTTGCGCGCGATTCTCAACTTCGGCCACACCTTCGGCCATGCGATCGAGGCCGGTCTGGGCTACGGCGAATGGTTGCACGGCGAGGCGGTGGGCTGCGGCATGGTGCTGGCCAGCGATCTGTCGGTGCGCCTGGGTCTGATGCCGGCCGACTTCTTGCCCCGCATGCAGTCGCTGATCGCCAAGGCCGGCCTGCCGGTGCGCGCGCCCCGGCTGACCGTCGAGCGCTGGCTGCAGCTGATGCGGGTGGACAAGAAGTCCGAGGCCGGCGAGATCCGCTTCGTGCTGATCGAGGGCCTGGGCCGGGCCGGCATGCATGGGGCCAGCGACGCACTGGTGGCCGAGGTGATCGACGCGCATAGCGACGCTGCCTGAGACCTTCTCAAGCCTTGACAAGCATGCCGCTCGCCGCCTACGCCGCCCATCCGCAACGCAGCCGCGGTCGGCGCTTTGCCGAGGCGCCGGCGCCCACGCGCAGCGAGTACCAGCGCGACCGCGACCGCATCGTGCACAGCACCGCCTTTCGCCGCCTGGTCTACAAGACCCAGGTCTTTCTCAATCATGAGGGCGATCTGTTTCGCACCCGGCTGACCCATTCGCTGGAGGTGGCGCAGCTGGGGCGTTCGATAGGGCGCAGCCTGGGCCTGGACGAAGATCTGATCGAAACCATCGCACTGGCCCACGATCTGGGCCACACGCCCTTCGGCCACGCCGGCCAGGATGTGCTGGACGAGTGCATGAGCGCACATGGTGGCTTTGAACACAATCTGCAGTCGCTGCGGGTGGTGGATCGGCTTGAGCAGCGCTACCCGGCTTTCGACGGGCTGAACCTGAGTTTCGAAAGCCGCGAAGGCATACTCAAGCATTGCTCGCGCCGCAATGCCGAGCTGTTGGAAGCCGATGAGCCTAACGGTGTAGCGGCGCGCTTCCTGTTGGGTCAGCAGCCCAGCCTGGAGGCCCAGCTCTGCAATCTGGCCGACGAGGTGGCCTATAACGCGCACGATATCGACGACGGTGTGCGCTCCGGCCTCTTGACGCTGGAGCAGCTGGAGCAGGTGCCGCTGGTGCAGCGCTTTCTGCGCGCCACGCTGGACCAACACCCGGGCCTGGTGGCCAAGCGTCTGCTGGCCGAGACCATACGCCGCATGCTGTCGGCCCAGGTCTATGACATCATCGACGCCTCCCAGGCCGCGCTGCGCGAGGCACAGCCGGCGGACATTGAGGGGGTGCGGTGCGCGCCGCCGTTGATGCGCTTCAGCGCCGAGATGCGCAGCCAGAGCAGCGCGCTCAAGCGCTTTCTGTTTGCCAATCTCTACCGCCACCCTCAGGTGCAGGCCAAACGCGCCCGGGCCGAGCAGGTGCTGCGCGACCTGTTCCGCATCTATCTTGAAGACCGCAGCCAGCTGCCGGCAGACTTTGCCGACCACCGCGACCATGCCCGGGCCTGCGCGGACTACATCGCCGGCATGACCGACCGCTTCGCACTGCGCGAGCATGAGCGCCTGACCGGTCAACGGCTGCTGACCTAGCTTGCTATCCGGCCTGCCGATAATAGGGACAGACTTGGCAATCCAAAGGATGCTCCCTTGGCACGACTCGCCCGACTGGCCCTGCCCGGCCTGGCCCATCACCTGATCCACCGCGGCCACAGCCGCCAGCCCATCGTCGTGGACGACGAGGACAGGCGCCAGTTGCTGGCCGCCTTGCACGAATGCGCGGCCACGTACAAGGTAGCCCTGCATGCCTACGTGTTGATGCCCAACCATCTGCATCTGGCTGCCACGCCTAGCAGTGCCGAGGGGCTCAGCCGCATGATGCAGGCACTGGGCCGGCGCTATGTGGCCTGGTTCAACAAAAAGCATGGGCGCAGCGGCACGCTGTGGGAGGGGCGCTTCCGTGCCGCGCCCGTCGAGGCCGAGACCCATCTGCTGGCCCTGATGCTTTGCATCGAGCTCAATCCGCTGCGCGAGGGCCTGTGTGCCGATCCGGCCGACTATCCCTGGTCCAGCTGTGCCCACCACCTGGGCCGGCGCCGCGACCCGCTGGTGACGGATCCGCCGCAGTACTGGGCCCTGGGCAACACCCCCTTCGACCGCGAGATCGCCTACCGGCGTGCACTGGACGAGGGGCTGTCCGAGCGTGAGCGTGCGCAACTGGTGGATGCGGCCCTGAAAGGCTGGCCCTTGGGCTCGGCGCGCTTCCTGCAGGCCATTGCCCAGACGGTCGAGCGGCCAGTGCAGCCCCGGCCGCGTGGTCGACCGGCCAGGTCGGCGGCATCGTCATGACTATGTCCCCAATTAAACGATGCGCCTTGTGGCTGCCTGGTAATGATGGAGTCTGACCCCAATTAATCGTCCTTGAGTGTTTTGCTGCAGCGCATTAATCTTGCGCCCATTGCATTTGCTTTGGGAGAGCGGCCATGGCTGCAGCGCATCAGGGGCAGGAGCCCAGCAAGACACCGGATCATCAGGAGATCCAGGCTTTGGCCGAGCAGGGCCTGTACCGGCCCGGCAGCGAGAAGGACGCCTGCGGTCTGGGTTTCGTCGCCCATATCAAGGGGCAGAAGGCGCATGCCATCGTGCAGCAGGGCCTGAAGATCCTCGAGAACCTCGACCATCGTGGCGCCGTGGGCGCCGACAAGCTGATGGGCGACGGTGCCGGCATCCTGATCCAGATTCCGCACGAGTTCTACCGTGAGGAAATGGCCCAGTCCGGGCGGGCGCCCGATGGCTCGATCGGTGTCGAGCTGCCGCCGCCGGGCGAGTACGGCGTCGGCATGATTTTCCTGCCTAAAGAGCATGCCTCGCGCCTGGCCTGTGAGCAGGAGTTGGTGCGGGCGATCAGGGCCGAGGGTCAGGTCTTGCTGGGCTGGCGCGATGTGCCGGTGGATGCCGAACTGCCGATGTCGCCGACGGTGCGCGAGAAAGAGCCCATCATCCGCCAGATCTTCATCGGCCGCGGTCCCGATGTGATCGTGCCCGATGCGCTGGAGCGCAAGCTCTATGTGATCCGCAAGACTGCCTCCAGCGCCATCCAGGCGCTCAAGCTGACCCATAGCCGCGAGTACTACGTGCCCAGCATGAGCTGCCGCACGGTGATCTACAAGGGCCTGCTGCTGGCCGATCAGGTGGGGCGTTATTACAAGGACCTGTCGGATCCCCGCGTGGTCTCCGCCATCGCCCTGGTCCATCAACGCTTCTCGACCAACACCTTCCCTGAGTGGCCCCTAGCCCACCCCTACCGCATGGTCGCGCACAACGGCGAGATCAACACGGTCAAGGGCAACTTCAACTGGATGCGTGCCCGTGAAGGCGTGATGAAGTCGCCGGTGCTGGGTGAGGATCTGAAGAAGCTCTACCCGATCAGCTTCGAGCACCAGAGCGATACCGCCACTTTCGACAATGCGATCGAGCTGCTCACCATGGCGGGCTATCCGCTGGCCCATGCAGCGATGATGATGATCCCGGAGGCCTGGGAGCAGCACGAGTTGATGGATGAGCGCCGCCGCGCCTTCTACGAGTACCACGCGGCGATGATGGAACCCTGGGACGGCCCGGCCGCGATGGTCTTCACCGATGGCCGCCAGGTCTGTGCCGCGCTGGACCGCAACGGTCTGCGGCCCGCGCGCTACTGCGTCACCGACGACGATCTGGTGGTGCTGGCCTCGGAGAGCGGCGTGCTGCCCATCCCCGAGAGCAAGATCGTCAAGAAGTGGCGATTGCAGCCCGGCAAGATGTTCCTGATCGATCTGGAGCAGGGCCGCATCGTTGACGACGAAGAGCTGAAGAACCAGTACGCGAACGCCCGGCCCTACCGCCAGTGGATCGAGAACGTGCGGGTCAAGCTGGACGATATCGAGGTGGACGAGGCGCCGGCCCCGGTGTTCGCGACGCCGCTGCTGGAGCGCCAGCAGGTCTTCGGCTATAGCCAGGAGGACCTCAAGTTCCTGCTGGCGCCCATGGCCAGCAATGGCGAGGAGGGCATAGGCTCGATGGGCAACGACTCGCCGCTGGCGGTGCTGTCGAGCAAGAACAAGCCGCTCTACAACTACTTCAAGCAGCTGTTCGCCCAGGTGACCAACCCGCCGATCGACCCGATCCGCGAGGCCATCGTGATGTCGCTGAACAGCTTTGTCGGCCCCAAGCCGAATCTGCTGGACATCAACGCGGTCAACCCGCCGATGCGGCTGGAGGTCAGCCAGCCGGTGCTGGACTTCCAGGACATGGCGCGGCTGCGGGCCATCGAGGCCCATACCCATGGCAAGTTCAAGCCCTATGAGCTGGACATCACCTATCCGCTGGCCTGGGGCCGCGAAGGCGTGGAAGCGCAGCTGGCGTCGCTGTGCGCCGAGACGGTGGACGCGATCAAGAGCGGGCACAACATCCTGATCATCAGCGACCGCCAGGTGTCGGCCCAGCGCGTGGCTATCCCCGCGCTGCTGGCGCTCTCGGCCGTTCACCATCATCTGGTGCGCGAGGGCCTGCGCACCACCGCCGGTCTGGTGGTGGAGACCGGCACGGCGCGCGAGGTGCATCACTTCGCGGTGCTGGCCGGCTTTGGCGCCGAGGCGGTGCACCCCTATCTGGCGCTGGAGACGCTGGCTGCCATGCATGCCGAGCTGCCGGGCAATCTGAGCGCCGAGAAGGCGATCTACAACTACATCAAGGCGGTGGGCAAGGGACTGTCGAAGATCATGTCCAAGATGGGCATTTCGACCTATATGTCCTACTGCGGCGCGCAGATCTTCGAGGCCATCGGCCTGAAGTCCGACTTCGTCGAGAAGTACTTCCGCGGCACGCCCACCCAGGTGGGCGGCATCGGCGTGTTCGAGGTCGCCGAAGAAGCGATCCGCCTGCATCAAGCTGCCTTCGGCGATGACCCGGTGCTGGCCGGCATGCTGGACGCCGGCGGCGAGTACGCCTGGCGCGCCCGTGGCGAGGAGCATATGTGGACGCCCGATGCGATCGCCAAGCTGCAGCACAGCGCACGCTCGGGCAAGTTCGAGACCTACAAGGAATACGCCCAGATCATCAACGATCAGAGCAAGCGCCATATGACCTTGCGCGGCCTGTTCGAGTTCAAGTTCGATCCCAGCCAGGCCATCCCGCTGGAAGAGGTGGAGCCCGCGCAAGAAATCGTCAAGCGCTTCGCCACCGGTGCGATGTCGCTGGGCTCGATCTCCACCGAGGCCCATGCCACGCTGGCGGTCGCGATGAATCGCATCGGCGGCAAGAGCAATACCGGCGAGGGGGGCGAGGACCCGGCGCGTTATCGCAACGAGCTCAAGGGCATCAAGATCACGGCCGGCACCAAGGTCAGCGATGTGATCGGCAACAAGGTGATCGCGGTCGACTACGAGCTGAAGGAAGGCGACTCGCTGCGCTCCAAGATCAAGCAGGTGGCCTCGGGCCGCTTCGGCGTCACGACCGAATACCTGGTCAGCGCCGACCAGATCCAGATCAAGATGGCGCAGGGCGCCAAGCCCGGCGAAGGCGGCCAGCTGCCGGGCGGCAAGGTGTCCGATTACATCGGCTTCCTGCGCTACTCGGTGCCGGGCGTGGGCCTGATCTCGCCGCCGCCGCACCACGACATCTATTCGATCGAGGATCTGGCCCAGCTGATCCATGATCTGAAGAACGTCAACCCCAAGGCCGACATCTCGGTCAAGCTGGTGTCCGAGGTGGGCGTGGGCACCATCGCTGCCGGTGTGACCAAGGCCAAGGCCGATCATCTGGTGATCGCCGGCCACGACGGCGGCACCGGTGCCTCGCCCTGGTCCTCGATCAAGCATGCCGGCACCCCCTGGGAGCTGGGTCTGGCCGAGGCCCAGCAGACCCTGGTGCTGAACCGCCTGCGCGGCCGTGTGCGGGTGCAGGCCGATGGCCAGATGAAGACCGGCCGCGATGTCGTGATCGGCGCGCTGCTGGGGGCCGACGAGTTCGGCTTCGCGACCGCACCGCTGGTGGCCGAAGGCTGCATCATGATGCGCAAATGCCATCTGAACACCTGCCCGGTGGGCGTGGCCACGCAAGACCCGGCACTGCGCGCCAAGTTCTCGGGCAAGCCCGAGCATGTGGTGAACTACTTCTTCTTTGTCGCCGAGGAAGCGCGCCAGATCATGGCCCAGCTGGGCATACGCCGCTTCGAGGACCTGGTGGGCCGCAGCGATCTGCTGGATACCCGCAAGGGCATTACCCACTGGAAGGCCAAGGGTCTGGACTTCAGCCGCGTCTTCCACCGGCCCAAGGTGCCGGCCGATGTGGCGCGCATCCACAACGATGTGCAGGACCACGGCCTGGACCGTGCGCTGGACGTCAAGTTGATCGAGAAGTGCCTGCCCGCCTTCGAGCGCGGCGAGAAGGTGCAGTTCATGCAGCAGGTGACGAATGTGCGCCGCACTGTCGGCGCGATGCTGTCCGGCGAGCTGATCCGCCGCCGTCCCGAGGGTCTGCCCGACCAGAGCATCTTCATCCAGATGGAGGGCACCGGCGGCCAGAGCTTCGGTGCCTTCCTCGCGCAAGGCATCACCTTCTATCTGATCGGTGACGCCAACGACTACACCGGCAAGGGCCTGTCCGGTGGTCGCGTCGTCGTGCGCCCCTCGATCGATTTCCGCGGCGATGCCACCAAGAACATCATCGTCGGCAACACCGTGCTCTATGGTGCGACCCGTGGCGAGGCCTTCTTCCGCGGCGTGGCCGGCGAGCGCTTCGCGGTGCGCCTGTCCGGGGCCTCGGCGGTGGTCGAGGGCACCGGCGATCATGGCTGCGAGTACATGACCGGCGGTACCGTGGTGGTGCTGGGCAAGACCGGCCGCAACTTCGCGGCCGGCATGAGCGGCGGCATCGCCTATGTCTACGACGAGGACGGCCACTTCGCCAGCCGCTGCAACACCAGCATGGTGGCGCTGGACAAGCTGCTGTCGGCGGCCGAGCAGGAGGCCGGCGTCGATCGCGCGATCTGGCATCACCTTGGCGATGCGGATCCGGCCACCGACGAGGCCATCCTGAAGAAGATGATCGAGGACCACCATCGCTGGACGGGCAGCCAGCGGGCCCGCGACATCCTCGACCACTGGGCCGACTCGCGCGCCAAGTTCATCAAGGTCTTCCCGCACGAGTACCGCCGTGCCCTGGGCGAAATCCATGCCGCCCAGCAGGCGCAGACCACCATCGCTCATGCCAAGGCCCCGGCGGCCGCGGCCAAGGTTTAAGGACGTTCAACCATGGGAAAAGTCACCGGCTTCATGGAGTACGAGCGCCTGGAAGAGGGCTATGAGCCCGTCGCCCAGCGCGTCAAGAACTACAAGGAATTCGTGATCGGCCTGAACGCCGATCAGGCCAAGGTGCAGGCGGCACGCTGCATGGACTGCGGCACGCCCTTCTGCAACAACGGCTGCCCGGTCAACAACATCATTCCGGACTTCAATGATCTGGTCTACCGCGGTCGCAGCGAGGACTGGGCGAACGCGATCCGGGTGCTGCACAGCACCAACAACTTCCCCGAGTTCACCGGTCGCATCTGCCCCGCGCCCTGCGAGGCGGCCTGTACCCTGAACGTCAACGACGACGCGGTGGGCATCAAGTCCATCGAGCACGCCATCATCGACCGCGCCTGGGCCGAGGGCTGGGTGCAGCCGCAGCCGCCCAAGGCCAAGACCGGCAAGACGGTGGCCGTGGTCGGCTCCGGCCCGGCCGGCCTGGCCGCGGCCC
>JAYRSJ010000006.1:0-172328 GCA_041920215.1 Burkholderiaceae bacterium | reverse complement strand
GGGGCCGGCCAAGACCTCAGCCCAGCTTCTTCAGCAGCTCGGCCTTCTTGGCCGCGAACTCCTCGTCGGTGAGGATGCCCTTGCTCTTCAGATCGCCCAGCTTCTCCAGCAGGGCCATGATCTCGTCGGCGCTCGGTGCCGTAGGGGCCGCCGCAGCGGTGGCTGCAGCGCCGGCGCCCGCAGCCGCCAGGCCCTGGCCCAGCTGCTGGGCCAGCACCTGACCCATGGCAAGACCTGCCCCCAGGCCCATCGCGTCGCCGGCCACACCGCCACCGCTGCCCTGGCCCACGCCCTCGGCCAGCTTGGGGATGGCTTGTGCGGTCTGGTACTGCATGAACTGGCCCATGTTCTGGCCGATCATGCCCATGCCGATCTTCTGGTCCAGCACCTTCTGCAGCTCCTCGGGCAGCGAGACGTTCTGCATCGTCACGCTGTCCAGCGCCAGGCCCAGTGCCGCGAAGGCCGGCGCGGTGGCGGCCTGCAGCTGCTTGGCGAACTCCACCTGGTTGGCGGCCAGGTCCAGGAAGGCGATGCCGCTGGCGGCCACCGCATCGCTGATGTGCTGCAGCATCAGCGCGCGCAGCTGACCCTCCAGCTCCTCGACCTTGTAGCGCTCGCGGGTGCCGGAGATCTGGGTATGGAAGAGCTTGGCATCGGCGATATGCCAAGCGTAGTTGCCGAAGGCGCGCAGCCGTACCGCGCCGAAGTCCTTGTCGCGTATCGTGACAGGCTGGCTGGTGCCCCAGCGCTGGTCGAGCTGCTGGCGGGTGCTGAAGAAGTAGACATCGCTCTTAAAGGGCGACTCGAAAAGCTTGTCCCAGTTCTTCAGATAGGTCAGCACCGGCAGGGTCTGGGTCGTCAGCTTGTACATGCCGGGACCGAAGACATCGGCCACCTGACCTTCGTTGACGAAGACCGCGATCTGCGAGTCGCGCACTGTCAGCGAGGCGCCGTTCTGGATTTCCATGCCGGCCATCGGAAAGCGCCAGGCCAGCGTGCCGTCGGCGTCCTCGGTCCACTGCAGGACGTCGATGAACTGTTTCTTGATGAAATCCATCAGTGCCATCTGGGGCTCCTTCCTTCACGCAAGGCCAAGCGCCCAAAGCGGCGCGGCCGCAGTATCGCCCAGCCGGGGGCGCCCGGCGCACACCCTCATGGGGGATCGGGCCAGATAAGTTCAGTGATGCCGCTTCGAGTACAGACTGCCGGCCAGCATCGCGGCGGCCATGCCCCAGAACAGCGGCGCAATGCCCAATGCCGCGCCGAGGGCACCGAAGACCAGCGGCATCACCGTCTGGCTGCTGTTGATCAGCGTGGTGCGCAGGCCCAGGGCCTCGGCGGCGCGGCCGGCCGGCGCCGACTGGTGCAGCAGGGTCAGCACCATGGGCTGGGGCGCACCCAGGCCCAGGCCCAGCACGAAGGTGATGGCCATCAGCAGGCCTACGCTGTCGGTGAAGGGCACGGCCACATAGGCGCCGCCGGCCAGCGCCAGCGAGGCTACGAGCAGACTCCAGGGCTGGACGAGGTGGACGAAGAAGGGCATGGCCAGGCGCACCGCGAAGGTGGCCGCGGCGAAGGCGCCCATCACGATGCCGATCTGCGATGGCGTCAGCCCTTTCTGCGCGCCGTAGACGGGGATGGCGAAGTTGTAGATGTCCCAGCCCACGGTCAGGATCGCCATCGCGATGAAGAGTCGGCGCAGCTCGGGGTCGCGCAGCAGCTCGAAGACATGGCCGCGCGGACCCTGGTCTGGCGCGGGGCGCGCCGCGCTGGCCGGCAGCAGCTGGGCCGACAGGGCCAGCAATGGCAGCACGGTGAACAGCGCCAGGATCAGGAAGGCGGCGCGGTAGCCCAGGCTGTCGATCGCCATGCCGGCCAGCAGCGGTGCGACAAAGGCCGAGGTCGAGAAGCCCAGCGCCACATAGCTGAAGTTGACCGTGCGGTCTTCCGGCGTGCTCATCTCGCCCACCGCGTGGTAGACCGAGACATTGATCAGCATGAAGGAAACGCCCACCAGCACCGCGGTGAAGCACAGCGCCACCAGCTGCGGGAAGACGAAGGGGGCCAGCGTGCCCACGCCCACGCCCACCGTGCCCAGCAGCATCGGGCGCTGCACGCCGATGCGGTCTATCCAGCGGCCCGCGGCCACCGAACTCAGCGCCGGCAGCAGCGCATACAGCGCCATCAGCAGGCCCACGGTGAGGGTGGAGGCGCTCAGCTTGATCGCATAGAGCGCCACCGCGATGCGGCTGCCATTGAACGCCACATGGTTCAACACCAGCAGGATGATGATCAGGGGCAGGGGGCGCATGGGGTCAGGGCTTGCGTCTTGATTCTAGGCAAGCCGGACCGGACGCCGGCAGCGGCCCCCGTCGCTGTGGCCGTGCATCGCACGCGCCGCAGCTGAGCCATAAAGGCGCGCCCGGCTCAGACGCTGGGCCAGACGCCCGGCGCGATGTCCAGCCGATGATGCCAGTCCGAGGGCAGGGTGCCGGCCCAGACCAGGTTGTGGTGCGGCAGCAGGCGCTTCTTGGCAAAGCTCATGCGGGCGTCGGCCAGGGTCAGCAGGCCGCGCGCGCTCCAGTCCTTGCCGGCCGGGCTGGCGGCGACGCCTGCGGTGATGGTCAGGGGCTGGTTCTCGTCGCTGCGCTTCAGCGCGCTCTCCGCCGCGGCGCGCAGGGTTTCGGCCAGGGCGGCGGCGCTGGCCAGATCGGTGGCCGGCAGCAGCAGCAGGAACTCGTCGGCGCCCAGATGCACCAGGCTGGCATCGGCGGGCTTTTGCTGCAGCAGCAGCTCGGCCAGCTGATTCAGCACCGCAGTGGCCGCGGCCTCGCCGGCACGGTCCTGGTAAGGCTTGAAGTGGTCCAGGTCCAGGGTCACGGCGGCCAGCGGCTGGTCCTGTGCGCGGGCGGCGCTGGCCGCGGCTTCCAGGGTGGTGGGCAGGGCTTCGCGCGGGATCAGGCCGGGCAGGGCGGCGAGTTGAGGCATGGCTACGGTCTCCTTGTGCAGGCCATGCTAGGCCAGCGCAAGGAGGCGGCGCATGCTCCTATACCCTGGGACCGCGCGTCCCCACGCTCAGCGGCTGTGCGAGGTCAAACGCGCCAGCGGGCCGGCCAGGCTGACGCCCGGTGCCGCGCTGCGGGCGCCGCCGGCGCGCGTGCTGCGGCCGCTGCCGGCCGCAGCGCCGCTGCCCAGCTCGTCCTCTTCCAGCTCGGCTTGTACCGCGAGCACGCTGTCGGGGTTGCGCCGCATCGCCACGCCGACGGCAAGGATGTCGATCACCAGCAGATGCAGGATGCGGCTGACCATGGGCAGGTGGGTGGCCACGTCCTCCACATGGTCGACGATCAGCGCGGCGTCGGCCTTGCGGGCCAGCGGCGACTGGCTGGCGGTGATGGCCACCACCGCCGCTCCGCGGGCGCGCGCCTTCTCGGCCACCGCCATCAGCTCGGGCAGCTTGCCGCTGGCACTGATGATGACGGCCACGTCCTGCGGGCCCAGCACATTGGCGGCCAGCGACTGCAGACGCGGGTCGGTGTGCGCGCCGCTGGGCACGCCGAAGCGCAGGAACTTGAACTGCGCGTCCTGGGCCACCACGCCGTAATGGCCGACCGCAAAGAATTCGATGCGACGGGCGCGCAGCAGCAGCTCGATGGCGCGGTCGGTCATCTCGCGGTTGAGCTGGCTGCGCACCTGCAGGATGGCCGAGGCGGTGTTGCCCAGCACCTTGGCGCCCAGCTCCACCATCGAGTCGTCGTGGGTCACCTGGGTGTGGGTGACCGGCACGGTGCCGGTCAGGCCCGAGGCCAGGCGCAGCTTGAAGTCCGACAGGCCCTCGCAGCCCAGCGAGCGGCAGAAGCGTATGACCGTTGGCTGGCTGACCTGGGCGGCACGGGCGATCTCGGCGATGGGGGCGTTGAGCGCATCGCGCGGATGCGCCAGCACATGCTCGGCCACCCGCAGCTCGGCCGGCGAAAGCTGCTCGCGGGCGCGGCGGATCTGGTTCAGGATGGCCGCGCCGGGCGCCTGCTCCAGCGTGCGCAGCTGGGCGTCGAGAATCGCCGAAGCACCGATGAAGGTGGCATGTTCGGCGGTGATGACGAAGGTGGGGATGGCGGCCAGATAGCTGGAGAAGCGCCCCTTGTCCTCGAAGCGGCCGCGAAACGGCGAGGCGTCGAAGGCCGCGCCCAGGCGCGGCACGATGCCGCCACCGATATAGATGCCACCCAGGGCACCCAGGGTCACCGCCAGATTGGCGGCCGCCGTGCCCAGCAGTGCGCAGAACACCTCCAAGGTCTCGACGCAGATCCGGTCGCTGCCGTCCAGTGCATGCTGGGTGATCTCGGGTGCCTGCAGGGCCGCGGCCGGCTGGCCGCGGTGCTCGGCCAGCGCGCGGTAGATCAGCTCCAGGCCGGCGCCGGAGAGCAGGCGCTCGAAGGACACGTGATCGAACTGCTGCCAGGCGTGGCGCAGGATGGCGATCTCGCGCTCGTCGCGCGGCGCGAAGCTGGTGTGGCCGCCCTCGGTGCCCAGCGCGATCCAGCCGCCCTCGGCTGGAATCAGGCCCGAGACCCCCAGGCCGGTGCCCGAGCCCAGCAGGCCGATCACGCTGGGCCGCTTGGCCTCGCCGCCACCCACCTGGCGCACCTCGGCCGGCGAGAGTCGCGGCAATGCCATCGCCAGCGCGGTGAAGTCGTTCACCACCACCAGGGTATCCAGACCCAGGCGCTGGCGCATCTCCTCGATGGAGAACTGCCAGTGGTAGTTGGTCATGCGCACCAGATCGCCCTCGACCGGATTGGCGATGGCCACACCCGCATGCTGGATCTGTACCTGCCCCAGCGTGGCCAGATAGCTGCTGATCGCCGCATGGAAGTCGGCATGGTCGGCGCAGCGCAGCGAGGCGATGTGTTCGAAATGCCCCTGCGCGGTCTCCAGCGCAAAACGGGCATAGGTGCCGCCGATATCGGCGATCAATCGGGGGCTGTCGAACGACGGCGTGGGCTGCATGAGACGGGAAGGAGGGAGCGTGGCAGGCCGCGCGGAGGCGGACGGACATGGGCGGCAGGATTATGCGGCGGGCTGGCCGGGACACCGATCGGTATCGTCCCTTGGTTTTGTTACGTTCCGAGTTGTGCAACTTGTAGCTTGGCTACATGATTGGCGGATTTCCGGCATCGTTCGGTGGGCGCTCAGGATCGTCGGCTGTGTCTGAGGTTTGCGAAGGGATCTCCGTAGTTTCTTGCGATGCGGTGCGGCAATCGGCGCCGGCAGGGTCCGGGTTGCGCAAGGTGCTCGGTGAAAGAACTCTTGTCTTGTTAATGTAGTTTTGCTACCTTATCGCCAAGGTGGTTTGAAACATTACAAGCCGCCACTCCCTCGACCCAGACCCATTCCACAGTGCCAAGCTACCGAACTCAATGCCAGACCCTGCGCCGCTGCCGCTTCTGCTTCGTCGGGGGGTGCCGGTGAGTGCGCCTGCGCGGCCGCAGCGGCAGGCGGCGCTGGTGGCCGATGTGGGGGGGAGCAATGCCCGCTTCGGCTGGGCCCAGGCGGGGCGGGTATGCCATATCAGCACCCTGCCGGTGCAGGCGCATGCCGGTCTGGCCGAGGCGGCGCGCAGCTATCTGCAAGACCTGGCGGCCGAGCTGGGGTCGGCCTACCGGGCACCGCGTGCCGCGGCGATCGCGGTGGCCTCGGCGGTGTCGGGCGACGTGGTAGCGCTGACCAACAGCCCCTGGTGCTTCTCGCGGGCGGCGGTGCAGGCAGATCTGGGGCTGGAGCAGCTGCTGCTGCTGAACGATTTCGAGGCGCTGGCCCTTTCGCTGCCGGGTCTGCAACCCAGCCAGCTGCGCGCCCACGGGCCGCTTCCCCAGGCCGCGGGCACGCTGGCTGTGATCGGGCCTGGCACCGGCCTGGGTGTGGCCGGTGTGGTGCAGACCCGTGCCGGCTGGCAGGCGCTGCCGGGTGAGGGCGGGCATGCCAGCTTGGCGCCGGCGGACGATTTCGAGGCGGCGCTGCTGGCTCAGGTGCGTCTGAGCTATCCGCATGTCTCGGCCGAGCGCCTGCTCTCGGGCATCGGTCTGCCGGTGCTGCATCAGGCCCTGGCTGCGGTGCTGGGGCAGGCGGCGGTGCCGCTGAGTGCCGAACGCATCGTCGAGCAGGGCCTGGAGGGCGGGGATGCGCTGAGCAGCCGCTGTCTGGATGTGTTCTGCGCCCTGCTCGGCGGCTTTGCCGGCAGCGTGGCCCTGACCCTGGGTGCGCGCGGCGGTGTCTATATCGGTGGCGGCATCGTGCCGCGGCTGGGTGAGCGCTTCTTCGCCTCGGCCTTTCGCGAGCGCTTCGAGGCCAAGGGGCGCCTGCGGCCCTATCTGCAGCAGATCCCCACCGCCCTGATCACCGACACGTTGGCGGCCCTGGGGGGGGCGGCGCTGGCGGTCGAGCAGCTGGATGGTTGAGCCCGGGGTGTGGCCATGGCGGGGTGTTTGCGTCGTGGCTATAGGACAGTCGATTGTCGTATTTTTGCTATGTAGTTGAGCTACATGAAATTTGCGCTAGCCAGTCGACATTGAACGCTCGATTGACGATTTATCACTGTGTGTATCGGTGTTGTGGGCGTAAATCTACAAAATCACCTCTGTCGATTCTGTAGTTTTAGGGTTTCGCATGTGTTGCAAAACATCTAGTTTTGGTACAAACATGGCTGAGACAGGTGTTCATCTGTTGGGCCGGTGATCGAGGGGCCGAGCGCCTCCGCCATGCCAGGCTTGTGTTGCTGATGTGTGAGTTCAAGTAGGAGACAAACATGAAGACAAATGGTGTCCAGACCCGGCCCGGCATGCGCAAGGCGATGCAGCCAGCCTCCCTGTGGAAGATGAGCCCGGTGGCCGCAGGCTGTACCGTGGCCCTGCTGCTGGCGGCGCAGGCCGTGCAGGCCCAGCAGCAGACGCCGACGCCGACGACCACGCTGGAGACGGTCACCGTGACCGGCATCCGCAAAGGCATCGAGGCCGCGATCTCGGTCAAGAAGAACTCCGACGCCATCGTCGAAGCCATCTCCGCCGAGGATATTGGCAAGCTGCCTGACAACAGCATTGCCGAGTCCCTGGCCCGCCTACCTGGTCTGTCGGCTCAGCGTGTGGCCGGACGTGCTCAGGTGATCAGCGTGCGTGGCCTCTCCCCCGATTTCGCCACCAGCCTGCTCAACGGTCGCGAGTTGGTCAGCACCGGCGACAACCGTAGCGTCGAATTCGATCAATACCCCTCCGAACTGCTGAGCGGCGTAACCATCTACAAGACACCGGATGCTGGCCTGGTCGGCCAAGGCCTGTCTGGTACCTTGGACATGCAGACCGTGCGTCCGCTGAACTTCGCTAATCGGGTGCTTGCCCTCAACGCCCGCGGCCAACGCAACTCCCTGGGCGAAGCCGGCAATGCCAAGGCGACCGGCAACCGCTTGAGCGCCAGCTATATCGACCAGTCGGCCGACCGCCGGATTGGCTGGGTGCTGGGCTACGCTCATCAGGAAACGCCTGTGCAGGAAAACCAGGTGGGTCTGTACGAGCCTTGGGAGGCCATCGGGGATGGCTGGCGTCCGGGTCTGGCCGCCGGCACTTTCTACTCCAATGGCATCAAGGCGCTGCGCCGCACTGGTGTGACCAAGCGCGATGCCGTGATGGGAACGCTGGAGATTCGCGCGTCCAAGGAGTGGACCAGCGTGCTGGACGTCTATCACACGACGGCCAAGCAGGAAGACACTGCCAACCAGTTCGAGGTCAACCTCGGCGACTACAACGGCGGCTATGGCCGCATCGACATCACTTCGCCGACCGTCAACGGCGACAAGACCTTCACCGGCGGCGTGGTTGCCAACCTGTACCCGCTCGTGCGGGGCATGTACAACAAGCGTGAAGACAAGATCAACGCGGTCGGCTGGAACAACAAGTTCAAGTTGGGTGACTTGAGCGTCACTGCCGATGTCAGCGTCTCAAAGGCCAGGCGCGACGAGCTTAACCTCGAGAACAACACGCAGCTGGCGCCTGTCGCCGGCAACGCGCACCTGGACACCTTGACCCTGAACTACGCCACGGGCGGCTTCGCGCTCATGGACCCGACCCTGAGCTACGCTGACCCGGCCAAGTTGCTGCTGCGCGGCACCATCTACGGTTCCGGCTATGGCAAGGTTCCCAGCGTGGAGGATGAGCTCAAGAGTTTCAAGCTGGCGGGCTCGATGCCGGCGCCGGCCATGCTGAGTGGGCTCTTCTCTGATATCGACTTCGGCTTGAACTACGCCGACCGTTCCAAGAAGAAGCGTCAGCCCGAGGGCAATATCAATCTGGGCGCGCAGGGCGAGACCACCATTGGCGCTGAGTTCCAGTACGGCCTGGTCGACCTTGGATTTGCCGGCATCGGCCAGATTCCTGCATGGAATGTGCCGGGCGCCGTGGCCAAGTACATGACCTTCTCGCCCAGCTCGACCGGCGCGGCCTATTTGATCGCCAAGTCCTGGGATGTCAACGAGAAGATCAGTACCGGTTTCCTGAAGGGTCAGATCGACTCCCGCTGGGGCGGTGTCGACGTGCGCGGCAATATCGGCCTGCAACTTCAGCATGTAGACCAGTCGTCGGACGCGATCCGTCTGACCAACGGTGGCAACCCCAAGCCCGTGCATGATGGCAAGCGCTTCACCGATGTGCTGCCAAGCATGAACCTCGCTTTCGGTCTGGCCAATGACCAGACCCTGCGCTTGGCTCTGGCCAAGCAGGTGGCACGCCCGCGAGTGGATCAGCTGCGTTCGGCGATTGAGTTTGGCGTCGGCGATACCCCCAACGCACAGGGGAATCGCGAGCCCGGCGCCAGCGGCGGCAATGCCAAGGTCGATCCCTGGCGCGCGGTCGCCTTCGATGTGTCTTACGAGAAGTACTTTGGCAACAAGGCCTATATCGCAGCGGCCTATTTCTACAAGGACCTCAAGAGCTATATCTACACCCAGAAGATATCCGGCTACGACTTCTCCGACTACATCGGCGATGTCACCCCGGTCCTGGGCCCCAACGGCCAGCCGATTCCCATCCAGACCACCGGCACCTACACCGCGCCGGAGAACGGCAAGGGCGGTCGTCTGTCGGGCGTCGAGTTGTCGGCTTCGCTACCCTTCGCGCTGTTCACGCCGGCCCTGAATGGCTTTGGCATTCAGGCCAGCGCCAGCTTCACCAGCAGCGGCATCAAGATCCGCGATCCGGAAAGCGCGTCCAGTGTCGGTTCCGGCGACATTCCCTTGCCGGGCCTGTCCAAGCGGGTCACGAACCTGACGGTCTACTACGAGAACAATGGCTTCGAGTTCCGTATCAGCCAGCGGAAACGTTCGGACTTCATCGGCGAGATTGGCAACTTCAACGGCTCGCGCACCTTGCGCTATGTGGTTGGGGAGAGCATCACCGATGCGCAACTGGGCTATAGCTTCGGCGAAGGCAGTCTGAAGGGCCTGGGCCTGACGCTGCAGGTCAACAACCTGGGCAACGCCGCCTATCAGACCTATGCCGGTACCAAGGACCGTCCGCTTGAGTACGTCAAGTGGGGGCGCACCGTGCTGCTGGGCGCGAGCTATAAGTTCTAAGCGCTGGTCTGTCGGCCTTGTCATAGGCCATGCCTTCGAGCCCCGGATCTCCTCCGGGGCTTTTTCATATGCGAATCCTGATTACGGGCCTGAGAGGCACCCTGGCCCCGGTGCTGGCGCGGCGGCTGCAAGCCGATGGCCATGAGGTGCTGGGCTGGGATCGCGCGGCGGTCGATCCCCAGGACCCGGTGGCAGCCGCGCGCTGGCTGGCGAGCCAGCGGGTGGATGCGATCGCCCACCTGGCGATGGGAGCGCCCGACTGGGCGGCTTTGCTGGCCGCGCATGCGGCCGAGCGAGGACTGCACTTTGTCTTTACCAGCACCGCGATGGTGTTCCACCACGAGCCCGACGGCCCGCACCACCCGGCCGACGAGCGCAGCGCGCGCGACGGCTATGGCCGCTACAAGATCGCCTGCGAGGACGCCATTCGCGCCGTCCACCCTGGCGCCTGCATCGCCCGCATCGGCTGGCAGATCGACCCCGAGCAGCCCGGCAACAATATGTTGCGCGCGCTGGACGAATGGCAGGCGCGCGAGGGCCGCGTGGCGGCCAGCCGCGCCTGGCGGCCGGCCTGTTCCTTCATGGCGGACACGGCCGCTGCGCTAGGCAGCCTGTTGGCCGGCGGGATGGGCGGCACCGTGCATCTGGACAGCAATGCGCTCGAGGCCTGGCCCTTCGACCTCCTTGTCGCGGCGCTGCGCGAGCGTTTTGCGCGCGACGATTGGCGGCTGGAGGTGCACGAGGACTATCGCCATGACCAGCGCCTGGCCGGCGCGGGCTTGGAGCTCATGCCGCCGCTTTCAGCCCGTCTGCCGATGCTGCTGCAACACCGCGTCTGAGCAGGCGCGGCAGCATCAGCAGCCCGCCGAGCGCAGCCACCAGGCACAGGCCCCACAGCACCGGTCCCGCCGGCAGCAGGGCCTGGCCCTGCCACAGCTGCCAGCCGGCCAGGCCGCCCAGCAGGGCCAGCCGCAGCAACTCGCCGCGTGGCGCATGCGTGCCTTCCAGCTGGCGGCCCAAGAGCACCAGGGCCAGGCCCAGGGCCAGCGCGGCGCCGGCGGCCTGCCAGGCGCCGAGCTTGGGCTCCACCGCCAGGAAATACACGCCCAGCAGCAGCAGCACCGCCAGTTGCAGCAGCGCGTACAGCGCCAGGCCCGGCGGCAGCGGCGGCGCATAGCGCTGGAATCGGCTCAGGTCGGGCTTGGCCTTGGGCAGCGCTCGCGCGGCGGCGGCCGGGCGCCAGTTGGGCGAGCGCCACCAGATCGTCAGCCGGTCCGCCCAGTTGTCGGCCAGCTTCGCGTCCTGCCAGAGGTCGGCGTAGGTGCGCAGATTGGCGGCCCAGGGGTTCCAGCTCTTCAGCTGGCCCAGCACGCCGTAGACGATGGGCTCATCATCCTTCTCTTCCACGAAGGTGCCGAACAGGCGGTCCCAGAGGATCAGGATGCCGCCGTAGTTGCGGTCCAGGCAGTAGTCGTTCTGGCCATGGTGGACGCGGTGGTTGGAAGGCGAGACGAAGACGCGGTCGAACCAGCCCAGCTTGCCGACCAGGCGGGTGTGGACCCAGAACTGGTAGAGCAGGTCGATCAGACCGACCACGACGAACATCAGCGGCGGCACGCCCAGCAGCGCCATCGGCAGGTAGAAGGTCCAGCCCAGCAGGAAGTCGCTGCCGGTCTGGCGCAGCGCGGTGCTGAGGTTGTATTCCTCGCTGCTGTGGTGCACCACATGGGCGGCCCACAGCACGGCGACCTCGTGGCCCAGGCGATGCTTCCAGTAGTAGAGGAAGTCGTAGATCAGCAGCGCCGCGCCCCAGGCCCAGGGCGAGCTGATCGACCATTCGGGGAGCTGCTTGTGAAAGGGCGCCGCCTGCTGCCACAGCCAGGTGTAGAGGCCCAGCATCAGGAGCTTGGTGAACACGCCCACCAACTGGCTGATGATGCCCAGCGAGAGGCTGGAGACGGTGTCGGCCGCGCGGTAGACCTGCACGCCGCGGCGGCGGGCGAGCCAGTACTCGCCGACCATCATCAGCAGGAAGACGGGAACGGCGTAGACGATGGGGTTCAGCATGATGCAGGCAGTCTAGACCCGCTGCGCCAGCGTTCTGCGCCCGGGCAAACCCGGCTATGGACAGATCAGATCACACCGGCCCAGCCGGGGTCGAAGGCCTGACGCAGCCGCGCCACCGTGTCCGCCGGCAGTGGCCCGCGCCCCAGCGCCTCGATATTGCGACGCAGGTTTGCCGGCTTGGCCGTGCCGACCAGCACCGCGCTGACGCCCGGCTGATAGGCCGCGAAGCGCAGCGCCAGCTCGTTCCAACCCAGGCCTTGCGGGGCTATGCCCATGGCCTTCCAGCGCTCCCAGTACTGGCCTTCGGCGAAGTCGCCGGGGCGCTCGGCGTGGCGCCAGACATTGCTGGCCAGCGGCCGCTTGGCCAGCAGGGCCAGGCCCCGCTCGGCGGCGCGCGGCAGGCGCGTGTCCAGGATGCCCTGGTCGCAAAGGCTGAGCGAGGCCTGCAGCACCTGGAAGGCGCCGCAGTCGAGCGCGAAGTCCAGCGCCTCGTTCTCGCCCGAGTAGGCCGCCAGGCGCACCTTGCCCTCGCGCTGCAGGCGCGC
The DNA here is from genome assembly GCA_041920215.1 of Burkholderiaceae bacterium. Taxonomy (GTDB): domain Bacteria; phylum Pseudomonadota; class Gammaproteobacteria; order Burkholderiales; family Burkholderiaceae_C; genus JAYRSJ01. The sequence continues at coordinate 160,100 of JAYRSJ010000006.1, read as the reverse complement.
GAGCGCCTCGATGATCTCGCCGCGCTGCAGCAACTCCAGCGGGCAGGAGTGGAAATGCACGATGTCCAGCAGGTCCGTGCGCATGAGCCGCAGCGCGCGCTCGACGCCGCCGACGATGCAGTCGTAGCTCCAGTCCGGCACGCCGTCGACGCCGTAGCCGACCTTGGTCGAGAGCAGGAACTCGCTGCGCCGGTGTGCCAGGTGGCGGCCGATCCGCTCCTCCGACAGGCCGTAGCTGCGTGCGGTGTCGATCAGCGTGATGCCCAGGTCCAGCGCCTCGTTCAGCAGCCGCCCAGCGTCGGCCTCGCTGACGCGCTCGTCGTTGATATGCATGGCGCCGAAGCCCAGCACCGAGACTTGCAGGCCGCTGCGGCCCAGGGCTCTCATTTCCATGTGAGGACGCGGCCGGAGAGGGCCGGCAGCTCGAGTTCGAGATGGCCTTGACGGGCCTGGTGGCGACTGCTGTCGAGGGCGTCGGTGAAGCGGGCCGCGTGCAGGTCGCGGGGCAGCGGGATGCGGACGCGGCGCAGCTGCGCGGCATTGTTCATTGCGACCACGGCCGCGCGTGGGCCGTCGCGGCGCAGCAGCACGATCGTGTGCGTATCCAGGAGCAGCGGCGCCTCCAGCGAGCCGTGGCGCAGCAGCGGCAACTGATGGCGCAGCTGCGTCAGCCGCTGCACCTGGGTGCGCAGCGCCAGGTCGGGCTGGCCGCCCTCGTCGGTCCAGGGGTAGGGCGCGCGGTTGTAGGGGTCTTCGCCGCCACTCACCCCCACCTCGTCGCCGTAGTAGATCGTCGGCGCGCCGGGATAGGTCATCTGGAAGAACATCGCCAGCAGCAGGCGGCGCTTGGCCTCGGCGAGCTTGGCTTGGTCGCCCTCATCCCGGTAGCCGAGGTGATGCAAGGCACGCGGCTGGTCGTGGCTGGACAGCAGGTTCATCATCGCGGCGAGGGCCTGGCGCGGGTAGGCCTCGCGCAGCAGTTCCAGATTCTGGTAGAGCTTGTCCGCGCGACCGCCGGCGGCATAGTCCAGCACCGTGCTGCGGAAGATGTAGTTCATCGCCGAGTCGAAGCTGTCGCCGAGGAAGTACTTGCTGGCGTCGAACCAGGTCTCGGCCACGGTCAGCGCGTCCGGCTTGTGGGCCTTGATCGCGGCACGCCATTCGCGCCAGAAGTCGTCCGGCACCCAGGGTGCCACGTCCATGCGCCAGCCTGCGGCGCCGCGGTCCAGCCAGACCTTCATCACCGAGTCGGGCCGGCCGTAGGCAAAGGCACGGAAATCGGGGCTGGCCTTGTCGATCTCGGGCAGGTCCTTGATGCCGACCCAGCCCTGGTACTGCTCGCTGGGCTCGGGCTGGCTCGGATCCAGCTTGAACCAGCTCGCGTAGGGCGACGCGGGGTTGAGCTTGCCGCCATCGAAGGCGCCGCCGGCGGGGTAGTTGCCGAAGCGGTTGAAGTAGGGCGAGTCGCTGCCGACATGGTTCAGCGAGGTGTCCGGGATCACGCGCAGGCCGCGCTTGGTTGCCTCGGCCGTTAGGCGCTCGAAGTCGGCATTGCTGCCGAAGGCCGGGTCCACCTGCAGATAGTCGGCGGTGTCGTACTTGTGGTTGCTGGGCGCCCGGAAGATCGGCGTCAGATAGAGCGTGTTGGCGCCCAGGGCGCGGATCTCGTCGAGCTTCTGGATGATGCCTTCCAGGTCGCCGCCGAAGAAGTCGTTGTTGTAGACCGCGTCGGAGCCGTCGCCGCTGTTCGGCTTGTAAGGGCGCGACATCCAGCGCGTGTGCCGCTCGATGCCCTGGTCCTGGTAGCGATCGCGACCGGGTTGCGGGTCGTTGGCCTTGTCGCCGTTGCGAAAGCGCTCGGGGAAGACCTGGTAGTAGACGATGTCGCGCGCCCAGGCCGGCACCTGGAAATCGGCGGCATGCACGGTCTGGCGGTAGCGGCGGATGCGTTTGGCGGCCGCCGGCTTCTCGGTCGCCTGGCCCGGACCCATCGAACCCTTCTCGCGGGTCCAGAAGATGTTGTCGCGGTTGTTCTGGTAGACATAGGTCTTGCTGCCCGCCTTGACCTCGAAGTAGTAGCCGTAGATGGCCTTGGCGCCGAAGCGGTAGCTGGCACGGAAGCCCTGCGCGTCGCGGCTCATCGGCACGCGCGCCACCGGCAGGTACTCCAGCACTTCCTGGTTGCCTTCCAGGCGGCGCTGCTCGATCACCAGGGTGGCGTGCTCGACGCCGCGCGCGGCCTGCAGGCGGAAGTCGACCCGCGTGTTCTCGGGGATGGCACCGTAGGGCGTCTTGAATGCGGCCCGACGCGAGTCGAAGCGCAGGCTGCGCGCCAGCGGATCGGCCAGCGCCGGCTCGGGTAGCTGGGCGCTGGGCTGGCGGCCGGGGCAGGCGGCGATGTCCAGGCGGGGCGGCTTGAAGCTCAGGCAGTAGACACCAGGCTCGAAGCGGCGCAGCAGCGCGACGCCCTTGAGCGTCAGCGCGTCGGTGCTGGCACCGCCCCAGTCGGCATCCGGCGACCAGTCCTCGTCGGCGATCTTGAAGCTGTGCTCGCCTTCGAGCCGGGCCACCAGCTCATGGCGGTCGCAGGCCCAGCGGAACTGGTGCTCGTCCAGCGCGGCCCAGTTGTTCAGCGTGCCGCGCAGGAAGAGCTCGCGGCCCTGCAGCAGCGCAGCTTGGCAGTCGCGGGCAAGCGCACCCAGCGGTGCGAGCAGCGCCGCCAGCAGGATCAGCTTACGCATGGCTCAGCCCTTCACACCGCCGGCGGTCAGGCCCGACACGATCCAGCGCTGCGCGATCAGGAAGACCGCGGTGATCGGCAGCCCGGATAGCACGGCCGCGGCGGCGAAGTCGCCCCACAGAAAACGCTGGTCGTGCAGATAGTACTTTGAGCCCACGGCCAGGGTCAGATTGGCTTCCTCGCGCAGCAGGATGGAGGCCACCGGGTACTCGATGATGGTGCCGATGAAGGCCAGCACGAAGACCACCATCAGGATGGGCAGGGCCATCGGCAGCAGCACCAGGCGGAAGGCCTGCCAGTGCGTGGCCCCATCGACCTTGGCGCATTCCTCGATCTCTATCGGTATGGTTTCGAAATAGCCCTTGATGGTCCAGATATGGGTGGCCACGCCGCCCACATAGGCCAGCACCAGGCCCGCATGGGTCTCCAGGCCCAGGGCCGGCACGAAGTTGCCCAGGGTTTCGAAGATCGCGTAGATGGCCACCAGGGCCAGCACCGGCGGGAACATCTGCAGCAGCAGCATGCTGTTCAGGATGGGCGTCTTGAAGCGGAAGCGCAGGCGCGCGAAGCCGTAGGCGGCGGTGGTGGAGATCGCGACGATGGTGAAGGCCGAGATCGTCGCCACCTTGATCGAGTTCCACAGCCAGGTCAGCACCGGAAACGGCGGCTGGACCAGGCTGCCGTCCTCGGCTTGGTAGGGAATGCCCAGTGCCAGCTTCCAGTGCTCCAGGCTGATCTCGCTGGGGATCAGGCTGCCGGTGGCGAAGTTGCCGGGGCGCAGCGAGATCGACACGATGGCCAGCAGCGGGAACAGGGTCAGGGCCAGGAAGGCCCACAGCAGGCCATGGGCGGCCCAGACGCGCCAGCGCGCTTTTCTGCCTCTAACGATTGCCATGCGTGCCTCCTTGCTATTGCTGGGTCTTGCGCATCAATCGCAGATTGATCAGCGAGAGCGCGGCGACGAGGATGAAGATCAGGGTCGAGATCGCGGCGGCGAGGCCGAAGTCCGAGCCCGAGTCGCGGAAGGCGATGCGGTAGGTGTAGGACACCAGGATGTCGGTCTGGCCGGCCGGTATCTTGGTGCTGAGGAAGTCGGGCCGGCCGTCGGTCAAGAGCGCGATCAGCACGAAGTTGTTGAAGTTGAAGGCGAAGGCGCTGACCAAGAGCGGCGCCAGCGGCTTGATGATCAGCGGCGCGGTGATGCGGAAGAAATTGGTCAGCGGACCGGCGCCGGCCAGTGCCGAGGCCTCGTAGAGGTCGGCCGGAATCGCCTTCAGCAGGCCCGAGCACAGGATCATGATGTAGGGGTAGCCCAGCCAGACGTTGACGATCAAGAGCATGGTCTTGGCCAGCAGCGGATCGGCGAACCAGGCTGGCTTGACGCCGAACAGCGCATCCAGGATCGCGTTGATCTCGCCGAAGTTCTGGTTGAACAGACCCTTGAACACCAGGATGGAGATGAAGCCCGGCACCGCGTAGGGCAGGAAGAGCAGGGTGCGGTAGCTGCCGCGGTACTTCAGATCGTCCCAGTTCAGCAGCACCGCGAGCGTCATGCCGATCGCGGTGGCGCACAGCACGGTCAGTAGCGAGAACAGGACCGTCCAGCTGAAGATCGCCAGAAAGGGGCCGCGGAACTCGGCGTCAAGCAGCATGCGGCCATAGTTCTGCCAGCCGACGAAGACCTTGTAGCCCGGCTGCAGCCGCTCGCCGGTGGCGCTCTGGAAATAGCCGCTGTCCGCCGTGGGGCTGAACAGCACGCCATCGGCGAGGCGCTTCAAGGCTCCGTTATCGAGGGCCTGGTAATGCGGGCGTATCGGGCCGAACTCACGCAAGCCCAGATAGCGCAGCTCGGCCAGCCCCTGGGAGCTGCCTGCGTCGGGCAGGCGCAGCTGCAGCTGCTGCAAGGCCTCGCGGTGGCGTATCAGCTCGCGCAGCGGCAGTGGCTCGCCCAAGGGCTGACCGCGTTCCGCGCTGGCCGGCTGCATCTCGATGCGCAGCGGCACGGGCTGGGGGCGCAGCGCCAGCGGCGGCGAGAGCCAGCGCGGGCTGCCGCTCTCGGCATCGTTGAGCGCCAGCCGGTACTCGGCGCCGGCCGCATGCAGGGTGTAGGGCTGGATCTGCTCGGTGATGGCCTCATGCTGGTCCAGCAGATAGGCGCGCGCGCGCTCCTGGCTCAGCAGATGGGCCGAGGAGTAGTTGCTGAAGCCGATCTGCGCGGTGTAGAGCAGCGGAAAGGCGATGAAGACCCCCATGCCGGCGATGCCGGGGTAGAGGTAGCGGTAGGCAAAGCCGGCGTTGCTGCAGTAGACATAGAAGGCCGAGGTCACCAGGGCCAGCGTGCCCATGGCCCACCAGGTCTGGCCGGCCGCATGGACCAGGAAGACACCGTAGAGCGCGGCCAGCAGGGCCAGTCCGGCCAGCGGCCAGCGCAGCAGCCGGGCCGCGCGTTCCAGTCCCGAGGGCGGCTGCAGCGTGTAGGCGCGGGCCAAGGGGGGTGGGGGGGAGGATGGCGCTCATTTCTTGTCCAGCAGCATGCGGCCGGCGGCGCCGTCCAGGGCGTCCTTGGGCGATTGCAGCCCATTGGTGATGGCCTCCAGCGCCGCGTCCATCGCGGTCCAGAAACGTCCCACCTCGGGGATGTTGGGGATGGGTTCGCCCAGGCGCGCGTTCTCCATGCTGGCCTTGATCAGCGGGTTGACCGCCAGCTCGGCGTAGAAGGCCTTGTTGGCCGGCACACCGATCGCCACATCGGCATCCAGCACCTTGAGCGCGGCCGGGCGCATCAGATGGTTCTCCAGAAACTCGCGAGCCACGTCCTTGAGCTTGCTGGGCGCGGCGATCATGCAGCCCAGCACGCCGACGAAGGGTTTGGAGGGCTGGTCGGCGTGCAGGCCCGGGATGGGGGCGACACCAAAGTCGATCTTGGCCTTGCGGGCGTTGTCCCAGGCCCAGGGGCCGGAGATCATCATCGCCACCTCACCGCGGGCGAAGGCGCTTTCCATCTCGGCATAGCGCGCTCCCTTGGGCATATGGCCGCCCCTGAGCAGACGCTCGATCATCTGCGCACCGGCCAGCGCGCCGGCATTGTTGACGCCCACCTGGGCCGGGTCGTAGTCGCCGTTGGGCAGGCGACCGAAGATCTGGCCGCCGGCGCCGGCCAGCAGTGGCCAGCTGAAGAAGCTCTTGTTGTAGTCCCAGAGGATGGCGCGCTTGCCCTGACGCGCCAGCTGCGCGTCCAGCTTCAGCAACTCCTCGAAGCTGGCGGGCGGGTGGGGCACCAGGGCCTTGTTGTAGATCAGGCCGCTGGTCTCGATCGCGATCGGATAGCCCCAGATGCGGCCCTGGTAGGCAAAGGCCTGCCAGGCCTTCTCCTCGACCTCGGCGCGCAGCCGGGCCGAGGGGCGCAGCGGGGTCAGCAGGCCGGACTTGGCCCATTCGCCGACCCGGTCATGCGGCCAGCAGAAGATGTCGGGGCCCTTGCCGGCGCCGGCGGCCTGCTGGAACTTGTCGGTCGCGTCGACCGGGTGCTCGACCACCACCTTGACGCCGCTGAGCTGTTCGAAGGCCTTGCCGACCTGCTGCAGACCGTTGTAGGCCTTGTCGCCATTGATCCAGACCAGCAGCTTCAGCGGCTGGGCCCGGGCTGCCGTCAGCGGGCCCAGCGCCAGCAGCGCGGCCAGGGTCAGGAGGCCCAGGGCGTGCATGCGGCGCCGGCTCATGCGGCCAGCTCCGGCGCAGCCAGGCGGCGCAGGGCCAGGCCCTGCTCGTCGAACAGATAGAGGGCCTCGGGCGGCAGGTAGAGACTCAGCGGTTCGCCGGCGCGCAGGCGGTCGGCGCCATTGCGACCCTCGAACTGGCAGGTCAGCGGATCCTCCAGGCCGGGGTAGGGGCAGTAGGCGAAGGTGGTGCCGCCCAGCGATTCGACAAAGGCGATGCTGCTGTGCAGCAGATTGCCCCTTGCCGCGTCGCCGCCGGCGCGGCGGATGTGCTCGGGCCGTATGCCCAGCGTCAGCCGGGCGCCGGGCTGCAAGCCGCTGGCGTCCACCCGGGCTCGCATCCGTGCGCCGTCGGCCAACTTGAGCAGCGCCACGCCTTCTTCGGCCGCCTCTAGCAGCTCACAGGCCAGCAGATTCATCTTGGGGCTGCCGATGAAGCCGGCGACGAAGAGATTGCGCGGATGCTCGTAGAGCTCCAGCGGCGTGCCCACCTGCTCGAGTCGGCCCGCCTGCAGCACCGCGATGCGGTCGGCCAGGGTCATGGCCTCCACCTGGTCATGGGTCACATAGACCATGGTGGTCTTGAGCTCCTCGTGCAGCTTGGCGAACTCGTAGCGCATGCGCACCCGCAGCGCGGCGTCCAGATTGGACAGCGGCTCGTCGAACAGAAAGACCTCGGGCTTGCGCACGATGGCGCGGCCGATCGCGACCCGCTGGCGCTGGCCGCCGCTCAGGTCCTTGGGCTTGCGGTCCAGCAGATGCTCGATATGCAGGATCTTGGCGGCATGCTGCACCGCGCTGGCGATTTCCTGCTTGGGAACGCGGGCCAGCTTCAGGCCGAAGGCCATGTTGTCGAACAGATTCATATGCGGGTACAGCGCATAGCTCTGGAAGACCATCGCGATGCCGCGTTCCGCCGGCGGCACCTCGTTGACCAGCACACCGCCGATGCGCATCTCGCCGCTGCTGATGTCCTCCAGGCCGGCGATGGTGCGCAGCAGCGTGGACTTGCCGCAGCCCGACGGGCCGACGAAGACCATGAATTCGCCATCGCGAATCTCCAGGTCGATGCCGTGCAGGATCTTGGTAGCGCCATAGGCCTTGGCCACGGCTTGCAGCTTCACGTCCGCCATTGATCTTCTCCGTGCCGGCGCTGGCGCGGCGGCACTTGTCTCTTTGTAAGCCCCGGCGCTGCGTGCGCGGCCGGAGGTGGCCGCTGGGCAGCCGGGATGTAGAGAATATACAGTTGTAGCCGTAGTTTCACAACGGAGTGGATGCTGCCTTCTCTCGAGTGATTCGTTGAAAATCAAAGAGTTAGAATCTGGTTCGGGATAACCCGATGTAGTGAAACTACACAAAACCGATGGCTGTGGGCGATACTTTGCCGCAACGCAGCTGCGCAAGCGCTGCCTGCTGTACCCGGCCGGTGGCCGGTCCATCGTCTGCGATGGCCGGACTGTAGGCGGACCGGGCGACTCGGCCCCATTGCTGAACACCCTATGCCCAGTTCCTCGATTGCCCCGCAAGCCCACCTGACCGCCAATGTCCTCAGTGCCGTCAAGGCCAGATTCAAGAGTGCTGCCATGAGCGAACAAGACCTGACCCTCGCCTTCAAGAGCGCGCTACAGCGCGAGCTGGCCCAGTCTGCGCCCGGCCCAGCCCCCGCGGCCTCGCGCGAGCTGCTGCTGCGTGCCGCCGCCCAGGCCTGCCGCCAGCCCCTGCTGCAGCGCTGGGCCGCCACCCAGGCCGCCGACGCACAGCGCGGCGCCCAGGCGCCGGTGCGCCGGGTGCATTACCTCTCGATGGAGTTCCTGATGGGGCGCGCCCTGTCGAATGCGCTGGCCGCGCTGCGGCTGACGCCGGCGCTGAGCGAAGCCTTTGCCGCCCAGGGCCAGCAGCTGGCCGATGTGCTGGAGCGCGAGCCGGACGCGGCGTTGGGCAATGGCGGCCTGGGCCGTCTGGCCGCCTGCTTTCTCGACTCCTTCGCCGAGCTGGGCCTGCCCAGCTTCGGCTACGGGCTGCGCTACCAGTACGGCATGTTTGCCCAGGCGATCCAGAACGGCCGCCAGGTCGAGGCGCCGGACGACTGGATGGCTCAGGGCAACCCCTGGGAAGTGGCGCGGCCCGAGCTGCGCTATGCGGTGGGCTTCGGCGGGCGCGTCGAGGTCGATGCCGGCGGCATGCGCCGCTGGCTGCCGGCCGAAACCCTGATCGCCCAGGCCTACGACTTCATCGTGCCGGCCCATCACAGCGAGCGGGTCTCGACGCTGCGCCAGTGGCAGGCCAGTGCCAGCGCGCCGATCGACTTCGCGGCCTTCTGCCGCGGCGACTATGCGGCTGCGGCGGCCCACCGGGTGGCGGCCGACGCATTGAACTGGGTGCTCTATCCGGACGACAGCACCGAGGCCGGGCGCGAGCTGCGGCTCAAGCAGGAGGCCTTCCTGGTTTCGGCCTCGCTGCAGGACCTGATCGCCCGCCATCTGCGCGAGTTCGGCTCGCTGCAGGGCCTGGGCCGGCTCAACGCCATCCATCTGAACGACACCCATCCGGCGCTGGCGCCGGCCGAGCTGATGCGCCTGCTGCTGGACGAGCACGGCCTGGCCTGGGACGAGGCCTGGGGCCTGACCCGCCAGGCGGTCTCCTACACCAACCACACGCTGATGCCCGAGGCGCTGGAGACCTGGCCGGTACGCATGTTCGAGGCCCTGCTGCCGCGCCATCTGGAAATCATCTACGAGATCAACCACCGCTTCCTGGCCGAGGTGGCGCAGCGCTTCCCCGGCGACGCCGGCCTGCTGGCACGGGTCTCGCTGATCGACGAGGGGGACCAGGGCTATGGCCATGGCGGCGAGCGCCGGGTGCGCATGGCGGCCCTGTCCATCGTGGCCTCGCACCGGGTCAACGGCGTGGCGGCCCTGCATTCGGCCCTGATGGTCCAGACCATCTTTGCCGACTACGCGCGCCTCTTCCCCGAGCGCTTCCACAATGTCACCAATGGCGTGACGCCGCGGCGCTGGTTGCAGCAGGCCAATCCGGCGCTCGCCGGGCTGCTGGATGCGCGCATCGGCAGCGGCTGGCGCCAGGACCTGGCCCAGCTGAGCCGCCTCAAGCCGCTGGCGGCCGATGTGGGCCTGGGCCAGCAGTTCCTGGCGGTCAAGCGCGCCAACAAGGACAAGCTGGCCGCGCTGATACGCCGCGAGCTGGGCCTGGTCGTCAATCCGGACAGCCTCTTCGATGTGCAGATCAAGCGCATCCACGAGTACAAGCGCCAGCTGCTCAATCTGCTGCATGTGATCGCGCGCTACCAGGCCATCGTCGCCCAGCCGGAGGGCCCGGATGGCCGCGGCTGGGTGCCGCGCACCGTGGTGATCGCCGGCAAGGCGGCCTCCGCCTATGTCACCGCCAAGCAGATCATCCAGCTGGCCCATGATGTGGCGCGGGTGGTCAACAGCGACCCGCGCGTGGGCGAGCAACTCAAGCTGGTCTATCTGCCCAACTACGGCGTCTCGCTGGCCGAGACCATCATCCCGGCGGCCGATCTGTCCGAGCAGATCTCCACCGCCGGCACCGAGGCCTCGGGCACCGGCAATATGAAGTTCGCGCTGAACGGCGCGCTGACCATAGGCACCTGGGACGGTGCCAATATCGAGATGGCCGAGGCCTTCGGCGTCGAGCATATGTTCAGCTTCGGCCTGCGCACCGAGGCCGTAGCCCAGCTCAAGGCCCTGGGCTATGACCCGCGCCTCTATCTGGAGAGCAACCGCCAGCTGCAGGGCGTGATAGCCGCGATCGCCCAGGGCGATTTCGCCAACGGCGACGGCCAGCGCTACCGCGCCCTGGTCGACAAGCTGCTGGGCAGCGATGTCTATATGCTGTTGGCCGACTTCGCCGACTATGTGCAGACCCAGCAGCGGGTCGATGCGCTCTACCGCGATCCGGCCGCCTGGGCGCACAAGGCCCTGCTCAATGTGGCCGGCATGGGCTGGTTCTCGTCGGACCGCACCATCGCCGACTATGTGGAGCGGGTCTGGTCGGTCAAAAGCCTGGGTTGATACCAACGCGGCACGATGATTCCTGCGCAAGACCTGGCCCTCTTGGCCCGTGGCGAACACCCGCGGCCCTGGCTGTGGCTGGGCGCCCATGCGGCGCGCAATCCGCGCCGCACCGGGCCGCGCGAGGGCGTGCGCTTTGCCGTCTGGGCGCCCCATGCCAGTCGGGTCAGCGTGGTCGGCAGCTTCAATGACTGGGACGGCGAGCGGCACCCGCTGGGGCGCAGCGAGGCCCCGGCCGACGGCATCTGGCAGGGTTTCGTGCCCGGCGCCCGGCCCGGCGATCTCTACAAGTTCCAGCTGCATGCGGCCGACGGCCGCCTGCTGCCGCTGAAGGCCGATCCCTATGCCCGCGCTGCGGAGCTTCGGCCGGCCACGGCCAGCATCGTCGCGGAACCGCTTGAAGCCAGGGGCCCGACCGTCCGCAGGGGGCTGAGTCCGGCCCGCCAGGCGGCCAACCGGCGCGATGCGCCGGTGGCGATCTACGAGGTCCATGCCGCCTCCTGGCGCCGCCCCGACGGCCGCTTTCCCAGCTGGGACGAGCTGGCCGCGACGCTGCCACCCTATGCGGCCTCGCTGGGCTTCACCCATATCGAGCTGTTGCCGATCAGCGAGCATCCCTTCGACGGCTCCTGGGGTTACCAGACCCTGGGGCTGTATGCGCCCAGCGCGCGCTTCGGCCCGCCCGAGGGCCTGGCCCGCTTCGTGGCGGCCTGCCATGCGGCCGGCCTGGGCCTGCTGCTGGACTGGGTGCCGGCGCATTTCCCGGCCGATGCCCACGGCCTGGTGCAGTTCGACGGCACGGCGCTCTACGAGTACGCCGACCCGCGCGAGGGCTTGCACCGCGACTGGCACACGCTGATTCCCAACTTCGGCCGTCAAGAGGTGGCCCAGTGGCTGGCCGGCAGCGCGCTCTACTGGTGCGAGCACTGGGGGGTGGACGGCCTGCGGGTCGATGCGGTGGCCTCGATGCTGTACCGCGACTACTCGCGGCCGCCCGGCGAATGGCTGCCCAATGTGCAGGGCGGGCGCGAGAACCTGGAGGCGATCGCGCTGCTCAAGCGCACCAACGAGCTGCTGGTCCGCGAGGCGCCGGGTGCGATCAGCGTGGCCGAGGAGTCGACCAGCTTCCCCGCGGTCTCGGCGCCGACCAGCGCCGGTGGCCTGGGCTTCCACTACAAATGGAATATGGGCTGGATGAACGACAGCCTGGCCTATATGCGCGAGGATCCCATCCACCGCCGCTGGCACCACGACAAGCTGACGTTTGGCCTGGTCTACGCCTTCAGCGAGAACTTCGTGCTGCCGCTCTCGCATGACGAGGTGGTGCACGGCAAGGGCTCGCTGCTGGGCAAGATGCCGGACGTTCCTCATGACGCCGCGCAGTGGCAGCGTTACGCCAATCTGCGTGCCTACTACGGCTTTATGTGGGGCCACCCGGGCAAGAAGCTGCTCTTCATGGGCCAGGAGTTCGCGCAAAGCAGCGAGTGGAACCATGATGTCGAGCTGCCCTGGGCGCTGCTGCAGGACCCGCGCCACGCCGGCGTGCAGCGCCTGGTGGGCGATCTAAACCGGCTTTACCGCAGCGTGCCGGCCCTGCACCGCCTGGACTGCGAGGCCGCCGGCTTCGAATGGCTGCAGACCGAGGACCGCGAGCAGTCGGTGCTGGCCTGGGCCCGGCATGACGGGCAGGGCGGCTGCGTCATCGTGGTGTGCAACTTCACGCCGGTACCGCGCCATGGCTACCGTCTGCCGGCCCCGGCCGCTGGGCGGGCCTGGCGCGAGGCGCTGAACACCGATTCATCCCATTACGGCGGCAGCAATGCCGGCAATCGGGAAGCCCGCCTGCCCGTCACCGACGGCCGGCTCACGCTGACGCTGCCGCCGCTGGCCACCCTGTTCCTGGTGCCTGCATGAGCCTGCTTCATTCCTTGCCCGAGCGGCTCGAGCCCGGTCGCCACGAGCCGCTGGGTGCGCAGTGCCGCGATGGGGGAGTCAACTTTGCGGTGTTCTCAGCGCATGCGACGGGCATCGAGCTGTGTCTCTTCGATGCCGCCGGCCAGCGCGAGCTGCGTCGCTATGCGCTGCAGGGGCCGGTGGATGGGGTCTTTCACGGGTTCCTGCCGGGCGCGGCGGCCGGCCTGGTCTACGGCCTGCGGGCGCAGGGCCCCCATGCGCCGCACGAGGGCCACCGCTTCAATCCGCACAAGCTGCTGCTGGACCCTTACGCGCGAGAAATAGTCGGCCGCTTCGCCTGGCGGGCCGAGCACCACGGCTATCCGCTGGGCCATCCGGATGGCCCGCAGGCGCTGGACGAGCGCGACAACGCGCCGCAGGCGCTGAAGGCCCGGGTCGCCGCGCCGCTGGCCATGCCCGGCCCACGCGCCAGCGCGCCGCGCCATGCGCTGCAGGACCTGGTGCTCTACGAGGTCCATGTGAAGGGCTTCTCGATGCAGCATCCGGAGATCCCCGCGGCGCTGCGCGGCAGCTATGCGGCGCTGGCCCATCCGGCGGCCATCGCGCACTTCAAGACGCTGGGCATCACCACGCTGTCCCTGCTGCCGGTGCACTACGCGATCGACGAGCCGCATCTGGCCGACACCGGCCTGCGCAACTACTGGGGCTACAACACGCTGGGCTTCTTCTGCCCCGACCCGCGCCTGGCCAGCGCCGCGCTGCGCGACGATCCGGCCGCAGTGACGCGGGAGTTCCGCGCCATGGTGCAGGCCCTGCACGAGGCCGGGCTGGAGGTGGTGCTGGACGTGGTCTACAACCACACGCCCGAGGGCAATGAGTACGGCCCGACGCTGAGCCTGCGCGGTCTGGACCAGGCCAGCTACTACCGCCTGGCCGAGGACGACCCGGCGCGGCTGGAGAACCTCAGCGCCTGCGGCAACACGCTCAATGTGCGCCACCCGCGCGTCACCCAGCTGGTGCTGGACTCGCTGCGCTACTGGGTGCAGGAGATGGGGGTGGACGGCTTTCGCTTCGATCTGGCGCCGGTGCTGGGCCGTACCCGCCATGGCTATGACCCGCAGGCGGCGTTCTTCACCGCCTTGCGCCAGGATCCGGTGCTCAGCAGCGTGCACCTGATCGCCGAGCCCTGGGATGCCGGCGACCATGGCTATCAGCTGGGCCGCTTCCCCGGCCGTTTTCTGGAGTGGAACGACAAGTTCCGCGACGCGGTGCGCGGCTACTGGCTGGCCGATCAGCTGGGCGGCGCGGCGCAGGTGAGCCGCGGCGAGTTCGCGCGGCGCTTCAGCGCCTCCAGCGATCTGTTCCACCATGGCCAGCGGCCGCCCGGTGCCTCGGTCAACTTCATCGCGGTGCACGACGGCTACACGCTGAACGATCTGCTCAGCTACGCCCGCAAGCACAACGAGGCCAATGGCGAAGGCAACCGCGACGGCCGTGACGGCGAGCTCAGCGCGAACTTCGGCATCGAAGGCCCCAGCGAAGAGCCGTTCGTATGCGAGGCGCGCGAGCGGGTGCGCCGCGCGATGCTGGCCACGCTGCTGCTGGCCCAGGGCACGCCGATGCTCAATGCCGGCGACGAACTGGCCAACAGCCAGGGCGGCAATAACAACGCCTACTGCCAGGACAGTCCGATCGGCTGGCTGGACTGGGCACAGCCGCAGCGCGATTCGCTCTGCGCCTTTATCGGCCGGCTGCTGCAGCTGCGCCGCAGCGAGCCGCTGCTGCGGCATGGGCGCTGGTTCGTGCCGGCGGGGGCGGGCGCAAAGATCGACGCGGCTGACGCCAGCATCCAGTGGCTGCGCCCCGATGGACAGGAGATGCAGCTGCAGGACTGGCACGATGCCGGCCAGCGCGCCTTTGCCTGCCTGCTGCGCGCGGCCGCTGCCGACACGCCGCGCCTGGCCCTGGTCTTCAATCCCGAACCCCAGGCCCGGCACTTCGGCCTCGACGCAGCGGCCTGGGCGCTGCTGCTGGACAGCAGCGCCGGCCTGGCAGCGCCGCAGCAGCTTCCGGGTCCCGGCCTGGAGGCGCCACCGCGCAGCCTGCTGCTGCTGCAACACCGCTCATCTAACTCTCCGCGATACTGAGACGCCATGGATCTGAATCAACGCACTGCCGGTGTGCTGCTGCACCCCACCTCGCTGCCCGGCCCGCATGGCATGGGCGATTTCGGCCCGGCTGCCTACCGCTTCGTCGACTGGCTGCAGGGTGCCGGCCAGGGCCTGTGGCAGATGCTGCCGACCACGCCGATAGGCCCGGGCGACAGCCCTTACCAGGGGGTCTCGGCCTTTGCCGGCAGCCCCTGGCTGGTGGCGCTGGAGCCGCTGGTCGAGAAGGGCTGGCTGGCCGCGCCGGCCGATCCCGGTTTCGATCCGCTGCGGGTGGACTATGGCCGTGTCTGCCCCTGGCGCGAGCAGCAGCTGCGCGCCGCCGCGGCCGGCTTCTTTGCCGGCGCGGCTGCGGCGGATCGGGCGGCCTATACGGCCTGGTGCGCGTCCCAGGCCGAGTGGCTGGACGACTATGCGCTCTTCATGGCCATACGCTCGCCGCTGGGCGGCCAGCCCTGGTGGCGCTGGAGCCCGGCGCTGGCGCGCCGCGACGGCGAAGCGCTGGCCCAGGTGCGCCGCGAGCAGGCCGACGAGATCGCCTTCTGGACCTTTGTGCAGTGGTGCTTCGACACCCAGTGCAGCGCGCTCAAGGCCTATGCCAACGCGCGTGGCGTCGCCATCATGGGCGATCTGCCCATCTTCGTGGCCCATGACAGTGCCGATTGCTGGGCCCGCCCCGATCTCTACCATCTGGACGAGAACTTCCAGACCACCGTGGTGGCCGGTGTACCGCCCGATGCCTTGTCGGCCGAGGGCCAGCGCTGGGGCAACCCGCTGTACCGCTGGGAGCGCATGGCCGCCGAGGGCTATGCCTGGTGGACGGCCCGTGTCAGGCGTGCGCTGAGCCAGGCCGATGTGTTCCGCATCGACCATTTCCGCGGCTTTGCCGGCTACTACGAGATTCCCGGCGACAGCCCCGATGCCAAGCGCGGGCGCTGGGTCACCGGCCCCGGCAAGGCCTTGTTCGACGCCATTGCGGCTGCGCTGGGCCAGCTGCCCATCGTCGCCGAGGATCTGGGCTTCATCACCGACGATGTGCACGCGCTTCGCGATGCTTGCGGCTTCCCCGGCATGAAGATCCTGCAGTTCGGCTTCGGCGGCGACGGCCAGCACGAGTTTCTGCCGCATATGTGGCCGCGTGCCAGCGTGGCCTACACCGGCACCCACGACAACGACACGGTGCGCGGCTGGTGGGAGGCGGCCAGCCCGCGCGAGCGCGCCTTCGCCGGCAGCTACCTGGCTTGTGGCGCGCATGATGTGCACTGGGCGATGATCCGCGCCTGCTGCAACTCGGTGGCCAATATCGCGGTCTTCCCGCTGCAGGACGTGCTGGGGCTGGACAGCCGCCACCGCATGAACACGCCCGGCGTGCTGGGTGGAAACTGGGGTTGGCGCTTCAGCTGGCAGATGCTGGGCCTGGAACAGGGCAATGAAGCGGGCCGTGTGCTGGGCCTGATCAGCGCGGCCAGCGGCCGCGCGCCGCTGGCCCTGCTGCGCCTGCCGGCCTAGCCAGGCGCACCGGCCGAAGCGGCCGTGGGCTTTCTTCAGGGTTGCTGCTGCAGCTGCAGCAGCAGCGCGCTGCGCGGCGGCACCCTGAAATCAGCGTCCAGGCGATGCTGCTGCCCGCTCAGCACATCGAGCACCTGCATGCCCGGTTTAAGCATCTCGGCATAGCGCTCGATGTCCAGGGGCTTGGCTGCATTGCCCTTGTTGAGCAGCAGCAGCACGGTCTTCTCTCCGGGCAGGTGGCGGAACAGCAGGTAGAGGCCGTCCATCGGTGCGTAATGGGTCAGACCACCCTCATGCACCACCCGGGCCTGCTTGCGCCAGTTCAGCAGCTTGCGCAGCCAGGCCTGGGCCGCGGCGGCCTGCGGGCTCAGGCCGCTACCGCTGAAGCCGTCCACTGCATCGCCGGCCCAGCCACCGGGGAAATCGGCGCGTACCGCGCCGTCGTCGCGCTGGCGCGGGCTGGTCTGCAGCAGCTCGCTGCCGGCAAAGAACTGCGGGATGCGCCGGGTCAGGGCCATATAGGCCCAGGCCATGCGGACCAGGGCCGGGTCCTCGTTGAGCGCGCTGAAGCTGCGCGGCGTGTCGTGATTGCCCTCGAACAGCAGCAGCTGGGCCGGGTCCGCGTAGACGAAGTCATGGGCCAGGGCCTCGTAAAGCTTGGTGAGACCGCCGTCATGGCTGTCGGCCTCGGTCAGCGCCGCCAGCAGCGCCCCGTGCAGCGGAAAGTCCATCAGGCTGGGCGTGTGCGAGACATAGCCGTCGTGGTTCTTCTTGCCGCGCTGCCAGTAAGCCACCACCGCCGGGTGCGGGCTCCATTCCTCGCCGACGATATTGAGTCGCGGGTACTCCTGCATCAGTCGCTGGCTCCAGCGCGCCAGGAAGTCGCGGTCGGAGTAGGAGTAGGTGTCGGTGCGCAGGCCAGCCAGGCCGGCGTACTCCACCCACCAGATGCTCATCTGGATCAGGTAACGGGCCAACTGGGGCTGGCGCTGGTTCAGGTCGGGCATGCTGCGGGTGAACCAGCCGCGCTCGAAGCGCTGGCGGTCGCTGGCCGCCGCATAGGGGTCCTGCAGCGTCATGCGCGCATGGTGGGTCTCGGTGTACTGCGGCCACTGGTTGAGCCAGTCGGGACTGGGCAGGTCGGCCATCCACCAGTGGCTGGCGCCGATATGGTTGAGCACGATGTCCTGGATGAAGCCCAGGCCGCGCTCGCGGGCCGCCTGCACCAGGGCGCGGTAATCCTCGTTCGTGCCAAAGCGCGGGTCGATGCGATAGAAGTCGCTGGCCGCGTAGCCGTGGTAGCTATAGGCGGGGCTGTTGTTCTCGACCAGGGGCGTGGGCCAGATCTGGGTGAAGCCCATCGCAGCGATGTAGTCCAGGCGCTGGCGCAGACCGGCGATATCGCCGCCGTGACGGCCGCCGGGCTGGCTGCGGTTCAGGCCCTCGCGCATGCCGGAGCGCGCGCTCAGCCCTGCATCGCCCTGGGCGAAGCGGTCCGGCACCAGCAGATAGATCGCATCGCGCGGGCCGAAGCCCAGGCGCTGGGCCGAGCCGGGCGCACGCGCCTGCAGCGCATAGCGCTGGCTCAGCACGGTCTGGCCATCGCGCCCCAGCAGCTGCAGCTCGATCTCGCCGGGGCGGGCGTCGCGGGCGATCTTCAGGTCGACGAACAGGTAGTTGGCGCTGGCCAGGCGGGTGACGCTCTTGAGCTGCACGCCCGGGTAGGCGCGCAGCCGTGGCGTCAGCTCGGCAATGCGCGGGCCGTGCAGCAGCAGCTGCAGCTCGGGGCTGTGCATGCCCACCCACCAGGAGCGGGGCTCGATGCGGTCGATCCGGTGTTCTTCGGGGCTGGCGTGGCCGAGGCTCATCAGGCATGCGCTCAAGAAAATTGCGCCCAGCAGGCGCTGTAGCAACGATGTCGGGCTCATGGCGGGCTGAGGCGGTAGACGCTGACGCTCTGGGCGGGCAACAGCAGGTTCACAAGGCCCCGTGTGTCGGCGCGCACGGCCGCTGACTGGACGGGATAGGCCGGCAGCAGGTGGCTGCCGGGGCGCAGCGGCAGGTCCAGCGCCTGCACGTCGCGGCCGTAGTTGATCAGCACCAGGCTGCGCTCGCGGCCATGGCGGCGCTCCAGGCTCAGGACCTGGCCCTCGACCCGGGCCGCCGCCAGGCGGCCGCGGGCGATGGACGGCAGTTCGCGGCGCAGCTTCAGCATGGCCTTGTAGAAGTTCAGGATGGAGCCGGGGTCGCGGGCCTGGGCGGCGGCGTTATGGCTGGCGGCATTCGGCGCGAGCGGGCGGTAGGCCTGCGCTGCGCGGGTGAAACCGCCCAGATCGGCGCTCCAGCTCATCGGCCCGCGCAGCGGCTCGTCGCCGGGCAGGCTCTCGACGCCAGCCATGCCGATCTCCTCGCCGTAGTAGATGAAGGGCATGCCGGGACCCAGCAGATAGCTGGCGGCGGCCAGCTTGTAGGCGCGCTCGTCGCCCTGCAACTGGTCCCAGACCCGGCGCCCGGCAAAGATGTCGTGGTTGGCCAGCATGGTCGCCATCGTCGGCGGCGCGTTCTGGTAGAAGGCCGCCACCAGGGCCGGTGCCTGCGGCTCGCCGCGGGCGGCAGCGATGATGCGGCGCTCCAGGCCGAAGGCGAAGGCGCTGCCGCAGACCTCGGGCCGGGCATAGGCCTGGGGCTCGGCCGTGGCTTCGCAGACCGCATGGCGGCCGGGAAAGCTGCGGATCAGGCGGGCGAAGCGGGCGGTCAGTGCGCGGCTCTCGGGCTGGTCGTTCCAGTTTCGTGCACTGTTCTCGATCAGATGCGGCACCGCATCGAGCCGGAAGCCGTCCAGGCCGCGGTTGAGCCACCAGCGCAGGCTGCTCTCGTGATAGGCGACGACGGCCGGATTGCGCATATTGAAGTCCGGCATATGCGGGCCGAAGGTGCCGAAGTAGTGGGCGTCGCCGGCCGCATACCAGGGGTTCTTGCCCCAGATGTCCCAGCCCTGCGGCGCCCGCTGCTGCCAGACGAACCAGTCGCGCCAGGGGCTTTGCGGGTCGGCGGCCGCGGCCTCGAACAGCGGGTGGCTGCGGGCAGCGTGATTGATCACATAGTCGATGATGATGGCGATGCCGCGCCGGTGGGCCTCGCGGATCAGCGTGTCGAAGTCGGCCAGACGGCCATACTGCGGCTCGATCGCGCGGAAGTCGGTGGTCGCATAGCCATGGTCGCGGTCGGCGCTGGCGGTGATGGGCATCAGCCACAGGCCGCTGACGCCCAGCTGCTGCAGATAGTCCAGCCGGGCGGTCAGGCCTGGCAGATCGCCGATGCCGTCGCCGTCACTGTCCTGGTAGCCGCGCACAAAGATTTCCATCACCGCGCCATGCTGCCAGCCCGGCTTGAGCGGGCTGGCGAGCGCTTGCCTGGGCACGGGGCTCAGATCCACCGCCGGCGCGGCCGCGGCTGCAGCGCCCAGCGTGACCAGCAGCAGCGCCAGCAGGCCCTGCTTTCTTGTCTCGGTTCTGTTCATCGGATATGTAGTACAGCTACTTAAAAGATGGGTTTGTGTTTGTCGTGAGCATAGGAGTTTTGAATTCGCAATGGAATCCTCTGATGCCCTGTGTTTGTAGTTTTGCTACTATGTTTTCATGATTTGCAAGCAACACAGGGAGCGCGATATGGACCTGGGTGCCAGGCTTGAGGTCGGCAGGGGCCATTGGCTGGCAGCGGCATTGGCGCTGGCTCTGCTGGCCGCGCCAGCCTGGGCCGACGACGGGCGCCAGGCCTGTGACACGGCGGCGCTGACACAGACGCTGACGCCGCAAGCCAGTGCCTGGCCTGCGGACGCCAGCGGCCATTGGCTCAGCGCGGACGAGCTGTTCTGGGCCGGCAGCGAGGCCGCCGCGGCCGGCACGCGCTACCGGCTCTATCATGCGGCCGGCGGTGGCATGGCGGTGAGTGTGGGCGCGGCGGTGCGCGGCGCTGATGCGGCGATCGCGCTGCAGGCGCGGCCGGGCCCCTTGCCACCCGCGCTGGCTGGCGCGCATGGCTGGATAGGCGCGGGCCAGCGCCTGGGCCTGCCGGCCCTGCCACGCCAGCGCCTGGCTGGCTTGCTGCAGTCGCAGCTGCTGCTGGTGCAGGAGGATGCGCAGGGTCAGGTCTTGCGGGCCACCGCACTGCAGACCGGCGCTGTGCTGGATGTGCTTTATGCGGCGGCGGCCCGCGATCCGGCGCCGCTGGGGGTCAGCTTCCAAGGCGGTCAGACGCGCTTCCGCCTCTGGGCGCCGACCGCGCGGCGGGTGCTGCTGTGCCATTACCCCGATGCGAGCGCGCCGGCCACGGCGGCCCTGCCGATGCAGCGCGATGCGCGCAGCGGGCTCTGGTCGCTGCAGCGGCGTGCCGACTGGCGCGGCGGCTACTACAGCTATCTGCTCGAAGTGCAGCAGCCGGGCGCGGGCCGGGTGCTGCACCGGGTTACCGATCCCTATTCGGTCAGCCTCAACACCGATTCGCGGCGCAGCTATATCGCGGATCTGGCTGATGCGGCACTGAAGCCGGCCGGCTGGGAGGCCAGCCGGATACCGCAGCGGGTGCGCGGCAATACCGATATGGTGGTCTACGAGCTGCATGTGCGCGACTTCTCGCTGGGCGACGACACGGTGCCGGCGGCCAAGCGCGGTCGCTACCAGGCTTTTGGCGAAGCCGGCTCGCGCGGCATGCGGCATCTGCGGGCGCTCAGCGATGCCGGACTGAGCGATGTGCACCTGCTGCCGGTCTTCGATATCGCGACCATCCCCGAGGCCGGCTGCAGCAGCCCTGTGGTGCCCGCCGCCGCGCCCGACAGCGAGGCCCAGCAGGCGGCGGTGATGGCCCAGGCCGGCCGGGACTGCTTCAACTGGGGCTACGACCCCTTTCACTTCAACGCGCCCGAGGGCAGCTATGCCAGCGACGCGGCCGATGGCGCCACGCGGGTGCGCGAGTTCCGCGAGCTGGTGATGGGCTTGCACGCGGGCGGCCTGCGCGTGGGCATGGACGTGGTCTACAACCATATGGCGGCAGCCGGCCTGCACGAGAAATCGGTGCTGGACCGCATCGTGCCCGGCTACTACCACCGCTACAGCGCCCGCGGCGCGATCGAGCGCTCGACCTGCTGCGACAACACCGCCACCGAGCGGATGATGATGGCGCGGCTGATGAGCGACTCGGTGCTGCTGTGGGCGCGCGAATACAAGATCGCTTCCTTCCGTTTCGATCTGATGGGCCACCAGCCGCGCGCGGTGATGGAGGCGATGCAGCAGCGCCTGCGCCGGGAGCTGGGCCGCGAGGTACAGTTCCTGGGCGAGGGCTGGAACTTCGGCGAGGTGGCCGATGGGGCGCGCTTTGTGCAGGCCTCGCAGCGCTCGCTGGGCGGTAGCGGCATCGGCACCTTCAGCGACCGGGCCCGCGATGCGGCCCGCGGCGGCGGGGCTGGCGACAGCGGCCCGGCGCTGATTGCCCGCCAGGGCTGGCTCAACGGCCTGCACTATGCGCCCAATGCCCTGGGCCAGCGGGCCAGCCGCGACGAGCTGCTGCGCACCGCCGATCTGATGCGGGTGGGTCTGGCCGGCACGCTGCGCGACTACCGCCTGCACACCTTCCAGGGCCAGACGCTGGCGCTGGGCCAGATCGACTATGCGGCCCAGGGGGCCGGCTATGCGATGGCGCCGGGCGAGGTGGTCAACTATGTGGAGAACCACGACAACCAGACCCTGTTCGACAACAACGCACTGAAGCTGCCGCTGGCCACCCCGGCCGAGGAGCGCGCGCGGGTGCAGGTGCTGGGCCTGGCCCACACCCTGTTCAGCCAGGGCGTGGCCTATCTCCATGCCGGCGTCGAGATCCTGCGGTCCAAATCGCTGGATCGCAACAGCTACGACTCGGGCGATTGGTTCAACCGCCTGGACTGGAGTCTGAACGACAACTTCTTCGGCACCGGCCTGCCGCCCAAGGGCGACAACGCCGGCAGCTACGCGCAGTTCCGCCCCTTGCTGGCGGCGGCCGCGGCGATCAAGCCCAGCCCCGCCCAGATACGCTGGACCCGTGACGCAGTGCTGGACCTGCTGCGGATCCGCGCCAGCTCGCCGCTGTTCCGGCTAGACAGCGCGGCCGAGGTGCAGCGCCGCCTGAGCTTTCCCAACAGCGGCGCGGCGCAGAACCCGCTGCTGCTGCTGGGGCATCTGGACGGGGCAGGGCGGGACGATGCCGGTTTTGCCGAGCTGCTCTATGTGATCAACGCCAGTCCAGACACCCAGAGCCTGGCGCTGCCGGACCAGGCCGGCAAGGCCTGGCGGCTGCATCCTGTGCATCTTGCGGCCGAGGCGGCGGACCGCCGCGTCGCGGCGGAGGCTCGCCTGGATGCGTCCGGCCAGCTGCGGGTGCCGGGACGCAGTGCCCTGGTCTTTGTCCTGATGCGCTGAGGGCGCTGGACGTGGCGCGGCGGCGCCGGCAGGGCTAGCATTGGACAGCGCGAATCCGCGCTACTGCGGTGTTGCCGGAGGCCTGCCATGAAGCTGCTGCTGTTGCTGATGCGTCCGCTCGGGCTTTGTGTCCTCTCGCTGCCCCTGCTCTTGCTGGGCGCCTGCGCCAGCGCGCCCCCGGCCGGGGCGCCGCCGCAGCGCCTGCTGCTGGACAGCGCCTTCAAGCCGCCGGCCGAGCCGGTGGACCCGCAGGCGGTGCTGCGCCTGAGCCCGGCGATGCGCGACTATCTGGCGCAGGACATCGCCCGGCTGGCACGCCGCAGCGGCAGCCCGCGCCAGGGCCTGATCGAGGCGCTGTACAGCCGTCAGGATCTGCAGCTGGACTACGACGCCCAGAACACGCGCAACGCGGCCGAGGCCTTCGCGGCCCGGCGCGGCAACTGCCTGTCGCTGGTGCTGATGACCGCTGCCTTTGCGCGTGCGCTGGATCTGCCGCTGCAGTTCAACGATGTCCATGTGGACGAGCTGTGGCGGCGCAGCGGCCAGCTCTACATCCTGTCCGGCCATGTCAACATCAGCCTGGGCGCGCGCCGCGAGCCGCAGACGGTGCGCATGCTGGATGCCGACCGGCTGACCATAGACTTCCTGCCGCAGGAGGATCTGCGCCGTCAGCGCCGCCGCCCGCTGGCCGAGCACACGGTGATTGCGATGTACCTGAACAACCGGGCTGCCGAAACCCTGGAGCAGGGGCAGACGAACGAGGCCTATTGGTGGGCCCGCGCGGCGGTGCAGCAGGACCCGCATCTGCTGATCGCCTACAACACCCTGGGCGTGATCTACCGGCGCCAGGGCCTGATCGCGGCGGCCGAGCAGGTGTT
Source organism: Burkholderiaceae bacterium (assembly GCA_041920215.1). Classification (GTDB taxonomy): domain Bacteria; phylum Pseudomonadota; class Gammaproteobacteria; order Burkholderiales; family Burkholderiaceae_C; genus JAYRSJ01. Next base: position 136,677 of record JAYRSJ010000006.1, on the reverse strand, counting down.
TGCCCAGCTGCTGCGCGAGGAACCCGGCAATCTGCAGGCGATGGCCAATATGGTGCTGGCGCTGCACGATGTGGGCAAGTTGGACGAAGCCGAGCAGTTGCAGGCGCGGCTGCGCAGCCTGCAACCGCATCCGCCCTATTACTTCTTCGACCAGGGGGTGGCGGCGATGCACGGCGGCGACTACGCGGCCGCCAAGCAGTGGTTTGCGCGCGAGATTGCGCGTGCCGCCTACACGCCGGAGTTCCACTTCTGGCTGGCCCTGGCCAATCTGGGCTTGCGCGATATCGAGGCGGTGCGCCGCGAGTTGCAGCTGGCACAGGAGCACAGCACGACGGACGCTGACCGTTCGCGCTATACCGCCAAGCTGGAGAGCTTGCGCCGGGTCAGAACCCTGCAGTGAGCCGGGCGGCGGCGCGCGGCGATCAGAGCGGCGCCAGGCCGTGGCGGGCGCGGGCCCGTGCGCAGGCCTCGTCGCCCAGGCCCATGGGCGCGCGCAGGCCGAATTCGCGGCAGGGTGAGGGGCGCCACTCATAGATGCCGCAGCCGGCCCGCTGGCCCACGCTGCCGCTCAGCGCGGCGCAGCGCGGCTGGGCATGGTCGGTGCCACGCATGCGTACCAGGCTGGCATTGAGGCCGACGGTGAGGCCATCGGGCACGGTACCGCCCTCGCTCAGCAGTTCGGCGCGGGCGAAGTCGACGCGGAAGGCAGCACAGCAGGCGCCGCAGGCGAGGCAGGGGTTGTCACTCATGGTGCGCCAGTATCACTCGCTGTCGGCCGCCAGGCGCGGCACCCGCACGACGGTGACGCTGCATTCGGCCTGGGCCACCACCTGGGCCGAGACGCTGCCTAGATAGCGGCGCAGCGCCGAGTTGCCACGTGCACCCATCACGATATGGTCGACCTGGGTCTTGGCCGCGAACTCGACGATGGCCTGGGCCGGGTCGGGCGCCTCCAGCACATGAAAGGTCAGCCGGCCGTCCTCCAGCGCCAGGCCGCGCAGCACCGGCTGGGCCCAGTGGCGCAGCGCGGCCAGCTGCTTGACGTGGACGCTGCGGCCGGCCTCGTCGGTCAGCTCGTCCATGCCTATGCGGGCGGTGCGCATCACGCTGACGCAGGCCAGGCGGGCGCCAGCCTCGGTCTGTACGATGCGCCGCACCGTCTCGCGCAACTCGTCCAGCAAGACCTGCCCCCCGTTCTCGATATCGACCGCCGCCATCACGATGGGGCTGCGTTGCAGCGGCTCGCCGGCCCGGCCTGGTGCCGCGGGCTGTGCCTGATCGCGGGAGAAGAACCAGCGCTTGAAGCGCTTGACCGGGCCGCTGGTATGCAGCAGCTCGGAGCGGCGCGTCAGGATGATGCTGCCGGGCTGACGCAGGTCCATGGCGAGCTGGGCGGCGCTCTGGTAGCGACGCTCGGGCCGGACCTCCAGGCAGCGCAGGATCACCTCCTGCAGCCAGGGCGGCAGATCGGGCTGGATGGCGCGTGGCGGCAGCGGCTCCACATAGAGCCGGCGCTTCAGGCCATGCACCGTGCTGGGCTGGCCGAAGGGGCGCTCGCCGGTGGCGAAGTGGTAGAGCATCACGCCCAGTGCGAACAGATCGCTGCGCGGGTCATTGCGCTGGTGGCGGATCTGCTCCGGCGACATATAGGGCCCGGTGCCTATGGGCAGCGAGAACTCCTCGGCCAGCAGATCGGGCAGGCGGGCGTGGCGGGACAGGCCGAAGTCCACCAGCACCGCCGCGCCGCTGGCGCGGAACATGATGTTGCTGGGCTTCACATCGAGGTGCACCAGATGCTGGCGGTGCAGATCGCTCAGGGCCTCGGCGACGCGGGCGCCTATCTCTATCACCTCCTCCAGCGGCAGCGGGGCCTGGGCCAGCCTGGGCAGCAGCGAGGGCCCCTGGATGCGCTCCATCACGATATAGGCCTGACGGGTCCAGTCGCCGCGGGCCACGAAGCGCGGCACATGGGGGCCGCGCAATGCGGGCATCAGCATCTGCTCGACCTCGAAGCCGACGATGGTGGCGGGATCTTCACCGCCCTTGATGCGCGGCAGCTTCATGATCAGCGGCGCTTCGTCGGCCAGCGGTTCGAGGCGGCTGACCTGCCAGAGGTGGGCCATGCCACCCTGGTGCAGATGGGCTTCGAGGCGGAAGCCGTCGATGATGGCGCCGGCCTGCGGGCCCTCGCGCGTGCCGGGCGCGGTGCTCATCCACCGCGCTCCAGCCGCTCAGCCAGGCGCTCGGCCACCGCCAGCGGCAGCCCGCAGCGACGCACCTTGGCGGCGGCCTCTTCATGGGCGTAGGGCACGCGCTCGAAGCTGAGTTCGCGGCTCTCGGTATCGAAGCGCGCATAGCAGGCCGCCGGATTGCCATCGCGTGGCTGGCCGCAGGAGCCGGGCAGCACCAGCCATTGCCGGTTGGAGGGCAAGGGGATTGGCATGCCGGCCACCGGCACGAACTCACCGGCCTTGCCGGTGGCGGCCAGGGTGTAGAGCATGGGAGCGTGCACATGGCCACAGAAGCTGTAGCGGGCATCGGTGCTCTGCAGGCTGCGCACCGCCTCGACCCGGCTGCTGATGTACTCGAAGCGCTCGGGCGCATAGGCATTGGCATGCACGAACAGGCATTCGCCCAGGCGCGCGCTCATCGGCAGTGCGGCGAGAAAAGCCAGCTGCGTGGCATCGAGCTGGGCGCGGGTCCACTCGACCGCGGCGCGCGCATCCGGATGCATGGTGGGCAGCGGGCCTTGCAGTACCGCCAGGTCGTGGTTGCCGCAGATCGCGATCGCCCCGTCGGCAACCAGCGGCTGCACCCGACGCAGCAGGGCGGCCGGATCGGCGCCATAGCCGACAAAGTCGCCGAGCAGGACCAGGCGCTCGCAGGGCCAGCTCTGGGCATGGGCCAGGCATGCCTCAAAGGCCTCCAGATTGGCGTGCAGATCGGTGATTAGGGCAAGACGCATGGCGCGCATGCTAGCCGGGCTGCGGCTGCGCTATGCTGGCGTAGCGCAATTCCTGGGGGTAAATCTTGCAGTCAGCGCCTGTGGTGTTCATGCGGTGGAGCCCGTCTGTGCTTACGTTGGCGCTGGCGGCTCTGGCTCTGGCCGGCGCGTCCGCCCAGGCCAGCTGCTCACGGCCGCTGCAGGTGCCGGTGGCCCCGATAGGCCTGAGCGTGATCGTGGCCGACAGCCAGATCAGCGGCGTTTATCCGGATGTGATGCGCATGCTGGGCCAGAGCTGCCGTTTCCAGTTCGACCCGGTGCCGCGCGCCAGAGTCGAGGCGTTGTTTTTTGGCGGGCGTGCCGATCTGCTGATTCCGGCCAGCCGTTCGCCCCGGCGCGACGAGGCGGGCGTGTTCGTGCCGCTGATCCAGGCGCGTCCGACCCTGGTCTCGCTGCAGGGCCAACGCGCGCCGGTGAAGAGCCTGGCCGAGCTGCTGCAGCGGCGTGAGTTGCGCGTGGTGCTCGTGCGCGGCTTCGACTACGGCAGCGCCTATCAGCAGCTCAGCGAGGCCCTGCGGGCCCAGGGGCGGCTGAGTCTGGACAGCGATGTGGTGTCGGTGGCGCGCATGCTGGAGCTGGGCCTGGCCGATGTGACGGTGATGGCCCCCTCGGTCTTCATCGGCGCCCTGCACAGCGATGCAAGGGTCAGGCATCTGGTCGAGCGGGTGCGTAGCGAGCCGGTCGACGAACTGCCCTGGGCCGACAGCGGCGCCTATGTGTCGCGCACCGCGCTGAGCGAGCCTGATCGTCAGGCGCTGGTCGCTTGGCTGGAGCGCCCCGCGGTCAGTGCCGCGATATGGGAGGCCTTCCAGCGCTACTACCCGGCCGGCAGCCTCGAGGGCAGCATCAAGCCGCGCTGAGCTGGCCGGCAGGCAGGGCGTCAGCCGATGCGCCCGAGCAGGAGGTACTCCATCAAGGCCTTCTGCACATGCATGCGATTCTCGGCCTCGTCCCAGACCACCGACTGCGGGCCGTCTATCACCTCGGCCGTGACTTCCTCGCCGCGATGCGCGGGCAGGCAGTGCATGAACAGCGCATCGGGCTTGGCCAGCGCCATCATCTCGGCATCGACGCACCAGTCGGCGAAGGCGCTGCGGCGCGCCTCGTTCTCGGCCTCGTAGCCCATGCTGGTCCAGACATCGGTGGTCACCAGATCGGCGCCGCGGCAGGCGTCCAGCGGGTTCTTGAAGACCTTGTAGCAGTCGGCGTTCTTGATGCCGGCGACCACTGGGTCGATCTCGTAGCCGCTGGGCGTGCTGACATGGACGGTGAAGCCCAGGATCTCGGCCGCCTGCAGCCAGGTGTTGGCCATATTGTTGCCATCGCCCACCCAGGCAACGACCCGGCCCTTCAGGCAGTCGATATCGGTGGCGCCGCGCCGGTCCATGCCGCGCGCCTCGATGAAGGTGAACAGATCGGCCAGGATCTGGCAGGGGTGGTACTCATTGGTCAGGCCGTTGATCACCGGCACTCGCGAGTGCGCCGCAAAGCGCTCGATCTTGGTCTGCTCGAAGGTGCGGATCATCACCAGATCGACCATGCGACTGATCACCCGCGCGCTGTCCTCGATGGGTTCGGCGCGGCCCAGCTGGCTGTCGCCGGTGGTCAGGTGCACCACCGAGCCGCCCATCTGGTACATGCCGGCCTCGAAGCTCACACGGGTGCGGGTGCTGGCCTTCTCGAAGATCATGGCCAGCGTGCGGTCGGCCAGCGGCTGGTACTTCTCGTAGTTCTTGAAGCGCCGCTTGATGATGGCAACGCGCTCGAACAGATAGGCGTATTCCTCGGCGCGGAAGTCCTTGAACTGCAGATAGTGACGCATCAGGCTGTCTCCGGGCTTCATGGCTTGGGCTGCGACAGGAAGGCCTTGACCAGCGGTGCCAGGATGGCGACGATCTGCGCCGCTTCATCCTCGCTGAGGATCAGGGCCGGCACCAGGCGTATCACCTTGTCCGAGGTAACGCTCATCAGCAGGCCGGCCTGCAGCGCCTGAGCGAGCAGGGCGCCGCAGGGGCGGTCCAGCTCGATGCCCAGCATCAGGCCCTGGCCGCGCACCTCGACCACGCCAGCAACGCCGGCGAGCTCCCGCGCCAGTCCGTCCTTCAAGGCGGCGCCCACGGTGGCGGCATTGGCCAGCAGGCCTTCCTCCTCCATGATGCGCAGCGTCTCGACGCCGGCCCGCATGGCCAGCGGGTTGCCGCCGAAGGTGGTGCCATGGTTGCCCGGCTGCAGGATCTTGGCCGCACGCGGGCCGCAAACCACCGCACCGATCGGCACGCCCGAGCCCAGGCCCTTGGCCAGCGGCATCACATCCGGCTGGATGCCGGCCCACTGATGCGCGAACCATTTGCCGGTACGGCCGATGCCGCATTGCACCTCGTCCAACATCAGCAGCAGATCGTGCGCATCGCAGACGCGGCGCAGCGCCTGCAGGAACTCGATGCGCGCCGAGTTGATGCCGCCTTCACCCTGTATGGTTTCCAGGAAGATCGCGGTGATGTTCGGATGCGCCTTCAGCGCGGCCTCGACCGCGGCGATATCGTTCAGCGGCACGCGCACGAAGCCCGGCACCAGCGGGCCGAAGCCGGCGTGGATCTTGGGGTTGGCGGTGGCCGACAGCGTAGCGATCGAGCGGCCATGGAAGGCCCCCTCGAATACCAGCACCTCGGGCGGCGTGATGCCGCGGTCGTTGCCGTATTTGCGGGCAATCTTCAGCGCGGCCTCGTTGGCCTCCAGGCCGCTGTTGCAGAAGAAAACATTGCTCAGGCCGGACAGCTCGCAGAGCTTGGCGGCCAGGGTTTCCTGCAGCGGCACATGGAAATAGTTGCTGGTGTGGATCAGCTTGCCGATCTGCTCCTGCAAGGCGGGCACCAGCTTGGGATGGGCGTGCCCCAGGGTGTTGACCGCAATGCCGCCCAGACCATCCAGGTATCGTCGACCTTCGACATCCCAGACCCAGCAGCCCTGGCCATGCGACAAGGCGATGGGCAGACGGCCATAGGTTTGCATGACGTGCGGTTCGGTCGGCGAGGTGGTCGCGTTCATCAGGTCTCCGGGGTTGAGCGAGCGCAAGAGAAGAGGGCGATTCTATGAGGCGCGCCCGCCGCGGCCGTGAACAGCAGCGCATCGGCTGCGCGATTTGCGCCGCGATCGCGAGGCGCCGTGCTGCGGCGCAACACATCCAGGGCACAATAGCGGCTTTGCCGTAAGCGTCCGCCGCGACGATACGGGCGCGGCCCGTTCCGGCCGTACCCGAACAGCCAAGCCGCCATGAGCCTGCCCCCGAAGCCGCGTGAAGTCTTTATCCAGGGTCTGACCTTGGATGGGCGCACTTTCAGGCCCAGTGACTGGGCCGAACGACTGGCTGGCGCCATGTCCTGTTTCCGTCCTGGCGGCGCCAAGGCGGGGCCGGGCGCGCATATCGGCTACTCGCCCTACTGCGTGCCGCGGGTGATCAATGGCGTCAAATGCGTGATCGTCAATGAAGCGCTGAAAAGCATCGAACCCATGGCCTGGGACTTCGTGATGAACTTCGCCCGCGATAACCATCTGCAGGTCGCCGAGGCCTGTTTGTTGCCTGAACGCAGCGACAAGTCCTGAAAGGCGGGCCTACCCCTGGGATAGGGGCCTGGGGTTTGCGAGTGTGCGCCTTGCCTGGCCCCGGGGTGGCTTGATGTAATAGGTCGCGCCGTTTTTGGCTGGCCTCGTTGGGCATGGAGTGCGAGATCTTGATTGAAAGCGGCTCGAACCGCGGCGCTGAGGGCGCCGCTTCGGCGACGATCGCGGTCACCATGCCGGGCGCTGCACAGGCAGCTCAGCCGCGCCAGTGCTGGGTGCTGTTGCGTGGCCTGGCCCGGGAAAGCGGGCATTGGGGCAACTTCCCCGCGGTCCTGCTGCGCGAACTGGCGCAGCAGGCCGATGTCGAGTTGCTGCTGATGGACTTGCCGGGCAATGGGGTGCTGTACCGGCAAGCCAGCCCGCTCAGCGTGCCTGCCATGGTGGAGGCCTGCCGGGCCGAGTTGGCGCGGCGTGGACGTCGGCAAGGGTGCTATTTGCTGGCCATGTCCTTGGGTGGGATGGTGGCCTGCGACTGGGCCTACCGCTATCCCGAGGAGGTGCTGGGTACGGTGCTGATCAACACCAGCATGCAGCCCTATCAGCCGCTGCTGGGACGGGTCAGGCCTGCGAGTTACTGGAAGCTGCTGGCGCTTGGTCTGCTGAAGCTGGGGGTGCGATGGCGCGAGTCGCGCGTGCTGGCGCTGACGTCGCGCCTGGTCAAGGAGCCTCAGCCGGTGCTCGACCGCTGGGTGGAGTTGCAGCGCCAGCACCCGGTGAGACGTCGCAACGGCCTACGTCAGTTGCTCGCGGCGATACGGTTCCGCGCCCGTCGGGTGGGGCCAACGGTGCCGGTGCTGCTCTTGTGCAGCAAATCCGACCAGCTGATCGACTGGCATTGCTCGCAAGCGCTCAGCCGCGCCTGGGGCGTGCCGCTGCGCCTGCACACCCAGGCCGGCCATGACTTGCCGCTGGATGATCCGCAATGGGTGGCTGCCGCGGTGGTGCAATGGCTGGACGCGCGCCAGATGCATGCGCTTGGCGACTTGCCTGGTCGCAGATCGGCGGCTGCAGGAGCCTGAGCGAGCCCCTTCTTATGACCCGGGGTTGCTGGCGGCAACGAAAAAGCCCGCCGAAGCGGGCTTGTTCTTTGCACCAGATCTGGGATTTAGGCGGCCAGGGCCTTGATCTTGGCGGACAGGCGGCTCTTGTGGCGAGCGGCCTTGTTCTTGTGGAAGATGCCCTTGTCAGCGACCGAGTCGATCACAGCCTGGGCAGCCTTGAACAGCTCGGCTGCCTTGGTCTTGTCGCCAGCGACGACGGCCTTTTGCACGTTCTTGACGACGGTGCGGAATTTGGAGCGCAGCGCAGTGTTAGCGGCGTTGAGCTTGACGTCCTGGCGGGCGCGCTTGCGACCCGATGCCAAACGGACGGTTTTCTTCTTGGCTTTGGAAGAGCTTGCCATATTGCGTATTTACCCAGATGGTGCAAAGACCGCGAGTGTAGCACTTTTGTCCAGCTATTGGCAAAGTCAGTCCGCTGAATTTCATTCATTGATGTCAGGGGCGGCACGCATAATCCGCCGCTCTCGCTGCCTTGTCCACTCCCGTCGCCCATGTCTTTGCTGCGCTCTGCCTCCCTGATTTCCGTGATGACGCTAGCTTCCCGCATCACCGGGTTGATCCGCGAGCAGATCATTGCAGCGCTGTTTGGTGCTAGCACGCTGACCGACGCCTTCCAGGTGGCTTTTCGCATCCCCAATATGCTGCGGCGGTTGTTTGCGGAAGGGGCGTTCTCGCAGGCCTTCGTCCCGCTGCTGGCGGGAACCCGCGCTCGCGATGGCGATGTGGCGACGCACGGGCTCATCGACGCGGTGGCTACCTTGCTGTTCTGGATACTGCTGCTGACCTGTGTGCTAGGTGTGGCCGGCGCACCGCTGCTGGTCTGGCTACTGGGGGCTGGCTTGCCGGCCGACGGGCGCGAGGCCGCAATCGTGATGACGCGCTGGATGTTCCCCTATATCGGCTGCATGTCCCTCGTGGCCCTGTCGGCAGGCATCCTCAACACCTGGAAGCGCTTCATGCTGCCGGCAGCGACGCCGGTGCTGCTCAACCTCTCGGTCATTGGCTCCGCCTGGTGGCTTGCGCCCGTGCTGGAGCAGCAGGGGCTACGGTCTATCTACGCACTGGCCATCGGTGTGATGCTGGGGGGGCTGATACAGCTGGCGGTACAGGTGCCGGCGCTGAAACGGGTGGGCGTGCTGCCGCGCATCGGGATGTCGCCGGCGCGCTTGCGCGCCGCCTGGCAACACCCGGGGGTCGGGCAGGTGCTGCGCATGATGGGGCCCGCCTTGCTGGGTGTGGGGGTGGCGCAGCTGTCCCTGGTCATCAACACGCAGATCGCAATCTTCGTCGGGCCGGGTGCAGCGTCCTGGTTGACCTACGCCGACCGGCTGATGGAGTTTCCGACCGCCTTGCTGGGCGTGGCCCTGGGTGTGGTGCTGACGCCGCAGCTCTCGGCTGCGCAGGCCAAGGGGGAGGGGGAGCGCTACTCGGCCTTGCTGGACTGGGGGCTGCGCATGGTGCTGCTGCTGGCCATTCCTTGCGCGGTGGCGCTGCTGCTGTTTGCCAAGCCCATGGTGGCGGTGCTGTACCACCGTGGGGCCTTCAGCGCGGTCGATGTGCAGCAGACCACGCTGGCTGTGATGGGCTACGGTGCGGGGTTGCTGGGCCTGGTGGCGATCAAGGTGCTGGCGCCCGGCTATTTCGCCAAGCTCGATACCCGCACGCCCGTACGCATTGCCGTGACCGTGCTGGTGCTGACACAGCTGATGAATGCGGCTTTTGTCCCCTGGCTGGGTGTGGCCGGGTTGTCGCTGTCCATAGGCCTCGGCGCACTGATCAACGCGAGCTGGTTGCTGTATGGCCTGCGCAAGCTGGGCAGCTACCGTCCGGCGGCAGGCTGGCCGCTCTTCGTGCTGCGGGTACTGCTGGCCAGTGCGGTCATGGGTGGCTTGCAGTACCTGCTGGCAACCAAGCTGGACTGGATCGTCCTGGGCCAGACTGAAGGCCTGCGTGCACTGGCGATGGCGGGCAGTCTGGCCGCCTCGGCCCTGCTGTACTTCGGCATGCTGGCGCTATCGGGCTTGCGGCTGCGCGAGTTCGCCCGACGGGCCTAAACTCCGACCATGTCCGCGTCGCTGCCCAGCCGCGCCCCGACGGCGCTGGAATTCTTCGCCGCCTTGGTTGCCGACGACCGCAGCCTGAACCTGCTGGAGGCGGCGATTGCGATTGCGCAGGACGAAAGCCCGCTGCTTGACGTGCAGGCCGTGCTGGCGGAGGTTGATGCGCTGGCACTGAAGCTGTCGCGGCGCCTGGCGCCTGACGCGACCGCTCTGCACAAGCTGCGTCTGCTGAACCACTTCTTCCATGACGAGCTGGGCTTTGCCGGCAATGTCAACAACTACTACGCCAGCGAGAACAGCTATGTGCACCGCGTGCTGCTCACCCGACGTGGCATTCCGATCACGCTGGCCTTGATCTATATGGAGCTGGCGGCCCAAATCGGGCTGCGTGCGGCCGGTGTGGCCTTCCCCGGGCATTTCCTTGTCAAACTGCATCTGCCCCAAGGGGAGGTGGTGCTGGATCCGTTCAGCTGCCAGACCCTGTCGCGTCAGGCCCTGGACGAAGCTCTGCTGCCGTACCGCGACGAGGTCAGCGGCACGCTGCGGCTGGAAGAGGTGCTGCGCGATGCACCGCCGCGCGAGGTGCTGGTGCGCATGCTGCGCAATCTGAAGGAGATCCACCGGGCGAACGGCGATCTGCAGCGCCTGTTGGCGGTGCAGCAGCGCTTGCTGCTGCTCTTGCCGGATGATGCGCGGGAACTGCGCGATCGCGGGCTGACGCTGGAGGCGCTGGGTCATGATGCTGCCGCGGCCGCCGATCTGCAGCGCTATCTGAGCCTGCGCCCGCTGGCTGACGATGCAGCGCTGCTGCGGCAGCATTTGCGGCGTCTGCAGAGTCGGCCGGGACCCTCGCTGCATTGAACGGTGGGCGGCGCGGCGACGGCGGTCGCCGCGCGGCTGCCTTATAGAATCGCTGCCGCCCATGAAGAACCGCCTGTCCTCCCACCACCCCGCGCTGCGGTCCACTCGCAATCACCAGGATTGAGCCGCTCTTGAAGCAGATTCCGCTGTCATTGGGCCCCGAGCCGGTTTTCACTTTTGATAACCTCCTGCCTGGCGCGAACGCCGCCGCACTGGCTCAGCTCAAGAGCCTGCGGCCGGGCAAGCCACCGGTCTTTTTGTGGGGGCCGCCCGGCAGCGGCAAGACCCATGCGCTGCGCGCGCTGGCCGGTGCCTGGCAGTCGGCCGGAGCCCAGGTGGGCTGGTACGACGCCGATACCGCCTTGCCCTGGGAACTGCCCAGCCAGCCCAGCCTCTTGCTGATGGACGACTGCGAGCGCTATGACGCCGGCCAGCAGCATGCGGCTTTCCAGCTCTTCATCGAGGCAGCCAGCCATGGCCTGGCGGTGGTGGCCTGCGGTGCCGCGCCGCCGGTGGACCTGCCGTTGCGCGAAGACCTGCGCAGCCGCCTGGGCTGGGGGCCGATCTATGCGCTGCAGCCGCTGGGCGAGGATGAGGTGAGGGCGGCACTGCGCCGCGACGCCGACCGTCGCGGCATTTTCCTGAGCGACGAGGTCATGGACTATCTGCTGACCCGCTTCGCCCGTGATCTCAAACACCTGATGGCCTTGCTGGACCGTCTGGACGAATTCGCGCTGGCCAGCAAGCGGGCTGTCACCGTGCCGCTGCTGCGCCAGATGCTGGCCGACCAAGGACATTCATGAACCTCACGCTTTTCGATCTCGACGGTACCCTGATACCGCATGACTCCGACCATGCCTTCGGCGGCTTCATGGTCGACATCGGCTGGGCCGACGGCGAGCAATGGCGGCGCCGCAACGACGCCTTTTTTGCCGAGTACCAGGCCGGTGCGCTGAATCTGGACGCCTATATAGACTTCGCCACCTCGGTCTGGCGCTCGCGTCCGCTGGAAGAAGCCTTCGCGGCGCGCCAGCGCTTCATGGACGAGGTGATGGCACCGATGCTGCTGCCGCCGGCGCTGGACCTGGTGCGCCGGCATCAGGCGGCCGGCGATCTGGTGGCCATCGTCACCGCCACCAATGCCTTCGTCACCACGCCTATCGCTGCCGCTTTCGGCGTCGAGCACCTGATCGCGGTGGACCTGGCGCGCACGCCGGATGGGCGCTACACCGGCGCAATCCAGGGTGTGCCCTCTTTCCAGGCGGGCAAGATTGCGCGGGTCCATCAATGGCTGGCCGGCTTGGGGCGACAATGGCCGGATTTCGAGCGCGTCCATTTCTACAGCGACTCGATCAATGATCTGCCCCTGCTGGAACAGGTCAGCCATCCGGTGGCGACCAATCCGACACCGGCCCTGGCCGCGATTGCGGCCGCGCGCGGCTGGCCTCAACTGAAACTCTTCGCATGATCAAGAAATTCATCGACAAGCTGCTGGGCAAGCCGGCGGCGGCACGCGCCGCCAAGGCTGCCAAGTCCAGCAAGACCGTGCTGGGCCAGCGCCGCGAGATCGGCGTGGACGAGCATCGCATCGACCCAGAATTGCTGGACGAGCGTGCGGTACGGGTGGTGCAGACCCTGACCGACGGCGGCTTCGAGGCCTATATCGTCGGTGGCGCGGTACGCGACCTGCTGCTGGGCATGCGCCCCAAGGACTTTGACGTGGCCACCAATGCGACGCCCGAGCAGGTCAAGGCGCTGTTCCGCCGCGCCTTCATCATCGGCCGGCGCTTCCGCATCGTCCACGTGGTCTATGGCCGGGGGCGCGAGCACGAGGTGATCGAGGTGTCGACCTTCCGCGCACTGCTGGCCAACGACAGCGCCGAGCAGGTGGCCGGCAACGAGAAGACCTCCAAGGAGGAACTGGCCGGCAAATCCCATGTGGTCGATGCCGAGGGTCGGGTCTTGCGCGACAACGTCTGGGGGCCTCAGATCGAGGATGCGGCACGGCGGGACTTCACGATCAATGCGCTGTACTACGACCCACAGCGCCAGCTGGTGGTGGACTACCACGGCGGCTTGGGCGATGCGCGTGCCCGGGTGCTGCGCATCATCGGCGACGCCGAGACCCGCTACCGGGAGGACCCGGTGCGCATCATTCGTGCGGTGCGTTTTGCCGCCAAGCTGGGCTTTGCGCTGGAGCCTGCCACCCGCGCGCCGGTCAAGTCCATGGCGGCCTTGCTGAGCAATGTGCCGATCTCGCGCCTGTTCGACGAGATGATCAAGCTGCTGCAGACCGGCCATTCGCTGGCCAGCTTGGAAGAGCTGCGGCGCCAAGGTCTGGCGCGTGGCGTGTTCCCGGTGCTGGACGCGGTGCTCGATGCCGAGGGCAAGTTGCACCCAGGGGCGCGGGGTGATTTCGTGCGCCGCGCCTTCGAGGACACCGATCGTCGCGTGGTCGAAGGTCGCAGCGTAGCACCCAGCTTCATGCTGGCCTGCATGCTGTGGCACGAAGTGCAGAGCCGTTGGGAGCGGCTGCGTGAGGGCGGCGAGGCGCCGGTGCCGGCGCTGCAGCAGGCGATCGACGAGGTCTTCGATGCCCGCATCGGCGACATCTCGGGCCGCGGCAAGCTGGCGGCCGATATGCGCGAGATTTGGATGATGCAGCCGCGCTTCGAGCGTCGCAGTGGCAACGGGCCCTATGGCCTCGTCGATCAGGCCCGCTACCGGGCCGGTTTTGACTTTCTGCTGCTGCGCAGCGAGGTCGGCGAGGTGGAGCCCAGCCTGGTGGACTGGTGGGAGGACTTTGCCCTGGGCGACGAGGAGGAGCGCCGCGCCCTGCTGGATCAGGTGCGCGAGAGCCAGCGTCGCAGCGGCGGCGGCAAGGTTCATCGCCTGCCGCGTGCGGCAGCGTCGAGCGTCAGTGGTGCCGCGCCGTCCGCTGAGGCGCCTGGAGAGACGGCAGGCGAAGTGGCCGAGGAGGGGGCAGCACCGGCACGCAAGCGCCGCCGGCGTCGCAAGCCCGGTGGCCGGAGCGCGGCCGGCGCTGGCGCGACGGCGGGGTCCGGCGACCCGGCATGAGCATTGCACTGCCGGCCCCGCCGGTGCAGGCCTTCATCGGTCTGGGTGCCAATCTGGGCGATCTGCGGGCCGCGCTGGAGACGGCGCTGCGGGCGCTGGATCGTCTGCCCGGCAGCCGGCTCGATGCGGTTTCCTCAGCCTGGCTCAGCAGCCCGGTCGATGCACAGGGTCCCGACTATCTGAATGCGGTGGCCCGCCTGCAGACCAGTCTGGGCGCGGAGGCGCTGCTGGATGCCTTGCAGGCCATCGAGTTGCAGCAAGGACGCGAGCGGTCCTACCGCAATGCGCCGCGCACGCTGGACCTGGATCTGCTGTTGTACGGCCCGGTGCGGCTGGCCAGCGAGCGCCTGGTGCTGCCGCACCCGCGCCTGCACGAGCGGGCGTTCGTGCTGCGCCCGCTACTGGAGTTGGCGCCGGACCTCGTGTTGCCGGGGGCGGCTCGACTCGATAGCTATCTGCCGGCGGTGGCCGGGCAGGCGCTGCAGCGTCTGGGGCAGCCGCTGCATAGGCGCTGAGTTCGCCCCACTACAATCCGGTCTTTGCGGTTTGTGACAGTTTCATGAATCGCAAGCGACACAGTGCGCCGCCGAGCCAGGTCTGCGGTGCAAAAGAAACCGGAGTCTCTGATGCTTTTCGGCAAGCTGCTGCCCCGTGAGGGCAATTTTTTTGAGCTTTTCAATGAACATGGGGATCAGATCGTCGAGGGCGCACGCGCCTTCATGCTGATGATCCAGAACTACAACGACCTCACGCTGCGCGAAAAGTACGCCGCCGAAGTCGACAAGGCCGAACACCAGGCTGACCGCGTCACCGCCGAGGTCAATCGACTGCTGCATCGCACTTTCATCACCCCGATCGATCGCGAACAGATCCATGGCCTGATCAATGCGATGGACGACATCCTGGATCTGCTGCAGGACTCGACCGAGACGATGTCGCTCTACGACGTGCGTTCGATTCCCGATGAGGTGCTGCGCCTGGGCGAACTCAGCGCGAAATGCTGCGAGCGGGTACAGCATGCGGTGACCCTGCTGCCCAAGCTCAGCGAACCCAAGACGGCCGAGGCCGCGATCAAGACCTGTGAAGAGATCGACAAGTTGGAGTCGGACGCCGACCGGGTGATGCGCTCGGCCATGTCCAAGCTGTTCCGCGAGCAGGAGGATGTGCGCGAGCTGATCAAGCTCAAGGCCATCTACGAGCAGCTAGAGTCGATCTCGGATCGGTGTGAAGACGTGGCCAATCTGATCGAGGGCATCGTCCTCGAGAACTCCTGAGCGGTCCGGCAAGATGGAATCGCTACAAATAGCGTTCTGGGTCGTGGCCATGCTGGTGGTACTGGCCGTGCTGTTCGACTTCATGAACGGGTTTCATGACGCGGCCAACTCCATCGCCACGGTGGTCTCGACCGGTGTACTCAAGCCCCAGCAGGCGGTGCTGTTTGCCGCCTTCTTCAATGTCATCGCCATTGCCTTCTTCCAGCTGAAGGTGGCGCAGACCATAGGCAAGGGCATTGTCGAGCCGGGCATCGTCGACCACCATGTGGTGTTTGGCGCGCTGATCGGTGCGATCGCCTGGAACGTCATCACCTGGTGGTATGGCATCCCGTCCAGCTCATCGCATGCGCTGATCGGCGGCATCGTCGGCGCGGTGATTGCCAAGGCTGGCGTTGGCAAGCTGATTGCCGGCGGCGTGCTGAAGACGGTGCTTTTCATCTTCGTCTCGCCATTTCTGGGCTTTGTGCTCGGCTCGCTGCTGATGGTGATCGTCGCCTGGCTGTTCCGGCGCACCTCACCGCTGCGCGTCGATGGCTGGTTCCGTCGGCTGCAGCTGGTGTCGGCCGGCCTCTACAGCCTCGGCCACGGTGGCAATGACGCACAGAAGACCATTGGCATCATCTGGATGCTGCTGGTGGCTTCGGGCTATATGGCGGCCAGCGACACCCATCCGCCGGCTTGGGTGATCTGGGTCTGCTATATCGCGATCGGCCTGGGCACCATGTTCGGCGGCTGGCGCATCGTGCGCACCATGGGCCAGAAGATCACCAAGCTCAAGCCGGTGGGGGGCTTCTGTGCTGAAACAGGTGGTGCCATCACCCTGTTCCTCGCAACCTCGCTGGGCATTCCCGTCTCCACCACGCACACCATCACCGGCGCCATCGTCGGCGTGGGTTCGGTGCAGCGAGCCTCGGCGGTGCGCTGGGGCGTGGCCGGCAATATCGTCTGGGCCTGGATATTCACGATCCCGGCCTCGGCCTTCATCGCCGGCATTTGCTACTGGCTGAGTTTCTCGCTGTTCTGAGTGTTCAGCGCCGCCAGGCGACGGTCTCGGCTGTCGCCTCGAAATAGCGCTGGGCACTGAAGGCGATGGTGGCCATCAGCGCCGTGCCACCCAGTAGCAGACCCAGCACGGCAGCGATCACGGCGCCCCAGCCGCTGGGGGCGCCGGACTTGCCGCCTGCGGCGTTGTAGCGGGCATTCCAGCGCTCGTCGCTGGTCAGACCGTAGAAGATGGCATGACCCATCGTGATGGCCAGCATCAGGCCCAGCAGCGGCATCAGCAGCCAGCTCAGGCGGTCGTCCTGTCCCAGCTGGTCCATGCGCTGCAGGCCGTACAAGCCCAGCAGGGTCGGTGCCGGATGAAGCCAGGCGAGCTTGTCGCCCGGGCCATGCAGGTAGAAGCGATGCAGGCCCAGGGTGCCCAGCAGCAGCGCGGCCCAGGCCGCCACGGTCTTGGAACGGTAGCGGGCGCTGCTCATGACTGCTCCGGTGCGCTGTCGGCGCCCGGGCCCAGCTGGCGCTGCATCAGGATCACGTCCAGCCAGCGACCGAATTTCCAGCCCGCATTGGCCAGCTTGCCGGTGTGCTCGAAACCCAGGGCGGCATGAACGCCGATGGAGCCCTGGTTGGCCGCGTCGCCGATCACGGCCAGCATCTGTCGTGCCCCCAGGGCCTCGCAGCGCGCGATCAGTTCCGTCAGCAGCAGCCGGCCCGTGCCCTTGCCCTGATGCTCGGGATGCAGGTAGATGGAATCCTCCAGGCAGAAGCGGTAGGCCAGACGTGGGCGAAAGTAGTTGGCGTAGGCGTAGCCGATCACCGTCTCACCCTCGCAAGCCACCAGCCAGGGCAGCTGCCGCCCCAGTACCTCGCTGCGTCGGCGCGTCATCTCAGCGAGATCGGGTACCTCGGTTTCGAAAGTGCCGGTGCCATGCTGGACGGCATGGGCGTAGATGGCTTGGATGGCGGCGAGATCGGCCTCGGTGCTCGGGCGTATCAGCATGGAATTGTGCTTGCTTGCGCTATTTGTGAATGGGGCCGGTATTCGGCGCTGGAGCTGAGTTTATAATGCCGGGTTTTGGTGCTGGTCAGCGAAGCCTGTTCTGGGGCGGCTGGCGTATCTACAGCGCTGAACCCGAGTAGTCGGTCGATGTCTGCTTGCCCAAGGTTTTCAAGGGCAGCCGGCAAGGAAAGGCTGCTGTTTCGATCTGCTCGCCCTGAGTGTCTCCTGGTGCGGTGGAACGCTTTACTGATCATCTAAGGACTCATCATGGTCGTGATTCGACTCGCACGCGGCGGCTCCAAGAAGCGCCCCTTCTACAACATCGTCGTTGCCAACAGCCGTCAGCGCCGTGACGGCCGCTTCATCGAGCGCGTGGGTTTTTACAACCCCGTCGCCTCCGGTGCTGCCGAGCCCCTGCGCGTTGCCATGGACCGCGTGAGCTACTGGGTGGGCGTTGGCGCCCAGCTGTCGCCCACCGTCGCTCGTCTGGTCGAGCAGAGCAAGAAGGCTGCGGCCTGAGGTGACTGGGATGGCGCCCGACGAGCGGCAGGCAGCCGCCAGCATGGAGCCGGCCTGGCCGGACGATGCCATCGAGGTCGGGCGCATTCTCGATGCCTGGGGTGTCAAGGGCTGGTTCAAGGTTCAGTCCTACTCCCTCGATGCCCAGGCGCTTTTCTCTGCCCGCCGCTGGTTTCTCAAGCCCAGCGAGCAGGCCAAGCCGGTGCCTGCGGTCAAATCCGTCAAGGCCTTGCCGGCGCTGCTGAAGATTCTGTCTTTGCGCGAACACGGCGATGGCCTGGTCGGCAATGCAGAGGGCGTGCAAGATCGCAGTGCTGCCGAAGCGCTGCGCGGCGCCCGCATCTTTGTTTCCCGATCGGTCTTTCCCAAGGCCAATCCGGATGAGTATTACTGGGTTGATCTGATCGGCCTGACCGTGGTGAACCGCCAGGGGGAAGTTCTCGGCACCGTCAGCGACCTGATGGACACCGGCCCGCACAGCGTGCTGCGCATCGTGCCGCCGGAGCTGACCCCGCCGATCAAGCCCGATCAGGAGCGCCTGATCCCCTTTGTTGCCGCCTTTGTCGACGATGTGAGCCTGCAAGAGCGTCGCATCATCGTCGACTGGGGTCTCGACTACTGAGCCGCGGACCGACCGCGACGGGCGCGCGATGCGCTTTGACCTGATCACCCTGTTCCCCGAGCTGTTCGAGGCACCGCTGCGCTGTGGCGTGACGCGTCGCGCCTTCGAGAGCGGCCAGGTCGATGTGAAGCTGTGGCCCTTGCGCGACCATGCGGAGGACAGCTATCGCCGGGTGGACGACCGCCCCTATGGCGGAGGGCCTGGCATGGTGATGCTGGTCGAACCGCTGGAGCGCGCGCTGGCGGCGATCAAGACTGATCGGTTCGCAGCGAGCGGCGAAGCCGCGCCGGCCGTGATCCACTTCAGCCCCACCGGGCGCCGCATAGACCAGGCGCTGGTGCAGGAACTGGCGCAGGGCCCAGGTGCGGTCCTGGTCTGTGGTCGCTATGAAGGCATAGACCAGCGCTTCCTCGACCGCCATGTGAGCCTCGAGCTCAGCCTGGGTGACTTCGTGCTGTCGGGCGGTGAACTGCCGGCGCTGGCCTTGCTCGATGCGATCGCGCGCCTGCAGCAGGGGGTGCTGAACGACGCGGCCTCGCATCAGCAGGACAGCTTCTCCGACGGTCTGCTGGACTGCCCCCATTACAGCCGCCCCGAGGTCCTGCAAACCACCGACGGTGAACTGCCGGTACCGCCGGTGCTGCTGTCCGGCCATCATGCCCAGATTGCCCGCTGGCGACGCGAGCGTTCCCTCGCGCTGACCTGGCAGCGGCGCCCGGACCTGATCGAGGCGGCACGCCGCGCGGCCAAACTCAGTCGTGCGGACGAGAAGTACCTCGCTACCTTGCCTGCGTCTTCAGCTCAGCTATAATCGTGGGTTTCCGATCCTCTGCCGGGCTGCGCACCGATTTTTCCAGGTGCGCGACAAGGCCAGTACGAAAACGCGGCGCTTGGTGTTCTCCATCAAGCCCGCGGCTTCAACCCTGGCTTAAATCCTGCGCCGGCATGATCACTTGGAGAACTCCATGGACCTGATCCAAACCCTTGAGCAAGAAGAAATTGCTCGTCTGAACAAGACCATTCCCGTGTTCGCCCCTGGCGATACCGTGATCGTCAGCGTCAACGTCGTTGAAGGCACCCGCAAGCGCGTGCAGGCCTACGAAGGTGTTGTGATTGCCAAGCGCAACCGCGGCCTGAACAGCAGCTTCATCGTGCGCAAGATCTCCAGCGGCGAGGGTGTCGAGCGTACCTTCCAGCTGTACAGCCCGCTGATCGCCTCGATCGAAGTCAAGCGTCGCGGTGATGTCCGCCGCGCCAAGCTGTACTACCTGCGTCAGCGCTCGGGCAAGTCGGCACGTATCAAGGAAAAGCTGGCCTGATTTTCCAGGCACAGCTGGTCTCGAAGGAGCCGCCCTCGGGCGGCTTTTTCTTTTGCGCTCTATGCTTGCACGCCATGTCGCGCCCACCCATCCTCGATCCCCAAGCGGTGCCGGTCGCTGGCACCGACGCCCATCTGCCCGCCGTGCCCGCGGCACGGCTGCTGCCGCAGGCAATACGAGAGCGTTTCCACGCGCCGCCGCACTGGCAGGTCGAACTTCCGGGCGATGGCGGCCTGCTGAGCGCACGTACGCCAGCGGCGGCGGCGGTGCTGGTGCCGCTGGTCGACAGACCGCAGGGCCTGCAGCTATTGCTGACCCGCCGTACCGCCCACCTGCGCGATCACGCCGGGCAGATCAGCTTTCCGGGTGGACGGGTGGAGGCCAACGACGAGGGCCATGTGGCGGCCGCCCTGCGCGAGGCCGAGGAGGAAATCGGTCTGCCGGCCCGCCATGTCGAGGTGCTGGGCCTCTTGCCCGTCTACACGACGGTGACCGCCTTCGAGGTCACACCCGTGGTCGCCCTGGTACGGCCGGGCTTTGAGCTGAAGCTCGATGCCTTCGAGGTTGCCGAGGCCTTCGAGGTGCCGCTGCAGTTTCTGATGGATCCGGCCCATCATCGGCGCCATCGCTTCAGCTACGCCGGCGGTGAGCGGCAGTTCCTGTCCATGCCCTGGCGCTCGTCCGCCGGCAGGGGGGGCGAGAACCGCGGCGGGCTTGACAGCGGCGACGAGTACTTCATCTGGGGGGCCACCGCAGCGATGCTGCGCAACTTCTACCGCTTTCTCTCAGCCTGAGCCCTGGCCGCCGCTATCATCGCGGGCCATGAACTTCTTTGCGGTCTTGTTCGCGCTGCTGTGCGAGCAGCTCAAGCCTCTGCCTCGCGGCAACAGCGTCCATCACGCGGTGATCAGCTGGGTGCGCTGGACCGGGCGCAACTTCGATGCCGGCCGCGAACACCATGCCGTGGTGGTCTGGTGCATCACCGTGCTCGGCCCGGCACTGCTGACGGCAGCGCTCTACCTGCTGCTGGCACATTTCAGCGCTCTGCTGGCTCTGGCCTTCAACGTGCTGATGCTCTATCTGACGCTGGGCTTCCGCCAGTTCAGCCACTACTTCACCGATATCCGTGAGGCGCTGGAGCGCGGCGATGAACTGCAGGCGCGCAGTCTGCTGGCCGAATGGCGTCATCTGGATGCCAGCGAACTGCCGCGTACCGAACTGCTGCGCCATGCGATCGAACATTCGCTATTGGCGGCCCACCGCCATGTCTTCGGCGTCTTCTTCTGGTTCATCGTGCTGTCGACGCTGGGCCTGGGGCCGGCCGGCGCGGTGCTCTATCGCATGGCCGAGTTTGCCGGCCGTTACTGGGGCTTCAAGAGCCGTACCCTGGATGCGCCGACCAATGAGCGCCTGATGCAGCTGTCGCGCCAGCTGTTCGGCTGGGCCGACTATCTGCCGGCGCGTCTGACCGCCAGCGGCTTCGCGATCGTCGGCAACTTCGAGGAGGCGGTGAATGCCTGGCGGCGCGACGCACGGCTCTGGTTGCATCCCAACGAGGGCATCATCTTGTCCGCTGCAGCCGGTGCCTTGGGCGTGCAGCTGGGTGGTTCGGCCGCGCCCGGCATCACGCCAGACCGCAGCAAGACCTTCGAAGCTGGCAGCGACGCCGAAGCCACGTTGGCCGCAGGCTCGACCGCAGGGGCGCTGCCGCAGCTCGGTCATCTGCAAAGCGTGGTCGGTCTGGTCTGGCGCTCGGTGGTGCTATGGATGCTGCTGCTGGCCTTGATGACGCTGGCCAATCTGCTCGGTTGAACTGCAGGGCGACTACCGGCAGACGATGAAAAAGGCCCGCATGCAGCGGGCCTTGCTCTTTCGGCAGATGCGGCGTTCAGTGGGTGGACTGGATGCCGGCAATCGCCCATTCGCGGCTGCCATCCTGCGGCCGCTGCAGATGCCAGATCTCGTCAAAGGGCTGGGCCGCGTCTTCGGCCTGTTCGCGGATCAGGCCGGTGAAGCGCACGCTGACGATCTGCTGATCCTGCTCGGCGGCACGCTCCACCACCTGGGCCTGCAACTCCAGCACGTCGGTGCGCTGGGTTTGTCCCGGCTGGCGATCCAGCAGTTCCTGCTGGATGGAGGCATACATCTGCGGTGTGGTGAAGCGGCGCAAGTCGTTCTGGTCGCCAGCATCGTTGGCGGCCTGCATGCGGATGAAGACCTGCTTGGCCACGCGCTCGAAGCCCGCAACGTCAAAGTCGTCAGCCGCCGCAGCAGCTTGAGGGGCAGGTCTTGCCGGCACGGCCGCCGCGAGAGGGGCCACAGGAGGTGCCGCGGCAGCGCTGCCATTGTTGGCGGGCATCCGTGGACTGCCGCTCAGCGGCGCGCCGGCGCCGGCAAACTGCAGGCCCTGCGCCGGGGCCTTGTTGGCAGCGAAGCGCCGCATCACGAAACCGATCACCAGCATCAGCACAATGCCGATCAGCACCATGGTCATCACATTGGCCAGGGCCTCGCCGAAGCCGAAATGGCTGGCCAGCGCGGCCAAGCCAAGGCCGGCCGCCAAGCCGGCGACCGGGCCCATCCAGGAGCGTTTGGCCGGCGCTGCCGCGGCCGCTGCGGCGGTGCCCGCTGCCGGCGCGGCGGCCTGCTGGGCCGGCACGGCGTTCTGCTGCGATGTCGGGCTCGTCTGCGGCGGCGTGGCCGTCTGCTGCGGAGCCTGCTGGGTGGGGGTGCTGCGCTTCATACCGCCGCTGCCCAGGCGCTTGGCCTCGGTCTCCAAAGCCGCAAGACTCAGGCTGGCGATCGCAAGGGCGGCGATCCATGTGAACGATTTCAATGTTTCTCCTCGGCAATGATTGGGACGCTGCTGTTGCACAAGGGTAGCGTCGGCAACAAAAAACCTGTTGCCTGTACTGGCTTGTGCGATAAACAAGCGGCTTTGTTCGCTCGGCGACCAAGGCCACTGGGCAGCAGCGCGTCCAGGGCTGCTGATTTCAACACAGTCAAGGAATCTGCGATGAACCAGATCAGCATACGCGCAAGGTTGGCCATCCTGGTGTTGTCCATGCTGCTGCTCTTGGCCGGCAGCGTGCTCAATACCCTGCTCAGGCTCGATGCCGCCAACACCACGCTGGGCACCATCTATCACGACCGGGTCGTGCCGCTGAAGCAGCTCAAGCAGGTGGCCGATGCCTATGCAGTGGGCTTTGTCGATGCGGCGCATAAGATGCGCGACGGCGCGATGAGCCCGGCCGATGCGGCCAAGGCCATCGAAGGCGCGCAGCAAACGGTGGTACAGGGCTGGAAGGCTTATGCCTCCACCAAGCTGACCACCGAGGAGGCGCAGCTGGTGCGGGCGGCCGAGACCCATCTGAAGCAGGCCGATGCTGCCGGCGTACAACTGCTGGGCCTGGCGCGTGCCGGTGACAAGGAGGGTATGGCCGCCTTCGCGGCCACCCGGATGTACCCCGCGATCGACCCGGTAGCCGAGGATCTGCTCAAGCTCACCGAGCTGCAGCTGCGGGTGGCCGAAGCCGAGTATCAAGCGAGTCAGCAGGCATTC
The DNA here is from genome assembly GCA_041920215.1 of Burkholderiaceae bacterium. GTDB lineage: Bacteria > Pseudomonadota > Gammaproteobacteria > Burkholderiales > Burkholderiaceae_C > JAYRSJ01. Next base: position 113,697 of record JAYRSJ010000006.1, on the reverse strand, counting down.
AAGACCATGCTGTGGCGCAGTGCCGTCGTCTTCATCCTGGTGCTGGCGGCCGCTGCCTATGGGGCTTGGCTGATCGTGCGCTCGATCACCCGGCCGCTGGCCTCGGCGGTGCACCTGGCCAGCGCGGTCGCCCAGGGTGATCTGCGCTCACGCATCGAGGTCCAAGGCCGGGACGAGACGGCCCTGCTGCTGACGGCGCCGAAGACCATGAACGACAGCCTGCTGGACATCGTCGGCAAGGTGCGCGAGAGTGCCCAGCAGATCACCGACGGCTCGGCCGAGATCGCACGCGGCAGCATGGATCTGAGCCAGCGCACCGAGCAGCAGGCCAGCAGCCTGGAGGAAACCGCGGCCTCAATGGAGGAACTGACCTCCACCGTCAAGCAAAACGCCAGCACCGCCAATGAGGCCAGCCGCCTCGCCCAGGAAGCCTCCAGCGTGGCCCGGCAGGGCGGCGCCGCGGTCGAGGGTGTGGTGCAGACGATGGCGCGCATCACCGAGCAGTCGCGCAAGATCGGCGACATCATCGGTGTGATCGACGGCATCGCCTTCCAGACCAATATCCTGGCCCTCAACGCCGCGGTGGAAGCCGCCCGGGCCGGCGAGCAGGGCCGCGGCTTCGCGGTGGTGGCCGGCGAGGTACGCACGCTGGCCAGCCGCTCGGCCGATGCGGCCAAGGAGATCAAGCAGCTGATCTCGGCCAGCGTCGAGCGGGTGGAGCAGGGCGGCCAGCAGGTGCAGGACGCCGGCCGCACCATGGCCGAACTGGTGGCCCAGGTGCAGAACGTGAGCACCCTGATCGGCGAGATCAGCAATGCCAGCCGTGAGCAGAGCCAAGGCATCGACCAGGTCAGCGACGCGGTGATGCAGATGGATCAGGTGACCCAGCAGAATGCGGCGCTGGTCGAGGAATCCGCCGCGGCCGCCGAGAGCTTGCGCCTGCAGGCGGTGCAGCTGAACCAGGCGGTGTCGGTCTTCAAGACCTGAGGCCGGCGGCCCTGGGTCTCAGGGGCTCAGGCCTCGCGCACATCGGCCAGCACGGTGCTGCCGAAATCGGGCCGTGCCAGATAGCGCAGCACCTTGGTAGCGGCCTCGCTCGGGCTGTCGAGCTGCCCTTCGCTCTTAAAGGCGGCGAAGCGCGGCTGGTCGGGGAAGGCCGACGGGTCGCCGGCGCGCAGCTGGGCCTGCATATCGGTATCGATGATGCCGGGCGCCAGCGAGACCACTCGCGCGCCGCTGGGTCGCTGCGCCTCGTCCAGGGCAATGGCGCGAGAGAGATTGTCCATGCCCGCCTTGCTGGCGCAGTAGGGGGCGCTACCGGCCATGGCCCGGCGGCCCAGGCCCGAGGAAATATTGAGCAGGCGTCGCTCGCCGGACCAGGCCGTGGTGGCCCGCAGGAAGGCACTGCTCAGCAGCAGCGGCGCCTCCAGCGAGACGCGCAGGGACGCGGACAGCGCCTCGAGCGATACCGTATCGACAGGACCGGGCGGCGTGATGGTGGCCGCGTTGTTGATCAGGCAGGCCAGCTCGAATTGCGCGGCGTCTTGGGCCTGCAGCCAGTCCTGCAGCTGCTGCGCCGCGGCGAGCGGATCGCCGAGATCCAGGGCCCACTGCAGCAGTGTGCCGCCGCTGCTTGTCGCCTGGTCCTGCAGCGCGGCATGCGGTTGGCGGGCAATGGTCAGCAGCAGATGGCCGGGCTGCAGCAGCTGCTGCGCCATCGCGAGGCCCATGCCGCGCGAGGCGCCGGTGAGTATGTAGAGCTTCTTGGCGTTCGTCATGGCAGGGATCTTTCCTCAGGGACAAAGACAAGCAGGCGATTGTTGGCCGGCAGCTCAAGGTTGGCGCACAGCCGCAGACCGGCGCTGCAGGCCTCGGCTTCGACCGCATCGAGCCCGCGCAGGCCCCAGGCCGGGTCGCGGGCACGCAGATCGGCGTCGAAGGCCAGATTGCTGGCGGCCGTGGCAAGACCTGGCACCAGGAAGGGGCCGTAGACCATCAGGCAGCCGCTGGTCCGCAGATGCCGGGCGGCGCCCCGCATTAGTGCCGCGCAGCTGGACCAGGGCGAGATATGCAGCATATTGATGCACAGCACCGCATCCAGCTGCTGATGGCTGGCCGGCAGCGGCCATTCGGCATCCCGCACGTCCAGCGCCAGCGGTGTGGGGCCGGCGGGCCAGAGCGCGCGTATCGAGGCACGCGCCGTGGGCAGGGGGTCGGAGGCCAGCCATTGCCAGCCCGGCAGTGCGGCGGCGAGGGCGGCGATATGCTGGCCGCTGCCGCTGGCGATCTCCAGCCCCAGGCCCTGAGGCGGCAGCCGCTGCAGCAGCTGCGCCAGGATGGGCCCCTTGTTGCGTTCGGCGGCAGGCGAGTGCAGGGCGGCGTTGTCCATGGCGGTGTCAGAAGTCGGGCGGGCAATCGATGCACAGCGCTGGCCCTTGCATGCCCAGATCGAGGCTTAGATGGCTGGCGTGCAGCAGCATGCGCGGTGCTGCCGCGCATTGTGCAGCGCTGGCATAGAGGGCGTCGCCGAGTATCGGGTGGCCCAGCTGCTGCAGATGCACCCGCAGCTGGTGGCTGCGGCCGGTCACCGGCTCCAGCTCGACGCGGCTGTTACTCCCTTCATGACTCAACACCCGGTAGCGGGTCAGCGAGGGCTTGCCCTGCAGCAGATCGACCTTCTGCCTGGGTCGGTTGGGCCAGTCGGCGAGCAGCGGCAGCGCGATCTCGCCGCCATCGCCCGGCCGGCCTGGATGACCGGCCACCACCGCGATATAGCGCTTGAGCACCGCGCGTGCAGCGAAGGCGATGCTGAGCTGGCGTTGCATCGCCGCGCCACGCGCCAGCAGTAGCAGGCCGGAGGTAGCCATGTCCAGGCGATGCACGATCAGCGCATCGGCATAGCGCTGCTGCACCCGGTGGATCAGGCAGTCCTGCTTGTCGGCGCCGCGGCCGGGCACGGTCAGCATGCCGCTGGGCTTGTTGGCGACGATCAGCCGCTCATCGACATGCAGCAGCGGCGGCAGCTCCATCGGCATGCCGGCTTCAGAACTGCGCGATCCAGCCCGATTGCAGGGCCGACTCGGGGTTGGAACCGGCGTCGCGCACGGAGGCCAGCGCCTGCTCGGTCGGCTGGCCCAGGCGCTTGAGCACGCAGGCGGCCACCGTGCCGGTACGGCCTATGCCGGCCGCGCAATGCAGCAGCGCCTGGTCGCCCAGGGCCAGGCTGTGGCTCAGCTGTTCCACGCCTTGGCGGAAGGCCGTTGGGTCGGCACCCAGGCCGAAGTCGCGCATCGGCAGGTGCAGCCAGCGAAAGGGCAGACGGCCTTCGGCGATCGCCTTGTGATAGGCAGGCGAGAGCTGGGCCACTTCCTCCAGCGGATTCAGGCAGACCACCAGGCTCAGCTTGCGCAGCCGGGCCTCGTCCAGAAAGCTGCCAAAGGACTCGAAGCGACCGGGCATCGATTGCAGCCACAGGCGACCGCTGACGGCGGGGGGCAGGGCAAGGGTTCGGAAGGCCATGCGCCATTCTCCCGCAGTCCGTCCATGAACCTGCGGACGCCCTGGTTATTAAACAATTTGTTTGAAAATTAAGTGGGCTGCGGCATCATGCCTGGCCATGTCTGCACCGGTTCTCCCTGCCTCTTCGCCCGCAACTGCCGTAGCGCCGGCTCGTCCGGGCTGGGTGCTGTTCGCGGTCTGCGCAATGGCCCTGATGGCCACTGCCGGGGTCGCCTTGCCCTATCCCATCCTGGCGCCCATCTTCGTCGGCGGCCCGGCCGACGACTTCACCCGCTTCATGGGCCTGGACCCCAAGCTGCTGATGGGCCTGGCCCTGGCCGTCAACCCGCTGGGCATTCTGATCGGCAATCTCTTCGTGGGCCCGCTGTCGGACCGTTATGGCCGGCGCCGGGTGCTGATGGTGACGATCAGCGCCACCCTGGTCTGTTATCTGTTCACCGCCTGGGCCCTGGACCTGCGCAGCTACCCGCTGTTCCTGCTGGCTCGCTTCATCACCGGTTTCACCGAGGGCAATGTGGCGGTGCTGCGGGCCCTGCTGGCCGATATGCACGAGCAGATCGACCGCACCCGCGCCTTTGCCTGGCTCAATGCCAGCCTCTATATCGGCTGGCTGGTGGGCCCACTGGTGGGCGGTCTGAGCCTGGCCTGGGGCGAGGCCGTGCCCTTCATGATCGCGGCGCTGGCCCTGCTGCCCTGCCTGCTGATCCTGGCGCTGAGCGTGCCGGGCGGGCGCCCGGCCGCGGCCATGGCCGGCACTGCGCCCTTGCTGCAGGTGATGCGCGAGCAGCAGGCCCTGGGCCTGCTGCGCCAGGACAGTCTGCTGGCGCGGCTGTTCCTGCTGCAGCTGGCCTACAACCTGGGCGTCAACGCGCTCTACGAGTTCGCGCCGCTGTGGATGCTGGAGCAGGCCGGCCTGGATGCGCGCGGCATTGCCTGGGTGACGGCCGGCCAATGCGCCGCGATGACCCTGGCCAGCGTGTTGGCCGGCCGCCTGGGTGGCGGTGTGCAGCCGCTGCGGCGTGCTGCCCGCATGGCCTTGCTGGCGGCCTGTGGCCTGCTGGGGCTGAGCCTGGTGCCGGGCCAGGCCGGCCTGGCACTGATCATGCTGATGGGGGTGCCGCTGGCCTTCTACAACGCGGTGCTGCCGGCCTGGCTGTCGGAGCGTTTCGCCCACCATGGCCAGGGGCGGGTGATGGGCCTGCTGTCCACCATCTTCTTCCTGGCCAATGTGCTGATGGCGCTGATGGGCTCGCTGGCCAGCCTGCTGAGCGCGCGCGCCATCATGGCGCTAGGCGGTGTGCTATGCCTGTGGGCGGCGGCGCGCCTGCTGCGCCTGTCGACCCGCCCCGAGACGGTGGTTTCGCCGTGATCTCGCGATGAGCCGCGACACCGCCGAGCGTCTGCTCTACCAGCTCAAGAGCCGCGGTCCGCAGCCGGTGGCCAGCTTGGCGGCCGCCTGCGCGATCACGCCCATGGGCGCAGCCAAACAGCTGCAGCTGCTGCAGACCCAGGGCCTGGTCGAGCTGCTGGCGCCCCAGCGTGCCGACTCGCAAGCTGGCCGACCGGCCCGGCTGTGGCAGCTCACGGCCGCCGGCCATGGGCGCTTTCCCGACCGCCACGGCGATTTGAGCGTGCAGCTGCTGGGCCATCTGCGCGAGCTGTATGGTGAGGCCGGTCTGGAGCGCCTGATAGCGCGGCGCGAGCAGCAGATGGCCGAGGCCTACCGTGCGCGTCTGCAGGGGGCGCGCAGCCTGCCCGAGCGGCTGCGGCGCCTGGCGGCCCTGCGGGCCGAGGAGGGCTATCTGGCCCGCATCGAGCCCGAGCCGGGCAGCCCACGCCGCTGGCTGCTGATCGAAGACCACTGCCCGATCTGCGCCGCGGCCGAAAGCTGTGCCGGCTTCTGCCGCTCCGAGCTGGCCCTGTTCCGGCAGCTCCTGGGCCCTGAGCTGCAGGTCGAGCGCTGTGAACATCTGCTCGCCGGCGCCCGGCGCTGCGTCTACCGCATTGCTGCAATCTGACGGTTGCCTGTGGACCGCGCCCAGGGTCGGCCGCTACCATGCCCCTCTCTTTGGGAGAGCTCCGCATGCACCGTTTCAGCGCCATGTCCTGGCTGCGCGCCAGGTTTTTGTTGATCACCCTGCTTTCGATCAGCTGGCTGAGTGCTTGCGGCGGCGGCGGTGGTACGGCCGAGGCGCCCGGCCTGCCGCCGCCGAGCCCAGGTCTGCCGGCAGCGACGACCGCCGCGGTGCCTGACAACCGGCAGCGCGATCCGCTGCAGGTGCTGATCATGGGCAACAGCCATGCGTCGTCCAATGACCTGCCCGGCCTGCTTGCCGGCCTCTTGCGGCACCAGCGGCCGGCCGCTTCGGTGGAAGTGGTCCTGGCGCCTGGGTTCGGCTTTCTGGATGAGTTGCTGAATAACGCGGGCACGCGCGCAGCCTTGGAGAGCCGGCGCTGGAGCCATGTGATCCTGCAGGGACAGAAGTATTCCGTCAGTGCTCAGCAGAGCTACCCCACCGAAGCGGCGCAGGCCTGGATCGGGCTGAGCAAGGCGCTGGGCGCCACCCCGTTGCTCTTCCCTGAGCATGGGCAGCGGGGCAATGCGGCCGAGGGCCAACGTGTCTTCAGTCTGCATCAGGCGATCGCCGCCAAGGCGCCTGCCTGCGTGGCACCCATCGGCCCCGCCTGGGACGCCACCCTGCTGCAGATGCCCGGCGTGATGCTGCACAGCGCGGATGGCAACCACGCAGCCTTGGCTGGCAGCCTGCTGACCGCGCTGGTGTTCTACGAACTGATCACCGGCATGCCGGCGAGCGCGCTGCCGCATCAACCGACGCTGGCCATCGAGGCCAGCCTGCAGCAGCGCCTGCGTGAGCAGGCCAGCGCCGCCATCGCCAGGCATGGCGGCTGTGTCTATGGAGGCTAGGACACGATGTAGGCACCCGCGCCGGTGCTCAGCAGCCGTCCGCCGGCATCGCAGAACTCCATGCGGGTGGAGGCCACCCGGCTGCCCAGGCGCAGCACCTGGGCGCGTGCGCTGAACGACGGTCCGGTGGCCGGGCGCAGATAGTCGATGCGCAGATCGATGGTGCCCAGCTTGGCGAAGCGGGCCAGCCGGGTCAGCGGGGGCTCGTCCATATGGCGGGCACCTATCGCCGCCATCGCGGCCAGTCCGCCCATCGCATCCAGGGTGGCGCTGATGACGCCGCCGTGCAGGCGCTGATGGGTGAAATGGCCGATCAGCTCGGGTCGCATCGCGATGCGCGCCTCCACCACCTCGGCCTCGATGCGGTCGATCTGCAGCCCCAACACCTTGTTGAAGGCAATATGCTCCTCGAAGATTTCGGCGAGACGCTGGAGGAACTCGGGCTCGAACAGGCTGGAGGTGCAGCTCATGGGCGGTCTGGATGCAGCAGGGGAAGGGGCTGAGCTTAGTCCAAGCCCGTGCGCCCGGCCGGCTTGGCGCTGCCCCGGCGCACATGACTGTGCGCTGCTCGCCGTTAGACGGCTGGCTTCCGGCTTAGTATCGGCCTCTCACTCCGGGATGCTGCATGCCATGCGAAGCCTGAGACCGCTGCCGACGCTGCTGCTGCTTGGTGCTGCCGTGGCAGGGCCTGCGCTGGGTCAGACGCTGACCTTCCTGCTGCCGCCCACCCCCGGGCTCTTCGTGCTCGGGCCGGCGCGCAAGACCGTCGGCGGGCCTGGGGTCGAGGCCTTCCAGCGCGTCAGTGCGGCCGCCGGCCTTGAGAGCCGCTACGTGCCGGCGGTCGGGGTGCGCGGTCTGGCGGACGCGCAGCGCCTGCCCCACCACTGCGCCACCAGCGCGCGCAGTGCCGAGCGCGAGCCGCTGTTCCGCTGGGCCGGCCCGGTCGGCCGCGCCCGCCTGGTGCTTTATGCGCGCGCCGATGATGCGCGTGCACTGAGCCGGCTGGACGAGGCCCAGGGCACCCGCATCGGTGCGGCGCGTGGCTCGCTGCCGGCCAGCCTCTTGCGCGCCGCGGGCTTGCAGGTGGAGGAGGTGTCGGACGAGGCTCGCAACGTGGTCAAGCTGGCCACCCATTAGATCGACTTCTGGGCCGCCAACGAGCTGACCGCCAGCTACGAACTGCGCGCCGCCGGGGAGGGCGCGCCGCGGGTGGCGCTGAGCTTCGGCAGCGTGGACATCTTCATCGTCTGCCACAAGGCGACTCCTGCCGCGTTGCTGCAGCGGCTGGACGAGGCGATCAAGACGGTGGCTGCCCACGGCGGGCTCAAGGAGATGGGCCTGGCGGCGGCTGCGCAGCATTGAGCGCCGGTCTGCCGCTGAAGTGTCCCGCAACGGGCGGCTACGCGGATGATGGGTGCCTGGTGGAGAGGAGGAGGATCGAACTCCCGACCTTCGCATTGCGAACGCGACGCTCTCCCAGCTGAGCTACCCCCCCAAGGCTTGAAAAAGTATAGCCCTGCCGATCGCGGGCCGCCAGGGTGTGCGTGGGCACGGATCTGCGGGTTTTCATCAGCAGGCGCGCCGATGCCGGGGGCGACACTGGCAGGGTCAGGTCTTGCGCCGACAAGGCCGCCGTCTGTTCCCGCCCCTGGAGTCTGCGCATGTCCCGTCGTCCCACGCCCGCCTGGCTCGATGCCCAGTACAACAACCGTGCCCGTGTGCCCGATGCGGCGCTCATCCTGCAGCGCTGGGCCGAGGCCTCGGCGCTGTCGCGCCAGCAGGCGCCCTGCGAGCTGGACATTGCCTACGGGCCGGGGCCCGACGAGCGGCTCGATGTGTTTGCCGCCCAGACCGAGCACAGCCAGCCCGCGCCGGTGCTGATCTTCATCCACGGCGGCTACTGGCGGGCGCTGGACAAGTCGGATCACAGCTTTGTCGCGCCGGTCTTTGCCGATGAGGGCGCGATGGTGGTGATCCCGAACTACAGCCTCTGCCCCGCGGTGGCGATGGAGCGCATCCCGCTGCAGCTGGCCCAGGCCCTGGCCTGGGTCTGGCGCCATGCGGCCGACTTCGGTGGCGACCCCAACCAGATCGTCGTCGCCGGGCACTCGGCCGGCGGCCACCTGGCGGCGATGCTGGGCTGCTGCGACTGGAAGGCGGTGGCGCCGGACCTGCCGCGCCAGCTGCTCAAGGGCCAGCTCTCGATCTCGGGCCTGCACGATCTGGCGCCGCTGGCGCGCACGCCCTTTCTGCAGGCCGATCTGCGCCTGGATGCGCAGGCGGTGCGGCGGCTCAGTCCGGTGCACTTTCCGGCGCCGGCCTCGCCCAGCTACTGCGTGGCGGGCGGCGCCGAGAGCGAGGAGTTCCTGCGCCAGAACCGGCTGCTGCGCGAGCACTGGGGCGAGGCGGCGGTACCGGTCTGCGAGACCTTGCCGGGGCTGAACCACTTCACCGTGCTGCACGATCTGGCCGATCCGGAAGGCCGCAGCCACCAGCTCGCCCGCCGCCTGCTGGACCTGCGCTGGTATAGCGCCCTGCTATGAATGGCATTGAAGCTATGCATTGGCAGCTGCTGCCGGCTTGAGTTAGCGTCGGGCGGTGCTGTTTCTGCAGCCGGCAGGGCAGCCGTGATCGACCAAGCAACACCACTGGAGAGCACCATGGGATTGAAAGGATCGAAGACCGAGCAGAACCTGAAGGACGCTTTCGCGGGCGAATCGCAGGCCAACCGCCGCTACCTCTACTTCGCGAACAAGGCCGATATCGAGGGTCAGAACGATGTGGCCGCGCTGTTCCGCTCCACCGCCGAGGGTGAGACCGGGCATGCGCACGGGCATCTGGAGTTTCTGGAGGCGGTCGGCGACCCGGCCACCGGCCTGCCGATCGGCCCCACCCGCGACAACCTCAAGGCCGCGGTGGCCGGCGAGACGCATGAGTACACCGATATGTACCCCGGCATGGCCAAGACCGCCCGCGACGAGGGCTTCGACGAGATCGCCGACTGGTTCGAGACCCTGGCCAAGGCCGAGCGCTCGCACGCCAACCGCTACCAGAAGGCGCTCGACGCGCTGGTGGACTGATCCGACCTGCGGGCTGTCTGAGTGGCGGCGCCTGCGGGCGCCGCCCTGCTAACTGTGTGTGCCGGCCCAAACCAAGCCAGGAGCCCCGCATGAGCACTCGCGAAGGCAATCTCGAAGCACCGACCCGTCACCCGCTGGACTGGAAGAATCCGGCCTTCTACGACGAGGCGCAGTGCTTACAGGAGATGGAGCGCATCTTCGACATCTGCCACGGCTGCCGGCGCTGCGTTTCGCTGTGCCAAAGCTTCCCCACGCTGTTCGACCTGGTGGACGAGGGCAAGAGCGGCGAACTCGACGGGGTGGACAAGCAGGACTTCTGGAAAGTGGTCGATCAGTGCTATCTGTGCGACCTCTGCTACATGACCAAATGTCCCTACGTGCCGCCGCACGCCTGGAACTTGGATTTCCCGCACACCATGCTGCGCGCCAAGGCAATCAAGTTTCGCAAGGGCGAGGTGGGGGCTGGCGAGCGCTTCCTGGCCTCCACCGACGTGCATGGCCAGTTCGCCGGCATCCCCATCGTCGTGCAGGCGGTCAACGCGGTGAACAAGACCGGCCTGGCGCGCAAGGTCATGGACAAGGCCTTGGGCGTGCACCCCGAGGCCTGGATGCCCGAGCTGGCGGGCCAGCGCTTCCGTTGGGGTGCGGCCAAGTCGGGTGCCAGCGTGGTGACGAACGGCGAGCGCACGCCCGGCAAGGTGGCGATCTTCTCCACCTGCTACATCAACTACAACGAGCCCGGCATCGGCCATGAGCTGCTGAAGGTGCTGGACCACAACGAGATCCCCTATGTCATCGTCGAGAAGGAAAAATGCTGCGGCATGCCCAAGCTGGAGCTGGGCGACCTGCAGACGGTGGAGCAGCACAAGAATGCCAATATCCCGGTGCTGGCCAGCTATGCCCAGCAGGGCTATGCGATCCTGTCGGCCATTCCCAGCTGCACGCTGATGTTCAAGCAGGAGCTGCCGCTGATGTTCCCGGACGAGGCCGATGTGCAAAGGGTCAGGGACAGCGTCTGGGACCCTTTCGAGTACCTGATCGCGCGCCACAAGGATGGTCTGCTGAAGCTCGATTTCAAGCAGGCGCTGGGCCGCGTGTCCTACCACATCCCCTGCCATGGACGGGTGCAGAAGATCGGTCGCAAGACCGAGGAGATGTTCAAGCTGATCGGCCAGACGGTGGACGTGAAGCTCAACACGGTGGAGCGCTGCTCGGGCCATGCCGGCACCTATGGGGTCAAGACCCGTTACCACAAGACCGCGATGAAGATAGGCCGGCCGGTGTTCAAGGCCATGGCCAAGGATGAGCCGGATGTGATCGCCAGCGACTGCGCGCTGGCCGGCCACCATATCGCCCAGGGCATGGCCGAGGCCGGCACCCCGGCCCGGGCGCTGCAGCATCCGCTGAGCCTGCTCAGCCGGGCCTACGGCCTGGGTGCCAACAAGGAGTGAAGCCACCATGAGCCGCACCATCACTCGCGACAGCCTGCTGACGCTGGAGGCCTATGCCAGGCAGCGCAAGATCCAGCAGGGCGCCATCATCGCCCACCGCCGCCTGCGCAGCGTGGCCCTGGGCGAGCACCTCAGCGTGCAGTTCGAGGACGAGCAGACCATCCGTTACCAGATCCAGGAGATGCTGCGCATCGAGAAGATCTTCGAGGAAGCGGGCATACAGGGCGAGATCGACGCCTATGCCCCGCTGGTGCCCGATGGCACGAACTGGAAGGCGACCCTGCTGATCGAGTATCCCGACCCGCATGAGCGCCGGCGCGAGCTGGCGCGGCTGATCGGCGTCGAGGACCGCATGTTCGTCGAGGTCGAGGGCCATGGCCGCATCTATGCGATCGCCGACGAGGATCTGGAACGCGAGAACGCCGAGAAGACCTCGGCGGTGCATTTCCTGCGCTTCGAGCTGCCCGCCGCGGCCCGTCAGGCGGTGCGGGCCGGCGCCCGGGTCAAGCTGGGCTGCGACCACCGCCACTACCCGGCCCATGTGGAGATTGCGGCCGAGACGCTGGCGGCGCTGGCGGGGGATCTGAGCTCTTGAGTGGGCGGGGCGGCGCCGCAAGCGCGTGCGGCGAGGTCGGGTATCGGCAGAAGCGGCCGGCCACGGCTTAGGCGCCATCAGCTGGTTCAGGCTGATGTGAGTCGCTCGCGTTCGGCCGGCTGAGCGACCGCGGCCGCCAGCACCGGACGTTTGACTGGTGACCGGCGCCTCGTTACCCAATACGTCGTCAGCGCGTCGGCGTTGATGGCTTCAAGAAGGCTGAAGCGGCCGAAGGAACGACCTCAAACGCCACTCAAGTGTCCGGGAAGGTCCGCCGAGCTACCGAGACGAGCCGTGGGGTCAGCACCTGAGCGCACCCCGATGGCGGTACGTATCCGCGTAGGGTCGCCGGGCATGCTGCCAAGCGTGCTTATCTGCGAGCCAGCCGGAGCACGCGCCCCTCAACGGCGCCCACATGACTTCCTGCACCGTTCGATGTGCGCTAGAGCGCCTATACTGTACCTATTGAACCAGTACAGTAAGGACGGAAATGCCGCGCCACGCTCCTTTGATCCTCGACATTGCACCCGGCGACCCGCGCCCGATCACACGACAAATCGTCGATGCCATCCGGCGCCAAGTGGCGGCCGGAGATCTGCAGGTGGGCGACATGCTGCCCAGCGTTCGCGGGCTCGCACAGCAACTGCTGATCAATCCGAACACGGTCGCCAAGGCCTACCAGGAGCTGACGCTTGAGGGGTGGCTTGATGCTAGAGCGGGCCTGGGCCTGTTCGTGGCCCAGCCGCGCCAGCGCCTGTCGCAAGAGGAGCAGCAGCGTCGCTTGGACGCTGCCTGCAACCGCTTCGTGGACGAGGTGCTAGGCCTGGACTTCACGCCCAAGCAGATGCTGGGCCAGTTGGCCGATGAGCTTGCCGTCCTGAACAAGCCGCGCAAGCGCGCCTGAACGCAGAGGAAGAGGACCAATGAGCGATTGGGTAATTGAGACCGAGGCGCTGTGTCGCAGCTTCGGCCGGGGCAAGAAGGCCCTGAGTGACTTGAGCCTGCGCCTGCCGCGCGGCGGCGTGCATGCCATCGTCGGTGCCAACGGTGCCGGCAAGTCCACGCTGTTTCGCATCCTGCTGGGCTTCATGGCGCCCAGCAGCGGCAGCGTCCGCGTGCTTGGCGTGGACAGTCAAGCCCTTGGCCCTTCGGAGCGGGCGCGCATCGGCTTCGTCAACGAAGAGCACAGCCTGCCGGGCTGGATGGTGGTCGAGGAGTTGATCCGCATGCAGCAGCGCCTCTATGCCGCACCTGGTATTGGGCGCTGGCAGGCCGGCCTGCTCGACGAGGTGCTGGGGCATTTCCATGTGGAGTTGCACCAGCGCGTCTCTGAGCTCTCCCGGGGCGAACGCGCGGGGCTGAGCCTGGCTCTGGCGCTGGCCCAGCAGCCAGAGTTGCTCATCCTCGACGAACCGACCCTGGGCCTGGATGTGGTGTCCAAGCGCGCCTTCCTGGAGGCCCTGCTGTTCAGCGGTCAGCAAGGCGGGGCCACCATCGTCTACTGCTCGCACCAGATGGAGGAGATCGAGCGCATTGCCGATCACCTGGTGGTGCTGGAGCGTGGCGAGCTGCGCCACCAATCCAGCCCCGACGCGTTCTGCGAGCGTGTGCGGCTCTGGCAGATCGAGTTTCCTTTCAAGGCGCCGGAGCTGCGCGGCCTGGCTGGGTATCTGCAGAGCCAGACCGTCGACGGCATCACTCAGCTCTTGCTGCTCGATCAGCCTGAGGACGCCACGTCCGCCGCATTGCAAGCGCTGGGCGCACGCCGGGCCATCAGCGCGGCGGTGGGCCTGGACCGTGCGATCAATGCCTTTCTCGCCAAGAACCATGCGGCACCACGCCGCGCCAAGGATGAATCGAAGGAGTCGTCGCATGCCTGAACTGATGTGGGCGGAGATGCGCCGCTACCGTGGCTGGGCTCTGGGCCTGGCGCTGCTTAATTTCGCCGGCCTAGCCTACCTCGGTCGACTGACCGATATGAGCCAGCCCAACATCGGCCTGCTGGGCCTGATCGGCGCAGGCTACGTGGTCGTGGGCCACTTGCTGGGCGGCTGGCAGATGTGGAACTACAGCCGTGCCAACGTCTGGCTGAACCTGTTGCACCGGCCGCTGGCGCCCAGGCGCTTGATGCTGAGCCTGGTTGGTGCGGCCGCCTCGCTGCTGGCCGCAATAGTCATGCTGCCGGTTGCGCTGGCTCTGCCGGTGGCCGCGCTGTCGGGCGGCGTGGTTGAGCCCTGGCAGCTGGGTCTTGCCCTGCAAGCCTGGTTGCTGGCGCTGGCCGGCTACCTGGCAGCCTCGATCGCGGTGCTGGCGCCTGGGCGCTGGGCGCTCCTGCTGCTTGCCAGCCCCTTTCTGCTGGTCGCCGAGTTTCTGGCGGTGCCCTGGCTGCCCTGGCCGATGCTGGCCCTGGTGCTGTGGCTGCTGGCGGGTCTGGACCGCCTGTTCAAGCCGGATTTGGCCAGCTCACCCCGCGGCCAAGCCTGGCTGCTGTTGCTTGGCCTGCCGATGGTGCTGGTGCTGACCGTGCTGATGCAGATCGGTGCTGCAGTTGGCACGCAGGCGGTGCTGGCGGCGGCGGGAAGCCACCCACAGTTCGAACGGCAGCCCGCGACGGGCAGCTACGAGGCCCTTCAGCGACTGGGTCCGGGCGAACAGTTGGCCCAGAGCCTGGGCCAGGCGCAGGGTCGCAAGATCGATCCGGCGGCCTGGAAGGCGCTGCCGGTAGCGATGCTGTATCCGACCTTCGATCGCATGCCGGTGCGCTTCCAGCCCGGCCGGAGCATGTCGCTGAGTTGGGACTGGGTCGAACGGGGCTGGCGCATGGAGTTCAGCCACGCCCAGCAGGTCTACCTGGCCTTTGACAACAACGGCCAGCAAGTCGGCCGCCTGGGGCGTCAGGGCTTGCTGGAGCCGTCGGAGCCGGTAGCGTCCGAGCAGCGCTTTATGTCGCCACCGATGCAGCTCGGTCCCTGGATGGCGCTGGGCCCTGAGTTGTTGCGCCCTGAGCCCGGCGGCGCCCGCCTGAAGACCCTGCTGACGCTGCCTGGCGCGCAGGACCGCTTCATCGCCAAGCCGGTGGCGCTGGGCTCTGAGCAGGACCTGCTGGTGCTCAGCAACCGCGAGCTCCTGCTGCTGGATCGCCGTGGCACGCTGCGCTGGCGCCAGCCACTACCCCATGGTTCACGCGATCTGCGCAGCATCGCCGTGCTCAAGGACGGGGAGGGCTGGTTGGTCTTGATGCTGGAGGGCCGACCCTTGGAGCCGAGCCGGCCATGGCAGACACTGCTGCGGGTGGATGAGTCCGGGCAGGGCCGAACGCTGCTTTCGCAGGCGCTGAAGCCAAGCTTCGGAGACGCCTACTGCTGGATCTACTGGGCGGTCTCGCCACTGCAGCATGAGTTGCTTATGGCGATGGATGGGGCTGTGTTCAGGCGCCAGGGTGGTGTTGACATGGAGGGGCAAGCCCTGGCGCCGCCGGGGTCTACCCAGTCGGTGGGCTACGCCTTGCTGGGGCTGTCGGCCGCGATGGCTGCCTGGCTGGCCCACCGGCGCCGCCAGGGCCTTGGCGCAGGGCTGGTCTGGGTGTCGGTCTGCGGCTTGATCGGCCTGCCGGCCTTGCTCGCAGCCGGATTACTGATGCGGCCTCGCCAAGCTCGGACAGCCGAGGCTCGACAAGACCCGCGACCCGGACCGCGCCGAGCGGTCGCCACCTAGGACACGGCTGCACCTGCACAGGGCTGGCGATGTCGGCCAGCGCCTGGCGCGAGGCCACCACATCAACCCGCCTGACTGACGGTAGCCAGATCCCCTATGGCTTGGGATTCGACCTGCGCCCCTCGGCGCTGCAACAGCCGCGCATCGCGCAGGGTGGCCATTGGCATGCCTTCAAGGCGGAGCTTAGCCATCTGCCCGTCCAGGACATCGACATCGTCCTGCTCAGCAACAAAGGCGAGGACAAGGGCATCGACGCCGCCAGCCGGGCGGTCGAAGCCATTCTTGCCGGCCGAGCATACGAGCCGGTGCAGAGTCCTGTCCCCAAGGCCTTGCCCGAGAGCCGTTGACCGCTACAGCAGCCGAAGCGCAGGTCGGCTTGGGGGTACTTACCGTGCTTCAGTTCGCAGGCTGCGCACGGCAGCAACCGCTGCGAACCGGCCACTGAGGGCTGTGGCGACTACGACCGATCCAGTTCGCCAGCGCTCCCTGCAACATGCCGCTATCGCTGATCACGCCGCCATATAGCGGCCGGGGCGGTGATTGATGGCCAGCGCTGCATTGATCGCTGCCATGCCCAGCAGCGACAGTCCGATGCGGTCCCAGCTGACGAAGGCGAGGCCGCACAGCAGGATCACGCCGTCCAGCGCGGCCTGCACATAGCCGGCGCGCCAGCCGCGTTTCTCCTGCAGCCACAGCACCAGCACATTGAGCCCGCCCAGCGAGGCGCGATGGCGGAACAGGATCAGCATGCCGGCGCCGATCAGCAGGCCACCGGCGATGGCCGCGAAGAAGGGGTTCAGCCGGGTGAAGCCGATCAGCCCCGGCAGCAGCTCGGCCAGCAGGGCCATCAGGCTGACCGCAATGATGGTCTTGACCGTGAAGGCCGCGCCCATGCGGCGCCAGGCCAGCCAGTAAAAGGGCAGGTTGATCAGGAAGAACAGCGCGCCGAAGGGCCGGCCGCTCAGGTAATGGCCCAGGAAGGCGATGCCCACGGTGCCGCCGGTCAGCATGCCGGCCTGCTTGAACAGGGCCACGCCCAGCGCGACAAACAAGGTGCCAGTGATCAGCGCCTGGGCATCCTCGAACAGGCTGTGCCGGAAGCTGCGGCTGCTGGGCCTGGGCTCACTCATTCGCCGATGCCGCCGAGAAAGTACTTGATCACGCCCTTGGCGGCAAAGCCCACCAGGCCGAAGCCCAGGCCCAGCAGCAGGATGAAGGTGCCGAAGCGCCCGGCCTTGGACTCGCGGGCCAGCTGCAGAATGATGAACACCATATAGAGCATGAAGGCGGCCACGCCGAAGCTGAGGCCGAACTGCGCAATCTGCTCTTCGCTATAGCCGAACATGGTGTCAGGGGGAGGTTCTCAGTCGCGGCTGCTGAGCAGATCGCGGTAGGCATGCCAGCTGGCGTGCCCCAGCCAGGGCAGGATCACGACCAGGCCCAGCATCGCGCTGAGCATGCCCAGGCCGGTCAGTCCCATCAGCAGCAGGGCCCACAGGGCCACCGGCGCCGGATGCTCCATCACCACCCGCCAGCTGGTGAAGACCGCGCCCAGGATGCTCAGCTGCTGCTCGCGCCGGTCCAGCAGCAGCGGGATCGCGACGACGGTGGAGGCGAACACCGGTGCGGCCAGCAGGGCACCCAGCGCCAGCCAGGCTTCGAACAGCAGCGACTGCTCGGACAGCACGACCAGACGCAGGAACTCGACCGGCTTGCTGATGGGCGCCGGGGCAAAGCCGGTGATCAGGGCCGCCGAGCACAGCACCCAACCGCTGCCGGCCAGGGCCAGCAGCAGGCCGAAGCCCACCAGGCGACCGTCATGCGGTTTCCAGGCCCGCAGCACCGTCATCAGCGTGGGCTTGCGCCCCTGCTCCAGCTCGCGGCTGATCACATACAGGCCGGTGGCCAGGATGGGCGCCACCAGCAGGAAGCCGCTGAAGGCGCCGGCCAGCAGCCAGAAGCGTTCATGGGCCAGCGAGACGATCAGCGTGCCGAACAGCGCGATCAGCAGACCATGCAGCAGCGAGGGCAGCGGGCAGCGCCAGATATCGCGCCAGCCACGCGCCAGCCAGCCCAAGGGCCGCAGCAGCGGTATGGGCTTGACGCCGAAGCGGCGCGATTCCTGCAGGGCTTTGTCGCTCAACATTTGGATGGACATGCTGACAGCTCTTCCCGTGGTTTGTCTTGATACCTGTCAATGCACCGCCAGGAGGGCGGTGTTTCAGCCACCCAGCAGGGTGCGCGCCAGCGCGCGCAGCGTGGCTTCGGCGCCATCGGCCGGCTGCAGGCGCTGCGCCTGGGCCAGCAGTGGGTAGTGCTTGTGCAACGATCGCTCGTAGCCGGGGTCGTAATGCTCCAGCATCAGCTCGCGAAAGACCTGGGCCCATGCGCCCTGGCGAGCCAGCGCCTGCCAATGTTCGACACGGCCGCGGCCGCGCAGCTCCACCAGGCCGTCCAGCAGCCGGCAGAAGGCATCGGGCGCGGCGGCGAAATGCGCATAGTCCTCCATCAGCAGCTGCACGCGGGCGTCCTCGGGCAGCTCCAGCCACAGCAGCGCGCTGCTGGCGCGCATCGCGCTGTGCAGCGACTCGGGCACCCGCAGCTGGCCGATCTTGCGGCTCTCGCTCTCCACATAGATGGGCCGGGCGCGGTCGAAGCCGCGCAAGGCGCTCCAGAGCAGGCTGTCGAAGCGCTTCTGGCTGGGCTGGGGCTGGTCGGGCAGGGCGCCCAGCACCGAACCGCGGTGGCGGGCCAGTCCCTCCAGGTCCAGCACCTGGGCTCCTTCGGCCTGCAGGGCCTGCAGCAGCCGGGTCTTGCCGCTGCCGGTCCGACCGCACAGCAGACGCAGCTGCAGGCCCTGGGGCAGGGTCTCCAGATCGGCGCGCACCTGGGCCCGGTAGGCCTTGTAGCCGCCCTGCAGCTGGCGCGAGCGGAAGCCGATCTGGCCCAGAAACCAGCTCATGCTGCCGGAGCGCTGACCGCCGCGCCAGCAGTAGACCAGCGGCTTCCAGCTGCGCGCCAGCGGCGTCGCATGGGCGTCCAGATGGCGGGCGATATTGCGCGCCACCAGGGCCGCGCCGATCTTGCGCGCCTCGAAGGGCGAGGCCTTGTACAGCGTGCCGACGACACGGCGCTCCTCGTCGTCCAGCACCGGCCAGTTGAGCGCGCCCGGCAGATGGTCCTCGGCAAACTCCGCCGGTGAGCGCACATCGATGAGGGCGTCGAACTGGCCCAGATTGGCCAGGGCCTCCTCGGGCTTGATGATGGGGCCTTGGCTCATGGGGCGTGGGTCGAATCAGGCAGGAAGGGAAATGGCGTCCAGCAGCTCGCTCTCGATCTGCAGCTGGGCCTTGTTCTGCTGCAGCGCGGGGCCGTCGACCAGGAAGGTGTCCTCGACCCGCTCGCCCAGCGTGGAGATCTTGGCCAGCTGCAGATTGATGCCGTGGCGGGCCAGCACCCGTGCGATCGCATAGAGCAGGCCGGCCCGGTCGCTGGTGCTGATGGACAGCAGCCAGGCGGTGGCGCGCTCATCGGGCCGCAGCGCGATGCGCGGTGTGAAGGGGAAGGACTTGACCCGCCGCGACAGGCGACCGCGCCGTGGCTCGGGCAGCGGCCCCTCGGCGGCTAGCGCCTGGCCGAGCTTGGATTCCACCAGCGGCACCAGATCGCGGTGATGCAGGTCGAGGTCGGGGCTGATGACCTGGAAGGTGTCCAGCGCATAGCCCTTGCGGTTGGTATGCACCTTGGCGTCCAGGATGTTGAAGCCGGCGCTGTCGAAATAGCCGCAGATGCGGGCGAACAGGTCCTGGCGGTCGGGTGCATAGACCAGCACCTGCAGCCCCTCTCCGACCGGCGAGGGACGGGCCCGTACCACTGGCACGGGGCTCTCCACATGGCGCCACAGCGAGCGTGCATGCCAGGCCAGCTCGCCCACATCGTGGCGGGCGAAATAGCTCAGCTCCAGGGTCTCCCAGAGCGGCGTCTCGGTGCCGGGTAGCTGGGAGTGCAGGGCCAGGTCTTGCCTGGCCTCCTGCTTGCGGGCCTCGATATCGGCCGCCAGATTGGGCTTGGCACCGCCCAGGGCGCGCAGCGTCAGGCGGTAGAGGTCTTCCAGCAGCTTGCCCTTCCAGGCATTCCAGACCTTGGGGCTGGTGCCGCGGATATCGGCCACCGTCAGCAGGTAGAGCGCGGTCAGATGGCGCGCATCGCCCATCTTGGCGGCAAAGGCGGCGATCACCTCGGGGTCGGACAGGTCCTCCTTCTGCGCCACCCGCGACAGCGTCAGGTGATGCTGAACCAGAAAGACCACCAGGGCGGCATCGGCCTTGTCCAGCCCATGGTCGCGGCAGAAGCGCCGGGCCTCGACCGCGCCGAGGTCGGAATGGTCGCCGCCGCGGCCCTTGGCCACATCGTGGAAGAGGGCGGCGATGTAGAGCAGCTCCGGCTTGTCGAACTGCGCCGCCAGCTGCGAGCAAAACGCGTACTCGTGCGCATGCTCGGGGATGAAGAAGCGGCGCACATTGCGCAGCACCATCAGGATGTGCTGGTCGACCGTGTAGACGTGGAAGAGGTCGTGCTGCATCTGGCCGACGATGCGGCGGAACACCCACAGATAGCGGCCCAGCACCGAGGTCTGGTTCATCAGCCGGAATGCATGGGTCTGGCCCTCGGGCTGGCGCAGTATCTGCATGAACAGCGCCCGGTTGGCCGGCTCGCGGCGGAAGCCGCTGTTCATCAGCTCGCGGGCGTTGTAAAGCGCCCGCAGCGTGCGCGCCGACAGACCCTTGATACCGGGTGTCTGCTGGTAGACCAGAAAGGTCTCGAGAATGGCCTGCGGATGACGCTCGTACAGATCGTCGCTGGCCACCTCCAGCATGCCGGCGCGGTCCAGGAAGCGCTCGTTGATCGGCCTCATCAGCGCCTGCTGCGTGCCGTTGATCTGCTCCTCCAGGTTCAGCAGCAGCACCTGGTTGAGCTGGCTCACCGCCTTGGCCGCCCAGTAGTAGCGTCGCATCAGCACCTCGGAGGCGCGCTGGCTGGCATCGGCCTGGTAGCCGAAGCTCTGCGCCACCGCCGTCTGCAGATCGAAGACCAGGCGGTCCTCGCGCCGGCCGGCCACCACATGCAGCCGGGCCCGTATCAGCTTCAACAGGCCCTCGTTGCGCTGCAGCTGGCGGCTCTCGAAGGCGGTGATCAGGCCCTTGGCCGCGAGCTGGTGCCAGGTCTTGCCCAGGCCGGCCGCCCGCGCGATCCAGATCAGGAACTGCAGATCGCGCAGCCCGCCGGGGCTTTCCTTGCAGTTGGGCTCCAGCGCATAAGGCGTGTCATCGTACTTGGTATGGCGCTGGCGCATCTCCAGCGTCTTGGCACGCAGGAAGGCGCGCGCATCCATGGCCGCCATCAGGGCCTGCTCGAACTGCTGGAACAGCGGCTTGGCGCCCGCCAGCAGCCGGGCCTCCAGCATCGCGGTCTGCACCGTCACATCGCTGCCGGCCTCGCGCAGGCAGTCGCCCACGGTGCGCACCGAGGAGCCGATCTCCAGCCCGGTGTCCCAGCAGGCGGTGATGAAGGCCTCGATGGCACTCTTCAGCGGTCCCGGCTGGTGCGGCTCCAGGCCCTCGGGCAGCAGCAGCAGCACATCGATGTCGGAGTAGGGGAAGAGCTCGCCGCGGCCGTAGCCACCCACCGCCAGCAGCGCGGCGCCGGCCCCCCCCCCCCCCCCCCGCCACAGGGTCTGCAGCGTGGCATCCACATGCCGGGCCAGCTGGCGCATCAGGCCGCTGGCGGCCGCAATGGTGGGCTTGGCCTCGCGGAAGGCCTGCAGCAGAGCCAGCTTGCTGCTCTTGAAATGCTGGCGCAGCTCGGTCACGCCCAGCACCGGCGGGGTGGAGGCCATCAGGCGGTGATGAAGGGCGGCGGTGGCGGGCTGCCCGCCGACAGGGTCAGCACCTCGTAGCCGGTCTCGGTCACGACGATGGTGTGCTCCCACTGGGCCGACAGCGAGCGGTCCTTGGTGACGATGGTCCAGCCGTCCGACAGGTCCTTGATCTCGCGCCGGCCGGCATTGATCATCGGCTCGATCGTGAACACCATGCCCGGCACCAGCTCCTCCAGCGTGCCGGGGCGGCCGTAGTGCAGCACCTGCGGCTCCTCGTGGAACTTCTGGCCGATGCCGTGGCCGCAGAACTCGCGCACGATGGAAAAGCCGGCGTTCTCGGCGAAGGTCTGGATCGCATGGCCGATATCACCCAGGCGCGCGCCGGGCCTGACCTTGGCGATGCCCTTCCACATCGCGTCGTAGGTGAAGGCGCACAGGCGCTTTGCCGCGATCGAACCTTCGCCGACGATGAACATGCGGCTGGTGTCGCCATGCCAGCCGTCCTTGATCACGGTGACGTCGATATTGACGATGTCGCCGTTCTTCAGCGCCTTGTCATTGGGGATGCCATGGCAGACCTGGTGATTGACCGAGGTGCAGATGGACTTGGGGTAGGGCGTGTAGCCCGGCGGCGTGTAGTTCAGCGGGGCCGGGATGGCCTGCTGCACGTTCACGATATGGTCGTGGGCCAGGCGGTCCAGCTGCTCGGTGGTGATGCCGGGCTTGACATGCGGGGTCAGCATGTCCAGCACCTCGGACGCCAGCCGGCCGGCGACGCGCATGGCCGCGATATCGGCGGCCGTCTTGATGGTGATCGTCATGGGGGGCGATTTTAGTTCGACCGGACTGCAGGCGCTGCTGCAGGCCGGGGTTCAACCGCCCCAGTCGCCGAAGCCGGCCCAGCCCGCGCCCAGGATCACCAGGCCGAAAACGATGCGGTACCAGGCAAAGGGCACGAAGTCGTGGCTGGAGATATAGCGCAAGAGCCAGCGCACGCAGATCCAGGCACTGACGAAGGAGAACAGCAGGCCCACGCCGAACAGCGGCAGATCGGCGACGCTCAGCAGCGCGCGCTCCTTGTAGAGGCTGTACAGGCCGGCGCCGATCAGCGTCGGGATGGCCAGGAAGAAGGAATAGTCGGTGGCGGCCTTGCGCGAGAGGCCGAACAGCATGCCGCCGATGATGGTGGCGCCCGAGCGGCTGGTGCCGGGAATCATCGCCACGCACTGGGCCAGGCCGACCTTGAGCGCGTCGAGCGGGCTCATCTCGTCGACCTCGCGCACGCGCACCGCCGCCTGCTGGCGGCGCTCGGCCCACAGGATCACGAAGCCGCCGAGGATCAGCGCGATCGCGACGACCGTGGGGGTGAACAGATGGGCCTTGATCGCCTTGCCCAGCAGCAGGCCCAGCACCACGGCCGGGGCGAAGCCTATCGCCACATTGAGCACGAAGCGGCGCGCGCGCGGCTCGCTGCCCAGGCCGCGGGCTACCGCGCGCAGGCGCTGCCAGTAGACGATGATCACCGCGACGATGGCGCCGGTCTGTATCGCGATGTCGAAGACCTTGGCCTTGGCGTCGACAAAACCCAGCAGCGCGCCGGTCAGGATCAGGTGGCCGGTGGAGGAGATCGGCAGGAACTCGGTCAGGCCTTCCACCACACCCATGATGGCGGCCTTGATCAACAGCACTGGATCCAAACTCTCGCTCCCTGAAACGGCATGGCAAAAATGCGGGCGGATCATAGCGGGCGGCCGTGACGCTGGCGCTGAGCGCACGGCCGGCACCGAGGCCTGCCGATGCCGCATTGACCCCGGCCGGGGCCATGCGTACATTACTGACCAGTCAGTCAGTACAAGGCCATGCCCCGCCGCCCCTCCACCGTTGCCGCCAGCATTGCCGCCGGCCCCGCTGCCCCCCCCGCTGTCGCCATGGCCGGCCGGGCGAGGGCCGCGGCGCCTGCCGGCGCGCGCCAGCGCCGCAAGGAGGCGCGTCCGCAGGAGCTGCTGGCGGCGGCCCTGGCCCTCTTCGTCGAAAAAGGTTTCGCGCCCCCCCGCGCCGTGGGGGGGGCCGCGCGGGCCGGTGTGTCCAAGGGCACGCTCTATCTCTACTACCCCAGCAAGGACGAGCTGTTCAAGGCGGTGGTGCGCGAGAACCTGTCCATCCACATCGCCGAAGGCCTGGGCTGGCTGGCCCAGCACAAGGGCAGCATGGCCGAGCTGCTGCGCAAGGTGCAGCTGGAATGGTGGCAGCGGGTGGGGCTGGGGCCGGCCGGCGGCATCACCAAGATCATGGTGGCCGAGGCGCGCAACTTCCCGGAGCTGGCGCGCTTCTATATGGACGAGGTGATCGCCCCCACTCACCGGCTGCTGGGCGGCCTGATCGAGCGTGGCATCGCCAGCGGCGAGTTCCGGCCGGTGCCGGTCAACGAGACGGTGCAGGTGCTGATCGGCCCCTTGCTGCAGATGGTGCTTTACGAGCATTCCTTCGGCGCCTGCAAGCTGCATGGCCCGCCGCTGGACCCGCCAGCCGTGCTGGCGGTGCAGCTGGATCTGATCTTGCGCGGCCTGCTGGCCGGGCCTTGACGGTGTGCAGACGATGAACAAGACAAAGAAGCTGGCCGGCCTGCTGCTGTTGCTGCTCCTGCTGGCGGCGCTGGCCCTGGGGCTGGCGCGGCGCCTGCGCCCGGCGGCACCGCCGCCTCCTGCGGCCGCAAGCGCCGTGCTGCAGCTCGGCGCGCTGGATCTGGCCCGCGTGCAGCGCCTGCCGCTGCAGCGCACTTTGGCGCTGTCGGGCTCGCTGCGGGCGCTGGACTCGGCCTGGGTCAAGGCCAAGCTGGCGGCCGAGCTCAAGAGCCTGACGGTGCGCGAGGGTGACAGCGTGCGGGCCGGCCAGCTGCTGGGCCAGCTCGACCCCACCGAGCCGCAGTGGCGGCTGCGCCAGGCCGAGGAAAGCGCCGCCAGCGCCCAGGCCCAGCTGGACATCGCCCGGCGCGCGCTCCTGAACAACCGCGCACTGGTGGGGCAGGGCTTCATCTCCAGCACCGCGCTGCAGACCAGCCAGTCCAACGAGGCGGCGGCACTGGCCAACTGGCAGGCCGCCCAGGCGGCGGTGGCGCTGGCACGCAAGTCCCTGGCCGACAGCCGGCTGATCGCACCGATGGCCGGCCAGGTGGCGCAGCGCGCTGCCCAACCGGGCGAGCGGGTGGCGCTGGACACGCGGCTGATCGAGATCGTCGACGCCAGCGTGCTGGAGCTGGAGGCCGCCGTGCCGGCCGAGCAGGCGCTGGGCCTGCAGCTCGGCGCCACGGCACGCCTGGAGATCGAGGGCCGCACGGTCGATGCCAGGCTGGCGCGCATCAACCCGGCGGCCCAGAGCGGCTCGCGGGCCCTGCTGCTCTATCTGCGCCTGCAGCCGCCGCATCAGGGGCTGCGGCCGGGCCTGTTCGCCCGCGGCCAGCTGCTGCTGGAGCAGCGCGAGGCCCTGTTGCTGCCCAGCGATGCGCTGCGCCTCGACAAGGCCAGCCCCTCGGTGCTGCTGCTGGAGCAGGGCCGGGTGCGGCGTGTGCCGGTGCAGACCGGCGCCAGCGGTGAGGCCCTGATCGCCGGGCGGCTGCAGCCGGTCACCGAGATCGTCGCCGGCCTGGCCGAGGGCGCGCAGGTGCTGACGGCCGCCGCCGGCCTGCTGCCCGAGGGCACGCGGATCGAGATCGCGCCTGCCGCCGCCACCGCTGCGGCCTCGCGCTGAAACCAGGACAAGGCCCGCCGATGTGGTTCACCCGCGTGTCCATCCAGAACCCGGTGATGGCGGTGATGGTGATGCTGGCCTTTGTGGTGCTGGGTCTATTCAGCTACCAGCGCCTGGCGGTCGACCAGTTTCCCAATGTGGACTTTCCGACCGTGGTGGTGCAGATCGACTACCCGGGTGCCTCGCCGGAGATCGTCGAGGCCGAGGTCACCAAGAAGATCGAGGAGGCGGTCAACACGGTGGCCGGCATCAATGCGCTGACCTCGCGCTCCTACGAGGGCAGCGCGGTGGTGATCGTCGAGTTCAATCTGGACATCGACGGGCGCAAGGCCGCCGAGGATGTGCGCGAGAAGGTGGCGCTGATACGGCCGCTGCTGCGCGACGAGGTCAAGGAGCCGCGCATCTCGCGCTTCGACCCGCAGAGCGTGCCTATCTTCAATGTGGCCCTGCTGCCTGCCGAGGGCTGTGCCGCGACGGCCAGCTGCATGAGCCCGCAGGAGCTCAGCAGCGTGGCCGAGCAACTGGTGCGCAAGCGCCTGGAGAATGTGCGCGGCGTGGGTTCGGTGGCGCTGGTGGGCGGGGTGCAGCGCCAGATCCAGATCCGGCTGCGGCCCGAGGCGATGCAGGCGCTGGGCGTCTCGGTCGAGCAGCTGCTGGCGGCGGTGCGCAGCGAGAACCAGGAGCTGCCGCTGGGCACGCTGCGCTCGGCCCAGCAGGAGCGGGTGGTGCAGCTCTCGGCCCGGCTCAGGCAGCCGGCCGACTTCCGCGACATCGTCGTGGCCCGCAAGGGTGGGGTGCCGATCAAGCTGTGGCAGCTGGCCGAGGTGGTGGACGGGCCGCAAGAGATCGAGAGCCTGGCGCTCTACAACGGCCAGCGCACCGTGCTGCTGGCGGTGCAGAAGAGCCAGGGCGAGAACACCATCGCGGTGGTCGATGGCCTGAACACCGCACTGCGCGACCTGCAGGCCCAGCTGCCGGCTGGCGTGCGCACCGAGATCAACCGCGACAACTCGCGGGCGATCCGGGTGTCGGTGGCCAATGTGCAGCGCACCCTGATCGAGGGCGCCGCGCTGACGGTGCTGATCGTCTTCCTGTTCCTCAACAGCTGGCGTTCGACGGTGATCACCGGCCTGACGCTGCCGATCGCGCTGATCGGCACCTTTTTGTTCATGTACGTCTTTGGCTTCACGATCAACAACATCACGATGATGGCCCTGAGCCTGTGCGTGGGCCTGCTGATCGACGATGCCATCGTGGTGCGCGAGAACATCGTGCGCCATGTGCAGATGGGCGCCAGCCCACGCCAGGCGGCGCTGGACGGCACCGAGGAGATCGGGCTGGCGGTGCTGGCCACCACGCTGTCCATCGTCGCGGTGTTCCTGCCGATCGGCTTCATGGGCGGCATCGTCGGCAAGTTCTTCCACGAGTTCGGCATCACCATCGTCGCGGCGGTGCTGATCTCGATGTTCGTCAGCTTCACGCTGGACCCGATGCTGTCCAGCGTCTGGCAGGACCCGGCGGCGCACGGCCCCTACCGCGGCCCGCCGCGCAATCTCTATGACCGCACGGTAGGGCGGGTGACGCTGGCCTTCGACGATCTCAGCGAATGGCTGTCGCGTGCCTATCAGACCATCCTGGCCTGGTCGCTGCGGCACAAGGGCAAGACACTGGCCCTGGCCCTGGCCACGCTGCTGGCCAGCTGCGGCCTGGCCGGCGCCATCGGCAAGGAGTTCGTGCCCAAGGCCGATCTGTCCGAGACCCAGATCAACTTCTACACCCCGGTGGGCTCCTCGCTGGAGGTGACCGAGGCGCGCGCCCGCCAGATCGACCAGCTGCTGCGCGAGCTGCCCGAGGTGCGCTACACCGTCACCACGATCAACAGCGGCTTTGCCGCGGGCAAGATCTATGGCGCCGTCTATGTGCGCCTGGCCGACCGCAAGGAGCGCCAGCGCAGCGTCAACGAGCTGGTCACGCCGATGCGCGAGCAGCTGGCGCGGGTGCCGGGCATCACCGTCACCAATATCGGACAGACCGATCTGGGTGGCGGCAAGAGCCTGCAGTTCTCGCTGCTGGGGCCGGATCTGCAGGAGCTGGAGCGCCTGGCCGCCCAGGTGCAGGCGCGGCTGCGGCAGATTCCCGGCCTGGTCGACCTGGACAGCACGCTCAAGCCCAACAAACCCACGGTGGAGATCACGATGCGGCGCGATGTGGCGGCCGATGCCGGCCTGAACGTCAATGCGCTGGCCGGCACGCTGCGCACCCTGCTGGCCGGCACCACGGTGGGCAACTGGCGGGCGCCGGACGGTGAGAACTACGATGTGCTGCTGCGCCTGGCCGGCGGCGATCGCGACAGCCTGGCCGATCTGCGCGATCTGCCTATACAGCTGCCTGCCGCCAGCGACGGCTCGGTGCGCATGCTGCGCCTGTCGCAGCTGGCCGAGGTGCAAGCGGCCAGCGGACCCAACCAGATCAACCGGCGTGATATGAGCCGCGAGATCACGCTGGACGCCAATGCGCTGGGGCGCAGCGCCGGCGAGATCTCGTCAGACATCCGCGCGGTGCTGGAGTCCACCGCCTTCCCGCCCGGTTATCGCTACAGCTTTGGCGGTTCCACCAAGAATATGAGCGAGTCCTTCAACTACGCGCTCGGGGCGCTGGGTCTGGCGGTGGTCTTCATCTACATGATCCTGGCCAGCCAGTTCAAGAGCTTTGTGCAGCCGCTGGCGCTGATGAGCTCGCTGCCGCTGACCCTGATCGGTGTGGTGCTGGCCCTGCTGGCCTTCGGTTCGACGCTGAATATGTTCTCGGTCATCGGTATCGTGATGCTGATGGGTCTGGTGACCAAGAATGCGATTTTGCTGATCGACTTCGCGATCCGCGCGCGCGAGGGCGAGCACGGCCATGGGGTGGACCTGGCGCCCATGGGCCGCGAGGCGGCGCTGCTGCGCGCGGCCCAGGTGCGACTGCGGCCCATCCTGATGACCACGCTGGCCATGGTCTTCGGCATGGTGCCGCTGGCCTTTGCGCTGAGCGAGGGCGCGGAGCAGCGCGCGCCCATGGGCCAGGCGGTGATCGGCGGGGTGATCACCTCCTCGTTGCTGACCCTGGTGGTGGTGCCGGTGATCTACTGCTATCTGGACGATCTGTCGGCCTGGGCGCGACGCCGCTTTGGCAAAGCGCAAGCCGCCCCCGCGGGGGCGAAATAGAATCCGCGCTGTTTGCCGGCGCACGCACAAGAGGCTGCCGTCTGGCCCCGCCGCCTGAGAGGAAGACCGAATGAATTACGAACAAGCCCGCTTCAATATGATCGAGCAGCAGATCCGCCCCTGGGATGTGCTGGATGCCGGTGTGCTGGACCTGCTGGCCGTGGTGAAGCGCGAGGACTTCGTGCCGCCGGCGCACAAGAGCCTGGCCTTTGTCGACTGCGAGATCCCGCTGCCCGGCGGCCAGGTGATGCTGGCACCGCGGGTCGAGGCCCGCTTGCTGCAGGAGCTGCGGGTGGCCCGCCACGAGAAGGTGCTGGAGGTGGGCGCCGGCTCGGGCTTTATGGCGGCCTTGCTGGGGCACAAGGCCCAGCGCGTGATCAGCCTGGAGCGTCTGCCCGAACTGGCCAAGATGGCCGCCGACAACCTCAAGCGCGCCGGTGTGCTCAATGTCACCGTGCGCGAGGCCGATGGCGCCCAGGGCCTGGTCGG
This sequence comes from Burkholderiaceae bacterium, assembly GCA_041920215.1. Lineage (GTDB taxonomy): Bacteria > Pseudomonadota > Gammaproteobacteria > Burkholderiales > Burkholderiaceae_C > JAYRSJ01. The sequence goes on along the minus strand of JAYRSJ010000006.1, from coordinate 85,095 downwards.
CGAGGCGCCCTTCGATGCGATCCTGCTGTCCGGCTCGGTCGCCCAGGTGCCCCAGGCGCTGCTGGACCAGCTCAAGATCGGGGGCCGCCTGGTGGCCATCGTCGGCGAGGAGCCGGTGATGCGTGCGCTGCTGATCACCCGCAGCGCCGAGCGCGAGTTCCGCCAGACCCAGCTCTTCGACACCGTGGCGCCGCGCCTGCAGGGCTTCGAAGCCCGCCCGGCCTTCAGCTTCTGAACCCCGCCTCGGATGCCCACGCAAATCGCCTGCGCTGAGCTGCGCCAGTGGCTGGCGGGTGTGGAGCGCCCGCTGCTGCTGGATGTGCGCGAGCCCTGGGAGGCCGAGCTGGCCCCTCTGCGCCTGGACGGTGTAGCGCAGCGGCTGCTGCCCATCGGCCAGGTAGCGGCAGGCTTCGGCAGTCTGGACCCGGCGCAGCCTGTCGTCTGTTATTGCCATCACGGCGTGCGAAGTCTGCAAGTCGTCGCATTCCTGGAGCGTCAGGGCTTCGAGTCGGTCTATAACCTCGCCGGCGGCATCGATGCCTGGTCGCGCGAGATCGACCCTTCGGTGCCCAGGTATTGATTGATCGATAGCTGTCATCACAGAACAAGCACCTCATTGCTGCAAGGAAGCCTCATGTTTGCTGAACCCAAGACGAACCCAAGCCTGTCCAAGAATGAAGCGCCGGCCACCCTGGGTCTGCGCCGCCTGAGCCTGGCCCTGGCGCTCGTGTTCGGCAGCGCGTCCGCAGCCCAGGCTCAGAGCCTGCAGGAGCTCTACGAGGCCGCACGCGCGTATGACGCCAGTTATCTGGCGGCCCGCGCACTGGCCGATTCGGTGCAGTACAAGGCCGCCCAGGCCGACGCACTGAAGCGCCCGACGCTGGGTCTGGGTATCACCGGCGAAGCCAGCCGCGTCGACCCACCCGGCAGCGGCTCGGGTTCGATCAACAGCAATACGCTGAGCGCCGGCCTGCAGGGCAAGTACGCGCTCTACAACCGTGGCAATAGCGTCACCGTCGAGCAGGCGCAGCGCAGCCTGGGCATCGCGCAGGCCGACCTGGATGCCGCCGAGCAGGACCTGATCGTGCGCGTGGCCCAGGCCTATTTCGATGTGCTGGGGGCCCAGGACGTGCTCGCCAGCACCAAGGCCAACAAGCTGGGCATCGCCGAGCAGCTGGCCTCGGCCAAGCGCAACTTCGAGGTGGGTACCACCACCATCACCGACACCCGCGAGGCGCAGGCACGTTTCGACCGTGCCACTGCCCAGGAGATCGCGGCGGAGAACGATCTGCGGGTCAAGCAGGTGGCGCTGGACCAGATCGTCGGTCGTGTCGGCGTGGCGCCCAAGCCACTGGCCCAGCCGGTGGCCCTGCCGGCGGTGACGCCGCTGACCGTCGATCCCTGGGTCAGCCAGGCCGAGGAGGGCCATCCGGCGGTGCGCAAGGCTCGCCTGGGTCTGGAGGTGGCGCAGCTGGAGACCGACAAGGCCAAGGCCGCCCACGGCCCGACGGTGGATCTGAACGGCACGCTGGGCGCGCAGAACCTGCACAACAATCTGAGCGGCTTGGCCGCGATCCAGTCGGGCGTCGGCACGACCAAGAGCGCCAGCCTGGGCATCACGCTGAACTATCCGCTCTACACCGGCGGTGCCACCCAGAACCGGGTCAAGGAAACCCTGGCTCTGCAGGAGCAGGCGCGCAACCAGGCGGACTTTGCCCGCCGCAGCGTCATCGAGGCCACCCGCCGCGCCTTTTTCGGCGTGCAGTCGGGCCAGGCCCAGGTCAAGGCTCTGGAGGCCGCCGAGTCTTCCAGCCGGCTGGCGCTGGAGGCCACCCAGCTGGGCTACAAGGTGGGCGTGCGGGTGAACCTGGATGTGCTGAATGCGCAGACCCAGCTCTATTCGACCCAGGCCGATCTGGCCAAGGCGCGCTACGAGGTGCTGTTGACCAGCCTGCGCCTGCGCCAGGCCGCCGGACAGCTGCGCCCCGAGGACATCGCCGCGATCAATCAGCTGCTGGCCAAATAAGCCCGGCCCGGCATCAGTCCAGGGTCAGGTCTTGCGCAAGACCTGACCCTGTTGACCATGGGCACAGGCCGGAGCGGGCAGAATCCAGACCATGCTTTATCTGATCTCGCCCGCCAAATCGCTCGACTACGAAACGCCGGTGCCGCCGGCCCTGGCCCGCCTCGCGACCGAGCCGCTGTTCAGCGCTGCCGCCCAGCCGCTGATCGCAGCGCTGCGCGCGAAGACGGTGGCTGAAGTGGCCGAGCTGATGGATCTCTCCGAGGCCCTGGCCAGCCTGAATGTCAGCCGCTACCAGCACTGGCAGCCGCGGGCCGACGAAAGCAATAGCAAGCCGGCGGTGCTGGCCTTCAATGGCGATGTCTACGAAGGTCTGGACGCCGGCAGCCTCAGCACCGAACAACTGCTGTGGGCGCAGCAGCACCTGGCCATCCTGTCCGGGCTTTACGGCGTGCTGCGGCCGCTGGACCGGCTGCAGCCCTACCGGCTGGAGATGGGTACCCGGCTCAGGGTCGGCGCGGCAAGCAATCTCTACCAGTACTGGGGTGACCGCATTGCCGAGCACCTCAACGAACGCGCGGCCGCCAGCCAGGTGCCGGTGATCGTCAATCTGGCCTCGCAGGAGTACTTCAAGGCGGCCGACCGCAAATGCCTGCGGCCGCGGGTGATCGAGTGCCAGTTCGAGGATTGGAAGAACGGCCAGTACAAGATCATCAGCTTCTTCGCGAAGCGGGCGCGCGGCCTGATGGCCCGCTACTGCATAGCGCAGCGCGTCGACACGCCGGCCGGCCTGCAGGGCTTCACGGCCGAGGGCTATGCCTACCAGCCCGCGCTGTCCACGCCGGAGCGCTTGTTGTTTCGGCGCCGGCTGGACTGAACGCGGAAAGAATGGGCGAGGGCAGAATCAGCGGCATGAGCCAACAGATCATCACGCCGGAGCTGCGCGAGTGGATTGTCGATCAGGCCCGTGGGGGCATCGCGCCCGAGCAGGTGCTGCAATCGATGCTGTCCAGCGGCTGGGAGGAGGGCGTGGCCGTGGCCGCGCTGGAGCAGACGCTGGAGGGCTGGCTGGACCAGCACGCCGAGCTGCTGCCCGCGCCCAACGCGGTGCCCGAGCCTGACCTGCGCGGTGCGCCCAGCCTGCTGACGACGCCCGACCGCCAGGTGCGCGTGCTGCTGACCCTGAAGTCGCCCCGGCTGATCGTCTTCGGTGGCCTGCTCGGCGACGAGGAATGCGATGCGCTGCGGGCCGCCGCCGCCGCCCGGCTGGCGCGCTCGGAGACGGTGGCCGAGCGGGCCGATGGCAGCGAGGTCAACGCTGCCCGCACCAGCGAGGGCATGTTCTTCGAGCGGGCCGAGAACGAGATCTGTGCCCGCATCGAGGCCCGCATCGCCGCCCTGCTGCGTTGGCCGGTCAGCCATGGCGAGGGTCTGCAGGTGCTGCGCTATCGCCCCGGTGCCGAATACCTGCCGCACTACGACTATTTCGACCCACGCCACGCCAGCTCCAAGGCCATCCTGCAGCGCGGCGGCCAGCGGGTGGCCACGCTGGTGATGTATCTGAACACACCCGAAGGCGGTGGCGCGACCACCTTCCCCGATGTGGGCCTTGAGGTGGCGCCGGTCAAGGGCAATGCGGTCTTCTTCAGCTACGACCGTCCCCACCCGATGACGCGTACCCTGCACGGCGGTGCGCCGGTGCTGGCGGGCGAGAAATGGGTGGCCACCAAGTGGCTGCGCCAGGGCGAGTTCGTCTGAGGCCGGGATCGGCCGCTGCGCTCAGCGTTCCAGCGGCAGCTGGCTCAGCTTGAGCTGGCGCAGCACGAAGCTGCTCTTGCTGTGGCGTATGCCGGGAATCTTGTAGAGGCGCTCGCGCAGCAGGCGCTCGTAGTCGCGGGTGTCGGCCACGGCGATGCGCACGTAGTAGTCGTAGTCGCCCGAGACCAGAAAGGCCTCCAGCACTTCGGGGATCTGCTCCAGAGCCCGGCCGAACTCGAACAGGGCCTGGTCCGAATGGCTGTCCAGTGTCACCTGCACGATCACCGTATCGGCCAGGCCTACCGCGGCGGGATTGACGCGCACCGCATAGCCCTCGATCACCCCGGCCGCCTCCATGCGCTTGATGCGCGTCCAGCAGGGTGAACTGGTCAGGCCGACCTGGCTGCTGATGTCCTGCAGGCTCATGCGCGCATCGCGCTGCAGCAGCTTCAATATGGCGAGATCGAACTTGTCCAGTTTCATGCTGAATTATTCTATTGTTGAAGAAGGATTTTCCGCATTTTTGCTGAAGTAGAGGAAATTCAGAAGCCTTTGCCGAGGCCAGGCAGGCACCATCTGGGCATGAATGCCTGTACCCCCCATGCCGCGCTGGCGAGCGCCGACCCTGCTGTTTCCGACCTGCCCCCGACCGTGCGCAATGGGGCCGATGCGATTGTTGCGACCCTGCTGTCACTGGGTGTCGATACCGTGTTCGGCTACCCCGGTGGCGCGGTACTGCCGCTCTACGACGCCCTGCATGCTCAGCCGCGTCTGCGCCATGTGCTGGTGCGCCATGAGCAGGCGGCGGTCCATGCCTCCCAGGGCTATGCCCGCACCACCGGCAAGGTCGGTGTCGTCTTCGTGACCTCGGGGCCGGGCATGAGCAACACCACCACCGGCCTGCTCGACGCGCTGAGCGATTCGGTGCCGGTGCTGTGCATCAGCGGCCAGGTGGCCAGCAGCGCGATAGGAAGCGATGCCTTCCAGGAATGCGATGCGCTGGGCATCTCGCGGCCGGTGACCAAGTGGAACTGCCAGGTGCTGATGGCGGAACAGCTGGGCGCCCGCTTGCTGGAGGCCTATCTGTGCGCCAGCGGCGGCCGGCCTGGGCCGGTGCTGGTCGATGTGCCCAAGGACGTGCAGCTGGCGCCCTTGCACGACTGGCGCCCTCCGACCCTGCCGGCGGCACCGCCGGTTCAGCGGCCGTCGGCCGCGCAGCTGGCCCAGGCGCTGACGCTGCTGGCCGAGGCGCGCCGGCCGGTGTTCTATGGTGGTGGTGGGCTGATCAATGCCGGCCTGGAGGCCTGCGATGCCTTTGCCGCCATTGTGCGAGCGGTGGGGGCGCCCTGCACGCTGACGCTGCTGGGGCTGGGCGCCTTCCCGGCGGACGACCAGCAGAACCTGGGCATGCTGGGCATGCATGGCACGCTGGAAGCGAATCTGGCGATGCACCATGCCGACCTGATCGTCTGCGTCGGCGCCCGTTTCGACGACCGGGTGACCGGCCGGCTCGATGCCTTCAGCCCGGCGGCCCGCATCATCCATCTGGACATCGATCCGCGCTCCATCGGCAAGGTGGTGAAGACCGATGTGGGTCTGCTGGGCGACTGCGCCGCCACGCTGCAGGCCCTGCTGCAGGGCTGGCAGGGCGGTGCCGATCTGGCACCCTGGTGGGCCCGTATCGAGCATTGGCGGGCCCAGCGCTGCCTGGGCTTCGAGCCACATGCCGACCTCATCGTGCCGCAGGACCTGATGCAGACCCTGCAGACGCGTCTGCGCGGGCGCGATGCCATCGTCAGCACCGATGTGGGTCAGCACCAGATGTGGGCCGCGCAGTATCTGGGTCAGCAACGCCCCCGCCGCTGGCTGAGCAGCGGCGGTGCCGGCACCATGGGCTACGGGCTGCCGGCGGCCATCGGTGCGCAGATTGCCCATCCGCAGGCCCTGGTCGTCTGCGTCAGCGGCGATGCGTCCATCCTGATGAACATCCAGGAAATGTCGACGGCCGTGCAGCACCGCACGCCGGTCAAGGTGGTGCTCAGCAACAACGGCCGCATGGGCATGGTGCGGCAATGGCAGCAGCTGATACACGGCGGCCGCTACAGCCATAGCTACACCGAGGCCCTGCCGGACTTCGTGCTGCTGGCCCGGGCCTTCGGCTGGCGTGCCCGCCGTGTCGAGCGACCCGAGCAACTGGACGAGGCACTGGCCGAATGCCTGGACAGCGCCGGCCCCTTCTTCCTGGATGTGGTGGTGGCCGCCGAGGAGAACTGCTTCCCAATGATGCCGGCCGGCGCGGCCCACAACGAGATCTGGCTGGGCGAAGGGCAGCCCTATCGTGAGGCGGGGGCCTGAAGCGGCAGGCTGATGTAGCTGTCGTTGTGCCAGCGTATCGTCAGCGGCGCGCCGGCATCGGCCACGCTTTCTAGACTGACAGGCTTGCCCGTGCCATGGTTGATCTCAGCGCCCGCGTTCTTGTTGACGTTGGCGATCAGCACGAGGCGGCTGCCCTTTTGCAGCGCCCGCGCCACCATGCGGGTGCGGCTGAAGGCGAGGGCGGTGGGCTGGCCTGGCGTCAGCAGCCGGCGCCGGCTCATATCGGCCACGTAGCTGGCGCGGCCGAGGAAGTAGGACAGGTGGATGTACTCGCCCGCGGGTGTCAGCTCATACAGCACCAGCCCCAGGTCCACATCGCGCTTGTTGATCGTGATGTTCAGCCGGCCCGAGAAACTCCCGGCCAGCGTCGCGGCCTCGGCCAGGGGCTCGCTGACGAACAGCAGGCCATTGCCCGGGTCCAGCTCGCGCCGAACGATGGGGCTGGGGTAGTACTCGTTATGGCTGGTCTGGCGATCTTTCAGGTCCACGGCCTGGGATCGTGACGCGGCCCGGCCGGGCCGGTCCTCGCTCAGCCGCGTGCCGGCGAGATAGAGCCTGCGCGGATGCTGTTCCAGCGCCTGCGGCGAGGCCGCGTGCTCCCAGCGGTTGGCCCCCATCAGCTGGTAGTTGATCCGGCCCTTCAGCAGGGCCGGCCGCGGGGCGCCGCGCAACACATGGTCCAACCAGTCGAAGGTCAGCCGAGGCGTGTCGAACTGCGCCACGGGGTCGATCGCATAGCCGCGCAGCACCGGCTGCTTGCGCAAGGACTGGGCGCCGAAATGGTCGTACGGACCGATCACCAGGTAATGCTCGGCCTGCGGCTGGTGCCGGTAGTGCTGCTTCAGATACTCGATGGCCGAGATCTGGCCGTCATCGTAGTAGCCGGTGATGCTCAACACTGGGATCTTGATGCGTGCAAATTCCGCGCCGTAGGGCACCATGGACTGCCAATAGGCGTCGTAGCTCGGGTGCTTCAGCCAGCGTTGCAGCAAGGGATTGGGGGTGCCGTCGACGCGGTCGATCTCGCGCAGGGAGCGGCCGCTTTCGAACCAGCGGTCCGCCAGCTGGCTCCAGCGCTGCGGATCGTTGTAGACCTGATGGTCCAGGGTGCGGTTGTTGCCCACATAGAAGGCCCAGCCGTAGTTGGCGGTCAGGAAGACGTTGTTCTCCATCGGCAAGCCGAGTCCCGGGATGGCCGCCACATAGGGCACGATGGTCTTCAGCGCAGGATGCGGATGCTTCAGCGCGGCCCACTGTGCAAAGCCTTCATAGCTGCCGCCATACATGGCCACGCGACCGTCGTTCCAGGGCTGCTTGCTGATCCAGTCGATCACGGCGTTGACGTCCGTCGCCTCATGCTCATAGGGCAAGACCGTGTCGGGGCTGTCGAGCTTGCCGCGTGAGAAGGCGATGACACCCGCATAGCCGCGTGCCGCCGCCTGCACGGCAGGTGCCCAGCTGCGTTGCGGCTCGGCGTAGATGGTGAAGAGCAGGGCGGCGGGCAGGGGCGTGCTGACACTCCTGGGTCGGACCACATAGGCCGACAAGCTGGCCTTGCCCGAGCGGATGCGGACGGCTTCCACGCTGTAGCGGCTGGCTTCGTCCTCCGCGAGCAAGGGCACGGCGAACGGCAGGATGGCCTGGTAGACCCACCAGGGCTGGTAGTCGCGCAGCAGGCGCAGGGCGGCATCGAGTGTGAGTTCTTCACCCGGCTTGACGCCGGACAGGCCGCGTTGCACCGCCTGTTCGGCCCGTGCCAGGTCGTAGTTGAATGACTGGCTGGCGCGGTAGGCCTGTGGCCCGCTCAGGCCACTGAAGCGGTGGCGAAACGCAGCCTTGAAGGCCAGCTCGAAGCTGCTATCGGCCGCCAAACTGTCCAGACGCGCGCGGGCAAAGAGCTCGTACTGCAGAAACGATATGTCAGCGTCCGTCTGTCCCCGTTGGGCCTGCAGTTCGCGCAGGGCCTGGAGGGTGACCAGCGCCTCGGCCGGCTCCCCGGCCACCAGTTGCAGGCGCAGACGGGTCGTCAGATGGCGCTCGGGATCGCCGTCCTGGTAGCGAGCCAGGGCGGCGCGGGCCAGTTCGGGCATGCTCGTGGCGAGCGCGGCCGGGTCCAGCCTCAGCGCTGCGGCGGATGCGGCCGCGGACAGACCGAACAGCAGCAATGACAAGGTGAACCTGACGAGGAACTGTCGCATGGGCTTTCGACCTGGCGCTGATTTGTGGTGCGGCGCATGATAGCCAGCGCCTGCGGCCAAGAAAAAAGGCACCCTCAGGTGCCTATTTTTTCTTGCTTGCCAATGGCGCCAATGGCGCCAGCAGGCGACGCTCAGACGCGCTTGCGGTACTCGTGGGTGCGGGTGTCGATTTCGATCATGTCGCCCTGGGCCACGAAGATGGGCACCGGCACTTCGAAGCCGGTGGCGATCTTGGCAGGCTTCAGCACCTTGCCCGAGGTGTCGCCCTTGACGGCCGGCTCAGTCCAGGTGACTTCGCGCACCACGCTGGTGGGCAGTTCCACCGAGATGGCCTTGCCGTCGTAGAACACCACTTCGACTTCCATGCCGTCTTGCAGATAGCTGATGGCGTCGCCCATGTTCTCGGCCTCGACCTCGAACTGGTTGTACTCGGTGTCCATGAACACATACATCGGATCGGCAAAGTAGGAGTAGGTGCACTCCTTCTTGTCCAGGATGATCTGGTCCATTTTGTCGTCGGCCTTGAACACGACTTCGGTGCCGGAGTTGTTCAGCAGGCTCTTGAGCTTCATGCGCACGGTGGCGGCATTGCGGCCACCGCGGCTGTATTCGGTCTTCAGCACGACCATGGGGTCCTTGCCGTGCATGATCACGTTGCCGGCGCGGATTTCTTGAGCGATCTTCATAGGTGTTCCGAGTCTGCGGGAGAAGTCTTGGGGCCTTGCGGGCCGCCGCATCGGTGCAGCGGGCCCGGCTCATGGCGGCAGCGCGCCGGTCTTGACGACCGACTGACCACGTTGCCGGATGGGCGGATGGGCTCCCAGCGCGCGCCCGGATCCCTTGTGGCTTCTCCCTTGGCGCGGCAAAGCCGGCGATTTTAGCCTTATTTGCCCAGCCAGCCGAGCATTTGGCTGAGCAAGTCGGTCTGCGCTGCCAAATGCGCACGCCAGGCCTTGGCATGGCTGCTGGCGGCCTTGATCGGCGGCAAGTCCGCCGGCCAGGGAGCCAGGCCGTTCCAAGCCCGCCAGAGCTGCCGGGTCGCCAGCGCCAGGGCGGGCTCAGCGTCATCCAGGTAGCGATCAAGAAAGGCCTCCAGCTTCGGGCCCTGGGCGCCATCGGTCTGAGGGTAGATCTGCCAGACCATGGGTTTGCCAGCCCATTGGGCGCGCACAAAGGAATCCTCGCCGCGCACCAGGTTCAGATCGCAGGCCCAGAGCAGGTGGTCGTAGTCGTCCTGGCTCAGATAGGGCAGGGCTTGCCAGCGCAGACCGGCCGGCAGCGGGCCCAGGCAACCCAGCGCCTGCTGGGCGGCACCAGGGCAGGCCAGCAGCAGGCTCGGTGTGCCGGCCAGACGCTCCAGCAGCCGCGGCAGATCGTCATTGGGGTAGGTGAACAGGCTGACTAGGCGTTCGCCGCTGCGTGCGTCTATGCCTTGCGCTGCTCGCCAGGCTGCGGCGTCGAAGCGCTGCTGGGCTTCGAGCAGCCCGGGCTCGCGCAGCAGGCCGCCGGTGTGCGGCGTGAAGCCCGGGTAGAAGAAGCGCTTCTCCAGCCCCCGTGCCGGCCCGCTGAACTGCGGCGAGCACAGGCCATGGCTTCGCTCCACATAGGCCTCGGCGCTGAGGTACTCGAGATTGATCCACCGCGGGGGCTGCGGGCGCGCCGCCATGCGCTGCACAAAGCCCGCCGGCGGATCGCAGCCGAACAGCTCGATCACCACGTCGCCGGCATCGGTGGCGCCGTCGGCCTCGGCCCAGCGATGCAGCGCCAAGCCGGCCGGCAGACCCTGCGGTGCCATCCAGCTCAGTGCGCTGGCATCGTCGGTCCAGAGCCGGACCCGCTCACCGCGAGCCGCCAGCTGGCGGGCCAGGCGCCAGGCCACGCCGATATCGCCGTAGTTGTCGATCACCCGGCAGAACAAATCCCAACACCTTGCTTGCATCGCCGCATTATCGGCAGGCGGCACAATGCCGGCCCATGCAAGCGCCAGTCCCTTCTTCCAACGACACGTCCGCTGAACCGCAGCCGGCCGAGCACCAGGCGCTGGGCGCCCAGGCTGAGGCGCAGTGGGCTGCGGAGCGTGCGGCGGCCGAGGCGGCCGAGGCCAGCCGTGTTGCCGAGGTGGAGCGGGTGGCGCTGGCCCGGCGCGAGCGGGTGCTGGCCGAGGTGGCGGCCCTGCCGGGTCTGCCGGGTGTCTACCGCTACTTCGACGCACATGAGCAGGTGCTCTATGTCGGCAAGGCCAAGAACCTGAAGAAACGGGTCTCCAGCTATTTCCAGAAGGACCATGGCGGCACTCGCATCGGCATGATGGTGGCTCGCATCGCCCGGCTGGAGACCACGGTGGTGCGCACCGAGGCCGAGGCCCTGTTGCTGGAGAACAATCTCATCAAGGCCTTGAACCCGCGGTTCAACATCCTGTTCCGCGACGACAAGAGCTATCCCTACCTGAAGCTCAGCGGCCACGAATGGCCGCGGGTCAGCTATTACCGCGGCGCAGTCGACAAGCGGCACCGCTATTTCGGCCCTTTTCCCAGCGCCTGGGCGGTCAAGGAATCGATACAGCTGATCCAGAAGGTGTTCCGTCTGCGCAGCTGCGAGGACACGGTCTTCAACAACCGCAGCCGGCCCTGCCTGCTGTTCCAGATTCGGCGCTGCTCGGGGCCTTGCGTGCCTGAGGGGCAGACCGAGGCCTATCGCCGCGATGTGCGCAATGCCGAGCGCTTCCTGCTGGGCGAATCGGAAGCGGTGATGGAGGGCCTGCGGGCCCAGATGATGGCCTATGCCGATGCGCTGCAGTTCGAGCAGGCAGCCGAGGTGCGCAACCAGATCAGTGCCCTCTCCAAGGTGCTGCAGCAGCAGTCGGTGGACGAGAACAGTGCGACCGGCCGGGACCGCGATGTCGACATTCTGGCGGTCAAGGTGCAGGGCGGGCGGGCCTGTGTCAATCTGGCCATGGTCCGCGGTGGGCGCCATCTGGGTGACCGAGCCTATTTCCCCAAGCATGTGGACGATGCCACCGCGGTGCAGTTCGGCGAGGAAGAGGAGGGCGCCGAGGCCGGTGGAGCGCCGGCTTCGGCCGAGCGCCAGGTGCTGGAAGCCTTCATGGCCCAGCACTATCTGGATGCACAAGTGCCATCGCTGATCGTTGTCAGCGAAGCGGTTGATGCGGCCCTTGCCGAGGCGCTGAGCGCGCAGGCGGGCTACAAGGTCACGACGCAGGCCCAGCCGCGTGGTCAGCGCCGCATCTGGCAGGAGATGTGCGTCAAAGGGGCCGAACTGGCGCTGGCGCGCCTGCTGTCTGAGGAAGGCTCGCAGCAGGCCCGCACCCGGGCGCTGATCGATGCGCTGGACCTGAGTGTGGCCGAGCCCGAGCGTTTCCGCATCGAGTGCTTCGACATCAGCCATACGGCGGGCGAATCGACCATGGCGTCCTGCGTGGTTTTCGAGGGCCACCAGATGCAGAGCAGCCAGTACCGGCGCTACAACATCGAGGGCATCACCGGTGGCGACGACTATGCGGCGATGCGTCAGGTGCTGACGCGGCGTTACAGCAAGCTGGCCGAAGCGGCCCAGCTGGGCAGTGGCCGGCTGCCGGACCTGGTGCTGGTGGACGGCGGCAAGGGTCAGGTTTCCATGGCTCGCGAGGTTTTCGAGGAGCTGGGTCTGGACCTGGCGTTGATCGTCGGCGTGGAGAAGGGCGAGGGCCGCAAGGTGGGGCTGGAGGAGCTGGTGTTTGCCGATGGGCGCGACAAGGTCTATCTGGGCCGCGATTCGGCGGCGCTGATGCTGGTGGCGCAGATCCGTGACGAGGCCCATCGGTTTGCGATCACCGGCATGCGTGCCAAGCGTGCGGCGGTGCGCACTGGCGGCTCGAGGCTGGAGGAGATCGCCGGTGTTGGCCCCAAGAAGCGCGCCCAGCTGCTGCAGCGCTTCGGCGGTGTACGCGGCGTGGCGGGCGCCAGCGTCGAGGAGCTCTGCAGCGTCAAGGGCATATCCAGGGAGTTGGCGGAGGAGATCTATCGTGTACTGCATTGAACGAGTCCGGCGCCTGCGCGCCGCACGCCTTGGTAGCTGGGCACTTTCTGGCCTGATGGCCGCACTGGCCGGCTGTTCGGTGCAGCGGCCGCCGCAGTTGCCGACCGCCCCGGTAGCCACGCCAGCAACGCCGCGAACACCCGCCACGACTCATGCGCCGAAGGGCGCCGCCGCTGATGGCGCTAAGGGTCAGGTCTTGCTAGGGCCGCCGCGGACGGTTCGGAACATGGTGGAGCTGCGCCAGCAGGCTGCCGAGCGTCTGGTGGCGGCCAATCCCGGGCGGGTGTATCTGGGCGAGGTGCCCGATGTGCTGCTGGCGATACCGGTGCTGGAGATCGAACTCAATGCCAACGGTACGGTGCGCAAGATCGCTGTGCTGCGCCGTCCGGGTCAGGCGATCGACACATTGCAACTGGCCATTGATGCGGTGCACCGGGCTGCGCCCTTTGGAGATGTCTCGCGTCTGCCGCGCCCGTGGAAGTTCAATGAGACCTTTCTGTTCAACGACCATCGCCAGTTCAAGCCGCGCACGCTCGATCAGTAGTGCGGACCTGGATGTGCATAGGCATTAACGCCACAGCCGCTGGCGGCAGCGGCGGCCCCCTGCGGGAATTGGGCACAATGCCGGCATGTTCTTCACCCTGCCAACGCTGCTGACCTGGGCCCGCATCGTCGCGATTCCGCTGATCGTCGGGGTGTTCTATATCGACCTGACTCCGGCACATCAGAATCTGTTCGCCACCGTGCTCTTCGTTGTGGTGGCCCTGACTGACTGGCTGGATGGCTATCTGGCGCGCAAGCTCAACCAGACCTCGTCTTTCGGCGCATTTCTGGATCCGGTGGCCGACAAGTTCTTGGTCTGTGCCGCTCTGCTGGTGCTGCTGGAGCTGGGGCGGGTCAATGCGCTGGTGGCCTTCGTGATCATCGGCCGTGAGATCGCGATCTCGGCGCTGCGGGAATGGATGGCGCAGATCGGCGCCTCGCGCAGCGTCGCGGTGCATATGGTCGGCAAGCTCAAGACCACAGCCCAGATGGTGGCCATCCCGTTTTTGCTTTTCGACGGCCGGTTGTTCGACCTGATCCCGACCCGGCTGTGGGGCACCTGGCTGCTCTGGGCTGCCGTCGTGCTGACCATCTGGTCGATGGTGTACTACCTGCAAAAGGCCTTGCCGGAGATCCGTGCCCGAGCCAAATAGGCTTGCGCAGCGGCGTGCGGAAGGCGTCCGTTCGGGGCTTGTGCATCCGGACTCTCCCTGCTGAGATCGCGCAGTTTTCGCGTCTAGAATCCGCTTCCCCGTCGCAGCCGGCCTTGCCGCTGGGTCGGGGTTTCGACGTGGTTCCGCACGGCTTCATAAGGGGGTATTCGTGAACAAGTCTGAACTGATCGAGCACATCGCCAAACAGGCTGATATCTCCAAGGCGGCGGCCGGTCGTGCGCTCGAAGCGCTGATCGGTGGTGTGAAGACCACGCTGAAGAAGAATGGCTCGGTTTCTCTGGTAGGCTTCGGCACCTTCAGCGTGACCAAGCGCGCCGCGCGCAGCGGTCGCAACCCGCGCACCGGCGACACGATCAAGATCAAGTCGGCCAAGGTGCCCAAGTTCCGTCCCGGCAAGGCGCTCAAGGACGCGGTGAACTGAATCCCGGATTCCCGGGTGCTTAGCTCAGTTGGTAGAGCGGCTCCTTTACACGGAGTAGGTCAGCGGTTCGAGCCCGTTAGCACCCACCAGTCATCAGACCCCGCCCTGTGGCGCGGCGTTCTGGCGACTACAATCACAGCCATTGCAAAGGCGAACCGCGGTTCGCCTTTGTCGTGTTTGCAGGCGTGGCACACAAGCCAGCGCACTGCCTGTTAGAGGTCAACGATGTTTGAGTTTGTTCGCACCCACAATCGGCTGTTCCAGTTCATCCTGCTGATCCTGATCCTGCCTGCTTTCGTGCTGGTGGGTGTCGAGGGCTACAGCAGCTTCATGGATGCCGGCAATAACGCGGTCGCCACGGTCGATGGCCGCAAGATCACGCAGACCGAGTGGGATGCGGCCAATCGACAGTATGCGGAGCGCATGCGCTCGCAGAACCCGCAGCTGGACGCCAAGCTGTTCGACACGCCCGAGTTCAAGAAGGAGACCTTGGAGCAACTGGTGCGCGAGCGCGTGATGCAGACCGCGGCCGCCAAGCAGCACCTGCTGGTCAGCGATGAGCGCCTGCAGTCGCTGTTCCGCAGCTCGCCCGAGTTCGCCTTCCTGCGCAATGCCGATGGCACGGTCAACAAGAATCTGCTGGCGGCCCAGGGCATGAGCTCGGAGATGTTCGTTCAACGCTTGCGGCAGGACCTGGGCCAGCGTCAGGTCATGCAGGGCATTGCCGGCTCGCCGCTGAGCAACGCAGCCAATGCCACGGTGGCCTTTGATGCCTTGCTGCAACAGCGCGAGCTGCAACTGCAGTTCTTCAGCGCGGCAGACTTCATCGCCCAGGTGAGCCTGAGTGATGCGGATGTCGAGGCCTTCTACAAGGATCCGACCAATAGCAAGAGCTTTCAGCTGCCCGAGTCGGCTCAAATCGAGTACGTGGTGCTGGATCTGGAGGCGCTGCAGGCGCAGATCTCGGTGCCCGAGGCCGATCTGCGCAAGTACTATGACGAGAACCAGTCGCGCTACACCGTGGCCGAGGAGCGTCGTGCGAGCCATATCTTGATCAAGGCCGACAAAGATGCACCGGCTGCCGAACGCTCAAAGGCCAAGGCGCGTGCCGAGGAACTGCTGCTCGAGGCCCGCAAGACGCCGGCCGCGTTCGCTGAACTGGCACGCAAGAACTCGCAGGACGAGGGCTCGGCGCCCAATGGCGGGGATCTGGAGTTTTTCGGGCGCGGGGCGATGGTCAAACCCTTCGAGGATGCCGTCTATGCGCTGAAGGCTGGCGAGATCAGCAATGTGGTGGAGTCCGATTTTGGCTACCACGTGATCCAGCTGACCGGGCAGCGCGGTGGTGAGCGCAAGAGCTTTGAAGACGTACGTGCCGAGCTCGAGCAGGAGGTACGCCGCCAACAGGCCCAGAAGCGCTTCACCGAGCTGGCCGAGCAGTTCAACAACACCGCCTACGAGCAGAGCGACAGCCTGAAGCCGGCTGCCGATCTGGCCAAGCTCAGCATCCGCACGGCCATCGTTCAGCGTCAGCCGCAACCCAACGTCAGTGGCGTGCTGGCATCGCCCAAGCTGCTGGCAGCGGTGTTCAGCGACGAGTCACTACGCAGCAAGCGCAACACCGAGGCGGTCGAGGCTGCGCCTAACCAATTGGTGGCCGCACGCGTGATCGAGCACCGCCCGGCACGCCTGCCTGCGCTGGCCGACGTACAGGTTCAGGTAAGGGCAATGTTGCAGCGCAAGCGTGCCGGCGAGATGGCCGTCAAGGCGGGTGAGGAGCGGCTGGCGGCACTGCGTGCCTCGGGTGCTGCCGAAGGCTTGGCTGAGCCTGTGTTTGTATCACGCGCTAAAGCGGCGCAGCTACCGCGCAAGGCACTCGAGGCGGTGCTGAGCGCCGACGCTACCAAACTGCCAGCCTATGTGGGTGTTGATGCGGGCGAGGGACTGTATGTGCTGGCCCGTATTAACAAGCTGCAGCCGCGTGACCCTGCAGTGATCGACAACCAGCGGGCCGCCCAGCAGTATGCCCAGGCCTGGACGGCTGCTGAGTCGCAGGCTTACTACGAGGCCTTGAAAGCGCGTCTGAAGACCAAGCTGAGCGCCAAGCCGGCCTCCTGATCGCGCGTGCCCCTGCGGCTCTGAGTAAAAGAAAAAACTTCTTCCCAGGCGCAGTAAATCCTGCTTATAATAATTGGCTCTGCGGTGGCTGTAGCTCAGTTGGTAGAGTCCCAGATTGTGATTCTGGTCGTCGTGGGTTCGAGTCCCATCAGCCACCCCAAATAGACAAAAAAACAGGCGCCGCAAGGCGCCTGTTTTGCTTTGTGCTCCCATTTCTCGGCGACTCTGTCAACCTTGCGGGTCGGCAGGCGGGGCCCCGGCCAAATGATGCCTGCGCCCGGTGGGTGGGAGTGGTGGGTGTTAGACCAAGCCCTGCTTACTCGCCAGCACCGCTGCCTCGGCGCGGCTGGAGACATTGAGCTTCTTGTAGATGGACTTGATGTGGTCATTGACGGTGAACCACTTGATGCCCATCAGATTGGCGATCTCCTTGATCGTGAAGCCCTTGCTCAAGTAGGTCAGCACCTCGTTCTCGCGGGGCGTCAGGCGCTCCCATTCGGGCGGTGGATCCAGTACTACGCCGCGGCTGCTTGGGCTGGCGCTGGACGACAGTGGGCTAAAGCCGGAGTTGAGTGCGCTGTTGAGGCTCATCGGGCCGCTGTCGCCTGTCGAGCCGGGGCGGAAGTGCGAGAGAAGCCGGCGCGCGATGGCCGGCGACAGCGGCGGTTGGCCGCGCACGATGCGCTGCAGCTCTTCCACCAGCACCTCGAAACGGTCTTCCTTCAGCAGGTAGCCGTCGGCGCCGCACTGCAGGGCAGGGAAGAGATGGTCATCATCGGAGTACAGCGTGGTCACCACCTTGACGGCGGGCGAGCCGGCTAGCTCGGCCAGAAACTCCATGCCATTGCCGTCCGGCAGTTCGAGGTCGACGAGGATCAGCTTGAAGCCGGTCTCGGGATGCTCCTGGCTTACCCGTGCCACGTGCCGACGTGCGCCCTCGAGATCCCCGGCTTCGGTAATCTCCATGGCATCGCTAAAGCTCTCCCGCACCACGCGGCATAGAAAGCTTCGGGCGACTGGGTTGTCTTCGATGATCAGGACTTTGACTGCCATAGTGTGCGGCTCCGCTCGGGCCTCATCCTAGCCGAGAAGCGAGTGGGCGAATGCCCCGCGAAAGCAGGGCAAGGTAGCGGATTGTTGCAGCGCAGAAATGGCGGCCCGACTGATCTTCCCTCAGTTGATCAGCACCACCTTGCCAACGACCTGGCGGCTCTGCATGCGGGCAAAGGCGGCCGGCAATTGCTGCATCTCCAGAACCTGGTCGAGCACGGGCTGGATTTTCCCTTCTTGCCACCAGCGCAGCAGTTCGGCCAGCATCGCCGCATTGCGTTTGGGCTCTCGTTTGGCGAACTCGCCCCAGAACACCCCCACCAGCGATGCCCCCTTGAGCAGCGCAAGGTTGAGAGGCAGGGCGGGGATGTTGCCTTGGGCAAACCCCACCACCAGGTAGCGGCCGCGCCAGCCGATGCTGCGGAAGGCGGGCTCCGCCAAGTCGCCGCCCACCGGATCGTAGATGACATCCGGTCCCTGCTCGGCACAGAGTCGCTTGATCTCATCCCGCAAGGGGGTCGCGCTGTAGTTGATCGTTGCGTCGGCACCGAGTTCGAGGCAGCGCGCAGCCTTGGCCTCGCTGGACACGGCAGCAATCACGCGGGCACCGGCCGCCTTGGCGATCTGTATCGCGGCGGTGCCTACGCCACCAGCGGCGCCGAGTACCAGCACGGTTTCGCCGGGCTGCAGTGCGGCGCGGTCTATCAGCGCATGATGACTGGTTGCGTAGGTGCAGACAAAGGCCGCCGCGCGCTTGGGGTCGATGCCGGCGGGCAAGGGCATGGCCAAGGCCGCGGGAATGCAGGCATGACTGGCAAAGCCACCAGTGCCGGCGAAGGCTGCAACCCAATCGCCCGGCTTCAGGTGTTTGACGCCTTCGCCGACGGCTTCGACACAACCGGCAAACTCGGCGCCCGGCACAAAGGGTGTGGGCGGCTTGATCTGGTACTTGCCCTGCACGATCAGCAGGTCAGGGAAATTCAGGCTGGCCGCCGCTATGGCCACCCGGATCTGGCCTGGCCCGGGCTCCGGTGTCGGCAGCTCACGCCAGTTCAGAGCCTCCACGCCCTCGGGCGTCTCGCACAACCATGCATGCATCGTCAATCCCCGCGCTTGAGTTGATTGATTCATGATAGGTCCTGCCTCTGCTATCCCCGGTCGCCTAGGCGACGCCCTGCCTACAATGACGCCATGCGTATCCTGATTGCGAACGACGACGGTTATCTGGCTCCCGGCTTGCAGGCGCTGGTGGAGGCCTGTCAGGGCCTGGGGCAGATCGATGTAATTGCGCCTGAACAGAATGCCAGTGGCACCTCGAATGCGTTGACGCTGGGGCGTCCGTTGTCGGTCTTCAGTGCTGCCAATGGCTTTCGCTACGTCAACGGGACGCCCTCCGACTGCGTGCATCTGGCGCTGACCGGATTGCTTGGCTACCGTCCCGATCTGGTGCTGTCGGGTATCAACAACGGCGCCAATATGGGCGATGACACGCTGTACTCGGGTACGGTGGCCGCAGCCACCGAGGGCTATCTGTTCGGCATTCCGTCCATCGCCTTCTCGCAGGCCGAGAAGGGCTGGGGCGAGTTGAGGGCAGCTGCGCAGACCGCGCGCGTCATCGTCGAGCAGGTGATCGCTGGTGGCCTCGGCACGCCCTTTTTGCTCAATGTGAACATGCCCAATCGCGCCGATGTGGGCGCACTGCCGCGCCGCATCACCCGGCTAGGCAGGCGTCATGCCAGCGAGCCGGTGATTTGTCAGACCAACCCTCGTGGCGAGACGATTTATTGGATAGGCCCCGCCGGCGACGCGCGCGATGCCGGCGAGGGCACGGATTTCCATGCCGTGGCGCAAGGCCAGGTGTCGATCACGCCCTTGCAGGTTGATCTGTCCGACCATGCGGAGCTACCAGCATGGCGTTCGCGTCTGGGCTTGCAGCCATGAGCGAGGGTGAGGCGCCGGCCAAGCGCCGCTTCCCGCTGCCACTGGATCGCCTGGCGGAGCGTGCCGGCAAGCCCGCGGTAGCACGCGAGGTGCTGATGCCGCAGCGGCATCTGCGCCAGGCCGCGGCTGATGCGTCCAAGCAGGCCGCACCCTTGGGGCTGGGGCTGGATTCGGCTGGGGTGCGACTGCGTATGGTTCAGCGGCTGCGGCGCGAGGGACTGCAGGACGAGTTGGTGCTGCAGGCCCTGGCCGATGTGCAGCGACATGTGTTCGTCGACAGTGCGCTTGCCACCCAGGCCTACGAAGACACCAGCCTTCCGATCGGCCATGGACAGACGATATCCAAGCCTTCAGTGGTGGGGCGCATGATCGCGCTGCTGATGGCTGGCGAATCCGCCCGACAGCGTGGACGCCTGGGCCGCGTGCTGGAGATTGGCACCGGTTGCGGCTACCAGGCGGCCGTGCTGGCGCGGTTGGCTGCTCAGACGGTCAGTATCGAGCGGCTGCGCCCTCTGCACGACAAGGCCAGGGTTCATCTGGACGCGCTTCAGGTGCGTGGCGTTCGCCTGATATGGGGTGACGGTCGGCTTGGCCACGCGCCGGGCGGGCCCTACGACAGCATCATCGCCGCCGCGGGTGGCGAGGAACTGCCCGACGCCTGGTTGGAGCAGTTGGCGCCGGGGGGGCGCTTGGTTGCGCCCATGCAATCGCCTGGTGGGCGGGGGCAGGTGCTGGTGGTCGTCGATCACTGTATGGAAGGGGGGGGCAGCCAGCTGCGCAGGACCCTGCATGAGCCGGTCTTGTTCGTGCCCTTAAAATCCGGTGCGGTTTAGCCATGCGGCCCCCGCCCAGGTGTTAGGTCGCATCACATCTACCATTGCCCCGGAGGGGCGGACCCATCGAGAACCTAGCTTCGTTGGGTCCACGCAAGGGAAATAGAAAGCGCATGCATCCGAACAAGACAGTGACGCGGCCAGTCCTCTGGCTTATGGTGGCGGTAAGCGCGGTGATGGCTGGTTGCGCGTCCCCCAAGCATCGCGCGCCGGTGGAGGATCGCAGTACCGGACGTACAAGCGCACCAGTGCCGCCTGCCACGGTGCCTAGCGCCCCGGCCGTGCCTGCCGACAGCGCATCGCCTTTGCCCGGTGCCGAGAACGCCGGCAAGCCGGGCTACTACAGTGTTAAACCGGGTGACACCTTGCTGCGTATCGCTCTGGAGAATGGCCAGAACTGGCGCGATCTGGTGCGCTGGAACAATCTCGAAAATCCGAACCGCATTGAGGTGGGACAGGTCTTGCGTGTGATTGCGCCCGCTGCTGATGTGGCCGTGAGCGCCAAGCCCGTGACCAGCGCCAAGGTCGAGTCGCGGCCGCTTGAAGCCCGACCCGGCGCTTCGGTCGCGGCCTCCGCTGCGGCCTCGGTGGCAGGGGCCGGATCAGCGCCAGCGGTGGCAAGTGTGCCGGTGGCCGGCAACGGCTCGGCGGACGACAACGTGCCTTGGGCCTGGCCCGCGGCAGGTGCCGTCGTGACGCAGTTCGACGAGCAACGCAACAAGGGCTTGGCCTTTGCCGGCAAGGCCGGGGACCCTGTCTACGCCGCGGCGGATGGTCGGGTTGTTTATGCGGGTTCGGGCTTGCGCGGTTACGGCAATCTGGTCATCATCAAGCACAACGCCACATATCTGACGGCCTACGCGCACAACCAGTCCTTGCTGGTCAAGGAAGATCAAGCGGTTCGCAAAGGGCAGCAGATCGCCGAGATGGGTTCCAGCGATGCGGATTCGGTCAAGCTGCACTTTGAGGTGCGCAAGCAAGGCAAGCCGGTGGATCCGGCGCGGGTTCTGCCGCCGCGCTGACCGTTGCGCTTCATGCAAGCGGTGCTGAGTCATGAAGCGAGCAGCTCCGCACAACCACACGACAACCGCGTTTGCGCCGGTCCTGGCGCAAAGGGCTGATTTTGTTGAGGCCATCGCGGGTGCGGGGCACGATACCCAGGCGGACGGTACCCCGCCGTCTGATGGCGAAGAGACGGTACTGCTGGGCAATGGCGTAGGAGCGCCGGCAGAACTTGAGCTTGGCAATGCCTTGCAGGCCTACTTGCGTGACATCCGCCGCACACCGCTGCTAAGCCCTCAGCAGGAATATGAAACGGCGACTCGTGCGCGGGCCGGCGACTTCAAGGCGCGCCAGGCGATGATTGAACACAATCTGCGCCTAGTCGTCAGCATTGCGAAAAACTATCTGGGTCGTGGCTTGCCGATGAGTGACCTCATCGAAGAAGGTAATCTGGGACTGATGCATGCGATCGGCAAGTTTGAGCCCGAGCGCGGATTTCGCTTCTCCACCTATGCGAGCTGGTGGATACGCCAGAGCGTCGAGCGGGCGCTGATGCATCAGGCGCGCTTGGTGCGTCTGCCTGTGCACATCGTTCGGGAGCTCAACCATGTGCTGAAGGCGCGCCGCGCCCTGGAGGCGTTGCGCAGTCAGAGTGGCAGCGAGGCCCTGGTCAGGGCCGAGGACATTGCTGAGTTGCTCGGACAGCCTTTATCGCATGTGGCCGAGCTGCTGGCTTTTGCTGAACTGCCCAGTTCCCTGGATTCGCCGGTGGACCGCAATGGCGAGGGCGGCGAGTCGATGATGGATTTGGTGGCTGACGATCAGGCCGTCGATCCTATGGGTCTGCGCCTCAGTCACGAACTGGAGGCTTTGCTCTCACACGGCTTGGCCGCACTGAACGAGCGCGAGCGTGAGGTACTGGCCGGGCGTTACGGGCTGGCGGATCGCGAGCCTGAGACGCTGGATGTGCTGGCGACCCGCTTGGGCTTGACGCGCGAGCGCATACGCCAGATCCAGATCGAGGCGCTGGCCAAGCTTAAGCGCAACATGATGCGGCATGGCATCAACCGGGACGCCATCTTCTGAAGGGGCTGCGGGCTGGGATAATCCCAGCCATGACGCAACAGAACGAATGGCTCAAGGTCGAATCGCTGGACCTCGAAGCCCAGGGCGTGGCCCACAATACCGAAGGCAAGGTCGTCTTTATCGAGGGCGCACTGCCCGGCGAGGAAGTGCAGGTCACAGTAGGCCGCAAGAAGAACAACTGGGAGCAGGGCGCGTTGGTGGCGCTGCGACGCGAGAGTGCGCAGCGCGTCGCACCGGCTTGCCCCCATTTCGGCCTGCACGCAGGGGCTTGCGGCGGTTGCAAGATGCAGCATTTGCATCCCGCCGCCCAAGTGGCTGTCAAACAGCGTGTCGTCGAGGACAACCTCTGGCATTTGGGCAAGGTCAAACCTGAAACCCTGCTGCGCCCCATCGAGGGCCCGGCCTGGGGCTATCGCTACCGCGCCCGCTTCTCGGTGCGCTATGTGGCGAAGAAGGGTCAGGTCTTGATCGGATTCCACGAACGCAAGAGTCGCTATGTGGCCGATATGCAGGTATGCAAGGTGGTGCCGCCCCTTGTCAGCGCCATGCTGATGCCCTTGCGTGAGTTGGTTGCCAGCATGGAGGAGCGAGACCGCCTGCCGCAGATCGAGTTGGCGATGGGTGATCAGGTCATTGCGCTGGTGCTGCGGCATCTGAATCCGCTGCCCGAGAGCGACAAACGCAAGCTTCGGGCATTCGCGGCGGAGCATCCGGCTGTGCAGTGGTGGCTCCAGCCCAAGGGACCGGACACGGTGCATCTGTTGGACGACGGTGGCCCGGAGCTGAGCTATGCGCTGCCCGAGTTCGGCGTCGTGATGCCCTTCAAGCCGACCGATTTCACCCAGGTGAATCCGCAAATCAATGCGGTGCTGGTCGGACGCGCGTTGCGCCTCTTGCAGGTCCAGCCGAATGAGCGGGTCATCGACTGGTTCTGCGGTCTGGGCAATTTCACGCTGCCGCTGGCCACCTTGGCGCGTGAGGTGTTGGGCATCGAGGGCAGCGAGGCCCTGGTCCAGCGCTCGCGCGAGAACGCCAAGCGCAACGGTTTGGAGGCGAAGACCGCTTTCGTCGCCCGCAACCTCTTCGATATGACGCCGGCCCTGCTGGCAGCCGATGGCGTGGCCGACAAATGGCTGGTCGATCCGCCACGCGAAGGGGCGTTTGCCCTGGTCAAGGCCCTCGCGGACATCGCGCAGGATCCTGGCCTGGCACCCGGCTGGAGCGCTCCGCGTCGCATCGTTTATGTGTCCTGCAATCCGGCCACGCTGGCTCGCGATGCTGGCTTGCTGGTCAATCTGGCTGGCTACCGCTGCACAGCGGCCAGCGCCGTCAATATGTTCCCGCACACCGCTCACGTGGAAAGCATCGCAGTCTTTGAACGTGCCTGATGAGAGCAGTTTTGTCGCCCATGCTGGCAATCCGGCTTCAGACCACGCCTACAGTCGCGGTTTCAGAATTCGTTGAGAGGATTGATGATGAAGACAAAACCCTATCTGAGCCTCGATGAGGTCAAGCGCATGGCCGCCGCTGCAGAAGCGGAGGCATTGGCCCATGGTTGGGCAGTCAGCATAGCCATCGTCGACGACGGTGGTCATCTGCTGTGGCTGCAGCGTCTGGACGGTGCTGCAGCGATCTCGGCCCAGATCGCGCCCGCCAAGGCGCATACCGCAGCTTTGGGGCGGCGCGAGTCCAAGGTCTATGAGGACATCATCAACCAGGGCCGCACCTCCTTCCTCAGTGCACCGGCCCTGAGCGGCATGCTGGAAGGCGGCGTGCCGGTGCTGGTTGACGGCCATTGCATAGGAGCAGTAGGTGTCAGCGGGGTCAAGTCCACCGAGGATGCCCAGATCGCTCGCGCCGGCATCGCAGCGCTGGCCTGAAGCACTTGAGCGGGCAAAGTCTTTGCTCGGTACTAACCCTGGTGGGTTATACTTGATGGGTTTACCCGAAACCTACCGCTCCTAGCGAAACTCCTCCCGTTTCCAACACCGGATTCAGGCTCCGCGCCTCTCGTCAGAGGCGCAGCTGGAGCAGAGCTGGGCGCGCGCACAATAACGGAGTTACCCGTGCTGCCCGATCTGCTTTCCTCCCCCCCAGCGATCCTCGCCCTGGCAGACGGCACGGTCTTCAAAGGCAATGCCATAGGCGCTGCCGGCCACACGGTCGGCGAAGTGGTCTTCAACACTGCGCTGACCGGCTATCAGGAAATCCTCACCGACCCCAGCTACTGCCGACAGATCGTCACGCTGACGTATCCGCATATCGGCAATTACGGCGTCAACGAGGAGGACGTCGAGGCCTCGAAGATCCATGCTGCAGGCCTGATCATCAAAGAGTTGCCCCTCCTTGATTCCAACTTTCGCAAGACCCGCAGTCTGGCCCAGTACCTGCGTGACGAAGGCACGGTGGCGATTGCCGGCATAGACACTCGCCGCCTGACCCGCGTGCTGCGCCGCACCGGCGCCCAGAACGGTTGCATCCTGGCGCTGGCTGCCGGCGAGCAGATCAGCGAGGCCCATGTGGCCGAGGCGATCGCCAAGGCCAAGGCCGCACCCAGCATGGCTGGACAGGATCTGGCCAAACTTGTCAGCCGGGCCATGCCCGAGGTGTGGACCCAGACCGAGTGGGTGCTGGGTAAGGGCTATGGGCAGCAGACGGCCCCCAAGTTCCATGTGGTGGCCTACGACTTCGGTGTCAAAAGCAATATCCTGCGCATGCTCGCCTCGCGCGGCTGCAAGGTCACCGTCGTGCCGGCCCAGACGCCGGCCTCGGCGGTCTTTGATCTGGAGCCCGATGGCGTCTTCCTGTCCAACGGTCCCGGCGATCCTGAGCCCTGTGACTACGCGGTCAAGGCTGCGTCCCAGCTGATCGAGGCGGGCATTCCAACCTTTGGCATCTGCCTGGGACATCAGATCATGGCCCTGGCCTCGGGTGCCAAGACCTTCAAGATGAAGTTCGGTCACCACGGTGCCAACCATCCGGTCAAGGATCTGGACAGCGGCCGTGTCTCCATCACCAGCCAGAACCACGGCTTCGCGGTCGATGCCGACTCACTGCCTGCGAACCTGCGCCCCACGCACATCAGCCTGTTCGACGGCACGCTGCAGGGCCTGGCCCGGACCGACAAGCCGGCCTTTTGCTTCCAGGGACACCCGGAGGCCAGCCCCGGTCCGCACGATATCGCTTACCTGTTTGACCGCTTCATCGGTCTGATGTCCAAGGCCTGATGGAGACAAGCAATGCCAAAACGTTCTGATATTCAAAGCATCCTGATCATCGGCGCTGGGCCGATCATCATTGGCCAGGCCTGCGAGTTCGACTACTCCGGTGCTCAGGCCTGCAAGGCCCTGCGCGAGGAGGGCTACAAGGTCATCCTGGTCAACAGCAATCCGGCGACCATCATGACCGACCCGGATACGGCCGACGTCACCTACATCGAGCCCATCACCTGGCAGGTGGTCGAGAAGATCATCGCCAAAGAGCGGCCCGACGCCATCCTGCCCACCATGGGTGGCCAGACTGCGCTGAACTGCGCGCTGGACCTACACAAGCATGGCGTGCTGGAAAAGTACCAGGTCGAGATGATCGGCGCCAATGAAAAGGCGATCGAGAAGGCCGAGGATCGTCTGAAGTTCAAGGACGCGATGACCAAGATTGGCCTGGACTCGGCCAAGTCGGGCATTGCGCATTCGCTGGAGGAAGCCTGGGCGGTGCAGAAGCGCATCCATGCCGAGATCGGCGGCAGCGGCTTTCCGATGGTGATACGTCCTAGCTTCACACTCGGTGGCACCGGCGGTGGCATCGCCTACAACCCGGAAGAGTTCGAGGAGATCTGCAAGCGCGGTCTGGACCTGTCGCCGACCAATGAGCTGCTGATCGAGGAGTCGCTGATCGGCTGGAAGGAGTACGAGATGGAGGTGGTTCGCGACAAGGCGGACAACTGCATCATCGTCTGCTCGATCGAGAACCTTGACCCGATGGGCGTGCACACCGGCGACTCGATCACCGTGGCGCCGTCGCAGACGCTGTCGGACAAAGAGTACCAGCTGCTGCGCAATGCCTCGATCGCGATCCTGCGCGAGATCGGCGTGGACACCGGCGGCTCGAATGTGCAGTTCTCGATCAACCCGCGCGACGGTCGTATGGTGGTGATCGAGATGAACCCGCGCGTCTCGCGGTCCTCGGCACTGGCCTCCAAGGCCACCGGCTTCCCGATCGCGAAGATCGCCGCCAAGCTGGCGGTGGGCTACACGCTGGACGAGCTGAAGAATGACATCACGGGGGGGGTCACCCCCGCATCGTTCGAGCCCTCGATCGACTACGTGGTCACCAAGATCCCGCGCTTCGCGTTCGAGAAGTTTCCGATGGCCGACTCCCGCCTGACCACCCAGATGAAGTCGGTGGGCGAGGTGATGGCCATGGGTCGCAGCTTCCAGGAGTCCTTCCAGAAGGCGTTGCGCGGTCTCGAGACCGGCATCGACGGCCTGACCGAGCGCAGCAGCGATCGCGAGGAGATCATTCAGGAAATCGGCGAGCCTGGCCCTGAGCGGATCCTCTTCCTGGCCGACGCCTTCCGTATCGGCATGAGTCTGCAGGAGGTGTTTGACGAGACAGCGGTCGACCCCTGGTTCCTGGCTCAGATCGAACAGCTGGTGAAGATCGAGGCCTCGCTGGCCGGCCGCAGCCTGGCATCGCTTTCGACGGCCGAGCTGCGTCTGCTCAAGCAAAAGGGCTTCTCGGACAAGCGTCTGGGCAAGCTGCTGGGTAGCAACCAGCACGAGGTGCGCCGTGCCCGTCACGCCCAGGGCGTCCGTCCGGTCTACAAGCGGGTTGATACCTGTGCGGCCGAGTTTGCTACCGAGACGGCCTATATGTACTCCACCTATGACGAGGAGTGTGAAGCCGAGCCCACGACCAAGAAGAAGATCATGGTGCTGGGTGGGGGGCCGAACCGCATCGGCCAGGGCATCGAGTTCGACTACTGCTGCGTGCATGCCGCACTGGCGCTGCGCGAGGATGGCTACGAGACCATCATGGTCAACTGCAATCCCGAGACCGTCTCTACCGACTACGACACCAGCGATCGTCTGTATTTCGAGCCGGTGACGCTGGAGGATGTGCTGGAAATCGTGGCCAAGGAGCAGCCGGTCGGCGTGATCGTGCAGTACGGGGGGCAGACGCCCTTGAAGCTGGCGCTGGACCTGGAGGCCAACGGCGTGCCCATCATCGGCACCAGCCCCGACTCGATCGACATGGCCGAGGATCGCGAGCGCTTCCAGAAGCTTCTGCACGAGCTGGGGCTGAAGCAGCCGCCCAACCGCACAGCCCGTACCGAAGAGGCGGCCGTTCAGCTGGCCAACGAGATTGGTTATCCCTTGGTTGTGCGCCCCAGCTATGTGCTGGGTGGTCGCGCGATGGAAATCGTGCACGGCGACAAGGACCTGGAGCGCTATATGCGCGAGGCGGTGCGCGTGTCTGACAAGTCGCCGGTGCTGCTGGACCGTTTCCTGGAGGATGCAGTCGAGGTGGATGTGGACTGCATCTGCGACGGTCAGAACGTGATGATCGGCGGCATCATGGAACATATCGAGGCGGCCGGCATCCACTCCGGCGACTCGGCCTGCTCACTGCCCCCCTATACGCTGGCGGCCGACTTGCAGGACGAGCTGCGTCGCCAGACCGCTGCGATGGCGCGTGCGCTGAAGGTCGTTGGCCTGATGAATGTGCAGTTCGCGATCCAGGGCGACGTGACCCAGGGCCTGTCGGCCTGCACGGTCTATGTGCTGGAGGTGAATCCGCGCGCCTCGCGCACGGTCCCTTATGTGTCCAAGGCGACGGGTCAGCAACTGGCCAAGATCGCCGCGCGCTGCATGGCTGGCCAGAAGATCCAGGATCAGCGGGATCGCAACGGTCGCGTGCCGGCCGAGGTGGTGCCCCCTTACTTCAGCGTCAAGGAAGCGGTGTTCCCCTTCAATAAGTTCCCCGGCGTGGATCCCATCCTGAGTCCCGAGATGCGCTCGACTGGCGAGGTGATGGGGGCAGGGCGTACCTTCGGCGAAGCCATGCTGAAGAGCCAGATCGGTGCTGGTTCGCGCCTGCCGCGCCAGGGCAACGTGCTGATCACGGTCAAGAACGCCGACAAAGTTCGCGCCGTGCAACTTGCCCGGGAGCTGCATGCGCTGGGCTTCGGTGTCGTTGCGACCCGGGGTACGGCCGCCGCCATCCAGGAGGCCGGGGTGCCGGTGCGCGTGGTCAACAAGATCAAGGACGGCCGTCCGCATATCGTCGACATGATCAAGGGCGGTGACATCCAGCTGGTCTTCACGACGGTGGACGAGACCCGTACCGCGATCGCCGACAGCCGCTATATCCGCCAGGCCGCATTGGCCAATCGCATCACCTATTACACGACGATGGCGGGCTGCGAAGCAGCGGTGGAGGGTATGAAGCACCGCGACGGCTTGCTGGTGCAATCCCTGCAAGAGCTGCACGCCGAACTGAACTAAACTCCGCTCCGCAAGATTCCGCCGCCGCAGCTCAGGGGCTCCCTGAGCGGCAGCGGCGGATTCATTTTGTATGGCTCTTTCTGCATCGTCATCGTCGCGCCTGGTTCGGTGCGGCCGGCGTGCGGAGTGCCTGATGTCTCTCAAGGTTGACCCATGGCTACGATCCCACTGACCAAACGCGGCGCTGAAAAGCTCAAAGAAGAACTGCATCGACTCAAGACGGTCGAACGGCATGCCGTGATCAATGCCATTGCAGAAGCCCGTGCTCAGGGCGATCTGTCAGAGAACGCCGAGTACGAGGCGGCCAAGGACAAGCAGGGCTTTATCGAAGGCCGCATCCTCGAAATCGAGGGCAAGCTGGCAGCTGCGCAGATCATTGATCCGGCCAGCGTTGATGCAGGAGGCAAGGTGGTATTCGGCACCACGGTGGATCTGGAAGAAGAGGCCTCGGGTGCCGAGGTCACCTATCAGATCGTCGGCGATGATGAAGCCGACCTCAAGCTGGGCCTGATCTCCATCAGCTCACCGATCGCTCGTGCCTTGATCGGCAAAGAGGCGGGCGATGTGGCCGAGGTGCAAGCACCCGGCGGCATCAAACGTTACGAGATCGTCGAAGTCCGCTACATCTGAGAGCCATGCTGCAGCGGCTTCGCCTGCTCTTGGCCGCCCTGTGGGGCGGCCAATTGCTTTGCGTAGCGACGCTGGCGGCACCCAATGCCTTCGCGGTACTGGAGCGCAGCGAGGCTGGACGCTATGTGGGGCGCTTGTTCGAACTGGATGCGAGCGTCAGCCTTGGCCTGGCCCTGTTGCTGGTGCTGATGGAGCGGCGGGTCCAGCGCGATGCGGCGGACGAGGGGCGGGTCTTGACTGCAGCGCTGGTGCTGCCGCTGGCTGCGCTGTTCTGTACCGTGGCTGGCTTTTACGCACTGCAGCCGATGTTGGCAGCCGCGCGCCTGGGTGAGGGGGGCTTGTCCTTTGCCAGCCTGCACCTGATCTCGACCAGCTTTTATGCGCTCAAGCTGGTGCTGGTGCTGGCTCTGGCGTGGATGCTCAGTCGGATGCGGTCTTCTTGACGCTGGTGATGCGGCGCTTGGCGCGCTTGATCTCACCCCCCTGGGCGACCCGCTGATTGCCAAGCAGCTGAACCTTCTTGATCTGGGGGCGATGGTTGCCGCTCTTGGAGAATTTGACGATCTTCACCACCTTGGGGCCCGGCCTGGCGTCATCGCGCTCGGCCTTCTCTTTGGCGGGAACGGGGCGCCACAGCACCAGCAGCTTGCCGATGTGCTGGATAGGGGCGGCGTCCAACTCGTCGGACAATGTCAGCAGCATGGCTTCGCGGGCGGCGCGATCGTCGGAGAACACCCGCACCTTGATCAGGCCATGGGCCTTCAGTGCGGCGTCGATCTCCTTGGTGACGGCCGGGGTCAGACCGTCACCACCGATCATGACCACGGGGTCGAGATGATGGGCGTCGGCACGTTTGTCCTTGCGCTGGGCAGGAGTGAGTTGAATAGCAGGCATGGCCGTATTATCGGTGCAACATGAAAGTTCAAACAAAGAGCAAGAAGGTCAACAAGGCGTGGTTGCACGATCACATCACGGATCCCTATGTCAAGCAGGCCCAGAAAGAGGGCTATCGCGCCCGCGCCGCCTACAAGCTGAAGGAAATTGACGAGGAACTGAAGCTGGTGCGGCCAGGTCAGGTGGTGGTTGATCTCGGGGCGGCGCCCGGTGCCTGGAGCCAGTATCTGCGCCGCCGCTTTGCACCCAAGGAAGCCGGCACCGGCGGTGCAGCGGTCGGCCAGCTCAACGGCACCATCATCGCGCTGGATCTGCTGGATTTCGAACCGATCGAGGGAGTTCAATTCATCCAAGGCGATTTCCAGGACGAGGCGGTGCTGGCGCAGTTGGAGGCGGCCCTGGCCGGCAGGCCTGTGGATCTGGTGGTGTCGGACATGGCGCCCAACCTCTCCGGCATAGAGAGTTCGGACGCGGCTCGCATCGCGGGGCTGGTCGAGCTGGCGCTCGACTTTGCCCAGCATCACCTGAAGCCGGACGGTGCCTTGGTGGCCAAGGTCTTCCATGGCAGCGGGTACACGCAGCTGGTTGAGGCCTTCAAGCAATGCTTCAAGAAGGTCAAGCCCATCAAGCCCAAGGCCTCGCGTGATCGCTCATCCGAGACTTTCTTGGTGGGCATAGGCCTGAAGTCGGGCTGAGGACTTGATCCCTGGCAGTGATTGGCAAATCACTATCGCTGCGCATGGGAATGCCAATCAGGCTTGTCCTCTTGACTGCAATAGAATCAACCCCATATGCCGTGCCAGAGCCATGTCCTGTGGCCTGTGTGAATGAATAGGTAAGGAGTCGCGGTGAACAATCAATGGTTCTCGAAAGTCGCTGTTTGGATGGTGATCGCCCTGGTGCTTTTCACCGTCTTCAAGCAGTTCGATCGCGGCTCGGCCCAGGGTAATCAGATCGGGTACTCCGATTTCCTCGAAGAGGTACGGGCCAATCGCATCAAGCAGGTGACCTTGCAGGAAGGCAACGGCGGCACCGACATCATCGCGGTCACGCACGATGACCGGCGCCTGCGCAGCACTGCCACCTACCTGGACCGTGGTCTGGTGGGCGACCTGATCAACAACGGCGTCAAGTTCGATGTCAAGCCGCGCGAGGAGCCCTCGCTGCTGATGAGCATCCTGGTCAGCTGGGGGCCGATGCTGCTGCTGATCGGCGTGTGGGTCTATTTCATGCGCCAGATGCAGGGCGGCGGCAAGGGCGGGGCTTTCAGCTTCGGCAAGAGCAAGGCCCGTATGCTGGACGAGGCCAACAACTCCACCACCTTCGCCGATGTCGCCGGCTGCGACGAGGCCAAGGAAGAGGTCAAGGAGCTGGTTGATTTCCTGAAGGATCCGCAGAAGTTCCAGAAGCTGGGCGGCCGCATTCCGCGCGGCGTGCTGCTGGTCGGCCCTCCGGGCACCGGCAAGACCCTGCTGGCCAAGGCCATTGCCGGCGAGGCCAAGGTGCCGTTCTTCTCGATCTCCGGCTCCGACTTCGTCGAGATGTTCGTCGGCGTCGGCGCGGCGCGTGTGCGCGACATGTTCGAGCAGGCCAAGAAGAGTGCGCCCTGCATCATCTTCGTCGACGAAATCGATGCTGTGGGCCGCCACCGTGGTGCTGGCCTGGGCGGCGGTAATGATGAGCGCGAGCAGACCCTGAACCAGATGCTGGTCGAGATGGACGGCTTCGAGACCAATCTGGGCGTCATCGTGATGGCCGCGACCAACCGTCCGGACATTCTTGACCCTGCTTTGCTGCGTCCCGGTCGTTTCGACCGCCAAGTCTATGTGACCCTGCCGGATGTGCGCGGTCGCGAACAGATCCTGAATGTGCACATGCGCAAGGTGCCGGTCGGCCAGGACATCCGCGCTGACATTCTGGCGCGCGGTACCCCTGGTTTCTCCGGTGCCGATCTGGCCAATCTGGTCAACGAAGCTGCTCTCTTCGCTGCGCGCCGCAACGGCCGCGTGGTCGAGATGGTCGACTTCGAGAAGGCCAAGGACAAGATCATGATGGGCCCCGAGCGCAAGTCCATGGTCATGCCCGAGGAAGAGCGCAAGAACACCGCCTACCACGAGGCCGGCCATGCGCTGGTGGCGCGCCTGATGCCCAAGACCGATCCGGTCCACAAGGTCACGGTGATCCCGCGCGGCCGCGCGCTGGGTGTGACGATGCAGCTGCCGGAAGGCGACCGCTACAGCATGGACAAGGAGCGCATGCTCTCGACCATCTCGGTGCTGTTCGGCGGCCGCATCGCGGAAGAGGTGTTCATGAACCAGATGACCACCGGTGCCAGCAACGACTTCGAGCGCGCTACGGCGATCGCCCGCGATATGGTGACCCGCTATGGCATGACTGATGAGCTCGGCCCTATGGTCTATGCGGAGAACGAGGGCGAGGTCTTCCTGGGCCGTTCGGTGACCAAGACCACCAGCATGTCGGAAGAGACGATGCGCAAGGTCGATGCGGTGATCCGCCGCATCATCGACGAGCAATATTCGATCGCCCGCAAGCTGATCGAAGACAACCAGGACAAGATGCACAGCATGGCCAAGGCCTTGCTGGAATGGGAAACCATTGACGCCGAGCAGATCGACGACATCATGGGCGGCAAGCCGCCGCGTCCGCCCAAGGACTGGACGCCGCCCTCCAGCGACGGCCGTCCGGATGGCACGCCGCCGACGGTCGGAACTGGTGAGGCACCGGCGGCGGCCTGATGCTCAGGCGCTGGTGAGTAGTGAAGCAAAACGGGGCAGTGGCCCCGTTTTGCTTTGTCCGGCGAATTCAATGGGCCGATCCTGATGATGATGCGTTGGCAGACCACCCGATTCGATCTTGAACTGAAGCGCCCACTGGTGATGGGCATCGTCAACGCGACCCCGGACTCGTTCTCGGACGGCGGCCAGCATGCACAGGCGCTCGACGCTATCGCGCACTGCGAACGCCTGTTGGGCGAGGGGGCCGATATTCTCGATATCGGCGGGGAGTCGACGCGGCCTGGTGCGGCTGTGTTGGCGCCTGACGAGGAATGGCGGCGCGTGGAGCCTGTGCTGAAGGCCGCGCTGAGCCTGGGTGTGCCGGTCTCGATCGACACTTGCAAGGTCGAGGTGATGCGGCGTGCGTTGGACCTGGGCGTGGACATCGTCAATGACGTGCAGGCCCTGCGCGCCGAGGGTGCCCTGGCAACGCTGGCAAGCCATGCTCGGGCCGGTGTCTGCCTGATGCATATGCGCGGTGATCCGGCGACCATGCAGGGACTGACTGACTATCAGGACCTGCTGTTCGAGGTGATCGGCTTCCTGTCGGAGCGTGCCGCGGCGGCGCAGGTGGCGGGCATCGCCGCAGCGCGCATCGTGCTGGATCCGGGCTACGGCTTTGCCAAGACGGCCGAACAGAACTTCTTGCTGCTGCGGCGTCAGGGCGAGCTGCTTAGTCTGGGCTACCCACTGCTGATCGGCTGGTCACGCAAGGCTGCGCTGGGGGCGGTGACCGGGCGCGCGGTGGGCGAACGCCAGTTCGCCAGCGTGGCGGCTGCGCTGGCTGCTATCGCTCAGGGTGCGCGCATCGTGCGCGTGCACGATGTCGCGCCGACCGTCGATGCGATCAAGGTCTGGATGGCCGCGGGCGCCCCGGCTGCGGCAGCGGCTGCTTGATCACCGACAATGACGCCCACAGATTCAGGAGGATGCTCACAATGAGCCGTATGTATTTCGGAACCGATGGTATTCGTGGCACGGTCGGCCAAGCACCGATCACGCCGGACTTCATGCTGCGCCTGGGCCATGCGGTGGGCACCGTGCTGCGCCGCGAGATGGCGCGTCCCAGCGTGCTGATCGGCAAGGACACGCGGATTTCGGGCTATATGCTGGAGTCCTCGCTGGAGGCCGGTTTCGCCTCGGCCGGGGTCGACGTGCTGCTGACCGGTCCGCTGCCCACGCCGGGCGTGGCCTATCTGACGCGCGCACTGCGCCAGCAGCT
The DNA here is from genome assembly GCA_041920215.1 of Burkholderiaceae bacterium. Classification (GTDB taxonomy): domain Bacteria; phylum Pseudomonadota; class Gammaproteobacteria; order Burkholderiales; family Burkholderiaceae_C; genus JAYRSJ01. The sequence goes on along the minus strand of JAYRSJ010000006.1, from coordinate 50,990 downwards.
GGGTGTGGTCATCAGCGCTTCCCATAACCCCTTCTCCGACAACGGCATCAAGTTCTTCTCGGCCAAAGGCGAGAAGCTGCCGGATGCCTGGGAGCTGGCGGTCGAGCAGGCCTTGCTTGAGCCGCCGAGCTGGGTCGACTCGGCGAATCTGGGGCGCGCCAAGCGTCTGCAGGATGCCCGTGGCCGCTATATCGAATTCTGCAAGAACAGCTTCGGCTCCGATCTGAGTCTGCGTGGCTTGAAGATCGTCATCGATGCCGCCCACGGCGCTGCCTATCATGTGGCGCCGGATGTGTTCCATGAGCTGGGCGCCGAGGTGATCGCCATCGGCTGCAGCCCCGATGGTTTCAACATCAATGCCGGCTTTGGCGCCACTGCGCCGGCGGCTCTGGTCAAGGCCGTGCGCGAGCATGGCGCCGACTACGGCGTGGCTCTGGACGGTGATGCCGACCGGCTGCAACTGGTCGATGCCAAGGGCCGTCTCTACAACGGCGATGAGCTGCTCTATGTGATGGTGGCCGACCGCCTGGGCCAGGGTCAGTCTGTGCCTGGCGCGGTCGGCACCCTGATGACCAATATGGCGGTGGAGCTGGCATTGCGGGCCCGCGATGTGGACTTTGTGCGCGCCAAGGTGGGTGACCGCTATGTGCTGGAGGAGTTGGCCGCACGCGGCTGGCAGCTGGGCGGTGAGGGTTCCGGTCATCTGCTGGCGCTGGACAAACACACCACCGGCGATGGCATCGTCAGCGCCTTGCTGGTGCTGCAGGCGATCAGCCGTACCGGCCGCGGTCTGGCCGAGCTGCTGGAGGGGGTCGAGCTGTTCCCGCAGACCCTGATCAATGTGCGGCTGCAGCCTGGGCAGGACTGGAAGAGCAATGCCCGCCTAGCGCAGGAACAGGCCGAGGTGACTGCCGATCTGGGCAAGCGCGGCCGTGTGCTCATCCGTCCTTCGGGTACCGAGCCGCTGCTGCGGGTGATGGTCGAGGCCAGCGATGCGGCCATGGCCAAGGCCTGCGCGGAGCGTCTGGTGCAGGCGGTGCAGGGCTGAGCGTCCGCTGCCGCGGCGCCTCACCAGTTGGCTTGGGTCGGGGCTGGCATGTCGGAATTGTGACAAGCGGCTCGATATGGAATGATGGTGGCGCCGCGGCGGCTGGGTCTTGGCGAGCATGGGCTGCGGGGCTCACGATGCGATGGCATCTCGGGCGGCTTTCACAGGAATGTCACAGAGCGGTCATAGCATCCCTTCTGTCGTCAACCACCTTGATAGGTACCCCATGGATTTCAATCGTTTCGGCCAGGGTCTTGTTCTTGTCGCCGGCCTGACTGCTTCTGCTGCCACGATGGCGCAGGACGTGACCGGCGCTGGCGCCTCGTTCCCGGCTCCGGTGTATGCCAAGTGGGCTGACGCCTACAACAAGGCCACCGGCGCCCGCATCAACTACCAGTCGGTGGGCTCGGGCGCTGGCATTCGCCAGATCAAGGCCAAGACCGTTGACTTCGGCGCATCGGACGCGCCGCTGAAGGATGATGAGCTGGCCAAGGACGGCATGATCCAGTTCCCCACCGTGATCGGTGGCGTGGTGCCGGTGGTCAATATCAAGGGCATAGCTCCCGGCCAGATCAAGCTGACCGGCCAGGTGCTGGGCGATATCTATCTGGGCAAGATCACCAAGTGGAACGATGCGGCCCTGACCGCGTTGAATCCGGGCGTGCCGCTGCCTGCTGACGCCATCTCGGTGGTGCGTCGCGCTGATGGTTCCGGCACCAGCTTCCTGTTCACCAACTATCTGTCCAAGGTGAATGCCGAATGGAAAGAGAAGGTCGGTGAGGGCACGGCCGTCAACTGGCCGGTCGGTGCCGGTGGCAAGGGCAATGAGGGTGTTTCGGCCTTCGTGACTCGTCTGCCCAACTCGATCGGCTATGTCGAGTATGCCTACGCCAAGCAGAACAAGATGGCCCATGTGCAGATGCGCAACAAGGACGGCGCTTATGTGAGCCCGGACGACAGCGCCTTCAAGGCCGCCGCAGCCGGTGCCGACTGGAACAAGAGCTTCTACCAGGTGCTGACCGAGCAGCCAGGCAAGGGCAGCTGGCCCATCACTGGTGCCACCTTCATCCTGATGCACAAGAGCCAGGACAAGCCGGCCAGCGCCGCGGCAAGCCTGAAGTTCTTTGACTGGGCCTACACCGGCGGCGACAAGATGGCTGACGAGCTGGACTATGTGCCCCTGCCTGCCAACGTCAAGGATCTGGTGCGCAAGCTCTGGGCCGACAATTTGAAAGATGCTTCGGGCAAGGCCATCGCCTACAAGTGATTCTTTGAGCTGCTGATCGACAGCCCGGCGTTCCACAGAGCGCCGGGCTGTTGTGCCGATCAGCCACAGCTCTTTCCGTTCTTCAATGCTGAACCGCGGAGGCCCAGTGGCCGCAACACTACCTGCCAATCCTCATCGTGACGAGTCGTCCGGCGAGCGCGCCCACCCCCAGGGCCGGCCGCCGGCACGGCGCCGCATCGCGCCCTGGGCGGACACCCTCTTTGCCGGCCTCACCCATGGTGCGGCCTGGCTGACGCTGGCCCTGCTGGTTGGCATCATCGTGTCGCTGATCATCGGCGCGGCCCCGGCCATAGAGAAGTTCGGCCTGGGTTTCTTGACGAATGCCGAATGGGATCCGGTGCAGGAGAAGTTCGGCGGCCTGGTGATGATCTACGGCACGCTGATGACCTCCTTCATCGCGCTGCTGATCGCGGTGCCGGTGAGCTTCGGCATCGCGCTATTCCTGACCGAGATGGCGCCCAACTGGCTGCGTCGCCCGCTGGGCGTTGCGGTGGAGTTGCTGGCAGCGGTGCCCTCCATCGTCTATGGCATGTGGGGCCTGCTGGTCTTCGGCCCGATTCTGGCTACCTATGTGCAGCAGCCACTGCAGAGCCTGCTCACCGGTGTGCCGTATCTGGGCGCGCTGGTGTCCGGCCCCCCGGTCGGCATAGGCATTCTGTCGGCCGGCATCATCCTGGCCATCATGATCATTCCCTTCATCGCCTCGGTGATGCGGGATGTGTTTGAGGTGACGCCGCCGATGCTGAAGGAATCGGCCTACGGCCTGGGTGCGACCACCTGGGAAGTGGTCTGGCGGGTGGTGCTGCCCTATACCAAGACCGGTGTTATCGGCGGCATCATGCTGGGCCTGGGGCGCGCGCTGGGTGAAACCATGGCGGTGACCTTTGTGATAGGCAATATGAACCAGCTGAACTCGCTGTCGGTATTCGAGGCGGCCAACAGCATCACCTCGGCCCTGGCCAACGAGTTTGCGGAAGCCGCTGAAGGCCTGCATCAGGCCTCGCTGATCTACCTGGGCCTGGTGCTGTTCTTCATCACCTTCGTGGTGCTGGCGCTGTCCAAGGTGCTGCTGTCGCAGCTGAAGAAGAACGAGGGAGCACGCTCATGAGCCAGCCCATCAGCCAACGCAGCGTCAAGCTCGACGCCGGCCGTCTGGCCATGCATGCGCGGCGCAAGCGCATCAATGTGATCGCCCTGACCCTGTCCCTGGCGGCCATGGGTTTCGGCATGTTCTGGCTCTTCTGGATCCTGTTCGAGACGGTGCGGCTGGGCTGGAGCGGGCTGGTGCTGGCCACCTTCACCGAGATGACGCCGCCGCCCATGGCCGAGACCGGCGGGCTGGCCAATGCGATCTTCGGCTCGGCGGTGATGGTGGGCCTGGCCACGCTGCTCGGTACGCCGATTGGCATTCTGGCCGGCATCTATCTGGCCGAATACGGCCAGAAGAGCTGGCTGGGCAGCGCGGTGCGCTTCATCAACGACATCCTGCTGTCGGCGCCTTCCATTGTCATCGGCCTGTTCATCTATGCAGTGGTGGTGGCGCGTCTGAAGAGCTTCTCCGGTTTTGCCGGAGTGCTGGCGCTGGCCCTGATCGTGATCCCGGTGGTGATACGGACCACCGAGAACATGCTGAGCCTGATTCCGAATGCGCTGCGCGAGGCGGCCTATGCGCTGGGCACGCCGAAGTGGAAGGTGATCAGCTCGGTCACCCTGAAGGCCGCACGTGCCGGTGTGCTGACCGGTGTGCTGCTGGCACTGGCGCGCATTTCGGGCGAGACGGCGCCGCTGCTGTTCACCGCGCTGTCCAACCAGTTCTGGACCTCGGACCTGAGCCAGCCCATGGCCAGCCTGCCGGTCACCATCTTCAAGTTCGCGATGAGCCCCTACGAGAACTGGCAGAAGCTGGCCTGGGCGGGCGTCTTCATCATCACCATCGGCGTGCTGCTGCTCAACATCCTGGCGCGCGTGCTCTTCAAGAACAAGCATTAAGCGAGGTCAATCCATCATGGATACCAAAGTCAATCTGCCGAGCAGCGAGCGCGTCAAGCTCTCCGTCAAGAACCTCAACTTCTACTATGGAGGCTTTCACGCGCTGAAGAACATCAATCTGGACATTCCGGAGAAGAAGGTCACTGCCTTCATCGGCCCCTCGGGCTGCGGCAAGTCGACGCTGCTGCGCACACTGAATCGCATGTTCGAGCTCTATCCCGAGCAGCGCGCCGAGGGGCAGATCCTGCTGGATGGCGACGACATCCTGAGCAACGGCGAGGACGTGTCCCTGGTGCGCGCCAAGATCGGCATGGTGTTCCAGAAGCCGACGCCGTTCCCGATGTCCATCTACGACAACATCGCCTTCGGCGTGCGTCTGTTTGAAACCCTGCCGCGGGCCGAGATGGACGAGCGGGTGGAGTGGGCCTTGGGCAAGGCGGCGTTGTGGAACGAGGTCAAGGACAAGCTGCACCAGAGCGGCTCGGGCCTGTCCGGCGGTCAGCAGCAGCGCCTGTGCATCGCCCGCGGCATCGCGATCAAGCCCGAGGTGCTGCTATTGGATGAGCCTTGCTCGGCACTGGACCCGATCTCCACCGGCAAGATCGAGGAGCTGATCCACGAGCTCAAGACCGACTACACGGTGGCCATCGTGACCCACAATATGCAGCAGGCGGCGCGTTGCTCGGACTACACCGCTTATATGTACCTGGGTGACCTGATCGAGTTCGGACCGACCAGCGAGTTGTTCATGAAGCCCAAGAAGAAAGACACCGAGGACTACATCACCGGCCGTTTCGGCTGATCAGGAGGCTTTCATGAGCGACAAGCATCTATCGACCCAGTTCGACGCCGAACTTAGCGCCGTATCGACCCGTGTGCTCGAGATGGGCGGCCTGGTCGAGGCCCAGGTAGCCGCGGCCGTGCAGGCCCTGGTGCAGTTCAGTGCCGATCAGGCCAGCGCGGTGCTGCACACCGAGGAACGCGTCAACGCGATGGAGGTCGAGATCGATCGCGATCTGCAGAGCATCATCGCCCGTCGGCAGCCCACCGCGCGCGATCTGCGCCTGCTGATCGCCATCTCCAAGACCATCGCCAACTTGGAGCGTGTGGGCGACGAGGCCGCGCGCATTGCCCGCACGGCGCAGCGCCTGGTCAACGCCGGCGTGTCGACGCGGCTGCGCTTGCCGATGTCCGACCTCAGCTTCGAGGCGGATCTGGCGGTGGCGCTGCTGCGCAAGGCCCTGGACGCGTTCGCACGCCTGGACGTGCAGCATGCGCTGGAGGTGCTCAAGCAGGACGACCAGATCGACAAGGAGTTCGACGGGCTGCTGCGCAAGCTGATCACGTACATGATGGAGGATCCGCGCACCATCTCCTCGTCCATCGATATGGTGTTCGTCGCCAAGGCGATCGAGCGGGTGGGCGACCACGCCAAGAACCTGGCCGAAGCCATCATCTATGTGGTCAAGGGCACGGATGTGCGCCACAACACGCCCGATGCCGTCGAGACCATGATGCGATGAGCGGAGCACAGCGATGAGCCGCATCGTGGTGGTGGAGGACGAATCGGCGATCGCCGAACTGATTGCGATCAATCTGCGCCATGCCGGCTTCGAGGTGGCGCTGGCCGGTGACGCCCAGCAAGCCCTGCAGGAGGTCGACCGCGTGCTGCCCGATCTGGTGCTGCTCGACTGGATGCTGCCGGGGCAGAGCGGCCTGAGCCTGGCGCGCCACTGGCGCGGCCAGGCCCGCACCCGGGAACTGCCCATCATCATGCTGACCGCCAGGGCCGAGGAAACCGACAAGGTATCAGGCCTGGATGCCGGTGCCGATGACTATCTGACCAAGCCCTTCTCGGTCAACGAGTTGCTGGCACGCATCCGCGCGGTGCTGCGTCGCAAGGCGCCCGAAGCGCTGGATGCCGTTGTCGAGATCGGCGCATTGCGGCTTGATCCGGGCAGTCGACGCGTCAGCAGCGGCGCCGTCGAGCTCAAGCTGGGTCCGACCGAGTTCCGCCTGCTGCATTTCCTGATGACCCACCCCGAGCGGGTGCACAGCCGGGCGCAGCTGCTGGACCGCGTCTGGGGTGACCACGTGTTCATCGAGGAGCGTACCGTCGATGTGCACATCAAGCGTCTGCGTGAGGCGCTCGAGCACGGACAGTGCGCGCAGATGATAGAGACCGTTCGTGGCGCGGGCTACCGGCTGACCCAGCCGAGCAAGGCGGTGCTTTGAAGCGCAGGGTTTTGCGACACTGTTGCGGGGGTGTGGCATGAGCTGGCTGGCGCTGCGTGTATTGTTGGCTGCGCTGGCCGTGGGGCTTGGTGCGCTGCTCAGCTGGCTGGCGGTGCGCCTTGGCAGCAGTACCTGGGTCGCGGACCTGGTAGGCGCCAGCGTCGCGGTGCTGGGCGTGCTGATGCTGGATGCGGTGCGCGGGCAGCGCCTGCTGCAGTGGCTGCGCGGCGACCTGCTTGGCACGGCACCGCGCGACACCGGCCTGTGGGGCGAGCTGGCCTACCGCGTCGAACGGGCGCTGCGCCAGCGCGAGCGCGAGCTGGCGCAGGAGCGCACCTTGCGGGCCGAGTTTCTCAGCGCGGTCGAGGCCTCGCCCAATGGGGTGTTGCTGCTGGATGCGCAGGACCATATCCAGTGGTGCAACCGTGTGGCAGCCACTCATTTCTCGCTCGATCCGCGGCGCGATCTGCGGCAGCGCATCACCAATCTCGTGCGCTATCCGGCCTTTGTCGCCTACCTGCAGACCGGCGTCTTCGACGAGCCGTTGCTGTTGGCTCATGTGCGCGGCGGCGCGACGCTATCGGTCTTGGTGCGTGGCTATGGCGAAGGGATGCGGCTGGTGCTCTCTCAGGATGTGACTGAGCGCGAGCGCAACGATGCGATGCGGCGTGACTTTGTTGCCAATGTCTCGCATGAGATCCGTACGCCGCTGACGGTCGTGAGTGGCTTTCTCGAGACCCTGGCCAGTCTGCCGCTCAGCAGCGACGAACGGGCCCGGGTGCTGCAACTGATGACCCAGCAGACTGATCGCATGCAGACCTTGGTGGGCGATTTGCTGACCCTGGCTCAGTTGGAAGGCAGCCCGCGGCCTGCCAGCGACAGCTGGGTGAGCCTGGATGGCCTGCTGGGCCGGGCGGCCAGCGATGCGCAGGCCCTGTCTGCAGGGCGCCATCAGATTCAGGTTGCGGGCGACACCGGGGTTGAGCTGGCGGGCCAGGAGACCGAGCTGCTCAGTGCGGTCGGCAATCTGCTGAGCAATGCGGTGCGCTACACGCCGGCCGGTGGTCAGATCCAGCTGGCTTGGACGCTGCAGCCCGACGGCAGCGGCGAGCTGGTCGTCAGCGATACAGGGCCTGGTATCGCGCGCGAGCATCTGCCACGCCTGACCGAGCGTTTCTACCGAGTCGACGGCAGCCGCTCGCGCGAAACCGGGGGCACTGGGCTGGGGCTGTCCATCGTCAAGCATGTGGTGCAGCGCCATGGCGGCGAGTTGCAGGTGCACAGCGAGCTCGGCAAGGGCTCCAGCTTCCGGATCAGTCTGCCGGCCGTGCGTGTGCGTAGCGCCAACGGTGAGTCCGAGATCGGTATGGAGGCCGCATTGCCGGCCAGCCGCTGATCAGCGGCTGCGCTCGAGCAACAGGTACTGCTGCTGCCGGTCCGAAGGGCGCCGCAGCGAGGCCCGCAGCTGCCAGCCGGGTGGCACCTTGGCTGGCTCGCTGAGGGCCTGCACCGTCAGGGCGAGGCCGCAGCGGCTGTGCTGCAACTCGTTGACGCCGTCGACCTTCCAGCCGCCCTGGAACTCCAGTGCGGCCAGCAGCGACAGCGGCTGGCCCGGTGCCGCCAGGCAGTCGGTGCCTACTGCGCCTGTCCGGGCGCGCAGTGCCTCGACCAGCGGCTTGTTGCTGCGTGCGTAGTCCAGCAGCGGCAGCCACAGGGTCATGGCCAGCAGCCAGAGCAGGGCCACGCCGCCGGCCGGCAGCACCAGGCTTTTCCACAAGGCATGTTGATGGCGCGCGGTGCGCCAGCGCACCAGGGCCAGCCAGGCGATGCTGGCCAGCAAGGCCAGCAGCAGCGGCAGGGCCGCGAAGCTGGGCTCGAAGCCCAGTACCAGCTTGCGGATGTTTGCCAGCGGCTGGGCCGGCCAGCCCAGCTGCATGGCGCTGTAATAGATCCAGATGAACAGGGCGGCCGCGCTGAAGAAGAAGACGGCAAACCAGTCCATGGCGGCACTCACGCTGCGCTGCAGCGTAGGCAGTGCAAAGCTGGCCAGCACGGCAAGGGCGGGCAGAGAGAGCAGCAGTGCGCGGTCCGAGCCGTCCATCAGCAGGCTGGCCAGCAAGGGCACGGCGACGCCTAGCACTGGCACGCTGACGTGACGGTGTTGCCAGTGCTGGCGCCAACGCCACAGGGTCCAGACTGCCAGCGGCCAGGCCGGCCATCCGAACCAGGCCAGCAGGCTGATGAAGCGCAGAGGCTCCTTGGCATGCACGGCATAGCCCAGTCGCCAGGCCCAGGCGCCAAGCCACCAGGCCGTTAGCGCTCCCGCCAGCATCGCCACAAGTATCCACGGCAGCAGACGCCTTACCTGCGCATAGCTGGACATCCAGCACAGCAGCACGCTGCCTAACCCGAGGCCCAGGGCAATGGCGGGTGCGCCGGCCGCGCTGAGCATGGGCAGGGCTATCAGCAGGGCCAGCCTGGCTTTGTGCACCCGGTAGGGCGCCGCTGCCAGGCCATAACCCAGCAAAGCGCAGGCCAGCAGCTGGATCATCTCGGGCGTTGTCTCGTGGCCCAGCTGCAGCAGGCCCAAGCTGGCCATCAGGGCCAGCAGCGCGCCATCGGCCAGCGCGCGCGCATAGTCGACGCCATGAGCCTCGCCACCGAAGGCGAAGGCCACCGGCTGGGCGGCCTCGGTGCGCGCCAGATGGAAGCTGCTGTACCAGACCAGGGCCAGCACGCCCACCAGGGCCAGACCAAAGGGCAGGCGCGCCGCCGTCGCGGCATCCAACCAGGGCAGGCCCTGGATCGCCAAAGCGCCCAGCCAGTAGGACAGCAACCCTCCCTCAGCCGGTATGCCAGCGATCGCAGGCTGCCACCAGGGTGCATGGCCTTGCGCGAGGCTGGCCATGAAGCCATAGGCGGTCAAGTCCGCATGCCGCCAGGGGTCGCGCCCGAACAGCCCTGGCAGCACATAGGCGGCGCAGAACAGCAGCAAGGCCAGTCGAGGCAGGCGCTGAGCGCCGCGCTCTGGCACGATGGCGGGCGAGGGTGGGTTCACGCGTTCAGGTTCAAGCGATGGGCGAGGATGGCGGATCATGCCGCAGGCCGACCCCGGCTGAAAACGAAAAAGGCAGCCAAGGCTGCCTTTCTTGCATCACGCTCGGAAGCGGATTACTTCTTGATGCCAACGCGCGCAAACTTGTTGCGGAACTTCTCGACACGACCGCCCAGATTGTCGATGCTCTTCTGGGTGCCGGTGTAGAAAGGGTGCGACTCGCTGGTGGTTTCCAGCTTGATCAGCGGCAGCTCGCGGCCGTCGTCCAGCTTGATGGTTTCCCGGCTCTGGACGGTGGAGCGCGTCACGAACTGGAAGCCGTTGGACTGATCCACGAAGACGACTTCGCGGTAATTGGGGTGAATGCCTTCTTTCATGGGAGACCTCTCGCTGCATTGTCGGGAGCCACGCTCGCACCATGCGAGGCACTTTCCGACAGCGGAAAAACGCGAAGTATAGCCTGAAACGACAAGGCCACCGCTAGCGTTGGCCTTGTTAAGCCCGGCGACCTGAAGTCTGACCTCGGGCGCCAAGGATCAACCACCTCTGCGCATCATGTCGAAGAAGTCCAGGTTGTTCTTGGTGGACTTCATCTTGTCCAGCACGAACTCCATCGCCTCGATCTCGTCCATGTTGTAGAGCAGCTTGCGCAGGATCCAGCTCTTTTGCAGGATCTCGGGCTTGAGCAGCAGCTCTTCGCGGCGGGTACCGCTCTTGTTGATCAGGATGGAGGGGTAGACGCGCTTCTCGGCCATGCGCCGATCCAGGTGGATCTCGCAGTTGCCGGTGCCCTTGAACTCTTCGTAGATCACCTCGTCCATGCGGCTGCCGGTGTCGATCAGCGCGGTACCGATGATGGTCAGCGAGCCGCCTTCCTCGATATTGCGAGCCGCGCCGAAGAAGCGCTTGGGGCGCTGCAGCGCGTTGGCGTCCACGCCGCCAGTCAGCACCTTGCCGGAAGAGGGCAGCACATTGTTGTAGGCGCGGGCCAGGCGGGTGATCGAGTCCAGCAGGATGATCACGTCCTTCTTCAACTCCACCAGGCGCTTGGCGCGCTCGATCACCATCTCGGCCACTTGCACATGGCGGGCGGCAGGCTCGTCGAAGGTCGAGCTGATCACTTCGCCGCGCACCGTGCGGACCATCTCGGTCACTTCCTCGGGGCGCTCGTCGACCAGCAGCACGATCAGATGCGATTCGGGATGATTGGCTACCAGCGCGTGCGCGATGCTCTTCATCATCTCGGTCTTGCCGGTCTTGGGCTGCGCGACGATCAGCGCGCGCTGGCCTTTGCCGATAGGCGCGATCAGATCGATGATGCGACCGGTGATGTTCTCTTCACCCTTGAAATTGTCGCGCTCGAGCTTGAAGGGCTCCTTGGGGAACAAGGGCGTCAAGTTCTCGAACATGATCTTGTGCTTGCTCTCCTCGGGCGAGAGGCCGTTCACCCGGTCCACCTTGACCAGGGCGAAATAGCGCTCGCCATCCTTGGGAACACGCACCTCGCCCTCGATCATGTCGCCGGTGTGCAGATTGAAGCGACGGATCTGGCTGGGACTCAGATAGATGTCGTCGGTCGAGGCCATATAGCTGGCCTCAATGGAACGCAGGAAGCCGAAGCCGTCCGGCAGCACTTCCAGCACGCCATCGCCAAAGACCTGTTCGCCGGCCTTGGCGCGCTTCTTCATGATCGCAAACATCAGCTCCTGCTTGCGCAGGCGAGCGACGTTGTCGATCTCCAGCTCTTCCCCCATCTTGATCAGGGCGGAGACGTGGAGCGCTTTCAGTTCGGAAAGATGCATGGATAAACCCTGGTGGGTCGTCCCAGGCCCTGCCAAGAGCCATGGACAAATACTTCGGCGCTATGCCGCGCATCACCGGTTGCACGAAACAACACGGCCAGCGGCCTTGGAAAACAAACGCGGGAGCTTGGGCGCCGAGTCCACGCGCCAGCAAGGGGCGTGTTGGCAGTCTGCCGTGCAGGGGAACCGGAACGAAAGACCGGCTCCGCCTGCGCAGGCTTGAGAAAGATTATAGGTTAGCGTCCAGGAAGGCCGTCAACTGGGCCTTGGACAGAGCACCTACTTTGGTGGCCGAGAGCTGACCACCCTTGAACAGCATCAGAGTCGGGATGCCACGAATGCCAAACTTGGCCGGCACCTCGCGGTTCTCGTCCACATTCATCTTGGCGATCTGCAGCTTGTCGCCGTAGTCCTTGGCGACTTCGTCAAGGATGGGGGCGATCATCTTGCAGGGACCACACCATTCGGCCCAGTAGTCCACCAGCACCGGCTTGCCGGACTGGACAACGTCGGCCTCGAAAGACGCGTCGGAAATATGTTTGATCAGTTCGCTGCTCATGGATGAGATCCTGGAGAACCTGGTAGGGGCCGGCTGAAGCGCTGGCCGCAAGGCACAATGATTCTGACACAAAGCCATGGCGTCTGAGGGCGCCGGGCCATGCCTTGCAACCCAATCTGCCGCTCTCTTGCCTCCTACCCTGCATCTACCGCTGGACCGCGATCATCAGGTCGACAACTTTTGGCCCCGCCTCGCACGGGCGACTGCGGACTGGCTGGACCATCAGGGGCTGTCGGCTCGCGATGCGATCGTGCTATTGCCCTTTGCGCAACACCTGGCACCAGCGCGGCGTGCCTGGATGCAACTGGGCCGCTGGCTGCCCAGCATTGCTACCACCCACAGCCTGGCCGCGACCCTGGCCCCCAAGCCGCTTGCCCAGCCCCTGCAGATCAGCCTTGACGCGGCCGTCGATGCGCTGAGCGCCCGCCAGCTGCTGCACGGTCAGAGCTGGGCCCAGGCCCTGGCAGCCAGCGACCCCCGTGCCTATGAGCTGGCGGTGCAGCGTCTGGTCGAGGCGGCCCATGCTTGGCAGCGCGCAGCCGCTCAGCGCCCGCCGAGCCGGCGCGAGGCCTTGTGGCAGCAGGCCCGCGCCGTCCTGCAGCAGCAAGGGCCCGGCGGGCTGGAACGCGCCCTCGCCCTCGTGGCACTGGAATGGGCGGCCAGCGATAGCCGGCAGCCGGCCAGTGACGCGCTCTTCGATCTGCGACCGTGCGCCTGGGTGCATCTGCAGTGCGGCGGGCCCGAGCCCCTCGCCGAGGCCTTGCTGGCGGCCGCTGAGAGCGCTGGCGTTCCGGTACTGCGCCTGTCGGCCGATCTGGCGCTGGAGGCCAGCGCGCTGGCAGCCGGTCTGCCGGGCCGTGTCGAGCAGGGGCTGTGCGAGGATTTCGAGGAACTCGCCCAGTGCGCGGCCGCCGCAGTGATCGATCATCTGCAGGCTGGTCGCGCGCCGGTCGCCTTGATCGCCCAGGATCGCGTGCTGGTGCGGCGCGTTCGCGCCTTGCTTGACCGGCAGTCCCTGCCCATGGCCGATGAGACCGGCTGGACCCTGGCCACCACGCCGCAGGCCGCCCAGCTGATGGCCCTGCTGCGCGCCGCACGACCTCAGGCCAACAGCGATGACTGGCTGGCGTTCCTGAAAGCCGATCTCAGCCAGACCCTGCTGGACCGCCATGGCGAGGCCGCGCTGAGCCGGCTGGAGGCACGTTGCCGCAGCCATGGCTGGCTTCAGCCCAGCGCGGTACGCGTGGAGCAGCTGGGGCCTGGCAGCGCCAGGCTTTGGCAGGCCGGGCAGGAGGTGCTGGCCGCCCTGCGTGCTGCGCCGGCACAGCGCAGTCTGGCCGACTGGCTGGCGGCCCTGGGTGAGTGCCTGCAGCGCCTGGGGGCCATCGAGCGCCTGCAGAGCCAGGAGGCCGGTGCGGCTCTGCTGGATGCGCTGTGGCTGCGCCGCCAGCCCTGGCCCGGCACAGCCCATGAGGCGGCCTTGCAGCAGTCGCGGCTGAGCCTGGCGGATTTCATCGACTGGGTCGATGCCAGCCTGGAGGGCGGGCAGTTTCTGCCCGCCAATGCGCAGCGTCCGCTGCTGATCATCACACCGCTGGCGCGGGCCATGCTGCGGCCGTTTGGCGCCGTGGTGCTGCCCGGCGCCGACGCCCAGACCCTGGGGCCTGTGCCGGCCGGACCGGCCCTGATCAGCGATGCGCTGGCGCGCCTGCTGGAGCTGCCCAGCCTCGCGGAGAAGCGCCAGCAGCTGGCGCTCCAGTTCGCACAGCTGCTGCGCGTGCCGGCGTTGACGCTGCTGCGCTGCCGCAGCAAGGGCAGCGAGCTGCTGTCGCCCAGCCCGTTGCTGGAGAGCCTGCAGCTGGCGCTGCGCGAGGCGCAAGCCGCAGAGCTGGCTGACTGGATCGATCAGCGGCCGCTGGCAGCGGTAGAACCGGCCGCCCAGGCGCGTGCCACCGCCCTTGCGCCAGCGCGCCTGCCGGCTGCCCTGAGTGCCAGTGCCATCGAGTCGCTGCGCCAATGCCCCTATCAGTTCTTTGCCCGCAGCCTGCTGGGCCTGCGCGAGGCCGAGGAGTTGCAGGGTCAGCTCGACAAGCGCGATTACGGCACCTGGCTGCATGCGGTGCTGCATCAGTTTCATCGCGACCGCGCTGAGATGTCCGGGCTGGACGATAGTGCGCAGCTGAACCGGGCGGCTGAGGATCAGCAGCGCGCGCTGGGTCTGGCGCCGGCTGAGTTTCTGCCCTATGCGGCCGGCTTCGCACGTTTCGTGCCGCGCTATCTGGACTGGCTGGCGGCGCACGAGGCCGCGGGCAACCGTTTTGCCGGCGGCGAGATGGACCGGCAGGTTCGGCCCTTTGCCGACCTGCCGGGGCCGCTGCAAGCCTTGAGCCTGCGTGGCCGTATCGATCGTCTGGACCATGCCGGCGGCGATCCGGCGCGCCAGCTGCTGATCGACTACAAGACCGGCAGCCTGGCCGCGCTGAAGGACAAGGTGGCCCAGCCCTTGGAGGACACCCAGCTGGCGGTCTACGCGCTGCTGATGCAGGGCGAGCCCGCGCTGGACGAGCAGCAGGCCTGCTATCTCGCGCTGGACGATGCGCGCGGGGTGGCGGCGGTGACGCACGAGGGTGTCGCCCACAGTGCGCTGCGACTGCTGGAAGGGCTGCGCGAGGATCTGGAGGCCATCGCTGCCGGCGCCGCGCTGCCGGCGCTGGGTGAGGGGCGTGCCTGCGAATACTGCGAAATGCGCGGCCTGTGCCGGCGCGATGACTGGACGGAGATCAGCCTGTGAGCGCCAGCCCAACCCTTGGTCCGGTGCAGGCCGCCTACGCGGCGGATGGACTGCCGGTGGCGCGCGAGCGCTTCTACGCGCTGGCCTGCGATCCGCAGCGTAGCGTCGTGGTGGAAGCCTGTGCCGGCGCAGGCAAGACCTGGATGCTGGTGTCGCGCATCTTGCGAGCGCTGCTGGACGGCGCCGAGCCGCAGCAGATCGTCGCGATCACCTTCACCCGCAAGGCCGCGGGCGAGATGCGCCAGCGCCTGGGCGAATGGCTGGACGAGTTCGCTCACACCGACGCGGCGGGCCGCATCGCCGCGCTGCAGCAGCGTGGCATGGACGCTGCGGCCGCGGCGGCGGCCGAGCCGCAGCTGGCTCGACTGCAGCAGCGTCTGCTGGCGGGTGGCCGCATGGTCGAGATCCGCACCTTCCATGCCTGGTTTGCCCAACTGCTGAAGGCGGCGCCGCTGGAGCTGCTGAAGGCTCAGGCCATCGCGCCCGAATTGCAGCTGTTGGAGGACGAGAGCGAGCTGATGCCCGATGTCTGGTCGCGTTTTAATGCGCAGGTGCTGGCCGATGCGGGCCTGCTGGCCGACTACCAGGCTCTGGTGCTCGAGCATGGTCGCA
This sequence comes from Burkholderiaceae bacterium, assembly GCA_041920215.1. GTDB lineage: Bacteria > Pseudomonadota > Gammaproteobacteria > Burkholderiales > Burkholderiaceae_C > JAYRSJ01. Next base: position 35,611 of record JAYRSJ010000006.1, on the reverse strand, counting down.
ACCGGGTGCGGCGCTGGCTGGAGGCAGGCTTTGCCAAACGGGTGGAGCTGCGCCTGGCGGCCGAGTCCGGTCATCTGATGGAGGCTGTGGCCGGCCCGGAGGCGGTAGCGCCGGAGCTGGCCGGCCTGGTCGATGTGCTGCAGGCTCTGGCGGTGCTGCGTCCGCGGCTGCAGGCCCTGGCCCGCGAGCTGGGGGCGGCCAAGAGTGCGACGCCGCGCAAGACGGCTGAGTTGCTCGAGCGCGCGCTGGCCCTGGCCGAGCCCGCGGAGGCTTTCGAGGCGCTGTTCGCTGCCTTGTTCACGGCCACCGGCACGCCGCGCAAGCATCTCGGCGACAGCGCCGAACTGCTTGCCCTCAGCGATGCGCTGCAGCGCCTGGATCTGGCTCGCCAGCAGCAGCAGGCGCGGCGCACCCACCAGCAGCTCAGCCGCCTGGCCCTGGCCCTGCTGAGTGGCTACGAGGCGCTGAAGCTGGCGCGCGGCCTGGTCGATATGAATGATCTGGAGCGCGGGGCGCTGGCCCTGCTGGCCGACGCCGAACTCTCGGGCTGGGTGCAGGAGCGCCTGGACCAGCAGATCCGCCATCTTCTGATCGACGAGTTTCAGGACACCAGCCCGCTGCAATGGCATGCGCTGCATGCCTGGCTGGACGGCTACGGCGGCGCCGGCGGGGGACGCAGCGGCCAGCAGCCCCCGGCTGTCTTCATCGTCGGTGATCCCAAGCAGAGCATCTACCGCTTCCGGCGCGCCGAGCCACGGGTCTTCGCTGCGGCGCGCGACTTTATCAGCCAGGCCCTGGGCGGGCTGGTGCTCAGCTGCGATCACACCCGCCGCAATGCGCCGGCGGTGCTGGCAGCGGTCAATCAAGTCTTCGATGTGGCGAGCCGGGCAGGCGAGTACAGCGGTTTCCGCGCCCACAGCACCGAGTCGCAGCCGCGGGCCGATGACGGGGTCCATTGCCTCGTCGACCCCGGCCCCGCGGCCAAGGACGAGGCGTCGGAGCAGGACAGCGAGGTCTGGCGCCCCAGCCTGCGGCAGGCGCGGCACGAGCCCGAGCTGCACAAGCGGGCTGCCGAGGCGCAGCGGGTGGCGAGCTGCATCGCGGCCTGGCTTGCCGAGGGTCAGGTCTTGCCGGGGGAAATCTTCGTGCTGGCGCGCAAGCGCGAGGGCCTGCGCGTGCTGGCTCAGACGCTCAAGGGGTTGGGCATTCCCCATGCCGCACCCGAGGAGACGCCGCTGCTGGAGTCGCCCGACGTCCGCGATCTGCTGGCCTTGCTGGATGTGCTGGCCTCGCCAGGGCACAACCTCTCGCTGGCGCACGCCCTGCGCAGCCCGCTGTTCGCGGCCAGCGAGGCCGATCTGCTGTGGCTGGCCGAGCAGGGGGGGGAGGTCGAGTGGCTGGACCGGCCGCGCCCCGAGCCTGCACAGCGGCGCTCCTGGTGGGCGGTGCTGTGCCGCGCTGAGGGCGAGCTGCCGGGCATGGCCCTGCCGCGCGCCAGCCGTCTGCTGCAGCGTTGGCAGCAGGCGGCGCGCAGCCGCAGCCCCCATGATTTGCTGGACCAGATCCTGCACGAAGGTGAGTTGCTGCAGCGCCTGGCTGCCGCCGTGCCGCCCAGCGAGCGCAGCAGCCGCCTGCATGCGGTTCAGGCGGTGCTGGCCCTGGCACTGGACCTGGACGGCGGCCGCTATGCCGGCATCTACAGCTTTGTGCGCAGCCTGCGCAGCCGCGCCCTGAAGCTGAGCTGGCCCAGTGTGGCGGACGCGGTGCAACTGCTGACCGTGCATGGCGCCAAGGGGCTGGAGGCCCAGGTCGTGGTGCTGCTGGACTGCGAGGCCGCGCCGGCGCGTGCTGAAACCACCACGCTGGCCGTGCACTGGCCTGTGCAGCAGGCCAGACCTGACACCGTGGCCTTCATCGCCTCAGAGGGCAAGCCGCCGCCTTCGCTGCTGGCGCTGCTCGACGAGGAGCGTGAGCAGCGCCAGCGCGAGGAGCTCAACGCGCTCTATGTGGCGCTGACCCGCGCACGCTCGCGCCTGGTCTTTAGCCGCACCCCCAGTCAGCGCACATCGGCCAGTGCCAGCTGGTGGGACCGCTTGCAGGGCCAGGCCCAGCCCTTGTCCGTGCCTGCGACAGAACTGGCTGCCCCAGCGGGCGCGCCAGCCGCCGCGCACAAAGCTGCCGCTACCCTGCGTTGCCTGCCCGAGCTCCGGCTTGCCACGCCGCAGGCGCCGCTGCCGCAGACCGAGATTGGTGGCGCACCAGTCCCGGTCGACGATAGTGCGGCGCTGGGCGAGGCCTTGCACCGGGTGCTGGAATGGGCCTGCAGACCCGCCCAGCGTCAGTCGCTGGAAAGCCTGCTTGCGGCGGCAGCGCAGATGTACGGGCTGGACCAGGCGCGCAGCCAGCGGCTGGCGCGCAGTGCGGGCGACATCCTCTCCAGCCCCGAGTGCGCACCGCTGCTGAGGGGAGAGTCGCTGCTCTGGGCGGGCAACGAGGTGGCTGTCAGCTGGCGAGGGCAGGACTTGCGTATCGACCGCCTGGTCTGCCTGCCCGCTGCTGGCGGGGCAGCCGGGTCAGTCTGGTGGGTGCTGGACTACAAGCTGCATCCGGCGCCGCAGGAGAAGCTCGAGTACCTGGCCCAGCTGGGCCGCTATCGCGAGGCGGTGATGCTGCTGCAGCCCGGCGACAAGGTGCGCACCGCCTTTGTTAGTGGCCAGGGCCGCCTGATCGATTGCACGGCGGCGGTGGAGGCCTTGCCGGAGCAGGTCTTGCTGGACTCGGCCTGAGCGGGCAAAAGCCGCGCTACAATGCGTTTCCTCGTCGGGGTGTAGCGCAGCCTGGTAGCGCATCTGCTTTGGGAGCAGAGGGTCGCGAGTTCGAATCCCGCCACCCCGACCATCTATCTCGTTGATTGGCAAGGATTTTCAGCACTTGCACAATCACGCCGAAAATCCAAATCCTCTAACCGTTTGAGAATCCTCTAACGGCGAGACGGCAAAAAAGGCCCCGCGGGGCCTTTTTGTGTTTCTGGCGGGGCGCGCTGGAATCACGCCGCGGCCCCGGTTTTGCGGGCTGTCGTGCGGCGCACATAGGCCGTGGTCTGGGCTTCGGTGGCGTGGATGCCCAGGTCGCTGGCGCTGCGCACGCCGTCGCGGGCGGCTTTGTCGGTGAGGGCCTTCGCGCGCAGATCGCGGAACATGGTGGGCGGCACGGCGGCGCGCTTCACGCCGCGCTGCCAGGCGGCGGCCAGGGCCTCGTAGGTCATCGGGGTGCCGTCCTGCTTGGTGATCAGGGCCTGGGTTTGCACCCGCTGGGCGGCGCGCTTCTTGAGGTTGCGCTCGGCCTTGAGCTTGAGCAGGCGCTGCACCACGGCGCGCAGGCGTGGGGTGTAGGTGATGATGAGCCAGTCGCCGCCTTTGTGCCGGGTCTTGTCGCGGCGCAGCGCAATGCCCTCGGGGCACAGGTGGGGCTCGTCGGGGCGCTCGGGGTCGCGCTGGTCGAGGATGCGCACCAGCACGCCAGCATCGGCGGCGGTCAGGTAAGCCAGCTCGATCATGCAGGCCGTGGTGATGCCGCTGGGCGTGCGCTTGCCATCGTCACCATAGAGGCAGCCCACCTTGATGCGGCGCAGCTCGCTGTCGGTGACATAGCGCTGGCGGGGGGTGTAGCCCATGGGCGGCACCACGGCCACGGGGTTGCTGCCGGCCTTGCGCCAGCCCTTGAGCTCGGCGTAGGCGAAGATGCTGTGCAGCTGGCTGCGGAAGAGATCGTGCGTGCGCGGCATGCTCTGCAGCGGCTCCAGGAAGGCCATGCAGTCGGGTGGCTCCACCTCGCTGGCGCGGAAGTCCTCGAAGCCTTTGGCGATAGCGTTGGCGCGCCGCTGCTCGTCGATCTGAGTCTTGGCCGAGTGCTTGCTCATCACGGCGGTGCACCAGGCGGCCACCACCTGCGGCATGAGGTCGGGGTCGTTGGCCCGGCCCAGCGCGCTGGCCAGCGCGGCGTAGTAGGCGGGCAGGCCTTCGGCCACGCGGGTCAGCGGTAGCCAGCGGCGCTTGCTGCCTTCGGCGCGCACCAGGTAGTAGCGGCCATCCTTGATCTGGGTGCCTTTGGCGGGGCCCTTGGGCATGGTGGGGTGCTCCGGTCGTTCGTTCGGTGCTGGGGCGATGCTACGCCCGTCAGGCGGCGCGGCGCCGGCCGGTGGCTGATGCCGGTATGACGGTGGGCGGCTTGACCTTGGGGCGCTCGCGCTGCACCTCGCCGCGGCACACGGCCTCGAAGTGCGGGCGCTCCAGCACCACCTGGCCGCCGCGCAGGTAGGCGCGCGCGAAGCCACGGGCGTGCAGCTCGCGCAGCTGGTCGGCCGCCCGGCGGTACCGGGTCAGGTCGGCGATTTCCTCAGGCGTGAGGGTGACGCGGGTGGGTTGGTCGGTCATGGTGCGCAACGTGTTTGTAACAATGCCGCTTTTGTCGGCTGTTTAGGTGAGTCGTGGTGCGGACTTAGCGTGTTTGCGGCTTGTAACTTTGAGCCCTACAACACGTTATGCACTCGTTCCAGCGTCACCGTCTCGCCGGTTCGCGTCACGCGGTACGTCTCGCCCTGTGCATGCGCCAGCGTTCGCAGTGCGCAGCCGGAATAGGTCACGCCTTCGATCCGCCAGGTGTCGTTCTGCCACTGGTAGCCGGTCGTTTGGCTCATGCGCCAGTAAAAGAAGTCCAGCGGAAACAAAACCGCTCGCACTGCCAGCGCCCACCACGGAAGAATCATTCCTTCTGGCACTTTCGAGCGCACGGCATTCCAGATCATGTCTCTCATTTCAACCTCCGTGCATAACTGTGCTTTCAACCGGATGCCTTCGGGCTGCGCCCTTCGGCCCCGGTTAAAGCGGCGTTATGGCTGGCGTCCTTGGTGATGCCGTGGGCGCGCTCTATAGCGCGGGCAAACCACAGCAGATCGAAGTCGTTTGCAATCGGCAAGGCGGACGGCACCAGATCCAGAATCTCGCGCTCCGTCAGCGGCTGCTGCGGGCGGGTGTAGAGAGGCATATCCGGGGCGCCCTCATTCGACATGCTGAGGCACTTCTCCATTGACTGCCTGCTGCTCCAGACAATCCGAGGCGGTCCATCAATAGGCCAGTGGACAAGCGCCACCGCCCCCTGCTCGAAAAAGCCATCAATCAGGGCGCGCAGCTTCGGCGATGTGTAGAGCTTGGGCTGCTCCTGCTCGGCTTCGTGGGCGGCGAGGGCCACTATTGCCTCACGCAGCAGGCCTTCAAATCCGTACTCATCACCGTCTGCGCCCAAGACAATCGCGGCGTTGTGCAGCCTGCGCTGTAGTGCGGTCATGTCGTCAAAGTGAGGCAGCGCCTCTGCTAGCTTGTGGTCGCTCATGCTGCACCGCCTTTCTGCTCTGCCTGGGCCGATGGGGATGGCAGAGAAAACGTCGCCTTATCCAGCTCTTCCAGCATTTCGGCGCGCGACTGCTTGCCTGCTTCTGCGTCTGTGCGCAGCGCGTTGCGGATCATCTGGAGCGCCCCCTTGTTGACTGTGACGTGATGTGCGTGCCAGTTCTTGCTTGAGGGCTCTGCCTGGGCCGATGGGGCGGCACCGTGGATCACGCGGAGCGCGTCGATCACCTGAAGCACAGTCGGGTAGGCGTCGCCAAGCTTTGGCCGCCCGCCATCTGCCATGTCGCGCAGGGTTCGGATGCACCAATCAAGACGCGGGCAATTGGGCTGCGCCTCTGGCTGTGGAGCGGCCGCGATCTCTCGCTGACGCTGCATGCCGATCTGGATGCCTCGCTCAAGGATGGCGTTGTCGTGCGCGGCTCGGTCTTCGGCTGCCTGCGCTGGCTGTGGAGCTGCGGCGAGCACGCCAGCGTCGAAGGCATCGGAGCACAACTCGTAATCGTCGCCTACGACCTGAATCGGGTAGTTCTCAAGCCAGGCCTCAAATGCAGCTTGCTTGTCGAGTGCCGGCACGCTGGCTGGCTGTGCCAGGGATGCGCGGGCTGCGGCGAGCATGGCGGCAAAGAACCTCCAGACAAAGTCATAGAAGCCCTCGCCAACGTCTTCTCGGATCAGCCATGATTCGCAGTCAGGTCCGTAGACACGGATGTCCCCGTCGCTGATTTGCACCAGTCTCCACCCTACCGGCACCGCTGCGGGAGCGGCCTGAGCCGTCAAGGAATCCTTGACAGCTGGCGCCGCGCCGGCCTGCTCAAACGGCTCGCCGGTCGGTGAGGGGTAGCCCGCGTTGGGGCTGATGGGTCGTGTCATGCGGCTCTCCTGAGCGCCTGGCGCTCGCTGTAGTTGGCCTGCACCAGGGCCTGGGCCTCGGTGAGGCTCATCTGAAATCGATGCATCAGCACACCCGCGCACATTTCGCGGTTGCCGTGCAGGCACCACCAGCGGAAGTTGTCGGCCTCGTCGCCCATCAGCGCATCGATGGGGCTGGCGGGCTGGGCCGGCGGTGCGCTGAAGAGATCGAGCTGCGTCGCTTGCATGCTGGCTGGCTCTCACAGGCTGGGCGTATCCGCCCAGGCCACCACCTGCTCGGTGCTGACCGTCTGGTCCAGCGGGAAGCCGCAGGGCGCGATCCAGCGCTCGCCGTCCCAGGCGCCCAGCGTGCTGTCGCCGGCAGCGAAGAACACGATCACGTCGAGGTCGGCGTCGGGCAGCTCGGGCAGGTAGTGCAGCGCGAGGGTGATGGTGTCGGGCTTGGTCGTCATGCTGCCCGCCCCCACACCGCCTGCAGATCCAGCCCATGGCGGCCCGGAGCTTCGCGCCAGGTGCGGCCGCGCTTGATCAGGCTCACCAGCGAGGCGCTCACGCCGTGCTGCGCGGCAATGTCGCGCAGCTTGCCCTCGGCGGCGCGAATCTCGCGGGCCTGGGACAGCGTGAGCTTGGCCTGCGTGCGGCGCTTGGTGGCGGTGATGCGCAGCACCGTGGTGGGTGTGCGGCGGTACACCTGATGTTGCGCCAGGGCCGCGCACATATCGGCCCGGCTGCCGGCGCACAGGTGCTTGGGGGAAACGCAGCGCCAGTTGCCGCAGCTGGCCCACACGTTGACCTCGGGTGCCAGCTCTTGCGGCCGCTTGCCGCGGGCCAGGGCGTACACCAGGCGGCGCACGTTCGTGCAGTGGCCGCCGGTGTTGATCTGCGGGCTGCGGCCCTGGCCGCCGCCAAAGCTGCCCTGCCACTCGTGGCACTCGCCGACCTCGACCGTGCGCTCGGCCAGCAGTGTTTCGGGGGTCCAGATGCGTGCGGTGCGTGCCATGGTCAGGCGGCCTTGTGTTTGTGTTGTTGTTGCTGCCCCTCGGCGGCGGCAATCTGCTCCAGATCCCACTGCCGCAGCCGGCGCGGCGCGGGCTGGGCCTGGGGTGCGTCTTGCTCGATCAGCTCGGTGCGGCCGTCGCGGTAGACGAGGGTGTTGCCGCGGCGGCTGGGCAGGTGGCGGTGCTGCAGGCCGTCGCGGCGCTCGGGGTCGGGCAGCTGGGTGCCGCCGCTGCTGGCAAAGCCGTGGCGCGGGCCGCTCACGGTGCTGGCCTGGCGCGGCAGGGGCGGCAGCAGCGGGGTGCTCTCCTGCACGATGCTGCTGCTGCAGTGGGGTGTGTCGGGCTCGGGGATGCGGGGCATGGCCGTTAGCTCCCTTGCGTGGTGTTGCCAATCAGCATTTGGCCAAGGTGCGCCTGCTTACCAAGGTCGGCGCCCTTGTCTCGCAGCTCGATCCGTGCTTTAGCGATCTTCAGTTCTGCATTCAGGCTGTTGCTGATCGAGTCCAAGCCTTTGGCCATGGCCTCGACATCAGTGGCGCTGATCTCCTTCCTTGCCAGCGCCAGCAGGCTGTTCGCTACGATCTGGCGAAGATCGCCTTTGGTCGTCACTGCCGCCAGGGTGCCCAGGGCCTGGGTAAGGGTTTGTGATGCATTCATGGGTTGCTTTCCTCAATGTGCGCGCCAGTCGGCGCAGGATTAGCTGGTCTGCCTTGGCGGCCAAAAGCTCAGGGCCTGCCTCGGTCTTCTTGATCTGCAGCACCTTCGCTGCATATTCCGGGCCGGCGGCGTCTCTGTCGGCCTTGGCTCTCCGCCGCCTGGCCTCTCTGACACGGTCCGGGTTTTCCTTTGCCCAGCGTTCGAGTCGCTGAAGGTCGCGATCCCCGTGCTTCTCCGCATGCCTTCGCTTTATCGCGCGTGCTTTCTCTGGGTTGGCTTGCGACCAGCGCTTGACGCGCGCCAGTTCCTTTTCTCGGTTCGCCTTCCGGTAGGCCTGCCGCCGGGCCTTTATCTCGGCAGCGTTCGCGGCGCGGTACTCTCGATGCTTCGCGGTGTCATGAGTGGCTTTCGCATGAAAGCTGCGGCATGCCTTGCACCAGCACTGCAGGCCATCGGCGCTGCGGGCGTGCGCGTGGAAATCGACGCGGGACTTCAGCTCGCCACACTTTGTGCACGTCTTCATTTTCTGCCGTCCATCCATGGCCATAGCCGCTCAAGCGGCCTCGCGCAGCCGGTCGAGGTAGGCCAGCAGCTGGCGGGTGTGCTCGGCGTCGAGGTCGAGCTGGGTGGGGCCGCGCTGCAGGGTCAGGCGGCCGTCGCTCCACAGCGCGCAGCGAAGGGGCTGCTCGTCGGCGGGTGAGGGCGCCTGCGGCTGGGCCGCTGCTGCCGCTGCTGTGGCGCGGCGGGCTTTGGGCGTGAGGTGCAGGCCGGTAGAGGGCTTTTGGGTGGCGGCAGTGGCTGGCTGCGGCGCGGGCTCGGTGGTGGCGGCGCCGGCATGGCTGGCGAGGGCCCAGGGGCTGGCCAGCGCGTGGTTGGCCACCACCGGCGGGCGGGCGTGGGTGCGCAGCGGCTCGTCTGTGTCGGCCTCGCCGTCGATGGCGGGCTTGGGTGGCGGCGGGGTGCCGCTGCCCAGGCTGTAGCGCACGGCGCGCTCACCGGGGGTGCGGTGCTGCTGCAGCAGGCCGGCCTTGAGCGCAGGCAGCAGCAGCGGCACGATGCTGGCGTACTGCTGGCCCAGGGCCTCAGCCAGCTCGGCGGCGCTGCGCTGGGTGCCGGCCGGCTGCTGGCGCAGGTAGGCGATGGCACGGGCGGCAAAGGTGCCGGGCTGCGGGGTGTAGGGGGGCTTGGTGGCGGGCGTCGTCGTCATGCTGCCACCCGCCCCGCAAACATCTGCTTGATCGTCACCCCGTCCTCGCCGGCCAGCAGGCGGGCGTGGTCCAGCTCGTGGTAACGGTCGATGAAGGCGGCGCGCCAGTCGGTCCAGTGGAACTGGCAGCGGTGCTCGTCGGCCAGGTCCACCAGGCTGAGCGGCACGGGCGCCACGCCCTCCAGGCAGGCCCAGCGCTCGGGGTGGTGGGGCATGAGGTCGCGGCGCTCGGTGGCCAGGGCCACCAGATCGGCGGCGCCCACCTCGGCCTCAAAAACGCGGCTCACGGTGATGAGCCCGAAGGCCACACGCACCGCGCCCTCGGCGGCGGCCTCGGCGCGGTCGAAATCGCTCCAGGTGCGGCCGTGCGGTAGGTCGGTGGCGCTGAAGGTGCGGCTGGCGGCAATGCGGCGCATCTCGCGCTTGAGCGGGCTGGCCACATCGCCCACCAGCTGCTCGTGGGCGTCGTGCATCAGGCCGGCCAGCTGGGCCAGCACGCTGCCGCCCGCCAGCTCGATGATGTGGCTGACCAGCAGCGAGTGCTCGGCCACGCTGTAGGGCCGCACGGCGTGGCCGGTGAAGCGGTTGATCAGGGCCAGGCTGTGCGCGGTGGCCTCGATGGTGAGCAGCCCCGGGTCGGGCTGGCGCAGGCTGATGCTGGCGCCGTTGGCCAGCAGGATGGTGTCGTGGTGGTCCATGGGTGTGTGGCCTTGGTCGTAACGGGGTGAACGAGCGGGCGGCGCTTTGGCCGGCCTCAGCCCGCGCTGGTGGGCTCCGGCTCGATGCTCAGCACGCCGGTGAGGCGCAGGCAGTCGCTGCGGGCGCTGCCGCGGCCGGTGCGGTCGAGCTGGATGCCGCGCGCCTGGATGCACACCTGCCCGGCGGCCATGAGGGTGTGCGGCCGGCTGCGGGTGGCGATGTGGGTGCTGGGCAGATCGGGGCCGAGGTCCAGCTCGGCCACCACGTGCAGGGCATCGCCGGGGCGGCGCTGCAGCTGCACGCACAGCACCACGCGGCGCTCGGCCGGGCAGCCCACGCGCAGGCGCACCCGCAGCTCGGGCCGCTGGGCCAGGGGGCCGCGCAGGGTAATGTTCATGGGCGCGGCGGCAGCCGTGGGGGTCGCTCGCGCTGTCGCGGTCGCGGTCGGTGTCGGCAGCGGCATCATTGCGGCAGCTCCTCGCCCAGGCGGCGCAGCTCGGCGGCGTGGGCGGCCAGCAGGGTTTGCAGATCGCGCAGGTGCGCCTGGTCGTCGGCCTGGCGGCGGGCCAGGGCGGCGTGGCGCTGGTCTTGCAGGTCCAGCGCGAACAGCAGGGCCACATCGAGCGCCATGTTGTGGCTCAGCGCGCGGATCTGCTGCTGCAGCTGCCGGGCCTGGGCGCGCAGCCACCACAGGCGCAGCGCGCGCAGGGCGCGGGCCGGCAGGCTGGGGGCGGTGGTGATGGGTGGGGTGATCATCACGCCATCACCTCGCCACCAAACCGCGCATCGTTGGCCGCCAGGCCGCGCAGCGGCTGGGGCAGGGTGATGCTCAGGCCCGGCGCGCGCAGGGCCAGCACGCGGGCGCTGGCGCCGCGCAGCTGCTCGCCGTAGGCCATCTGCACCGCCTCGATGGCAGCGGCGGTGCTGGGGGCCAGCGTCTGCACCGTGCGGCGTGTGCCGTTGGCCAGGCGCAGGGAGAGGTGGATGGGGTGCATGGTCGCCTCCGGTTGATGAATCTGCGTGAGCTGCACGCAAATATGCGTGAGACACAGACGTAAGTCAACAGGAATTTGCGCCAAAAATGCGATGTGCGCAGATTGTCTGGCTTTGGGCGATCCTTCGCGCATGGTGCCGGCCGGGCCGTTTTGATAGAACCTACCCCCGAATTCCATGGGAGGAAAAATGCGGGTAGTTGCTGTCGCGGCGATGCTGTCACTGGTGGGCTTGGGTCCAGCGCAGGGGGAAGAGTTGCTTGACCTCGTGGAGCGGCGGGGCTTTTGTTCAGCGCAGTCTGAAAAGAGTGCGCGAGCGAAGTGCTTCGAGGATCTATCTGGGCGGGCGATCGCCGAGCTAGACAAAGCGTTGAAGGATGCTCAGCAGCTCAAGCTGGCGCCGCCGCCCTCAGCCGCGCCTCAGGTAGTGGATCAGGCGAAGGCGGCTCAAGCCAGGTATGAGCCCGCATTCAGGGCATTTGTTGCACTCAATGCAGCGACGGAAACGGGTGTGACCTACGTGCAATTCGGGCCGCTTATCCAGGCCGCCGCCACCGAAGTGGCTCTGATCTCAGCAAGCTCGAATGGGGAGCTTGATGCGGCGATAGTTGCAGAGCTGTCGAAGGCGGTTGATGCCTATGCCGACTCAGCAACGTGGTGGGAGAAGGACGCTAGCTTCTACTCTCGCGATAGCAACCGTCTGGCCTACCGTGGGGGGTTGCCGTTCTCTATGGTTGGCCTGGAATCGTTGGTGACAAAGTGGGCGATGCCTACTCAAAAATCCGACATTTGGGGCATCAATGAAGGGGTGCCGCGCAGGGCGGCGCTGGCCACAATGTGGACCGCTGCGGAACAGGCTGTTGGACGGGCGAGGTACGCCCTTCAGCAGCAAGCGGGCAAGAACTAGAGCCCTGAGCTGCCCCAGCGCAGCCGCACGCGGCCCACCACGGTGAGCTGGCGGAAGTCGGCGGCGCTCAAGTGAAAGTCTTCGTGCATGCCGTTCTTGTTGTCGGCGGCGAGGGTGAAGCCGCTGGGGGTCTTCATCACGCGGCGCAGCCAGATCTCGTCCTGCACGATGAGGGCATACACGCGCCCGCTCTCGATGGTCTGATCGCCCATGTCGACCAGCGCCATGTCGCCATCAGCCAGCGTGGCGCCCATGGCGTCGCCCTTGACGGCCACCAGGCCGGCATGGTCCAGGGCCATATTGAGCGAGTCGAAGACCGCGCGGGGTACGGGTTGGCGAGCTGCAGCCTGATCGATGGCGATGCTGCACTGGCCGCCTATGCCCAGGCGGGCGACTACTGACGGAATCAAGACAAACTCCCATGCGTCCGAAGCCGACGCCTCAGCCGGGCGCCTCGCGTCTTCGGACACGCTTTGTAACCTGCGTTGCATGGGAGTGGCAAGCACCGGCATGGGCGTGTAAACACCCGGATGGTCGCTCGCGTGGTGAGCCAGGGGCCTGGTAGCGGGCTGGGTGGCGGCCTTGGATTCGGCCTCCAGTCGCTCGGCCAGTGCGTAGATCTCGCTGACCGAGGTGTTGAGCACTTTGGCAACCTCCAGCAGCTTGTCGTTGTCGATGCTCTGCAGGCTGCGCTCGAAGCGGCTCATGTTGCCCGAATCGTAGTTGTCGATCTGGTTCGCGATGCCTTCGAGGGTGAGGCCCTTCGCTTTTCTGAGTTGCCGAACGGCGGGTCCGAGGAATTCCATGGGTGGGATTCTTGCCATCGGTCACCTCCACGCAAAGCGTAGGACGCAGATTGCGGGCAATTTCTGCGCGGCTTCTTGTTCAATCTTTGCTTTTGGCGCAGAATCTGCGTCATGGACGAAGCCAAACCCACCACGCTCCGGGACTTGCGCAAGGGCAAATGCATGACCTTGGTGCAGCTCTCGCGGGCCAGCGGCGTGCCAAACGGCAACCTGAGCCGTATTGAGCGCGGTCAGGAAGGCGCCAGCATGGAGCGGATCTGCGCCATCGCCAAGGCCTTGGAGGTGGAGCCGGGCCGTGTGTTTGAGGCCATTCTTGCGGTGTCGCGCGGCCTCAGCGGCGCGGCCGCCAACGAGCCGGCCATGCGGCAGGCCGCCTGACTCTTCGCGCCCCATGTGTCTCCCCCTCAGTCCGCTGCGCGATTGTGCGCAATACGCAGAACTATACGCGGCGCGCTCCGGCAGTGCCCGCAAACCGCTCGAATCAGCAGGGCTTCGAGTTGGGGACTGCGCGATCCTGTGTTGCAAAAATGCGCCATTCGCACAAGTAGCGCCGCAAATTGCGGCCTGCGCAGTGAATGGCCAGCCCATCCCCCAGCCCCCGCTCCGGCGCGGGCCAGCTTTCTTCACGCGGCGCCCATCGGAGGCTGGTGTCAGCCTCGGTCGGCCGGGCAGGCGGGCGTTCCCTCCCGCCCCCGGATGCCTTGCCAGCCGGCCGGCGCGCGTTTTCTTCTGTGCTGTCGAAATCGTTCCCATGCCTGCACTGTGGGCGCTGGCCGCCCGTAGCGCAAAGCAGCGCGCCAGCCTGGCGTGCTGATGTGAGCCGCCCCCTGTTTGTTTGTTTGCCCCGAGGAGATCGAACCACCATGGATATCACCCTGGCCCTACAGCGCGCAGTGCGCGCCTACCCCCACGGCACCCAGGCGCTGGCCGCCGCGATGGGCATGAGCGCCACCACGCTCAACCACAAGACCAGCCCCACCTATCCCACCCAGTTCTGCAGCCCCGAGGAGATGCTGCAGCTGATGGAGATCACCGGCGACGATGGCGCGCTGCATGCCCTGGCCCATGCACGGCACTGCGTGCTGGTGCCGCTGCCGCAGCGCGGCGAGGCAGGGGGTGATGAAACCCTCACCGCCCTGCTGCTGGACGCTGTGCGCGAGTTTGCCGAAGCCACCGAGGCGGTGACCAAAGCGGTGCAGGAAAAGAGTGCCGGCAAGCGCGAGATCAAGGCCAACGAGCTGGCCACGATCGAGAGCGAGGGCACGCAAGCCATCGCCGCCATTCAGCAGCTGATGGCCTGGGCTGCCCGCAAGCACGAGGATACGAAGCCAGCGCACCTGCGGGCGGTGGCTTGAGCGGGGCGCGGCGGCAATGAGTGCGGTGCTGTCTCGCTCGCCCGTCACGCTGTACCAGGCGGAGGAGATGCTGCGCTTTGTGGACAGCCACGAGCGCGAGGTGTGGGTGCAGGTGGGCAAAGCGCTGGCGGCCGAGTTTGGCGACAACGCGGCCGACGTGTTCACCGCCTGGAGCGAGCGCGCGGCCAATTTCAACGCGAGCGCCTGCCGCTCCACCTGGCGCAGCTGCGTGCGCAAGCCGGGCGGCTACACGATGGGCACGCTGGTGAAGCTGGCGCTGGCCGGGGGCTACAAGTTCGACCGCAGCAGCATGCCGGATCTGGCCGAGCAGCAGCGCCTGAAGGCCGAGCGCGAGCGCATGCGCGCTGAAGAGGCGGCCAAGCGTGCGCGCGCGGCCATGGATGCCGAGCAGGTGGCCCTGATGCAGTGGCGCGAGGCGCTGCGCGGCGGGCTGAGCGACTATGTGGAGCGCAAGCGCATCGAGCGGCCTGAGTCGTGCCGCTTCACGCCGGGCGGGCGGCTGCTGGTGCCCATGCTGCGCTACGACCTGCCGCGCGAACAGAGCCTCAAGGGCATTCAGACGATCACGCCTCAGGGCAGCAAGAAGTTCACCGCTGGCATGTCCAAGCTGGGCACGGCGTGCCGCCTGGGCCTGGTGCAGGTGGGTGAGCCGGTGCTGCTGTGCGAGGGCTGGGCCACGGGCATGAGCCTGCGCATGGCGGTGGATCGGCGGCTGCCGGTGTATGTGGCCTTTGACGCGGGCAACCTGTGCGAGGTGGCGCTGATCGTGCATGCGCTTCACCCGGGCAGCGCGCTGGTGATCTGCGCCGATGACGACTGGAAAACCTACGACCGCGACTGCCGCCCGCTGAACCCCGGCCGGGTGCATGGCGCCCTGGCGCGCGATGAGGTGCAGGACGCGGGCGGTGTGGCGGTGCTGAGCTACCCGGTGTTTGCCCCCCAGGGGCGCGACCCGGGGGCGAGCGACTTCAACGATTTGCACGTGGCCGAGGGGCTCGATGTGGTGCGCAGCCAGATCGAGCTCGCGGTCACCGTGGCCAGGGATTTGATGCATGGCTGAGATTGCACGCATTCACCACATGAGCGACCCCACCCCCTCCGATCTGCAAGCCGAGCCGCCGCCCCCCAACGATGCTGACGCGGCGAGTGCGCGCGGGGGGCGGGGGGAGGCGAGCAACGATGCTGACGGCCCGCCCAAGGCCCGCGGTGGCAAGCCGGGCGCCAGCAAGCGCGGCGAGAAGCGCAAGCCCACGCCGAACACGGGCAACCTGGCCACGCTGTATCGCGACTTTGCCTACCAGTACGGCACCGAGGTGGCCTGGGACACGGTGCGCAAGGTGCCGATCCGGATCAGCCACCTGCGGCACACCTTTGGGCACGATGCGGTGAAGCTGTGGATGAACAGCGAGAAGCGGCGCATGGTGCAGGCTGATCAAGTGCTGTTCGACCCCTCGGAGCGCTGCGGCGCGGAGTGTGTGAACCTGTTTCACGGCTTCGGGGTGGAGGCTGCCGAGGGTGACACGCGGCCTTTCCACGAGGTGCTGCGGCATCTGTGTGGCGACGATGAGACGGTGATCGACTACGTGCTCAACTGGTACGCCTACCCGCTGCAGAACCCGGGCGCGAAGATGCCCACCTCGCTGGTGATGCACGGGGCCGAGGGCACGGGCAAGAACCTGGTCAACGAGGCGGTGATGAGCATCTACGGCCGCCACGGCAAGGTGGTGGGGCAGCGCGAGCTGGAGAGCCAGTGGAACGACTGGCAGAGCGGCTGCTGCTTCGTGATCGGCGACGAGGTGGTGAGCCGGGCCGAGATGCGGCACCACAAGGGCGTGCTGAAGGCGCTGATCACCAGCACCGATCTCAACATCGCCACCAAATTCATGAACATGCGCACCGAGCGCAATGTGATGAACATCGTGTTCCACAGCAACGAGGTGGAGCCGCTGAAGCTGGACCCCTCAGACCGGCGCTATCTGGTGATCTGGACGCAGACGCGAGGCGACCCGGCCATGTATGCGCGCTTTGTGGCCTGGCGCAACAGCGGCGGTGTGGCGCACCTGCTGCACGAGCTGCAGCAGCGCGACCTCACGGGCTGGGCCTGGCACGAGCCTCCCCCCATGACGGCGGCCAAGGCCGATCTGATCGAGCTGGGCCGGCTGTCGCCGGAGCGGTTCTGGCGGGAGTGGAGTTCGCGCTCGATCACGGGCCTGCCCCCGGCCACATGCAACTCCGACCAGGCCTTTCGGGCCTACCAACGCTGGTGCAGCCTGGAGGGGGATCGGTGGCCGATGAGCAAGCCCCACTTCACGCGGCTGGTGATGCGAGAGGCCGGCGAGGCACTCAAAGTGAAAGTGTGTAAGCTCGGGTCTGACGGCACCACCACCAGGCTGTGGATGCTGACCCCGCCCCCTGAGGGCCGGTCGCTCGCCGGCTGGGCCAAACAGTGCGTGGACGAGTTCCAGAGCATGTTTGACCGCTGGCACGGAGGCCGTGATGCGCACTGACGGTTTCGCCAAGGTTTCGGTGGATAACTTTTGCCGAAACCGTCAGAACCCCGATGGAATGGGGCAAGTTTCGCGGTTTCGCCAGTTTCGGCAATCAAGGGGGGGCTTATGTGTGCGTGCGTGCGTGCGTGCGCGTGAGGGCCGATACAAGGCACTCCACTACTTCCAGCCTTTTTGCCGAAACCGCGTAACTTCATCGATGAATACTAGGGTTACGGCAAAACCCAGGTATCGAAACCAGCGAAACCGCGAAACCATGATGGATGGGGTGGTGCTGTGCTGAAGATCTCCAACAACTTCGCCAGCATCGACAAGGCCATGAGCCTGCTGCGCTCGGACTTGGAGCGGGAAGGGCTGCGCCTGGGTATCAACCGAACCCTGCAGCGCGGCAGCACCGAGG
The DNA here is from genome assembly GCA_041920215.1 of Burkholderiaceae bacterium. Lineage (GTDB taxonomy): Bacteria > Pseudomonadota > Gammaproteobacteria > Burkholderiales > Burkholderiaceae_C > JAYRSJ01. Next base: position 18,787 of record JAYRSJ010000006.1, on the reverse strand, counting down.
CCACCCGTGCCATCACGGCCGAGTACGCCATCAAGGCCAAGGATGCACGGGCCCAGCTGAGGGTGACAGCCATCAGCCGCAAGGGCGGCAAGTTCATGCTGCGTGGTGAGCTGGAGGCTTTCGGCGTCAAGGGCGGGCACAGCAGCCGCAACGTGATGATGTTCGGCGCCCGGCCCGCACCAGGCCGCAAGACCCAGCCGGTGCGCTTCCAGACCCCCCAGGGCTGGCGCACGCGCAATGTGCCCATCGGTGGCGGTGTCTCGGTCAAGATCAAGAAGGCTGGCGCACGCAAGGTCATCGAAGGCGCGTTCATCGGCAACAAGGGTCGCACCGTCTTCATCCGCGACAACAGCAGCCGCCTGCCCATCAAAGCGGTCGAGACCATCGATGTGCCGCAGATGTTCAACACCAGGACGGTCAACCGTCGCGTGCTGAACCGCATGGCCGAGATCCTCGACGTCGAGGTGCAGCGCGGCCTGGCCCTGGCCCTGGCCCGCTTCCGTTCGGGAGGTGGCTGATGCCCCGTCTTGGGTCCTTCCCCACCCCGCAGCATTGCGGCGCGAAACGGCGCGAGATTTCGCTAGGCATAGGTGTTTGGCATGGTTAAGCCTACGGTTAATTCGGGCGGGCTGGTTAAGGCGGCTGAGTACGCCCGCATGCGTGGCGTCAGCCAGGCTGCGATCAGCAAGGCCATCAGTGCTGGCAGCATCACCACCTTCGACGGCCTCATTCACCCGGACCTTGCCGACGCCCAGTGGTACAGCACCAGCCGCGCTGCTCGGCAGCAGGTGCTGGCGGGCGCGCCGGCGCCGGCGTCTGGCCAGGCTGCCGGGCCGGCGGCGGGGGAGGGCAGTGCGCCGGGTGGCGCCCGGCAGCGCATGGATGACGAGCTGTGGCAGGAGCTCAAGCGCGACGAAGCCCGGCGCGCCAAGGCCGAGGCCGACACCGCGGAGATGAAAGCCGCGCAGCTGGCCGGCCGGCTCATCGAGGCCGAGCCCTTCCTCCAGGCGCTGACGGATGCTGCCGCCTCGCTCGGTGCAGCGCTCGAGCGGATCCCCGACAAGCTGGCCGAGCGCCTCGCCGCAGAGGCCGATGCCACCGCCTGCCACCAGCTGCTCACGCAAGAGATCCAGGCCGTGCGCGAGGACGTGGCCAGCGCCGTCGAGCGCCTCGGCCAGCGTGTTGACGATCAACAGCACGGAGCGCCCGCCACATGACCCCCTTCGGCCGCACCCAGGCGCTGCACTTCCGCGTGCTCGACGGCTACAGCGCCGGCTGCGGCGCCTTCGCGGCCGGCCTCAAGCCCAGCCCGCGCCTTGACGTCGACGAATGGAGCGACAAGTACCGCCGCCTCCCCACCAAAGGCGCCAGCGAACCCGGGCCCTGGCGCACCGACCGCATCCCCTTCCTGCGCGAGATCATGGCCGAGATCTCGCCCAGCAGCCCCACCCAGCGCGTCGTCTTCATGAAGTCCGCGCAGACCGGTGGCACCGAGGTGCTGCTCAACGCAGTCGGCCACACCATGGACACCCTCAAGGTGCCCGCCATGCTCGTGCAGCCCACCGTCGACCTGGCCGAGCGCTTCAGCAAGCAACGCCTCGCCGCCATGATCGACGACTGCTACAGCCTGCGGCAGAAGATCGCCCCCGCCCGCAGCCGTGACAGCGGCAACACCACCCTCGTCAAAGAGTGGCCCGGCGGCGTGCTCGTCATCAGCGGGGCCAACAGCGCCGCCAGCCTGCGCTCCATGCCCGTGCGTGTGCTGCTGCTCGACGAAGTCGACGCCTACCCCAAAGACCTCGACGGCGAAGGCGACCCCATCGAGCTCGCCGAAGCCCGCACCCGCACCTTCCCGCGCCGCAAGATCGTCCTCGTCAGCACCCCCACCATCAAGAGCCTCAGCGCCATCTGGCGCGAATGGCTGCGCTCCGACCAGCGCCGCTACCACGTGCCGTGCCCCCACTGCGGCCACCCCCAGGTGCTGCGCTGGGACCGCCTCACCTGGCCCGAGAACCAGCCCGAGCTCGCCGCCTACCACTGCGAGCACGAAGCCTGCGGCCAGCCCATCGCCGAGCACCACAAAGCCGCCATGCTCGCCCGCGGCCGCTGGATCGCCCACCTCCCCGGTGCCAAGACCGCCGGCTTCCACATCAACGCCCTCTACACCCCCATCGGCCTCGGCCTCAGCTGGGTCGAGCTGGCCACCAAGTGGGAAGAAATCAAGCGCTTCCCCGAGAAGGTCAAGACCTTCATCAACACCCTGCTGGGCGAGTGCTTCGACGACCCCAACGAAAAGCTCGACGCCGACGAACTCAAGGCCCGCGCCGAAGGCCACCGCGTGCGCGACATCCCCCGCGGCTGCCTCCTGCTCACCGGCGGTGTCGACGTGCAAAAGCGCTACTTCGCCTGCCAGATCATCGGCCACGGCCGCGGCGGCCAGGTCTGGCCCATCGACTACATCGAGATCCCCGCCGACCCCACCCGCCCCGAAGAATGGGCCAAGATCGACGCCTACTTCGCCCAGGCCCTGCCCAACGCCTGCGGCGTGCCCATGCGCGTGCAGTGCGCCGCCATCGACACCGGCTACCTCACCGACGACGTGCTCAACTTTGTCCGCACACGCCGCGGGCGCTACATCGCCGTCAAAGGCTCCAGCCTGCCCAACCGCCCCATCATCGGCCGCAGCAACCCCGTCGACTTCACCTGGCGCGGCAAGGTCATCAAGAAGGGCGCCGAGCTCTACACCCTCGGCGTCGACACCGCCAAGCACCAGCTCTTCGCCCGCCTCAGCGCCGACCGCGAGCGCCTCCCCATCGACCGCCTCTGGCACTTCCCCACCGGCCTCGACGACGCCTACTACACCCAGCTCACCGCCGAGATCTGGGACCCCAACAAACGCCGCTGGGTCAAGACCCAGCCCCGCAACGAAGCGCTCGACACCGCCATCTACGCCACCGCCGCCGCCTACCAGCCCGCCATCCGCGTGCAAGCCTGGAAAGAGCCCCAGTGGGCCCGCCTCCAGGCCGCCCTCGAACCCGCCACCGGCGACCTCTTTGCCGCCGATGCTGCAGCAGCCACCGCCGCCCAGCAGCCCCCGCCCATCGAGCCCCCGCTTGATCCCCAGCCCCTGCCCGAGCAAGCCGCCGCCACGCCCCGCCCCGCACCGGCGGCGGCGCCGGACACCGCCCCCAGCGCCCAGTCCGCGCTCATGGCCCTCATCCACGCCCACCGCCTCCAGCGCCGCCACGCATGAGCACAAACACACCGCCCCCGCCGCCGCCGCCCGACACCCTCGCCATCGTGCTGCAGACCGTGCGCGAAGAGCTGCTGCGCCAGGCTCCGGCCAACGACCCCCACTACCACGCCGCCCACGCCGCCCTGGTCGACGACGCCCTCGCCGAAGCCGAGCTGCGCGCCCGCCGCATCCTCGGCGGCGCCCGGCACTACATCCAGCGCCTGCCCGCGCTGGAGCGGCTCAACCTCGTCGAGCTCATGCCCGCCAGCCTCAGCGCCAAGCAAATCGCCGAGCGCCTCGGCCTCAGTGAGAGCACCGTGCGCCGCATGCTGGCGCGCAGCAAGGGCAGGGCGGGGCGCTGAGCGAGGGAGGCCGCCAGTTTTTGCCCTAGTTCTGGCGGGGCTGGGTGGCAAGGTGCTGGGGTCGCTATCCATCTGTTTCACACACCTGCAGGACCCGCACCATGAGCACCACCATGCGTATTCGCCCGCTTGTCCCCCTCATCGGCGCTGGCGGCGTGTTGCTGCCGGCTGGCGTCATCGCCATCGTGGAGCGGGCTTGGGGGGTGGTGGTCTGCGGCGATGGGCGGGCGCAGGATGTGGATGCGGTGTTTGATGTGCCAGTGGCGGTGTCAGGGGCTGGGAAAAAGCTCGCCGGCATCAGCAAATACTTTGGCGCCAACTCAAGCGGCGAATCCACCGTCAACTTCAGCAACCTGGCCGTGGATGCTTCGCACGGCTACAAGCTGGCCGCAGACGGTCCATTCGTGGCGGTGCGGCTGGTGCTGGTCAATCGCAGCCCGAATACCATCGCCGGATGGAGAATGACGGTCGCTACGACCGAGACGGCCGACGCATCCAGCAACGACAACGCCAGCCAGCCGATCATCGGCGGCACGATGTACAAGCAGGCCGCTCCGGCCGGCACGGTCAACGGCCACATCCCGGTAACCTGGGCAGGCTCGGCGACCACACCGAACCTCGTTGGCAGCGCCACGTCCGTCACCTACCTTGTCAGCGACCGCATCCCCATTGCGTCGGTGCCGCGCACAGACGTTGCGGCCGGGACAGCAGCCAGTCGAATGGGCTTGTTGATCGTGCGCTGTGACTCTGCAGGGAACGCGGCGGCTAATGCAGCGGTCCAGGCGGCTGTCGCTGGCGCGACAGCGCTGCGCGACGTGAACGCGGCCAATCGCGGCAAGACGCTGACCGTGTTCGGTGGCACGGCGATGGCCGCAACGCCGGCAAACAGCGGCATCCCTGGCAATTCCAGCAACCGCATGTTCGAGGTGTTCCCGATCTTTGAGTACGCGCAGCCTGCTTACACCGTCATGCAGGTTGGCGACTCCACCGACAAAAATGACGCCATCGTGGCCGGCGTCTACAACAACTGGGGGTGGCGTGGATGCGTTGACGCTGGCTCATCCGCACGCGCTTTCAGCTATCTGGACTGCGCGGCGTCGTCGCGCAACAGCGCTGAGTACTGGGCGCGCGCGAAGGAACTGTTTGCGGCGGGCATCATCCCTGATGTGCTGCTCATTCAGCCGGCGTCGATCAATGACGATTTCACACAGGCCAACCCGGGGACGATCCTGCTGGCTGGCAAAGCAAGGGCTGCTGAGATCATCACTCTCGCCGCACAGTACGGCATCCGCCATGTGTGCTTTCGCGCCATTTTCCCCAACAGCAACTTGGCCGCCGCGAAGGACGCATTCCGGCAGGACTGGAATGCGTGGCTGCAGTCCTTCGCGTCAAGCATGGGCGCTGGATTCATCGGCACGGCAGGCTTGAGCGCCGGGATTGTCGGTGGTGTGGAACAGTGGATCGCTGGGACGAACTCTGACGCACTGCACCCGTCCGAGGCCGGTATCGACACGGTGCTGGCTCCGACGCTCGCGGCCTATCTGCGCTCTTTGCCCGTCTGACTTCCCATCCCCTCCGCGAGCATTTTCGAAACCCACCCCGCCCCCCCCCAAGAGCCCGCCCCGCGCGGGCTTTCTCCTGCCCGCCACTTTTTGCCCTATTTCTGGCGGTGCTGGTCGGCAGAGTCCGGCCCATGCACTCCCCGCCGGTTCTCCCCGCCACCCTCAACGCAGGCGACAGCCTTGCGGCCAGCCTGGCCACGGCGCTGCACACCCAGGCCGAAGGCTGGGCTGCTGAGCTGCGGCTGATCGGGCAGGGCGCCAACCACAGCATCGCCGGCACCGCCACCGAGGCCGGCTGGGCCTTTGCGGCCACCCGCACCGCCACCGCCGCCTGGGTGCCGGGCGCCTACACCAGCGTCGTGCTGCTCAGCCGTGGCGACGAGCGCCTCACCCTCGCCGGCCCCACGCTCACCGTGCGCCCCGACCCCGCCGCCGGCGGCACCACCCAGCTCGATCTGCGCACCCCCGCCCAGGTGCGCCTGGCCGCGCTGCAGGCCGCTTACGACGCCTACCTCAGCACCGGCCAGCTGATGAGCAGCTACACCATCGGCACCCGCCAGGTCAGCTTCCACAGCATCACCGAGCTGCTCAAGGCCATCGAGGCCGCCCGCCGCGACGTCGCCGCCGAAACCGCCACCACCGGGCGCCGCATCCTGGTGCGCATGTAAACCACCATGGCCGGCCGCTTCACCACCATTCTGCAGCGCCTGGGTCTCACCACCCAAGCAGCCGCGCAGGGCCATGTGCTTGCCGCCGTCGCCCGCGAGCGCCAAACCGCCGGCCTGCACCTGCGCGCTCTGCAAAGCGCGCTGGAGAGCCACATCACCAGCAGCTGGCAAGGCCAGGCCGAGCACATCAACGTCTACACCGCCGCCGGCCTCGGCAAAGCCCGCGCCCGCAGCCGCGCCGCTGCCGTCAACAACGACTTCGCCCGCCACTTTTTGCGCCAGTGCGACACCAACATCCTCGGCGCCCAAGGCGTGCGCCTGCAGGTGCAAGTCGCCAAGCGCGGCGGCCAGCAGCTCCATGAGGCTGTCAACAGCGCCATCGAACAGGCCTGGGCCAAGTGGCGCCGCAAGGGCCATTGCGACGTCACCCGCCGCTACAGCTGGCGCCGCATCGAGGGCCTGCTCGTGCGCCACTGGGCCATGGACGGCGAAGCCCTGCTGCGCCTGGTCGACGGGGCCGGCCCGCACCGCTTCGCCGTGCAGCTGCTCGACCCCGCCCTGATCGACCTCGACAAGCACCTCGACCTCCCCGGTGGTGTCAAGGTGCGCATGGGCGTCGAGTTCAGCGGCGAAGGCGAGGTGCTCGCCCTGCACATCAAGCGCGACACCGCCGGCAGCCCCGACGGCTACGGCCACGGTCGCCACGCCCGCGTGCCCATGAGCGAGCTCGTGCACCTCATCCTGCCCGAGCAAGCCAACCAGTACCGCGGCGTGCCCTGGATGAACAGCGCCCTTGAGCGCCTCTTCCAGGTCAACGACTTCGAGCGCAGCGCCCTCGCCGCCGCCCGCAACGCCGCCAAGCGCGCCGGCTTTTTCTACACCCCCGATGGCGCGGCTCCGGCCGGCTTTGGCGACACCGAAGGCGACGGCCAGGCCGGCAGCACCCCCTACGCACCCACCCAAGAGGGCCAGTTCGACACCCTGCCAGACGGCAGCCGCTTCGAGCCCTTCAAGAGCGACTACCCCCACGTCAGCCACGGCGAGTTCACCAAGGCCTGCCTGCGCGGCGCCGCCAGCGGCCTGGGCGTGAGCTACGTCACCTTCGGCAACGACCTCGAAGCCGTCAACTACAGCAGCGCCCGCGTCGGCATCTTCGAAGAGCGCGAGGTCTGGAAGGGCCTGCAGCAAGTGCTCATCGAAGAGGTACACCAGCTCGTGTTCGAGCGCTGGCTGCGCATGGCCCTGGTCGCCGAGCCCCTGCTCTACGGCCTCAACCCCGCGCGCCTGGCCGAGTACTGCGCCGCCGCCGTGTGGCAGGGCCGCCGCTGGCCCGCCATCGACCCGCTCAAAGACGCCGCCGCCGACGAAAAAGGCCTGGCCAACGGCACCACCAGCCGCACCCGCATCGCCGCCCGCAACGGCGACGACCTCGAAGAGATCGCCGCCGAGCTGCGCCGCGAGCAAACCCTGCTGGCCGGCCTGCTGCCCCAGCCCGCCGCGCCCGCCGCGCCGGGCAAGCCCGCGGACGAAGACGACGAAGACGAAGACGACCCAGCAACCCAACCCGCCCGCGCCCTGCGCCTGGCGGCCTCCCGAGGCCTGGAGCAAGCCCCATGACTGCCAACACCGCCACCCCCGCCAAGCCTGCCGCCGCCGCCCAGCCGCGCAGCCTCGACAGCAAGGCCCTCAACGCCCAGGCCCTGGCCCGCAGCGCCAGCGTCGAGCGTGCCGCCATCGACACCGAGCAGCGCACCGTCGAGCTGGCCTTCAGCTCCGAGCAGCCCTACGAGCGCTGGTTCGGCATCGAGATCCTCGACCACAGCAGCGCCAGCGTCGACATGAGCCGCCTGCAAGACGGCGCCGCGCTGCTGGTCGACCACAACACCCGCGACCACGTGGGCGTGGTCGAACGCGCCTGGATCGCCGACGACAAGCGCGGCCGCGCCATCGTGCGCTTCGGCCGCAGCGCGCGGGCCGAGGAGATCTGGCAAGACGTGCAAGACGGCATCCGCCGCCTCGTCTCCGTCGGCTATCGCATCAACGAGGCCGTGCTGGAGAAGCGCGACACCAAGAGCGGCACCGACACCTACCGCGTCACCTCGTGGACGCCACACGAAATCTCGCTCGTTGCGGTGCCCGCCGACCCCACGGTCGGCGTGGGCCGCGCGGCAGGCGAGCGCCCCCCCGTCCCTCAGCAACCCAAGGAGATCCTCGTGGACGACATTGAAACCCGCCAAGCGCCTGCCGCCCCCCAAGCCCAGGCCCCCCAGATCAACCTCGTGGCCGAGCGTGCCGCCGCGGCTGACGCCGAGCGTGAGCGCGTGCGCGGCATCCTTGCCCTGGGCGAGCAGCACGGCATGCAAGAGCTGGCCCGCAGCGCCGTGGGCGAAGGCACCGCGCTGGACGCCTTCCGCTCCACCGTGCTGGACAAGCTGGTCGAGCACCGCAAGCTCAAGCCCGCCGAGAGCGCCGAGATCGGCCTGAGCGCCCGCGACCTGGCCCGCTTCAGCGTGCGCAAGCTCATCGCCGCCGTGCAGTTCGGTGCCACCGACCCCAGCCTGATCCGCGATGCCGCCTTCGAGATCGAGGCCAGCAACGCCGCCCGCGCCAAGCGCCCGGTCGAGGCCACCGACATGCGCCGCAGCGAGCGCGAGGCCGGCTTCACCATCCCGGTGGACGTGCTGCGCGCCCCCATGGGCGCCAGCAACGACCACCTGGCCGCCGCCCAGGGCCTGCAGCGCATGCTGGCTGCTCAGCAGCGCGACCTCACCGTGGGCGCGCCCACCGGTGGTGGCAACCTGGTGGCCACCGATCTGCTCAGCGCCGACTTTTTCACCCTGCTGCGCAACCGCCTGGTGCTGGGCCAGCTCGGCGCCCGGGTGCTGGCCGACCTCAACGGCAACATCGCCATCCCCGGCCAGACCGGCGGCGCCGCCACCTTCTGGGTCACCGAGGGCAACCCCGTCAGCGAAAGCCAGGCCACCTTCGGCCAGGTCACCATGACCCCCAAGACGGTCGGCATGCTCACCGACTACACCCGCCGCCTGCTGCTGCAGTCCAGCCTCGACATTGAGATGCTGGTGCGCATGGACCTCATCAACGGCCTGGCCGTCGAGGTCGACCGCGCCGGCCTCAACGGCTCTGGCGCCGCCGGCCAGCCCACCGGCCTGCTCAACACCGCCGGCATCGGTGCCGTCGTGGGCGGCGCCAACGGCGCCGCGCCCACCTACGAGCACCTGGTGGACCTGGAAAGCGCCGTGGCCAACGCCAACGCCGACGTCGGCGCCCTGGGCTACTGCACCAACGCCCGCGTGCGCGGCAAGCTCAAGAAGACGCAGATGTTCAGCGGCACCAACGGCGTGCCCGTGTGGCAGGGCAACGAGCTCAACGGCTACCGCACCGCCGTCTCCAACAACATGCCCAACACCCTCACCAAGGGCACCGCCAACGGCATCTGCAGCGCCATTGCCTACGGCGACTGGAGCGAGCTGCTGATCGGCTTCTGGAGCGGCGTCGACCTCATCCTCGACCCCTACACCGGCGCCACCGCCGGCACCCGCCGCGTCATTGCGCTGCAGGACTGCGACGTCGCCGTGCGCCGCGCCGCCAGCTTCGCCGCCATGGTCGACGTGCTCACCACCTGAGCCTGAGCCACCACCACCTCCCCAGGGCCCCGGCCCTGGGGGGCCCGAACACCTCACACCCCACAAGGCCCACCACCATGAAGGTCCTCATCATCGAAGCCTGCTTCGTGCCCCACGCCACCGAGCCCGAGCAAGGCCCCCAGCTGCTGGAGCAGGGCAGCGTCGCCGAGGTCGACAAAGACACCGCCGCCAAGCTCGCCAACGCCGGCAAGGCTTTCTACACCGCCAAGAGCGACGACCCCAGCCGCGGCCACAAGACCGCCAGCGCCGAGCTGCTGGACGCCGCCGCCCGCGCCGCCAAAGAGGCCGCCCGCGCCGCCAAGGCCGAGAAGCCCGCCGGCACCGACTGAAGCCCGCCACCGCTCGTCGCCGCCATGTTCGACTTCGCCGCCCAGCTCAGCGCCATCTACGCCGGCCCCCTCGCGCTGCCCGCCTGGCTGGGCGGCGTGGCCGGGCGCGTGATGTTCGACGCCCCGGGCAGCGTCGTCGACGGCATGGTGCTCACCGAGCCCAGCTGTCGCCTCATGGCCAGCACCTGGCCCGCCGCCCGGCCCGACGACGTGCTCACCCTCCAGCCCCCCGGTTCCACCGCGCTCGTGCAGTACAGCCTGCGCGAGATCCTGCCGCTGGACGACGGTGCCGAGCGCCGCTTCGTGCTCGCCCGCCGCTAGCGCCCCTGTTGCTCACCCGCCCGCCATGCTTGCCACCGCCACCGTCCGCGCCGCCCTCAAGACCCTGCTGCTGGGCCTGCCGCTCACCGGTGCGCGCGTGCACGAGGGCCGCTACCGCGCACTGGCCGAGAGCGAGCTGCCCGCCTGGCTGGTCTTCATCGACGGCAACGAGATCGAGCTCGACACCATCCACTACCCCGCCGACGAGCTCAACACCCTGAGCCTCAGCGCCGAACTCAAGCTGCGCAGCGTCGACCAGCTGGAGGCCGACATGGACGCTGGCGAGCTGCAGGCCCGCCAGGCCCTCTTTGCCGAGGCGCCGCCCTACGAGCTGCGCCTCATCGCCATCGAGCGCAGCCCCCAGCGCGAGGGCGAGGCCGCGGCCGGCACCCTGCGCCTGCGGCTCGAAGCCAGCTTCGTCACCCGGCAGGGCGCCCCCGAAACCATCCTCTAGCCCACACCACCCCACACAAGGAGCCCCACCATGTCCGGCGAAAAACTCTTTTGGTCCAACGTTGCGGTCGCCATGGCCAGCGCCGCCGGCATCGCCGCGGCTGTCACCGTCACCGGCATCAGCAAGGCCAGCCCCGCTGTGCTCACCTACGACGCCGGCGGCCCCGACCCCGCCAACGGTGCCTATGTGCTCATCGAGTGCCAGGGCATGGTCGAGGTCAACGCCCGGCTGTTCCGCGTCGCCAACGTCAACGCTGCGACCAACACCTTCGAGCTGGAGGGTGAAGACACCACCGGCTACAAGACCTTCATCAGCGGCAGCTTCAAGGTCGTCACCTTCGACCGCAGCTTCACCACCCTCACCGAGCCCAGCGCCAGCGGCGGCGAGCCCATCTTCGAGGATGTGACCACCATCCACGACGTCAGCGACGTGCAGGCCGTGGTCTCCAGCACCCCGCAAACCTATGGCTTCGTGAGCCTCTACGACCCGGCCAATGCCGCGCTGATCGAGGCCAACCGCGCCTTCAAGGCCCGCAGCGCCCGGCCCTTCCTGATCACCTTCGCCAATGGCAGCAAGTACGCCGCCTACGGCACCTTCGCCGCCGCGCTGGCGCCCAGCTCCAGCGGCCGCAAGGTCACCACGCCGGTGAGCATCGCGCTCACCAACACCGGCACTGCCTACGCCAGCTGATCCACAGCGCCATGACCGCCAGCAACAGCACCACCACCGCCCCAGCCGCCGTGCCCACCGATCTGCCCCTGCTCGACACCGGGCCCACCCTCGTGCGCCGCAAGGAGCGGGTGCCCGTGCCCGAGCTGCGCGGCAGCGTGCTGGTGGTGGGCCTGCTGGCCAGCGAGGCCTGGGCCGTCACCGCCATCAAGGAGCAGGCCCTGGCCCGGCTCTACAGCGAGGCCCAGGCCGCGCATGCGCAGGGCGGCGAGCCGGCCGAGCCCCCGGCCGGCGTGCCCCTCGATCTTGGCTTCGACGAGTGGCGCCAGTACGGCCGCTACGTGCCCGAGCTGCTCGCGCGCAGCGTGCAGGGCACCGGCGGCCTGAGCCTCTACAGCGCCGACGAGTGGGAGCTGATGGACCAGCACCACCCCGGCGTCATCGGCCGGCTGCAGATCGTGGCCGAGCGGCTCAGCGGTCTCGATGGGAGGGCGCGCGCAAAAAACTCCAGCAGCCAGAGCTGAGGTTTCGGCTCTGGCTGGCGGTGCGCATGGGCTGCCCGCCGCAACAACTGGGTGAGCGGCTCACCGCCGAGGAGTACCACCTGATGAAACACATGTGGCAGGAAGGCGATCTGCAATGAGCACCACCGAGCGCAAGGCCAAGGTCATCATCGAGGGCGAAGACCGCTTCAGCCAGACCTTCGCCGCCTTCAAGCGCACCATGGCCGACACCAACCGGGTCACCGCCGGGGTGCAGGAGCGCGTGGCCGGCCTGGGGCTCAACCTGGGCGCGCTGGGTGCGGGCTTCTCGGTGGCGGCCGTGCTGTCGGGCGTCAAGGCGGTGGCCGATGGCTTTGATGCACTCAATGACGCGGCCGATGCCACCGGCGAGAAGATCGAGGTCTTGAGCGGCCTGGAAGACCTGGCGCGGCGCAACGGTGCCGGCCTCGAGCTCGTCACCGACGCCATGCTCAAGCTCAACCGCGGCATCGCCGAAGGCAACGCCGACAGCCCGGTGGCCAAAGCGCTGCGCTCCATCGGTCTGAGCGCTGATGAGCTGCGCAAGAAGGCGCCAGGCGAGGCCATGCGCGAGGTGGCCCAGGCGCTTGCGCGGTACGAAAACGGCGCCGGCAAGGCGGCCGCCACGCAGGCCATCTTCGGCCGCAGCGTCAAGGAGGTGGCGCCCTTCCTGAACGACCTGGCCGAGGCGGGCGAGCTCAATGCGAAGGTCACTGCTGAGCAGGCCGCGCAGGCTGAGCGGTTCAACAAAGAGCTGTTCAAGCTGCAAGCACTGGCCAGCGATGCGGCGCGTGCAGGCGTGTACCCGCTGATCGAGGCGCTCAACAAGCTGGCAGAGAACGGGCGCGAGAACGGCTGGAAAGGGCTGTTCGGCCTCAGCTCGGTCAAGGAGGAGATGGCCGAGCTGCAGACCCTGCGTGCCAAGGTGGGCGTGGCGGCAGCCCAGGTGGTGCTGGCCGAGCGCAATGCCCTCAAGCTGATGATCAGCCCCGAGAGCTACCAGGCCGACCTCGACAAAGCCAAGGCTGGCTACCAGCAGGCCCTGCAGGCGGCGCGCGATGCCCAGCGCAACTTCTACCGCCTCACCGATGGCGACGCCGGTGCAGGGCGCGGCAAGGTCAACCCTGAATTCGTCAAGCCCGCGGTCACATTTGACACCACCGCCGACGCCGGTGCGGCCGGCCGGGCTGGTGCTGCCAGCGAAGCCCAGCGCTACCTCGAACAGCTGCAGCGCCAGGGCGAGGCCACCCGCAACCTCACGTTGTACGAGCGCGCGCTGCTGGACATTCAGCGCGGGCGCATCGAAGGCCTCACGCCGCGGCTGCGCGAGCAGATCCTGCAGCAGGCGCGGCAGAACGATCTCACCGCCCAGGCCCAGAGCCTGGAAGAGGGCCGCGTGGCCGCCCAAAGCCGCGCCGCACGCGCCGAGCTCGACAAGGTGGCCGCGCTCGTCGAGGCCAATGCCCAGATGGAGCGCGAGAACAGCGCCATCGGCCTCACCGAGGCCGCGCTGGCCGATGTGGAGCTGGCGCGGCTCAGTGCCACCATCGCCACACGCGAGCAAACCCTCGCGCTGCGCGAGAAAGAGGGCGTCGACGAGCGCCAGCTCCAGCTGCTGCAGCAAGAGATCGAGGCCCTGCAGCGCCGCAAGTCCCTCATCGTCGACCGCGTGGGCCGCAACGCCGCCGCCGAGTCGGCCCGCAACGCGCTCGACGACGTGCAAGACCGCGCCCGCAGCGGCCTCAGCGAGAGCATCTCTCAGGGCCTGCTCGAAGGCTTCCGCAAGGGCGACACCCTGGGCAAGATCTTCCTGCGCGAGCTGCAGGCGCAGTTCGCCAAGACCGTGCTCACGCCCCGCATCGAGCCCATCGTCAACGCTGGCAACAGCCTCATCCAGAACCTGCTGCAGTACATGTTCGGCGGCGGCTTCAAGGCTTTCGACACCAACGGCATCGGCCTCACCAGCGGCGGCCAGGGCCTGGCCGACTATGGCCTGGGCGGCGGCCGCGCCAATGGCGGCCCCGTGCGCGCCGGTATGGCCTACCGCGTGGGCGAAAACGGGGCCGAGGTCTTCGTGCCCCAGCAGCCCGGCCACATCGTGCCCAATGGCCAGCTCGGCCGGGGAGGGCAGGGCGGCGCGCCCATGGTCATCAACCAGCACTACACCATCAATGGCGACGTGGGCCCGCAAACCGTGGCCCTGGTGCAGGGCATGGTGGCCCGCAACAACCAGCAGCTGCTGCGCTCCATGCGCACCGGCGGCGCCTTCGCGAGCTGAGCCCGCCCAACACATCATGCCCACCCTCATCACCTGGCCCCTTGCCGATCGCGCCTTTGCCCCGCGCGAGTTCCGCTGGGGCGCGCACACGCCCAAGAGCGCCTTCAGCGGCTTCTTCAGCGGCAACACCCAGAGCGTCTCGCACCTGGCCGACCGCCTGCTTGCCACCCTGGTGCTGCCCCCCTGCGAGCCCCTGGCCGCGGCGCGCCGCGAGGCTTTCGTGATGGAGGCCATCAGCGGCGGCTACTGGGTGCGCCTGGGCCACCCGCACCGCCAGGTGCCGGGCGGCACCCTGCGCGGCGGCCCAACCGTGGCCGCGGCGGCGCTGGCCGGTGCGCGCCAGCTCAGCGTGCAGGGCGTGGCGGGCGACACCTTGCTGGGCGGCGATGTGCTGGGCGCCCCGGGCCCGCAGCTGCTGCTGGTGGGCTATGCCGGCGCGGTGGCCAGCGGGGTCGGCGTGCTCACCGTGCCGCTGGTGCACCCGCTGCGGGTGGCGCTGGCCGCCGGGGCGGCGCTGTCCTGGCAGGCGCCGGTGTGCAATTTCGAGATCAGCACCCCCCGGGCCGAGCTGCCATACGGCCGCGCCGGCTGGCAGGGCCCGGTCGAGATCAGCCTGCGCGAGGTGTACTGACCATGCGCGTGCTCTCCCCCGAAGCCCAGGCCCTGCTGGAGCGACTCGCCGCTGGCGAGCAAATCCCCTGGGTGCAGCTCATCGAGCTGCAGCTCTCCAGCACCGTGCGCCTCACCACCGCGGGGCTCGATGTTCAGTGGTCCGGCCACACCTGGCTGCGCAGCGGGGCCGGCATCATCGAGCCCATCGAGGACGTCAGCGGCGAGCTGCAGGGCCTGCGGCTCACCATGCCGGGTGTGGACGGCAGCCAGCTCGCCCTGGCCCTGGCCGAGCCGGTGGAGGGCCGCCGCGTGCGCGTGTGGGACGCGCTGCTCAACCCCAGCACCGGCGCCGTGGCCGACCCCGTGCTCGCCTGGGCCGGCACCCTCAACGTGCCCGATTTCAGCGACGGCGCCACCGCCACCATCACCGTCACCGCCGAGCACCGCGGCCTGCAGGCCGTGCGGCCCAAGCCCCGCCGCTACAGCGCCGAAGAGCAGCTGCGCCGCTATCCCGGCGACACCTCGCTGCAGTTCGACCCCGCCACCGACGCCGCCCCCCTGGCCTGGCCCAAGGCCAGCTTCTTCCGCAAATGATGAGCAGCAGCCACACCCTCACCGCCCCCGCCACCACCGCAGCGGCCCCGCGCCTGCCCGGCGCCGAGGCCCGGCTGCAGCGCCTGCTGGCCCAGGCTCTGGCCCGGCCCTTCGCCTGGGGCGCGCACGATTGCGCGCTGCTGGTGGCCGATGCGGCCGAGGCCCTCACCGGCGTCGACCCCGCCGCCGATCTGCGCGGCCGCTACAGCAGCGAGGGCGGCGCCCACCGCCTGCTGATGCGCCGCCTGGGCCTGCAGCCGCAGCCCGGCTGCCCGGCGCGGCCCGCGGCGCTGCTGGCGGGCATCTGCCAGCAGCGCCTGGCCGGCGCGGTGCCGGTGGCCCAGGCGCTGCCGGGTGATGCCGGCCTCACCAGCCAGGCCGGCCGCTGGCTGCTGGCCGTGCATGCCGGTGGCGGCCAGTGGCTGGCCCCGGCGGCCCTGGGCCTGGCGCCGGTGGTGCCGCCCTTTGTTGCCTGGAGCGCCGCATGCCGCAAGTAATCGTTGCCGCCGCGATCAACTATGTGGGCACGGCGCTGGCCTGGTCGGCCACCCAGATCCTGGCCGCCCAGGTGGTGGGCAGCCTGGTGGTGGGCAAGATCCAGCAAAAGCGCGCTGAGCGCAAGGCCAAGGCCGCCTACAACGCCAGCCTGCGCGACCGCATGCAGATGGTCGACGTGCAGCCCAACGCCGCCGCCACCCTGGTGCTGGGCCGCGTGCGCACGGTGGAGGGCATCCGCCGCCGCTGGGTGAGCGGCACCCATGGCGAAAAGCTCACGCTGGTGATCAGCTTCGCCGGCCACGAAATCGACGGCTTCGAGCAGTTCTACTTCAACGACCTCCCTGTCACCCTGAGCGGCAGCGGCCACGTGCTCACCGCGCCCTACAACAAGGGCAGCATCACCACCGGCAGCACGGTGCTCAGCATTGCCGGCGGCATCGCCAGCCATGTGGTGGCCGGGGGCACCATCGTGCCGGGCACCGTGTCGGCCGCCTATCTGGTGGGCGGTGCCGAGGCGGCGCAAGACCCACCGGTGGTCAGCGTCAGCGGCAGCACCATCACCGTCACCGGCAACCCCGGCATATCGGGCTCGGTGCGCCTGCTGTGGCAGGCCACGCAGACCAACAGCCTGGTGCGCATCCGCACCTGGAATGGCAGCGACGCGCAGAACGTGGGCGCCACGCTGGCCGCCGAGTACCCCGACCACATCAGCGTCAACGACCGCTTCGCCGGCATGGCCCTGGCCGTGGTCGATCTCGAGTTCGACCCCGATGTGTTCCCGCAGGGCATCCCCAACATCACCGCCGTGCTGCGCGGTGCCCGCGTCCTCGACCCGCGCACCGGTACCACCGCCTTCACCGAAAACCCCGCGCTGCTGGCCTACCACTACGCGCGCCACCCGCTGGGCTGGGCGGTACCGGCCGACGAAATCCGCGCCACCGATGTGCAGGCCGACGCCACGGTGTGCGAGGCCCCCACCACCTTCCCCATGCGCACCATCACGCCGCTGTACCCCGGCGGCGTGGTCGACAACGTCACCCTGCCGCGCTACCGCTGCGGCATCGTGATCGCCACCGATGGCGACCCCCGCGCCGCCATGGACGAGATCTGCGAGACCATGGCCGGCCGCTGGGGCTGGGCCGGCGGCACGCTGCGGCTGCGCGCCGGCTACAGCGCCGCGCCCAGCTTTGCGCTCACCCCCGACTGGATCGCCAGCCCGCTGGACGATCAGGGCCTGCCCGGCACCGAGCCCGTGCTGCGCCTGAGCAACGGCGTGCCGCGCGAGAGCAAGGTCAATGCCGTGTCCGGCGAGTGCGTCGACCCCGCGCAGCGCTGGCAGATCCTGCCCTTCCCAGCGGTAGTCGACAGCACGCTGCAGGCCGCCGAGGGCGCCTACGAGCTGTCGGTGGAGTACCAGGGCATCAACCACATCGCCCACGCCCAGCACCTGGCCCGCATCACCATCCGCCAGTCGCAGGCCTCGCTGCGCATGGAGGCCAGCTGCAACTTCAGCGCCTACCGCTGCGAGCTGTTCGACGTGGGCGCCGCCACGCTGCCGCGCTATGGTTTCGAGGCCAAGCCCTTCGAGGTGACCGGCTGGCGCTGGCACCCCCAGCGCGGCGTGCAGCTCAGCCTGGCCGAGACCTCGGCCGAGATCTACGAGGTGGCCGAGCTCACCGGCCGCGACCCTGCCCCCAACACCACGCTGCCCAGCCTCTTCGACGTGCCCCAGCTGGTGCTGGACGAGCCCCAGAGCGGCACCGCCTACCTGCTGCGCCTGCAGGACGGCACCATCATCAGTCGGATGCGCGTGAGCTGGCCCGCAGTGATGACCCCCGGCGTGCGCGAGGGTGGCCGCATCGAGCTGCGCTACGGCCCGGCCACCGTCGACCCCGGCCAGTGGCAAACCGCCGAGGTGCCCGGCACCGAGAGCCAGGCCCTGCTCGATGGCCTGCAGGACGGCGAGGCCTACATCGTGCAGGCCCGCGCCCACAACGGTCTGGTGGCCGGCCTGTGGAGTGCCCAGCGGCGGCATGTGGTGGTGGGCAAGAGCGAGGCGCCTGGCAATGTGACCGGCCTTTCCGCCAGCGCGCTGCCCGGCCTGGTCGAGATCTACTGGGCCGCCAGCACCGATGCCGACTATGCCTACACCGCACTGCGCGAGGGCACCGACTGGGCCAGCGGCACCCCCATCGCCGAGATCGCCGCCAACACCTACACCTGGCGCCCCACGGCCACGGGCGAATACCAGATCTTCGCCAAGCACTTCGACACCAGCGGCAACGAGTCAGCCAGCGCCACTTTCACCCTCGTGACGGTGGACAGCGTCGAGCTGGCCTTCTACCGGCTCGATTGCACCGCCGCCGCCTGGGTGCTGCCGGCCACCAGCGCGGGCGTGGTCACCAGCTACACCGGCGCCTATGCCACCGTGCGCGTGTTCGCAGGGACGGAAGACGACACCGCCACCTGGACGCTCAGCAAGACCGATGGCCCCGGCGTCACCAGCACGCTGAGCGAGGAGGGCCTGCTCACGCTCACCGCGCTCAGCAGCAGCTTTGACGTGAGCTACATCGACGTGGTGGCCACAAAGGGCACGCTGGAGCCGCTGGGTTGGCGCGTTAGCATCAGCAAGGCTAGGGCCGGCGCCACGGGAGCCACGGGCGCGCCCGGCGCACCCGGTACGGCAGGCAACTTTGTTGACTACGTGTTTCGGCGGGCGGCCACCGCCCCGACCACCCCCACCGGCGACGGCACCCCTGTTGGCTGGTCTGACGCCCCGCCCACCGGCAGCGACCCGCTATGGATGAGCACCGCCGAAAAAACCGCCGCCAATGTGCTGGTGGGCAGCTGGTCGGCGCCGGTGCGCCTTGACGGCGCGGCCGGCGCCCCTGGATCGCCGGGCGACGCGGTGCAGGTGGAGTACTCGGTCAACGGCAGCACCGGCTGGCATGCCACGTTCACGGCCGGCGATCTGTACATGCGCCAGCGTGTGGGCAGCGGTGCGTGGAGCGCCGCCATC
>JAYRSJ010000005.1:0-198362 GCA_041920215.1 Burkholderiaceae bacterium | reverse complement strand
GAGAGCAGGAGCGCCGCAACAAGGGCGACGAGGCCGGCTGAACAAGCACCGAGCTACAGTTGTCCACAGCCGGCATCAGCCGATGCTGGCCCCAAGCCCTGGGTCAAAGTTCAATCGGCAGGGTGGGTCAAATTTAGGTCGGCGCCAACAAACTACGAGGAGCATGGAACTCCTCAAGCGTCAAAGAAGCCGATTGGCCAGTTTTGGAGCACTCCGTCATCATTGAACTCAGCGAACCGAAGCTTCGTCGCTTCCGGCTTGTTGGAATCAGATTCGAACACAATGATGTTGACGTCCTTGGCGCTCAATGTCCCCATGCCGACCAGCTCGCCGAGGCGTCCGATCAAGTTCGGGCTATGTGTCTCTGCGACCAAGCGCATCGGCGGTAGACCAGCGCCAGATGCGTTGTCCTCAGACTCGTCCCTCATGACGCAAGATGCAAAGACGTCTGCGAGCTTGGCTTGAAAAGCCGGATGCAGATGCAGCTCAGGCTGCTCCACTACAACCAATGCGCCCGACGAATCTTTGCCGTCGGCGACCGGTGCGAACCGCCCCTTGTTCACAGCAGCGATAACTCGACGATGCTGACGTGCAGCCCATAGCTGAATTGCGACTGGCGCAAGCTGAGAATAGCCAAGACCAACGTCAGCCATATTTCGACTGGTCACTTCTCCATCGCCAGACTGGATTTGCAGGGCTACATGTCCTCGCTCCGTTTTCACTGAAAGCGAGAATCCAAAAGTACCGTGTAGCCAACTATTCAATGATTCCTTCTCTCTGGTCGTTAGCCCCTGAAAATAAAAGGCAGTGTTTAGCCCCTTTGGGTCAAGCTCATCTACGGAAATTTCCTCTCGACGGTAATACCGCTGAGCGGTAGCACGCAGCGGCTCAAGGTAGCTGACGCCATTGCAGAATCCCAGCAACGCATCGTCCAGCTCAGCCAAAAGCGCGTCCAGCTTCAACAGAATCACCGCTCGTTGTAATGCTGAAAAGCTCGAACTAGTTGTCGAAATAGTTGCCATGCTTGAGCGCCACGTATCAGGAACAGACGCAAGCCTCTTACAAGAGTTGTGCAGAGCGGCTAAGTTTGCTACCGGTAGTCGATCCGCAATCTCTAACTTGCTCTCTGACAGCGTATTTCCATGGACAAACGCCGAAACGGCTGCGATGGCTTCCGTTTCGCCAACGCGCAGCCGACGTCTCGGAGCAGCAAAGTCGGCATCCGAGACCCGCAATTTGGCTGGATCTGACATCGTCACTCTGAGTTGGGGAAGGATGACTCCTTGAACCCAATGTAGGCGTGCTTCACTAGGGATCCCAACGGCTTTCCCGTTGACAAATAGCGACTCTCCCTGGCCGGCTCCCGGAACAACTTCTATTGCGACGCCAAAAACATCAAGGGACAGTCGCTTCAGTTGAGTACGTCCTTCCGTCCCCTCAACAAGAGTCAACACTGCATCAATGTCACCGACCTCGCTCTCCGACGGCTGAGCACTACGCGAGGCGTACCACCGACGCGAAGAAATGTGGAGGGGGCCACCCTTAAAGCGCAGCCGAAGTTCGATTTCGGCGGGGCTGGCGAAGGAACTGACTGCATCAGCGAATGAGCCGAAATCGACAAGGCGGCCATACCAAAGTAGCGGCGCTTGCTTGCGTCGTTCCGCACTCTGCTTCAGTAGCGGAAGTACTCTTGCTAATGAGCTCTTGCCAGCGCTGTTTCGGCCAACAAAGATGTTGATTGGCCGCAGATCAACGATTCCCGTGTCTGCGAGCGCTCGCAGGTTGCGAACACCAAAACCAGATACCTCAAGCATTCCGCCTCCCCTTACAAGAGTCACTGCCAGCCGATAGGGCGTGCACTCTCAGTGTCAGCGGAAGTCTAGCGGCCACACATGCTCGCCATGGAGCGAAGCAGGAAGGGCTTTCCCTCAAACTGTGCGCCTAACGAAAACCAAGGCAAGGTATTTCCGTGATGGGTGCCCAGTGCAGCAAATTCGGCTACACCATGGCTACATCAAAGGAAAGCTCATCGACACATAGCGACGAACATCACCATAACCTATTGATTTTATTGGTAGGCCGTGCAGGACTTGAACCTGCGACCAAAGGATTATGAGTCCTCTGCTCTAACCAACTGAGCTAACGGCCCCTGGGGCACTGCGCGCTTGCGAGCGCAGCGGTCGCGGATTGTAGGCGAGGTTTTGCCGCCGCTCAGCGCGGGTTGCCGGAGAGCGCATTGCTGACCATGCGCGAGGTGATGTCGACGATCTGGATCATGCGGTCGTAGGCCATGCGAGTGGGGCCGATCACGCCCAGGGTGCCGACCACCTGACCGTCGACTTCGTAGGGGGCGGAGACGATGGACAGCTCCTCGTAGGGCACGACCTGACTCTCGCCGCCGATGTAGATGCGCACACCCTCGGCACGGCTGGAGACGTCCAGCAGTCGCATCAGCTGAGTCTTCTGCTCGAACAGATCGAAGAGGCGGCGCAGGCTACCCATATCGTGACTGAAGTCCTGCACGGTCAGCAGATTGCGCTCGCCCGAGATCACCACCTGTTCTTCCTGATGCTCCAGCGCCTCGGTGCCTACCTGCACCGCCGCGCTCATCAGCTGGGCGATCTCACCGCGCAAGGCATCGACCTCGTTCCTGAGCTTCTCGCGCACCATCTCCAGACTGAGCCCGGCGTACTGGGCATTGAGCCGGTTGCTGGCCTCGGCCAGTTCGGACTGGCTGAGGTCCTGGCTGGTGAAGATCACCCGGTTCTGCACATCGCCGTCAGGCGCCACCATGATGACCAGTACCCGGCGCTCCCCCAGGCGCAGAAATTCGATGTGGTGAAAGACGCTGGGCTTGCGGGGGGCGGTGACCACGCCGACGAAGCTGGACAGGCTGGACAGCAGCTGGGCCGCATTGGCGATCACCCGCTGCGGCTGGTCGGGCTGCAGCTGGGTTTCAAGCGGGCGCTGGTCGGCATGCACCAGGCCCGGCTGAGCGGTCAGCATGGTGTCGACGAAAAGCCGGTAGCCCCGCGCGGTGGGAATGCGGCCGGCGCTGGTGTGTGGGCTGGCGATCAGGCCCAGTTCCTCCAGATCGGCCATCACATTGCGTATCGTGGCCGGACTCAGCTCCAGGCCCGAGGCCTTGGACAGCGTGCGCGAGCCGACCGGCTGTCCGTCCGCGATATAGCGTTCGACCAGGGTCTTCAACAGTGACTTGGAGCGCTCGTCCAGCATGGTTTTCATTGTAAGGACAGGGCCGGAGGCTACCGCAAGC
This sequence comes from Burkholderiaceae bacterium, assembly GCA_041920215.1. Classification (GTDB taxonomy): domain Bacteria; phylum Pseudomonadota; class Gammaproteobacteria; order Burkholderiales; family Burkholderiaceae_C; genus JAYRSJ01. The sequence goes on along the minus strand of JAYRSJ010000005.1, from coordinate 195,085 downwards.
CGTCATATCCCTGTGGTGTAATTCTGCGCATGGCCGAGCGTTTTCATCATGTGGCGATAGTGGGCAAACATCAGGCGCGCGGCATACGTCCCGTGCTGGAAGAAATTGCCGACTTCGTGACCGGCCAGGGGCTGGAAGTCTCGCTGGAGCGCGACACCGCTCTAAACACCGGCATCACCGCCTACGAAGGCCTGACCAACGAGGAACTGGGCGCTCGCTGCGACCTGGCCATCGTGGTCGGCGGCGACGGCACCATGCTGGGCTTCGCCCGCGAGATGGCCCGCCACCGCATGCCGCTGGTCGGTATCAACCAGGGCCGGCTGGGCTTCATCACCGACATCTCGGTCGAGCGCTTCCGCGAGGCGCTGGCCCCCATACTGTCGGGCGATTACGAAACCGAGCAACGCCCGATGCTGGAAGGCGCGGTCTGGCGCGACGGCCAGAGCATCTTTGCCGGCCTGGCGCTCAACGATGTGGTGGTCAGCCGCGGCGCCACCGCCAGCATGGTCGAGATCAAGATCGATGTCGGCGACCAGTTCGTCGCCAATATGCGGGCCGACGGCGTGATCGTCGCCTCGCCCACCGGCTCTACCGCCTATGCGCTGTCGGCCGGCGGACCGATTCTTCACCCCAGCATCGCCGGCTGGGTGCTGCTGCCGATCGCCTCGCACACCCTGTCCAACCGCCCCATCGTGCTGCCCGATCTGGGTGAGGTGCGGATGGAGATCGTGGCCGGCCGCGATGCGAGCGTCAATTTCGATATGCAGAGTCTGGCCAGCCTGCTGCATGGCGACACCATCACCGTGCGCCGCTCGGCGCACAGCGTCACCTTCCTGCACCCGCAGGGATGGAGTTATTACGCGACGCTGCGCCGCAAGCTGCGCTGGTACCAAGGGAGCTGATCCAAGATGCTGAGGCGCCTGAGCCTGAAGGATTTCGTCATCGTCCCGGCCCTGGAGCTGGAGTTCGACAGCGGCTTCGCAGTGCTGACCGGCGAGACCGGCGCCGGCAAGTCCATCCTGATCGACGCACTGCAGCTGGTGCTGGGCCAGCGCGCCGATGCCGGCGTGGTGCGCGAGGGTGCGGCCCGCGCCGAGATCTCGGCCGAGTTCGACCGGCCCGCCGGCCTGCGCGCCTGGCTGGACGAGGCCGGCTTCGATGCCGAGGCCGACACCCTGCTGCTGCGTCGCGTGATCGATGCTCAGGGCAAGAGCCGCGCCTGGATCAACGGCAGCGTGGCCACCGTCAGCCAGCTGCGTGAGACCGCCGACAGCCTGCTCGACATTCACGGCCAGCATGCCTGGCAGGGCCTGACCCGGCCCGCCTCGGTGCGCGCCCTGCTCGATGCCTATGCCGGCCTGGACACGCGCGCGCTGGCCGCCGCCCACGGCGCCTGGCGCCAGGCCAGCGACAGGCTGGAGGCCGCCCAGGCGCGCAGCGGCGAGCTGGCGCGCGAGCGCGAGCGCCTGCAGTGGCAGATCGAAGAAGTGGGCCGGCTCGCGCCCGGCGCCGACGAATGGGAGCCGCTCAATGCCGAGCATCAGCGCCTGGCGCATGCCGCCGCACTGCTGGACGGCGCGCGTCTGGCGCTGCAGGCGCTCAGCGAAGACGAGCCCAGCGCCGAGAGCCTGGCCGACCGGGCCATGGATGCGCTGGCCAAGGTGCAGGACTATGACCCACGCCTGCTGCCGGCGGTCGAGGCCCTGCAGGGTGCCCAGGCCCAGCTGCGCGATGCCGCCCACACGCTCAGCGCCTATCTGCACAAGGCCGAGCTGGAGCCCGAGCGCCTGGCCGAGCTGGACGAACGCCTATCGGCCTGGATGACCCTGGCACGCCGCTATCGCCGCCCGCCCGCCGAGCTGCCCGGTCTGCTGGCGCAGTGGAAGGCCGAGCTGCAGGCTCTGGACGAGGCCAGCGATGTGGCCGCGCTGGAGCAGACTCTGGCCGCCGCGCGGCGCGGCTTCGATGAGGAAGCCCGCAAGACCAGCCAGGCGCGTGCCGGCGCCGCCCCGCGGCTGGCCCAGGCCGTCAGTCTGGCCATGCAACAGCTGGGCATGGTCGGCGGCCGCTTCGAGGTCAGCCTGACGGCCCAGGAGCAGCCGCAGAGCTTCGGCCTGGAGTCGGCCGAGTTCCTGGTGGCCGGCCATGCCGGCAGCACGCCACGCCCGCTGGCCAAGGTCGCCTCGGGCGGCGAGCTCTCGCGCATCGCGCTGGCGATTGCGGTCACCACCTGCCAGCTGGAGCAGGGCAGCGCGCCGACGCTGATCTTCGACGAGATCGATGCCGGCGTCGGTGGCGCGGTGGCCGAGACGGTGGGCCGGCTGATGAAGCAGCTAGGCCGCTCGGCCCAGGTGCTGGCCGTCACTCATCTGCCCCAGGTGGCAGCCTGCGCCGACCACCACTACCTGGTGGCCAAATCGCTGCGTGACGGTGCCACCAGCAGCGAGGTGCTGGCGGTGGCCGGCGAGGCGCGGGTCAACGAGATCGCCCGCATGCTGGGCGGCGAACGCCTGTCCTCGGCCAGTCTGGCCCATGCGCAGGAGATGCTGGACCTGTCGCGCGAGTCGACATCGACGACAACAAGCGCCGCGGCGCGCGGCAAGAAGGCCAAGACATGACGAGCACAGCACAGCCCGTGACGGCAACGGTGGCGCCGGCTTCCACCGGCGCGCCGGCGCAGCAGCAAAGCGATGTGGTGCTGGTCACCGGCGTGTCGGGCGGCGGCAAGTCGGTGGCCATGCATGCGCTCGAGGACGCCGGCTTCTTCTGCGTGGACAACCTGCCGCCCGAATTGCTGCTGGACTTCCTGAAGCTGGAAAAGCAGCGCGGCAAGCGCCGCGTCGCGATCGCGGTCGATGTGCGCAGCGCCGGCTCCCTGCCCCATCTGCTACCGCTGATCAAGCAGCTGCGCAGCGAGGGTGTCGCGGTGCGCTCCATCTTCCTCGACGCCAATACCGACGCGCTGATGCGGCGCTTCTCGGAAACCCGCCGCCCGCATCCGCTGCGCCAGGACATCAGCCATCAGGACGAGCACAGGGCGCTGCTGGACGCGATCGAGCTGGAACGCGAGCTGCTGGCGGCGCTGCGGGTCGAATCCACCGTGATCGACACCAGCCTGCTGCGCGCCGCCCAGCTGCGCGCTTGGGTGCGCGATCTGGTGGTGGTGGCGGGCGATTCGCTGACCCTGGTGTTCGAGTCCTTCGCCTTCAAGCACGGCGTGCCCAGCGATGCAGATTTCGTCTTCGATGTGCGGGTGCTGCCAAACCCCTATTACGACCGCGAGCTGCGCCCGCTGACCGGACGCGACGCGCCGGTGGCCGATTTCCTGCAGGCCCAGCCCGAGGTCGGACTGATGCTGGGGCAGATCAGCGGTTTTCTGCGTCAGTGGCTGCCCAATTTTGCCGCTGACCAGCGCAGTTACCTGACCGTCGCGATCGGCTGCACCGGCGGCCAACACCGTTCGGTCTATCTGGTCGAGACCCTGACCCGGCAGTTCGCCAGCCACGGCCATGTGCTGAAGCGGCACCGCGAGCTGGACGCCCGCTGAGCCGACGCGCCGACCTCAGGAAGCGGCGCCTTCCCGGTCCGTGCCTGTCTCGGGCTTGCCGGAACTCAGCAATACCAGGGCCACCACCGAGCCGAAGGGGCACAGCAGCACCAGGGCCGGAATCCAGCCCAGCAGCGAACGGCCGTCGGCCCGCAGAGCCAGGGCCAGATAGGTCCAGTGCGCCACAACGCCTATGCCCAGCCCCAGGCTCAGCAGGGTCAGGCGCCCGGCCGAAGGCTCTTCCAGGCCCTGGTTGGCCGACACCAGCATCCACAGGCAGACAATGGCCACCACCGCAGCAAGGATGGCGGATTCGACGGCAGATTTGACCGGGGCATTCATGGTATTCGCGGCGCAAGGCTTGGGGCTGAGGCCGCGAGCAGAGCGCCAAGCTCAGCCGATCAGCAGCTTTTTCAGCGGCGCCGGCAGCGCATAGGCGGGCAGGGCCTCGCGGGCCACCCACTGCCCCGTCAGCGGTACGGCTTGCTCGTCCGGAAGCTCGAGGCGGCGGGTGTGCAGCACCCAGTCGAAATGGGTCAGCGCATGCTCGATGCGCGGCAGCACCGCCGGCTCGGCGAGGGCCAGCGGCCCGGCTTGCTGCAGCAGGCTGGCCTCGTCCTCGAACATCGGTAGGCTCCACAGGCCGGCCCAGACACCCTTGTCCGGACGCTGCTGCAGCAAGACCTGACCCCGTTGCTCCAGCCACAGCCACCAGTTCTCGCGCCGGCTGCGCTTGAGCTTGCGGCTGCGCAGCGGCAGCCGGCCAGGGTCGCCCTGGGCCAGCCCCTTGCAGAGCGCGCTGACCGGGCACAGCAGGCATTGCGGCGAGCGCGCCGCGCACAGGCCGGCGCCCAGGTCCATCAGCCCCTGGGTGTAGGCCGGCATATCGGCGCCGGCCGCCGGCAGCAGGTTCTCCGCCAACTGCCAGAGCCGCTTTTCCTGGGTGCTGCTGGCCAGATCGCCGTCAAACGCCAGCAGGCGGCTCAGCACGCGCTTGACATTGCCGTCCAGTATGGCGACCCGCTCCTCGAAGCAGAAGGCGGCGATCGCCGCGGCCGTCGAACGGCCTATACCCGGCAGCTCGGCCAGCAGCGCCGCGCTGGCCGGAAAGGCGCCGCCGTGGCGCTCCATCACCGCCTGCGCACAGCGGTGCAGATTGCGCGCCCGGCTGTAGTAGCCCAGGCCGGCCCACAGCGCCAGCACCTCGTCCAGCGGCGCGGCGGCCAGGCTGGCCACGTCGGGGAAACGCGCCAGAAAGCGCGCGTAATAGCCCAGCACCGTCGTCACCTGGGTCTGCTGCAGCATGATCTCGGACAGCCAGACGCGGTAGGGATCGCGACTTTGCTGCCAGGGCAGTGCGTGGCGGCCATGCTGGCGCTGCCAAGCCACCAGCAGGGTGGCGAAATCGGTGGGCAGAACTATCGTTTTTGACATTGAGGGCAGAAGAAGGTCGAGCGCTGGCCCTGGACGATGCGCCGCAGCGGCGTGCCGCAGACCCGGCAGGGCTGGCCCTCGCGGCCATAGACCTGGGCCTGCATCTGGAAGCTGCCGGCCACACCATGGGCGTTCCTGAAGTCGCGCAAGGTCGTGCCGCCGGCCTCCAGGGCCTGGCTCAGCACCTGGCGCAGCACGGTCGCCAGCCGTGCGCAGCGCGGCCGGCTCAGCTTGCCGGCCGGCAGGCGGGGGTCGATGCCGGCCAGGAACAGGGCCTCACAGGCATAGATATTGCCGGCACCGACGACGATGTCGCCGGCCAGCAGGGCCTGCTTGATCGCGACGCGCCGGCCGCTCAGGCCGGCATGCAGATGCGCTCCATCGAAACGCGGATCGAAAGGCTCCAGCCCCAGCCCGGCCAGCAACTGCGCCGCCGGCGCCTGGTCCAGCGCCGGTGACCAGACCACGGCGCCGAAGCGACGCGGGTCATGCAGGCGCAGCACGCCGCGCTCGGTGCGCAAATCGAAATGGTCATGCGGCCCGGGCGGCGGCGGCGCGACGCTGAAACCCAGCGATCCCGACATGCCCAGATGCAGCAGCAGCCCGCCCGCGGCGACGCCCTCCTCCAGCGGCAGCCACAGATACTTGCCGCGCCGGCTCACGGCGCCGACCCGGCAACCCTGCAGCGCGGCAGGCGCGATGCCCAGCGGCCAGCGCAGCGGCTTGCCCAGCTGCACCGCCTGCACCCGGGCACCGGCGATGGCATCGGCAAAGCTGCGGCGGGTGACCTCGACTTCGGGCAGTTCAGGCATGGGCGCGATGATACGTAGGCCGCGCCATGCCTGCCGGCACCGGCCCAAGCGCGCTCCTACAATCCAGCAACAAAGCTGCCCCATGATGGCGGCTCACGCATCAGGAGCTCATCCACATGCCCGCTTCCCGCCACTTCCGCCTGAGTGCCCTGCTGCTGGCCTTGCTGAGCCCGCTGCTACCGGCCCAGGCCAGCAGCGAGACGGCACCCGCGGCCGCCGCCAGCGCGCCGCTGAGCAGCTCGCAGCTCGATGCACCGCTGTTCTACCAGCTGCTGGTCGGCGAGATGGAGCTGCGCTCCGGCCAGCCGGCAGTGGCCTTCCAGGTGCTGCTGGATGCGGCACGCCGTACCGGCGACGCCGCATTGTTCCGCCGCGTCGTCAATATCGCGCTGCAGGCGCGCGCTGGCGACCAGGCCCTGATGGCTGCGCGCGCCTGGGCCGAGAACCTTCCCGACACCGTCGAGCCGCTGCAGATGGTGGTGCAGCTGCTGGCCCTGCTGAACAAGCCGGAGCAGATGGCCGAGCCGCTGCGCAAGCTGATCACGCTGACGCCCGCGGCCCAGCGCCCCGGCGTGCTGGCCTCGCTGCCACGCCTTTTTCAGCGTGCGCCCGATCCCAAGGCCGTGCTGGCCGCAATGACACCGCTGCTGGAGGAGCAGGCCCGTTCGGCCGATACCCGGCTGATGGCCTTGCTGGTGCACGGCCGGCTGGCGCTGAACGCTGGCGCCAGCGAGCTGGGTCTGAGCCTGACCCGTCTGGCCGCCGCCGACTTCCCGCAGGCGGACGAACCGCTGCTGCTGGCCCTGGATCTGATGTCGGCCCAGCCGGCGGCCGAAGCCCTGGTCAGCGCCCGGCTGCAGGCCCAGCCCGACCAGCATGCGCTGCGCCTGGCCTACGGCCGCAGCCTGGCGCGCAGCCAGCGCGCCGCCGATGCCGCCCGTGAGTTCCGCCAGGTGACGCAGAGCGCGCCCGATGAGCTGCAGGCCTGGTATGCGCTGGGCGCGATGGAGCTGGAGCTGCGCCATCCGGAAGCTGCCGAGCAGGCCCTGCAGACCTATCTGAAGCGCCTCGATGCCCAGCCCCAGGCCACGGTCGAACAGCGGCAGCAGGCCTGGCTGCTGCAGGCCCAGGCCGCCGAGATGCGCGGCGATCTGAAGGCGGCCGAGGCCTTGCTGGCCAAGGTGGATGCGCCGCAAAGGCTGATGGAGGTGAGCTTCCGTCGCGCCTCGCTGCTGGCCCGTCAGGGCCAGATGGCCAAGGCACGCGCGCTGCTGCAGGCCCTGCCCGGCGAGCGCGACGAGGATGCCCGCGCCAAGCTGGTGGCCGAGTCGCAGCTGCTGCGCGAGGCGCGCGACTGGACCGCCGCCCATGCGGTGCTGGCGCAGGCCAACCAGCGCTTCGAGAACGATGTGGACCTGCTCTATGAGCAGTCCATGATGTCCGAGAAGCTGGGCCGCATCGACGAGATGGAGGCCCTGCTGCGCCGGGTGATGGCGCTCAAGCCAGACCACTACCATGCCTACAACGCGCTGGGCTATTCGCTGGCCGAGCGCGGCCAGCGCCTGGAGGAGGCGCGCGCGCTAATCGCCAAGGCGCTGGAGTACGCCCCCAGCGAACCCTTCATTGTCGACAGCCTGGGCTGGGTCGAGTACCGGCTGGGCAACCATGCCGAGGCCATCCGGCTCTTGCGTCAGGCCTACCAATCAAGGCCCGACGCCGAGATCGCCGCCCATCTGGGCGAGGTGCTGTGGATTAGCGGCGAGCGCGACGAGGCCCGGCGCGTCTGGCGCGAGGGCCAGCAACGCGATCCCAAAAACGAGGCCCTGCGCGAGACCCTGCGCCGGCTTCAGGCTCGCCCCTGATGCGCGGCAGCCGACGCGCAGCCGCGCTCTGGCTGGGCGCGCTGATGATCGCCGGCCTTGGCGGCTGCGCGCTACCGCGCCCGCCGCAAGCCCCGCCAGACGGCCCCCGACTCAGCGGTCGCCTGGTCGTGCAGATCGAGGGCGGCCAGGGCGGCAACAGCAGCTTCGAGCTGGTGGGCGATGCCCGCCAGGGCTGGCTGAGCCTCAGCACGCCGCTGGGCAGCCTGCTGGCACGCGCGCGCTGGAGCCCCGGCGAGGTATGGCTGGACACACCCCAGGAGCAGCGGCGTTATGAAAGCCTGGACGCGCTGAGCCAGCAACTGCTCGGTGAAGCCGTACCGGTGGCGGCGCTATTCGACTGGTTGCGCGGCCGGCCCTGGCCCGAGGCACCTAGCAGCGCGGGCCAGGAGGGCCGCTTCGAGCAGCTGGGCTGGCAGATCGACCTCAGCCGCCATGCCGAGGGTCTGCTGCTGGCGCGCCGCGAGGGCCCGCCAGCGGTGATACTGCGCGCCCGTCTCGATCCCTGAACGCTGTCGCGATGCAAGCGCTTTACGACCTCCCTGCCCCGGCCAAGCTCAATCTCTTTCTGCATGTGGTCGGCAAGCGGCCCGACGGCTATCACCTGCTGCAGTCGGTCTTTACGCTGATCGACTGGGCCGACACCCTGCATCTGGAGCGCCGTAGCGACGGCCTGCTGCAGCGTCATGACAATGCCGGCGCGGATCTGCCGGCCGAGGATCTATGCCTGCGCGCCGCGCGCCTGCTGCAGGCCGAGAGCGGCTGCGGCCTGGGTGCCGACATCCATCTCGAGAAGCGCCTGCCGGCCGGCGCCGGCATGGGCGGCGGCTCGTCGGACGCCGCCACCGTGTTGCTGGGCCTCAACCGGCTGTGGGGGCTGGACTGGCCACTGGCGCGCCTGCTGCCGCTGGGGCTGAAGCTGGGCGCCGATGTGCCCTTCTTCCTCGGCGGTCGCCCGGCTTTCGTCGAAGGCATTGGCGAGATCCTGCATCCGATCAGCCTGCGGCGGCAGCGCTACGCGGTCCTCAAACCGCCGGCCGGCATCGCGACCAAGGAAATTTTTTCGAGTCCCCTCTTGGCAAGATCAAAAAGCGTGGCTATAGTAGCGGGCTTTCCTGCACACCACGGCAGCGAACACAAAACAGCAGACAGCGGCGCGACAAGCGCGGCTCAAAGCGGTGAAGTGATAGCAGCGGTGAGTCTGGATGCGCAGGGCGCAGCGAAGCTCGCTGACGGTTTTGGTCGCAATGACCTGCAAGGACCGGCAGAAGCCTCTTGCCCCGACGTAGTCAAGGCCTTGGGTTTGCTGCAGAGCCGGTGGGGCAATAGCCGCATGACAGGTTCGGGCAGTGCGGTATTCGCGAGAGTGGATGCCGCAAGCGCCGAAGAAACAGGAAAAGATGGCAGTTCGCTCCAATCCATGGCGACAATGCTGGCGGATCTTCCGCCGGGATGGGTTGGAAAAATCTGCCACAGTCTGGACAGGCACCCGCTGCAAGGCTGGGCCAGGGACTGAGAAAAGTTTTGGGGTGCTGCAGCTTCTGCAGTGTCCTGTGTAGGGGAGTCGCCAAGTTGGTCAAGGCATCGGATTTTGATTCCGACATGCGAGGGTTCGAGTCCTTCCTCCCCTGCCAAATATTCTGAAGAACCCGCCAAACGACCCGTATCTGCTGGCCGGCCACGGGTTCTTTCTCAAAGGATGGCCTGTGCTGCTCAATACCGTCCTCTTCACCGGCAACGCCAATCCCGCCCTTTCCCAAGAAATCGCGACCCATCTGGGTCTTGAGCTCGGCCGCGCTGTGGTCGGCCGTTTCTCGGACGGCGAGGTCACGGTGGAGATTCAGCAAAACGTGCGCGCCCGCGACGTTTTCGTGATCCAGCCCACCTGCGCACCGACCAATGAGAACCTGATGGAGCTGCTCATCATGGTCGATGCCCTGAAGCGTGCCAGCGCGCGCCGCATCACCGCGGTGATCCCCTATTTCGGCTATGCCCGCCAGGACCGTCGTCCGCGCAGCACCCGCGTGCCGATCTCGGCCAAGGTGGTCGCCAATCTGCTGGAGACCGTCGGCGTCGAGCGCGTGCTGACGATGGACCTGCATGCCGACCAGATCCAGGGCTTCTTCGACATCCCGGTCGACAATATCTACGCCAGCCCGGTGCTGCTGTCCGACCTGAAGAGCCGCAACTACTCGAACCTGGTCGTGGTCAGCCCCGATGTCGGTGGCGTGGTGCGCGCCCGCGCGCTGGCCAAGCAGCTAGGCTGCGACCTGGCCATCATCGACAAGCGCCGTCCCGCCGCCAATGTCTCCGAAGTGATGCATGTGATCGGCGAGATCGACGGCCGCAACTGCGTGATCATGGATGACATGATCGACACCGCCGGCACGCTGGTGAAAGCCGCCGAGGTGCTGAAAGATCGTGGCGCCAAGAGCGTGTTCGCCTACTGCACCCACCCCATCCTGTCCGGCCCGGCGATCGAGCGCATCTCCGGCTCGCACCTGGACGAGGTGGTGATCAGCAACACCATCCCGCTGTCGGACGCGGCCAAGGCCTGCGGCAAGATTCGCCAGCTGTCGGTCGCCTTCCTGTTCGCCGAAACCATACGCCGTATTTCGGACGGCGAATCGGTGACGTCCTTGTTCAGCGAGCAGAACAACAATTTCTGAGCATTCAGAGGGCTCGGTCGCAAGACCGGGTCCACTGTCCGGAAGAGCCTGGTCGCGGGCCTTCCACCACTGAGACGCCATGGTGGCGTTTCTTCATTTGGAGTTAGTCATGAAATTCACCGCTTTTGAGCGCAAGCTGCAGGGGACCGGAGCGAGCCGCCGCCTGCGCGTCGCTGGCAAGGTGCCGGGCATCGTTTTCGGTGCCGGCGAGCCCGTGATGATCGAGCTGGATCACAACGCCCTGTTCCACGCGCTGAAGAAGGAAGCCTTCCACAGCACCATCCTCGAGATGGAACTTGGCGGCGCCGTGCAGCAAGTGCTGCTGCGCGACTACCAGGTCCACCCCTACAAGCCGCAAGTGCTGCACTGCGACTTCCAGCGCGTCGACGAGACGACCAAGATCACCAAGAAGATCCCGCTGCATTTCGTCGGTGAAGCCGAGTCGCCTGCCGTCAAGACCGACAAGTGCACGGTCAACCACGTCATCACCGAGCTGGCCATCACCTGCCTGGCCAAGCAGCTGCCCGAGTTCATCGAGGTGGATCTGAGCGGCCTGACCAAGGGTCACTCGGTGCATGTCAACGATCTGAAGCTGCCCGCCGGCATCAAGGTCGTCACCCATGGCAAGCCCAACCCGGTGGTCGTGACCCCGGTCGAGCCGGTGGCCGAGGAAATCATCGTCGCTGCCGCACCGGCAGAAGACGCCAAGGGCAAGGGCAAGGGCAAGGGCAAGAAGTAATTCTTCGCCGGCCTGGCTCCCGCCTCGCGAAGGCCCTGCTCTGCAGGGCCTTTTTTGTTTCCCAAGTTCGATAATGCCGCCATCATGATTCGTCTCTTTGTCGGCCTGGGCAACCCGGGCGCCGAATACGAGGACACCCGCCACAACGCCGGTTTCTGGTGGGTGGAGCAGCTGGCGCGCAGGCTCGGTGGCCAGCTGCAGCCCGACCGCAGCTATCACGGCCTGGTCGCGCGCATCAACCACGCGCCCGGCGCCAGCGGCCCGATCTGGTTGCTGCAGCCCTTGACCTATATGAACCTCTCGGGCAAGTCGGTGGCCGCGCTGGCGCGCTTCTTCAAGATCGCGCCCGAGGAAATCCTGGCCATCCATGACGAGCTCGACATCGCCCCCGGCCAGATGAAGTTCAAGCAGGGCGGTGGCAACGGCGGCCACAACGGCCTCAAAGACATGCAAGCCCAGCTGGGCTCTGCCAACTTCTGGCGCCTGCGCCTGGGCATTGGTCACCCCGGCCACAAGGCCGAGGTAGCAGCCTATGTGCTGCGCAAGCCGCCGCTGGCGGAGCGCCAGGCGATCGACGAATGCATAGACAAATCGCTCGATGCCGTCGATCTGATGCTCAAGGGCGAGATGGAGCAGGCGATGATGAAGATCCATGCCAAGCCGCCGCGGCCCAAGCCGACGCCCAAGCCGACGCCGCTACCCACGCCCAGTGAGGCCGGCTCATGAGAACGCTGGCGCTGCGCACCCTCGTCGTGCTGGTGGCGCTGGCGAGCGCTGCCGCCGCAGCCCAGACGGAGAGCCGCAGCACCAGCATCTACCGCTGCGGCCCCGAGGGCCGCGATCTGCGCGATTCGCCCTGCCCCGATGGCAAGCCGGCCCAGACCCTCAGCTACGACCGCCCCAGCGAGCAGGCCCTAAATACAGCCCGCAAGCAGGCGGCGGCCGAGCGCAAGACCGCCCAGCGCCTGGCCCGTGAGCGAGCGGCTCAGGAGGCCGCGCAGCGCCGCCAGGCCGCGCTGGCCACCGGCATACGCGGCCAGCGCGCCGCGGCGCCCGAGCCTGCCGCATCCGGCGCCAAAGCCGGCACGAAGAAAAGCAAGGCCGCGCCCGGCACTGGATCAAGGAAAAGCCAGAAGCCGGGCGGAGCATCGAAAGCGCTCGACTAGAATGCGGCCCGTTGGTGCTCGCGCAGTCATTCTTTGCCTGCGCAGTTAAACGGGAATCAGCAGGGCGCGCCTCTTTCGGGGCCAACCTAAGCTGAGCTGTCCCCGCAACGGTAAGCGGACGAAGCCCCTGTGGCTTCCAGTCTCTGCTCAACAGTCCACTGGCGCTCGCAAGACGCTGGGAAGGACGCAGAGGTGTGTTCCGCCAGCCCGGATACCGGCCAACAGGTGATGGCGAGCGGCCGCATGGCTCTTGCCCTCGTTCTACAGGGGCCTGCGGGGAAGCTGGCGCCTGGGCGAAGTCTTTGGTCTCATTCCATGTATCCGATCCCCGGGCGTCACACACGCCTTGCCCGCCCCTTGCTGGCCGCCTGTCCGCGCGCCGTCTCGCGCACCCTGCGTCTGGCCCCGCTTGCCCTGCTCTGCACGCTAGCCCATGGCCAGCCCCGGCCCCAGGGGCTGGAGCCGGTGCTGATCACCGCCACCCGCAGCCCGCTGCCGCTGAGCCAGGTGCTGGCAGATGCCACCGTGTTGACCCGCGCCGATATCGAGCGCCAGGCCATCGGCAGTCTGGCTGATCTGCTGCGCAGCCAGGCCTGCTTCGAGATGGTGCGCAACGGCGGTCCCGGCGGCAACACCAGCCTCTTCGTGCGCGGCGCCGACACCCGCCACACCACGGTGCTGATCGACGGTGTGCGCGTCGACTCGCAAGCCAGCAGCGGCGCCTCCTGGCAGGCCATACCGCTGGCGCAGATCGAGCGTGTCGAGATCGTGCGCGGCGCCGCCAGCGCCATCTACGGCTCGGATGCCATCGGCGGCGTGGTGCAGATCTTCACCCGCAAGGGCCAGGGCCGCCCCAGCGTCGAGCTGGCGGCAGGCGCCGGCAACCGCGGCCTGGCCAAGCTGGATGCCAGCGTCAGCGGTGCCCAGGGCCGCTTCGACTACGCGCTGTCCGCTGCCGGTGAGCGCAGCGAAGGCTTCAACACCCGGCCCAGCAGCGACCCCGCCTACCGACCCGACCAGGACGGCTACCGCAACCGCAATGCCAGCCTGCGCCTGGGCGCCCAGCTGAGCAATACCCAGCGCCTGGAGCTGATGAGCGTCTATGGCCATGTCAACAGCCAGTACGACGCCACGGCCAAGCCCACGGTCGACGACCGCAATCTGCACACCATGCGCGCCAACCGCGCCAGCTGGCAGGCGCAATGGAGCGAGGCGCTCAACACCGAGCTGACGGTGGGCGAGTCCTTCGATCGCTACGAGACGCGGCCCAGCCCCTATCAGACCGAGACCCGCATCCGCGCCTACACCTTCAACAGCGGCTACAAGCTGAGCGCCAGCACCCAGCTGACGGCGCAGCTGGAGCGGCGCGAGGACCGTCTCGAGAACAGCGGCCTGTCGCAGGCGCCGACACCGGGCCAGGCCAAGCGCCACCAGGACGCTCTGGGTGCCGGCCTGCTGTGGAGCGCCGGCCCCGCCTCGCTGCAGCTGCATGCGCGCCACGACCGCGACAGCCAGTTCGGCAGCGCCAGTACCGGCACGGTCGCGGCCGGCTACAGCCTGGGCTCGGCCTGGCGTCTGCAGGCGCAGCTGGGCAGCGCCTTCCGTGCGCCCAGCCTCTATCAGCAGTTCAGCGACTACGGCGTCGCCGGCCTGCAGCCCGAGCGCGGCCGCAATGCCGAGCTGGGCCTGCACTGGAGCCAGGGCAGCAGCAGCGCGGGCATCAGCGCCTACCGCAACGAGATACGCGATCTGATCATCTTCGGCGCGGCCGGAGCCTGCCTCAGCCAGTTCGGCTGCTATGAGAATGTCAACAAAGGCCTGCTGCAGGGCCTGAGCCTGCGCGGCGCCACCCGCATCGCGACACTGCGCCTGTCGGGCTCGCTGGACCTGCAATCGCCCAAGGACGCCACCCCCGGCTCGGTCAGCTACGGCAAGCTGCTGGCGCGCCGCAGCAAGACCCATCTGAGCCTGCGGGCCGACACCGAGCTGGGCGCCTGGAGCCTCGGGGCCCAGCTGCTGGCCAGCGCCAAGCGCTATGACAACGCGGCCAATACCGCGCGCCTGGGCGGCTATGCGACGCTGGACCTGGAGGCGCAGCGCAGCCTCGGCAGCGATCTGCGCCTGCAGATCAAGCTGGACAATGCCTTCGACCGCGAGTATCAGACCGCCCGCGGCTATGCCAGCGCGCCGCGCCAGCTCTTCGTCGGCCTGCGCTACACGCTCTGAGCCATGCGCGCCAACCCGCCCCGCCACCAGCTGATCGTCGGCGGCCAGCGCAGCGGCAAGTCGCGCCATGCCGAAAGCCTGGCACAGGCCTGGGCTTCCGCCGCGCCCGGCCACAGCGTCACGGTCGTGGCCACGGCCGAGGCGCTGGACGAAGAGATGCGCGCGCGCATCGCACGCCATCGGCAGGATCGCCCGGCGGGCTTCGAAACGCTGGAAGTGCCGCGGCAGCTGGCCCAAGGCCTGGCGTGCTGCGCCGCCCCCGGGCGGCTGATTCTGGTCGACTGCCTGACCCTGTGGCTGAGCAACTGGCTGATGCCCATGGACGGACCGCCCGATCTGGCTGGCTGGCAAACCGAACGCGCGCAGCTGCTGGAGCTGCTGCCCAAGCTGCCCTCGCCAGTGCTGTTCGTCTCCAACGAGGTGGGCTGGGGCGTCTCGCCGCTGTCGCGCGAGGCGCGCTTCTATGTCGACGAGCTGGGCCGGCTGAACCAGGCCGTGGCCCAGCACTGTCAAGACCTAACCCTGATGGTGGCCGGCCAGGCCTGGAGCCGGCCGGTACAGAGGAGCCCTCGATGAAGCTAGTCAAAGGACTCGCCGGGCTGATGCTCGCGCTGGCGCTCGCTGCCCAGGCGGCGCCGGTGCAGCTCAAGGACGACCGCGGCCGCCTGCTCGAGCTGGCGGCGCCGCCGCAGCGCATCGTCAGCCTGCTGCCCTCGCTGACCGAGACCGTCTGCGCACTGGGCGCCTGCGAGCGCCTGGTGGGTGTCGACCGCTATTCCAACCATCCGGCCCAGGTCAACAAGCTGCCCAAGCTCGGTGGCCTGGACGACACCCAGGTCGAGACCATCGTCGCGCTGCGGCCCGATGTGGTGCTGGTGGCGCCCAGCTCGCGGGTGCAGGACCGCCTGGAGTCACTGGGGCTCAAGGTGCTGGTGCTGGACACCAACAGCCATGCCCAGGTCAAGCGGGTGCTGCTGGCCCTGGGCCAGCTGTTGGGCGTGCCCGAGCCGCTGAAGATCTGGCAGCGCATCGACGCGGCGGTGGACGAGGCGGCGGCCCAGGTGCCGCCCGGCCTGCGCGGCCGGCGTGTCTACTACGAGGTCGACAGTGCGCCCTTTGCGGCCGGCGAAGCCTCCTTCATCGGCGAAACCCTGGCCCGGCTGGGCCTGCGCAATATCGTCAGCAAGGAGCTGGGCCCCTTCCCCAAGCTCAACCCCGAGTTCGTCGTGCGCGCCGACCCGCAGATCATCATGGTGGCCCAGCGCAATGCAGTGAGCCTGGAGAAACGGCCGGGCTGGCCCGGCATCAGCGCGCTGCGCCAGCAGCAGCTCTGCGTCTTCCCGCCGGCCGAATCCGAGATGATGGCAAGACCCGGCCCCCGCATGGACGAGGCCGCCCGCTCCATGTTGCGCTGCCTGCGCGAGCTGGCGGCCAAGCCCTGAGGCGCGCAGCCATGACGCACAAGCCCGCACATCTGCTGATCACGCTGCTGCTGCTGGGCATGGCGCTGACCCTCTTGGGCGTCACCGTCGGCAGCACCGGCTTTGCGCTGCAGACCCTGGGCAGCGCCGATCCGGTACAGCAGCAGATCCTCTGGCAGATCCGCCTGCCGCGCTCGGTCGGCGCCTGGAGCGCCGGCGCCCTGCTGGGCCTGGCCGGCGCGGTGGCCCAGGGCCTGTTCCGCAACCCGCTGGCCGACCCCTATCTGCTGGGCGCCTCGTCCGGCGCCGGCCTGGGCGTGGCGGTGCTGCTGGTCAGCCTGGGCCTGTCGCCTGCCGCCGCCGCCTGGGGTCTGCGCCTGGGCCTCACCGGTGCGGCCTTCGCCGGCGCGGTGGGCGCGGTGCTGCTGACCCTGATGCTGGCCAAGGGCGCGCTGCAGACCATGCGCCTGCTGCTGGCCGGCGTCATCGTCGGCGTGGTGCTGGGCTCGGCCACCGCGCTGCTGACTCTGATGACGCCGGACATCATGCGCCCCATGCAGGCCTTCATGCTGGGCACCACCGGCTTTCTGAGCTGGTTGAGCGTCGCGATCATGGCACCGGTGCTGCTGCTCAGCCTGCTGGCCGCGCTGGGCGCCAGCCGCTCGCTGGACGCGATGAGCCTGGGCGAGGCCACCGCGAGCTCGCTGGGCGTGCGGCTGGGCCTGGTGCGCCTGCTGCTGATCGCGGTGCTGGCCCTGGCCACCGGCACCGCAGTGGCCCAGGCCGGCCTGATCGCCTTTGTGGGCCTGGTGGCGCCGCATCTGGTGCGCAGCCGCCTGCACTGCAATCACAGCTGGTTGCTGCTGCTGGCCGGACTGACCGGCGGCGCGCTGCTGCTGGCGGCCGACATCGTCTCGCGCTGGCTGGTGGCGCCGCAGGAGCTGCCGGTCGGCGTGGTCACCGCCCTCTTGGGTGGAGCCTATCTGCTGTGGCTGATGCACCGCCGCCCGCTGCTGGAGCAAGCCCGATGAGCCAGAAGACACCAGCCCTCGCGCTGCAGGCCCGCATCGATGCCCTGAGCCTGCAGCAGCGCACGATACTGAGCGACATCGATCTGCGCCTGGAGGCCGGCCGCTGGACCGCCATCGTCGGCCCAAACGGCGCCGGCAAGTCCACGCTGCTGCGCGCGCTGGCCGGCCTGCTGCCCTGCGCCGCGCGCATCGAGCTGCTGGGTCGGCCGCTGCAGGACTGGCCGGCCAAGCGCCGCGCCCAGACCCTGGCCTGGCTGGGCCAGAACGAAGCCAGCGCCGACGAGCTGAAGGCCTACGAAGTCGTGATGCTGGGCCGCCTGCCCCACCAGGCCTGGCTGGCGCCGCCCGGCCCTGCGGACCATGCGGCGGTGCTGCAGGCCATGCAGGCCACCCAGAGCTGGGACTGGCGCGAGCGCCCGCTGGCCCAGCTCAGCGGCGGCGAACGCCAGCGGGTGCTCTTGGCCCGCGCGCTGGCGGTGCAGGCCCAGCTGCTGCTGATGGACGAACCGCTGGCCCATCTGGACCCGCCGCATCAGAGCGACTGGCTGGGCCTGGTGCGCGAGCTGGCGGCCAGCGGCGTCGCGGTCGTCAGCGTGCTGCACGAGCTGAACATGGCGCTGCAGGCCGACAGCCTGATCGTGATGCAGGCCGGCCGCCTGCGGCTGCAGGGGCCGCCGGCCCTGCCCGCCACCCGCGAGGCGCTGCAGGCGGTGTTCGACCACCGCCTGCATCTGGTCGAGCTGCAGGGCCAGTGGCTGGCCCTGCCCGCAGCGCCGCCAGCCGCCGCCCCCCAGCCGCCGGCCGCCAATGTGCTGCCACTGCCAAGCAAGAACCGCCATGCCTTCTGAAGTCCATCTGCGGGCCTGCCCCGCCTTGCTGATCAGCGCCCCCAGCTCGGGCTCGGGCAAGACCAGCGTCACCGCGGCGATCGCCCGCTGGCATCGCCAGCAAGGCCTGCGGGTGCGCGTCTTCAAGACCGGCCCCGACTATCTGGACCCGATGGTGCTGGAGCGCGCCAGCGGCCATCCGGTCTACCAGCTGGACCTCTTCATGGGCGGCCTCGCGCATTGCCAGCAGCTGCTGGCCGAGGCCGCGGCCAGCGCCGATCTGATCCTGGTCGAGGGCGTGATGGGCCTGTTCGATGGCAAGCCCAGCAGCGCCGATCTGGCCGCCAGCTTCGGCCTGCCGGTGCTGGCGGTGATCGATGCCTCGGCCATGGCCCAGACCTTTGCCGCGCTGGCCGTGGGCCTGCAGACCTTCCGCCGCGACGTCCGCCTGGCCGGCGTGGTGGCCAACCGGGTCGGCAGCGCCGCCCATGGCCGCATGGTGGCCGAGGGCCTGCCGGAGGACCTGCCCCTGGTCGCGGCCCTGCCGCGCCGGCCGGAGCTGGCCCTGCCCGAGCGCCATCTGGGCCTGGTCCAGGCCCTGGAAATGCCCGCACTCGACGCGCAGCTGGACCGCTGGGCCCAGGCCTGGGGCGAGGCCTGCCCCGAGCTACCCGCCGCGCTGCGCGCCCCGGTGCGCTTCGCCAGCGAGACCGACAGCGTCGCCGCGCCGCTGCTGCAGGGCCGGCGCATTGCCATCGCCAGCGACGCCGCCTTCAGCTTCATCTATCCGGCCAATCTGGACTGCCTGCGCGCGCTGGGCGCCGAGCTGCGCCTGTTCTCGCCGCTGGCCGGCGAGGCCCTGCCGGACTGCGATGCGCTGTGGCTGCCGGGCGGCTACCCCGAGCTGCATGCCGAGGTGCTGGCCGCCGCAAACGGCCTGTTCGCCGCGCTGCGCGCCCATCTGGCCACCGGCAAGCCCCTGCTGGCCGAATGCGGTGGCATGCTGCTGCTGGTCGAGCAGCTGATCGACGCCGCAGGCCGCGGCCATGCGATGGCCGGCCTGCTGCCGGGCCGGGCCACGCTGCAGCCGCGCCTGGCCGCGCTGGGCCTGCAGCGCATCGCATGGCCCGAGGGTGAGTTGCGTGGCCACACCTTCCACTACTCGCTGCTGGACACGCCACTGCCGCCGCTGGCCCGGTCCAGCAACCCCAACGGCACGCCAGGTCGACCCGGGGCCACCGAGGCGCTCTATGCACAGGGCAGCCTCAGGGCCAGCTATGTGCACCACTATTTCCCGTCCAACCCCGAGGCGGTCGCCGCCTTCTTCTCCTCCTGAATCGCGAGAGCCGCCATGCAGATCGAAGCCCCGCCCGTAGACCGCGAACGCATCATCCCCGGCGGCGAGCGCCGCGGCCTGGTCCTGGTCCATACCGGCGACGGCAAGGGCAAGAGCACCGCCGCCTTCGGCCTGGCGCTACGCGCCCATGGCCGCGGCAAGGCGGTCAAGATCTACCAGTTCATGAAGGTGCCCAGCGCCCGCTTCGGCGAGCACCGCCTGTTCGAGCAGCTGGGCGTGCCTATCGAGGGCCTGGGTGACGGCTTCTCATGGAAGAGCAAGGACCTGGAGCATTCGGCCCAGCTGGCGCGCGATGGCTGGGCGCGGGCCGCGGCCACCCTGGCCGCCGGCGAGCACTTCCTGGTGGTGCTGGACGAGATCATGTATCCGCTGCGCTATGGCTGGCTGCCGCTGGAGCCGGTGCTGCAGGCCTTGCGTGAGCGGCCCGCCCATGTGCATGTGGTGCTGACCGGCCGCAACGCGCCGCAGGAGCTGATCGATGTGGCCGACACGGTCACCGAGATGCTGCTCGTCAAGCATCACTTCAAGGCGGGCGTGCCGGCCCAGCGCGGAATCGAAGATTGATCGCGCTGCTCCTTCCCCTGGCCATGGGGGTCGCGCTGCTGGTGGACCGCCTGCTGGGCGAGCCGCCGGCCTGGGCGCATCCGGTCGTCGGCATGGGCCGCTATCTGAACGCATTCGGTGCGCGGCTGATCGCCTTGCCGCCAGGCCCTGCCTTTGCCGGCGGCGCCCTGGTCTGGCTGCTGGGGGCGGTGCTCAGTGCCACCATCGCGCTGGGCCTGGAAGTCGCGCTGATCCAGGGCCTGGCGCCCTGGTCCTCCTGGCCGGCCCTGCTGGGCTGCGCGCTCCTGCTGGGCTTGCTGCTGAAGCCGCTGCTGGCCTGGGCGATGCTGGTCGACGAGGTGCTGGCGGTGGAGCGCGCGTTGGGCGAATCGCTGCCGGCCGGGCAGGCACAGCTGGCCCGCCTGGTCAGCCGCAACAGCGCCGACCTGGATGAGACAGCCGTGCGCGAGGCCGCGATCGAAACCCTGGCCGAGAACCTGAACGACTCGGTCGTCGCGCCGCTGTTCTGGTTCGCCATCGCCGGCCTGCCTGGCGCTGCGCTCTACCGTTTCGCCAACACCGCCGACGCGATGTGGGGCTATCGCGACCAGCGTGAATGGTCGGGCAAATGGGCGGCCCGCGCCGACGATGTGCTGAGCTGGATACCGGCCCGCATCACCGCGCTGGCCCTGCTGGGCCTGCGCCCGCTGCTGCTGCTGCGGCGCCTGGCCGGCGAGGCGCGGCGCACGCCCTCGCCCAACAGCGGCTGGCCGATGGCCGCGATGGCGCTGCGGATGGACCTGCGCCTGTCCAAACCGGGTGTCTACCGCCTCAACGACGCCGGCGCCGCGCCGCAAGGCGTCGACCTGCAGCGCGCGGCCGTCCTGGCCCGGCGCGCCATGCTGGCTTGCGCGCTGCTGCTCGCCGTGGTCGCCTTGAGCATGAGGGTAGCCCTGTGAGCCATGGCGGCAGTGACAGCGGCACGCCCCCGCTGCACGACTTCTCGACCAATGCGAACCCGCTGCCGGCACCGGCCTCCCTGGTCCGGGCCCTGCAAGTGGCGGATCGGCGCCGTTACCCGGACCCGCAATACCTGGCCCTGCGCCAGCACCTGGCGGCCGCCCACGGCATCGCGGCCGAGCGCATCCTGCCGGCCGCCGGCGGTGCCGAGGCGATACGCCGGCTGAGCCTGGCCGCGCTGCTGCAGGGGCTGCGCGAGGTCTGGGTGCCCGCGCCCGGCTTCGGTGACTATGCGGCGGCGGCCCAGGCCCTGGGCTTGTCCGTACGGCCCTATGCCGATGCCGGGGCACTGCTGCAAGGCCTCAGCCGCGCTGCGATGGTCTGGATCTGCGAGCCCTGCAACCCTACGGGGGCGACCCTGGCCCGCACCCAGATCGCGGCGATAGCCGCACGCGCCGCGCTGACCGTCGTGGACCGCGCCTATGAGCCGCTGCGCCTGAGCGGGCAGGCGCCGGAGCTGCCGTCGAACTGCTGGGCCTTGCATTGCCCCAACAAGGGCCTGGGCCATACCGGTGTGCGTGCCGCCTACCTGATCGCCCCCGAGGACTATGCGTTCGGCCAGCGCGTGCAGCAGCTGGCAAGCAGCTGGGTGCTGTCGGCCGAGGGCCAGGTCTTGCTGATGCAGCTGCACCGGCCCGAGATCCAGGCCTGGCTGGCCGACGCGCGCGAGCAGTTGCGG
This sequence comes from Burkholderiaceae bacterium, assembly GCA_041920215.1. Lineage (GTDB taxonomy): Bacteria > Pseudomonadota > Gammaproteobacteria > Burkholderiales > Burkholderiaceae_C > JAYRSJ01. Next base: position 173,734 of record JAYRSJ010000005.1, on the reverse strand, counting down.
CGCTGGGGCGCGCAGCAGCGCGAGCTGCTGGCGTCCCTGGGCTGGCAGCAGCTCGACAGCTGCACGCCCTTCTGGCTGGCGCGGCCCGCCGCAACGCTGGACCATGGGGCCCTGCGCGCCCGGGGCATCAAGCTGCGCGACGCCGGCTCCTTCGGACTGGCCGGCTGGGTGCGCGTCTCGACCCTGCCGCCACAATCTCAGCGGGCATTGAAGGAGGCATTGCAATGACAGCCAAGGCGGTGATGGTGCTGGGCACGACCAGCGGTGCGGGCAAGAGCTGGCTGGCCACGGCCCTGTGCCGCTGGTATGCCCGCCAGGGCCTCAGGGTGGCGCCCTTCAAGGCGCAGAACATGAGCAATAACGCGCGGGTCGTGCCGGGCCCTGGCGGGCGCATGGGGGAGATCGGCAGCGCCCAGTATTTCCAGGCCCTGGCCGCGCGCCGCGTGCCCGAGGTGCGCATGAACCCGGTGCTGCTGAAGCCCGAGGCCGATACCCGCAGCCAGGTGGTGCTGATGGGCGAGGTCAGCGCCGAGCTGGGCGCGATGCCCTGGCGCGGCCGCAGCGAGAAGATATGGCCCACGGCACGGGCCGCCCTGCACGAGCTGCTGGACGAGAACGATGTGCTGGTGATCGAGGGCGCCGGCTCGCCAGCCGAGATCAATCTGCATGCCAGCGACTATGTGAATATGCGCACCGCGCTGGAAGCCAGGGCCGCCTGCCTGCTGGTCACCGACATCGACCGCGGCGGCGCCTTTGCCCACCTGTACGGCACCCACCAACTGCTGCCCGCACACGAGCGCGCACTGATCAAGGGCTTTGTGTTGAACCGCTTCCGCGGCGATGCCGCCCTGCTGGCGCCGGGCCCCGAGCAACTGCAGGCGCTGACCGGCGTGCCCACCATGGCGGTGCTGCCGATGTGGCGCGGCCATGGGCTGCCGGAGGAAGATGGCGTGTTCGATGACGCGTCCACGGGCTCGGGCCGGAAGATCGCCGTCCTCGCCTATCCGCGCCTGTCCAACCTCGACGAGTTCCAACCCTTGCGCGGCCTGCCCGGCGTGCGCCTGGTCTGGGCCCGCACGCCCGCCGAACTGGACGGCGCCGACTGCATCATCCTGCCGGGATCAAAAGCCGTAGCCGCGGACCTGGCCTGGCTGCGCGAACACAAGCTCGATGCCGCGATCGCCGCCCATGCGGCGGCGGGCAAGCCGGTGCTGGGCATCTGCGGCGGCCTGCAGATGCTGGGCGAGGCCCTGATCGATCCGCACGGCCTGGACGGCAATGCGCCGGGCCTGGGCCTGCTGCCGCTGGTCACCCGCTTCGAGCGCGAGAAACTGCTGCGCCCGGCCGCGCTGCGCTTCGAGAGCAGCCTGGACGGCGGCTGGCGGGCGCTGGCCGGCATCCAGGCCAGCGGCTACGAGATCCACCATGGCCGCACGGCCCAGCATCCCTCGCTGCCCGCCGCGCGCGTGGCCGTCCGCAGCGACACCGGTGAGGCCATAGGCTGGCAGCAGGGCTCGGTGCTGGGCTGCTATGCCCACGGCCTGTTCGAGCAGCCGGCCGTGATGGCCGCGCTGTTCGGCCAGCAGCTGCCCACGCTGGATAGCGTGTTCGAGGGCCTGGCCAACTACATCGATCAACATTTCCAAGCAGACACCCTGATGGGTCTGATCCAGCCATGAGCAGCACGATTCCCGACATTCCCGCCCTACACGACGCCCCCCTGGCCCAGGCCCTGCAGCGCCGCATCGACACCAAGACCAAGCCGCTGGGCTCGCTGGGCCGGCTGGAGGCGCTGATGCTGCGCCTGGGACTGATTCTGGGCAGCGAGACGCCGCAGCTGCGCGCGCCGCAGCTGATGGTCTTCGCCGGCGACCATGGCCTGGCGGCGCGCGGCGTCTCGGCCTTTCCCAGCGATGTGAGCTGGCAGATGGTGGAGAACTTCCTGGCCGGCGGCGCCGCGGTCAGCGTGCTGGCGCGCCAGCATGGGCTGGCGCTGACGGTGGTGGATGCCGGCGTGGCCCACGACTTCGCGCCGCGCAAGGGTCTGATCATTGCCAAGATCGCCCATGGCACGGCGGATGCGCTGGCCGGTCCGGCGATGAGCCCCGATCAATGCGCCAGCGCCATCGCTGCTGGCCGCCGCCTGCTGCAGGAACGGCCCGGCAATGTGCTGCTGCTGGGCGAAATGGGCATAGGCAATACCTCGGCCGCGGCGCTGCTACTGGCCCGGCTGCAGGGCCTGCCGATCGCCGACTGCACCGGCAGGGGGACAGGTCTTGACGATGCTCGGCTGCGGCACAAGACCGACATCCTGCGCCAGGTGCTGCAGCGCCACGGCGAGGCGGCCACGCCGCTGGCGGCGCTGGCGGCCTTCGGTGGCTTTGAGATCGCGATGATGGTGGGCGCGGTGCTGCAGGCGGCGCTGGAGCGCCGCGTGATCCTGGTCGACGGCTTCATCACCGGCAGCGCCGTGGTGGTCGCCGCCAAGCTGCAGCCGGCCGTGCTGCAGCGCTGCGTGTTCTCCCACGCCTCCCATGAGTCGGGCCACCGGCTGATGCTGCAGGCACTGGATGCCGAACCGCTGCTGGACCTGGGCCTGCGCCTGGGCGAGGGCTCGGGCGCGGCCCTGGCCTGGCCACTGCTGGATTCGGCCTGCCGCATCCTGGCCGAGATGGCCAGCTTCGCCGACGCCGGAGTCAGCGAGAGCGCCGGCGGGCCGGCCTAGGCTGGCCGCGGCGGCGCCGATCTGTGGTCATAATGGATCGCAGCACAGGGAGGTGATTCGATGTCCGATCTGGTCTTCGCCGACGAACTGCCCGAGGAAGCCGCCGGCCGCGCGGCCAAGCCCATCGATCCCTGGGTGGTGATGATCGTCGACGACGATCCGGCCGTGCATCAGGTCACCCAGCTGGTGATGGCCGACTTCGAGTTCAGCGGCCGGCGCCTGCAGTTCCTCGATGCCTATAGCGGCCTGGAAGCGCGCGAGCTGCTGCAAAGCCGCCACGACATCGCGCTGGTGCTGCTGGACGTGGTGATGGAGAACGAGCACGCCGGCCTGGACCTGGCCCGCTATATCCGCGAGGAGCTGGACAACCACCATGTGCGCATCGTGCTGCGCACCGGCCAGCCTGGCCAGGCGCCCGAAGAGCATGTCATCAAGAGCTATGACATCAACGACTACAAGGAAAAGACCGAGCTGACCAAGCGCAAGCTGATCACCGTCTTCTACTCGGCGCTGCGCAGCTACCGCGACATCATGATCATCGAGGCCTCGCGCCGGGCGCTGCGCCGCTCCATCGATGCGATCACCCGGGTCTACGACTCGCAGAACCTGCGCCGCTTCGCGTCGGCGGTGCTGGAGCAGGTAGCGCATCTGCTGGGTTATGAGGCCCATGGCCTGTGCGCCAGCCGCATCTCGGCCTATGCGGCCTCGCAGATGGACGGCCGGCTCAAGGTGCTGGCCGCCACTGCCGAGTACTCGCGCCTGCTGGTCGACCAGGAGGTTGAGGATCTGCCCGAGGATGTGCGCCAGGCCCTGGACAAGGCCCTGCTGAACCAGCAGAGCCATTTCGACGAACACCACTGCGTCGGCTACTACCGCAGCAGCACCGGCAACGAGAGCCTGCTCTATATGGTGTTCTCCGAGCCGGTGGACAAGGAGGCGCGCGAGCTGCTGGAGATCTTCTGCGCCAATGTGGCCATCACCTACGAGAGCCTGCTGCTGCGCGAGGAGATCCAGGACACCCAGCGCTCCACCGTCTACATACTGGGCGAAGCGGTCGAACGCCGCTCCAAGGAGACTGGCGACCATGTGCGGCGGGTCGGCGAGCTGGCCGCGCTGCTGGGCGAGGCGGTGGGCATGAAGCCCTCGGATGTGGAGTTTCTGCGCCAGGCCGCACCGCTGCACGATGTCGGCAAGATCGGCATACCCGACCGGGTGCTGAACAAGCCGGCCAAGCTCGACGAGGAGGAATGGGAGGTGATGAAGACCCATGCCCGCATCGGCTACGAGCTGCTGAACAAGAGCGACAAGCGCATCCTGCAGCTGGGTGCCACCATCGCCCACGAGCACCACGAGCGCTGGGACGGCCTGGGCTATCCGCGTGCGCTGGCCGGCGAGCAGATCCATATCGCCGGCCGCATCGTCGCGCTGGCCGATGTGCTGGACGCGCTGATGGGCCGGCGCTGCTACAAGGAGCCCTGGCATATGGACGAGGCCCTGGACTATGTGCGCGAGGAGTCGGGCAAGCGCTTCGACCCCGGCCTGGTGGCGCTGCTGCTGGCGCGGCTGGACCAGGTGCGCGCCATCTACGAGCGCTACCCCAATCGCTGAGCGTCTCAGATGGATGCCGAGATCGCCGAACTCCGCCTGCAGCTGGAGCGCGCGCAGCAGGCCCTGATGGAACGCGAGAAGCTGGCCACGCTGGGCAGCCTGGTGGCCACCGTGGCGCACGAGATCAACACCCCGATAGGCATTGCGGTGACCGCCGCCTCGGGCATGGAGGCCTTCAGCCGCAGGCTGGCCGAGCTGCTCAAGGCCGAGCGGGTCAGCCGCAGCGAGCTGCAGGGCCTGGCCGAGCAGCTGGCCAGCGCGGCCAGCCTGGTGGGCACCAATCTGGCCCGGGCCGCTGCCCTGGTGGGCAGTTTCAAGACCATGGCGGTGGACCAGGCCACCGAACAGCCGCTGGCCTTCGAGCTGGGCGAGTATCTGCGCGGCGTGCTGCGCGCCCATCAGCCGGTGCTGCGGCGTGCCCAGGTCCAGGTGGAGCTGCACCAGAGCGAGCCGCTGCCGGTCAGCATGGCGGCCGGCATGCTGTCGCAGATCCTCTCCAATCTGCTGCTCAATGCGCTGAACCATGCCTTCGAGGGCATCACCGAGCGCCGCATCGATCTCTGGCTGCGCGGCCTGGATGCGCAGCGCATCGAGCTGCGCCTGCGCGACAACGGCGTGGGTGCCAGCGGCGAGGTGCGGGCGCGGCTGTTCGAGCCCTTCTTCACCACCAAGCGTGGCGCCGGCGGCTCGGGCCTGGGCCTGCCCATCGTGCAGACCCTCTGCCGGCGCATGGGTGGCGCGGTGCAGTTGGACGAGACACCCGGTCCGGGCCTGGGCTTCGTGATCACGCTGCCGCGCCGGGCAGCGCAGGCCCCAGCAGGGGCCGCCGGCTGATCAGTCCGCCGCCTTGCGGCCGGCCAGATTGCCCACGATCAGCGCCCGACCGGCGAAAGGCCCGCCCACCACCTCCAGCGCGAGACGCTCGGCGTCGCGGCGCCGCACCTCGGCCGTCAGCTCATCGGCCTGCTCCACCGTGGCGCCCGTGGCCAGCGCCGCCTCGCGGCCCAGCTGCAGCGCCGATTCGAAGGTTTCGCGCACCAGATAGTCCACATCCACCGCCTTGCGCAGTGCCACCGCATGCTCGCGGTCAAAGGCCCGCAGCAGCAGCTTGGCCTGAGGGAACTCGCGGCGCACCAGCATGGCGATCTGGGTGGCCTGTGCGCCATCATCCACGCAGACCAGGATGGCGCGCGCCTCGCCGGCACCGGCCGCGTGCAGAACGTCGGCGCGCGCGCCGTCGCCGTAATAGACCTTGAAGCCGTAGTCGGCCGAGTTGCGTATCACCTCGGGGTCGCGATCGATGATGGTGATGTCGGCACCGCGCGCCAGCACGCTCTGGCTGGCCACCTGGCCGAAGCGGCCGAAGCCGATGATCAGCACGCAGGCCGCCAGGTTCTCGGGCACCTCGACCCCCTCCAGCGAAGGCCGGGCCCGCGGGCCCCAGCGGCGCAGCGCCAGCACGCTCAAAGGCGTCAGCGCCATCGACAGCACCACCACCGCCGTCAGCTGGGCATTGAGCCGCGCATCGATCACGCCAGCGCCGAGGGCTGCGGCATAGAGCACAAAGGCGAACTCGCCGCCCTGGGCCATCAGCACCGCCCGGTCCAGGGCCTCGCGGCCCGGGCTGCGCGTCAGCCGGGCCACGCCGTAGATGGCCAGCGACTTGAGCGCCATCATCGCCAGCACCGCCAGGCCGATCTGCAGCCAGCTGGCGGCCACCAGCCCCAAATCCAGCGACATGCCTACGCCCAGGAAGAACAGGCCCAGCAGCAGGCCGCGGAAGGGTTCGATATCAGCCTCCAGCTGATGGCGGAAGCTGGACTCCGACAGCAGCACGCCGGCCAGGAAGGCACCCATGGCCATCGACAGGCCGCCCAGCTGCATCAGCAGCGCGGCGCCCAGCACCACCAGCAGGGCGGCGGCCGTCATCACCTCGCGCGCCTTCGCGCGGGCCAGCAGACGGAACAGCGGATTCAGCAGCCACAGCCCGGCCGCCACCAGGGCCGCCAGCGCGCCCAGGCCCAGGGCTAGCGCGGTCCAGCGGCTGCCACCGGCGGCCGCCGCGCCCGGCTCGGCACCCGCTGGCGCCAGCAGCACCACGAGGGCCAGCAGCGGCACGATCAGCAGGTCCTCGAACAGCAGCACCGCGACGATCTTCTGGCCGCGCGCGGTGGCGATATCGCCGCGTTCGCCCAGCAGCTGCATCACGATGGCGGTCGAGGTCAGCACAAAGCCGGCCGCGGCCACGAAGGCCGCCGCCGGCGCCAGCCCCCAGGCCCAGCCCAGGGCCGTCAGCAAGGTGGTGCAGGCCGCCACCTGCAGGCTGCCCAGACCGAAGATCGCGCGGCGCAGGCTCCACAGATGCGAGGGCCGCATCTCCAGCCCGATCACGAAGAGGAACATCACCACGCCCAGTTCGGCCACGTGCAGGATGGCCTGCGGGTCGCTGAACAGGGCCAGTCCGAAGGGGCCTATGGCCAGACCGGCCGCCAGATAGCCCAGCACCGAACCCAGGCCCAGGCGCTTGAACAGCGGCACGGCCACCACCGCGGCGCCCAGCAGGCTCACCAGCTTGAGCAAATCCCCCGCACTGCCCTCTGCCGCCATTGCCCACCCGCCTCTGACTTGTTGGTTGATCCATCCAGGCCGCCGATTGTGCCCGCCGATAATGCCGCGAGCCATGCATGCCCTTCTTCAAATGCTGCGCCAGCAGCTGCGCCTCTTCTTCATCGCCCTGCAGTTCTTCACCCGTGTGCCCATACCGGCCTGGGTGGGCTACGAGCCGCGCTGGCTGCAGGACTGCGCGCGTCATTTCCCGCTCGTCGGTGCGCTGGTGGGCGGCTTCAGTGCCGCGGTGCTGGCGCTAGCCCTGCAGCTGTGGGACGCACCGGTGGCGGTGGGGCTGGCCATGGCCGCCAGCATCTGGCTGACCGGCGGCTTCCACGAGGATGGCTGGGCCGACAGCTGCGACGGCCTGGGCGGCGCGGTCAGCCGGGCCCGCGCGCTGGAGATCATGAAGGACTCGCGCATCGGCAGCTACGGCGCGCTGGGCCTGATCCTGATGCTGGGGCTCAAGGCCGCGGCCCTGCACAGCCTGGTGCTGGCCGACAGCGGCCTGGCGCTGGCCAGCCTGCTGCTGGGCCATGCGCTGTCGCGCGCGGCGCCGGTCTGGATCATGCGCGCCCTGCCCTATGCCGGCGATGCCGAGCACGCCAAGGCCAAGCCCCTGTCCACCGCGGCCGATCCGGCCACCCTGCTGATCGCCCTGGCTTGGGCGCTGCTGGCCTTGCTGCTGGCTCTGGCCGCGCAGCCCGGATGGCGGATACCCCTGCTCGGCGGCTTGCTGGCCGCCATCGCCGCCACACTGTGGATGCAGCGCTGGCTGCGCCGCCGCCTGGGCGGCTACACCGGCGACAACCTGGGCGCCACCCAGCAGCTCAGCGAGCTGGCCTGGCTGCTAGGACTGGCCGCAGGCGCCCATGGCTGAGCCGGCCGGCCTGCGTGTCTGGCGCCACCCGCGACCCGAGGGCGCCGCCGGCCTGTGCGTGGGCGCCGGTTGCGACCTGCCGGTGCACTGGCGGCGCGCCAAGCGCCTGGCCCGGCGCATCCAGGCCCTGGCGCGGCGTCAGCGTCTGCCGCACGAGGTCTGGACCTCGCCGCTGCAGCGCTGCGCGGCCAGCGGTCGCTGGCTGCGCAGCTGGGGTTGGCGGCACCGGCAGCTGGACGCCTTGCGCGAGCTGGCCTTCGGTGCCTGGGAGGGGCGGCCCTGGTCCGAGATCCCCAAGGCCGAGATCGATGCCTGGGTGGCCGACTTCGCCGGCTTTGCGACTGCCGGAGGCGAGTCGCTGCAGCGGCTGCTGCAGCGGGTGCAGGGCTGCGCGCTGCCGCCCGGAGCGATGGTGATCAGCCATGGCGGCTGGATGCTGGCGCGACGCTGGTGCCTGGAGCAGGGTCAGGTCTTGCCAACGGCGAGCCAGTGGCCCGCGCCGCCTTGCTACGGCGAATGCTGGAGGCTCTGATCAGGCCGGGGCCGCGGTCAGGCGCTGGTATTTCTGCATCAGGGTCTCGCGGCTTTCCACATGGGCCGGATTGACCGGTATGCAGGCCACCGGGCAGAGCTGCACGCATTGCGGTTCATCGAAGTGCCCCACGCACTCGGTGCATTTGTGCGGGTCGATCTGGTAGAACTCCTCGCCCATCGAGATCGCCTGGTTCGGGCATTCGGGCTCGCAGACATCGCAGTTGATGCATTCGTCGGTAATCATCAGCGCCATATCTCGCCCCTCACTCGACCTTCTTGATGCGCTCTTGCAAACGTTCGAGCACCGAGGGTGACACGAACTTGGAGACATCGCCCCCCAGCGTCGCGATCTCCCTGACGAAGGTGCTGGAAATGAACTGATATTGGTCCGAGGGGGTCAGGAACACGGTCTCGACCTCGGGCATCAGCGTGCGGTTCATGCCCGCCATCTGGAACTCGTACTCGAAATCGCTGACCGCGCGCAGCCCGCGCACCACCACCTTGCCGCCGTGCTCGGTGACGAAGTCGCGCAACAGGCCGCGGAAGGGGATGACCTCGACATTGGGGTACTTGGCGGCCAACCCGGTGGCGATCTCCAGCCGCTCCTCGATGCTGAACATGGTGCGCTTGTGGTGGCCGGCGGCCACCGCGATGATCAGACGCTCGAACAGACGGCTGGCGCGGCGCATCAGATCCTCATGGCCCAGGGTCATGGGATCGAAGGTGCCGGGATAGACGGCGGTCAGTACGGTCACAGAGGTCAACAGGGCCTCCCAGGCCTGGGGTGGACAGGGCCCGGATTATCCCTCGCGGCGCAGCAGCTGGTAGTACACCGCCCCGGCGCGCGCGCTGCGCCAGGGCTGCAGTCCCAGCTCGGGCGCCGGCTGCAGCGGCTCGGGCGATTCGATATAGAGCAGGCCACCCGGCACCAGCAGCGACGGCGCAGCGCGCAGCGCGGGCTCGAACAGGCCGGCGTCAAAGGGCGGATCCAGCAGCACCAGCTCGAAGCGCGCCGGCGCCGCGCGCCTCATCCAGGCCAGCGCGTCGCTGGCCTCTATGCGCAGGGTCTCGGCCTTGAGCCTGGTCTTGCTGGCGTTGAGGCTGTGCACCAGCTGCACATCGCGCTCCAGCAGCAGCACCTCGGCCGCACCGCGCGAGGCGGCCTCGAAGCCCAGCGCCCCGCTGCCGGCAAAGGCATCCAGCACCCGCCAGCCCGACAAGTCCTGGCCCAGCCAGTTGAACAGGGTCTCGCGGACGCGGTCGGGCGTGGGGCGCAGCCCGGGGCGGTCGGCCACCGGCAGCTTGGAGCGCTTCCACTGCCCGCCGATGATGCGCACCTCGCGCGGTGCACCGGCCGGTGCCACCTGGCGCGGCTTGAACTCACGCGGCTCTCGCTTGTCGTGCCTCACAGCCGCACCGGGATGCCGCGCTGCGCCATCAGCGCCTTGGCCTGCCCCACCGTGTATTCGCCGTAGTGGAAGATGCTGGCGGCCAGCACCGCATCGGCGCCGCCGATCTGGACGCCGTCGGCCAGATGATCCAGCGTGCCGACCCCGCCCGAGGCGATCACCGGCACGCCGACGGCGTCGCTAACCGCGCGCGTCAGCTCCAGGTCGAAGCCGCTTTTGGTGCCATCGCGGTCCATGCTGGTCAGCAAGATCTCGCCGGCGCCATGCTCGGCCATCTGGCGCGCCCAGGCCACCGCGTCGAGATGCATGTTCTTGCGCCCGCCATGGGTGTAGACATCCCAGCCCGGGCCCTTGGCGGCCAGATCCTCGCCGACGCGCCGCTTGGCATCGATGGCCACCACGATGCACTGCGCGCCGTACTTGTCGGAAGTCTCGCGGATCAGCTCGGGCCGCGCCACCGCGGCTGAGTTGAAGCTGACCTTGTCGGCACCGGCATTCAGCAGGCGCCGCACGTCCTCAACGCTGCGCACGCCGCCGCCCACGGTCAGCGGAATGAAGACCTGAGAGGCCACGTCCTCGATGATGTGCAGGATCAGGTCGCGGCCATCGGACGTCGCGGTGATGTCCAGAAAGGTCAGCTCGTCGGCGCCCTGCTCGTTGTAGCGCGCGGCGATCTCCACCGGATCGCCGGCATCGCGCAACTCGACGAAGTTGACGCCCTTGACGACCCGCCCCCCGGTGACGTCCAGGCAGGGGATGATGCGCTTGGCCAGCATCAGCGGCCGCCGTTGAGCTCGTCGGCGCGCTGCTGGCCGGCGGCGAAATCCAGATCGCCGGTGTAGATCGAACGACCGCAGATCACGCCCTCGACGCCCTCGTCCTCGACGGCGCACAGCGCCTCGATATCGGCCAGACCGGCCAGGCCGCCGGAGGCGATCACCGGCACCGTCAGCGCCTGCGCCAGCTTGACCGTGGCCTCGATATTGATGCCGGTCAGCATGCCGTCGCGGCCGATATCGGTGTAGATCACGCCCTCGATGCCGTAGTCCTCGAACTTCTTGGCCAGGTCGACCACCTCGTGGCCGGTCAGCTTGCTCCAGCCGTCAGTGGCCACCTTGCCGTCCTTGGCATCCAGGCCCACGATGATGTGGCCGCCGAAGGCGGTGGTGGCATCCTGCAGAAAGCCGGGGTTCTTGACCGCGGCCGTGCCGATGATGATGTAGGACAGACCGTCGTCCAGATAGCGCTCGATGGTGTCAAGGTCACGAATGCCCCCACCCAGCTGTATCGGGATCTCGGCCCCCACCTCGCGGATGATGGCACGTATCGCCGCCTCGTTGACCGGCTTGCCGGCGAAGGCACCGTTCAGGTCGACCAGATGCAGGCGCCGCGCCCCGGCGTCGACCCAGCGCCGCGCCATGGCCGCCGGGTCCTCGCCGAAGGTGGTGGACACATTCATATCGCCCTGTTGCAGGCGTACGCACTTGCCGTCTTTGAGGTCAATCGCAGGAATCAGCAGCATGGCCGAGTGGTGTCAGTGGAGGAGGTCTAAAGAGAAGGGGGCGAGAGCGTGCTTCAGAGAACCGGGAGGCATCTCAGGGCTTCCAGTGCAGGAAGTTGCGGTAGAGGGCAAGGCCCAGCGCGGCACTTTTCTCGGGATGGAATTGAGTGGCAAAAATGTTATCCCGCGCCACCGCCGAGGTAAAGCGCGCGCCGTACTCGGTTTCGCCGACGCTGTGGCGCTCATCCGACGGTTGGGCATAGAAGCTGTGCACGAAATAGAACCAGCTTTCATCCGGCACGCCGGCCCATACCGGGTGGGCCTGGCGCTGCTGCACCCGGTTCCAGCCCATCTGCGGCACCTTGTAGCGGCTGCCATCGGGCTGCAGCCGGCCTTCCAGCCGGAAGCGCCTGACTTGGCCGGGAATCAGACCCAGGCCCGGCGTGTCCTGCTCCTCGCTATGGTCCAGCAGCATCTGCATGCCCACGCACACGCCCATCAAGGGCTTGCGGGCGGCGGCATCCAGCACCGCTTCCTTGAGCCCCGACTCCTGCAGCTCGCGCATGCAGTCGCGCATCGCGCCCTGGCCCGGCAGCACGACGCGCTCGGCCGCCAGCACCTCCTCGGGCCTGCCGGTGATCAGCACCTCCAGCCCCGAGTCCCGCGCCACATGCAGCACGGCCTGCGAGACCGAGCGCAGATTGCCCATGCCGTAGTCGACCACGGCCACCGTACGTGCCATTACAGCGATCCTTTCGTCGACGGAATCATGCCGGCCGAGCGCGGGTCCAGCGTCATCGCCATGCGCAGCGCGCGGCCAAAGGCCTTGAACATGGTCTCGGCCTGGTGGTGGGCGTTGTGGCCCTTCAGATTGTCGACATGCAGGCTCACCAGCGCATGGTTGACGAAGCCCTGGAAGAACTCGAAGGTCAGCTGGGTGTCGAAGGCGCCGATCGCGCCGGCGCTGAACTTGCAGTCCATCTGCAGGCCCGGGCGGCCCGAGAAGTCGATCACCACGCGCGACAGCGCCTCGTCCAGCGGCACATAGCTGTGGCCGTAGCGGGTGATGCCCTTCTTGTCGCCGATCGCCTGGGCCACCGCCATGCCGAGGGTGATACCGACATCCTCCACCGTGTGGTGGCCGTCGATGTGCAGATCCCCTTTGGCCTCGATCTCCAGGTCGATCAGGCCGTGGCGGGCGATCTGATCCAGCATATGGTCGAAGAAGCCGATGCCGGTGTTCAGCTTCGCCTCGCCGCTGCCGTCCAGATTGACGCGCACCTTGATCTGGGTTTCCTTGGTGTTGCGGCTGACTTCCGCGATGCGGGGGGTACTCATGACAGGCTTTCCTTGAGTGCGGCCAGCATGGCCACGTTTTCATCCGGTGTGCCGATGGTCAGGCGCAGGCAGTTGGCCAGCAGCGGGTGCATGGCCGAGACGTTCTTGATCAGCACGCCGCGCGCCTTCATGCCGGCAAAGGCCGCGGCCGCGTCGGCCACCCGCGCCAGGATCATATTGCCCTGGCTGGGGAATGGCCGCACGCCCGGCAGGGCCTGCAGGGCCGCCATCACCCGCTCGCGCTCGGCACGCAGCACCCGCGCCTGCTCGGCATAGACCTCGGCATGCGCCAGCGCGAACAGGCCCGCCTCGGCGTTCAGCACGCCCACGTTGAAGGGCGGGCGGATCTTGTCGATCTCGGCGATCAGGCTCTGCGCGCCAATCAGATAGCCGATGCGCACGCCGGCCAGGCCGAACTTGCTCATTGTGCGCATCACCAGCACCTGCGGGTACCTGGCCAGCAGCGCCATCGAATCGCGCTCGGCAAAGGGCTGGTAGGCCTCGTCCATCACCACCAGGCCCGGGGCGGCCTGGACGATGCGCTCGATCACGGCCGCATCCCAGAGGTTGCCGGTCGGGTTGTTCGGGTAGGCCAGGTAGATCAGCGCCGGCTGGTGCTGCTCAATCGCGGCCAGCATGGCCGCCGCGTCCAGCTCGAAGTCGGGCGTCAGCGGCACGCCGACGAAGTCCAGGCCCTGGTAGCGCGCCGAGATGCCGTACATCACGAAGCTGGGCAGCGGCGACAGGATCTTGGCGCCGGGGCGGCTGACCGCCATCGTCAGCATCGTGATGATCTCGTCCGAGCCATTGCCCAACGTGATGCCGCAGCCCGCGGGCATGCCGGCATGGGCGGCCAGGGCGCGTGCCAGTTCTTGCGTGCGTTCGGCCGGGTAGCGGTTGATGGCCACGCGCCCCAAGCGCTCGCCCAGCTCGCGCTGCAGCGCCTCGGGCAGCCGGAAGGGGTTCTCCATCGTGTCCAGCTTGATCAGGCCGGCGGCGCTTTGCACCGGGTAGGCCTGGGTGGCGCGCACATCCTCGCGGAGGCAGGCCAGGGCTTGGTTCAGGCGGTCCATGTTTCGGGTCCGGTCAGCAAGGGGTTGAGGATGCGCACGCTGTCGTACTGCTGCTCGTGCGGCAGCTCCAGGCTCAAGAGCAGCTCGCAGCCCTGGGCCTTTGCGGCCGCGACGATCAGCGCATCGGCATAGGCTAGGCCGAAGCGGCTCTCGATCGACCAGGCGCTCTCCACCGTCGCATGGTCGATCGCCCAGGGATTCCAGCGCTGGTAGCGCCGCACCTCGGCGCGCGCGTCGCCATTGGGCATGGGCGGCTGGATGCGGGTGGTGACCAGGCGGTAGAAGTCGTTCAGCACCTGGGTCGAAACCCGGCCGGCGCGCTGCTGCCACAGCAGCATCAGCCAGGACAGCACCTGCGTCCGGCCTTGCGGATCGGCGCCGTCCTCGCTGCGGATCAGCACCGAGGTGTCTACGAACACCGGCGTCATTCCTGGCTCCGCGCCGGGTAGGCCTGGCCATCCGAGGTCCAGGTGCGCTCGCGGTGCAACCAGTCCTGCAGCGCCCGCTCGTAGGCATCGTCCGAGCGCATCTTCTCGGCCAGCATCTCGCCGACCAGGCGGGACACGCTGGTATTGCGCCGCGCGGCCTCCAGCCGGGCCCATTCGGCCACGCTGTCCTCCATGCTGACGGTCACGTTCTTCATGGCTGGCAATTTAACACGAAGTTCGTGATTCACGAACTTCGTGTCATTTCTTCAGGCGCATCTCCGCCGCCTGCGCATGACCCTGCAGACCTTCGCCATAGGCCAGTTCGGCCGCGATCGGGCCCAGCTTCTGCGCGCCGGCCGCGCTGACCTCGATCAGGCTGCTGCGCTTCTGGAAGTCGTAGACGCCCAGCGGCGAGGAGAAGCGCGCGGTGCCCGAGGTGGGCAGCACATGGTTGGGCCCGGCGCAGTAGTCGCCCAGGCTTTCGCTGGTGTAGGCGCCCAGGAAGATCGCGCCGGCATGGCGCAGCAGCGGCTCCCAGCGCTGCGGGGCCTGGCTGCTGACTTCCAGGTGCTCAGGGGCGATGCGGTTGGAGATCTCGCAGGCCTCCTCCATCGAGCGGGTCTGGATCAGCGCGCCACGGCCTTCGAGCGAGGCCCGGATCACGGCCTGGCGTGGCATGGTCGGCAGCAGGCGCTCGATGGCTTCGCGGACCCGGGCGATGTAGGCGGCGTCCGGGCAGAGCAGGATGCTCTGCGCCAGCTCGTCGTGCTCGGCCTGTGAAAAGAGGTCCATCGCCACCCAGTCCGGCGGCGTCGTGCCATCGGCCAGCACCAGGATCTCGCTGGGGCCGGCGATCATGTCGATGCCGACCTGGCCGAACACATGCTTCTTCGCGCTGGCCACATAGGCATTGCCGGGGCCGGTGATCTTGTCCACGCGCGGCACGGTGGCCGTGCCGTAGGCCAGGGCCGCCACGGCCTGGGCGCCGCCGATGGTGAAGGCGCGGTGCACGCCGGCCACGTAGGCGGCGGCCAGCACCAGCGGGTTCTTCTCGCCCCGCGCGTCCTTGGACGCGCCATCCCTGCGGGCTGGCGTGGGCACCACCATGATGATCTCCGGCACGCCCGCCACCTGGGCGGGGATCGCGTTCATCAACACGCTGCTCGGATAGGCCGCCTTGCCGCCCGGCACATAGATGCCCACGCGGTCCAGCGGGGTCACCTTTTGCCCCAGCAGGGTGCCGTCTTCGTCGCGATAGCTCCAGCTCAGGCCACAAGCCTCTTTCTGCTTCTCGTGATAGCTGCGCACCCGGGCGGCAGCGGCCTGCAGCGCGTCGCGCTGCGCCGGGGTGATCGCGTCAAAGGCGGCCTTCAGCTCCTCGCGCGTCAGCTCCAGCTCAGCCAGCCCGGCGGCCGCAACACCGTCAAAACGGGCCGTGTACTCCAGCACCGCGGCGTCGCCGCGCGCACGCACATCGGCCAGGATCTCGGCCACGCGGGTCTCGATGGCCGCGTCGGTCTCGGCCGACCAGTGCAGCACGCGCTGGAACTCGGCCTCGAAGTCGGCGCTGGCGGTGTTCAAATGGCGCAGGTTCAGGGTCATGGCAGCGGCACTCACGCGGAAATGGCCGAGGAGAAGGCGTCGATCAGCGCGCGCAGCGGCGCACGCTTGAGCTTCAGCGCGGCCTGGTTGACCACCAGGCGCGAGGAGATGTCCATGATGTGCTCGACCTCCACCAGCTTGTTGGCGCGCAGGGTGCTGCCGGTGGAGACCAGGTCGACGATGGCGTCGGCCAGGCCGGTCAGCGGCGCCAGCTCCATCGAGCCGTAGAGCTTGATCAGGTCGACGTGCACGCCCTTGTCGGCGAAATGCTGGCGCGCGATCTGGGTGTACTTCGTCGCGACGCGCAGGCGCGAGCCCTGCTTGACCGCGCTCTCGTAGTCGAAATCGGCGCGCGCTGCCACGCTCATCCGGCATTTGGCGATGTTCAGGTCCAGCGGCTGGTACATGCCGTCCAGCCCATGCTCGATCAGCACATCGCGGCCGGCCACGCCCAGATCCGCACCGCCGTACTGCACATAGGTCGGCACATCGGAGGCGCGCACCAGCACCACCCGCACGTCATCGCGGTTGGTCGGCAGGATCAGCTTGCGCGAGGTTTCGGGATCCTCGAGCACCTCGATACCGGCGGCCTTCAGCAGCGGCAGGGTTTCCTCGAAGATGCGGCCTTTGGAGAGAGCCAGGGTGATCATGGTGAGTCTGTCGTCCTTGTGAATCGGGTTCAGCGGGACGGCAGCGGGTTCACCTGGCGGCGCCTCGCCGCCACCCGCTTGAAGAAAAGCGGATGGCGCTCAGGAGTGATGGTGCTCGGCCGGGGCCGCCGCATGTTCGGCCGGCGTCAGGGTCTTCATCGACAGCGCATGGATCTGCTCGCGCATGCGCTCGCCCAGGGCCTGGTAGACCCGCTGGTGGCGGCGCACCCGGCTCAGACCCTCGAACTCAGCGGAGACGATGGTGGCAAAGAAATGCCGGCCATCGCCCTCGACCTGCAGCGCCTGGCAGGGCAGGCCGGCGGCGATGAATTGCTGGACTTCGGCGGGGGTGGGATCGGCCATGGTGCTTGCGATTCTAACTAGGAGCGGATCTTGTAGCCGCGGCGCAGCAGTTCCATCGCCACGCCAGCCACTGCGACAAAGGCCACGGCCACGATGGCCAGCGACAGCCAGGGCGAGACATCGCTGACCCCGAAGAAGCCGCGGCGGAAGCCGTCGATCATGTAGAAGAAGGGGTTCAGGTGGCTGACCGCCTGCCAGAAGGCCGGCAGCGAATGCACCGAATAGAACACGCCGGACAGAAAGGTCATCGGCATGATGAAGAAGTTCTGGAAGGCCGCCAGCTGATCGAACTTCTCGGCCCACAGGCCGGCGATCAGGCCCAGGCTGCCCATGATGGCCGAGCCCAGCAGCAGAAAGACCAGTATCCAGCCCGGCTGCGCCAGTCCCGGCGGCGCAAACCAGGCCGTCACCAGCAGCACACCCAGGCCCACCGTCAGGCCGCGCACCATCGAGGCACCCACATAGGCCACGAACCAGGCCCAATGCGACAGCGGCGTCACCAGCAGGAAGACCAGATTGCCGGTGATCTTGCTCTGTATCAGGCTGGACGAGCTATTGGCGAAGCTGTTCTGCAGCACGCTCATCATCACCAGGCCCGGAATCAGGAAGGCGGTGTAGCCCACCGAGTCGTAGACCTTCACATGGTCTTCCAGCACATGGCCGAAGATCAGCAGATAGAGCATCGCGGTGAGCACCGGTGCGGCCACGGTCTGGAAGGCCACCTTCCAGAAGCGCAGCACTTCCTTGTAGAACAGGGTGCCGGCACCCTCGAGTCGGATGCCGCTCATGCCCTCACCTCCGCAGCAGCGTGCATGATCTCCAGGAACACGTCCTCCAGATCGGCGCGGCCGATCTCCAGGTCCTCGACCTTGCAGCCGGCGCTGCGCAGCGTGGCGAGAATCTGCTCGACCTCGGCCGCATCATGCGCCTTGATCTGCGCGATGCGACCGGTCACACGCGCCTGGGCCGCCACTTGCGGCGGCAGCGCCGCATCGGTCTTGAAGCGCAGCATGGTCGAGGCCTTGCCCGAGAGCAGATTGCTGGTGCTGTCCAGCGCGACGATGCGGCCGCTCTTGAGCATCGCGATGCGGTGGCACAGGGCCTCGGCCTCTTCCAGATAGTGAGTGGTCAGCAGCACCGTGTGGCCTTGCTTGTTCAGCTTCGCGATGAAGGCCCAGAGCGTCTGGCGCAGTTCCACGTCCACGCCGGCGGTAGGCTCGTCCAGCACGATCACCGGCGGGCGATGCACCAGGGCCTGGGCCACCAGCACGCGGCGCTTCATGCCGCCGGACAGCTGGCGCATATTCGCGTTGGCCTTGTCGGCCAGGCCCAGGCTCTGCAGCAGCTCGTCGATCCAGGCCTCGTTGTTCTTGACGCCGAAATAGCCGCTCTGGATGCGCAGCGATTCGCGCACGCTGAAGAAGGGGTCGAAGACCAGCTCCTGCGGCACGATGCCCAATGCCTTGCGCGCCGCCGCGTAGTCGTCCACCACATCGTGGCCCAGCACGCTGACGCGCCCGCCGCTGGCCCGCGAGAGGCCGGCAAGGATGCTGATCAGGCTGGTCTTGCCGGCGCCGTTGGGGCCGAGCAGGCCGAAGAACTCGCCGGGCTGGATGTCGAAGCTGACGCCGTCCAGGGCCCTGACCTGACCGCCGCGATAGGTCTTGCTGACCTGCTGAAAAGAAATTGCCGGCTGCGAGCTCGCAGCCGGCCGGGTATGGGATTGCATGGAGGGCGATTGTAGGGAGCGTCCCGAGGCCGTGCTCGCGCAGGGTTTGCCCTGGGGCGGCCTGGGGCCGCGCCTCTAGGGCGGGGTCAGGACTTGATGCCAGAATCGGCCCAGGAGACAACAACCGATGGCCACCAAGAAGCCGCGCCGGACCGCGCAGCGCATCCTCGAAGTCACGCTGGATCTGTTCAACCGTTTCGGCGAGCCCAATGTCTCGACCACGCTGATCTCGGCCGAGCTGAGCATCAGCCCGGGCAACCTCTACTACCACTACCCCGCCAAGGACGAGCTGATCAACGCGCTGTTCGGCCAGTACGAGCGCGCGCTGGACGAACTGCTGGGCGCGGCCGAGCAGGTGCGCCATGTGGAGGACGCCTGGCTGTTCTTCCATATGCTGATCGAGCTGATCTGGAAGCACCGCTTTCTGTACCGCGACCTGAACGACCTGCTCAGCAAGAACCGCAAGCTGGAAACGCATTTCCAGGCGGTGCTCAGGCACAAGAGCGAGGCGATGCGTTCGGTGCTGGCCGGCCTGCAGCAGGGCGGCTGCCTGACGATGCAGCCGCGCGAGGCCGCCCCCACCGCTGAAGCCATGGTGGTGCTGCTGAGCTACTGGCTCAGCTACGAATATGTGCGCGACCCGCGCCATGCGCTGGAACCCGAGCGCGCGGGTGCTGCCCTGATGCGCGGCGCCTTCCATGTGCTGAGCCTGCTGCTGCCCTATCTGGAGCCCGCCTCGCGCGAGCATCTGTTCAAGCTGGCCGGCCAGTACCAGGGCTGAGCCAGCGACCCGCCCGATCCGACAAGACCTGACCCCCAAGGAGACAAGCCATGGCCAAGTGGACCGCCTTCCCCTACGACAACGCCGCCTACAACTACGAGCTGGCGGCCCTCAAGAAGCACTGGGCGCGCCTGCATGCCGGCGATGCCGAGCCCTGGCCCAAGGACGCGGCGGTGCAGGAGGCCTGGCGCCTCTTCCATGCCGGCGAGTTCCAGCAGGCCTTCGAGGCCGGCCTGGCCGCCGGCGGGGCCGGCATCACCGTGGCCAACAAGGCCCAGGCCATCTATGCCAACTACCTGGAGAAGAAGGAGAAGGCCAAGCTGGAGATGTTCCTGGCGGTGGCCGAGCGGGCCGAGGCCCAGCAGGCCGAGGAGCCCAAGAACCCCAACGCCTGGTACTGGCAGGCCTATGCGATCGGCCGCTACGGCCAGGGCATCAGCGTGGCCAAGGCGCTGACCCAGGGCCTGGGGAGCAAGGTCAAGCATGCGCTGGAGCAGACCATCGCGCTGCAGCCCAAGCATGCCGACGCCCATATCGCGCTGGGCGCCTTCCATGCCGAGGTGATCGACAAGGTTGGCAAGCTGCTGGGCAAGACCCAGGGCGCCGATGCCGCCACCGGCCTCAAGCTCTTCGAACAGGCCCTGAAGCTCAACCCCAGCAGCGCGATCGCGATGATCGAGCGGGCCAACGGCCTGGTGATGCTGGAGGGCGACAAGCGCATGAAGGAGGCCGAGCAGCTCTATGCCGAGGCGGCCGCCTGCGAGCCGATGGACGCGATGGAATGCCTGGATGTGGAGCTGGCCCGCGAAGAGCTGGACGAATAACGCACGAGCGGCGCGCCGCCTGCGCACAATTCACGTTTTGCCGGCGGGATTTCCCCAGTGACACCCCCTGCTTCGCGGTTGGCGCGGACCGGTCGGCGCGGCTAAGCTGCGCCTCGCAGTACCCCGAGGCATCGCCCTTTCCCACCCGTTCCCGAGGTTCAAGAATGATGATGACGATGAAGCGCCTGATGACCGCCACCCTGCTCGCCGGTGGCGCCACCCTGGCCCTGGCCGCCCAGCCCTCCGCCGAGATCGCCGCACTGCAGGCCGATTGCGCCGCCAGCTACAGCAGCGCCTATGCCAAGCCCGGCGCCGCCAACGAATACCAGTTCGTCTACGCCAAGGGTCAGCTCAAGGGCGAGGTCCAGGCCGGCAAGACCCTGGCCTGCACCGAGGGCCAGTACGCCGCCTATCTGGACAAGGCCGACCCGGTGCGCGTGATGAACGCCTACCCGACCGCAGCCGGCCGACCGACGGCCAAGTCCGCCAAGTAAGTCCAGCAAGCCAGTCGGCGGCAGTGCCGCCGACCGTTTCAGTCGACCAGTTCGTCGCCCCAGGGCAGCATCAGGGCCAGCGACAGCAGCTTCTCGAACTCGGGGGCAAAGCGGTCGATGATGGCCTGCGGCTCGGGGCAGAGCTGGCTGTCGGTGATCAGGCCGAACTGCACCTTGCCGGCATAGGTGAGGATGGACACGCCCACACCGATATCGCCCGACTGCGGCACCCAGAACATCACCCGCTCCACGGTGGAGCCGCAGAACTTCAGCGCCTCGGCCGGGCCCGGCACATTGGTCATCACCGCGGTGGCCTTCTTGGCGAAGATGTTCAGCATCGCATGCTGCACCGGCTTGATCAGCAGGCCCGCCACCGACAGCAGGCCGAAGGCCAGCACCGGCTGGAAGCTGCCCTTCAAATCCTGCATGCGCGCACGCACCGCGTAAAGCCGCTCCACCGGATTGGCAATGCCAATCGGCAGCACCAGGGGCACGAGGCCGAAGCGGTTGCCCAGCTGGTAGGCCTTCTCCATGGGCCGCAGATTGACCGGCACCATGGCCCGGATTTCCTTGCCGCTGGGGTCCTCGCCCAGATCGGCCAGATAGCGGCCGATGGAGCCGGCCACGCAGCTCAGCAGCACATCGTTGACCGAGCAGCCCAGCGCCTTGCCCACCGCCTTGACCTCGTCCAGCAACAGTCCGTCGTCCCAGGCCACCTTCTTGCGCGCGCCCGGCTTGCCCTTCAGGCGGGTGGGCGAATCGTCGGGCATCAGCGCAAAGGCCGCCACATCGCTGACCGCCTGATAGCCCATGCGCGCCATGTCCAGCGAGCTGTCGACCGGATGAGGTGGATTGATCAGCGTATCGACCGACCTGGCCACGCCGGCTCCGGCCAGATGGATGGCCTTGATCGTCATATCGCTGATCGGACGCAAGAGCGCATCGGTCAGCCAGTCCTGATCGTCACGCGGCTGCTGCTGGCGCCGCGGCGGTGCCTTGCCGCCATCGGTGATGGACAGCATCACCGCGATCAGCGCAATGCCATCGGCGATGCAATGGTGGATGCGCGCGATCAGCGCGCTGCCGCCCTGGTAGTCCTCGATCAGCTGGAACTGCCACAAAGGGTGAGCGGCATCCAACGGCGTGGCGGCCAGATCGCCGACCCGCGACTGCAGCGCCTGTTGCGGGCTCTGGCCGCGCATGGGCAGCAGGATCTCGCCGCGCACATGGCGTGCGATATCGAAGTCCTCGTCCTCCACCCACTGGGCACCGAGCGCGTCCTCCACCACCCGCTGGCGGAAGCGCGCGTACTGCAGCAGGCGGGCCTCGACGCGCTCGCGCAGCGCCGCCAGGCTGATGCCCGGCTTGATCAGCCAGACACCGACGATCATCATCAGATTGGCCTCGGTGTCCATGCGCAGCCAGGCGGTGTCCACCCGCGACATGCGTTCCAGCGCTTGAGCCAAGGCAGTCTCCTGTGTTCTTAGAGTGTCGGCCCCAGACATTGCTGGTTAACATCGGCCGCGTCCATCCCGATTGTCACCAAGTCGGGCCTACTCAAGCAGCATCCAGGAGACAAGATGAGCCTCAAAGACCAGTTCGAAGCCGCCGTGGCCGCATCCAAGCAGTTGCCCGAGCGTCCGGACAATATGACCTTGCTGAAGATCTATGCGCTGTACAAGCAGGCCAGCAGCGGCGATGTCGAGGAGAAGCGCCCCGGCTTCACCGATATGGTGGGGCGTGCCAAGTGGGACGCCTGGAACGAGCTGAAGGGCAGCAGCAGCGAAGAGGCGATGCAGCAGTACATCGATCTGATCGAGTCGCTGAAGTAAGCCCACCGCACTTCAACGGCAAGACGGGCCCTCAGCCCGTCTTGCTCTTTTTGACGGCCGGCTTCTTCTTGCCGGCCGCGCTGAGCAGCCCGTCCAATTCCTTCTGGATCTCGGCCTCTATGGTGTTCTTGAAGGCACCCAGCAGCAGGCCCAGCTTGGCATGCAACTCGAAATGCTCGGCGGTGACGATCAACTCGCCCTTGACGCCGGAGCGGCTGAACTCCACCGTGTCGCTGGTCTTGCCCTCCAGCACCGTGCATTCCATATCGAACTTCTGCTCGACCTGCTCGGCCCAGTCCCAGGCGATCTCGCGGGCGCGCTTCAGCCCCAGGGCATGCTCACGGTGGATACGGATATCGGCCATCTGGAATCACTCCTTGTCAGTCGCTGGTGCCGCCAGGGCCTGGCGCCGCGCCTCGCGCGGCAGAGCCGCCAGGCGGCGCACCTCGGCATAGAAAAGCTGCCAATCCCGCCCCTGGCGCTCATACAGCGCCTCGAAGGCAGGGCTCAGGTCTGAATAGGCTGCCTGTATCGCCAGGCTGGCATTGTTGGCCTGCGCGAACCAGGCATCGTAGCCGGACTGGGCGCGCCCGGCGCGGCGCAGCTCCTCGAACAAGCGGGCCTTGGCGCCGCGCTTCTCGTCCTCGGACAGCGGGCTGGCATAGAGCCGCTGCAGGCGTTCGCGGTACTCCCGGGTCAGGGCCCGGAAGGCGCTGCGGCGCTGCTGGCTGGCCGCGTGGCGCGCGCGCGCGGCCGAGCGCCCTGGCTGCGCCAGCCAGGCCGCGGTGCCCATGCGTTCCACCGCGGTGGCGAAGCTCTCGTTGAAGACCGTGTCGTCGGCCGCATAGGCGATCTGGTGGGCCAGCTCGTGAAAGATCATCGCCGCCAGATCGCCCTCCTCGTAGCTGATGAAGGTGTTGAGCAGCGGATCGCCGCCCAGCCAGTTGCTCCAGCCCAGCGATGAGTAGGCGGGCACGCCGTAGACCAGCACCTCCCAGCCCTGCCGGCGCAGCTGCTCGCCGAAGGCCTCGGCCTCGGTGCGCTCAAAGAAGCCGCGGTAGCCGGCACAGCCCATCAGCGGGTAGCACCAGGTCTTGAGCTCCAGGCTCAGCGCCGGCGCGGCCACCACGTTCCAGACCGCGGCTGGGCGCTGCAGATCGGCATAGCGGCGGTAGCTGGCGTTGTCGGGCAGCTTCAGCTCGCTCACCGCGAACTGGCGCAGGCGCTGCGCCAGCAGCAGGCGCTCGCGCAGGCCCGGCTCCAGCGCCGGATCGGCCAGCCATTGCTCGACCGGCCGGGCCGCATTGACCAGGGCCAGATGACCGCCGCCGGCCTGGGCCAGATAACCCAGCTGGCTGCAGCCGGACAAGCCCATCAGGCCCAGCAGGCTCAGGGCGAGCGCAGCAAACCCGGCGCGCAGGCTGATCACGCGGCCGCCACCTCCACCAGGCAGTCATAGAAGCTGGGCGCATTGCCGATATCGGTGAGCCGCTGATGGGTCAGCTCGTTGACATTCGTGCCGCGCGGCCCGAGCTTGCGCCACCAGACGCCCAGGCCGTTGACCACGCCGGGGCGGGCCCGATCACTGATGCGCAGCGCGCAGTGATAGCTGCCGCGCTCGTTGAACACCCGCACCAGGCCACCATCGGCCAGGCCGCGCGCTGCCGCATCGGCCGCATGCATCTCCAGCAAGGGCTCGCCCTCGATATCGCGCAGGCTCTTGACGTTGACGAAGCTGCTGTTGAGGAAGTTGCGCGCCGGCGGCGAGATCATGGCCAGCGGGTAGCGGGCCGCCAGCCCGGGCGCCGAGAGCCGGCTCTCGTAATTGGGCACATAGTCGGCCCCGGCAGCCTGGGCCCGGCCATTGGGGGTGTGGAAGCCGCCGTCGGCAAACGGTGCCTCGGGCAGGTCCAGGCTCTGCCAGCCCTGGGCACGCAGGCGCCCGAAATCGATAGACGCCCTGAAGGCCCGGGCGGCGAGCTGCTCGTCGGTTTCGGCAAAGCAGGGCTCGGTGAAACCCATGGCCGCGGCCAGCTCGCGGAAGATCTGGGTATTGGGCTTGGCCTCGCCCAGCGGCGCAATCGCCGGCTCGTTGATCAGCACATCGGTATGGCCGTAGCTGGTATGCACGTCCAGGTGCTCCAGCTGGGTGGTGGCCGGCAGCACATAGTCGGCCAGGTCGGCGGTGTCGGTCATGAAATGCTCGAGCACCACGGTGAACAGGTCCTCGCGCTGAAAGCCCTGGATCACCTTGGGCGACTCGGGCGCCACCGCGACCGGGTTGCTGTTGTAGACGATCAGCGCTTCGATCGGCGGGGCCAGCGCCGGGTCCAGCAGCGCATCGCCGATGGTGCTCATATTGATCGTGCGCGGCCGGCGGCCGGCCAGCAGCTCGGGCATCTCAAGCGCGGCCGTGTTCTTGACCGGCGCGAACCAGCCCGAGCTCGACAGCAGCAGGCCGCCGGCCCGGTGCCGCCAGGCGCCGGTCAGGCAGGGCAGCATGGCAATCAGACGCACCGCGTTGCCGCCGCCGCGCACCCGCTGCATGCCGTAGTTCAGGCGTATCGCGGCCGGTGCCGTCGTGCCGTAGTCGCGCGCCAGGCCGCGCACCTCGTCGGCGCTCAGGCCGCAGACCTCGGCGACCCGCTCGGGCGGCCAGTCCAGGGCCTTGGCGCGCAACTCGTCCCAGCCATCGACATACCGGGCCAGGTAGTCGTGATCCAGCCAGTCATTGACGATCAGCTCATGCATCAGGCCCAGGGCCAGGGCACCGTCGCTGCCCGGCAGCAGCGCGATGTGCTGATGGCATTTGTCGGCGGTCTCGGTCTTGCGCGGGTCTATGCAGATCAGCTTGGCGCCGGCGCGCTTGGCCGCATTCGCATAGGTCCAGAAATGCAGATTGGAGGCGATGGAATTGCTGCCCCAGATCAGGATCAGGCGCGACTCGGCAAAGAAGCGCAGATGCATGCCCACCCGATTGCCGTAGCTGGCCGTCAGCGCCGCGGCACCGGCCGAGGCGCAGATCGTGCGATCCAGCCGCGCCGCACCCAGCTTGTTGAAGAAGCGTGCCGCCATGCTCTCGCCCTGGATCAGGCCCATGGTGCCGGCGTAGCTGTAGGGCTGTATGGCCTGGGGGTCGCGCGCGGCGATGCGCTGCAGCCGCGCCGCGATATCGGCCAGGGCCCGGGCCCAGCTCACCGGCTCGAAGCGCGGCGCCTCATGCTTGGCGCTGACGCGCTTGAGCGGCCGCAGCACGCGCTCGGGGTGATAGCTGCGTTCGGCGTAGCGCGAGACCTTGGTGCACAGCGCCCCGTGGGTGCTGGCATGCTCGGAGCGGCCCTGCACCTTGATCACCCGTTCGTTCTCGACGGTGATGCGCAGCGCGCAGGTATCGGGGCAGTCATGCGGGCAGGCACCGTTGACGATGCGGCTGCCGGTGGTGGCGGGGGTGGCGCTGGACATAGGGCCGAACTATTGCACATCGCCCAAGCCTGCGCGCCCGGCAGGGCGCTGCCGAGCAAGGCGGCGAACCCCCGAGTAAACTCGGTCGCCCCGGCCGGCCTTGCTGCCGACGCCGCTACCGGAGCCTGAGCAAGCCATGAAGCTGATCGACACCATCCTGGCCGATGCCCCCGGCATCGCCGCCCTGCGACGCGATATCCATGCCCACCCCGAGCTGTGCTTCAAGGAAGAGCGCACCGCCGAACTGATCGCCACCACGCTCGAGGGCTGGGGCATACCGGTGCACCGCGGCCTGGGCAAGACCGGCGTCGTGGGCATTGTCAAGAACGGCAGCAGCGATCGTGCCGTGGGCCTGCGCGCCGATATCGACGCGCTGCCGATGACCGAACACAACCGGTTCGCCCATGCCAGCAAGTACCCCGGCAAGATGCACGCCTGCGGTCACGACGGCCATACGGCCATGCTGCTGGCGGCGGCCAAGCATCTGGCCCAGCACCGCAATTTCGACGGCACGGTCTACCTGGTGTTCCAGCCGGCCGAGGAAGGCGGCGGCGGCGCCCGCGAGATGATCAAGGACGGCCTTTTCAAGCTCTTCCCGATGGAGGCGATGTTCGGCGCCCACAACTGGCCCGGCATGGCGGCCGGCCAGTTCGCGCTGAAGAGCGGCCCGGTGTTCGCCTCCAGCAATGAGTTCAAGATCACGATACGCGGCAAGGGCTCGCATGCCGCACTGCCACACCTGGGCGTGGATCCGGTGCCGGTGGCCTGCCAGCTGGTGCAGGGCTTCCAGACCATCATCACCCGCAACAAGCGGCCCATCGATGCCGGCGTGATCTCGGTGACCATGATCCATGCCGGCGAGGCCACCAATGTGGTGCCCGACTCGGTAGAGATCCAGGGCACGGTGCGCACCTTCACGCTGGAGGTGCTGGACCTGATCGAGCGGCGCATGCAGGCCATGGCCGAAGCCACCTGCGCGGCCTTCGAGGCCAGCTGCGAGTTCGAGTTCCGCCGCAACTACCCACCCACCATCAACCACCCCAAGGAGACCGAGTTCGTGCGTGGCGTGCTCAGCGAGATGGTGGGCGAGGCCAATGTGCAGGAGTTCGAGCCCACCATGGGGGCCGAGGACTTCAGCTACTACCTGCTGGACAAGCCGGGCTGCTATTTCCTGATCGGCAATGGCGATGGCAGCCACCGCATCGGCGGCCACGGCATGGGGCCCTGCATGCTGCACAACCCCAGCTATGACTTCAATGACGAGCTGATCCCGCTGGGCGGCTCGATGTGGGTGCGCATGGCCGAGCAATGGCTCAACAGCCCCAGGCCCTGAGATGAGCGCCGCCCAGCACTTCTCGCAGAGCTATGCCGAGGCGCGCGCGAAGTTCCTGGCCGCCGTCGACGCGGCCGGTCTGGACAACGAGCCGCACTGGCATCCGCTGCTGGGCCGCGACGGCGAGCGTCTGGCACTGGACGCGGTGCGCCAGGGCCCGCGCCAGGCCGAGCGTCTGCTGATCATTTCGAGCGCCTGCCATGGGGTCGAGGGCTTCTGTGGCTCGGGGGTGCAGGTGGCCCTGCTGTCCGACCCCGGCTGGCTCGCAGCGGTGCGCACCAG
The DNA here is from genome assembly GCA_041920215.1 of Burkholderiaceae bacterium. Taxonomy (GTDB): domain Bacteria; phylum Pseudomonadota; class Gammaproteobacteria; order Burkholderiales; family Burkholderiaceae_C; genus JAYRSJ01. Next base: position 146,279 of record JAYRSJ010000005.1, on the reverse strand, counting down.
CGGTGTGGCGGTGCTCTATCTGCATGCGCTCAATCCCTACGGCTTCTCCTGGTGGCGGCGCGTCACCCAGGAAGGCGTGGACCTGAACCGCAACTTCCACGACTTTCACCAGCCCCTGCCCGACAACCCCGGCTATGACGAGCTGGCGGCCGCGCTGCTGCCGCAGCACTGGCCGCCCAGCGCCGCCGACGAGGCCCTGCTGGCCGACTATGCGGCCCGTCATGGCGAGCGGGCGCTGCAGACCGCCATCAGCAGCGGCCAGTACAAGCATGAGTTAGGCCTGTTCTATGGCGGCCACGCGCCGACCTGGAGCAATGTGACCCTGCGCCACCTGCTGGAAGAGCAGGGGCGTGGTGCCCGACGCATTGCCTGGATCGATCTGCACACCGGCCTGGGACCGCAGGGCCATGGCGAGAAGATCTGGGCCGGGCGTGACGACGCCGCCGCGATCGCGCGCGCGCGCCGCTGGTGGGGCGCCGACGTGACCTCGATCTATGACGGCAGCTCCAGCTCGGCGCCGCTCCAGGGTCTGATGTGGAATGCGATCGCCGATGCCTGCCCGCAGGCCCAGTACACCGGCATCGCGCTGGAGTACGGCACCCTGCCGCTGGGCGAGATGATTGCCGCGCTGCGTGCCGAACATTGGCTGGAGGCGCACCCGGAGACGCCGGCCGAGCTGGCAGCCCGTATCAAGCGCCAGATGCGCGATGCCTTCTACATCGACACCGATGTCTGGAAGGCGCAGATCCTCAACCAGGCCCACAGGGCCGGCGCCCAGGCCCTGGCCGGGCTTGCACAGAATGACTGAAGACGACAAGCAGAAAGTCCAGAGCGACACGCAGGCCTGGATGGAGAAGGCCGTGATCGGCCTGAACCTGTGCCCCTTTGCCAAGAGCGTGCAGGTGAACAATCGGCTGCGCTATGTGGTCAGCGAGGCCGATACGCCCGAAGCACTGCTGAAGGAGCTGGCGCGCGAGCTGCTTCTGTTGCGCCGCAGCGATCCCGACGAGGTCGAGACCACGCTGCTGATCCATCCCCGGGTGCTCACCGACTTCCTGGACTTCAACGACTTTCTGGGCGCGGCCGATGCGCTGGTGGAGGATCTGGAGCTGGACGGCGAGCTGCAGGTGGCGAGCTTCCATCCGGACTACCAGTTCGAGGGCACGGACCCCGCCGACATCACGAACTACAGCAACCGCTCACCCTACCCCACGCTGCACCTGCTTCGCGAGAGCAGCATAGAGCGTGCCGTGGCGACCATGGCCGATACCGACGCGATCTACGAGGCCAATATCGCCACGCTGGAGAAGCTGGGCCTGGACGGCTGGCGCGCACTGGGCCTGAAGACCCGCGACTGAAGCTGCCGGCAAGGCCGCTCAGGCCAGGATCTGGCGCAGGCGTTCGAACACCGCAGCATCGCTGAGCAGGGCCAGATGGCCCACCCCCTCGCCCACCCATTGGCGCTCGGGCGGGAATGCCAGGCAGCGCTGCGGGTCGGGATGACGACCCAGCGCGCTGTCCAGCGGCACCAGGCCATCGCCCAGCAAGGCCGTCTTGACGCCGCCGGCCTGCCCCAGGGTGCCGGCCAGCGCATGGCTGCGCGGTCCCTGCGGCAGCGGCACGGTGACCGGCGGCGCGGCCTGACGGGAGAAACGGTCGCCCCCGGCCTCATCGAGCAATAGCTGGCCATGGCGCAGATCGGTGATGCCGGCGCTGCGCAGCTGGCCCAGGCGGGCAAAGGGCGCTGCATAGGGGGTGGCGCCGAGCAGGATGTCGACCCAGTGACCGGCGCGCTCCAGCGGTGCGCCCAGATGCGGGGTGCCCAGGCAGATCAGGTCATCAAGCCGCTGCGGCCAGTCCAGACCCAGCCGCCCGGCCTGATGGATGGCGCTGCGTGCCACCAGCCCGCCCATGCTGTGCCCCAGGATGGCGAAGTGCTGCAGGGGCTGCGGCCAGCCGCGCAGGTATCGGTCCAGCAGCTGGGCCAGGGCCAGGCCGTTGGCGCCAACAGGCAGACCACTGTTGTAGTGCAGATAGACCGGGGTGTAGCCCAGGGCTTCGGCCAGCGCCCGGCCATGGTCGTGGCCCTCGCGCTGCCACTGCAGATCATTCATGCACAGGCCGTGGATCAGCAGTAGCAGGCGCGGCCCGGCATCGGCCGGCGCGCTGTCGCCCAGGGCGCGCCCCTGCTGACGCAGGCTCATGGGCAGTGCCAGCGGGTTGGCGCTGGCGGCCAGGCGGTCGCCCAGCACCCCGTTGAGGGCCGCCAACAGGGCCTCGCGCTCGGGTTGCGCGGTTGCGTCGGCGGGCGCTTGCAGATCGCGCGCCAGCAAGGCCAGCAGCCCTTCGATGCCACCGCCCGCCAGGCGGGTGACGCCACGTATCGAGCGATAGACCAGTCCGGTCAGGCCGCCGCTGCGGCCATCGGCGCGGGTGAAGCCAGGCAGGCTGGCCACGCGCTGATGCACCGCCTCGACCAGATCCACCAGGCCCAGCGTGGCCTCGGTGCCCAGGCGGCTGAGACCGCGCAGATCAGCGGCGCGCAGCGCGGAGGGACGTTTCATGATGATGGCAACCCAGGCAAGAATGCCGCGACGGCCCGGAAAGGGCCGAAAACCGGCCACTCAGTGTGACAGATTTGCTGCGGCGCAGCAAAATTCACCTCAGCTGCCGCCCAGATACCGGCGCTTGATCTCGTCCAGCGCGCCGCTGCGGCGCAGCTTGTCCAGCGCGGCCTGCAGGCGCTCGGCGATCAGCGGATCGGACTGCTTGTTCAGCGCGAAATAGTAGGCGCCCTCCCCGCTGAGCGGCATCAGGGCCCGCACCCGTGCCGCGTCGGCGCCCAGCAGCCGCAGGTTCCAGGCCATGCCCACCTCGGTATCGACCACCGCATCCACATGCCCGGCCATCAACATGCGCCACACCGAGGCATTGGAGGCCTCCGGCACCAGGGCCGCTGCCGGCACGCCGGCCGTCAGCAGGTCCTGGGCCGCCGCCTCGCCGCGCACCACCGCAAAGCGCAAGCCGCCGATTGCCTGTCGCTCCAAGGCCTGCGGATGCTTGGCAGCCAGGCCGTATATCCAGGTGCTGCGGCTCAGCAAGGGGCCGATCCAGACGAAATCATGCTCGCGATCCGGCCGCCGGGCCGTCGTGTAGACCAAGGTATTGGGCTGGCGCAAGGCCGTCTGATAGGCCCGCGCCCAGGGCACGCTGGCCAGCCGGCAGTCGATCGCCGCCTCCTTGCAGCTGGCACGCAGCACATCGCTGGCAATGCCCTTGAGCTGCCCTTGCTCGCTGTAGTTGTAAGGCGGCCATTCTTCGGTGAAGGCCTCCAGCGTCAGACTGCGCGACGCGTCGCCGGCCGATGCCGGCAATGCCGCAGCCAAAAGCAGACCGGCCAACAGGGGGCGCAGCACGGGCAGCGAAAGCCGGATCGGATCGGACATGCGGGGGCAGAAAGTCGCGTCAGCCTCGACGATAGCGTTCTCCGGAAAGCCCCGTCTTGCGACCGAGCAAGTCTTTGCGCGCACAGCGCCCACGGGGTCAGCAGGGCGGCGATGAGGACATGACCACGAGGCCTCTTGAAAGCAATGCCCTCGCCCCTATAATGCCTTCTGCTAGCACTCGACAAGCTTGAGTGCTAACGATCCAGCAGGCTGCTGATGGCCGGTTGGAACGCCGCATGTGAATGGGTGCCCTGTTCACTGTGCACCCTGATTTCCAAGCACTGTTGAAGAATCTCAAGGAGATGTGATGAAACTGCGTCCTCTGCACGATCGCGTGATCGTTAAGCGTCTGGAACAAGAAACCAAGACCGCTTCCGGCATCGTCATCCCCGACGCCGCCGCTGAAAAGCCGGATCAGGGCGAAGTGCTGGCCGTGGGTCCTGGCAAGCGCAATGACAAGGGCGACTTCATCGCCCTGAACGTGGCCGTGGGCGACCGCGTGCTGTTCGGCAAGTACAGCGGCCAGACCGTCAAGGTCGATGGCGACGAGCTGCTGGTGATGCGCGAGGAAGACCTCTTCGCCGTGGTGCAGAAGTAAATCTGCCACCCCTGCTGAACACCCCCATCTAGAGAATTCGGAGATATACATATGGCAGCAAAAGACGTGATCTTTGGCGGCGAGGCCCGTGCCCGCATGGTTGAAGGCGTGAACATCCTGGCCAATGCGGTCAAGGTGACCCTTGGCCCGAAGGGCCGCAATGTGGTGCTCGAGCGCTCCTTCGGCGCCCCCACCGTGACCAAGGACGGTGTGTCCGTGGCCAAGGAAATCGAGCTGAAGGACAAGCTGCAGAATATGGGCGCCCAGATGGTCAAGGAAGTCGCTTCCAAGACTTCTGACAACGCCGGTGACGGCACCACCACCGCCACCGTGCTGGCCCAGGCCATCGTGCGCGAAGGCATGAAGTACGTGGCCGCCGGCATGAACCCGATGGACCTGAAGCGCGGCATCGACAAGGCGGTCACCGCCCTGGTCGCCGAGCTGAAGAAGGCTTCGAAGGCCACCACCACCAGCAAGGAAATCGCCCAGGTCGGCACGATCTCGGCCAATAGCGATTCCGACGTCGGCCAGATCATCGCCGACGCGATGGACAAGGTTGGCAAGGAAGGCGTGATCACCGTCGAAGACGGCAAGAGCCTGAACAACGAGCTGGATGTCGTCGAAGGCATGCAGTTCGACCGTGGCTACCTGTCGCCCTACTTCATCAACAACCAGGAAAAGCAGTCGGCCATCCTGGACAACCCCTTCGTGCTGCTGTTCGACAAGAAGATCAGCAACATCCGCGACCTGCTGCCCACGCTGGAGCAGGTGGCCAAAGCCGGCCGTCCGCTGCTGATCATCGCTGAAGAAGTCGAAGGCGAAGCGCTGGCGACCCTGGTGGTCAACACCATCCGCGGCATCCTGAAGGTTGTGGCCGTCAAGGCTCCGGGCTTCGGCGACCGTCGCAAGGCCATGCTGGAAGACATCGCCATCCTGACCGGTGGCAAGGTCATCGCCGAGGAAGTCGGCCTGACGCTGGAGAAGGTCACGCTGGCCGACCTGGGCCAGGCCAAGCGCGTCGAAGTGGGCAAGGAAAACACCACCATCATCGACGGCGCCGGTGCTGCTGCCGACATCGAAGCCCGCGTCAAGCAAGTGCGCATCCAGATCGAGGAAGCCACCAGCGACTACGACCGTGAGAAGCTGCAAGAGCGCGTGGCCAAGCTGGCCGGCGGTGTTGCCGTGATCAAGGTTGGCGCGGCCACCGAAGTCGAGATGAAGGAAAAGAAGGCCCGCGTGGAAGACGCGCTGCACGCTACCCGTGCCGCCGTTGAAGAAGGCATCGTGGCCGGTGGTGGCGTGGCCCTGCTGCGCGCCAAGCAAGCCGCTGGCGAGATCAAGGGCGACAACGCCGATCAAGACGCCGGCATCAAGCTGGTGCTGAAGGCCATCGAAGCCCCGCTGCGCGAGATCGTCTACAACGCCGGTGGCGAAGCCTCTGTCGTCGTGAACGCTGTGCTGGCCGGCAAGGGCAACTACGGCTTCAATGCCGCCAACGACACCTATGGCGACATGATCGAAATGGGCATCCTGGACCCGACCAAGGTGACCCGCACCGCGCTGCAGAACGCCGCTTCGGTCGCTTCGCTGATGCTGACGACCGAGTGCATGGTGGCCGAGTCGCCGAAGGACGAGGCTCCGGCCGGCGGCATGCCTGGCGGCATGGGCGGCATGGGCGGCATGGGCATGGACATGTAAGTCCTGCCTCCGGCCGACCGGCCGTGGTCGGCCCGGATGTGAAATCTGGCGCACTTTCGGGTGCACCGATGTGAAGGGGGGCGCTTGCGAGCGCCCCCTTTTGCGTTGATGGGACAGTCGATAATCGGGCAAACAATGGTTCACCACGCTCATGTCCGTCGCACCCACGCAGCTGCCCCTGGTCGAAGACGCGCTGGCGCTGCTGCCCGCGCTGATTCACCAGCTGCAGGCCAGCCTCCACGATGAGCTGACGCAGCAGCGCCAGCATCCGCCGCGCCTGGTCGACGGCTGGATGCGCCAGCGCCTGCATTTCGCCAGCAACTATGAGCAGGTGCTCAGCACCATGCTCAGCGCGGCGATGCAGGGTGAAGATCCGCTGCACAAGCCCAAACCGCTGACCCTGGACGCGCTGAGCCTGGTCGATGAGCAGCAGGCCTTGCAGGATGTGGCGATTGCCCATGTGGCCAATGCGATCGAGGACAACAACCGCAGCGAGCTGCACCAACTCAACAACTACTTTGCCGCGCTGCGCGGCACCGCGCGCGCGCGCAAGAGCGACAACCCGCTGCGCGCGGAAATCTTCGCCAGCGGGCTGTTCCAAGCCCTGCAACCCAGCGGCCTGGAAGGGGAAGACCGCTATGCGCTGATGCGCATCATCGCCACGCCCCTGGCCAAGACCCTGGGCAGGCTCTACGGCAGCCTGTGCGCCCAGCTGCGTGCGGCCGAACTGACACCCCTGGTGGCCAGTCATGCCGCCAACCGCCCGATCGACGTGCTGCGACTGAACCGCGCCCGCGAACACAGCGATTCCGTGCTACCCAGCCATCAGCCGGCTTCGCTGGACAGCGTGGCACGGCGTGTCGAGGCCCACAACTCCCGACCCCAGGGTCTGGACGCCAGCGGCGCCCCGCTGCTAGGCCCCGGCAGCAGTGGCGGCGGCTCGGGCAAGGACATGCTGTCGCGGCTCTACGACCAGATCCTGGCCGATCCGCGGCTGCTGCCGCCCATCAAGGCCTTGCTGGCGCGGCTGCAGGTGGCGGTCACGCGGCTGGCGATGACGGACCTGAGCCTGCTGCGCCGCCAGGACCATCCCACATGGAGACTGCTTAACCGGGTGGCCGGCCATGGCATGGGTTTTGAACGCGCGGACGATGCCCGGCTGCAGGAGTTTCTGCGCTTCATGAGCGATCGCGTCGAGCGCTTGGTGAGCCAACCGCAACCGACAGCGGCGAACTTCGAGATGGTCTACGCCGAGGTCGACGGCTTCATCAGCGAGCAGGCGCGTCAGCGCAGCGAACGTAGCAGCGCCGTCCTGGCCGCGCTAGAGCGCGAGCAGATGCGCGGCCCCTGGCTGCAGGTGCTGCGCGAGCAGGTCAAGGCCCAGCTGGCCGAGGCCGGCCCGGGCGTGCAGCTCAGCAAGACCCTGCGCGACTTCCTCAAGACCCGCTGGGTTGAGGTCATCGTGCAGGCCATGGTGCAGGACGGACGCGACGCGCCGGTAGCCCATGCCCATATCGACTGGGTGGACCAGCTGCTGGCCAGCCTGCAGCCGCCCGCCAGCCCGGCCGAACGCGAGCGCCTGCGCGCCAGCCTGCCCGCGCTGATTGCCCAGCTGCAGCGCGGTTGCGACAGCATCGCCCTGCCGGCCGACAAGCGCGCGCCGGTGCTGGACGAGCTGATGCAGACCCATGGCCGCCTGCTGCGCGGCCAGACGCCATCGCCGGCGCCGGTCGCCCCGCAGTACGTGCCGCCGCCCAGCCCCGAGGACAAGCTGCAACAGTTGCTCAGCGAACGCGAATCGCAGCTGCCCAGCCACTGGGCCCACGCCCATGTCGATCGCGGCGAACTGCCGACTGTCCCGGTGACGCTCTACTCAGGTAGCGACGCAGCCCGGGTCGCACTCGACGCCTGGGTCGAACGACTGCAGGTCGGCGCCTGGTACCACCTCTTCGTGCAGAGCGACTGGATCACCGCCCAGGTGGCCTGGATCAGCGAAAGCCGCCAGTTCTTCCTCTTCGTCGGCCAGGACACCGACGAGCGCCATTCGCTGACCCGCGGCGCACTGGAACAGCTGCTGGCCAATGGCCTGATCGCGCCGCTGGACGATGAACAGAGTCTGGTTCAGCAGGCGCTGAACACCCTGATGCAGGACCTGGGCGGGCCGGAATGAGACCGCGGCACGCAAGGCTGCGGCGCAGCCTGGGCGCCGCCGCCTTGCTGCTGGCCGTGCTGTTGCCGGCCCAGGCACAGGACCCGCAGGAGCGGCCCAGGATAGGCCTGGTGCTGTCGGGTGGCGGTGCCCGTGGCCTGGCCCATGTGGGCGTGCTGAAGGTGCTGGAGCGCGAGCGCATCGCCGTCGATCTGGTCACCGGCACCTCGATGGGCGCCATCGTCGGCGGCCTCTATGCCAGCGGCATGTCGGCCGAGGAGCTGGAGCGCGAGCTGCTGGCCATAGACTGGGCCCAGGTCTTCGCCAGCCGGGTCGATCGGCAGCAGCTCTCGCAGCGCCGCAAGGAGGAGGACTTCGAGTTCTCCGCGGCGCTGGAGCTGGGTCTGCGCGACGGCGCGATACGTGCGCCGCAGGGCACGCTGTCCAGCCGCGGCCTGGAGATGCTGCTGCGTCGGCTGACGCTGCCGGTGGCCCTGCAGAAGCGCTTCGACGCGCTACCCACCCCATTTCGCGCCATCGCCACCGATATGGAGAGCGGTGGCCAGGTGGTGATGGCCGAGGGCGATCTGGCGCTGGCCCTGCGCTCCAGCATGAGCGTTCCGGGGGTGTTCGCCCCCACCGAGCGCGAGGGTCGCATCCTGGGCGATGGTGGCCTGGTCAACAATCTGCCGGTCGATGTGGCGCGCAGCATGGGCGCGCAGCGCCTGATCGCAGTCAATGTGGGTACGCCGCTGTCCGGCCGCGACAGCCTGGGCTCCCTGGTCGGCCTGACCGCCCAGATGATCAACATCCTCACCGAGCAGAATGTGCAGCGCAGCCTGGCCTCGCTGTGGGAGCAGGACCTGCTGCTGACGCCGCAGCTCGGCACGCTCAGCGCCGGCGATTTCGAACGCAGCAAGGAGTTCATCCGCCTGGGCGAGCAGGCCGCGCTGGCGCTGCTGCCACAGCTGCAGGCGCTGGCCCTGCCACCCGAGGCCTATGCCCAGTGGCGGCTCGCCCGCATGCAGCCCCAGCAACGCGATCACCGGCTCGCGGCCGTGGTGTTCGAGGGCAGCGACCGCACCCATCCTGAGCGCTTCAAGAACCAGTTGGCGTCACAGCCCGGCCAGAGCTTCGATGCCGGCCGCGCCGAGCGCGATGCCCGTCTGCTGGCCTCCTCGGGCGACTACGAGCGGGTCGACTATCACGTCGCGCCGCGCCCCGAGGGCGACACCCTGGTGTTCGCGATGGAGGACAAGACCTGGGGGCCCAACTACTTCCGCATCGGCCTGGACCTCAGCACCGATTTCTCCGGCGACAGCGCCTTCAATCTGCGTGTCAGCCACAACCGCCACTGGCTCACCGAGCGTGGCGCCGAATGGCGCAACCAGCTGACGATAGGTCAGACGCCGCGCCTGTTCAGCGAGCTCTACCAGCCGCTGAACTGGCGCATTGGCGAATCGGTGGATTGGTTTGTCGCCGGCTGGGGCGAGATCGACCGACGCCGCATCACCTTGTACGAGCGCGAGAGCGGCCGCGGCCTGGCCCGCTTCGACCGCCAGGCCGCCACATTCGGCCTGGACCTGGGCCAGCCCTGGGGCCAGTTCGGCGAGGTTCGGCTGGGCCTGGTGCACCAGCGCTGGCGCGTCTCGCCCGACCTGATCACCCTGGCCCTGCCCAACGATGCGCTGAACCAGCGCTGGCGCGAAACCGGGCTGCGGCTCAAGGCCGTGGTCGACCAGCTCGACTTCGCCAACTTCCCGCAACGCGGCTACCGCCTGACACTGGAGGCGCTGTCCGGCCACCAGTCGGGACCCGAGCTGCGGCGTGCGTATTTCAGCCGCGCCGAGCTGCAGGCCACCGGGGTCAAGAGCCTGGGCGCCCACACGCTGAACCTCTATCTGCGCGCCCTGCATGCCAACCAGCCCGAGACCTCGGCGCAGGGACCCTATGCGCTGGGCGGCTTCCAGCAGCTCTCAGGCTACAAGCAGGGGCAGCTGGACGGCAGCACCCTACTGCTCGGACGGGCCAGCTACTACCTGCGGCTGCGCGAGACGCCGGTGCTGACACGCGGCTTCTTTGTCGGCGGCTCGCTGGAAGTCGGCAATGCCTGGGAGCGCCGTGGCGATGCCTCGCTGAAGGATCTGCGCTGGGCCATGAGCGCCTTCGTGGGCGCCGATACCGGAATAGGTCCGCTCTACCTGGCACTGGGTCATGCGCCGCGGGGCGGCACGGCCCTCTATCTCTTCATCGGCCGGCCCTGAGAAAGGCCACGATCAGCGCCGCAATCAGCGCGGGCTGCTCATGGATGATCCAGTGGCCGGCATCGGCCACGCGCTGCAGGCTCAGGCGCGGCACAAAGCGCTCCAGCCCCGCCAGCAAACCCGGCAGCAGCGCCCGGTCCGCCTCGCCCCAGATCACCTGGGTGGGCACATTGACGGTCACGAACTCGGGCGCGAACTGCAGCGCCATCGCCGCCGGATCCTGCTCGGTGGGCGGGCGCATCGGTGAGGCACGGTAGTAGTTCAGCGCCCCGTCCAGCCCCAGGCTCCAGAGCTCGCGGTAGCGCTGACGCAAGGGCTCGCTCAGCCAGGTCGCGCCCCCCATATCGGTGAAGAAGGGCCAGAGCCGCGCATAGTCGTCGGCAGCCAGCAGTGCCGCCGCATCGGGCCGGCACAGCCAGTTCATATAGAGGCTGGCCTCACGCTGGGCCGGGTTCAGCTGCAGCTCGCGCAGAAAGGTGCCGGGGTGGGGCGAGTTGATGATGCACAGGCGCTGCATCAGGGCCGGCCGCTGCGCTGCCAGATTCCAGGCCACCGCACCGCCCCAGTCGTGCGCCACCAGGGCCGCCAGCGGCGCGTGACCGCTCTCCAGCTGGATCAGGGCCTCGATATCTGCCATCAGATGCTTGGCGCGATAGGCCTGCACCTCGACCGGGCGGCTGGAGCGCTCGTAGCCGCGCAGATTCGGCGCCAGGCAGCGGTAGTCGCCGGCCAGGCTCAGCATCAGCTCGTCCCAGATGAAAGCGGCCTCGGGGAAGCCGTGCAGGAACAGCAGCAGGGGCGCGTCGGCGGGGCCACAGGCCCGGCAGGACAGCGTGATGCCGTGCGGCAGCACGCGCTGATAGGTCTCGATCTGCATGCCGGCGGAACCTCCCTGGAACCGCCTCAGTATCGGCGGGGCGGCACACCCCGCCCTGTCATGCGGGCGACAGCGGCGGCTCGGGGTTTTCGCCCACCGGCGCGCCGGCCTGGTCCGGCAGGGTTGCGGCCGCCGCCACCGGCAGCACCGGTGCCGCCAGCACCCACTCGCGCAGGATGCGGGCCACATCGGCCACCCCCTGCTTCTTCAGTGCCGAGAACAGCGTCACCGCCACATCCGACTCGTCGGTGGCCAACTCGGCCAGAAAATCCTGGCAGGCCTGCAGCGCCGCCTGGGCTTCCTTGCGGTTGAGCTTGTCGGCCTTGGTCAGCAGCACCAGCAGCTTGATCTCGCCGGTACCCACCCGCGGCGCCACGAACTCCAGCAACTGCTTGTCCAGATCGGTCAGACCCAGGCGCGAATCCACCATCAGCACCACACCCGAGAGGCTGCGACGCACCTCCAGGTAGTCGGCCATCACCTTCTGCCAGCGCAGCTTGGCCGAACGCGCGACCGCCGCATAGCCATAGCCGGGCAGATCGGCGAACCAGGCGTCCGGCGCGTCCTTGGGCCCCAGCTCGAACAGATTGATGTGCTGGGTGCGACCCGGCGTCTTGGACGCGAAGGCCAGGCGCTTCTGCTGAGCCAGCGTGTTGATCGCAGTCGACTTGCCGGCATTGCTGCGTCCGACAAAGGCGATTTCCGGCAACTCATTGGGCGGCAGGTGCACCAGCTGGCTGGCCGTGGTCAGAAATCGCGCGGTGTGGGTCCAGCCCAACACCGCCTTGTCGGACAGCGTTTCCTCAGCGGCAACAGCAGCGGGCACGGCGCTTTCGGGGGCGTTCGTGGGCATATTCGCGGTGGGCTTGGTCATGCAGAGTCCGGGCTTGTTGGAATGCCATTGTAAAATCCCGCAGTTGCGCATCCCGAACCACTCAAAACTCATGAAGACTGCTGCATTCCTGTTGTCGGGCCTCCTGCTTGCCGCCGCAGCCCAAGCGAGCGAGACCCAGGCCGTCCCCAAGCCCGATCTGGCCAAGGGCCAGGCCATTGCCAGCCAGGTCTGTGCGGCCTGCCACACGGTGGATGGCTCGCGCGGCAGTCCGGCCAATCCCATCCTGGCCGGTCAGCACGCCAGCTACCTGGTCAAGCAGCTGCAGGAGTTCAAGAGCGGCAAGCGCAAGAACGCCATCATGAGCGGCTTCGCCGGCACGCTCAGTGACGAGGACATGAAGAATGTCGCCGCCTTCTACGCCTCCAAGAGCGCCAAGCCCGGCTTCGCCAAGGACAAGGAGCTGGTGCTGCTGGGCGAGAAGATCTATCGCGGCGGCATCGCCGACCGCATGATCCCCGCCTGCGCCGCCTGCCACAGTCCCAACGGCGCCGGCATGCCCGCCCAGTACCCGCGCGTCGCCGGCCAACACAGCGACTACACCGAGGCCCAGCTGAATGCCTTCCGCAGCGGTGCCCGTGGCAACAATGCCCAGATGTTGGGGGTGGCCGCCAAGATGAACGACCGCGAGATCAAGGCCGTTTCGGACTACATCGCCGGCCTGCGCTGAGCGCCCGGGCGTGCCCGGCATGCCTGACAAAAATCAAGTTTGTGATGAAAAGGCCGGCGCATAGTTCCGGCCTTTTTCATTGCTGCCCACCGCGAGTCGGCACAGCCACGACAATCTGCCACCATGTCTGAGACCTCCGCCGCTCTGGACACGCCGCCGGCACCGGCAGGCGCGCCCGCCCCACAGCCTCGCAGCAGCGGCCTAGGCCGCGAGCTCTACGAGCTGCTGTCCTCGATGCGCTTCGCGATCGCGCTGCTGACGGTGATCTGCATCGCCTCGGTCATAGGCACGGTGGTCAAGCAGCGCGAGCCGCTGACCAATTACGCCAACCAGTTCGGCCCCTTCTGGGCCGAGGTGTTCGGCAAGCTGGATCTCTACACCGTCTACAGCGCCTGGTGGTTTCTGCTGATCCTGGCCTTTCTGGTGCTGTCCACCAGCCTGTGCATCGCGCGCAACACGCCCAAGATCATTGCCGACCTGCGTTCCTACAAGGAGCATGTGCGCGAGCAGGCGCTGCAGGCCTTCCCGCACAAGGCCATAGGCACGCTGCCGGTGGCACCCGAGCTGGCGATGCGTGAGGTCTCCGCCATCCTCGATGCCGAGGGCTGGAAGGCCCGCGCCCAGCTGCGCGAGCGCGGCACCATGATCGCGGCCCGCAAGGGCGCGGCCAACAAGATCGGCTATCTGGCTGCCCACGGTGCCATCGTGCTGATCTGCCTGGGCGGTCTGTTCGACGGCGACCTGCTGGTGCGCGCGCTGATGTGGGCGCAGGACAAGGCCATCTACCGCGGCGGCGGTCTGGTCAGCGAGGTGCCGGCCGAGCACCGGCTGAGCCCGGCCAACCCCAGCTTCCGCGGCAATCTGATGGTGCCCGAGGGCGGCCGTGCCGCCACCGCCATCCTCTCCATGCCCGACGGCGTGGTGCTGCAGGATCTGCCTTTCGATGTGGAGCTGAACAAGTTCATCGTCGAGTACTACGACACCGGCATGCCCAAGCTCTTTGCGAGCGAGATCAAGATCCGCGATCACGAGACCGGCACCGTCAGTGCGGCCACGGTCAAGGTCAACGAGCCGGTCTTCCACCGCGGTGTGGCCATCTATCAGAGCAGCTTCGAGGACGGCGGCTCCAAGCTCAAGCTGCGCGCTCTGCCACTGTCCAGCGCCGGGCAGGGTTTCGAGATCGAGGGCGTCGTCGGCGGCTCGACCGAGCTGCGCAGCGACGCCACGCAGGAGCGCCTGGGCCTGGAGTTCAGCGGCCTGCGCGTCATCAATGTGGAGAATATGAGCCAGGCCGTCGGCGACGCCACCGATGTGCGCAAGGTCGACCTGGTCAAGTCCCTGGACAGCCATCTGGGCAGCGGTGCCAAGGTCAAGAGCCAGAAGACGCTGCAGAACGTCGGCCCCTCCTTCAGCTACAAGCTGCGCGATGCCGCCGGCCAGGCGCGCGAGTACAACAACTACATGCTGCCGGTGGAGCTGGACGGCCAGCGAGTGCTGCTGGCCGGGGTGCGCGACACGCCGGCCGAGGCCTTCCGCTATCTGCGCATTCCGGTGGACGAGAAGGATGGCGTGGCCGGCTGGCTGATGCTGCGCCAGGGCCTGGGCGATGCAGAGCTGCGTCTGCAGGCCGCCCGCCGTTATGCCCAGAGCGCCACGCCCGAGGACAAGCCGCAGATGCGCCCGCAGCTGGAAGCGACCGCACTGCGTGCCCTGGGCCTGTTCGCCGGGGTCGAGGGCGTCAAACCCGGCGAGAAGCCCGAGTTCGGCGGCCTGCCGGCCCTGTCCAAGTTCATCGACACCGAGGTGCCGCAGGCCGAGCGGGCGCGGGTGTCCGAGGTGCTGCTGCGCATACTCAACGGCGCGCTGTTTGAGCTGTACAAGGCACAGCGCCAACAGGCCGGCCTGGCCGAGCCGGCCTTGGGCGAGGACACCCAGCGTTTCATGACCCAGGCGGTGCTGGCGCTGTCCGACAGCATGTTCTATCCCGCCCCGGTGCTGCTGCAGCTGAGCGACTTCACGCATGTGCAGGCCAGCGTCTTCCAGGTGGCACGCGCGCCCGGCCAGAAGCTGGTATACCTCGGCGCAGTGCTGCTGATCATCGGCGTGTTCGCGATGCTCTACATCAAGGAACGCCGGCTGTGGATCTGGCTGGAGCCGGTCAACGAGGGCACGCGAGCTCGCATGGCGCTGTCCTGCACCCGCAACTCGCCCGATACCGACGCCGAGTTCGAGCACCTGAAGCAAGTTGTACTGAAGGACCACGCATGAATACCGCGACAAGCTCCGTGAGCAGCATCCCGATGGGCCGACGTGGCCTGCTGGCCAGCCGAAGCCCGGCCGACTGGGCCTTCGCCCTGCTGGTGCTGCTTGCGACCGGCTATGCCTTCGTGCACTACCGCGACGCAATGAACGGCTACGAGGAAGCCATCCTGGCCTGCAGCGCGCCTTCGCTGATCGCCCTGGGCTGGTTCTGGCGACCGCTGCGCCTGCTCAGCGTGCTGGTGGGCGCCGGCGCACTGGCCGCGATCTACCTCTACAGCGCCAAGAGCGACGGCTTCGGCGCCGATCTGGCGGCGGCCGAACAGGTGTTTGCCCTCAAGTACCTGCTGTCCAGCCAGAGCGCCATCCTGTGGATGAGCCTGCTGTTCTTCATGAGCACGCTGTTCTACTGGGGCGGCATGTTCACCAAGGCCGGTGCGCAGGCTGACAGCGCAGCCGAGCATATCGGCAGCCGCCTGGCCTGGGGGGCCGTCTTCATGGCCTTGCTGGGCACCATGGTGCGCTGGTTCGAGAGCCACCAGATCGGCCCGGACATCGGTCATATCCCGGTCAGTAATCTCTACGAAGTCTTCGTGATGTTCGCCTGGCTGACCACGCTGATGTACCTCTACTACGAGCAGCGCTTCAAGACCCGCGCGCTGGGTGCCTGGGTGATGCTGGTGGTCAGCGCCTCGGTCGCCTTCCTGCTCTGGTACACGCTGGACCGCGAGGCCCATGAGATCCAGCCCCTGGTGCCGGCCCTACAGAGCTGGTGGATGAAGATCCATGTGCCGGCCAATTTTGTCGGCTATGGCACTTTCGCGATGGCCGCCATGGTCGCCCTGGCCTATCTGCTCAAGACCGCGACTCAGCGCGCCCTGGTGACCGGCCTGATCGTGCTGCCGGTGAGCCTCGTGCTGGTGCTGCTGGCCTTCCGCTACGGCGCCAGCGTCGCGC
This sequence comes from Burkholderiaceae bacterium, assembly GCA_041920215.1. Classification (GTDB taxonomy): domain Bacteria; phylum Pseudomonadota; class Gammaproteobacteria; order Burkholderiales; family Burkholderiaceae_C; genus JAYRSJ01. Next base: position 130,469 of record JAYRSJ010000005.1, on the reverse strand, counting down.
CCGAGACCGCCAGCGGCCTGGAAGGCTGGGCTCGCAAGATGGGCGGCGTAGCCCTCTTCCTGAGCCTGTGTGTGGCGCTGCGCGGCCGGCTGACTGCCCGCCTGCCCTCACTGACCCTGCTGGATGACCTGATGTACAAGGCCATCGCGCTGGGCTTCGCTTTCTTCACCATCGCCACCATCCTGGGCGCCTTCTGGGCCGCCGAGGCCTGGGGCGGCTACTGGAGCTGGGACCCCAAGGAGACCTGGGCCCTGATCGTCTGGCTCAACTACGCGGCCTGGCTGCATATGCGCCTGATGAAGGGCCTGCGCGGCGTGGTGGCAGCCTGGTGGGCCCTGGTCGGCCTGCTGGTGACGACCTTCGCCTTCCTGGGCGTCAATATGTTCCTGTCGGGTCTGCATTCCTACGGCGAACTCTGAGCCATCGATCGCCCCTGGGCGGGCAGGAAATTTCGTTCCGGCGTAACTTCTCGGGCTCGCAGCGCGAATCAGTCTGCGAGAACCGCCCAAGGAGTTTGCATGTCCGTGTTTCTGCGTCCGTCCCGCTTCGATCAGCCCGCGCCCTCCGAGATCACGCCGCGCCAGGCCTATGAGGGCCGCCGCGACTGGCTGCGCCTAGTGGCCGGCGGCGCTGCCGGTTCGATACTGGCGGCCTGGGCCGGTCGCGAGGCCTTGGCCCAGACTGTGCGCCCGGGCAGGCTGGCCGCCCTGCCCGGCCTGCGCAGCAGCGTCGCCGGTGCGCTGGTGATGGACAAGCCCACTGCCTACCAGGACGCCAGCAGCTACAACAATTTCTACGAGTTCGGCACCGACAAGGCCGACCCGGCCCGTCTTGCCGGTTCGCTCAAGACCCGCCCCTGGACGGTCAGCGTCGAGGGTGAGGTCGGCAAGCCCGGTGTCTTCGACCTCGACACGCTGCTCAAGCTCAGCCCCATGGAGGAGCGCATCTACCGGCTGCGCTGCGTCGAGGGCTGGTCCATGGTGATCCCCTGGGTGGGCTACTCGCTGGCGGCCCTGATCCAGCAGGTGCAGCCCAATAGCCGGGCCAAGTATGTCGAGTTCGTCACGCTGGCCGACAAGGCCCAGATGCCGGGCCTGCGCTCCGGCGTGCTGGACTGGCCCTATGTCGAGGGCCTGCGCATCGACGAGGCCATGCATCCGCTGACCCTGCTGGCCTTCGGCATGTATGGCGAGCTGCTGCCCAATCAGAACGGCGCCCCGGTGCGCCTGGTCGTGCCCTGGAAGTACGGCTTCAAGTCGGCCAAGTCTCTGGTCAAGATCCGTTTCGTCGAGAAACAGCCAGTCTCCAGCTGGACCCGCACGGCCGCGCAGGAGTACGGCTTTTACAGCAATGTGAATCCGCGCGTCGACCATCCGCGCTGGAGCCAGGCCAGCGAGCGCCGCATCGGCGAGGACGGGCTGTTCGCCAAGAAGCGGCCCACACTGATGTTCAACGGCTACGAGGCCCAGGTCGCTTCGCTCTACGCCGGCATGGACCTGAAGAAGTTCTTCTGAGGTGGGGCGCGACACGAGAACCTGGCTGCTGCATCCGGCCGCCAAACCCCTGCTCTTCGCGCTGTGCCTGCTGCCGCTGGCCCAGCTCGTCTGGGGCGCGGCCAGCGACGGTCTGGGGGCCAATCCGGCCGAGGCCTTGATACGCGGCCTGGGCGACTGGGCGCTGCGCCTGCTCTGCCTGACCCTGGCGATCACGCCGCTGCGCCAGTTGCTGACCCAACCCGCGCTGGCCCGCCTGCGCCGCATGCTGGGTCTGTTCGCCTTCTTCTATGCCAGCCTGCACCTGCTGGCCTATGGTTGGCTGGACCAGGGCCTGGATCTGGCCGAGATCGGCCGCGACATCGCCAAGCGCCCCTTCATACTGATGGGTTTCAGCGCCTGGCTGCTGCTGCTGCCACTGGCCGCCACCAGCTTCAACGCGGCGATCAAGCGCCTGGGCGCGCGACGCTGGCAGGCCCTGCACCGCAGCATTTATCTGCTCGCACTGATCGCGCTGGCGCATTTCATCTGGATGCGCAGCGGCAAGAACGATTTTGCCGAACCGGCGCTCTACGGCGGGCTGCTGGCGCTGTTGCTGGGCTGGCGCATCGCCCGGCACTGGCGGCAGCGCCGCGTGGCGGCTGTCACGCAGGCCTGAAGCGCGGGCGCGAACGCGCGCGCCCGGCCTGGGATAATCACCGGCTGCCCTGACTCCCCGCCCTCATGGACAAGCCCTCCGAGACCAGCCCAGCACGCGGCAACAGCCTGCACGACACCATCGTCACCCTGCCGGTGGCGGCCATCGTGGGCCTGAGCCTGTTCGTGCTGCTGGCCATGGCCGCGGCCGTGGCCCTGATGCTGCGCGGGCCGGACAGCCTGCAGGGGCCGGCGGCCCAGATGCTGGTGGTGCTGCTGCCCATGCTGTTCGCGGTGCTGGCGGCCATAGGCATACGCCGCACCTCGACCCGACAGATCGACGAGCTGGTGGCGCGCTTTCTGGAGCGCACCGTGCTGGACCGCCTGGAGCTGGCCTGCCGCGACCATGCCAGCACCGGCTACCCCTTCCGCCGTGCGGTGCTGGCGCGACCGGCCGGCGGGCGCAGCTATGTGCGCTACCACCTCGACTGGGCCGACGACAGCCGCCCCGCGGTGGCGGTGGACTTCAAGATGAACGTCTACAACATCGAGCTGGTGACCGAGCTGCAGATCGACCCACGGCGCCTGGCCGAGCCGATCGAAGCCGGCGTTGAGTTCATCGACCAGCACAGCCTCGACAAGATTCGTTCCCACCCGCTGCTCAAGCGTTTTCACGGCAGCCTGCAAGGTGCAGTGGCCGAGGGCTATGCGATACGCATAGGCCTGCAGCCCGAGAGCGATCAGCTGCTGCGGCTGCAGCTCTCGCTGCGCCAGAAGATGCAGGAGCATTTCCTAGCCTCGCCCTATCTGAAGCGCTATTTCGCCGAGGACCTCAGCATCGCCGTCGGCGTGATCTATGGCGAACTGCTGGCCAGCCGCCTGCAGGCCGGCGGCAGCCAGGGAGCGGTGCGATGAGCGGCAAGCCCCTGGACGTCACCATCATCGGCGGCGGCCCGGCTGGCTGCAGCGCAGCCTCCTGGCTGCGGCAGCTGGGGCTCAGCGTCGCGCTGGTCGAGCGCGCCACGCAGCTCTGTCAGGGCCTGCAGGCGCTCGACTTCCGTCAGAACTGGGTGTTGGGCGAGCCCGAGCAGAGCCTGGCCGCGCTGGGCCGGCGCTACGCCAGCCAGACCGCGGCGATCGCCGGCCTGGAGCTGCAGCTGGGGCGGCAGCCGGTCCATCTGGACTGGCAGAGTGGCCAGGGCTGGCAGCTGCGGCTGGATTCGGGGCTGACGCTGCAGTCCAGGGCCTTGCTGCTGGCCACCGGCCTGCAGCCGCGTCGGCCGACACCGCTGTGCCCCGACAGCCCGCGGGTGCTGGACGCGATCGGGCTGACGGCCATCCGCGAGCGGCTGGCGCCTGGGCGCATCCTGCTGCTGGGCGGCGGCGACAATGCGGTCGAGAACGCCCTCTATCTGCGGGCGCGCGGCCACCAGGTGACGATCTGGTCGCGCAGCGACTGGCGTGCCCAGTCGCATTTGCTGCTGCAGCTGCGAGCCGACGCCTCGATCATGCAACGCCCGGCCGACCCCATGCCGCAGTCGGTGCAGGCGGATGCGTCCGGCGTCAGCGTGCGCTCGGCCCGCCATGGCGAGGAGCGCTTCGACCATGTGGGTGTGCTGCTGGGCTTCGAGCCCGCGCCCGAGGCCTGGCTGCTGGTGGCCGATGCGCTGCAAAGAGCCGGCGTCACCGCCCCCTCCCAGCCCTTCCGCGACGAGCCGCGCTTCGCGCCGCTGGGCCTGTTCGTGGCCGGCGATGCCAGCGGCCGCCAGCATCCCAGCGTGCAGACCGCGCTGGGCGACGGCGTGGTTGCGGCCAAGCAGGTCGAGGCCTTTCTGCGCCCCTTGGCCGAGAGCCAGCCACCGCTGGCCCTGCGTCGCAACAACCGCCAGGTCATCCATATCAGCGGCCTGCGCTTCGGCGCCAATCTGGGCGTGCTGGACTTCGAGCGCGAGGGGCCGCAGCCCATACAGGTCGATGCCGAGGTCAATCTGGGCGCACAGATGATCGTTTCGCGCGATGCCGATATCGGCCATGTGCTGGACTACCGCAAGGTGCGCAGCATCATCATCGACGAGTGCACCGCCGAACACACCGACCTGCTCGAGGCCCTGCTGGGCAAGCTCTGCACCCGGCTGATGAAGCTGCCCGGCGTGGTGGGCGTGCGCTTCAAGGTGACCAAGCTGGAGATCTTCCCCGACTGCCAAGTCGCCATCAGCGCCGAATGCGGCCAGTGGTAAACCCAGGCGAACACGATATGACGACGACCGACACCCTGCCCCCCGAAGCCCTTGATGCCGCCGCCGAGAAGAAGGCCGCCCACGAGATCAACAAGCTCTCCAAGCGCCTGCATCGCCAGGTCGGCCAGGCCATCAGCGATTTCAATATGATCGAAGACGGCGACAAGGTCATGGTCTGCCTGTCGGGCGGCAAGGACAGCTACTCGCTGCTGGACATCCTGATCAATCTGAAGCAGCGCGCACCGATCAAGTTCGACATCGTCGCGGTCAACCTCGACCAGAAGCAGCCCGGCTTTCCCGAGGAAGTGCTGCCGGCTTATCTCAAGAGCCGCGGCGTGGACTTCCACATCGAGAACCAGGACACCTACTCGATCGTCAAGAAGCTGGTCCCCGAGGGCAAGACCACCTGCTCGCTGTGCTCGCGGCTGCGTCGCGGCATCCTCTACCGCGTTGCCGGCGAGCTGGGTGCCACCAAGATCGCGCTGGGCCACCACCGCGACGACATCGTCGTCACGCTGCTCTTGAACATGTTCTTCGGCAGCCGCATCAAGGGCATGCCGCCCAAGCTGGTCAGCGACGACGGCAAGAACGTCGTGATCCGCCCGCTGGCCTATGTGGCCGAGGACGATCTGGTGCGCTGGGCCGCGCACCGCGAGTTCCCCATCATTCCCTGCAACCTCTGCGGCAGCCAGGAGAACCTGCAGCGCGTGCAGGTCAAGGCCATGATCCGCGAGTGGGACAAGAAGTACCCGGGCCGGGTGGAGAACATGTTCACCGCGATGGGCAATATCGTGCCCTCGCACATGATGGACCGCGATCTGTTCCCCTTCACCACCATCAAGGCCAGCGGCCAGCCCGAGCCCGATGGCGACATCGCCTTCGACGAGGCCGAGGACTGCGGCAGCACGCCCGGCAGCAAGTCGGTGATCAAGCTGCATAGGGATGACTGAGCAGGGCCGCCAGCGCGTCAGCCGGTTTACACGCCAGCAACGCGTCCGGTCCACAATCAGGGCCTCATACCCCAGGAGGCACAAGATGAGAACACTCAATCGACGCCATGCGATCTTCCGTCTCAGCGCCCTGGCCCTGGCCGCGCTGAGCGCCTGCAGCGGGCCCTACACGATCAGCGCCGAGGTGCGCAGCTTCGGCAGCTGGCCCGCGGGTCGCGCGCCTGGCAGCTATGCCTTCGAGCGCCTGCCCTCCCAGCAGCAACAGGACAGCCGCCAGGCCGAGCTGGAAGACCTGGCGCGCAGCGCACTGGAGAAGGCCGGCTTCAGGCCCGCCGCCGATGCCAGGAGCGCCGACGTGATGGTCTCGCTGGGCGTGCGCATCAGCGCCCAGGACCGCGCGCCCTGGGACGATCCGCTGTGGTGGCGCTGGCATGGCAGCATCCATCACTGGCGCTACGGCCGTCTATACCCCTCGCTCGCCTTCGACACCGACCGGCGCTACGAGCGCGAGGCCGCGCTGCTGCTGCGCGACCGCGCCAGCGGCGAGCCGCTGTATGAGGCACGGGCCAGCAATGACGGCGTTACCCAGGGCAGCATGGAACTGGTGGGCGCGCTGTTCGAGGCCGCGCTGGCCGACTTTCCGGTCAGCAATCCCAAGCCGCACGATGTGGCGGTGCAGCGCATGCGCTGAGCCTGACTGAGCTGACGCCGCGGGGCGCCATGCGCGTCCTGCGGCAGCAGTCACATGCCGGCCGTCGGCCGCCGTTGATAATCGCGGCTTCGTCCACAGACGCAACGCGAATCGATCCCATGGCGCTCAACATCGTCATCATGGCTGCCGGCAAGGGCACCCGCATGAAGTCGGCCCTGCCCAAGGTGCTGCACAAGCTGGCTGGCCGCTCCCTGCTCCAGCATGTGCTCACGACCACCGAGGCGCTGGGCGAAGCCCGACGCATCGTGATCACCGGCCATGGCGCCGAGCTGGTCGAGTCTGCCGTCAGCGCGCCAGGCCTGCAGTTCGTGCGCCAGATGCCCCAACTGGGCACCGGCCATGCGGTCCAGCAGGCCCTGCCCCTGCTGGGTGACGAGGGCATCACCCTGATCCTCAACGGCGATGTGCCGCTGATCGAGGCCGCCACCGCGCGCGCCCTGGTCCAAGCCTGTGGCGGCGACAAGCTGGCGCTGCTGACCATCGAGCTCGCCGACCCCAGCGGCTACGGCCGCATCGTGCGTGAGGGCCAGGCGGTGCGTGCCATCGTCGAGCACAAGGACGCCAGCGCCGAGCAGCGCCTGATCCGCGAGGGCTATACCGGCATGATGGCCGCCCCCACCGCGGCCCTGAAGCGCTGGCTGGGCCAGCTCAGCAACAACAATGCCCAGGGCGAGTACTACCTGACCGACATCGTCGCGATGGCCGTGGCCGAAGGCATGGACGTGGTGGGTACGCTGGCCCCCGACGAGACCGAGGTGCTGGGCGTCAACAGTCCGCTGCAGCTGGCCGATCTGGAGCGCCGTCTGCAGCGCCGTCGGGCCGAGACCCTGCTGGAGGCCGGCGTGCGGCTGGCCGATCCGGCGCGCTTCGATCTGCGCGGCAGCTTGAGCTGCGGCCAGGATGTCGAGATCGACGTCAACTGCGTGTTCGAAGGTCAGGTCGCGCTCGGCGACGGCGTGCGCATCGGCGCCAACTGCGTGATCCGCAATGCCCGCATCGCGGCCGGCGCCCGCATCCATGAGTTCACCCATATCGACGGCGAGGCCCAGGGCGTCAGCGTCGGCGAAGGCGCGCTGATCGGCCCCTTCGCCCGCCTGCGTCCCGGCGCCGAACTGGGCGCCGAGGTCCATATCGGCAACTTCGTCGAGGTCAAGAACTCCACGCTGGCCCGAGGCGCCAAGGCCAACCACCTGGCCTATCTGGGCGACGCCACGGTCGGCGAACGGGTCAACTACGGCGCCGGCTCGATCACCGCCAACTACGACGGTGCCAACAAGCACCGTACCGTGATCGGCGCCGATGTGCATGTGGGCAGCAACTGCGTGCTGGTGGCCCCGGTCGAGATCGGCGCCGGCGCCACGATCGGCGGGGGCTCGACCATCACCAAGCCGGTGGCCGCCGGCGAGCTGGCGGTGGCACGCGGCAAGCAGGTGGCCATGCAGGGCTGGACCCGGCCCAGCAAGAAGCGCTGAGCGCCGGCAGGGTGCTGCAGGCCCGCAACAGCCGTGAACTTGTGCACGCTTTGGCGTGCACAATGCGGGCATTACCCCTTCAGTACCCGAATAGGGGACAGCTGTTGAGCGCCTTCTTGCCTAGCATTCGACCCAGGTTCCGTTTGAAAGCAGATCATGGCGACGAGCAAAACACCCGAGCAGTTCCAAGGGCCCGACTTGGCGACGCCTGAATCCGCCTGGCAGGCACTGGATGAGGAGCCGAGCCCGGCCCCCGCCGCCGGCAGCAGTGCCCATGCCGAGCAGATGGAGCAGATGGCGCTGTACCACGCCCGCTGCGACGATGCCGCCAGCGCCTGCTGGTACCTCTGCCGCAGCCTGGGCGCAGCGCGCCAGCTGGAGCCGGGCGCCCCCAACCTCGAACTGCTGTTCGAACTGCTGGGGGCTTTGGCCGACATACCGGCCGAGCTGGCCGCCAGCCCGGAGCAGGCGCCGACCGAGGTGCTCGGCGAGGCCGACGGCCTGGGCGTCTTCGAACTCTGCCAGCAGCTGCAAGCCGCGCGTGAGGCCAGCCAACAGGTCTGGGCCGAGCGTCAGGACGAAGCCGGCCCGGCCGCCCTGCTGCACTGAGCCGCCGCAGCGCCCGGGACACCCTGGCTCTGGATCGGCTCAATCGCGCTCGAAACCCCGCACCGGCAGCGCCGCCGAGCGCTGCAGCCAGTTACGCGCCGCATAGCGGCTGGACGCATCGGTGACATGCAGGGTATAGGCATAGCGCGAGCGCGCCGAGCGGTTCGCGGCGCTGTAATGCGGCAACAGGCCGTGGAACAGCACCAGGGCACCCGCCTCCACCTCCAGCGGCACTGCCAGCGCCTCGGTGCTGGGCCAGGGCTGCTCATCCAGCCTCTCCATCCAGGCCCGCCGGCCCTCGCGCACAAAGCGCTCGCGCAAGGGACTGCGATGGCCGCCGGGCTCGGCCCACAGGCAGCCGTTGTCGCGTGTGGCATCTTCCAGCGCAAACCAGAAGGTCGTCACCGTGACCGGCTCGGTCTCGAAGAAGCTGGCATCCTGATGCCAGCGCACCTCGCCACCTATGCCCGGCTGCTTGAAGATGTACATCGACTGCCAGACCTGGGGCCGGTCCAGGCCCACCGCGCGCGCCACCGCCGCCAGCGCAGGGCCGGTGGAGAAGGCGCGGAACACCGGATCCAGCTCGTGCATCGCATGGCCAATCTTGTTGATGGACAGCGCCTTGGGCTGGCGCAGCCGGCCCTGCGCGTCGAAGGCCTCTTCCTCGAAGAAGCAGCGCATCTGCTCGGCCGATTCGAGAAAGTAGTCGTCCACCTTGCGGTCCTGCTCCTGGGTGCTGAAAACGGCCCGCTGCGCCCCGGGGTCGAAGGCCTCTACCAGGGCCTCGGCCCTGGCGCGCAGCGCGGCGATCTCGGCGGCCGTCTTGAAACCCGGCAGGATCAGATAGCCCTGCTCCTGGAACGCTTGGTGTTGGTGGCGGCTCAGCATGGCCGCAGTGTAGGGGCCGGTTCGGGCGCCCGGGTCTCAGGTTTGCGCTGAGACGGTGCCGGCCGAGCGTTGCCCATTTCTTGAGCAAACCGTCACAAGTCCAGTCGAATCAAGCACTTGGCTGAGCTGTAGGCAGCTTGCCCCCGATGTTATCCACAGCGACTGGGGATGGCGGCCAGCCGCTGGCGCACATGGCCGGCCACCGCCGCCAGCACCGCGTCCAGGCAGCGGCGCAGGGGCTGGAAGCCCGCATTGGGCTGACGCGTGGCCTCGTCCATATAGAGCGGGCGGCGAATCTCGATCTGCAGGCTGTGGCGCTGCTCGGCCGGCCGGCCGATACGGCCGATCAGGGCCACGCCCTTGTAGGGATCGTTGACCGCCACCGTGTAGCCGTGGGCGCGCAGCACGGCAGCAATCAGCGTCAGCAGGGCCGGCTCGCAGCTCGTACCGTCGCGATCACCCAGCACGAAATCCGCCAGCTTGTCGCTGCGCTGCAGGCCCAGGCGCTCGAAAGCCCGGTCCGGCATCGAATGCAGGTTCAGGTGCCAGACCGCGCCGCAACGCGCGTGAGCCTGCTCCACCGCCGCCTGCAGGGCCGCGTGATAGGGCCGCCAGCAGCGCTCGATGCGGGCCTGCACCTCGGCCACGCTGAGCCGGCGACGGTAGATGGGCAGATCGCGCTCGATCTGGCGCCAGATCAGGCCGTAGCCCAGCCGGGTCTTCTCGCCGGGCTGCAGCGGCTCTGGCCAGGGTCCGTCCAGCAAGGCGGGGTCCAGATCAGCCAGCTCGCGATTCGGGTCGATATAGCTGCGCGGAAACTCGGCCGCGATCAGCGTGGCGCCATGGCGGGGCGCGTCCTGCCACAGAACATGGACATGACTGTCCTCGGCCGCACGCAGCTGGGCCGGGCTCAGGCAGGTGCCGAAATCGGCCGGATAGTGTTCGCCGCTGTGCGGCGAGTCGCAGATCAGCGGAATCTCGCGGGCCAGGTCTTGCCCCTGCGGCCGCCAGATGCGCAGCGCGGTATCGGGTGTGAAGTGCATCAGAGCTGGATCTTGGCCTTGGCGGCGATGCGCTGGTACTTGTCCAGAGCCGCACGGATCTGGGCGGCGAACTGCGCCGGGCTGTTGGCCATCGAAATGCCGGCGATGGAGGCCGCCTTCTCGCGGAACTCGGGTGTGGCCATGGCCTTGTGCGCCGCCTCGTGCAGCTTGGCCAGCACCGCGGGCGGTGTGCCCGCCGGCGCCACTAGGCCGAACCAGCCGCCCTCGGCCATCTCGGCAAAGCCCAGCTCCTTGTAGGTGGGCACCTCGGGCAGCACGGCGGCGCGCTGCGGCGCCAGCACCGCCAGCGCGCGCAGCTTGCCGGCCTTGATATGGGGCAGCGTCGACGGCAGGTTGTCGGTCATCGCATTGACCACGCCGGCCAGCGCGTCGGTGGAGGCCTGGCCCGCACCCTTGTACGGAATGTGCAGCAGCTCGATGCCGGCCAGGTCCATGAACTGCTCGATGTTGACGTGACCCAGCGAGCCGTTGCCCGGCGAGGCAAAGCTGTACTTGCCGGGCGCGGCCTTGGCCAGCGCGATGAACTCCTGCATGCTGCGCGCCGGCACGCTGGGGTGGACGACGAAGACGCTGGGCACGGCCAGCACATTGGTGATGGGCGCGAAGTCCTTCAGTGCGTCATAGGGCAGCTTGGCGTAGACCGCCGGGTTCGCGCCATGGGTGCTCTGGGTGGCCATGCCTATCGTGTAGCCGTCGGGCGCGGCCTTGGCCACCGCCTCGGTGCCCAGCGTGCCGCCGGCACCGCCGCGGTTCTCTATCACCACCGTCTTGCCCAGAAAGGGCCCCATCTTCTCGGCCAGCAGACGCGCCACCATATCGGTAGAGCCGCCCGGCGCGAACGGCACGATCAGCCGGACCGGCTTATCGGGATAGTCGGCCAGGGCGGTCAGCGGCTGCAGGCTCAGCAGCGCGGCCAGGAGTAGCAGGGAGCGGCGAACAGGGTGCTTCATGGGCGGGTGGGTGAGTGGTGGACAAGCAAGCCGATTCTGCGAGCCTCGCTCCGCTCATGCCTCGATAAATGCTCACGCAGCCATGCGCCGCACTCATAGCAGAATCACGCCATGCGCATACGTTCGCCCTCGCTGCAGGAACTGCACGCCTTTGCCGCCGCCGCCCGCCTGGGCAGCTTCTCCAAGGCAGCCGAGCTGCTGTGCGTGACCCAGGGCGCGATCAGCCGCGCGGTGGCCAAGCTGGAAGCCCGGCTGGACCAGAGCCTGCTGCTGCGCCTGCCGCGCGGCAATGAGCTGACGCCCGCGGGCCGCGAGTACCTGGAGCTGATCAGCCCGGCCCTGCAGACCCTGGAATCGGCCGCCGTGGCCCTGCGTGCGCCCGAGGCCCTGAGCCGGCTGCGCCTCTCGGTAGCGCCCACGCTGGCGACCAAATGGCTGATCCCGCGCCTGCCCGACTGGCAGGCCCTGCATCCGCATATTGCGCTGAGCCTGGCCCCCTACCGCCGCGACGAAGACTTTGCCGCCGCCGATGTCGACGCCTGGCTGCGCCCTGGCGAATCGCAATGGCCGGTCGGCATACAGGCCGACTACATCGTCGGCCGCGACATCGTCGCGATCTGCCATCCGCAGGAACTGCGCGGGCGCCAGGCGCTGCGCGAACCGGCCGACCTGCTGACGCGTCCGCTGCTCTACCACAGCAACTATCCGGACAACTGGCGGCTGTGGTTCGCTGCGCTGGGCGTGCAGCCGCCCGATGCGCTCAAGCCCAGCGCCGACTTCGAGCAGGTGGCGATGCTGGTGCAGGCGGTGATGGCCGGCCTGGGCGTGGCGGTGGTCCAGCGCTGCCTGATCGCCGACGAGCTGGCCAGCGGGCGCATCGCCATCCCCTTCGACCAGCCGGTGCAGCTGGCGCGCGGCTATATGCTGTGCAGCCGCAAGAGCAGCCAGTCGCAGCGGGCGCTGCGAAGCCTGCGGCAATGGCTGCTGGCCCAGGCCGCCTGATCAGTGCCGATCAGGGCGCACCGTGACCGGCGTTCCGGCCGGCATCTCAGCGCGAGCCACGCTCGTACAGGGCGATCAGCCGGCTGACGCGCGAGACCGACAGGCCCAGCTCAGCGGCCAGTGCGGTCATCGACAGGCCACCCTCGGTATGGGCGCGGTACAGGGCCTGCTCGCGATTGGCGCTCTCGCGCAGCCATTGGGCAAAGCTGCGTGCACCCCGGCGCGGCGCACGGCTGCTGCGTGGCAAGACCTGACCCTCGGCCTGGGATTGCGCCAGCGCCAGCATGCGCGAGGCAAAGGCGGCATCGCCCAGAAACACCTGCTGGCGCTGATGCTGCCAGATGTCCAGGCCCGTGCCCGCCGCGAGCAGGCCGGCATAGCGCTCGGCGGCACGCCGCCTGTCGGCGGCATTGCGCGGCTCGCGGCCCAGCACATGGCCCAGCAGACCGTCCACCTCCAGCCAGGCCGGCGCCTCGACCAGACCGCAGTGCGCGGCCCGGCTGTCCCAGGGCCAGTCGGCGCCCAGGCCCAGGCGCTGGGCCGACGCGTCGATATAGCGGCAGACAGCGAGCAGCAGGCGCTCCCGGTCCACCAGCACCGCCTTGAAGCGCCCCTGGAACAGGCTGCCCTCGCCGCCATGGTGGCGGTTGAAGGCCTGGGTGTAGACGCCGTTGAGATGCCGCATCAGGCGCGAGAGATTGGCCTGGCGGGTGAACAGCAGCAACTGGTAGTGGTCGTTGGCCAGGCTGTAGGCCAGGGCCTGGGCATCGAAGCGCTGGGTGGCCTGCTCGATCAGGGCCAGCAGCGCCCGGCGATCGACATCGTCGCGGAAGACCGGCTCGCCATGCGCACCGTGTGAGGTGACATGGTAGGCAGCGCCGGCAAACTCGATGCGTGGGGGTCTGGCCATGCTCCAAATTAGGCGAGTGCGCTCAAAAAGGCAAGGCCTGACCCCCGACGCATCTGGCGCGCTGCGCAATGAGGTACAAACTGCGTCCTCGCGCAACCACCGATACACACCATGGCCTCCAGTCTGCTCGCCCTGCTCGACGACATCACCACCGTACTCGACGATGTGGCGGTACTCAGCAAGCTCGCCGCCAAGAAGACCAGCGGCGTGCTCGGCGATGACCTGGCCCTGAATGCCCAACAGGTGACAGGTGTTGCCGCCGAACGCGAGCTGCCGGTGGTCTGGGCGGTGGCCAAGGGTTCGCTGCTCAACAAGGCCATCCTGGTGCCTGCCGCACTCGCGATCGGCGCTTTCGCACCCTGGGCCATCACCCCGCTGCTGATGGTGGGCGGCGCCTTCCTGTGCTTCGAGGGCTTCGAGAAGCTGGCGCACAAGTTCCTGCACAGCAGCGCCGAGCGCGCGGCCGAGCATCAGGCCCTGGTTCAGGCGGTAGCCGATCCGCAGGTCGACCTGGTGGCCTTCGAGCGCGACAAGATCAAGGGTGCGGTGCGCACCGATTTCATCCTCTCGGCCGAGATCATCGCGATCACGCTGGGCACCGTCTCGCAAAGCCCCTTCAGCACCCAGGCCCTGGTGCTGGTGACGGTGGCGCTGCTGATCACGGTGGGCGTCTACGGCCTGGTGGCCGGCATCGTCAAGCTCGACGATCTGGGTCTCTATCTGAGCCGCCAGGCCGATGCGACGCGCCAGGCCCTGGGCCGGGCGGTGCTGGCCGCCGCACCCTGGCTGATGAAGGCGCTGTCGGTGGTGGGCACGGCCGCGATGTTCCTGGTCGGCGGCGGCATCCTGCTGCACGGCCTGCCCTGGCTGCATCATGCGATCCAGGGCCTGCTGCCGCAGCAGGGCTTCTGGCAGGGCCTGCTGTCCATCGCGGCCGATGGCCTGGTGGGCGTGGCTGCCGGTGCGCTGTGCGTGGCCGGCATGACGCTGTGGCAGCGACTGCGCAAGGCCTGACCCCCGGCACCGGGCCGGCCGCGCCCGGCATGGCATAGTCGCGGCCAGAGCAGGAAAGGTGGCCCGCATGGATGCGACGGCAGGGTTCGAGCGCTTGTTGCAGCGAGGCTGCCGTGCCCTGCTGCTGAGCACCGCGCTGGCCCTGGCCGCTTGTGGCGGCGGCGGTGGCGGCGATGAAGCCCCGCCGCCCGATCCCAGCCTCTATCGCAACCCGGTGGCCTATGCCTTCGACGGCAGCGCGGCGCTGGCCAGCGCCACCGAGGGCGGCAGCGACACCCAGCATCAGCTGCAGCTGGGCAGCAGCACGCTCAGCTACCGCGCCCATGCCGGCCATCTGAATGCGCTCGATCCGCTGAGCGGCCAGTCCCAGGCCAGCGTCTTTCACATTGCCTACACGCGCAGCGGCCTCAGCGCCGAGGAGCAGGCACGTCGCCCGCTGATCTTCTTCTACAACGGTGGCCCCGGCTCGGCCTCGATCTGGTTGCATTTGGGTGCCTTCGGCCCGCAGCGTCTGGTCAGCCGCAATCCGGCTCTCGACATTCCCACGCCCTACCAGCTGGTCGACAACGCCGAGACCCTGCTGGACCGCGCCGACCTGGTCTTTGTCGACGCGATAGGCACAGGCTGGTCGCAGGCCATCGCACCACGCAGCAACCAGAGCTTCTGGGGCGTGGACGCCGACGCCCGGCTGTTCCGCGACTTCGTGCTGCGCTATCTGGCCCGGCATGAGCGACGCCAGGCGCCGGTGCTGCTGTTCGGCGAGTCCTACGGGGGCCTGCGCTCGCCGCTGCTGGCCACCGCGCTGCTAAGCGCCGGCGTCAATCTGCAGGGCGTGGTGCTGCAATCGGCCATCCTCAACTACGGCAGCAATTGCGCGGTGCTGGACAGCGCGGCGGTCAGCTGCGCGCCCTTTGTGCCCAGCTATGGCGCCACCGCGGCCTGGTTTCAGCGCGCCCGGCCGCAGCCGCCGCAGCGCTACCAGCTCGACGACTATGTGCAGCAGGTGGCCGACTTTAGCGATACCCGCTACGCGCCCGCCGCCGAGGCCCTGCTGCGGCAAAGCCTGCCGATCAGCCAGAGCGTGCTGCAGCAGATGGCCGACTACAGCGGCCTCAGCCTGGCGCAGTGGCAGGCCGCGCCGCTGCTCAAGCCCGAGGCCTACCGCCAGCAGCTGCTGCCCCAGCAGCTGCTGGGCCGCTACGACAGCCGGGTGGCGGTGGCCAGCACCGACCCGCTGGCCCGCGAGGGCGATCCGTCCAGCACCCTGATCACCGCGCCCTTCAGGGCCGCGCTGGCGGCCCTGCTGCAGAACACGCTGAAGTACCAGGCCGCGGTCGCCTACCGCATGTTCAACGAGGAGGCGATACAGCGCTGGAACTGGCGCCACGACGGCGCCGCGCTGCCCGACGCCGTGCCCGACCTCGCCGCCGCCCTGCTGCTGCAGCCCCAGTTGCGCATCCTGGTGCTGGGCGGCTATCACGATCTGGCCACGCCCTTCCGGCTCACCGAGCAAGACCTGGCACGGCTGCAGCCCGCCCCGCCGGGGCTGCGGCTCAGACGCTATGTGGGCGGCCATATGACCTATCTCGACGACCAGGTGCGGCCGCAGATGCTCGCCGATCTGCGCGCCCTGCTGGCCGACCTGCCATCAGGGCGCAGCACCGAGGAGCCGCGATGAACCGACTGACCATCACCGCCACCGTCCTGCTGGCGCTGGCCGCCCGGGCCGGCGCCGCACCACCGCAGGACCCCTGGCTGCCGCCGGCCCAGCGCCTGGCCCAGCCCGCGCCCGAAACCCGCGGAGCGACCCTGCAGGCCCAGGCCCTGGCCAAGCTGGAGACCGAGTTCCGCCGCGCCGCCGGTGGCGGCAGCCAGCTCAGCCGCGCGCAGGCGCAGCAGGCCGGCCTGGGCTTTGTGCTGCAGAACTTCGGCGCGATGGACAGCCAGGGCAGCGGCCAGCTGCAGATCGAGGATCTGCGCCGCTTCCTGGCCCAGCCGCCGGCCGAGCGCGCCCGGCTGCGCGCGCTGGCCGCCGCCGCCGGCCGCTGAGGAACTGCTACGCTTCCGCCTTTGCACGCGCAAACGCTATGAAGACGCACCAGATCGAGATCCAGAAATTCAAGGCCGCCTCCAACTCCAGCAATGGGCTGGTGATGTTCAAGGTGGATGCGCTGGTGACGCCGAAAGCCGCGCTGGACGGCATCGAGCCCAGCAGCCTGATCACGATGAGCGAGGCCAATGCGCGGGTGCTGATGGTCCTGCTGAAGGCGCAGATCGCCGAATTCGACAACAAGAAACCCAAGAGCCGCCACGGCCGCCACGGCTGAAGCCGCGCGGCACAGGACACACGATGGAATATCCCCAGTACAAGCCAGCCTCCGACAACCTGCCCCTCAGCGATGAGGAACTGATGGCCCTGGATGAGCAGCTGGCCGATCTGCCGGCCGATGCCGCCTTCAATATCGAGGCGCTGGACGGCTATCTGACCGGCCTGCTGCTGAGCCCCCAGCCGCTGGAGCAGCTGCCCGGCGCCGACTGGCTGCCCACCATCTGGGGCGGCGACGGCGAGGGCAATCGCCCCTTTGCCAGCGGCAAGCAGAAGAAGCGCGTGCTGATGCTGGTGCTGCGCCATCTGCACAGCATTGCCTGCCAGATCCGCTCCCAGCCCGAGCGCTGGGAGCCCATCTTCAGCGTGGCCGAGACCGACAGCGGCGAGGAGCTGACCGACGCCGAGGACTGGTGCACCGGCTTCATGAGCGCGCTGGACCTGGCCCCCGCGGCCTGGGCACCGCTGCTGGCCGATGCGGAAGTGGCGCCGCTGCTGCGCCCCATGCTGCTGCTCAGCGGCGACGAGCCCTCGCTGAGCGATGCGCAGCGCGACGAGCTGGCCGAGCCGGCCGCCCGCGATGCGCTGAGCCGCGCCCTGCCGGAGGCGGTGCTGGCGCTGTGGGCGCGCCGCCATCCGACACCGGCCTGATTCCGGCCCGAGCACCGGCGGCCCCCCAAAAAAAGCAGGCTGTCTCGGCAGCCTGCTTGCTTACGGCGCCGTGACGCGGCCCAGATGCCGCAGCCAGAAGGCCTCGTACTTGCGGTGCCAGCCCAGGGTCTTGACCGCGCCGCCCATGCCGTGGTCGCCGTCGGGGTCGAGGAAGAGATCCACCAGAGCCTCCTTGCCCGACTCCAGCAGCGCACGGTAGACATTGACCGTGTCCTGGTACAGCACATTGGGGTCCTGCATGCCATGCACCAGCAGCAGCGGCTTCTTCAGCTGGCGGGCCAGCGGAATCAGCGAGTAGCGGCGCAGCACCGGCTTCGTGCGATCCACCTTGCCTATGGTGCGGCCGCTGTACCAGCTGTTGTAGTTCTCCCATTCGGTGGGCCCGGCGCCGGCGATGCCGGCGGCGAACAAATCGGGCTGGGTGTAGAGCGTGTGCTGGGTCTGGAAGCCGCCGAAGCTCCAGCCGTTCAGCCCGATGCGCTGCGGGTCCACGCCCAGCTCGCGCTGCATATGGGCGGCCAGGTCCACCAGATCCTCGGTCTGGGCCACGCCCGGCTGCTCCCAGTTGGCGCCGGCGAAGCGCCGGCCGTAGTTGGAATGGCCGCGCGGATCCACCGTCACCATCACATAGCCGTGGCGCACCGCCATATACATCGCGAACAGATAGCCGGTGGGCTGGAAGCTGTCGACCTCGACCGAATGGCGGTCGTTCAGCGGCCCGCCATAGGTGTAGACCACCGCCGGGCGGCGGTCGCTGGGCTGCCAGCCGGCCGGCTTGAACACATAGGCGGCGATCTCGTCGCCATGGCGGTTCCTGTAGCTGAAGCGCTGCGGCCGCAGCCGGTCGACCTGGGCCCAGGCCGGGTCATGGCTGCGGGTCAGCTGGCGCGGCGCGGCCAGGCCGTCCAGCAGCTTGAGTTCGGGCCGCTCGCCCCAGTGGCCGGCCACCGCCGCCACCTGGCTGCCGTCCCAGGAGACGGCGGGGTTGCGGTGGTAGTCGCTGGCCGCGCCCAGGGCCTGCATGCGGCGCTGCAGCAGATCGACGCGGTACAGGTTCATCGCCGCCGCATCGTCGCGGTTGGCGCGCAGCAGCATCTGTCGGCCATCGGGGCTGAAGCCCAGCACCGGATGGGCCTCGTAGCGCGCCGCCAGACCCTCGGGCAGCAGCGGGTCGAGCCGGCGCGCTGCGATATCCCAGGCCCAGGGCTGGCGGAAGTCGTTCTCCGCCAGCATCAGCACCAGCCGGCGGCCGTCGGGCGTGAACTGCGGCGTCATCACATTGACCAGCTCGTGGTGCACATCGCCGCGCCGCTCCAGCACCCGCTCGGGCCTGGGCTCGCCGGGCCGGCCCAGGTAGACGCGCAGCAGCTCGCGCTCGCGCTCCCAGGTGACGAAGGCATAGTGGCTGCCGTCGCGGGCCCAGACCACCGGGCTGATCTCGAACCAGGCATCGCCACCCGGATGGCTGAACACCGGCTCGCCCTGCGGCGCCGGCGCACTGTCAAGACCTGGCACCGCACGCACATACAGGGCCAGCGGCTGCAGCATGCGCTTGTCGTCCGAGACCTCGCGATCGACCTTCTTGGCCGCAGCGAAGCGCTGCTCGTAACTCATGATCTCGACCTGGCGGCCGGGCTTGGGCGCCGGCCCGCTGCCGCTGGCCGATACCAGCGGCGCCCGTGCCAGCAGGGCCATATAGCGACCGTCCTCGCTGAGACTGCTGCTCTCGATGCGGTAGCGCCGCGCCGGCTCGTCCAGGCCCTCGTCGTGAATCAGCTCGCGGTTCAGCAGCTGCACGCCCGCCGCATCAAAGCGGCTGCGCAGCAGCCGGGTCTCGTCCATGTAGACGAAGCCGCGGTCATCCGGCGTGTAGGCCACGATGCGCAGCGGGCGCTGGCCGCTGACCAGCGGCTGCAGGCGCTCGGGCGCGGCGGCCTGCCAGCGCAGCAGGCTGCCGCGGTACTGCAGGATCAGCTCGTCGGCCCGCTCGGCCCAGACCATCTGGCTGACGCCGGGATAGAGGTCGGCCGGCTTGAGCTTGTCCCGGGCCTGCTGCTGCTTCAACTCGTCGCGCCATTCCCACAGCTCGCGCGGCTTCTTGTCCGCCGCTTTGTCCGCGCCCTTGGGCGCCGCTGCGGCGGCGCTGGCCGCCGGCTCGGGCTGGCCGGCCCGGCGCGCTGCCAGTGCCGCGGCAGCCTGCTTCTCGGCCTCGGCCTCGGCACGGGCCTCGGCCTTGCGCGCCTCCTCGCGCGCCTCGCGCTGGGCCACCAGGGCCTTGACCCGCTCCAGCGCGGCGTTCTCCCATTGGTAGAGGTCGACCGCGGCGCCGCGCAGATAGGCGGCCTGGGCCTCCTCGCGGGCCTGGCGCTCGGCCCATTCGGCATCGCGCTGCCGGCGCTTGCGCTCGAAGCGCTGCAGCGCCTCCGGCGCATCGAAGGCGGCCATGCGCTCGGGCGAGCTCAGGCGCCAGGTCTTGCCGCTGCGCTGGTCGTGCACATAGAGATCGCTGCCGGGTTCGCCATGCGGGTTCCACAGATAGGCCAGGTAGCGGCCCGAGCGGCTGTAGCGCAGCTCGCGCGCCGGCTCGCCGCGATAGGGCTGGGCGCGGAACAGCTGCTCCAGGCTCAGCGGCGCGTTGTCGCTGGCGGTGGCAGTCGCCGCGGGCGTGGTGGCGGGCGTCGTTGCGCCGGCACCGGCCAGGCCCAGCAGCAGCGTGGTGGCCGCGGCGGCGAAAAACAAGGGTTTCATCGGATCGTCTGGGCAGGGCCCGAGCTGCAAGCGGGCGGGATTGTAGGCAGGGCATGACAAGACCGTGTCAGTTACCATTGCCGGACACTCACGGTCCCTGACCCGGGCCACCATGCTTGTCAAAGTCTTCGCCGCCGTTGGACTGCTGATCTGCCTGCTGCTCGCCGTGCATATGTGCTTGGGCGTGCGGCAGCGCATGCGCCTGGAGGCCTGGGGGCGCCGCCTGGTGACGGGCCTGGGCCGGCATCTGTTGTGGCGCTTCAACGCCCGCGCGCGCCGGCGGGTGGCGCATGAGGCGGCGCTGGAAGCCATCAGCCGGGCCAGGCGCGGCGATGGCAGCCAGGGGCGCAGCGGCGGCTACACCGAGCCGGGCGAATGGGACGGCAATGTCTACCGCCCCGAGCGCTTCAATAGCAAGAAGCCCACCAAGCCCCACTGAGCGCCGCACTGAATGCGGCATTGAGCGCGGCAGCAGGCGCCGCACCCAGGCGCCCACCCCCTTGTTCGCGGGCCCCGCTGTCACGGCGGCGTCACGGGCGGACCCAAGCATCGAGGGCTTCCCAGCCCCCCGACGCACAGCCACCATGTTCCGCACCCGCCTGCTTGTCCACGCCCTCGGCGCTGCCGCCCTCACACTCGCCCTGCCCAGCCATGCCGCCGGCGCGCTGGACGGCGCCAGCCTGGCCTGGACCCATGCGCACCAGAGCGCCGGTTTCCTGTCCGAGATCGTCAGCTTCGACGCGGCCAGCAAGACGCTGTGGGTGTCCGGCGTCAGCGGGGTCGATGTGCTGGACGCCAGGACCGGCAGCCTGATCCAGCATATCGACACCTCGGCCTGGGGATCGATCAACAGCGTCAGCATCAGCCAGGGCATCGCCGCCTTCGCGATCGAGAACGGCAGCGACCGCACGCTGCCCGGCGTCGTCAAGCTCTTCGATACCCGCAGCCGCAGCCTGCTGGCCGGCGTCAACAGCATCCGGGTCGGTGCCCTGCCCGATATGCTGACCTTCAGCGCCGACGGCAGCCGCCTGCTGGTGGCCAACGAGGGCACGCCCAATGTCTATGGTGCGCGTCTGGCCGACAGCGACGGCCACCGCAACTACGGGCCCGGCGCCAATGATCCGGTCGGCAGCGTCTCCGTCATCGACATGGCCACGCGCAGCGTGATCGCCACGCCCACGCTGGCCGGCGTGGCCCAGAGCGGCAGCCATATCCGCCAGAACAGCGGCATGGACTTCGAGCCCGAGTACATCGTGATCAACAGCGCCGGCACCCGCGCCTATGTCGCACTGCAGGAGGCCAATGCGATGGGTGTGCTGAATCTGCAGACCCTGAGCTTCGACAAGGTGATAGGCCTGGGCGCCAAGGACTTCAGTGCGGCCGGCATGCGCATCGATCCGCTGAACAACGGCACGGCCGCGCTGGTCTCGGTCAATGCCAAGGGCCTCTATATGCCCGATGGCATGGCCCTCTACGAGAAGAACGGCCAGAGCTTCGTGCTGATGGCCAACGAGGGCGATTTCCGCGAGGATGACGCCGACCGCTCGGCCGCCAGCAGCTTCGGCGCCAGCGGCCTGATGGCCAATCTGCGCGTCTCCAACACCGATTCGTCGAGCGGCGATCTGTATGCCGCCGGCGCGCGCAGCTTCTCGATCCGCGACGAGAACGGCCAGATCGTCTACGACAGCGGCGAGATCCTGGACCGCGAGGCCATCGCCGCCGGCCTCTACGACGACGGCCGCAGCCGCGACAAGGGCGTCGAGCCCGAGAGCGTGGAGCTGGCCGAGATTGGCGGCCGCACCTATGCCTTCGTCGGCCTGGAGCGCACCAGCAGCGCCGCGATCGCGATCTTCGACATCAGCGATCCGGCCAACACCAGCTTTGTGCGCCTGCTGGTCGGCACCGGCGAGCGCTCGCCCGAAGGTCTCAAGGCCTACACTTTGGACGGCTGGCATTACCTGGCCTACAGCAACGAGGTCAGCAACACGACCAGCGTCTTCGCGCTGGCGCCGGTGCCCGAGCCGGCCAGCTACGGCCTGATGGCGCTGGGCCTGCTGGGCGTGGCGGCCGCCGCGCGGCGGCGGCGCCAGGCCGCCTGAGCCGGCGGCAGGCTCAGGCGGCCGCGCCAGCCGGCAGCGGCTGGCTGCCCCGCGCCAGCACCGCCTCCAGCGCCCGGCCGGTATGGCTGCGCGCCTGGCCGGCCACCAGCTGCTCGGGCGTGCCGGCCAGCACCAGCTGGCCGCCGGCGTCGCCGCCCTCGGGGCCCAGGTCCAGCACCCAGTCGGCCTCGGCGATCAGGTCCAGGTCGTGCTCGATCACCAGCACCGAATGCCCGCCCGCCACCAGGCGGTGCAGCACGCGGATCAGGCGCTCCACATCGGCCATATGCAGGCCCACGGTGGGTTCGTCCAGCACATAGAGGGTGTGCGGCGCCTTCTGGCCGCGGCGGGCCACATCGTCGCGCACCTTGACCAGCTCGCTGACCAGCTTGATGCGCTGCGCCTCGCCGCCTGACAAGGTCGGGCTGGGCTGGCCCAGGGTCAGGTAACCCAGGCCCACGTCCTTCAGCAGCTGCAGCGGATGGGCGATGGCGGGCATCGCGGCGAAGAACTCCACCGCCTCGTCCACCTCCATCGCCAGCACATCGCCGATGCTTTTGCCCCGCCAGCTGACGCCCAGCGTCTCCGGGTTGAAGCGCTGGCCATGGCACTGATCGCAGGGTACTTTCACATCGGGCAGAAAGCTCATCTCGATGGTGCGCAGGCCCTGACCCTCGCAGGCCGGGCAGCGGCCGTCGCCGGTGTTGAAGCTGAAGCGACCCGGCGCATAGCCGCGCGCCTTGGCTTCCAGGGTCTCGGCGAAGAGCTTGCGGATCGCGTCCCAGAAACCGATATAGGTGGCGGGGCAGCTGCGCGGCGTCTTGCCGATCGGTGTCTGGTCCACCTCCAGCACCCGGTCCACCTGCTCATGGCCCTCGATGCCGGCGCAGCCCAGCCATTGCTTGGGCGCGCGGCGCAGCGGCACGGCCTGGGCCATATTGGCCAGCAGCACATCGCGGGCCAAGCTGCTCTTGCCCGAGCCCGAGACACCGGTCACCGCCACCAGACGCTGCAGCGGCACGTCCAGCGTCAGACCCTTGAGATTGTGCAGGCGGGCATCCAGCACCCGCAGACGCGGGCCGGCCGGGTCGATGGCCCGGCGCGGCAGCAGCGGATGGACCAGGGGCCGGGCCAGGAAGCGGCCGGTGACGGAGTCGGGCGCCGCGGCGATCTCGGCCACCGTGCCCTGGGCCACCACCTGGCCGCCGCGCTTGCCGGCGCCGGGGCCGATGTCGATGATGTGGTCGGCGCGCCGTATCGTGTCCTCGTCGTGCTCGACCACCACCAGGGTGTTGCCCTTGTCGCCCAGATTGGCCAGGGCCTTCAGCAGGATCTGGTTGTCGCGCGGGTGCAGGCCTATGGTCGGCTCGTCCAGCACATAGCAGACGCCCTGCAGATGGCTGCCCAGCTGGGCCGCCAGCCGGATGCGCTGGGCCTCGCCACCGGAAAGCGTGGGCGCGGCCCGGTCCAGCGTCAGATAGCCCAGGCCCACCTCCTCCAGAAACTCCAGCCGTCCGCGGATCTCGCTGAGCACATCGCGGGCGATCTGCGCGTCGCGCCCCTGCAGGCCCAGGCCCTCCAGCCAGAGCCGCGCCTCAGCCACGCTGCGGGCCGCCACCGCGGCGATCGAGCGGCCCTCGAAACTCACCGCCCGCGCCGCCGCATTGAGGCGGCTGCCGGCGCAGTCGGGGCAGGGCTCGTCGCCCAGGCCCTCGATATCGGCCTCCTGCGCGGCAAAGCTCTGCTCGCGCCGGTCCTTGTCCTGCAGGCTCTCGTCCAGGGCCTTGCGCTGCTCGCGGGTCAGGGCAAGGCCTGTCCCCACGCAGCTGGCGCACCAGCCGTGCTTGCTGTTGTAGCTGAACATGCGCGGGTCCAGCTCGGCATAGCTCTCGCCGCAGCTGGGGCAGGCGCGCTTGGTCGAGAACACCTTGACCGTGCCCAGGCCCTGGGTGGAGGCGCCACTGGCCAGGCGCTGGGCCAGGCCGTCCAGCGAGTCCAGCAGATGGACCACGCCCTTGCCATGGTCCAGCGCGCGGGCCAGCAGCTCGCGCAGCTCGGCCTCGCGCTCGGGCGCGATCACCAGATCGCCCACCGGCAGCTCCAGCGTGTGCTCCTTGAAGCGGTCCAGCCGCGGCCAGGGCGCGGTAGGCAGGAACTCGCCGTCCACCCGCAGATGGCTGTAGCCACGGCCCTTGGCCCATTTGGCCAGATCGGTATAGAGGCCCTTGCGGTTCACCACCAGCGGGGCCAGCAGGCCGATATGCTGGCCGCGGTAGTCGCGCAGCAACTGGGCGGCAATCGCCTCCACGCTCTGCGGCCGCACCGGCGTGCCGTCATGCACACAGTGCTGCACGCCCAGCTTCACATAGAGCAGGCGCAGAAAGTGCCAGACCTCGGTGGTGGTGGCCACCGTGCTCTTGCGGCCGCCGCGCGAGAGGCGCTGCTCGATCGCCACCGTCGGCGGTATGCCCCAGACCGCGTCCACCTCGGGCCGGCCGGCCGGCTGCACGATGGAGCGCGCATAGGCGTTCAGCGATTCCAGATAGCGGCGCTGGCCCTCGTTGAACAGGATGTCGAAGGCCAGCGTGCTCTTGCCCGAACCCGAGACGCCGGTGATCACATTGAACTTGCCGCGCGGTATCGCCACGTCCACCGACTTCAGATTGTGCTCGCGCGCATTGACGATGCGGATCTGCTCGTCGAGCCGGCGGCGCGCCCGCACCAGGCTCTGCAGCGGCCGGCCCTCCTCGACAGCCAGCTCGACCGGCACGGCCGGCCGGTCCATATGCAGCGCGTAGTCGCGCAGCGCCGCCGCGGTATGCGAGCTGGGGTGCTCGCGCACCTCCTCGGGCGTGCCCTGGCAGACCAGCAGGCCGCCACCCTCGCCGCCCTCGGGGCCCAGATCGATCAGCCAGTCGGCCGCGCGGATCACGTCCAGGTTGTGCTCGATCAGGATCAGCGAATGCCCGGCCGCCAGCAGCTTGCGCAGCGCCCGCATCAGCTTGGCGATATCGTCGAAATGCAGGCCGGTGGTGGGCTCGTCGAACAGGAACAGTGTGCCTTTGCGGGCCACCGCCTGGCGGCTCTTGCTGGCGCTGCTGGCGGCCTCGGCCAGAAAGCCGGCCAGCTTCAGGCGCTGGGCCTCGCCACCCGACAGCGTCGGCACCGGCTGGCCCAGCTTCAGATACTCCAGGCCCACATCGACGATGGGCTGCAGCTTGGCCAGCACCTCGCGCTGCTCGCGAAAGAGCAGCACCGCCTCGCTGACCGTCAGCTCCAGCACCTCGGCCACATTGAGGCGGCGGCCCCAGCGCTCGATCTGCACATCAAGGATCTCGGCGCGGTAGCGACGGCCGTCGCAGTCCGGGCAGCGCAGATAGACATCGGAGAGGAACTGCATCTCCACATGCTCGAAGCCCGAGCCGCCGCAGCTGGGGCAGCGGCCGTCGCCGGCATTGAAGGAGAAGTAGCCGGCGCTGTAGCTGCGCTCGCGCGCCAGCGGCGTGTCGGCAAAGAGCTTGCGGATCTCGTCGAAGGCGCCCACATAGGAGGCCGGGTTGGAGCGCGCGGTCTTGCCGATCGGCGACTGGTCGACGAAGACCGCATCGGCCAGGTGGTCGGCGCCCAGCAGGCGCTCATGGGCGCCGGGCGTCTCGCTGGCCTGGCCGAAGCTGCGCGCCAGCGCGGGGTAGAGGATGTCCTGCATCAGCGTGCTCTTGCCCGAGCCCGAGACGCCGGTCACCACCACCAGGCGCTGCAGCGGAAACTCCACCGTCAGATCGCGCAGATTGTGTTCGCGCGCGCCCTCCAGAATCAGGCGCGGCGTGCCGGCCTCGACCGGCCGCTTGAGCCCCATGCCCACCGTCTTGCGCGCCCCCAGATAGGCGCCGGTCAGCGTGTCGGCGGCGCGGATCTGCTCGGGCGTGCCGTCGAACACGATGGCACCGCCCTTCTCGCCGGGGCCGGGGCCCATATCGATCAGGCGGTCGGCGGCCAGCATCACCGCCGGGTCATGCTCGACCACCACCAGGGTGTTGCCGGCATCGCGCAGGCGCTGCATGGCCTGCACGATACGGCCCATATCGCGCGGATGCAGGCCGATGCTGGGCTCGTCCAGCACGAACAAGGTGTTGACCAGCGAGGTGCCCAGCGCGGTGGTCAGATTGATGCGCTGCACCTCGCCGCCCGAGAGGCTGCGGCTCTGGCGGTCCAGGCTCAGATAGCCCAGTCCCACATCGCAGAGGTATTTGAGGCGCTTGCGGATCTCGTCCAGCAGCAGCTTCAGCGCCTCGTCCAGCAGCAGCGAGGGCAGCTGCAGCCCGTCGGCAAAGGCGCGCAGCCGGTGGATGGGCAGCTGCATCAGATCGTGCAAAGACAGGCCCGGCAAAGCCTCCAACTGCGCGCGGCTCCAGCGCACGCCGCTGGGCATGAAGCGCAGCGCCGGCGCCAGCGCCGCGTCGGCCAGCGCCTTGGAACCCACCCGCCACAGCAGGGCCTCGGTCTTGAGACGCGCGGCGCCGCAGCTGGTGCAGGGGGTGTAGCTGCGGTACTTGGACAAGAGCACGCGGATGTGCATCTTGTAGGCCTTGCTCTCCAGATACTCGAAGAAGCGCCGCACCCCGTACCACTGCTGGTTCCAGTTGCCCTTCCAGTGCGGCGAGCCTTCGATGACCCAGTCGCGCTGCGCCTGCGAGAGCTGGTTCCAGGCGGTGTCGCGCGGGATGCCGGCCTCGCCGGCGTACTTCAGCAGATCGTCCTGGCATTCCTTCCAGGCCGGGGTCTGCATGGGCTTGATCGCGCCAGCGCGCAGGGTCTTCCTCTCGTCCGGTATCACCAGGCCCATGTCCACGCCGATCACGCGGCCGAAACCGCGGCAGGTCTCGCAAGCGCCCATGGGCGAGTTGAAGGAGAACAGCGGCGGCTGCGGGTCGCCGTAGCGCAGATCGCTGTCGGGGCAGTGCAGGCCGGTGGAGTAGCGCCACAGCTCGGGCTCGGCGCCCTCGTCGGACGCCAGCGCATAGACATTCATGCGCCCGCTGCCGCGCTTCAGGCTCAGCTCGATCGCCTCCATCGCGCGCTGCTTGTCGGCGCCCTGGATGCGGAAGCGGTCGGCCACCACGTCCAGCACCTTGCGCGGCCCGGTCGGCGTCGCCAGCTCGCGCTCGGCCTGCACCCGGGTGAAACCGCTGGCCGAGAGCCACTGCTCGATCTGCGCGGCCGTGGTGTTGGCGGGCAGTTCGACCGGGAAGGTCAGGATCAGCCTGGGGTCTGCAGCCTGCGTCCGCGCCAGCAGCTCGGCATAGATGGTCTGCGCCGTGTCGTGCCGCACCGGCTGGGCGCTGTGCTTGTCGAAGAGCTGGGCAGCGCGGGCGAACAGCAGCTTCAGATGGTCGTTCAGCTCGGTCATCGTGCCGACCGTGGAGCGCGAGGTGCGCACCGGGTTGGTCTGGTCGATCGCGATCGCCGGCGGCACGCCCTCCACCCGGTCCACCGCCGGCCGGTCCATGCGGTCCAGGAACTGGCGCGCATAGGCGCTGAAGGTCTCGACATAGCGGCGCTGGCCCTCGGCATAGAGGGTGTCGAACACCAGGCTGGACTTGCCCGAGCCGCTGGGCCCGGTCACCACGGTCAGCTCGCCGGTGCGGATGTCGAGGTCCAGATTCTTCAGATTGTGCTGGCGGGCACCACGGATGCGGATCAGACCGTCGGACATAGGGCGCTGTCGTTGGCAAAGGGAGCGGCGATTCTAGAGAGCGCTGCTGCCAGCCGCTGTCAGCAGGGCTTGCCGGCGCAGGGGAATCTCCGCCGTTGCGCTCGTCCTCATTCACAGGCAACAATTGACCCCATTGGCGCCGGGATCATCTCGGGTTAACCCTGATCCATGCGCATCAACCTGAGGGCAGGGGCCGCGCGCCCGCTACGCCAGCAGGGAGGGCAGCGGCGGCTGACTGGTCGCTGCGGCGGGCCGATAGACGTCCTGCGTGCACAGGCTCACGGTCGATGATGGTCGTCAGGTTTGGTGAGAAGAAGGTTTGCGATGAATCACGCAGTCAGCATCTACAACATCCGCCCCAGCCCGGATCGGCGCCAAGCGCTGCCCGCCGCTGGCGATGGGCAGTTGCCGCCGTCCGGGCGCCTGGACGGCCAGGACATGCCCCGAGCCGAGGCCGGCAAGCCGGTGGTGCTGCTGGTCGAGGACAACCACATCAACCAGGTCGTGGCGCTGGAATTCCTCAGCCTGATGGGCGTGGACAGCCGCCTGGCCAAGAACGGGCTGGAGGCGGTGGCGGCCTGCCTGGAGGCGGCGCCGCAGCTGGTGCTGATGGACATTCAGATGCCCGGCATGGACGGGCTGGAATGCGCCCGCCGCCTGCGCCAGCTGCAGGCCGAGGGCCAGCTGCCGCACTTCCCCATCCTGGCCCTGACCGCCCATGCGCTGGAAAGCGATGTGGTGGCCAGCATGGAAGCCGGCATGGACGAGCATCTGACCAAGCCGCTGGACTTCGCCGCGCTGCGCAGCCGGCTGGACCGCTGGCTGAACCTGCCGCGACCGAGCTGAGCTGGCTCACGGCGTGGCTAATTGCCACGCGAAGCGTCCTGCCACGCTCACCGGCAGCGCCTCCTCCATCGAATCCGCCTCCGGCAACGCCTGGTCCGCAACGGCAGGCGGGATCGCTACTTGTTTCCTAGGGGCTTTCCATTAGCCCTCCCCCGCTTGTCAGCTCCTGTTGGCTTGGCGTCAGAGCTTGGTCAGCGCCACAGGGAATCATCCGGCGCATCCAACCCTACAGAAGCGGAGACAGCCATCATGGAAACCGATTTGGCGCACAAGATCGCCAGCCACCCCAAGTACCAGGAGCTCAAGGCCAAGCGCACTCGTTTCGGCGTGCTGCTGACCCTCGCCATGCTCGTCGTCTACTACGGCTTCATCCTGCTGGTGGCCTTCAACAAGCCTCTGCTGGCCTCGCGCCTGGGCGAGGGCGTTACCACGCTGGGCATGCCGCTGGGCCTGGGGGTGATCGCCTTCACCGTCATCATCACCGCCATCTATGTGCGCCGCGCCAACAGCGAGTACGACGCGCTGGCCGAGGAAGTCAACAAGGCAGCGTTCAAATGAAACCCTTCACCTCCACCCATGCTGCGACGCTGCGCCGCGTCCTGACCCTGGCCCTGCTGGGCGGCACCGCCGCCACCGTCTGGGCCGCCGGCGCCGACCTGGGCCAGGCCCAGAAGCAGGCCACCAACTGGACCGCGATCAGCATGTTCGGCATCTTCGTGCTGTTCACGCTGTGGATCACCAAATGGGCCGCGGCCAAGACCAAGAGCGCGGCTGACTTCTACACCGCCGGCGGCGGCATCACCGGCTTCCAGAACGGACTGGCAATCGCGGGCGACTATATGTCCGCCGCCTCTTTCCTGGGCATCTCAGCGGCCGTGATGGCCAGCGGCTTCGACGGACTGATCTACTCGATCGGCTTCCTGGTGGGCTGGCCGGTCGTGACCTTCCTGCTGGCCGAGCGCCTGCGCAATCTGGGCAAGTTCACCTTCGCCGATGTGGCGGCCTTCCGCTTCTCGCAGACGCCGGTGCGTGTGTTCGCGGCCAGCGGCACCCTGGTGGTCGTGGCCTTCTACCTGATCGCCCAGATGGTGGGCGCCGGCCAGCTGATCAAGCTGCTGTTCGGCCTGGAGTACTGGATCGCGGTGGTACTGGTGGGCGGACTGATGATGGTCTATGTGCTGTTCGGGGGCATGACGGCCACCACCTGGGTGCAGATCATCAAGGCCATCCTGCTACTGGGCGGTGCTACCTTCATGGCCCTGATGGTGCTGTGGCAGTTCGGCTTCAGCACCGAGGCCATGTTCGCCAAGGCGGTGGACATCAAGACCGGCCTGGCCACGGCGGCGGGCGCCAGCCCCGAGGAGGCGGCGGCCAAAGGCTTCTCCATCATGGGCCCGGGCGGCTTCGTCAAGGATCCGATCTCTGCCATCAGCTTCGGCATGGCCCTGATGTTCGGCACCGCCGGCCTGCCGCACATCCTGATGCGTTTCTTCACCGTGCCCAATGCCAAGGAAGCGCGCAAGTCGGTGCTGTGGGCGACAACCTGGATCGGCTACTTCTACATCCTGACCTTCATCATCGGCTTCGGCGCCATCACCTTCGTGCTGACCAACCCGGAGTTCCTCGACACCAAGGGCGCCTTGCTGGGCGGCGGCAATATGGCCGCCATCCACCTGGCCAATGCGGTGGGCGGCAACGTCTTCCTGGGCTTCATCTCGGCGGTGGCCTTCGCCACCATCCTGGCGGTGGTGGCCGGCCTGACGCTGTCGGGCGCCTCGGCGGTTTCGCATGACCTCTACGGCACCGTGATCAAGAAGGGCCAGGCCGACAGCGCGTCCGAGCTGCGGGTCTCCAAGATCACCACCATCGTGCTGGGCATCGTCGCGGTGGCCCTGGGCATCGCCTTCGAGAAGCAGAACATCGCCTTCATGGTGAGCCTGGCCTTCGCGATCGCCGCCTCGGCCAACTTCCCGGTGCTGCTGATGTCGGTGCTGTGGAAGGGCTGCACGACCCGTGGCGCGGTGATCGGCGGCTTCCTTGGCCTGGTCTCCTCGGTGGTGCTGACCGTCGTCTCGCCGGCGGTCTGGGAAGCCACGCTGGGCAATCCCAAGGGCTCGGCGCTGTTCCCCTACACCAGCCCCGCGCTGTTTTCGATGACCATCGGCTTTGTCGGCATCTGGCTGTTCTCGCTGCTGGACAGCAGCCGCCGCGGCCAGCAGGACCGTGACGGCTTCCTGGCCCAGCAGGTGCGATCGGAGACCGGCATCGGCGCCTCCGGCGCCAGCGGTCACTGAGCCGCCGCCGCGCACCACACTCGGCCGCCCCGGCGGCCGCGGATTGCGCCACCGGGGCCCCGTCCAGCGTATGCTGGCGGGGCCCCGCTCATTCACCCAGCCAACGGAGCTCGCCACCGTGAACGCCCATCGCCGCCCTGTCCTGCCCACCGGCGCGCCCGCGCGGCCCTGCGGCCGCTGAGCCCGAATTCGGCCCCGCATGCGCTCGCAGCGACTCGTCGCCCTGTTCGCGCTGGCCCTGCTGCTGTTCAATTTTCCGCTGCTGGCGCTGTGGGATCATGAGCGGCGGCTGTGGGGTCTGCCGCTGTTTCCCAGCGCGCTGTTCCTGATCTGGGCCGCGCTGATCGCCGCGCTGGCCTGGCTGATGGAACGCAGCGAGGACCGCTGACGTGCTGGCCCCCGCCCAGGTCCTCAGCGCCTCCTTCTCCTATCTGCTGCTGCTGTTCGCCGTGGCCTGGTGGGGCGACCGGCGCGCCGCCCAAGGCCGCTCGCTGGTCGGCAATGCCTGGGTCTACACGCTGTCGATGGCGGTCTACTGCACCGCCTGGACCTATTACGGCTCGGTGGGCCGGGCCGCCTCGGGCGGCGTCTGGTTCCTGCCCATCTATCTGGGTCCCACGCTGGCGATGCTGCTGGCCTGGCTGCTGCTGCGCAAGATGATCCGCATCGCGCGGCGCTACCGCATCACCTCGATCGCCGACTTCATCGCCAGCCGCTATGGCAAGAGCCCGCTGCTGGCCGGACTGGTGAGCCTGATCACCGTGGTGGGCATCGTGCCCTATATCGCGCTGCAGCTGAAGGCGGTGGCCAGCGGCTATGCGCTGATGACCACGCCGCTGGGCGCGCCGCTGCCGTTGCCCGGCCACTGGTGGCAGGACGGCACGCTCTATGTCGCGCTGGCGCTGGCCGGTTTCACCATCGCCTTCGGCACCCGGCATCTGGACAATACCGAGCGCCACGAGGGCATGGTGCTGGCGATCGCGGCCGAGTCACTGGTCAAGCTGCTGGCCTTTGTGGCGGTGGGCGTGTTCGTCTGCTGGGGCCTGTTCGCCCATCCGGCCGATCTGTTCGAGCGCGCGCTGCAGCGGCCCGAGCTGGCCCGGCTGCTGAGCCTGGGCCAGGGCCAGGCCTTCCCCTATGCGCAGTGGTTCGCGCTGACCCTGCTGTCCCTGCTCTCGCTGCTAATGCTGCCGCGCCAGTTCCAGGTGATGGTGGTCGAGAACGTCGACGAGCGCCACCTGAAGCGCGCCGCCTGGGCCTTCCCCGCCTATCTGCTGCTGATCAATCTCTTCGTGCTGCCGATCGCGCTGGGCGGCCTGCTGTTCTTCGGCCCCGGCAGCGGCATGAATGCCGACAGCTTTGTGCTGAGCCTGCCGCTGGCGGCCGGTCATCAGTGGCTGGCACTGGCCGCCTTTGTCGGCGGCCTGTCGGCCGCCACCGGCATGGTCATCGTCGAGGCGATCGCGGTCTCCACCATGGTCTGCAACGATCTCGTGATGCCCTGGCTGCTGCGCCACCGCCGCTTCGCCGGTGCCGGGGATCTGACCGGCTGGCTGCTGGGCATACGTCGCGCCGCCATCGTCGCGATCCTGTTGCTGGGCTATCTCTACTACCGCCTGGCCGGCGAGGCCTACGCGCTGGTCAGCATCGGCCTGATCAGCTTTGCCGCGGTGGCCCAGTTCGCCCCGGCCCTGCTGGGCGGCATGTACTGGCGCGGCGCTACCGGGGCCGGCGCGCTGGCCGGCCTGCTGGCCGGCTTCGCGCTGTGGGCCTACACGCTGATGCTGCCCTCGCTGGCCCGCTCGGGCTGGCTGGACGATGGCTTTGTGCGCGAGGGCCTGTTCGGCTGGGCCCTGCTGCGGCCGGAACAGCTGCTGGGGCTGGCGGGCATGGATCACCTGACCCATTCGCTGTTCTGGAGCCTGCTGGCCAATCTGGGCGCCTTCGTCGCGGTCTCGCTGGCGCGCCGCCCCAGCGCCGCCGAGCACAGCCAGGCCCTGCTCTTCATCGATGTGTTCAAGGCGCCGGAGGGCCCGGCCGGCGCCACGGCCGCGCCGCTGTTCTGGCGCGGCCGGGCCCGCATCGAGGAACTGCAGGCGCTAGGCGGCCGCTTCCTCGGCGAGGCGCGCTCACGCAGCCTGTTCGAGCAGCAGGCCCGGCGCCAGGGCCTGACTGCGGCCAGCCTGCCGCGGGCCGACGCCGAGCTGGTGCAGGCGCTGGAGACCGCGCTGGCCGGTGCGATCGGCGGCGCCTCGGCCCGGGTGATGGTGGCGCGCGCGGTCGACGAGGAGCAGCAGCTCTCGCTGGACGATGTGCTGAGCATCGTCGACGAGGCCTCGCAGCTGCGCGCCTATTCGCTGCAACTGGAGCAGCAACAGGCCTCGCTGCGCCGCGCCACCGCCGAGCTGCGCGTGGCCAACGAGCAGCTGCAGAGCCTGGACCGGCTGAAGGACGATTTCATGTCCTCGGTGACCCATGAGCTGCGCACCCCGCTGACCGCGATACGCGCGTTGGCCGAGCTGATGCGCGACGAGCCGGCGATGCCCGCCGAACAGCGCCAGCAGTTCCTGGCCATCATCGTCGGCGAGTCCGAGCGCCTGTCGCGCCTGGTCAAGCAGGTGCTGGATCTGGCCAAGATCGAGTCCGGCCATGCCGAATGGGCGGACGAGCCCATCGATCTGCCGGCCCTGATACGGCGTGCCGCCGACACCCTGGCCGAGACGCTGCGCGAGCGCGGCGTGCAGCTGCAGCTGCAGCTGCAGCTGCCCGAAGCGCCGCTGCCGCCGCTGCTGGCCGACCCCGACCGCATCATGCAGGTGCTGGTCAATCTGC
Source organism: Burkholderiaceae bacterium (assembly GCA_041920215.1). Taxonomy (GTDB): domain Bacteria; phylum Pseudomonadota; class Gammaproteobacteria; order Burkholderiales; family Burkholderiaceae_C; genus JAYRSJ01. The sequence continues at coordinate 97,002 of JAYRSJ010000005.1, read as the reverse complement.
TGTCCAATGCGGCCAAGTTCGCGCCGCCGGGCAGCGGCCGCATCAGCCTGCTGCTGCAGGCCGACGCCCAGCGCGCGCGGGTGACGGTGCGCGACAACGGCCCCGGCGTGCCCCCCGCCGAGCGCGCCCTGATCTTCGAGAAGTTCCGCCAGGGCGGCGACGGCAGCAACCGGCCCCAGGGCACCGGCCTGGGCCTGCCGATCTGCCGCGAGATCCTGGCGCATTACGGCGGCCGCCTCTGGCTGGAAGCGCCCGCCGAGGGCGATGCGGATCAAGGCGCGGCCTTCAGCTTCGAGCTAGGCTGGCAGGGCAGATCGAATGAAAACGCCGACGCCAAAGACGACGACAAAAGCAAGGATGCAGGAGACCCGCGACCATGAGCCACAAGATTCTGATCGCCGACGACGAGCCCAATATCCTGATCTCGCTGGAGTACCTGATGAAGCGCGAAGGCTTCGAGGTGCGCCTGGCGCGCGACGGCCAGGAGGTGCTGGACGCGGTGGCCGCCGACTGCCCTGACCTGCTGCTGCTGGACATCATGATGCCGGGCAAGAGCGGCTTCGAGGTCTGCCAGGCGCTGCGCGGTGATGCCGCCGCCGAGGACGGCCCGCCGCGCAAGCCGCGCATCCTGATGCTCAGCGCCAAGGGCCGCGACACCGATGTGGCCAAGGGTCTGGCGCTGGGCGCCGACGGCTATATGACCAAGCCCTTCTCGACCCGCGAGCTGCTGGACCGCGTCAAGGCCTTGCTGGCCGAGGAGCGCTGAGATGCGCACGCTGCGCTGGATGCTGCTGCTGGTGCCCGCGCTGGGCCTGGCCGGCGTGGCCTGGCTGTGGATCACCGGCGCACTGATCTGGTCCACCTTCGATGCGGCCGAACGCACCGCTGCCGTCGCGCTGCTGGGCCCGCGCCTGCCGCTGGTGGGTCTCACCGTGCTGGCCGGCATGGGCGTGCTGGCCTGGCTGCTGAACACCTGGGTTAGGCCGCGCGCGCTGGCGGCCGCCCGCCTGCTGGAGCAGCTGCGCATACGGCTGGACACGCCGGTGGAGCATGAGATTCCGGCCAGCGTCACGCAGGCCGGCGGCCCGACGCTGGCGGCGCTGAACAGTGCGATCAACGGCCTGCTGCAGCAGCGCGAGGCGCTGAAGGCCGATATGGCCGAGCAGGTGCGCGCCGCCAGCCGCAGCGTTGAGCTGGAGCGCAGCCGCCTGGCGGCGCTGATGGCCGAGCTGACGCAGAGTGTGGTGGTCTGCAATCTGGACGGCCGGGTGCTGCTCTACAACAAGCGCGCCCGCATGCAGTTCCGCGCGCTCTCGGCCGCGCCCACGCTGGCCGACGGTGCAGAGCTGCTGGGTCTGGGCCGCTCCATCTATGCGGCCTTCGACCGCAAGCTGATCGCCCATGCGCTGGAGAGCATCCAGCAACGCCTGGCGCGCGGCGCCGCCAACCCGGCCGCGCAGTTCGTCACCATCAGCCGCGGCGGCCAGCTGCTGCGGGTGCAGATGGCGCCGGTGCGCGAGGTGGCCGAGGCCGGCGCCGAGGCCGATCCGCTGGCCCTGTCGGGCTTTGTGCTGATGCTGGACAACGTCACCCGCGAGTTCGAGCAGGACGCGCTGCGCGACCAGCTGCTGCACGGCCTCACCGAGGGCAGCCGCGGCGCGCTGGCCAATCTGCAGGCCGCCGCCGAGATGCTGGAGGACGATGCCCAGCTGGAGCCAGCCATGCGCCAGCGCTTCCATGCGGTGATACGCAGCGAGGCCCAGGCCCTGGCCGGCCGCATGCAGGAGCTGGCGCGGCGCAGCACCGAGGGCATCAAGACCCGCTGGCCGATGGACGAGATGCTGGGCAGCGATCTGCTGGCCGCCGCCCAGCGCCGCCTGGTGGCCCAGCTGGGCCCCGACTTGCGGGTGGGCCTGGCCGAGGTCGATGCCCAGCTCTGGCTCAAGGTCGACAGCTTCTCGCTGCTGCTGGCCCTGCACTATCTGGCCGGTCGCCTGGTCGACGAGTTCGACACCCGGCTGGTGCAGCTGCGCCTGCAGCCGGCCGGCCAGGCCGGCCACGCGCATCTGGACCTGATCTGGACCGGCCAGGCCCTCAGCACCGAGACCGTGATGAGCTGGGAGCTGGACGCGATGCGCATAGGCACCGAAACCAGCCCGCTGAGCGTGCGCGACGTGGTGGAGCGCCATGGCGGCGAGTTCTGGTTCGAGCGCGAGCGGGTGCGCCACCAGGCCTTCTTCCGCTTTCTGCTGCCGCTGGCCGCGCCGCAGGAACAGCTGGAGACCAGCCGGCTCGGCAGCGCGGTGAGCCGGCCCGAGTACTACGACTTCGATCTGTTCAAGACCGGCGAGCAGGGCCACGCGCTGGACGAACGCCGCCTGGTCGAACTGGCCTACACCGTCTTCGATACCGAGACCACCGGACTGCAGCCCGCCGAGGGCGACCAGATCATCCAGATCGGCGCGGTGCGCATCTCCGGCGGCAAGCTGCGCCGGCAGGAAAGCTTCGAGCAGCTGGTCGACCCGCAGCGCAGCATCCCGGCGGCCGGCATCCCCATCCACGGCATCACGCCGGCGATGGTGCAGGGCCAGCCCACGCTGGACCAGGTGCTGCCGGGCTTCCACCGCTTTGCCGAGGACACGGTGCTGGTGGCCCACAACGCCGCCTTCGACATGCGCTTTCTGGAGCTGGCCCAGCCCAGCACCGGCGTGGTGTTCGAGCAGCCGGTGCTGGACACCCTGCTGCTCTCGGCCCTGGTCCATCCCAACCAGGAGAGCCACAAGCTGGAGGCCATCGCCGAGCGCTTCAACATCCCGGTGGTGGGCCGTCATACCGCGCTGGGCGATGCGCTGGTGACGGCCGAGGTCTTTCTGCACCTGGTGCCGCTGCTGCAGGCCATGGGCATAGAGACCCTGGGCCAGGCCCGAGCGGCCGCGCAGCAGACCTATTACGCCCGCATCAGCTACTGATCAGGCCCCGCTGGTGCTGGGCGTGTGGTAGAGCACGCTGGACCAGACGCAGTGGCCCAGCAGCGCGCCGGTCTGCAGGCGGTCCAGCTCGGGCTCGGCGCTGCGCGGCAGCGCATTGAGCGCCTCGGCCAGGGCCTGCAGCACGGGCTCGGGATCGCCCTGCAGCTCGGCGCAAACACTGGCGGCCTTGGCCGGCAGCTTGCCGCGCGGCGCCTCGTGCTCGTCCAGCAGGGACAGCACCTCGGCCAGCTCCAGCAGCAGGTACTCGTCGCGATTGCCCGGATCGCTGAGAAAGGCCAACGCCTCGTCGATCTGGGCCAGCGCGCCGGGATGGTTCAGCTTGGCGCGCAGCCGGTGCAGATTGGCCAGGCCGTCCACAAAGCGGGCGCTGATCGCGATCGGCTCCGCCGGACCGTCCAGCGCCGAGCGGTAGCGCCAGATATTGGACAGGCAGAGCTGGGGTGAGCCCGACACAAGGACGCGCATCAGCACGGGTATCGACTCGTTGCATTCGGCCAGACCGGCGATGCGGCGGGCGCGGCCGATATTGTCGAGGCGCGGCACCAGATCGCTGGCGTAGAGATAGCTTCGATGGGCCATGGCGTTGAGGCGGCAGAGAGTTCAAGGAAGGGTGGCCCGCAGGCCGGCCTCAACTATTGCGTCCCCAGCCCGCTCTGGCTCTCCCACCGATGGGGGAACTGGCCACGCCTATGTCACAGGATGTGGCGGCGCCGGTCAAGGGCTCAGAAGCGGCCGGCCGCGTAGCGTTGGCCCAGCACCTTCTGCAGGGTCTGCACGATGCCGAAGGCCTCGACCAGCTGGCGGCGCTCGAAATGGCTGAGCTCCTCGTCGGGGCGCAGGTGGTTGTCCGGCGTCTGGCCGGCCGCCAGCTGGCGGGCCTGGTGGTGCAGGCGCAGGCTGGCGATGAACTCCAGGGCCTGGCGCAGCTCGCCGGCGCTGGCGGCGCTGATCTCGCCGCCCTGGCCCACCGCCAGCAGGCGCTCCTGCGTGCCCACCGCGGCGATGCCGGCCGCCAGCGCATAGACCCGTGCCAGATCGACGATGGGCACGATGCCCTTGTGCTTCAGGTCTATGCTGCCGGCATGCTCGCCGCTGCGGCTGGGGCTGAGCCGGCTGAACAGGCCCAGGGCTGGCTCATGGCTCAGCGCGTTCTGCGCCATCAGCGCCAGGAAGATGCTATTGCCGTGGGTGCGTGCCAGCACCTCGCTGCGCAGCGTCTGCAGCAGCTGTGCGTCGCCATGCACCGCGCGCTGATCGAAGAACACACAGGTCAGCATCAGGGCCTTGGGCTCGGGCTGACGGGTCCAGCGATCGAAGTAGGCGATCCACTCGCGCAGCGGCTGTCGCCAGGCCGGGGTCTGGGCCATCATCTCGCCGGGGCAGTAGACATAGCCGCAGGCATTGAGCCCGTCGCAGACAAAGCGGGCCAGGGCCTCGAAATAGGCACCATGCCGCGCCTCGTCAAAGGCATCGTCCAGCAGCAGGCAGTTGTCCTGGTCGGTGCGGGCGGTCTGCTCCATGCGCGCCTGCGAGCCCGCCGCCACCCAGCAAAAACCCAGCGGCGCCGGCCCCAGCTGGGCCTGGGCCAGCTCGATCAGGCGCACGGTGATCGCGTCGGTGATGGCGCTGATGATGCGGCCGGTGGCATGGGCGCTGACCGGCACCTGGGCCAGCTGGCGCTGCAGCCGGCCCAGCTGGCCGGCGATCTCGACCAGGCCCTCCAGCCCGCTCTGCTGGTGGATGCGTCGCGCCAGGCTCAGTGGCGAGCTGGCATGCAGCTCGTTGAGCCGGTTGGCGCTGACCACGCCCAGCGGCCGGCCGTTGGCCTCGTCCAGCACCGGCACATGGTGGATGCCATGGCGCGCCATCAGATGCATCAGCTCGAAGACCGAGGCGCTGGCGCCCACAGTGCGCAGCTCGCGGGTCGCCACCTGCAGCACCGGGGTGGAGACCGGCAGGCCCTCGGCCAGCACCCGGCTGCGCAGATCGCGGTCGGTCAGCACGCCCAGCAGCTGGCCGGCGCCGTCCTCGCCCTCGGTGATCAGCAGCGATGAGACGCCGGCCGCCCGCATGCGCTGCGCGGCCTGCTGCACCGTCGAGGCTGCCGCCAGCGTGACCGGCCCACGCTGCAGCAGGCTGAGCACCGGCGCGGCGCTGAAGCCCTCCTCGTCCAGCGCCACCGCCGACAAGGCGCGGTGGCTGCTGCCGGGCTCGGGCAGGGAATCGGCGGCGAGGTCGTCGGTGGGCGGCATGGGCAGCGGGCGCAGCAGCGCGGGCAGGGGATGGCCGGACGATACGCGATGCGGCCGGGCCCGGCCTTGATCCAGCTTGAGACCGGCGCTGATCCGCCCACTTGTGCGCAGACTGAAAGCCCGCCGGCCGGCGCCAGGGTCAACCCGGATGCACCCGGGGCGGGCGCTGCCCGAATATGCGCCAGACCGGCGCCGGCCCCACCGCAATCCCCAGCCGCGACGCCGCGAACCCCACAACGGAGACACCCGATATGCCCCACCGTTCACGCCTGACCCTATTGGCCGGCCTCGCGCTGAGCTGCCTGGCCGGCAGCCCGACCCTGGCCCAGGCCCAGGCCTGGCCCGCCCGGCCGGTCACCCTGGTCGTGCCCTTTCCGGCCGGTGGCGGCACCGATGCCTTTGCCCGCCCGCTGACCGCCGCGCTCAGCAAGGCCACCGGCAAGCAGTTCCTGATCGACAACAAGGGCGGTGCCGGCGGCACGGTGGGCGCCAGCCTGGCCGCCAAGGCCGCGCCGGACGGCTACACCTTCTTCATGGGCGCGGTCCACCATGCGATTGCGCCCAGCATCTATCCCAAGCTGGACTACCGGCTGGAGCAGGACTTCGTGCCGGTGGCCCTGGTCTCCAGCGTGCCCCAGGTCATCGTCGTGAATCCTGGCAAGGTGCCGGCCACCGATCTGCCCGGGCTGCTGGCCTTCATCCGCAAGAACCCCGCCAAGCTCAACTACGGCTCGGCCGGCAACGGCACCTCCCATCATCTGGCCGGTGAGCTGTTCAAGCTGCAGACCCGGACCTTCATCACCCATATCCCCTACCGCGGCGCCGGCCCGGCGCTGCAGGACCTGATCGCCGGCCAGGTGGACCTGATGTTCGACGGTCTGGGCTCCAGCGCCGCCCATATCAAGGGCGGTCGCATCAAGGCGGTGGCGGTGGCCTCGGCCAAGCGCGCCCCCGGCTTCCCCGATGTGCCCACCAGCACCGAGGGCGGCGTGCCCAGCTACCAGGTCGCCACCTGGTACGGGCTGTGGGCGCCCAAGGGCACGCCCAGGGAGGCGGTGGCGGCCATGCAGGCCGAGCTGAAGAAGGCCATGGCCCAGGACGATCTGAAGGCCATCTGGACCGGCCTGGGCGCCGAGACGCCCAATCTCTACGGCGAGGCCTTCGGCCAGTTCGTCAGCGGCGAAATCAAGCGCTGGGCCGAAGTGGTGAAGAATTCGGGGGCCAAGCTCGATTGACACGATGATGAACACCGCCAAAGCCCGCCCTGCCGAGACCAACGCCAATCTGTACGCCGCGCTGCGCGCCGGCTTCCCCGCCGACCTCGACCGCTGCGCGATCGAGCTGGCCGACGCGCCCGAGGGCCAGCCGCGCTTCTACAGCTGGCGCGACCTCGACGAGGGCACGGCCATGCTGGCCAATCTGCTGCAGAGCCTGGAGCTGCCGCCCGGCAGCCGCATCGCGGTGCAGACCGAAAAAAGCGTCGAGGCCCTGATGCTCTATCTGGCGGTGCTGCGGGCCGGCTATGTCTATCTGCCGCTGAACACCGCCTACCAGAGCAGCGAGCTGGCCTATTTCATCGCCAATGCCGAGCCGGCCGTGCTGGTCTGTCCCAGCCGCCAGTTCGGCTGGGTCAGCAAGCTGGGTTTCCAGGCCGGTTGCCGCTATGTCTTCACCCTCAACGAGGACCGCAGCGGCACCCTGCTGGACCGGGCCGCGGCGCACAGCCGCAGCCATGCGGTGGCGCCGCGGCGGGCCGACGAGCTGGCCGCCATCCTCTACACCAGCGGCACGACCGGCCGCAGCAAGGGGGCGATGCTGAGCCACGGCAATATGCTCAGCAATGCCCGGGTGCTGCAGGATTTCTGGGACTGGCGGCCCGACGATGTGCTGATCCACGCGCTGCCCATCTTCCATGTGCACGGCCTCTTCGTCGCCTCGCACGGCGCCCTGCTCAACGGCAGCAAGATGATCTGGTTCAGCCGCTTCGAGCCACGCGCGGTGATCGCCCGCTTCAAGGATGCCAGCGTCTTCATGGGCGTACCCACCCTCTATGTGCGCATGCTGGCCGAGCCCGCCCTGACCCCGGCCGCCTGCGCCACGATGCGGCTGTTCATCAGCGGCTCGGCGCCGCTGCTGCTGGAGACCTTCCGCGACTGGCAGCAGCGCAGCGGCCACACCATCCTGGAGCGCTACGGCATGAGCGAGACCATCATGCTGAGCTCCAACCCCTGCCGCGCCGTCGACGGCGAGCGCCGCGGCGGCACCGTGGGTCCGGCGCTGCCGGGCGTGGGCATCAGGGTGCAGGACGATCAGGGCCGGCCCTGCGCAGCCGGCGAGATCGGCCATATCCAGGTGCGCGGCCCGAATGTCTTTGCCGGCTACTGGCGCATGCCCGAGAAGACGGCCGAGGAGTTCAGCGCCGACGGCTGGTTCAAGACCGGCGATGTCGGCAGCCTCGATGCCCAGGGCTATCTGAGCATCGTCGGTCGCAGCAAGGACCTGATCATCAGCGGCGGCTACAACGTCTACCCGGCCGAGGTCGAGGGCTTCATCAACGAGATGGAGGGCGTGGCCGAATCGGCGGTGGTGGGCGTGCCGCATCCGGACTTCGGCGAGGGGGTGATCGCCTGCGTCGTGCCCAAGCCCGGCGCCCGGCTGGAGCCCGAGGCGCTGATCGCCCAGCTCAAGGGCCGCATCGCCAACTTCAAGGTGCCCAAGCAGCTCTTCCTGCTGGCCGAGCTGCCGCGCAACACCATGGGCAAGGTACAGAAGAAGCTGCTGCGCGAGCAGCATCAGGACCTGTTCAAGCGATGAGCGGACAAGACCTGACCCCGCCCGCGGCGGCCGACAACGCCGCCTGCCCGCGCTGCGGCGGCAGCTTCCACTGCGGCGCCCGCGAGGCGCGCTGCGACTGTTTCGCGCTGCGCCTGCCGCCCGCGCTGGTGGCGGAGCTGGCCCGGCAGTACGCCGGCTGCCTGTGCCTGGCCTGCCTGCGCGAGCTGGACGCTCAGGCAGGCAGCGGGGCGGGCAGCGCCGCCGACCTCGGGTAAATCCCCTCCCCCGCCCAGGGGGTGGCCGGCGGTTTGCAGCGCTTGGCTTCGGCAGCGGGCACGGGCGCTCGCATACAGTGCGGTCAGCTGTATCCAGCCCCTTTTCAGTACCGACCCCATCAGGATCCCGCATGACCGTTCAACGCCTAGGCGCCACCCTCGCCGCCGCCCTGCTGAGCCTGGCCGCCGCCCAGGCCCAGGCCCTCACGACGGCTCAGACCAGCCTCAGCAATCTGAAGCTGTGGGTCTTTGATCTGGACCCCACGGACGGCATCGCCCCCTCCTTCGCGCTGCTGAGCAATCCGGCCGATGGCGCCCAGGTCTATGCCAGCCTGGACGGCGGCAGCAGCCAGGGCCTGTGGGGCCAGGTGCCTGCCTCGGTGGGCCTGAGCCTGGGGTCGACCCAGGTCGGTGCCAGCCTGGCCGGCGTCGTCGATCTGGCCAGCTTCGCGCTGACCGCCCAGGCCAGCAGCCAGGGCGGCGGCGGCTTCGCCAATGCGGCCCTGTCCTTCGGCGTGAGCTTCAGCGCCAGGACCCTGCTGCTGGTCACCGGTGATGCCAGCGGCAGCGCCAGCGCCGCGCAACTGGGTATGGGCGAGTACGCGCTGTCCAACAGCCGCCTGGGCTTCTACAGCTATGGCGATGGCGTGATCCTGGGCAGCGAGGCCTTTCTCAATGTCAACGCCGGCAATACCGTGCTGAACGCCAGCAGCAGCCAGGGCCTCAGCGCCGCGCTGGCCAACAACAGCAACAGCAGCATGAGCGTCAACATCAGCGCCTTCAGCCAGGCCCTGGTCGCCAGCCCGGTGCCCGAGCCCCAGAGCTATGCGCTGATGCTGGCCGGCCTGGGCCTGATGGGCTGGCTGGCACGCCGCCGCAAGGCCTGACCCCGCCCCGGAGCCCGCGCAGCAGGGCCTCCTGGCAACACGCTTGGCAACACAGGCCGCAGGCACCCCAGCGGCCTGTTTCATTTCCGGCCCGCCCATCCTGCACAAGGGCGGCCGGCGGCGGCACAATGCCAGCACCATGTCCAGCGCCAAGTCCGACACCGACCCGCAGCGCCAGGGCCTGGCCGCGATCTGGCCCTGGCTGCGCGGCTGGTGGTCGCTGCTGATCTTCGGCGCCGAGTTGCTGGTGCTGGCCCTCACGCCCTCCAGCTGGCGCGCCAGCCAGCGCCGCCTGATGCTGGAGACCCTCTACCGCGCCACCGTACCCATGCTGAGCAGCTACTGCCTGGGCATCGCCCTGGTGGCCCTGGTGGTGATACGCATCGTGCTGAGCACCGCGCAGAGCTACGGCCTGACGCAGTACGCGCTGGACATGCTGGTGCGCACGCTGGTGCTGGAGCTGATCCCGCTCTCGGCCACCCTGTTCGCGGCGGTGCGCTATACGCTGCCGGCCGGCGAGGCCATCCGCGCGCTGCGCCGCGATCCTTCCCACCAACGGGCCCTGCTGGCCCAGGGGCTGGACACCATGCGCGACCAGGTGCTGCCCCAGGTGCTGGCGGGCGTCTTTGCCGCGCTGACGTTGACCGCGCTGAGCGTGCTGATCACCCTGGTGCTGAGCTACCTCTCGGCCCATGGCTTCAACGCCTGGGCCCTGCCCGGCTTCACCCGCGCGGTCGGCCATGTCTTCGGCCCGGTGGCGGTACTGATCTTCTGCCTGAAGACCCTGGGTCTGGCCCTGGCGGTGGCCATCATCCCGCTGCAGCCGGGGCGCCGCGACAGCGGCCCCGGCGCCGACGTGGCCCGGCTGGCCCGTCTGCTGGCGGTGGTGCTGGTGATCGAGCTGCTGTCCCTGGTCGGCAACTACTATTGATGCAATGAGCCCCATCGAACCCAAGCCCAGCGAATCAGAAGCGGCGCCGGCTGCGGCGACTGCCACGGTGGCCCCGGTGGCGCATCTGGCCCTGAAGGCCCGGCTGCTGGTGGCCGCGGTGGCCCTGCTGCTGGCCGGCGCGGTGCTCTACATCCTCTATGCCCGCGGCGCCTTCGAGCGCACCCAGACCCTGGTGCTGGTGGCGGACAACGCCGAGGGCGTGCTGGTGGGCATGGATCTGAGCTTTGCCGGTTTCCCCGTCGGGCGGGTCCGGCGCATCGAGCTGGGCGAGGACGGTCAGGCCCGCATCATCTTCGACGTACCCGTCAAGGATGCACGCTGGCTGCGCGTCAGCAGCGTGTTCACGATGGAAAGCGGCCTGGTCGGCGCACCCCGCATCCGCGCCTTCAGCGGCATGCTGAGCGACCCGCCGCTGGCCGACGGCGCCGTCCGGCCGGTGCTGCGTGGCGATGCTGCCGCCGAGATTCCGCGGCTGACCGCGGCCGTGCGCGATCTGCTCAACCAGATGGTCGCGATGACCGACGAGGATGCGCCGCTCAACGAGACCCTGCGCCAGCTGCGCAGCACCAGCGAGCGCCTGAACGGACCGCGCGGTGTGCTGGGTGTGCTGATGGGCAACGAGCAGGACGCGCAGCGGGTGCTCACCGCACTGGAGCGCAGCAACGCGCTGCTGGCGCGACTGGACGGCCTGACCCAGCGCACCGACGGCATGGTGGCGCGCGCCGACGCCCAGATCTTCGGTGACAAGGGCCTAACCCAGGAGGTGCAGGCCATGATGCGCCAGCTCAACGGCGCGCTCGCCGACACCCGCCAGACCCTGGTCAAGGTCGACCGGCTGCTGGTCGAGGCGCAGGGCGTGGCCAGCAATGCGCGCGAGGCCAGTGCCGATCTGGGCGCGCTGCGCGCCGAGGTGGAGACCAGCCTGCGGCGCGTCGAGCAGCTGGTCAACGAGGTCAACCGCCGCTGGCCCTTCGCCCGCGATACCGAGATCAGGCTGCCATGAGACGGATTGCTTTGGCCCTCCAGCTCGCCTTGAGCGCCCTGGCACTGAGCGCCTGCGTTAGCAAACCGGTGCCGCCCGACTGGCAGATGAATGCCAGGAGCGCGCTGGAGCAGGCCGCCGAGGCCTGGCTGGCCGGCAATCAGCGCCTAGCCGATGCCGAGTTCCGGCGCGCCCGCAGCGAGCTGGCGCGCACCGGCCGCGCCGATCTGCTGGCACGCGCCGAGCTGAGCCGCTGCGCCTGGCAGCTGGCCAGCCTGGCGCTGGAGCCGGCCGAGTGCCCGGGCTATGCGGCGCTGGCCGCGGATGCCGGCCCGGGGCCCCAGGCCTATGCCGACTATCTGGCCGGCCGCCCGGCGCCGCCCGCGCTGCTGCCCGCAGCACAAGCCCAGGCCCAGGCCGGCGGTGCCGCGGCGCTGGCCGGCATTGCCGACCCGCTGGCCCGCCTGGTGGCGGCCGGCGTGCTGTGGCGTGCCGGCCAGGCCGATGCCGGCGTGGCCCAGCTGGCGGTGGACACCGCCTCGGCCCAGGGCTGGCGCCGGCCGCTGCTGGCCTGGCTGCAGCTGCAGCAGCGCGCCGCCAGCCAGCAGGGCGACGCGGCCCGCGCCGCCGCGCTGCAGCGGCGCATGGACCTGATCGCGCCGCGCGCCGCGGCGGCGCAATGAGGCAATGAGGCAATGAGCTACAACGGCTCGTGCGCGCCCTGGCGCAGCCGCATCACCTGAGCGGCCACCATCTGGGCCATCGTGCGGGCGACGGCGCGCGGGTCGAGCTGCGGGTCGTCGAACAGCAGCTCGTGGGCCGAGCGCAGCGCGTCTATCGCCAGGCAGATGGTCAGGCGGGCCTCGGCCACATTGACCTGCGGGTAGGCGCCCAGCAGGGCCTGCAGCAGCATATCGGTGGTCTTCTGGCGCGAGCGTATGCGCACCTCCTGCAGCGAGGGCACCGCACGCAGCGCGCGCGTCACCCAGACGCCGGCCGGCATGCGCACCGTCAGCTCCCACATCTGCAGAAAGAGCTCGGCCACGCCCTCGGCAAAGGCCTCCTCGGTCAGGGTCATCGTGGCCGGCTGGGCAAAAGGCTCCAGCAGATCCTGCTGGCGGCGCATCAGGCGCATGCCCAGCTCGTGCAGGATGGCGTATTTGTTGGGAAAGTACTGGTAGAGCGCCGGCGGGGAGATGCCGGCCCGCTGGCAGACCAGATTGGTCGACAGCCGCTCTATGCCCACCTCGCCCAGCAGATCGGCGCAGGCCGACAGGATGCGCTCATAGGTTTCGACCGCGCGCTGCTGCAGCGGCGCCTTCTTGGGCGCCAGCGACGGCGTTTCGGTTCGCGACAGCGGCAGTACGACGTTCATCGGGCCGGAGTCTAGCCTGAGCGGCTGACAGCCGGCGGCCGCCGCCGTCCTCGATCAGACCGACAAGCTGCCGCGCAGCAGCTCCTTCAGATTGCCCACGCCCAGCTTCTCGTAGAGGCGCTGGCGGTAGGTGACCACCGTCGTCGGTGCCACGCACAGCTCGCGGGCGATCTGCTTGGCCGTCTGGCCCTCGCGCAGCAGCTCCAGCACCTGACGCTCGCGGGTCGACAGGCTGAGTTCGGCGCGCTGCTGCGGCGGGGCCAGGCGCTGGGCACACAGGCGCTCGTGCGCGTGGGCCAGGGCCAGCAGGCTGGCGCCATGGTCCTGCAGCATCGCCTGCACCCGCTCGACCGGCGCCTGGGCGGCGCTGAAATAGAGATTGAAGTAGCAGGTCTGCGCGGCCCAGCTGCTGATCAGCGAGACCTTGCTGCCGAAGCCGGGGCGCTCGAACATCAGGCGGCGGTACTCGGGGTCGGCGATGCCGGCCGGCGCAACGCTGACCGTCTGCAGCCTCGGCAGCTCCGCGCCCGCGGGCGGTGTGGCCGAGCAGACCAGCTCGTAGTTCGGGTCACGCCGGTACCAGCGGCGCACGAACAGATCGGTGGTGGCATCGATCAGCGGCTGTGCCTCGATGCGCCAGCTCAGCGCGGTGGCCGCATCGATCTCGCCGCGCCGGTTGTAGCTGATATGGCTGATGTGCTCAGCCCCGACCGCGGCGCGCAAGCCCCGGATCAGCGCCCGATGAAAACCCTCGCGCCCCACCTCCAGCGCCGCCATGGCCAGCCAGTGGTCGATCCTGCCGGCCAGTGCAGACTTCGTGCCGTGCTCGTCCTGCATCGATAAGGCTCCCGTTAGCGTTCGAGCCGGCAACGCTGCCGCCCGCCCTGTCCCTCTCCGTGAGGACAGGGCGGTCCCCGTCCCTCGGCGATGATGTGTTTGCAAACACTATAAGCAAGACTGCGCGTCTTCCGCAGGTGCCAGCAGTCACCCCTGGGTCTTGCTTGACGAGCTTCTTTCCCGTCAGGGAACAGAGGTGGCGAGCCCGGCGGGGCGGCAGCGGCGGGGGGCTGCTGCCGCCCCGCCGCTGCAGTCCGCAGCGCCCCTGCGGCAGGGCACAATGGCTTGAACGCTGACAGCCACGGCCGCGCGCGTGACCATGCCCTACCAGCACCGCCCTCCCCCCTCTGCATTGCCTGCATTGAGCCGGGCCGCGCAGTCGCGGCGTGAGCAGCTGATACGGGCCGGCCCGCCGCTGGCCCTGGGCCTGGTGCTGCTGGCCCTGTGGGGGCTGGTGGCCTGGTACGCCTGGGTCTATCGCGACGATCTGCTGCAGGAGCAGGCGCGCGCGCTGCGCGACAAGGCCAGCCTGGCTGCCCAGCAGACCGACAATGTGCTGCGCGACGCCCAGCATGCGCTCAGCACGGTCGATCTCTGGCTGCTGACCCGGGGCCGCGGCACGCCGCTGCAGGACGCCTCGCTGGTGCAGCTGGTGGAATCGCTGCGCGACGGTTCGCGCGGCCTGGTCGATGTGATGCTGGGCACGGCCGACGGCGCGCTCTTGCGCATCCCCTCGGTGCAGACGCAGGCCCATGAGCAGATCGGCCGGGCCGATTTTGTCGAGCTGCTGCGCGAGCCCGGTGCCGAAGGCCCGGTGCTGGGCCGGCCGCTGCAGCTGCCTGGCAGCAGCGCACCCAAGCTGCCGCTGGCCATGCGGCTCAGCGCGCCCGAGCAGGGTTTGGTCCTGGTGGTCGCGCTGATCGACCTGGAGCGCCTGGCCGGCCTGCAGCAGGCCCTGGTGCGCGAGCATGAGGGCTCGGTGGTGCTGATGCGCGGCGACGGCCTGGCGCTGGCGCGCCTGCCGGCGCTACCGGGCTTTGCCGGCCTCGATCTGTATGCCGGCCATCCGGAGCGGCGCGCGCTGCTGAGCCCGGCCCAGGGCGAGTTCCGCAGCAGCGGCGGCGCCAGCGACGGACGCGAGCGCCTGGTGGCCTTCGCCACGCTGCAGCCCCTGGGTGTCAAGGTGCTGGTCTCGCAGACGATGGATTCGGTGATGGCCCGCTATCTGCGCCAGCGCAATGCGATGCTGTTCATCAGCGTGCTGGTCAGCGCCGCCGCGCTGCTGGCCAGCGCCTGGCTGGCCCGCCTGCAACGCCATGCACGGCTGCACGACGCGGCCCTGCAGGCCACCAGCGAGGCCTCGCCGCTGGGCCTGTTCCGCAGCGATGCCCAGGGCCGGCTCATCTATGCCAACCAGGCCTATCTGCGCCTGCACGAGTTCGACGAGAGCCAGATCGGCTGGGGCTGGCTCACGCTGCAGCCCGAGGACCAGCGCGAGCGCCTGCGCAGCGACTGGCAGAAGGCGGTGGCGCGCGGCGCCACGCTGGACCTGAGCTACACCCTCTACCTGCCCGACGGGCGCCAGCGCCGGCTGGCCCTGCGCACCGCGCCGCTGCGGGTGGGCGGGCGCCTGATGGGCCTGGCCGGCACGGTGGAAGACATCACCGAGCGCGAGGCGCAGCGCCAGGCCGAGCGCACCCTGCACGCGATCCTGGAACAGATGCCCGACCATGTGGTGCAGATCGATCTGCAGGGCGAGCTGCTCTATCTGAACCCCTCGGCGCGGCGCCGCCTGGGCCTGGCGCCCGAGGCCCCGCTGCAGGGCATGAACATGCTGCGCTATTTCAGCCCCGAGCGACTGCAGCGCTACCGCGAGGAGATCCTGCCCACCGCGCTGCGCGAGGGTCACTGGGAGGGCCGCACCCAGCTGCAGCTGGGACCCGACGACGCGCTGCCGGCCGACGCCACCGTGCTGGTGCACCGCGGCGCACGCGGCCAGATCGAGACCATCTCGGTGATCCTGCGCGATATCTCGGCCGAGCTGCGCGCGCAGCGCGAGCATGCGCGCGACGAGGCCATGCTGCGCGCGATGGCCGAGACCGCGCCGGCCATGATCTCGGTGCTGGATGCGCAGCAGCGCTTCCTGTTCTTCAACAAGGCCTATGGCCAGCGCTTCGGCATCGAGCTGGCCGACTGGCGCGGCCGGGCCCTGCTCGATCTGCTGGGGCCGGTCGACCATGCGCGCTCGCAGCCGCTGATCGCCAGCGCGCTGCAGGGCCAGCCGGCGCATCTGGAGAAACACTACGACGAGGGCCGCCCCGAGCCGCTGGTGGTCGATGTGCACTATGCGCCGCTGCGGGTGGGCAGCGGCCAGATCGAGGGCGTGATCTGCATTGCCCGTGACATCAGCCGCTTCAAGCGCGAGGAGGCGCGGCTGCGCGATGCCTCGCAGACCGACACCCTGACCCAGCTGCTCAACCGTGCCGGTTTCGAGCTGCGCGCCGACGAGCAGCTGGCGCTGGCGCGCCAGACCCAGCAGTGGCTGGCCCTGCTCTATCTGGACCTGGACCACTTCAAGCCGGTCAACGACCGCCATGGCCATACGGTGGGCGATGCGCTGCTGCGCGCGGTGGCCGGCCGTCTGCGCCATGCGCTGCGGCCGCAGGATCTGGTGGCGCGCCTGGGCGGCGACGAGTTCGTCGTGCTGCTGCCCTCGCTGCACGGCGCGGCCGATGCCGAGGCGGTGGCGGCCAAGCTGGTGCGCTCGCTGTCCGAGCCCTTCATGATCGAGACCCACGAGCTGCGCATAGGCGCCAGCGTGGGCTATTGCGTTAGCCGCGGCGGCGCGCTTGAGCTGCCGCAGCTGGTGGCCCGGGCCGATGCCCAGCTCTACGCCGCCAAGCGCGCCGGCCGCGGCCGCTGGAGCGGCGAGACCCAGCTCAGCGCTGCAGCGCCAGACGCCTGACCCGCAGCAGGGCCAGCTGCAGCACGCGGGCGTCGCTGCTGGCGCGATGCCGGCCCAGCCGCAGCTCCTTCCGCACCTGCTCCAGCGCGTCCTGCCAATGCAGGGTCTCCGCCTCGCTGAGCAGGCTGCGCAGATCGGCCAGGCGGAAGCTGGGCACCAGGCCCACCGTGTCGAACAGCCGCGCCAGCCAAGGGTAGTCGTGCGCCCAGGCGTCGCAGTAGACGGTCTGGCCGGCCAGGCGCTGATTGATCTGGGCCGCCACCCAGGCGGGCGGGCGGCCGTGGCGCTGCAGCAGCTCGCGGCTGATGCCGTGCAACGCCTCGGCGCTATCGTCCCAATGCTGCCAGTCGGGTTCGGGCTGTATCAGCGTACAGAACATCGCGCCGCCGGACTCGACGAAGCCCACTTCGATCGGATAGCTGCCGCGGCCGAAGCCGGAGGCTTCGACATCGAGGACAGCAGGCGGCGTTGGCATGGCGGGGCTGGGGCAGCGGTCTGTGGTCAACGCTTGTCACCGTTGTCGACCGACCGAGTGTAGGTCAGGGCCGCGTGCTGCTCAGCCGCTTCACCATGGCCGCGATCCCCCGCAGCTGCGGGGCTTCGCGATCCACCGGGTCAGGCGTTGCGTAGCCCCACCAGTCCCAGCAGCCGTTGGTGGCGGCGGCGCTGGTCTGCGGAAACAGCAGCAGCAGGCGGTTGCTCTCGGCCCATTCCTTGTAGCCGCTCTGCTGCACAAAGGCCGAGCCCAGCGTGGCCTCGTTCTGGCGGCAGCCGTGCAGCACCACATGCACCCGGCAGGCCGGGGCGCCCTTGGCGGTGCAGGCGGCGGGCAGATAGACGAAGCCGCGATCGGCCAGGCCATGGGCGCCGCCGCCGAACTCGCGCTGGTCGAACTCGCGCAGGCTGGCCGCCGGCGTAGCCTCCGCCCGGGGCTGCAGCGGGCCGTAGAGATGCGCCAGCAGCGCGCCGGCGAGGTCGAAGCCGCAGTTGTTGATCGCCTTGGCGCTGCGCTTGTCGCAGGCCTCGCCATGGCGATCGCTGACCATCGCATGCTCGGCCGGCACATCGTTCTTCAGCACGATATCGGCCTGCGGCGCCAGCGCCCGGTAGTAGCGCTGCAGGGCCAGGCTGGTGCTGGGGTCAACCACCGAGTCCTTGGCGCCGGCGAACAGGTAGATGCGGCTCGCGGCCAGCTGCGCGGGCGGATCGATGCGGCCCTGGGCGGCGCGCTCGCGGGTCTGGGCCAGCAGCATCTCGACCGGCATCTCGCCGCGCCCCAGGCAGCGCCCCAGGGCCTTCAGCATCGATCCCTCTGCGCAGTTGAAGGGCCCGCCGGCCACCACGCCCACGCCGCTGGCGAACAGGCTGCTGTGCGCCACATGCAGCTGCACCGCCATATAGCCTCCGGAAGAAACGCCCGAGACCGTGCTGCGCGCCGGGTCGGCACCCAGGGCCGGCAGCGGCGGCGCGGCCTGCGCCAGCGCGGCAGCACCGGCCAGGCTCAGCAGCAGGCCGGCGAGCCGCCGGTGCCGGGCTTCATCAGCAAACTGGGGTCGGGTCTTGCGCGGCTTGGGGCTCGGTTGGCTCATGCCCCGATTCTGGCAGCTGCGCCAGGCCCGCCAGCGCCTGGCCCATGCGGATGCGCTGGCCACTGTGCACCCGCAGCTGCAGGCCCGGCGGCAGGAAGACGATGATGGTGGAGCCATGCTGGAACCAGCCCATCTCCTGGCCGCGCGCATAGCGGGCCTCGCAGGGGATCTCGTCGGGGCCCTGGTAGCGGGTGCTGAAGCGCAGCGCCGGCGCATGCAGGCGCAGACTGGCCACCAGGATGGCGGCCACCGGCACCAGCGCAATCGGCAGGCCGTCCAGCGGCCCGCCCTCCAGCCGCCCGTGCAGGGCGGCGCGCTCGTTGCGGCAGAACAGGCGCTCGACACGCTTCAGCGCGATCGGATTGACGTTCCAGGTATCGCCGGCGATATGGGTCACATGGCGCAGGCGCAGCCGGGCCGGCGCATGGAAGCGGTGGTACATGGCCGCGGTCAGGCGCAAGGTGACGAAGCTGCCGTTCATGAAGGGCTGGGCCCGGCGCGCATCGCCGAACAGGTCCTCGATCCGGTAGGGGAAGCCCTTGGCCTGGAAGAGCTGGCCTGCCTGCACCGCGCCGCAGGCGCCGACGATGGCATCGCAGGGGCTCAGCAGCAGCGCCGGGTCGGGGTCCAGAGGGCGGGCGCCGGCCTTGAGTTCGCGCACGAAACAGGCATGCAGGCTCTTGAAGCGCTGCTCGCGCGCCTCGCTCAGATCCAGCTCGGTGAAGCGGCGCCAGACCCAGATCGACAGCCGCGCCAGCAGCGGGCTCTCGATCTGGCTGAACCAGCCCATGGCCCGCGTCAGCGCCAGGCGCGGAATGCGGTTGGTCAGCAGAAAGTTGAGGTCCTCCTGCTGCAGCAGGCGGTCGCGCCAGCGGGTTGTGCGATTCATCAGGGCGTCAAGTCGGGGGCTTACACCCTGGCAGTCTGAGCGCGCTGTGTGACAGCGCCATGGTGTTTCAGTGAGGCCCTGATGATGATGTCGATGATCGAATCCGCCCTGCCGCTGTTGCCGCTGGCCGCCCTGGGCGCGCTGCTGCTGCCGCGCGCCCACCGCCGGCTGCAGCTCTCGCGCGCCAAGCACCGCTCGCTGGCCGGCCATGCGCGCATGGCCAAGCGGGTGGCCGGTCTGCTGCCCGGCTATGCCTACGATGAAGCCGGCTTCTTCGCCGCCGACGGCGCACCGACGGAGGTGCAGGCACGGCGCCGCCAGGGCTTTGCCGCGCAGGCGGCCGATCTGAACCAGCGCCATGCACAGACCATCGCGCTGAGCCAGCAGGCCCGCGAGGCGATCTCCGATCTGCAGTTCACCGGTGCCTACCGCGTGCCCTTCCAGTTCAGCCCCTGGCTGCGCGAGCAGCTGAAGCTGGGCAGCTTCATGCAGGCCAGCGAGGGTCCGCGCCTGACCGATCTGGACGGCCAGCAGTTTCTCGACCTGAGCGGCTCCTATGGCGTCAATCTGTTCGGCCACGAGTTCTACAAGCAATGCGTCGCCGAGGGCATGGCGCGGGTGGCGCCGCTAGGCCCGGTGCTGGGCGTCTACCACCCGCTGGTGGCCGAGAACGTGCGGCGCCTGCGCGCGATCTCGGGGCTGGACGAGGTGAGCTTCCATATGTCGGGCACCGAGGCCGTGATGCAGGCGGTGCGCCTGGCCCGCTACCACACGCGGCGCAGCCATCTGGTGCGCTTCTGCGGTGCTTATCACGGCTGGTGGGAGGACGTGCAGCCCGGCCCCGGCAACCCGCTGCCGCCGCGCGACACCTACACGCTCAAGGACATGGACGACAAGAGCCTGCAGGTGCTGCGCACGCGGCGCGACATCGCCTGCGTGCTGGTCAACCCGCTGCAGGCCCTGCACCCCAACCGGGCGGCGCCGGGCGACTCCACGCTGGTGGACAGCTCGCGCAGCGCCGGCTTCGAGCGCGCCGCCTATGCCGAATGGCTGAAGCGGCTGCGCGCGGTCTGCAGCGAGCGCGGCATCGTGCTGATCTTCGACGAGGTCTTCGTCGGCTTCCGCCTGGCCCCGCGCGGCGCCCAAGCCTATTTCGGCGTGCAGGCCGATCTGGTGACCTATGGCAAGACGCTGGGCGGCGGCCTGCCGGTGGGCGTGGTCTGCGGCCGCGCCGCGCTGATGAAGCGCTGGCGCGAGCAGCGACCCGCCGACATCTGCTTCGCCCGCGGCACCTTCAATGCCAACCCCTATGTGATGGGCGCGATGTCGGTCTTTCTGGAGCGGCTGGAGAGCCCCGCGATCCAGGCCCTCTACCGCGATCTGGACGCCCAGCAGGACGCGCGCGCCGCGCGCTTCAATGCGCAGCTGCGCGAGGCCGGCCTGCCGGTGCAGGCCGCCCATCTCTCCTCGATCTGGACGCTGATCTACAGCCAGCCCTCGCGCTACAACTGGATGCTGCAGTTCTATCTGCGCCAGCAGGGGCTGTGGCTGTCCTGGGTGGGCAGCGGCCGCCTGGTCTTCAGCCTGGACTACAGCGAGGCCGATTTCGACGAGGTCTGCCGCCGCTTCATCGCCGCCGCGCAGCAGATGCAGGCGGACGGCTGGTGGTGGCAGGGCCCCGGCCTGAGCAACAAGGCGATCAAGCGGCAGATCTTCAGGGAGATGCTGGCGGCCAGGTTTCAGGCGAGCTCATGAGCCGGAAGCGCGCCGCTTCCAAACCTGATCCCGCGGCCCCCGCTAGGGGGTGCACCACTGATCCTCGCAAGGGATGCCGTCCCTGTCGCCGTCCATCTTGACGCCGGGACAGTTGGCGAGGAAGTACCTAGCCTCCTCGCATGAGCTCATCTGGGAACAGTGCTGCCGCCCATCGCAGCTGAAACGACTGAGCACGGCTGTCGGCGCACGGACCGCGTCCCGGGACGGAGCCGTCGCAATCACCGGCGCGGGTGCAGCGGCCGCACTGGCAGAAGCGGCCGCGCGGCGCTTCTTCTCCGCGGCATTCAGCTCCGCGAGCGTCGGGTCTTTCCGGGCCCGCTGCGCTGAGGGGCAAGGCGCCTGCTGGTAGGTCACCGTGCCGTCCACGATGCACTTGTTCATCGGCACGGCCTCCGCCGCAGCAACAGCGACGAGGAAGCTCGCAGCGGCAAGGAGGCGTGAGGCGATACTGGGCATGGGAAGCAGGCCGGGTTGGTTCGAGGCCTACCGATTGTCACACGCACCTGCCTGTGCAAGTGCATGTCTCCAGTGATCGAAATCACGCGGTCGCCGGCAGGCTCGGGTCGCTCACTTCCCCGCCGCATGCCCCATCGGATCGATCAGTTCGCCGCGCAGCAGATGCAGCGGCGCGCGGTGGTAGAGCTTGATGTCGTGGAAGGGGTCGCTGAGGATCTTGCAGGCCCAGACCAGGCCGGTCTGCAGGTCCTTGAGGATGAACAGATGCACGGTGCGGAACAGCAGGCCGCCCACACCCAGCCAGAACCACAGCAGGCCCACCTGGCGCACGAAGTCCAGCGTGCTGCCGGCGGGCGCGAAGACGCCGAACAGCGTGGGATCCAGCGCCAGCAGCAGCGGCGCGGCGGCCCAGAGCGCCATCAGCACCACCTTGCGCTGCAGGTTGTAGCCCACCTTGATCGCTTCCTTGTGCTCATGGCTGGCCTGGTTGACATGGTCGTAGCCCTTCGGCTCGAAGAAGAAATGGCCGGCCTGGCGGCTGACCATGGCGACCAGCCAGGCCAGCAGCGCAGCCAGCGCAGGGTCGTGGAACACCAGGGCATAGGCCAGCACGAAGCTGATCGCGCTGAGCAGATGCAGGCTCTGGTTGATGCGGCTGTGGTGGTAGTAGCGGTGGTCGTCCCAGCGCTGCACTTCAAGGGCCTTCAGAAAGTCTTTCACCGTCGCTCCTGTGGATGAGAACAAGGCAGAGCCCGGCCTGGCCATGCGGCGCTGCGTGTCGCGATGGTGAACAGCCTGTGTGAAAAACGGGTGACGATCCGCCCGCCCTCAGCGCCCGCGGCGGCGTTTGATGGCGCTCAAGCCGATGTCACAGTGCCGTTGCAATGCCTGCGCAAGATCGCCCGCATGAAGCAGCCCGATGCCGCCGCCGTGATCAACGATATCGAGGTGGACGAACCGCCGCCGCTGCAGCGCTCGCTGCGCCTGGCCATCGTCACCGAGACCTATCCGCCCGAGGTCAACGGCGTGGCCCGCACCATCGCCTGCGTGGTGGAAGGCCTGCGCGCGCGCAACCATGCGGTGCAGCTGCTGCGGCCGCGCCAGCTCAAGGGCGAGCAGCCCGCGCAGGACACCCCGGACGACGAGGACGGCCTGCGCTTCCAGGAGGTGCTGATGCGCGGCCTGCCGATTCCGCGCTACCCGCATCTGCGCATGGGCATGGCCTCCAAGCGCAGCCTGATCAAGCTCTGGACGCTGCGCCGGCCCGATCTGGTGCATATCGCCACCGAGGGGCCGCTGGGCTGGCAGGCCCTGCAGGCGGCGCGCTATCTGAAGCTGCCGGTGTGTTCGGACTTCCGCACCAATTTCCATGCCTACAGCAAGCACTACGGCATAGGCTGGCTGCACAAGCCCATCATGGGCTATCTGCGCAAATTCCATAACCGCACCCAGTGCACCATGGTGCCCGACGCCCAGCTGCGCCAGAGCCTCGCGGGCCTGGGCTTCCAGGGCGTGCAGGTGCTGGCACGCGGCGTGGACACCCAGCTGTTCACGCCGCAGCGGCGCAGCGCGGCGCTGCGTGCGGCCTGGGGCCTGGGCGCGCAAGACCTGGCCCTGCTGCATGTGGGGCGCATCGCGCCCGAGAAGAACTTCGCCAGCCTGATCGAGGCCTACGAGGCGCTGCGCCTCAGCCTGCCGCGCGCCCGCCTGGTGCTGGTGGGCGACGGGCCGGCGCGCGCCGAGCTGCAGGCCCGCCTGCCCGGCGCGGTGTTCGCCGGCATGCAGCATGGCGAGGCGCTGGCCGCGCACTACGCCAGCGGCGATCTCTTCGTCTTCCCCAGCCTGACCGAGACCTTCGGCAATGTCACGCCCGAGGCCATGGCCAGCGGCCTGCCGGTGCTGGCCTTCGACTATGCCGCCGCCCAGCAGCTGGTGCAGCCCGGCCACAGCGGCTGGCTGGCCCCCTTCGGCGACCCGGCCGCTTTCGCGGCCCTGGCCGGCCAGCTCGGTGCGCAGATCGCGGCCGACCCCGCGCTGCTGCCGCGCTGCGGACAGGCCGCGCGGCAGACCGCCGAGGGCCTGGGCTGGGGCCGCATCATCGCCAGCCTGGAGTCCATCTACCTGACGCTGCTGGACGGGCAGCAGGGCCAGACCGCCGCGCCAGGCCTAGGGCCGCACGGCCTCCAGCTCCCCGCCTAGCGGCAGCCCGGACCGGCGGCGCATCAGCACCAGCATCAGGCCCGCGATCAGCAGGCCGAAGCCACTCATCAGCGGCAATAGCGGCAGCTGCAGCGCCAGCGCGCCGGCATAGAGGCCCAGCATCACGAGGATGCTGAGGTTCTCGTTGAAGCCCTGCACCGCGATCGAGCGGCCGGCCGTCAGCAGCCGGCAGCCGCGATGCTGCAGCAGCGCGTTCATGGGCACGACCAGCAGGCCGCCCACCGCGCCCACCAGCACCAGCATGGGCAGGGCCAGGGCCAGGCGGTCGATCCAGCCCATCGCGGCGATCAGCAGGCCCAGCAGCACCCCCACCGGCAGCAGCTGGCGTGCGCGCGCCAGCGGCACCCAGCGGCCGGCGGCCCAGGCGCCCAGAATCACGCCGCCGGCCACCGCGGCCTGCAGATAGGCGCCCTGCTCCAGCCGCAGGCCCAGGCGCTGCTCGGCCCAGCGCAGCACCGCGAACTGCAGCGTGGCACCGACACCCCAGAACAGCGTGGTGACCGCCAGCGACAGGCCGCCGCCGGCCGCGTCCTGCCAGAGCCGCCGGTTGGCCGCGGCGAACTCGGCCAGCAGCCAGCGTGGCCGCAGGTCGCTGCGCGCATAGCGGGCGCCGCTGTCCGGCAAGCCCCATTGCAGCAGCGCCGCCAGGCCGTAGACCAGCAGCAAGAGCAGCAGGGGCAGGATCAGCGCCGAGTCAGCAAGACCTGGCACCGCGCCCTGCAACAGCGCCTGCAGCGGCCCCAGCAGGCCGGCCAGCCAGGGGCTGAGCAGCAGGCCGCCCAGCATCGTGCCCAGGAGGGCCGCGCCGACGATGCTGACCTCCACCCAGGCATTGGCGGCCACCAGCTGGTGCGGCGGCACGATCTCGGTCAGCAGCCCGTACTTGGCCGGTGCATAGGCCGCCGCCCCCAGGCCCACCAGCGCATAGGCGGCCACCGGATGCCAGAGCTGGCTCAGCATCAGCGCCAGGCCCAGCATCTTGAGCCCGTTCATCGCGGCCATCAGCCGGGCCTTGGGCCAGGCATCGGCCAGCGGCCCCAGCAGCGGCGCCAGCAGCACATAGGACAGCGTGAAGCCGAACTTGAGCAGCGGCGCCCACCAGGCCGGCAGGCCCTGCTCGGCCAGCAGCGCGATGGTGACGATCAGCAGCGCGTTGTCGGCCAGGGCCGAGGCGAACTGCGCGGCGATCAGACGATGGAATCCGGGCGGCATGCGCATGCCGCATTGGCGCCCAAGTCGATGCCAGCACGATGACGGCGGCATGAACGGCGCATGACGCCTGGCCCTGTCTATGATGCAGCGCCAAGGAACACCGCCGATGAGCCAGACCCAGCCGCCGCCCTCCGCCAGCCCGCCGCCCACGCCCGCCGGAGCGGCGCTGCGCATCGCCAGCGACGATCACGGCCTGATCTGCGGCTATCTGTTCGAGCCCGAGCAGGCCGCTCAGGTGCTGGACACCCAGGCAGCGCGCGCCTGGCTGGCGCGCGACGGCAACGCGCCGCTGCTGCCGCCCGGCGATCGCGGCTTCATCTGGCTGCATTTCAACCTCACCCATACCGGCGCCCAGGGCTGGCTGCGCCAGCACACCGGCCTGCCCGAGGACTTTCACCAAAGCCTGCGCGAGGGCTCGCGCTCCACCCGCATCACCCGCCAGGGCGAGCGCCTGGTGGCGGTGATCAATGATGTGACCTTCGATTTCTCCTTCGACCCCGAGAACGTGGCCACGCTCTGGATCAGCCTGGAGCCGGGCCTGGTGGTCAGCGCCCGGGTGCGGCCGCTGCGCTCGGTAGACCGGCTGCGCGAGGCGGTCAAGCGCGGCGACCACATCGACAGCCCGGTGGGCCTGCTGGAGCACCTGCTCTCCGACCAGGCCGACGAGCTGCAGCACATCGTGCGCAGCGCCAGCGATAGGGTGGACGATATCGAGGACGCGATGCTGGCCCAGCGCCAGCCCAGCCTGCAGCAGCAGGGCCGCAGCGCCGAACTGGCGCGGCTGCGCCGGCTCTCGGTGCGGCTGCAGCGCCTGCTGGCCCCCGAGCCCGGCGCGCTCTTGCGCCTGCTGGCCAATCCGCCCGGCTGGCTGGCGCCCGACGAACGCGACCGCCTGCGCCGGGTCAACGACGAGTTCACCGTCGCGCTGCGCGACATCGTCTCGCTGCACGAGCGGGTCAAGCTGCTGCAGGACGAGGCCGCCTCGCATGTGGCCGAGCAGAACAACCGCAGCCTGTTCACGCTGACCATGGTGACCGTGCTGGCCCTGCCCATCAACCTGGTGGCCGGCCTGCTGGGCATGAATGTCGGCGGCATCCCGCTGTCCGACCATGGCCAGGGCTTCTGGCTGATGCTGCTGCTGATCGGCGGCTTCACCGCACTGGTGGCCTGGCTGGCGGTGCGGCGGCTCAGCAAGCGTGAACACTGAGCCGCCGGCCGCGCCTGAAGACGCGCATCTGAATCGATAGCCAGCCCGCGCAGCAAGCCCCCTCGGTTGACACCCCTGGCGCCGGCCTATAGAGTGCCGTCCATGTTCACGTGGATCCAGCGCCCGACCAGCACCCGCTTCGCACCGAAGCGCGGCTTGGCTGTGCGCGCCGCAACCACGCTGCAGACCGGCGACCGCCGCGTCTGCCCGCCGGCCGCAGATTCCTCGGCCCGGCGATAACCCCCTCCCCCTTTTTGCGCATTCCTCCTATCGCCGGGCCCACAGCTCAGCGCGACTGAGGCCGCTCGCCTTTGTGCGGCGCCTTGCCAGGAGTCTTTATGTCTTCCATGCCCAACGTCGAGCTGCTGCTCGGCGAGCTTGACCACGCGCGCCTGTCGAAACTCAACGGCGGCCAGCTGCCAGAGCCGCTGTCCGACCTGCTGCAGCTGGCCCAGATCGTGCCGCCGCGCGCGATGCCGGCGGATGTGGTGACGCTGTACTCGCAGCTGATCGTCCGTGATGAGACCACCGGCGAGACGCAGAAGCTGACGCTGTGCTACCCCCAGGATGCCGAGCCCAAGGCGGGCTTCATCTCGGTGCTGTCGCCGGTGGGGCTGGCCCTGCTGGGCCGCCAGGCCGGCATGCGCAGCAGCTGGGTCACGCCGACCGGCCAGCGCCGCCATCTGACGATAGAGGCCCTGCTGTTCCAGCCCGAGGCCTCGGGCGACTACAGCCTCTAGCCCGGGCGCCGGCGCCCCTTTCATTTTCCAACGAGCCCTGCGCCGGCTCGGTGGATCTGCTTTGTCCAAAATTCCATGAACATCAAGCGAATACTGAGCCTGTGCGACTTCTCCGCCGGCTCCGAGCATGCGATCGAGCGTGCCGCCCAGCTCGCCGCCCGCCATGGGCTGAGCCTGGAGCTGGTCTACTGGGGCGGCTTCGAGAACCAGCGTCTGGCCGACTTTCTGGGCCGCCTGGCCATGCGCTCGCGCCAGCTGGAGCGACGCTATGCCATCGAGGTGGCCAACCCCTTCCCCAGCCCTGCCGAGCTGGGCCGGCAGATGCAGCGGCAGCCGCGCGCCGCCGAGATACTGGTGGTCGCCCACAGCGCGCTGCTGCGGCGCTTCCCGGCCCGCTGGGCCTGGCTGCCGGCGCGCAATATGCTGGAGCTGGCCCGCTGCCCGCTGCTGATCGTCAAGCGCACGGTGAGCGGCCCTTATGCCCGTATGCTGGCCGTCTGCAAGGCCTGCGACAGCGGAGCACTGCCGGAGCCGCTACCGCCTTTTGTGCGCGGCAGCCACATCGAGCTGCTGCACCTGAATCCAGCACCGGCGGCTGCGGCCCGTTGCGCCGCGGCAGCGGCAGACGGCAGCGCCAGCGAGTGGCCGCCACCCGGCGCCGGCCGGGACGGGGGCGGCATCCACAACAGCGATCAGCTCGCCAGCCGTCGCAACCGCCTGGCGCATCGACGCGGCGAGCAGGACGCGGTGCGCCTGATCGCCAACCAGGCCGACTACAGCGGCAGCGATCTGGTGCTGGCCCACTACCGCCCTTCACCCTGGGCACAGCGCGGCATCGTCGCCTCCTTCCAGCAGCGTCTGGACGAGGCGCTGGACTGCGATCTGCTGCTGCTGCCCGGCGAGCAGCTGTCGGCCTGCCGGGCCGCGCGGCGCCTGCGCCCGGCCGTCGCCAGCGGGCTCGCGGTCGACCCGGCGCCCTGGAGTCGCCAGCCATGACATCCAGACTGGCAGGCGTGGACATCACACGCGACTTCATACGCTCGAAGAGACCCTGTGCCGACGGCTATCGCTGGTATCTGCGGCGGCAGGAGCTGGGCAGCAATTACCAGGCACTGCTGAACGATCTGGTGGCAGAGGGGCGACTCGACGATGCCGTATGGCTGCTCAGCCAGCTGGGGCCCAGCAACGAGCTGCTGGTGCTGAACGGGCTGGAGGCCGAGGCCCTGGTCTTCGCCGGCACCGTGCAATGCCGCGGCAATGTCGAGATCGGCCGCCTGCTGAAGACGGGCCGCAGCCTGCAGGTCGAGGGCGGCGTCAAGGTGGGCGCCGATCTGCAGGTGGGCGAGGATCTGCGCGTCAGCGGCGCCCTGCGCTGCGGCGGCAGCGCGCAGCTGGGTTCCGATGCGCGCGTGGCCTGGCATCTGGAGGTGGCCGAGCGGCTGGTCTGCAAGGGCCATCTACGCGTCGGCTGGGATCTGGACAGCGGCAGCCGTCTGCAGATTGGCGGCAATCTGCGCGTCGGACGCGATCTGCGTGCCGGCAGCGAGCTGGACTGCGAGGGCAGCGTGACCAGCGGCGGTGATCTGCACGCTGCCGGCGCCGTGCGGGTGCGCCGCGGCATAGACAGCGGCGGCGGCATCCTCTGCGAAAGCCATCTGCAGGCCGACTGGGGCATACGCGCCACGGCCGACATCGAAGCGGGCGGCGGCATACGGGCCGGCGAGAGCCTGCAGGCCGGTGGGCGGATCGTGCCGGGCCCGCAGCACGGCATCTACGCCGGCCTGGCGGTGCCGCTGGACGCCTGGGAGAGCAGCGCCTATGTGCGTGCCGGCAGCCGGCCCGAGCGACTGATCAGCGGCTGGTGGGATCCGTTGTGCGTCAAACCATAAGCTGCAAGTACCTCGAAGCCGTCGATGGGCGGTGGCTGGCCACGGAATAGGCGATGCCAGTTGCCGCCTTGGGCTGAGGCGAAGTGCATCGGGCGCAAGCGGCGCAGAAGCCCCCCCCGCCTCGCGCCTGACGAGGATTCCGCTCGCCATGCCCTGCTGACGATTCAGGCGGCAGAACATGCAGCTCGTCGCCTATGCGTGGTGCATCGAGAGGTGACTTCCGATACTGACTCCATCGACACAGCAATCCGCTGAGACGAACCAGGAGCCAAGCATGAAAACCACCGCCATCCAAGCCATCGCCGCCATCATCGTCGCAGCAGCCTGCCCCCTGATCGCCCATGCGGATGCAACGACGATCAAGCAACTGCCCCGCGTCGTGATCACCGGCAAGTCGCAGCCTGTCAACTCGACCACGCAGACCATTGTTCAGCTGCCCCGCGTGGTGATCGAGGGTCGTCGGAGCGCGCTGATGGCGCTCAACAGTGCCACCCCGTCCGACACCCGCCGTGCTTGATCAGCATGGGACTGATCGATCGCTTCTGTCTTTGACGAGCCGATGCGCGGACGCAGCTGAGCCTGCTTCTTCGCATCGGCTTGAGCACCGGCGCGCCAGCCCGGCGTGCCGGCGCCGATCGAGGCCGATTGCGATCTCCAGCGGATGGCCTGCGAATGAACGATGAATATTGAGTCGACGCGCCCAGGACGCCCTTTGCGTCAGCCGTAACGAAGCCCCCTCAGCGCAGTCGATTGAAAGACAGGACGTGCTGCGTCGCTGTGGCAAGTTGGTTTTGTGCGAACCAAAGCGCGACCACATCGCCGGTGCCATCCATGCTGACGGCAGGCGGGTTGACGAACACGCCCGTGCCCGTCGATGGCGCGCTGATGATGACGGGCGACTGCCAACGAGACGTGGTGGCGAGATAGCGGGCGGCGTAGATCTCCTGGCTCGCCACGCCGACAAGCAAGAGGTTGCCGGCAGCGTCCGTGAGCAGTGCTTCGGCGCCGTTGTCGACCGGTACGCCGTCGGGCGCGATGACGCCGTAGTCAGCCCAGCCCATTGCGCCTCGAGCCCAACGCGCGGTACGCAGGCCCTTGGCACCTTGGCTCCAGGCAGCCGTGACCGTGCCGGCACCATCCACCACCAGCATGACACCGAGACCGACGACACCGTCGTTGGCCCGGTCTACCCGCGCGGCGCTACTCCAAGTATTTCCCTGCGCATCGAGCCGTGAGGCCCAGAGCGTCGTCGTGCCCGCGATCCCGCCACTCAAGGTCCAGGCGATCGTCGCGACGCCAGTACGGTCAACGGCAAGGGCGAACGGTTCGGCGCCGTTGGGCGGCGTGCTGGCCACGCGCTGTGCCGGCGCCCATTCGCCGGTGGCGATGTCATAGCGGGCGGCATAGAGGGCGCGCTGATCATCCTGGTCCAGCTGCATCCAGGCCGCGATCAGATTGCCCTGGTCGTCGGCGGCTGCGCGCACCTGGTAGATGTAGTTCGACGGCCTCGGATAGTCGATGCGGCGCGGTACTTTCCACGCGCCCGTCGCCGCATCCAGCCGTGCGGCAAAGATGCTTTGACTGTTGCTGTGCAACAGCGTGATGTTGCCTGCGGCGTCATTGACCGGGACGACTTGTCCCACTCCGAAGCCATCAGCAGGCGCGGCGTTCACATCCACAGGTGCAGACCAGCTGTTGCTGCTCAACGCATAGCGCGAGAACTGGATGCCTGGCGTCGCACTGCCAAAGGGCGTGCGGGCCCAGGTCAGGAATATGTCGCCGCCTGGGCCCGCCGCCAAACCGATGCCTACCAGCACCCCCTGTGATTCCGTGGCCACGGGAACGGGCAGGCTCCAGCTGCCGCTGATCCGGTCCAAGCGGGCCGCATACAGGACAGAGGCCGACACGGCGGTTCTGTCCAACCATGCCGCTGTCGTACGGCCGGCAGCGTCGGTGTGAACGATCGGCCGGGTGCCGCCCGTGTTGTCGCTCCTCGGAGTCAGGTCGCTGGCCTTGGCCGACCAACTCGCGCTGGCGGTGCTGAAAGTTCGGGTCACAGCCTGAGACAAGGAACGTCCAGAGCCGTCCTTGATGGCTGCCGCTAGGGTCAAGGTGTAGGTCGTATCCGCCGGGAGTGCGCCGGCCTTCGCCCTGACCTCGACCGTGGCGCCATTGACCGCTACTGCCGCCGGGATGACGTTGTTGCCCGGACCGAACAAGGTGACGTTGGCGGTGTTCACGCTCGCCGCATCGGGTGAGGCGTTGAAGTTTGCCGTTATCACGGCATTTCGGGCTACGCCGCTGGCGGCATCGGCGGGCTGGATGCTGTCTAGCGCAAAGGCCGGCGGCGGCGGTGGAGGTGTTGGAGCAGACCCGCCACCTCCGCCGCAGCCGCTCAGGCCCGCGACTACCCAGCCGAGAAGGAGCAGGCAAGCTCCGGTTGCCCCGGGCCTGAGCGCGGGCGCGACGAGGTCGTCGGTCATGAGATCTCCCTGATTTATTGTGGCGGCGGAGGGTAACGCAGTTTCCTGGAGTCGGGCGGTGAACCAATGGAGTTGGGGCACGGGCACCTTTGACTTCAGCTCTCGGCACAGCATCACGAAGCGACGGCAGACATTGCGAATGCCGCTACCGTTGTCGCATCGGGCGTCAGCCTGCCGGTCAACCACATCAGCTCCAGGTTGCGCTGGCATTTGCGTTCAAGGCGCCGGCTGGACTGGATGCGACGGAGATAGCCGTACAGGTACAGCTTCAACCGCAGCGACTCCGGGCAGCCGCGCACGCGATCCAAGGAGGGTTTTCACACAGCCTCGCTGCATAGCTGCCTATAAAAGGTTGCTCAACCGACAACCACACTTTCGGTGAGATGGCGATGTCCGCGCAACTTGGCCACTGCCTCGATCTCGATGAGCGTGTCGCGCGAAGCCAGCGACGCCACACCGACGCCTGTCAAGGCAGGACGGCCCTCACCGAAGTGCCGGGCAAGCACCGGCACGACCTGCGCCATGCCGTCGGCGAGCTCGCCGCGGACATAGACGCGCAGCTGCAACACGTCCGCCAGCGAGGCACCCGCCGCGTTCAGCACAGCGACCAGGTGCTGGATCGCTCCTTCAGCCTGGCCGTCCAGCGTGGCGTGCCGGACCCGCGAGTCGCCGTCCCAATCCACCTGGCCCGAGACGAAGACGAGTCCGGATCCGAGGTCCACCGTGGCCTGCGACATGCCGATGGGCGCGCCGTCGTAGAGATGCGCGGGGTTGACCAGCTTCGTGCTCATGGATGTTCGATGTCGAGATTGCGATGCCCGACAGCTTAGGAACATCCCATGCCGCGCACCATGTCGGCGCGCTTGTAGCGATCACAAGCGGCGCTCGCTTGCTGTTGCGCACTGGGTCCGCACGCAGTCGAGCACCCAGCTCAACAAGGGGTCGGACAGGGCCGAGGGAAGGTAGGCCGCGACCACCTGGAAGCCGGGCGGGTGCTTCTCGAGCGGCACCTCGTACAGCCCTTCGCCGGGCAGCAGCCGCGATGGCATGAAGGCCACCATATCGGACCGCCGCAGGTATTCCATCGCCATGAAGAACGACGGCACGGATGCCACCACACGGCGCCGCAGCCCCTGCTGCTCGAACCAGCTGCCCGCCGAGCCCTCGAAGCTCGGCACGGCCGGAGAGACCACTAGGAAGTCGTGCGCCACGAGCGCCTGCAGAGACAGCGGTCGCTGCCCCTCGGTCAGCGGCCTGCCGGCGACGCACACATACCGCTCGTTGAAGAGCGGGGTCGACAGCAGGCCTTCGGGCACATAGGCGTTCGATGTGAAGGCCATGCCGATCTCGCCCTCCTGCATTCGACGGACCAAGCCGGCGCTCTCGATGTTCGAGATCTTCAGCGTGACACCGGGGGCAGCACGGCGCAACGCGCCAATCAGCTCAGCGACGATGATGCGCTGTGCATGGTCTGTGGCGGAGATGCTGAGGGTTCGCTCGATCTGCCCCAGCGGGATCGACGTCGGCATCGGCATCGCATGCATCAGCGCCAGCACCTGCCGCACATGCGGCTGAATCAACTGGGCATAGGCCGTCGGCACCATGCCTTGGCCGGTGCGCACGAACAGGGCATCGCCAAGCATCGCGCGGACCCGCTTGAGCTGCAGGCTCACCGCCTGCTGCGAGACGTCGAGCGCCTCGGCCGCCGCCGACACCGTGCCCTGCTCGTAAAGGGCGCTGAGCATGCGCAGATGGTTGAGCTCCAGCTTCTCGATCATGAACGGTCAGGATAGGTGGCCCAGGCCGCACATGACGGCAGCCTGCGCCCGCCCGATCAGCCGCACTGCCCCACATAGCCGCAGGCGGTGCAGAAATCGCAGCCGTCCTTGTGGATCATCGTGGCGTTGCCGCACTCGGGGCAGGGCCGGCCGGCCTGGGGCTGCACCGCCAGGCCGGCGGCGGCGCTGGGGCTCACCGGGGCCTGCAGCAGACCCATCTCGACCAGGGGCTGCCCGCTTTCGTCCAGGATGCCCAGCATCGCGTAGCGGTGAATGATCAGGCGTGCCACATAGGCCACGGTGGAGGGCCAGATCTGCTGGCGACGCTCACCCGACAGGGTAGGCACCGGCGCCATGAAATGGCCCAGCGGCTCGCCCACATTGAGCAGCTTGCGCAGCTTCATGCCTATCCAGGCCGGATCCATCACCCGCATGTCCAGCGACAGCAGACGTGCCATGCCGTCCAGCGCCTTCGGGTAGTTGCCCGAGAAGCCCATCGCGCAGGGCCGGGTGATGTGGCCGCCCTCAGGGGTCGGCAGGCTGACCTCCTTGAGCGTCAGCGTGAACTGCTCGCCGGTGGCGGGGTTGTCCACATCGACCGCCCAGGCCAAGGTGCCCATGGTGCTGGTGCGTGGCTCCTCGCGGCTGAACATCGCATCGATCACCGGCGTCGGCCCGCCCTCCTGCAGCGCGCCAAGCTGCTCGCAGCGCCAGCGCAGCACGGCCGCGGTGGCGGCCACCACGCCGGGGAACAGGCGCTTGTCGCCGCCCGGCGGCATCGGCATCTCGAAGGCACGCTCCTCGGCCACCGTCGCCAGCGCGTCGAGCTTCAGGCGCAGCCAGGCCGCGTCATTGGTGCGCAGATCCATCGACAGGGTCTTGGCCAGCGCCGCCAGGCCGCGCGGCTGCTCGGCGCCGTTGATCCAGACCTCGAAGGGCAGGTTCTTGCCGAACAGGCCCGCGTCCGGCCCCTCGGCCGGCAGCTCGCCGACAAAGAGCGCGAAGTCGCCATGCGGATGGCGGATCATGTAGCTCCAGGCCGGATTGCCGCCGGGCAGCTCAGGCCGGCTGGGCCAGCGCAGCGAGGCCAGCACCTGCTTGGGCAGGCGCTCGACGCGCAGGCGCTGGTTGCTGCCGTCCTCGCCGCTGAGCACCGGCTTCAGCGTCTCCGGCGCGGCGGTGGGCTCCACGCTCAGCACCGAGCCCAGCACGCTGTTGGGCCGGTAGGTGGCCAGGCCCTTGAGCCCGCTCTTCCAGGCCTGGGTGTAGAGGTCCTGGAAATCGGCGTAGGGGTAGTCGGCCGGCACATTGACCGTCTTGGAGATCGAGGTGTCGATATAGGGCGCCACCGCGGCCACCATGGCCGCATGGTCGGCGGCGCTGAGCTCCAGCGCGGTGACGAAGGCGCCCGACAGCGGCGTATCGGCGCCGAACAGATGGCGGTAGAGCCGCCAGGCATGGTCCTCGACCTGGTACTCCTTGAAGCCGCCGCCCTCGGCCTGGCCCAGTCGCTTCTTGCGGGTGTAGGCCCAGCTGAAGGCAGGCTCGATGCCGTTGGACGCGTTGTCGGCGAAGGCCAGGCTGATGGTGCCGGTCGGCGCGATCGACAGCAGATGCGAGTTGCGCAGGCCTTGGGCGCGGATCTTGTCCTTCAGACCCTGCGGCAGGCGGCTGGCGAAGCTGCCGCCCGAGAGGTACAGATCAGCGTTGAACAGCTTGAACGCACCCTTCTCGGCGGCCAGATCGGCGGAGGCGCCATAGGCGGCATCGCGCATCAGCTCGCTGATGTGGCGGGCCTGCTCGCGTGCAGCCTCGCTGTCGTAGCGCAGGTTCAGCATCACCAGCGCATCACCCAGGCCGGT
Source organism: Burkholderiaceae bacterium (assembly GCA_041920215.1). GTDB lineage: Bacteria > Pseudomonadota > Gammaproteobacteria > Burkholderiales > Burkholderiaceae_C > JAYRSJ01. Next base: position 62,611 of record JAYRSJ010000005.1, on the reverse strand, counting down.
GAAGCCCAGGCCGACGCGGCGCTTGTTGGCGGCCTCCTGGGCCTGGGCGGGCAGCGGCCAGGGCGTCACGTCCAGCACGTTGTCCAACATGCGGGTGGCCAGCGCACAGACCTCGGCGAAGCCCGCCGCATCGAAGCTGGCCTTGGCGCTGAAGGGCTCGCGCACGAAACGGGTCAGGTCCACCGAACCCAGGCAGCAGCAGCCATAGGGTGGCAAGGGCTGCTCGGCGCAGGGATTGGTGGCCGAGATGGACTCGCAGTAATGCAAATTGTTGTCGGCGTTGATGCGGTCCAGGAAGAGCACGCCGGGCTCGGCATGGTCGTAGGTGGAACGCATGATCTGGTCCCACAGCTCGCGGGCCGCCACCTTGCGGTAGACCCACAGCCCGTCAGCGCGCTGGTAGGCACCGGCCTCGCGTTGACCTTGGCCCGGCTCGGCGCGGTGCAGCAGCTCCACCTGGCCGTTGCTGAGCACCGCCTCCATGAAGACATCGGTGACGCCCACCGAGATATTGAAGTTGCGCAGATCGCCCTGGTCCTTGGCGTGGATGAACTCCTCGATGTCCGGATGGTCGCAGCGCAGCACCCCCATCTGGGCGCCGCGCCGCGCGCCGGCGCTTTCCACCGTTTCGCAGCTGCGGTCGAACACCCGCATATAGCTGACCGGGCCCGAGGCATGGCTCTGGGTGGAGCCGACCCAGGCACCCTTGGGACGTATGCGCGAGAAGTCATAGCCCACGCCGCCACCGCGGCGCATGGTCTCCGCCGCCTCGGTCAGCGCGGTGTAGATGCCGGGGTGGCCATCCTCCATCGCCGCGATCGAGTCGCCCACCGGCTGCACAAAGCAGTTGATCAGCGTGGCCGAGAGCTCGGTGCCGGCGGCCGACAGGATGCGGCCGGCCGGGATGAAGCCGCGCTTCTGCGCCTCGAAGAAGCGCTGGGCCCAGGCCTCGCGCTGCTCCGGCGCCTCGGCCTCGGCCAGCGCGCGGGCCACCCGCAGACGCAGTTCGTCCAGGGTCTTCTCCTCGCCCTTGGCGTATTTCTCCTGCAGCACCTCGGCACTGATCTCCTGGGCCGGCAGGGCGGCGGCAGGCGCCTGCGGGACGCTGTTGGGAACGAGAAAGATATCGGACTGAACCGGTGAGGTCGGGGGCATGGGGGACTCCAGCAGGAAAGGGCGCGGCCGCTCGGATGACAAAGCGGGCGATGTTGCAGCCATCTTAGTGGCTGGGTTTTGACCCAGCACAGCCGATCGCGTCACGCCTCCCTTACCGTGAGCGCCCACTCACGCGGCTGGCAAGGCAGGCACGAAGCCTGTCGCAAACCCTGAGGTCGATTTCACCCATGTGTGCGTGCGCGGATCGCGCTATCCTGCGGGCTGTGAACAAGCCGTTCGAACCCCTGAGCGCAGCCGAGCCCGCCGAGCCTGCCCCGGCAGCCGCCGGCAACGCGCCTCTGCAGGACACGCTGCAGGAGGCCCTGCGCCTGAGCGAGCAATATGCCGCCGCCGGCGCCTATCGCGAGGCGCTGGAGCAGTACCAGCGCTACCACCGCCTCTATCTACAACAGCTGGAACAGCGCCTGGCCGGCCAGGCGGCCGCCGCCGACCCCAGCCTGATCGACGCCAGCACCGGCCTGGCCAGCCGGCGGGCGCTGCAGGAACGCCTGCCGGGCCTGCTGAGCCGGGCCCAGGGCGGGCAGCAGGGGCTGTGCGTGGTGCGGCTGGAACTCGACCCCCTGCCACAGCGCCTCAGCAGCACGCTGCGCCTGGCGCTGCAGCAGGAGCTGGGTCAGCTGCTGCGCGCCAGCAGCCGCAGCAAGGACGTGGCCAGCAGCGAGCAGGGCGAGGCCCTGACCCTGGTGCTCTGCGATGTGGATTTGGCGCTGGCCCGCACCGTCTGCGAACGGCTGCGCCGGGCGGTGGCCAGCCACGACTGGTCGCGCCTGCAGGCCGGCCTCAAGCCCAGCCTCAGCATGGGCCTGACCGCGCTGCGCAGCGGTGACGATATGGTCAGCCTGCTGGCCCGTGCCGAGGCCGGCCTGCTCAACGCCCGCCGCGACGGGCGCAACTGCCTGCGCAGCGGCTGAGCGGCGCAGCCCGCTGCGCCGCTCAGAACGGCACCCAGCTTTTCTCGCGCCGGTAATGCAGATAGCCGACGCTGGCGCCGCTGCGCAGCCCCACGCCCAAACGGATCGGTGCCAGCGTGATGCCATGGGCGCGCTGGTAGTTGATGCCGGCGCCGCCCACGTAATAAAGGCTGCCCTCGACACCGGGGAAGCGCTGGAAGATCGCCGCCGCATTCGGCAGCTTGTAGACCAGGGTGAAGACCTTGGACGCATTGGCGCCGGCGTCCAGCCCGATCGACGGGCCGGCCCAGTAGACACGCACGCTGGCGCCGCTCTTCATCTGCAGGCGGCCATCGCCATAGCGCAGGCCCACGGTCAGCGCCGCCGAGGCCTCCTCGCCCTTGATATAGGCGTTCGGCCGGCCCTGCTCCTTGAAGGCTTTCTCGATTACCTTGCCCAGCCCGGCCGCGGTCTCGCCGAAGAAATCGGTCGCGGCCTTCAGGATCGAATCCTGGTCGTAGGTGGACGAGTCCGGCTCGTCAGCGGCCCAGGCGGCCGGGCTCAGCAGCAGACCGGAGCCGGCCAGGCGCTGAAGGGTGGCGCGCCGGCTCAGCGCGGCATCGGGGCGGGAAGTGCAGGTGGGACTGGGCTTCATCGGAGTCTCCTTGAGAGCGCAACGCTAACCCAAGTCGGCGCCGCCGCCAGGTCAGGACGTGACGAATGCCGCAATTGCGGCGCAGAATCGACGCTGGTCGGCGGCGTCCGTCCTACACTGCGCCGCTGAGGGAAGGTGGGCCGTCGAGCCCGACAAGCGATACAAAAGCCCAAGAGGAGAACGCCATGGCAGTCCAACAGGCCTCCGCGACCCGCAGGCGCTGCGCATCATGAATCTGAATGCCGATCTGCCCAGGCTGGCCCTGTCGCTGGAGTATGTGGACATGGCCGCGGCCCTCTACCTGGCCGGTGGCAGCGACTATGCCGCCCGCCTGCTGGCCGCCGCGGCCGAGCAGCAGCTCGGCGATCTGGCCCGTCTGCTGAGCGACGAGGTGCAGGACAACGACGAGCTGCAGCGCCTGCTGCGCCGGGTGGCCCAGCAATATGCGGCCAGCGCGCCCGCACTGGGCATCGACGGCCACGAGCAGGCCCGCCGCGGCCAGAAATCGCTGACCCAGCTGGGCCAGATGGCCGGCGTCGACAGCGGGGCCGGCAGCGAGGTGCGCCAGGCCACCGAATCGCTGCTGCGTGCGGCCTGGTATCTACTGGAGTCCATGGGCCTGGAGGGGGTGGCGCCGCTGCGCCTGCAGATGGCGATAGAGCGCAGCACGGTGCACGGCTTCAATCTGGTGTGAGCCCAGGGCCACAGCGGCCGCCGGGCCTGCTAGCATCAAGCCGATCCATGCACGGACCCACCGGAGGCCATCATCACTGCCGCTGAACGCCGCCACTTCTCGCGCGTCGCCTTCGATGCCGATGCCATCCTGACCACCACCGAGGACCGCGTGCCGGTCAAGGTGCAGGACCTCTCGCTCAAGGGTGCCCTGCTGCGCCTGGGCCAGACCGGCGAGATCGCGCCGGGCGCCCCCTGCCTGCTGGAGGTCAAGCTGGGCGAGCTGCGCATCGCGATGGCCGCCGAGGTGGCGCATGTGGAAGGCACGGGCAGCCAGCGCAAGGCCGGCCTGCTGTGCCGCAGCATCGATATCGAAAGCATCACCCATCTGCGCCGACTGATCGAGATCAACACCGGCGACCCGCGCCTGCTGGAGCGCGAGCTCAAGGCCTTGATCCAAACGGACTAAGGCCTGCGCTCCCGCGGCTTTCACAAAAGCCCGCGAAGATGACCCCACACTCTGGGAGTTATCACATGCGCTTTGAGAAGATTCTGCTGGCCGCCGCCAGCGCCGGCCTGCTGGCCGCCTCGGCCCTGCCTGCTCAGGCCGCCTGGAACACGCTGGACGGCCAGGCCCCCATCGTGATCGCGCACCGCGGCGCCTCCGGCTATCTGCCCGAGCACACGCTGGAGGCCTATGCCAAGGCGATCGAGCTGGGCGCCCATTACATCGAGCCCGATCTGGTGATGACCCGGGACGGCGTGCTGGTGGCGCGCCACGAGCCGACCATAGGCGCCACCACCAATGTCGCCAGCATCGCGGCCTTTGCCGATCGCCGGACCACCAAGACGGTGGACGGCGTCACGACCACCGACTGGTTCGTCGAGGACTTCACGCTGGCCGAGCTGAAGACGCTGCGCGCGGTGCAGCCGCGCGCCAACCGGCCGCAGCAGTTCAACGGCCAGTTCCAGATCCCGACACTGGACGAGGTGATCGCGCTGGCCAAGGCCAAGAGCCTGGAAACCGGCCGCCAGATCGGCATCTACCCCGAGCTCAAGCATTCGACCTATATGCAGGGCGTGTCGCAGGGCCTGGGTCTGGACAAGCGCTACTTCGAGGACAAGCTGGTGGCCACCCTGCATGCGGCCTATGGCAATAGCGCAGCAGCACCGATCTTCATCCAGAGCTTCGAGGTCGGCAATCTGCAGTACCTGAACACCCGTACCGACATCAAGCTGGTGCAGCTGGTCGATGCCAACGACGTCAATGCCGACGGCTCGCTGGACTTCAGCGCACCCTACGACCAGCCCTACGACGTCAAGGCGGCCGGTGGCCGGCTGAGCTTTGCCGATCTGGTCAGCGATGTGGGCCTGTCCTTCGTCGCCACCTATGCCGACGGCATCGGCCCCTGGAAGCCCTATCTGCTGACGACCATCGCCGACGGCGTCGACCGCAACGGCGACGGCGCGATCAATGGCATGGACAGGCTGGTGCTGGGCAGCAGCGGCGTCATCGAGGCCGCCCATGAGCGCGGCCTGCTGGTCCATACCTGGACCTTCCGCGACGATGCCGGCCTGCTGGGCTTCAGCGACCCCAAGCAGGAGATCCAGGCCTACTTCCAGCTGGGCGTGGACGGCATCTTCACCGACTTCACCGACACCGGCGTGGCCGCCCTGGCGGCCGTGCCCGAGCCCCAGACCTATGCGCTGATGAGCGCCGGCCTGCTGCTGCTGTGGGGCGCCAAGCGCCGTCGTGACAGCCGCAACAAGCGCTGAGCGTTTCGCTGCCGCAGACCTTGCCCTGCGCCGCCGCGGCCCCTAGCATGGTCCGCGGCGGTCAGTGTGACCATTCCGGTCAGGCGACCGCTGTCGTTGAAAGGTCCGCCCATGAAAAATATCCATACCCGCCTCGGGCTGTTGGCAGTCTCTGCCCTGACGGCAGGCATCGCCGCCGCCCAGCCCGCCCAGATCACCGTCTGCCACGAGAATGAAGACGCCTATCCCTGGCTGCTGAAGGACAAGCCTGGCTACAGCCAGATCATGATGCAGGCGCTGGAGAAGCAGCTGGGCATACCGGTCAAGCTGGCTGCCATGCCCTGGCGCCAATGTCTGGACGAGCTGAAGGCCGGCAAGGTCGACGCCGCGATGAATGCCAGCTACACCAAGGACCGCGCCGCCTTTGCCCACTACCCGCTGAAGATGGATGGCGAGGCCGATGCGACCAAGCGCATGTACCGCACCAGCTATGCGCTCTACAAGGACAAGGGTGCCGCCATCAGCTGGGACGGCAAGACCCTGAGCAGCAGCGGCACGATAGGCGCGCAGACCGGCTTCTCCATCGTGGCCCAGCTCAAGGAGCTGGGCGCCAAGGTCGAGGACAGCTCACCCACCGCCGACGAGTTGCTGAGCCGGGTGGCCAGCGGACGCTATGCGGCCGCCGCGCTGCAGACCACCGAGGCCGAGAACTCGCTGGCCAAGCTGGCCGATGTGCGCGCCAAGGTCGAGCGCATGCAGCCCGCCCTGGTCGAGAAGCCCTACTACACCATCTTTTCGAAGAACTTCTTTGCGGCCCAGGGCCAGACCGCCCGCCAGGTCTGGCTGCTGCAGGGCAAGCTGCGCGAATCGGCCGAATTCAAGGCCCAGGTCTCGCACCTGCTGAAGTCGGTGGAATAAGCCGGCCGCGCCCCTCAGCGCTCGATGAAGTCCCGCAGCAGCGCATAGGCCTGCTGCGGGCAGTCGCGCCAGCTACCGTGGCCGGCGCCCGGCACCACCGCCAGGCGTGCCAGCGCCGCCGGCAGGGCTTGCGCGATCTCCTGCATATCCTCCAGCGGACAGACCGGGTCCTGGTCACCGGCCAGCACCAGCACCGGGCATTGGGCATGCGCCAGCCCGGGGCGCAGATCCAGGCCCTGCATCTCGCCGGCGACGAAGTGCAGGAGGATGTCCAGATTGGCCCGCACCCGCGCCCCGGCATCGGGGTCCAGCGGCGGCCGGCTGTTGTAGAGCGCGCGGCAGCGCGCCCAGTAGGTCTCCCAGCTCTGCGGCGTGGGCCGCTGCCAGAAGTCCTCGGCGGCGGCGCGCGCCGCCGGCCCGCCCAGACGGCCGAACCAGTCCAGCTTGCGTGCCAGGCCCATATGGTGCGAGGTGCTGGACAGCACCACCTTGGACGCATGGCCCGGATGGCGGGCGATATAGCGCTGGGCCACGAAGCCGCCGAAGCTCTGGCCCAGCACGATGGGCTTCTCGATGCCCAGCGCATCGCTGAGCCGCACGATATCGTCCGCCCACTGGTCCAGCGTCCACTCCGCGCGCGGCCGGGCGTCGCTGCGGCCATGGCCGCGGTGGTCGTAGTAGACGATCTGGGCCAGATCGGACAGCGCGCTGAAACCGGGCTTGAATGCGCTGTGGTCGAAGCCCGGACCGCCGTGCATGCAGATCAGCGTCGGTTTCTCACGCATGGCCGGGCCCTCGGGCACCAGGCCGGGCCCCTCGATGTCCACGAACAGGCGCACGCCGCCACCGATATCGATACGCATGGTTGAAGTCTCCTTGGCAGGCCGCGAGTATGCCGACTGCCGGTTTCGTCGCCGCCCGCACCGGCTTCGTCGCATCCGCCATGAACTGGCCCGCCAGCGGCGCGAGAATCCGCCCCATGAGTCAGCCGCGCCAGCCCTCCCCCAGCGATCCCAGCGCAGCCGCTGCGCTGCCGGCCTTCGTCCAGCTCTTCAATCTGCGCGCGGTCGCGGTGGTCTTCTACCTCTGCCTGGCCATGGCCCTGTCGCGGGCCCTGGGTTGGTACGGCTACAGCGATATGGGCTCGCTGGAGGAATGGCTGCATGGCCTGGTGCGCTACACCCGCCAGAGCCTGCTGACCGGTCTGGCCATGCTCTTGGCCGCCGCGCTGGCCGAGGCCGCCATCGCCCGCTGGCAGCGCCTGGGCGCCCGCCCGCGCCTGCTGCTGCGCGCGCTGGCCGTGGGTCTGGGTGCGCTGGCCGGCACCTGGGCCCGCCATGTGGTGGCCAACTGGGGCGACCCGGGCGCCGTCTTCAAATGGTCCTGGGCCCTGTCCACCGCCATGCTGTGGTTCATGCTGGGCGCCATCGTCTATGCCGCCCTGCATGCGGCGCGCGCCGAGCAGACGGCACGCTGCGCGCTGGTCGAGGCGGCGCGCCAGCATGAGCGCCTGCAGGCCCAGCAGCTCGAGGCCCAGCTGCTGGCGCTGAATGCACAGATCGAGCCGCATTTCCTCTTCAACACCCTGGCCAATGTGAAGCGCCTGTACGAGACCGCGCCGGAGCGCGGCCGCGACATGCTGCTCAGCCTGATCGCCTACCTGCGCGCCGCCCTGCCCGGCATGCGGCGCAGCGAATCGACGCTGGCCCAGGAGCTGGAGCTGGTGCGAAACTATCTGAGCATCCTGCAGATGCGCATGGGCGAGCGCCTGCGCTTCGAGATCGACAGCCCCGCCGAGCTGGGCAGCAGCCGGCTACCGCCAATGGTGCTGCCCACCCTGGTCGAGAACGCGATCAAGCATGGGCTCTCGCCGCTGCCCGAGGGCGGGCGCATCGCGATCGCCGCCCGGCGCAGCGGCACCGAGCTGCGCCTGGAGGTGCGCGACGACGGCCAGGGCTTTGGCGGCAGCGGCGGCGGTGCCGGCGTGGGCCTGGCCAATACCCGGGCCCGGCTGGCCGCGCTGTTCGGCGCGGCCGCGGCGCTGGAGCTGGAGGCCGCCAGCCCGCGCGGCGTGATCGCCCGGCTGCGCCTGCCGCTGGAGGTCCGGCCATGAGCGCGGTACTGCCGCCGTCAACGGCCACTCTTGCGCTGAGCGCTGCCCTGCAGCATCTGTGGCGCGCCTGGACCTCGCTGCGCCGCAGCGAGCTGCTCTGGTTCGTGCTGCTGGGCCTGGCCTACGGTCTGACACAGCTGGGCAATCTGCTGGAGCTGCCGGCCGACGCACCCTGGCTGCCGGCCCTGAGCCGCGAGCTGCTGTCGCCGCTGCTGATCACCCTGTGCCTGCTGCCCTTCTGGCTGCCGGCAGCCCGCAGCGCGCCCGAGCATCCGCGGCGGCTCTGGCATCTGGCCCTGGGCACGCTGCTGGGCTCCTTCTTCGCGATGCTGACGCTGTGGTGGCTGGTGCGCGCGCTGCAATGGCCCTCGGTGGGCGATCTGCACCGGCTGGCCAAGGGCCTGCCCATGCATGGCGAGATGCGCTGGACGGCCTATGTGGGCGACAGCCTCTCGGTCTTCGTGCCGGCCTTTCTGGGCTTTGTGCTCTTCGATCTGATGGAGCGTCGCGAGCGCGCTGCCGAGCGCCTGCAGCAGCTGCTGGCCGCCCAGAGCCGGCTGGGCCGCCAGGCCATGGCCGCCCGGCTGGCCGCCCTGCAGGCCCAGGTGGAGCCGGAGTTCCTGTTCGACAGCCTGGTCGAGATCGAGCAGGCCTATGCGGCCGCCTCACCTCAGGCCGCCGCGCGCATGGAGCGCCTGATCCACCATCTGCGGGTGGCGCTGCCGCGGCTGCGCGAGCAGGGCACGACGCTCGCCATGGAGGCCGAGCTGCTGGCCAGCTATCTGGCCGTCTGGCAGGACCGCCTGGGCCGGCCACTGAGCCTGCTGCGCGACTGGTCGCCGGCGCTGGACAATGCCGCGGTGCCGGCAATGCTGCTGCTGCCTTTGCTGCAGGGGGTGCTGAAACGCCTGGGCGACGCGCCGCTGAACTGCCGGCTCGGCGTCAGCCCGCTGCCCGACGCCGGCCAGCCGGGCCTGCGTCTGCAGCTGCAGTTCGATCAGCCGCAGCTGTGCGGCAGCGAGGCCGAGATGCAGGCCCTGCGCGAGCGCGCCAGCGCGCTGTGCGCCGGACCGGCGCGACTGGACTGCCGCAGCGACGACGCCCGCACTGTTTTCACCCTGGAATGCCGCCCATGAGTCTCAGCACCAGCAACCCCACCGCCGTCGTCGCCGAAGACGAGGCCACGCTGCGCCAGGAGCTGATCGAGCGCCTGTCCCAGCTCTGGCCAGAGCTGTCCATCGTCGGCGAGGCCAGCGACGGCATTCAGGCGCTGCGCCTGCTCGAGGAGCTGCGGCCCGATGTGCTGTTTCTGGATATCGAGATGCCCGGCGCCACCGGTATCGAGGTGGCGCGCCAGGTCGGCGGACGCAGCCATATCGTCTTCGTCACCGCCTACGACCAGTACGCGATCGACGCCTTCGACCAGGGGGCCATCGACTATCTGCTCAAGCCCCTGGTGCCGGCCCGGCTCTTCACCGCGATAGGCCGGGTCAAGCAGCGCCTGGCCGGCCCGCCGGCCACCGCCGCGCTCGATCAGGTGCTGAGCCAGCTGGGGGCAAGACCCGGCACCGCGCCCCGCCAGTATCTGCGCTGGATCAATGCCTCGGTCGGCCAGACCCTCAGATTGATCACGGTGGACGAGGTGCAGTATTTTCAGAGCGACAACAAGTACACCCGCCTCGCGCTGGCCCAGGGCGAGGCCTTGATACGCAAGCCGCTGAAGGAGCTGGTGGACGAGCTGGACCCGCAGCAGTTCTGGCAGATCCACCGCTCCACCCTGGTCAATGCCCATGCGGTGGCCGGCGTCAGCCGCGACTTCCGTGGCCGCCTGCAGCTCAAGCTCAAGCAGAGCGAGGACAGCCTGATCGTGGCCGAGAGCTACGCCCACTTGTTCAAGCAGATGTGAGCCTGGACTTATAGTGGCGCGTCCCGACTCGCCACGCCACCATGCCCACGAACCGCCGATCGCTGCTGCTTTGCGGACTGGGGGTCGCTGTGCCGGCGGCCCTGCGGGCGGAGACAGCCTTAGCCGGTCCGCCCAATCCGGTGCGACTGGATGCGCGCTGGCTGACCAGCGGCCAGCCCTCGGCGCTGTGGCTGGCGACGCTGAAGCGGCAGGGCATTGACGCGGTGCTCTACCTGGCACCGCCGACCGTCAGCGACGCGCTGGCAGATGAGCCGGCCATCGTGCGCCAGCAGGGATTGCAGTTCGTCAATGTGCCGGTGGTCTGGGGCCGGCCCAGCGCCGAGGACTACCGCGCCTTCGAGCGCCAGCTGCGCCCCTGGCGCGAGCAGGGCCTGTCGGTGCTGGTGCATTGCCAGGTCAATATGCGCGCCTCGACCTTCAGCTTCCTCTACCGGGTACTCAACGAGGGGGTCATGCCCGAGTCGGCCTGGGCCGCGGTGAGTCAGGTCTGGACGCCCTCGGGACCCTGGAAGGCGCTGGTGCAGCAGCTGCTGGCCGAGCGCGGCCTCGCTTTCGACCCCTTCTGAACCCGCGGGCCCGCCCTGGCTGTCACCCAGGTGAAAGCCAAACCGGGCCTTTGGCGCCATCGTCCGGCGCTTGACGGAGATCAGCATGAGCGACCAGCCACAGGCGGCCGAAACCCGCCGCCACTACCGCATCTGCCCGCTGTGCGAGGCCTGCTGCGGCCTGGAGATCGAGACCCGGGGCAAGCAGGTGCTGGGCATACGCGGCGCCGCGCAAGATGTGTTCAGCCAGGGCTTCATCTGCCCCAAGGGCGTGTCACTGAAGGACCTGCACGAGGACCCCGACCGCTTGCGCCAGCCCTTGATCAAGCGCGACGGCGTGTTCGTCGAGGCCAGCTGGGACGAGGCCCTGGCCGAGGTCGAGCGCCGGCTGCTGCCGCTGCTGCAGTCCGGCGGCCCCGATGCGGTGGCCGCGGTGGTGGGCAATCCGGCGGCGCACAAGCTGAGCCTGCTGAGCTACTTCCCACATCTGGTGCGGGCGCTGGGCACGCGCAATGTGTTCTCCGCCTCGACGCTGGATCAGATGCCCAAGCAGCTCAGCAGCGGCCTGATGTTCGGCCACTGGCTGTCGATCGCGGTGCCCGATATCGAACGCTGCGACTGGCTGCTGATGCTGGGGGCCAACCCCATGGTCAGCAACGGCAGCCTCTGGACCGTGCCCGACTACCGCGGCAAGGCCCGCGCGATGCGCGCGCGCGGCGGCCGCATCCTGGTGGTGGACCCGCGCCGCAGCGAGACCGCCGCGGCGGCCGACGAGCATCTGCCGATACGACCCGGCGGCGATGTCTTCCTGCTGCTGGGCATGGTGCACACCTTGTTCGACGAGGGTCTGGTGCGGCTGGGCCGCCTGGCTGAATGGAGCGCCGGGCTTGAGACGTTGCGGGTCGCGGTAGCCCCTTACAGCCCCGAGCGAATGGCCCGGGGCTGCGACATCCCCGCCGCCACCCAGCGCCGGCTGGCACGCGAGCTGGCCGCGGCGCCGCGCGCCGCCGTCTACGGCCGTATCGGCACCTGCACCCAGCGCTTCGGCACGCTCAACAGCTGGCTGATCGATGTGCTCAATGTGCTGAGCGGCCATCTGGATGCGCCCGGCGGCATGATGTTCGCCAAGGCGGCGGCCTTTGCCGCCAACACCCAGGGCCGCCCCGGCAGTGGCCGGGGCATCACCACCGGCCGCAGGCACAGCCGCGTCAGCGCCGCGCCGGAGGTCTTCGGCGAACTGCCCATCACCGTGCTGGCCGAAGAGATCGAGACCGCCACCAGCGCCGCGGGCGGCCAGGTACGCGCGCTGATCTGCGTGGCGGCCAATCCGGTGCTGTCCGCCCCGAACGGGCCGCGTCTGGCACGCGCGCTGGACAGTCTGGACTTCATGCTGAGCCTGGACATCTATCTGAACGAGACCAGCCGCCATGCCGACGTGATACTGCCCGGCCTCTCGCCGCTGGAGGATCTGCACTACGACATGGCCTTCCCCCAGCTGTCCTACCGCAACCATGCGCGCTTCAGCGCGCCGGTCTTCGCCAAGCCGGTGGACATGCCCGAGGAATGGGAAACGCTGCTGCGCCTGGCCGCTATGGTGGAGGGCAAGGACTGGCGGAGCGATACGCAGCAGCTGGACGATGCCGCGCTGGCCCGCGATCTGGCCCGTCTGGCCGGCGACCAGGCCGCCGCGGTGCTGCAGGCCCTGCAGCCGCTGCGCGGCCCCGAACGCCTGATCGATCTGGCGCTGCGCAGCGGTCCCTATGGCGATGGCTTCGGCCGCAAGCCCGAGGGACTCACGCTGGCCAAGGTCAGGTCCGCCCCGGGCGGCATCGACCTGGGGCCGCTACAGCCCCGCATCCCCGAGCTGCTGCGCACCCCCTCGGGCCGCATCGAGCTGGCACCGGCGCCGCTGCTGGAGGATCTGGGGGCGGTGGATGCAGCGTTGCAGGCCGAGCGGCCGCCGCTGCTGCTGATAGGCCGGCGCGATCTGCGCTCGGGCAATAGCTGGATGCACAATCTGCCGGTGCTGGCCAAGGGCCCCGAGCGCTGCCTGCTGTGGGTGCATCCGCAGGACGCCGCCCGCCTGGGCCTGGCCGATGGCAGCCTGGCCCGGCTCAGCCGCGCGCAGGCCAGCTTGCAGGTGCGGGTGACCCTGCAGCCGGACATGAGCCCCGGCGTAGTGAGTCTGCCGCATGGCTGGGGCCATGACCTGGCAGGTGCGCGTCTCGGTCTCGCTGCACAGCGGCCGGGCGTCAATCTGAACGCGCTGCTGGACGACGGCCTGCGCGACCCGCTGTCCGGCAATGCCGTGCTCAGCGGGGTGGCGGTGCAGCTGGCGCCGGCCTGAGGCAATGGGACTGCCACCGGCAGCAAGCGGGCTGGGCCATGGGCCGTCCCTGCGATTTTTTCTGCGCCGATGTCGGCGCACGCGGGGCTTCTGTGCTACATTCGGCCGCATAGAACCACACGAGACCGTTTCTACAAGGTCTTCGATCTGCAGCCCCGCATGTTTCATCCGCGAGCGGCTCGCTTCAGTTTCAAATCCCCCGTTTGACTGCTCTTGAGTGTTTCTGTCCTCGCTGACCATGTGGTCGCGAGGTTGTCTTCAATCGTTTCCAAAGGAACACATCATGACTATCCAAAACGGCACCGTTAAGTGGTTCGACGACGGCAAGGGCTTCGGCTTCATCACCCCCGCTGACGGCGGCAAGGACCTGTTCGCTCACCACAGCGAGATCAAGAACGGTGGCGGCTTCCGCACCCTGGCCGAGAACCAGCAAGTCGAGTTCGAAGTCAAGCAAGGCCCCAAGGGCCTGCAGGCCGCCAACATCAAGCCGCTGTAATCCACAGCTGCTGACGATCTTGCGGTGGCGCGGGAGCGCCACCCGCTGAAGGCACCGGGCTCGCCCGGTCCTGATGCGAACCCTCCAGGCGACGGCTGCCGGTATTGACTTGTTCAATGCCCCGCCGGTCGCCCCACCCGGCACCTCTTCTCTTCTCCGCCGGGACTCCTGCGATCTTTTGCTGAGCGCGCTTGCATGTGCAAGACCGCCGGCCTTCGCCGCAGACCTCCGATCCAAACCGCGCCAAGACGGATTCTCGATTCCCTCTCAAGGCGCACACCTCAAGGAAAAACAATGCACAACAAGAGCATTGAGGTGGGGCGTTACCTTGTCTCACCGATGACCAAACCTCATGCCGACGGTGGCTACGCCGCCTCGGTCTCCATTCGCTCCGGCAAGGGCCAGGCCAGCCACGACCGCGTGATGCGCTTCATCCCGCGCTTCGACAGCCGCCGCGCCGCGATCCGCTATGCCACCCACGAAGGCCTGGCCTGGGTCAAGGCGCTGAACTGAGGCACTGACCGAGGCACTGGCCTCAAGCATAAAAAAGCCCCGGCATGCCGGGGCTTTTTGCTTGGCCGAGGACGCTGCCTCAGCTGCTGGCAGCCTGCACCTCGGCGGCCCCGCCGCCCAGCGCCTTGTAGAGCTGCACGCTGTTGAGCGCACGTGCCAGCTGGGTCTGCACCAGGACCTGGCGTGCCGCATAACTGGAGCGCTGGGCGTCCAGCAGCTCCAGGCTGTTGGCGGCGCCGTTGCTGTGGCGCAGCTCGGTCAGGCGCAGGCGCTCGGCCTCGGCCCGGTCCAGCAGCTGCTGGGCCTGCAGCTGCTCGTCCAGCGTGGCGCGTCCGACCAGGGCGTCGGCCACCTCTTTGAAAGCGGTCTGAACCGTCTTCTCGTACTGGGCCAGGGCGATGCCCTGGGCCGCCCGGGCAGACGCCAGATTGGCCTGGTTGCGCCCGGCATCGAAGATGGGCATCAGGGCCTGACCGGCAAAGCTCCAGACGCTGTTGCTGAACAGGTCCGAGAGCTGGCTGCTGGCCGTGCCCACGCTGGTGGTCAGGCTGATGCTGGGGAAGAAGGCCGCACGCGCCGCACCGATACTGGCGCTGGCGGCCTGCAGCAGGGCCTCGGCCTGCAGCACATCCGGACGCTTGACCAGCACCGCCGAGGGCAGGCCCGCCGGCACAGCCGGCAGGCTCAGCGTCGCCAATGCCGGCGTGGCCGGCAAGGCGGCCGGCAAGGCCTGACCCAGCAACAGGGCCAGGCTGCTCGCGTCCTGAGCGCGCTGGCGCCGGGCCTGGGCCAGGCTGCTGCGTGCGCTGGCGGCGGCCGACTCGGCGCTGCGCAGATCCAGGGCCGAGCTGGCGCCAGCCTCGGTGCGCAGGCGCACCAGTCGCAGCGATTCTTCGCGGGCGTCGGCGGTGCGCTCGGCCAGTTGACTCAGCTCCTCGCTGGCCTGCAGGCTGTAGTGCGCGGCGGCCACCGCCGCCACCAGGGCCAGGCGCGCCGCACGGCCGCCCTCCACCGAAGCCAGATAGCGGGCCGTGGCGGCCTCGCTCTGGTTCTTCAGCTTGCCGAACAGATCGAGCTCGTAGGCGCTGATCTGCAGGCCGGCCTGGTAGCTGCTGGTCTGCTGGCCATCGCTGCCGGGCTGTCGGCTGGCATTGAAGCCTGCGCCCACCGTGGGCAGGCGATTGGCCTCGCTGACCCGTGCCTGAGCATGGGCTTGCTCGACATTGAGCAGGGCCACGCGCAGATCGCGGTTATTGGCCAGGGCCAGCGCGATCAGCTGCTGCAGCCGCGCATCGCCGGCGTAGAACTGCTGCCAGGGCAGATCGCTGGCGGCCGGCGCCGTGGCGCTGCCGTCGGCAAGGGCAGCAGGACCGAAGCTGTCGGCCACCGGCAGCGCCGGGCGCTGATGCGCGGGAGCCAGATTGGCGCAACCAGCCAGCAGCAGGGCCGCCGCAAGCAGGCTCAGCGGGCCGGTTCTTGTTGCTATCGTTCTCATTGCTTGTCCTCCGTATCGTCGCCGCTGGCGGCAGGCGCATCCAGCTGGTGGGCGTACATCTTGCGTTGCCGCTCGCTGCCCTTGAACACGCGTCGCACCAGCAGGAAGAACACCGGCACGAAGAGCACGGCCAGGAAGGTGGCCGTCAGCATGCCCGAGAGCACGCCGGTGCCGATGGCGCGCTGGCTGGCCGAGCCGGCGCCGCTGGCGAAGAACAGCGGGGTCACGCCCAGAATGAAGGCCATCGAGGTCATGATGATGGGCCGGAAGCGCAGATGGCAGGCCTCCAGGATGGCCTCCACCAGGCTGCGCCCCTGGGCCTGCAGGTCCTTGGCGAACTCGATGATCAGGATCGCATTCTTGGCCGACAGACCGATGATGGTGATCAGGCCGACCTTGAAATACACATCGTTGGGCAGGCCGCGCAGCGTGGCGCCCAGCACCGCACCCAGGATGCCCAGCGGCACGACCAGGATCACCGACAGCGGGATGGACCAGCTCTCGTACAGCGCCGCCAGGCACAGGAAGACCGCCAGCAGCGAGAACACCAGCAGGATGGTGGCCTGCGAACCGGAGAGCTTCTCCTCGCGCGACAGGCCGGTCCATTCATAGCCTATACCCGCCGGCAGCTTGGCCACCATGGACTCCAGCTCGGCCATGGCCGCGCCGGTGGAGGCACCGGGCGCCGCATCGCCGGCCAGGCGCATCGCCGGATAGCCGTTGTAGCGGGTGGCCTGCATTTGGCCGCTGATCCAGCGCGTCGTCGCGAAGGCCGACAGCGGCACCGGCTGGCCCTTGCTGTTGCTGACGTTCAGGCGCAGCAGGTCATCGGGCTGCATCCGGGCCTTGGCGTCGGCCTGCACGATGACGCGCTGCAGACGACCCTGGTTCGGGAAGTCGTTGACATAGACCGACCCCAGCTGCGTGCCCAGCACCGCAGCGATGGCGTCGTAGCCGACACCCAGCGCATTGGCCTTGTCGCGGTCGATGTCGATCTGCAGCTGCGGCGCATCCTCCAGACCATCGGGACGCATGCCGGTGATGATCTTGCTCTGGGCCGCCATGCCCATCAGCTGGTTGCGGGCGGCCAGCAGGGCCTCGTGGCCCAGGCCGGCGCGGTCCTGCAGGCGCAGCGCAAAGCCGGTGGCCGTGCCCAGCTCGGGGATGGGCGGCGGCGACAGCGGGTAGATGAAGGCGTCGCGCACCCCCATCATCATCGCGCCGAAGGCACGGCCGGCCAGTGCGCTGGCGCTGTTCTCGGGCTTGGTCCGCTCCTCCCAGGGCTTCAGCGGCACGAACACCAGCGCGGCGTTCTGGCCCTGGCCGGAGAAGGAGAAGCCGATCACGCCGATGGTGGACTGCACCTCGGGCTGCTTGAGCATGAAGTCCTCGACCGCCTTGACTGCCGCCTCGGTGCGGGTGGCGGTAGCGCCCGGGGGCAGCTGCACATTGACGATCAGATAGCCCTGATCCTCGTTGGGCAGGAAGGAGGTGGGCAGGCGCACATAGAGCCAGCCCACCACCGCGACGATGGCCAGGAAGGCCACCAACATGCTGGGGCTGCGCTTGAGCAACTTGGCCACCCAGCCTTCATAGCCCTTGGCGGTGCGCGAGAAGCCGCGGTTGAACCAGCCGAAGAAGCCGCTCTTGGCATGGTGGTGGCCGGCCTCGACCGGCTTGAGCAGGGTGGCGCACAGGGCCGGCGTCAGGGTCAGGGCCATCAGGGCCGACAGCGCCATCGAGGCCACCATGGCCAGCGAGAACTGGCGGTAGATATTGCCCACCGAGCCGGCGAAGAAGGCCATCGGCACGAACACCGCGATCAGCACCAGCGTGATGCCGATGATGGCGCCCGAGATCTGGCCCATGGCCTTGCGGGTGGCCTCGCGGGGCGACAGCCCTTCCTCGCTCATGATGCGCTCGACGTTCTCGACCACGACGATCGCGTCGTCGACCAGGATGCCGATCGCCAGCACCATGCCGAACAGGGTCAGCACATTGATCGAGAAGCCCATGCCCAGCATGATGGCGAAGGTGCCCAGCAGGGCCACCGGCACGACCAGCGTGGGAATCAGCGTGTAGCGCCAGTTCTGCAGGAACAGGTACATCACCAGGAAGACCAGGATGATGGCCTCCACCAGGGTCTGCACCACCTGGCTGATCGAGATCTTGACGAACTTGGACGAGTCGTAGGGAATCTCGTAGATCACGCCCTTGGGGAAGTAGCGCTCCAACTCGGTCATGCGCTCCTTGACCGCGGTCGCCGCGGCCAGCGCGTTGCCGCTATTGGACAGCTGCACACCGATGCCGGTGGAGGGCTTGCCATTGAGCCGCGCATAGGTGCTGTAGCTCTGGCCACCCAGCTCCAGACGGGCCACGTCCTTGAGCCGCACGGTGGAGCCGTCGGCGTTGGCGCGCAGCACGATCTGGCCGAACTGGTCCAGGCTTTCCAACTGACCCTTGACCACCACGGTGGCCGACATGGTCTGGCTGGAGAGATTGGGCAGATCGCCCATCGTGCCCGCAGGCACCAGCGCGTTCTGCGCACGGATCGCGGCATTGACCTCGGCCGGGCTGATGCTGAAGGACAGCAGCTTGGCCGGGTCCAGCCAGATGCGCATCGCGCGCTCGGTACCGAAGAGCTGGGCCTGGCCGATGCCGGGCAGGCGCTGGATCTCGGGCACGATATTGCGGGCCGCATAGTCACCCAGGGCCACCGGATCCAGCGACCCGTCCTTGCTGGACAGCGTGACGAAGAGCAGGAAGTTGTTGCGCGCCTTGTCCACGCGCACACCCTGCTGGGTCACCGCCGCCGGCAGGCGCGGGCTGGCGCGCGACAGGCGGTTCTGGATCTCGACCTGGGCCAGGTCGATATTGGTACCGGGTTCGAAGGTGACGGTGATCGCGCCGGTGCCGTTGGCCTGGCTGACCGATTCCATATAGGCCAGGCCGGGCGCACCGTTGAGCTCCTGCTCGATCACCGAGATGACGCTCTCGTCCAGGGTCTTGGCCGAGGCGCCGGGATAGGCCACATTGATGGCCAGCGAAGGGGGTGCCACGGTCGGGTACTGCGCCACCGGCAGCTTGGTGATGGCGACCGCGCCAAACACCAGGATGAACAGCGCAATCACCCAGGCAAAGACCGGGCGGTCGATGAAGAAACGTGCCATATCAGGTCCTCAATGCGGGGCCGGCTTCAGCGGCTGGCGGCCGAGGCCGGGGCAGTGGCAGCAGCGGGGGCCGAGCCGGCGGGGGTCCAGGGCACCGGCTTGACCGGCGCCCCCGGCACGAACATCTTCTGGAAACCGTCGGCTATGACCTGCTCGCCCGGCTTCAGCCCGTCCAGCACCGCCCAGTAAGCGCCATCGGCGCGCACCTGGGCCGCCCCGATCTTGACCGGCCGCGGCTGCGGCTTGCCATCGGCCCCCACCACCAGCACGGTGTCGCCACTCTGGCTGCGGGTGACCGCCTGCTGCGGCAGCAGCATGGCCGAGGGCAGCTCGGCCTGCGCCAGGCGCACGCGCACATACTGACCCGGCAGCAGCTGCCCCTGGGCATTCGGCACCTCGGCACGCAGCAGCACCTGGCCCGAGCTGGCGTCGACGCTCAGGTCAGTGAACAGCAGCTTGCCCGGCTGGGCCAGCTCGCTGCCATCGTCCAGCACGATGCGGACCTCGGCGGCCTGCTGGCCGTTGGCGCGCAGGCGGCCCTCGGCCAGCGCGCGGCGCAGCTGCTGCACCTCGTTGGCGCTCTGGGTGAAGTTGACATAGACGCTGGACGTCTGCTGGATCAGGGCCAGCTGGGTCGCCTCGGCGGCGCTGACCAGCGCGCCCTCGGTCACCAGCGCGCGACCGATGCGGCCGCTGATCGGCGCCCGCACCGCCGCATAGTCGAGGTTCAGCTTGGCCGTGGTGATCGCGGCACGCGCGGCGGCCACATCGGCCTCGGCCTGCTTGGCCGCAGCCACCGAGGCCAGATACTCCTGCTGGCTGACCGCACGGGCCTCGACCAGGGGCTTGTTGCGCTCGGCCTGGGCGGCGGCCTGGCTCAGATTGGCCTGGGCCTTGGCCAGCTGGGCCTGGGCGCTGTCGTACGCGGCCTGATACGGCGCCGGGTCGATCTGGAACAAGGCCTGGCCGGCCTTGACTTCCGAGCCCTCGGTAAACAGACGCTTCATCACCACGCCGTTGACACGCGCCCGCACCTGGGCCGTGCGCTGGGCCTCGACCCGGCCGGGCAACTCGCTTTGCAGTGCCACGGCCTGCGCGGCCACGGTCACCACGCCCACGGCGGGCGGCGGCATCGCGCCGGGGCCGCCGGCCTGGGCCTGACCGTCCTTGGAGCAACCCGCCAGAAATACCGAGGCCAGGGCCAGGGTCAGCGGAGCGAGATAGAGCAGACGCGCCTGCAGGCTCAATGGGGCCTGATCAGCGCTGAAGCTAGGTTGAGAAGCGTGAGACATCACGGCGTGAGCCTTCCTGAGCGGTGTGGTTTATGGCAGGGCTGGCATCGAGGCTAGGCCCAGGGCTTGCGCTAAGGCAAGTCCGAGAAAGAAAAGGGCTTGGCGAATGCTGGCGAGGAGCGCAGTATATACATACATGCGTGAATGTATGTTTATTCCCCTACAATCGCTGCCCCATGGTCAGGAAAACAAAACAGGAAGCCCAGGAAACGCGCGAGAGCATCCTCGACGCGGCGGAGCGCCTGTTCCATGCCAACGGGGTATCGCGCACCTCGCTGCAGGACATCGCCCATGCGGCCGAGGTCACCCGCGGTGCGATCTACTGGCATTTCAAGGACAAGGCCGAGCTCTTCGACGCCATGATGGAGCGCGCCACCATGCCCCTGGAAGAGGGGATGAGCGCAGCCACCGGGGAAGAGCCCGATGAAACAGCCGTCACCAGCCTGGCCGAGCTGCGCTGGGGCTTGGTCAATGTCTTCTACTCCGCCACGCACAGCGAGCGCACCCGCCGGGTGTTCGAGATCGCGATGCAGAAGGTCGAGTACACCGGCGAACTGGAGGCGCTGAAGCAGCGCAAGCTGAATGCCCATCGCCAGTGGCGCGAGCAGAACCGGGCCTGCTTCGAGCAGGCGATCGCCGCCGGCCTGCTACCGCCCAATGTGGACACGCGGCTGGCCTCGATCGCGCTGGTGGCCCTGGTGGACGGCCTGATCCACCAGTGGATCATGGACCCCGAGTCCTTCGATCTGCTGGAAACCGGCCAGGCGGCCATCGAGCACTTCATGACCAATCTGGCCCAGCGCGAAACCCCGCTGCTGCCACCGCTGACGGCCGACGAGGTCGCACGGCTGGGCCAGCAGCCGGTCTGCCGGGTGCGCCAGGAAATGCTGCGCAAACGCTGAGGCCGGCTGACGCGGCCGGTTCGGCCCGCTGTTTGCGCACAAGACCACGCGCAAACCCCTTGCTTTGCCCCGGCCATCGCCAGGGTTTGCCCGCTGGCAACGACAATACCGGGTTGCCCGCCAGCAGCGCCCCACGAAAAGCCGCCCGCCCATGTCCGCCCATACCGCCATCGCTCCGCCCAAGCCCGCCAAGACCTTGACGGCCTACAAGCCCTTCTGGGCCAAGCGCTTCGGTGCCGCACCCTTTCTGCCGATGAGCCGGGCCGAGATGGAGCAGCTGGGCTGGGACAGCTGCGACATCATCATCGTCACCGGCGACGCCTATGTGGACCACCCCAGCTTCGGCATGGCGGTGATCGGCCGCACGCTGGAGGCGCAGGGCTTTCGCGTCGGCATCATCGCCCAGCCGGACTGGCAGAGCGCGGACCCGTTCAAGGTGCTGGGCAAGCCGAATCTGTTCTTCGGCGTGGCGGCCGGCAATATGGATTCGATGATCAACCGCTACACGGCTGACCGCAAGATCCGCTCGGACGACGCCTACACACCGGGGGGTGAAGGCGGCAAGCGGCCTGACCGGGCCACCCTGGTCTATACCCAGCGCTGCAAGGAGGCCTGGAACGAGGTGCCGGTGGTGATAGGCGGCATCGAGGCCTCGCTGCGCCGCATCGCCCATTACGACTACTGGAGCGACAAGGTGCGGCGCTCCATCCTGGTGGATGCCAAGGCCGATCTGCTGGTCTATGGCAATGCCGAGCGCGCCATCGTCGAGATCGCGCACCGCTTGGCGCGCCGCGAGCCGGTGACGCAGATCACCGATGTGCGCGGCACGGCCTTCATGCGCCGCGACGAGCATGATTTCGGCGACTGGTTCCAGCTCGACTCGAGCTCGGTGGACCAACCCGGTCGCGTCGACGAGCTGATCAGCCCCTATCAGGAGATCAAGCAGGAAAGCTGTGACACAGCCGGCAGCGCTGCCGCCCAACCCATCACCCTGCACCGCCCGGCCAAGCTGACCCTGCCGCCGCGCGAGAAAACGGTCATACGCCTGCCCGCCTACGAGCAGGTCAAGAGCGATCCGGTGCTCTATGCCCATGCCAACCGCGTGCTGCATCTGGAGACCAACCCCGGCAATGCACGCGCGCTGGTGCAGCGCCATGGCGAGCGCGATCTCTGGATCAACCCGCCGCCTATCCCCTTGTCCACCGCCGAGATGGACCATGTCTTCGACCTGCCCTACGCCCGCAGCCCGCATCCGAGCTATGCGGACGAGAACGGCAGCCACGACGGCGCGACCAAGATCCCGGCCTGGGAGATGATCCGCTTCAGCGTCAACATCATGCGCGGCTGCTTCGGCGGCTGCACCTTCTGCTCCATCACCGAGCATGAGGGCCGCATCATCCAGAGCCGCTCGGAGGACTCGGTGATCCGCGAGATCGAGGAGATGCGCGACAAGGTCAAGGGCTTCACCGGCGTGGTCTCCGACCTTGGCGGCCCGACCGCGAATATGTACCGCATCGGGTGCAAGAGCCCCGAGATCGAGGCGGCCTGCCGCAAGCCCAGCTGCGTCTACCCCGGCATCTGCCAGAACCTGCAGACCGACCACGGGCCGCTGATCAAGATGTACCGCCGTGCCCGCGCGCTCAAGGGCATCAAGAAGATCCTGATCGGCTCGGGCCTGCGCTACGACCTGGCGATCAAGAGCCCCGAATACATCAAGGAGCTGGTCACCCACCATGTGGGCGGCTATCTGAAGATCGCGCCCGAGCACACCGAGGCCGGGCCGCTGTCCAAGATGATGAAGCCGGGCATCGGCACCTACGACAAGTTCAAGCAGCTGTTCGAGCAGGCCAGCGAGGAAGCCGGCAAGAAGCAGTACCTGATCCCCTACTTCATCGCCGCCCACCCCGGCACCGCCGACGAGGACATGATGAATCTGGCGGTCTGGCTGAAGAAGAACGGCTTCCGCGCCGACCAGGTGCAGACCTTCTATCCCAGCCCCATGGCCACCGCCACCGCGATGTACCACACAAATCGCAACCCGCTGAAGAAGGTCACCCGCGACAGCGAGCCGGTGGACGTCGTGCGCGGCGAGCGCCGCCGCCGCCTGCACAAGGCCTTTCTGCGCTACCACGACGCCAACAACTGGCCGCTGCTGCGCGAGGCCTTGAAGGCGATGGGCCGCTCCGACCTGATCGGCAACGGCAAGCACCATCTGATCCCGAGCTTCCAGCCGGTGACCGACGGCAGCTACGAGAGCGCCAGGCGCAAGAACTCCACCCCGGTCGCCAAGGCCAGCGGCAAGCCCTGTGCCAGCAGCAGCAAGCGCGGCCAGATCCTGACCCAGCACACCGGCTTGCCGCCGCGTGACAAGGGCAACCGGCCTCCCGCCAAGGCGCCGCGCAAGCCGCGCTGATACCGCCTTCCCGCCGGCTCAGGCCGGTGGCTGGGGCGGTGCAGCAGCAAAGCGCCGCCACAGGTCCTGCAGGCGCTTGGCCAGCCGCCACCAGCGCAGCGCACCCAGGCCCAGGCCGGCCAGGCCCAGCGCACCGCCCAGGCTGCGGCGCCGGCGCAGCAGCAGTCCGGCAGTCACGGCCAGCACAGCCCATGAAAGCGGCTGGCGGCGCAGCCCCTGCCAGCCCTGCAGGCCGCGGTCCATCCAAGCCAGGGGCTGGCGCAGCGGCTGGCAATCCTGCCGCAGCAACTCGCGCAGCTCGGTGCTGCGCAGGCGCAGCAACAGCTGGCGCTGGCGCAGCTGCAGCTCGGCGTTTCGGAACAGCATGGCTTCAGTCCTCCAGGCTCTGGCGGTCGCGCCGCAGCTCGGCCAGGCTGGCAGCAAACAGGCCGCTGGGCGCACTCAGCGCCCGGCGGCCGCGCTGCAGCAGCCACCCGCCCAGCGCGAAGAAGCTCAGCGCCAGACCCAACGCCACCCAGCCACGCCAGGCCTCGGGGCTCAGCCACAGCAGGGCGGTGCTCAGCAAGGTCAGGCCGGCGGCCAGCAGCACCAGGGCCGCCAGCGCGAACAGCAGGCCACTGGCCAGGCGCAGCTTCTCGGCCTCCAGCTCGGTGCCCAGCAGGGCCAGCCGCAGCTGCAGCAGTTCGAGCCCATGGTCGCCCAGCCGCTTGAGCGCACCGGCGAGGCCGGCACCTGCTTCGCCCGCCCTGGCTTCGGATGCCGTTTCGGCCATGCTTCACTCCCAGATTTGCTATTGATCGCCCGGACAGCTTACGCCCTGCGCCGGACTTGCGGGTTTGTCCTAGGCGGACGGCAGAGCCCCAATGTCTCATTCGCCGCTTTTGTCGCGTTTTTTCTGAGCGCAGGCTCCGTCAGTTCGGGCATATTCGAGCCTGCATGCGCAAACCGTCTATCTCCGCGGACATCCATCGCTCGCCTGCTGGGCTGCACCACCGCCCAGCAGTCATTTGCCCGTCCCCAATGAACCCGACCGCCAGCGCAGCGCCGATCTGCCTGAGCGCACAGGATGACCGACCCCATGCCTGAGACTCACGATTCGGCAGACTTGCAGGCGCACGACCACGACGACGACCTGCTTGAGTTCCTCGACGGCCCCGAGGGCCATTCACACGAGCTCGAGCACGAGGACCACCGCCCCTGGCGCGTGCTGATCGTCGACGACGACGCCGATGTGCACAAGGCCACCGAGCTGGCCATGCAGGGCCTGAAGGTCGAGGGCCGCGGCCTGAGCTTTGAACACGCCAGTTCGGCCGCCGAGGCGCGCCAGATGATGGCCACCGACCACGATCTGGCGGTCGTGCTGCTGGACGTGGTGATGGAGTCGGAGGACGCCGGCCTGCGTCTGGTGCGCCATATCCGCGAGGAGCTCGGCCAGCGGGCGGTGCGCATCGTGCTGCGCACCGGCCAGCCCGGCTATGCACCCGAGATCGAAACGGTGCAGACCTATGACATCAATGACTACAAGACCAAGTCCGAGCTGACCCGTACCCGGCTTTACACCGTGCTAACGGCAGCCATACGCTCCTACAAGCAAATCTGCGCGCTGGAGACGAACCGCCACGGCCTGGAAATGATCGTCGAGGCCAGCACCGAACTCTCGCGGCTGCGCGGCCTGCACCGTTTCGCCGAGGGCGTGGTCACCCAGCTCTGCGCGCTGCTGGGCATCCTGCCCGAGGGCCTGGTCTGCGCGCAGTCGACCGCCGAACCCGGCAACGAGTCGCGCGATGTGCGCATCGTCGCCGCCGCCGGCCAGTACAGCAGCCTGATCAACACCCCGCTGACCACGGTGCAGCTGTCCCATGTGCGCGAGCGCCTGGAGCGCTGCCTGGCCCAGCGCCACCACCTGTTCGGCGACGGTACCTGCCTGTACTTCGGCCTGTCCAACGGCCGCTCGATGGCCGCCCTGGTCGACGTGGGCCGGCCGCTGGAGCCGCTGGAGCTGCAGCTGCTGCGGGCCTTCTGCTCCAATATCGTGGTGGGCTTCGAGAACGTGGTGCTCTACGGACAGCTGCTCGATCACGCCTACAACGACCAGTTGCTGCGCCTGCCGAACCGCCTGCGCTTCATCGAGCTGCTGGACCAGAACCTGAAGGATCCGGCCGGCATCACGCTGGCCCTGATCGATCTGGACGATTTCTCCGACATCAATGACGCCTTCGGCCACGGCTTCGGCGACCAGGTGCTGCAGTCGGTGGCGATACGCCTGGGCGAGATGCTGGGCTTCAACACCTCGATGGCGCGGGTGGCGGCCGACGTCTTCGGCCTGATGGGTCCGGACGAGCTGGTCAATGCCGAGAAGATCGGCGAAGTCTTTGCCGAACCCTTCGAGGTCGCGGGCGAGCGTCTGCAGCTCTCCGCCACCACTGGCCTGGTGCGGCTGACCGACTCCTCCTCGGTGGGCTCGGAGCTGCTGCTCGATGCCCAGATCGCGCTCAAGCGCGCCAAGCAGCAGCGCCGCGGTGCCTCCGAGTATTTCTCGCCGGCCATGGGCACCGATGCGCGCGAGCGCTTCAAGCTGCTCAAGGGCCTGCGCGCAGGCTTCGAGGAGAACCGCCTCTTCGTCGTCTACCAGCCCCAGGTCGAGCTGGCCAGCGGCCAGCCGCTGGGTGCCGAGGCCCTGCTGCGCTGGCGCCGCGAGGACGGCAGCTATGTGCCGCCCGACCAGTTCATCCCGCTGGCCGAGCAGAGCGGCCTGATCATCAATATCGGTGAGTTCGTGTTGCGCACCGCCTGCCATCAGCTGCGCCGCATGGAGCAGCTGGGCTATGCCGACTTCCGCATGTGCGTCAATATCTCGCTGGCGCAGTTCCGCCATGCCGGCTTCATCGCCAGCCTGCAGAACGCGCTGCGCGATACCGAGGTGAACCCGCAGAACCTGGAGCTGGAGATCACCGAATCGATGGCCATGGAGGACACCGAGCTGGTGCTGCTGCTGCTGGCCGATATCAAGCGCACCGGCGTCACCGTGGCGATCGACGATTTCGGTACCGGCTTCTCCAGCCTCAGCCATCTGCGCCAGCTGGATGTGGAGCGGCTCAAGATCGACCGCGCTTTTGTGCGCGAGGCCCAGACCAGCAGCGCCGGCCAGACCATCGCGCAGATGGTGATCAATCTGGGCCGGGCGCTGGGCCTGCGGGTGATCGCCGAAGGCGTGGAAACCGAGGAGCAGCGCCAGCAGCTGGTGGCGCTGGGCTGCCACGAGGGTCAGGGCTGGCTGTTCGGCCGGCCCATGCAGGCCGACCAGCTGGAACGCTGGATGGTCGAGGCGCCCAAGACCACCGCCTCAAGCACCTCTTGAGTCGCGCCGCCTCAGCGGCGTGCGATCAGCATGCCCAGCAGCAGGCCGATGCCGGCCGCCACGCCGATGGACTGCCAGGGATGCTCGTGCACATAGGCGTCGGTGGCACGCCCGGCCGCCTTGGCACGGGCGATGGCCGCCTCCTCGATATCGACCAGATTGCGGCGGGCACGCTCCAGGCTGGCGCGCACCTTGGCGCGCAGCTCGGCAGCGCCTTCGCCGGCATGGTCGGCGGTGGCCTTCAGCAGCTCCTCCGCCTCGGCAACCACCGCATGCAGATCGCTGACCAGACGTTCCTTCTGGGCGTGGGTATCGGACATGGGCCTCTCCTTGGCTTGTTGATGGGACTTGCGACCCTAACCGCTTTTGCCGCGCCTGTCATGCGTGGCGTCAATCAAGTCAGCAAGCTATCCGCAGGCCGATAGTCGTAGCCCAGGTCGCGCGCCACCGCCTCGTAGGTGATATGGCCGGCGGCCACATTGAGGCCCGCCCTCAGATGCGGGCTGTCCTTCAGCGCCTGCTTCCAGCCCTTGTCGGCCAGCGCCAGCGCATGGCCTATCGTCGCGTTGTTCAGCGCGAAGGTCGAGGTACGCGCCACCGCACCGGGCATATTGGCCACGCAGTAGTGCACCACCCCGTCGACGATGAAGGTGGGCTCGGCATGGGTGGTGGCATGCGAAGTTTCGAAGCAGCCGCCCTGATCGATCGCCACATCGACCAGCACCGCCCCCGGCTTCATCCGCCCCACCAGTTCGCGGCTCACCAGCTTGGGCGCGGCCGCGCCGGGAATCAGCACCCCGCCTATCACCAGATCGGCCGCCAGCACCGCCTCCTCGATGCTCTGGGCATTCGAGTAGAGCGTCGTGATGCGGTTGCCGAACACCAGATCCAGCTGACGCAACCGGTCCACGTTCTTGTCCAGCACCGTGACCCGGGCGCCCAGGCCCAGGGCCATCTGCAGCGCATGGGTGCCCACCACGCCGGCGCCGATCACGCAGACCTGGGCCGGTGCCACACCCGGCACCCCACCGAGCAGCACACCCATGCCGCCCTTGCTCTTCTCCAGATGCGCCGCACCGGCCTGTATGGACATGCGGCCCGCCACCTCGCTCATCGGCGCCAGCAGTGGCAGGCCGCCGCCCGGGCCGGTGACGGTCTCGTAGGCGATGCAGATGGCCCCGCTCCTGACCAGGGCTGCCGTCTGCTCCGGGTCCGGCGCCAGATGCAGATAGGTGTAGAGAATCTGGCCCTCGCGCAGCAGCGCGCATTCCTGCGGCTGCGGTTCCTTGACCTTGACGATCATCTCGCTGCCGGCGAACACCGCAGCCGCGTCGGCCACGATCTGTGCGCCGGCCGCCTGGTACTGCGCATCGCCGAGGCCGATCGCCGCGCCGGCGCCGGCCTGCACCAGCACGCTGTGGCCGCGGCCAGTCAGCTCGCGCACACTGGCCGGCGTCAGGCCGACCCGGTACTCATGGTTCTTGATCTCCTTGGGGCATCCGATGCGCATGGTGACGGTCTCCAGAATGGTTTTTGTGTGGCGCTGTTGTACGCCTGTCGCCCGTATCCTGGGAAGCCGTATTCGTCGTCCTACTGAGGCATTAGCATCGCTTCAGCCTATCGTCGTATCCACCCGCTGCCGGGAGTCGCCATGTCCAGCTGCAAGATCCTCGTCGCCCAAGGCGGCGGCCCGACCGCGGTCATCAACCAGAGCCTGGTGGGCGTGGTGCTGGAGGCGCGACGCCAGCACCGGGTCGCGGCCGTCTACGGCGCCCGCCACGGGGTGCGCGGCATCATCAACGAAGACTTCGTCGACCTGGCCCAGGAAACCAGCCACAACCTGGAGCTGGTGGCCTCCACACCCTCATCGGCCCTGGGCTCCACCCGCGACAAGCCCGACGCCGCCTACTGCCACAAGATCTTCCGGGTGCTGCAGGCCCATGGCATCACGCATTTCTTCTACATTGGCGGCAACGACTCCTCCGATACCGTGCGCATCGTCGCCGCGGAGGCCGCCGCCGCCCGCTACCCGCTGCGCTGCGTGCACATCCCCAAGACCATAGACAACGACCTGGTCGGCAACGACCACACGCCGGGCTACCCCTCGGCCGCCCGCTTCGTGGCCCAGGCCTTTGCCGGCGCCAATCTGGACAATGCCGCCCTGCCCGGCGTCTACCTGGGCGTGGTGATGGGCCGGCATGCCGGCTTCCTGACCGCCGCCGCGGCGCTGGGAAAGAAGTTCGCTGACGACGGCCCGCACCTGATCTACCTGCCGGAAAGGGTGTTCGAGCTGGAGCGCTTCCTGGCCGATGTGCAGGCCATGCAGCAGCGCCATGGCCGCTGCGTGATCGCGGTCTCCGAAGGCATACACGACGCCAGCGGCCAGCCCATCGCCGCCCAGCTGGCCAAGGATCTGGAGCACGACGACCATGGCAATGTGCAGCTCTCCGGCAGCGGCGCGCTGGCCGATCTGCTGTGCGAGGAGATCAAGCGCCGCCTGGGCATCAAGCGGGTGCGTGGCGACACGCTGGGCTATCTGCAGCGCAGCTTCATTGGCTGCGTCTCCGATGTGGACCAGCGCGAGGCGCGCGAGGTCGGCGAGAAGGCGGTGCAGTTCGCCTTCCATGGCGAGCACGATGGTTCGGTGGCCATCAAGCGGACCGGCTTCTACTCGGTGGACTACGAGCTGCTGCCGCTGGACGCGGTGGCCGGCAAGACCCGGGTGATGGAGGACGCCTTCATCAGTCCCAGCGGCACCGATGTGACCGATGCCTTCCGCCTCTATCTGCGGCCGCTCTTGGGCTCGGCCATGCCCGACGCCTTCCGGCTGCGGCCCAACCCGGTGGCCAAGGTGCTTGGATGAGCCCCGCACCCTCCCGGCCAGAACCACGCAAAAGAAGGAGCGAATGAAGATGGGCCAGATGATCGATTTCCAGCGCCCCGATGGCGGCAGCAGCAGCGCTTGGCTGGCCGAGGCCGGCCCCGGGCGGCCCGGCCTGATCCTGATCCAGGAATGGTGGGGCCTGAATCCGCAGATCCGCGCGCTGGCCGAGCGCTTTGCCGCGGCCGGCTACACCACGCTGGCGCCGGATCTCTACCGCGGCCGCCTCGCCAGCAGCGCCGACGAGGCCAGCCATCTGATGGCGGGGCTGGACTTCGCCGACGCCACCCATCAGGACCTGGCCGGCGCCCTCGCCTACCTGAAGTCGCGCTGCGCCAAGGTCGGCGCAAAAGTGGGCGTCGTGGGCTTCTGCATGGGCGGTGCGCTGACCATCGCGGCCGCCGTGCACCTGCCCGGCCTGGCCGCCGCGTCCTGCTTCTACGGCATCCCGCCCGCGGAGTTCGCCGACCCAGCCAGGATCGCCATCCCGCTGCAAGGCCATTTCGCCGACCGTGACGACTGGTGCACCCCGGCTGCGGTGGACGGTCTGGTCGCGGCACTGAAGGTGCCGGCCGAGATCCACCGCTATCCGACCGACCATGCCTTCTTCAACGAGCAGCGGCCCGAGGTGTTCGATGCGGCCAGCGCGCAACTGGCCTGGCAGCGCACGCTGGACTTCCTGGGGCGAACCCTGGCCGATCAGTAGCCTGGCAGATCCTTGAACTCCATCGTGCGGTCGCTGAACTGCAGCTGCTCGATGCTGCGCACGACGATCACGGCACCGTCGGGGCTGCCGCTGAGCGCATGGGCGTCGGGCTTGCTGCCGGTCGGCGCCAGATGGCGGTAAGGCCCGTAGGCATTGAGGCGGCTGAGCTGGGCGGCGGTGCTGGGGAATCCGAGGATCAGGGTGTCGCGCGCCAGCCCGCCGTCGACGCGTGAGAGCGTCTTGGCCGCGGTCTTGAGCTCAATCACATCGTCGCCGCTGCCACCGAAGATGGTGTTGGCTGCGCCAGGCTTGCCGACGATGCGGTCGGCGCCGGCCCCACCGTAGAAGGCCGCATGGGCTTGGGCGGCGCCGGCCCCTTGGCCCTGGGTGGCCAGATCGATCTGCCGCGGCGCATCGCCGCCGAGGCTGGCGCCGGTGGTCTCGACCAGCAGATCCACCAGGGTCGAGCTCGCACCGCCGCTGGCCTCCACCTTCACGAACACCGCACCGTCGCGCAAGGCCAGCAGTTCGTAGGCCAGCGGGTCGTCGAGCGGACGCACCCGGTCCAGCTCGCCCAGGCCGGCATAGAGCTGGTAGCCCGCCGCGTCATAGACCGTCAGATTGCCGGCCCACTCGTTGCTGCTGGAGAAGCGGTAGAAGTGGCCCTGGCTCATCTCGATGCGGTACAGGCCCGAGCCCAGCAGCTTGGCCTGGTGGGTCCAGCCATGGGCATTGGCGGCCGGCGCGGCACCGTAGGCCTGGCTGTCCATCAGCCTGGCCTTGGACGCGTCCGCCTCCAGCAGGCGCCACTCGATGTCATAGCCGTTGGGCTTGGGAATATAGGGTGAGTGGACGGCCAGGGCCGGCGTTGGCGTTGGCGTTGGCGTTGGCGTTGGCGTTGGCGTGGGCGTGGGCGTGGGCGTGGGCGTGGGCGTGGGCGTGGGCGTGGGCGTGGGTGTCGGTGCCGGGGTTGGGGTGTCTCCTCCCCCGCCACCGCCGCCACAGGCGGTCAGCAAAAGTGCCAGCGCCGCTGCCAGCCAGGCAGCCGCGCGCGCCCGGCCAGCCCTCGGAGTGCTTCCGTTCTTCTTCATGGCTCGAGTTCTCCCTGATGATGTTGTGCTTGTCGGTCGGTCGCTCACTCAGGCGGTCAGCACGACGGCCTGGAGCTCAAGGCAACGCGATCGACCGGGAGAGGGACGACCGCGCTTACCGACACTTACAAACAACGCAATGCCTACCGCCGACGCGATGGCGCATCGACGGCAAGACCTGACCCCAGCGCCAGGGCGAGGCCGGGGGCCATCAGCATCGGATCCCGCACCGCGAAGCCGGCTTACGGTATGCCTTCCTGGCGCTGGGATAGCACCGAGGGGCCAGCCGATTCAGCCCTGCCGCTTGGCCAGGATGGCGCGCCCCACCCGCGAGACCGGCGGCCGGCCCAGCACGCCCGAGATGAAGGCGCCGGCATCGACCAGCTTGTCGAGGTCGATGCCGGTCTCCAGCCCCAAGCCATTGAGCATGAACACCACATCCTCGGTCGCCACATTGCCGGTGGCGCCCTTGGCATAGGGGCAGCCGCCCAGGCCGGCGACGCTGGTATCGAAGTTGTGCACGCCCAGCTCCAGGCAGGCGTAGATATTGGCGAGCGCCTGGCCGTAGGTGTCATGGAAATGGCCACTCACCTCGACCAGCGGGTAATGCCTGAGCGCCCGCTCCATCGCCGCCTGCACCTTGCGCGGCGTGCCCACGCCTATGGTGTCGGCCACCCCCAGATGGTCGACGCCTATGCCCTTCATCAGCTGCACGACGCGCTCCACCTGATCGGCGCTGATCTCGCCCTCATAGGGGCAACCCAGCGCGCAGGACAGCGCGCCGCGCACCTTGAGGCCGGCCGCATGTGCCGCTTCCACCACCGGCGCGAAGCGGTCTATGCTCTCGGCGATCGAGCAGTTGATGTTCTTCTGCGAGAAGGCCTCGCTGGCGGCGGCGAACACGACGATCTCGTCCGGCCTTGTCGGCAGCGCCGCCTCCAGGCCCTTGATATTCGGCGTTAGCACCGAATAGCGCACGCCGGGCTGACGCGCGATGGCCGCCATCACCGCCGCGTTGTCGGCCATCTGCGGCACCCACTTCGGCGAGACAAAGCTGGTGACCTCGATCTCCTTCAGGCCGGCCTCCTGCAGCATGTGCACGAGCGTGGCCTTGTGCTCGGTGGACACCGGCTGCTTCTCGTTCTGAAGGCCGTCGCGCGGGCCGACGTCGACGAGGGTGACTCGATTGGGCAGGCTCATTGTGATCACTCCAGTCGCAAGAGTTCGGCGCCATCGCCGACCTGGTCGCCGATGCCGTACAGCAGCTCGGCCACCACCCCGTCGCGCGGCGCGTTGATGGTGTGCTCCATCTTCATCGCCTCCATGACCGCCAGCGCCTGGCCCTTGCTCACCTGGTCGCCCGGCTGGGCCAGGAAGGACACCAGCTTGCCGGGCATGGGCGCGGTCAGCCGCCCGGCTTCGCCGCCACCTTCGCCGGCGTGGGCAATCACGTCCACCTCGGTCAGCAGGGCCGATCCGGCAGCCGCAAACACCGCGACCCGCTCCCCCTGGGCATAGGTCTGCACGGTCAGGCGCTGCTGGGCCAGGCCCTCGCCCAGCAGCAGCTCATGCGACTCCAGCCCCTGCGAGTTGACCGCGAAGGGCAGGGAGCGACCCGCCACCGTCAGCTGCATGCCGCCCTGGTGGTGGCGCGAGAGCAGCACCTCGTGGTGCGTGCCCGCGGCCTCCAGATCGAAGCGCCGCGTCGAGGCGCCATACATGCGCCAGCCATCACGGGCGGTCCAGGGGTCGGCGCTCTGCAGCGCGGCCTCCTTGGCCAGGGTATGGGCCACCACCGCGGCGGCGCTGATCTGCAGCGGCAGCCCCGGCTGGTCGAACAGCGCAGCGCGCTCGCGCTCGATCAGGCCGGTGTCCAGATCGGCACCGGCAAAGCTGGCCGTGGCCGCGCAGCGGCGCAGAAAGGCCACATTGGTCTGCAGGCCGACGATATGGGTGTCGCGCAGCGCCGCATCCAGCCGTGCCAGCGCCTGGGCGCGGTCCTCGCCCCAGACGATCAGCTTGGCCACCATGGAGTCGTAGTAGGGGCTGATCTCGTCGCCCTCGCCGACACCGGCGTCGATGCGCACCGGGCCGCGCTCGAAGCTGGTGTGGGCCGGCCAGCGCGCCACATCGAGGCGGCCGGTGGCGGGCAGAAAGCCGCCGTCGGGGTTCTCCGCACAGATGCGCGCCTCGATCGCATGGCCCTGCATGCGCAGCTCCTGCTGCTTCAGCGGCAGCGGCTCGCCGCTGGCCACGCGCAGCTGCCACTCGACCAGATCCAGGCCGGTGATCGCCTCGGTGACCGGATGCTCGACCTGCAGCCGGGTGTTCATCTCCATGAAGTAGAAACGGCCGTCCTGCTCGGCGATGAACTCCACCGTGCCGGCGCCCACATAGCCCACCGCCTTGGCCGCGGCCACCGCGGCCTCACCCATCTCGCGCCGGCGCTCGGCCGTCATGCCGGGCGCCGGCGCCTCTTCCAGCACCTTCTGGTGACGGCGCTGCACCGAACAGTCGCGCTCGAACAGATAGACGCAGTCGCCCTGCGAGTCGCCGAAGACCTGGATCTCGATATGGCGGGGCTTTTGCACATAGCGCTCGATCAGCACCGCGTCGTCGCCGAAGCTGTTGATCGCCTCGCGCTTGCAGGAGGCCAGCGCGGCGTCAAAGTCGGACGCCTGCAGCACCGCCCGCATGCCCTTGCCGCCGCCACCGGCGCTGGCCTTGATCAGCACGGGGTAGCCGATACGCGCGGCCTCGGCCGCCAGCAGTGCCGGGTCCTGGTCGGCGCCGTGGTAGCCGGGCACCAGGGGCACGCCGGCCGCTTCCATCAGGCGCTTCGATTCGGCCTTCAGGCCCATGGCCTGGATGGCGCTGGCCGGCGGGCCGATGAAGACCAGGCCCGCGCTCTTGCAGGCGCTCGCGAACTCCTCGTTCTCGCTCAGAAAACCATAGCCCGGATGCACCGCCTCGGCCCCGGTGGCGCGCGCCGCATCGAGGATGCGCTGCCACTGCAGATAGGAGTCGCGCGGCGCCGGGCCGCCGATCAACACCGCCTCGTCGCAGGCCTGCACATGCTTGGCCCGGGCATCGGCCTCGGAATAGACCGCCACGGTCTTGACACCCATGCGGC
The DNA here is from genome assembly GCA_041920215.1 of Burkholderiaceae bacterium. GTDB lineage: Bacteria > Pseudomonadota > Gammaproteobacteria > Burkholderiales > Burkholderiaceae_C > JAYRSJ01. Next base: position 28,163 of record JAYRSJ010000005.1, on the reverse strand, counting down.
GGGCGGTGGCCGCAACACGGCAGGCGATTTCGCCGCGATTCGCGATCAGTATCTTCTTGAACATGGACGCTCTCCAGCTAACTTGTTTAATGCGTAGCGCAGCCATGCTCGCCGCAGGCGGCGCCGGGCTCGGCCGCGAGCTCGGCCTCGCTGGCGCAATGCATGCCCAGCCGCTGCAGCAGCGCCCGGTCCTTCTCGGCCTGCGGATTGCTGGTGGTCAGCAGCTTGTCGCCGTAGAACATGCTGTTGGCGCCCGCCAGGAAGCACAGCGCCTGCAGGCTTTCCGGCATCTGCTCGCGGCCGGCCGAGAGCCGCACCATCGCGCGCGGCATGATGATGCGGGCCACCGCGATACTGCGCACGAATTCGAAGGGATCCAGCGGCGCGGTGCCGGCCAGCGGCGTGCCTTCCACCTGCACCAGATTGTTGATGGGCACGCTCTCCGGATACGGGTCCAGATTGGCCAGCTGCACCAGCAGGCCGGCGCGCTCGCGCCGCGACTCGCCCAGGCCGACGATGCCGCCCGAGCAGACCTTGAGCCCGACCTGGCGCACCCGGTACAGCGTCTCCAGCCGGTCCTGGTAGGTGCGGGTGGTGATGATCTGGCCGTAGAACTCGGGCGCGGTATCGAGGTTGTGGTTGTAGTAGTCCAGGCCCGCCTCGCGCAGCTGCTCGGCCTGGCCTTCGCCCAGCATGCCGGCGGTCAGGCAGGTTTCCAGGCCCAGGGCCTTGACCTCGCTGATCATCTCGCCGATGGCCTGCAGATGGCGCTCCTTGGGCGTGCGCCAGGCCGCGCCCATGCAGAAGCGGGTGGCACCGTTGGCCTTGGCGGCGCGGGCCGCCTCCATCACCTCGGCCAGCGGGATCAGCTTCTCGGCCTTCAGGCCGGTGTCGAAATGGGCCGACTGAGGGCAGTACTTGCAGTCCTCCTCGCAGCCGCCGGTCTTGATCGACAGCAGCGTCGAGAGCTGCACCGCATTGGCATCGAAATGCTCGCGATGCACCTGCTGGGCGCGGAACATCAGGTCGTTGAAGGGCAGCTCGAACAGGGCGGCCACCTCATTGACCGTCCAGGCCCGGGTGTTGCGGCGCTCGGCATCGGTGCTGGGGGTCAGCGATTGGACTTGGTTGGTGCTCTGTTTCATCGGAGGAGTTCCAGCAGCAAAGGCTGCGCGAGATGCGCGGCCACGGCCGCGGGTGAGGGATCAGGAAGCCGGGGCAGATGGCCCAGGCAGGGGGCAGACAGGCCGGCCGCCAGGGCCGCCAGATTGTCGGCCAGATGGGGCATGCCGCCGTCGACCGAGCTGTCCACCGTGTTGGCCACCCAGCCGACCAGGTGCAGGCCGCGCGCGGCGATTGCCTCGGCCGTCAGCAAGGCATGGTTGATGCAGCCCAGGCGCAAGCCCACCACCAGCACCACCGGCAGGGCCAGATCCACGGCCAGATCGGCGCTGTCGTAGCCGGCGCACAAGGGCACGCGAAAGCCGCCCACGCCCTCGATCAGGGCCAGATCGCCCAGCGCCGCGCTGGCGCGTAGCGCCGCCAGCAGCGGCTCGCGCGCAATCGCTCGCCCCTCGAGGGCTGCCGCGATATGCGGCGCGCAGGCGGCGCGGAACTGCAGCGGCCCCACCTGCGCGGCGCTCAGCCCCAGGCGCTGTGCCGCCTGCAGACGCAACACATCCTCGTTGACCCAGCGGCCCTCGATCAGCTCCTGCCCGGCCGCCAGCGCCTTCACCGGCGCCACCCGCAGGCCGGCCTCGGCCAGCAGATGGGTCAGCCCGGCGGTGACACAGGTCTTGCCGATCTCGGTATCGCTGCCGGTGATGAACAAGCCCTTCATGACAGGCAGGCCTCCAGCCCGTCCAGCAGACGCTGCACATCGGCCTCGCTGTGGGTGGCGCACAGCGTGATGCGCAGCCGCGCCTCGCCCTTGGGCACGGTGGGCGGCCGTATGCCGGGCACCCGCAGGCCCTGCTGCTCAAGCCGGGCGGCCAGACGCATCACCTCGGCGTTGGCGCCGACGATCAGCGGCTGTATCGGTGTCTGCGACAGCGCCAGCCGCCAGCCCGGCTGGGGCCGACGCGCCAGCAGCTCCACCACGCCCATGCGCAGCTGCTGCTGGCGCTGACGCAGCGCCAGGCGGCGGCGCGCGCCCAGGCCGCTCTCGATCAGATCCAGGCTGACCAGCAGCGCATGGGCGATCGCCGGCGGCATCGCCGTCGTGAAGATATAGGGCCGGGCGGCTTGCAGCAGGTATTCGATGACGATGGGATGGGCGACCACAAAGGCGCCGGACAGACCGGCCGCCTTGCCCAGCGTGCCCACCAGCACCAGACGCTCGCTGCGCAGATCAAAATGCTCCAGCGAGCCGCGGCCATGCGTGCCCAGCACGCCGAAACCGTGCGCGTCGTCGACGATCAGCCAGGCATCGAACTCCTCGGCCAGGCGCAGCAGATCGGGCAGCGGCGCGATATCGCCGTCCATGCTGAAGACCGCATCGCTGACGATCAGCTTGACGCGCGCGCGGCTGGCCGCCAGCAGCGCACGCAGCTGGGCCAGGTCGCCGTGCGCATAGCGCTGCACCGCGGCCTTGGCCAGGCGGGCGCCGTCGATCAGCGAGGCATGGTTGAGGGCCTCGGAAAAGATCTCGGCCTGCTCATCACCCAGCGCGGTCAACACCGCCAGATTGGCCATATAGCCGGTGCAGAAGCTGAGGCAGCGGGCGCGCGGGATATGGGCCTGGTACCAGGCGGCCAGCAGCTCCTCCAGCCGCTCATGGGCGATCGAGTGGCCGCTGATCAGGTGCGAGGCGCCCGAGCCGGCGCCATAGGCATGGGCGCCCTCCGACAAGGCATCAGCCAGGCGCGGATGGGCGGCCAGGCCCAGATAGTCATTGCTGCAGAACATCAGCAGCTCGCGGGTCAGGCCATCGGCCCCGCGCACCTGCTGGCGCGGCGCGGTGGGGCTTTCGGCGGCGCGCAGAAAACGCGTCAGGTCCTGGGCCGCGATCGCGTCCAGCTTGGTCTGCAGATGCTCAAGCAGCGAAGACATCATCCAGCGTGGCCCTCAGGGCCTGATAGAGGAACTGCGCTGTCGGCGCATCGATCAGATAGGGCGGCATCAGGTAGACGGTGGCGCCTATCGGGCGTATCAGCAGCTCGCGGGCGCGGGCGGCCAGGTGGAAGCGTTCGGCAAAGCGCTCGCCCGGCTGCTTCACATCGAAGGCCAGGATCATGCCGCGCTGGCGCAGCTGTTCGAGCCGCGGGTCCGCCGCCAGCGGCGCGAAGGCCTCAGCCAGCAGCCCGGCCTGAGCGCGGTTGACCTCCAGCTGGCCGGCATCGAAGCGGTCCAGCACCGCATTGGCGGCGGCACAGGCCAGGGCGTTGCCGGTGTAGGAATGCGAATGCAGAAAACCGCGCGCCACCTCCTCGCTCCAGAAGGCCCGGTAGACGGCATCGCTCGTCAGTACCAGGGACAGCGGCAAGGTGCCGCCGGTGATGCCCTTGGAGAGCAGCAAGAAGTCGGGCCAATCGGCGCCGGTCTGTTCCCAGGCGAAGAAGCTGCCTGTGCGGCCACAGCCCACCGCGATCTCGTCGGCGATCAGATGCAGCTCGAACTCGGTGCAGAGCTGACGCAGGGCACGCAGATAGCTGGGCGCATGCATCACCATGCCGGCGGCGCCCTGCACCAGCGGCTCGACGATGACGGCGGCGATGGTCGAGTGCCGGGCTTCGAGCAAGGCCCGCATCGCGGCCAAGGCCTGGGCCTCGTTGCCCAGACGGCTGTCGGGCGATTCGACGCTGTGCGCGCGCATCAGCAGCGGGTCGTAGGCGTCGCGAAACACCGCCACATCGGTGACGGCCAGCGCGCCTATGGTCTCGCCGTGATAGCCATTGCGCAGGCAGACGAACTCGCGCTTGTCCGCGCGCCCCCGGTTGCGCCAGCTGTGGAAACTCTGCTTCAGCGCGATCTCGACCGCGCTGGCGCCATCGCTGGCGAAGAAGCAGTGGCCCAGCGCCTGACCGGTGCGGGCCGCCAGCCGCTCGGCCAGACGCACCGCCGGCTCATGGGTGCAGCCGGCCAGCATCACATGCGGCAGCGTGTCGAGCTGCCGCTTGATCGCCACGTTGAGGCCGGCATCGGCATGGCCGAAGAGGTTCACCCACCAGGAACTGTTGGCGTCGAAATAGCGCCGGCCCGCGTAGTCGTAGAGCCAGGGCCCCTCACCGCGCGCGATCGGCAGCGGCGGCACGGTTTCGGCCCGCGCCATCTGCGTGCAGGGATGCCACACCGCATCGAGACTGCGGCGCTGCAGGTCCTGGGTCGCGCTTGTCGTCATGCCAGCCAGCTGGGCTTGCTCTTGTTGAGAAAGCTCTGCACGCCCTCGCGGCCCTCGCTGCTGGCGCGGATGTCGGCAATGCGGCGCGCGGTGTCGTCGCGCAGCGCGGCGGTGATGGGCGCATGTGCCAGGTCCTGCACCAGCTTCTTGCACGCCTTCACCGCGGCCGGACCGTTGGCGCACAGGGCGCTGGTCAGCGCAGCCACTCGCTCGTCCAGGGTCTCGGCGGTGGCCAGCTCCTGCACCAGGCCCAGGCGTTGCGCCTCGCTGGCGCTGAAGCGCTCGGCGGTGAGGAAGTAGCGGCGCGAAGCCTGCTCGCCCAGGGCGCGGACCACATAGGGGCCGATGGTCGCCGGCAGCAGGCCCAGCTTGGCCTCGGACAGGCAGAAGCCCGCCGTGTCCACCGCGACGACGATGTCGGCACAGGACACCAGGCCCACGCCACCGGCATAGACATCGCCCTGCACCCGTGCGATCACCGGCAGCGGGCAGCTGTAGATGGTCCACAGCATCTCGGCCAGCTTGGCGGCGTCGGCATGGTTTTCATCCCAGCTGTAGCCGGCCATGGCCTTCATCCAGTTCAGGTCGGCACCGGCGCAGAAGGCCTTGCCTTCGGCGGCCAGCACGATGGCGCGCAAGGCCGGGTCCTGCCCCAGGCTCTTGAACACAGCCGTCAGCTCGGCGATCACATCGTCGTTGAAGGCGTTGCGCACCTCGGGACGGTTCAGCGTGACGGTGGCCACATGGCCCTGGCGGTCGATCTTCAGTGTGCTCGTCATGGTGGGGATATCTCCTGGGGCTGCGGCCATTCGCGCAGCATGTGCATCAGGTCCAGCGCCGGACCGGCCTGGCCCAGCGCCGTCAGCGCGGCCGTGATCTGGCCGCGGTGGTGGGTGCCGTGGTTGAACACATGCTGCAGGCAGGCGGCCATCGGCACGCTGGCCGGCTCGCCCTGTGCGGTGCGGTAGTCGAGCACGCCCTCGCACAGGCGTGTCTCGTCCAGCGCCGCGATCACCGCCGGCCAGCGCGCTGCGCCGTCCAGCAGGCGCTGGCGCAGGCGGGCGCGATCCGGCTCGGCCTCGGCGTTCAGCGCCATCACCGGCGAGCTGCCCTCGGCAAAGCGCGGCAGCCACAGCAGCGACTGGCCCACCAGCAGATGGTTCAGCGTGCCATGCACGCTCTTGAAGAACAGGCCGGCGTCCTGGCGGTACTGCGCGTCGCTCAGGCCATCGACCGCCTTCAGCAGACGTCGCGTCGCCCACAGCTCGTAATGCGCCAGGCGCAGCAGCGCGGCGCGCAGCGGCGAGTGCGGCAGGGCCTTGGCCATCAGCACGCTGGCGTAGGTCTTGCCCTCCCACTGCGTGCAGCCCACCGTACGGTAGCCACGCTGCGCATAGCGGCGCTGCAGTTTTTCGGCGGGCTCGGCGGTGTCCAGCGCCACATGGAGGAATCCCCGCGCCGCCGCCCAGGCCTCGGCCGCCTCCATCAGGCGCGCGCCCAGGCCCTGGCCCTGGCAGTCGGGATCGACTGCGAACTGCGACAGGATGGCCGTGTCATCGCGCAGATACCAGGGCGTGGCCAGGCTCCAGGCATCTTGGTCGGGCCGATAAGGCCCGCGCATATTCACCGTGCCGACCAGCTGCCCGCCCTCGTCCACCGCCACCAGGCAGCCGCCGCCGGCCACGCGCTGGGCGGTCAGCTCCACACTCTGGTCCACCGCGGTGAAGTTCCAGCCCTGCGCGCCCAGCGCCGCATAGGCCTTGTGCAGCAGCGCGGTCAGTTCCTGCAGTGAATCGGTGGCGGCCAGCGGCCGCAGCGCGACGCTCATCGCCCGGCCTTACATCCGGAACACGCCGAACTTGGCGTCGGGAATCGGCGCATTCAGCGCGGCCGACAGGCCCAGCGCCAGCACGCGGCGCGTGTCGGCCGGGTCGATCACGCCGTCGTCCCACAGACGCGCACTGGCGTAGTAAGGATGGCCCTGGTCTTCGTACTGCTGGCGGATCGGCGCCTTGAACGCTTCCTCCTCGTCTGCACTCCAGCTGCCGCCCTTGGCCTCGATGCCATCGCGCTTGACGGTGGCCAGCACGCTGGCAGCCTGCTCGCCACCCATCACGCTGATGCGCGCGTTGGGCCACATCCACAGGAAGCGCGGGCTGTAGGCGCGGCCGCACATGCCGTAATTGCCGGCGCCAAAGCTGCCGCCGATGATCACGGTGAACTTGGGCACATTGGCGCAGGCCACCGCCGTCACCATCTTGGCGCCAGCGCGGGCGATGCCCTCGTTTTCGTACTTGCGGCCGACCATGAAGCCGGTGATGTTCTGCAGGAAGACCAGCGGGATCTTGCGCTGGCAGCACAGCTCGATGAAGTGCGCCCCCTTGTTGGCGCTCTCGGCAAACAGGATGCCGTTGTTGGCGACGATGCCCACCGGCATGCCCTCGATATGCGCGAAGCCGCAGACCAGGGTGGCGCCGTAGCGGGCCTTGAATTCGTCGAACTCGCTGCCGTCGACCACGCGCGCGATCACCTCGCGCACATCGAAGGGCTTGCGGGTGTCGGTGGGGATCACGCCGTGCAGCTCGGCCGGGTCCAGCAGCGGCGCCTTCGGCTCCTGCAGGCGCAGCGGGCTCGGCTTGGTCCAGTTGAGATTGCCCACCACATTGCGCGCCAGGGCCAGCGCGTGGGTGTCGTTCTCGGCCAGGTGGTCGGCCACGCCCGAGAGCCGGGTATGCACATCGCCGCCACCCAGATCCTCGGCGCTGACCACCTCGCCGGTGGCCGCCTTCACCAGTGGCGGGCCGCCCAGGAAGATGGTGCCCTGGTTCTTGACGATGATGGTCTCGTCGCTCATCGCCGGCACATAGGCACCGCCGGCGGTGCAGCTGCCCATCACCACCGCGATCTGCGGCAGGCCTTTGGCCGAGAGATTGGCCTGGTTGTAGAAGATGCGGCCGAAATGGTCGCGGTCGGGGAAGACCTCGTCCTGGTTGGGCAGGTTGGCGCCGCCCGAATCGACCAGATAGATGCAGGGCAGGCCGTTCTGCTCGGCGATCTCCTGCGCGCGCAGATGCTTCTTGACGGTGACCGGGTAGTAGGTGCCGCCCTTGACCGTCGCGTCATTGCAGACGATCACGCATTCGACGCCATTGACCCGCCCGATGCCGGCGATCATGCCGCCGCCCGGCGCCGCGTTGTCATACATATTCAGGCCGGCCAGCGGCGCGATCTCCAGAAAAGGCGTGCCGGGATCGAGCAGCAGCTCCACCCGCTCGCGCGGCAAGAGCTTGCCGCGCGCGGTGTGCTTGGCGCGCGCCGCCTCGCCACCGCCCTGGGCGATCTTCTCCAGCCGCGCGTTCAGATCGTCCAGCAAGGCGCGCATCGCCTCGGCATTGGCCTTGAAGTCCGCCGAGCGGGCGTTGAGCTTGGTGCTGAGAACCGCCATCTGAGATGTCTCCTGCTGATCTGTCGCTGCCAGGGCCAGCTCTAAATCTGAGCCCGGCTCAATATTTCCTCGCACCCTGATCGCAGAGTGCGAGGCCGCAAGAATAAATCAGGGGCGATCAGCGCGCAAGCAGACTTGAGCTTTACTCAAAAATTACGCAGAATCAAGCGCCATGAGCCCGCCCAACCCCCTGCCCGTCCAGCGCCGCGCGCCGGCCAGCGCCAAGTCCGAGCAGCGGGTGCGGGACATTCTGCGGGTCGGTCGCGCGGTCTTCGCCGGCCTGGGCTACGAGCGCAGCACCACCACCGAGATCGCCCGCCAGCTGGGCATCTCCGAGGCCACCGTCTTCACCTATTTCCGCAGCAAGCGCGAGCTGTGCATGCGGGTCATCAGCGACTGGTATGACGAGATCATCGGCGCGATCGAGCAGGGCCTGCCGCGCCAGGCCAGCACCCGCGAGCAGCTGGAGTTCGTCGTCCACACCCATCTGCGCCTCTTCCTGATCCAGGGCACCGGCCTGTGCGAGCTGGTGCTCTCGGAGGGCCGCAAGCGCGAGGCCGACTGGAACTCCGAGTTCGGCGAGGCCTTCATCGAGCTGCAGCGCCGCTACACCGCGCCGCTGATGGACCTGCTGGCCCGCGGCCAGGCCAGCGGCGAGGTGCGCAAGGACGTGCCGCTGCGACTGCTGCGCTCGCTGGTCTTCGGGCCTATGGAGCACATGCTGTGGGAGGTGGTGATCGCTCGGCGCCAGATCGATGTGGATCAGAGCGCCCGCGATCTGGTGGCCCTGCTGTGGCCCGCACTGCAGGCACCCGATCGCGAGCTGGCACAGCTGCGCCAGCTGCGCAGCGAGCTGCGCGAGGCGCTGGCGCGCAGCTGAGCGCCCCTATCATCTGGCCCATGGTGATGGAGACAATGGGCACGGCGCGGGATCTGGGTCGGCTGCGCGAAATCCTCGGCGTGCTGATACGCCACGGCTTCGGCGACAGCGTGCGCCGCCTGGGCCTGGCCGACACCCTGGAGGCCGCCGGCCAGCGCCTGCACTGGGACCATGTGGCCGATCTGGCCCGGCTGGCGCCGCCCACCCAGGTGCGGCTGGCGCTGGAGGAGCTAGGGCCGACCTTCGTCAAGCTGGGCCAGATCCTGGCCGGCCGGGCCGACCTCTTCGAGCCCGACTGGATCGCCGAGTTCGAGAAGCTGCACAGCCAGGTGCCGGCGCTGCCGCTGGAGGCCTTGCGCGAGCAGCTGCGCGAGGACCTGGGCGGTGAGCCCGAGGAGGTCTTCGCCCACTTCGAGCCCGAACCGCTGGCGGCCGCCTCCATCGCCCAGGTGCACCGTGCCCGCCTCAAGGACGGCCGCGAGGTCGTGGTCAAGATACGCCGGCCCGGCATCAGCACCCGCATCGAGGCCGATCTGCGCCTGCTGCAGCGTCTGGCCGCGCTGGCCGAGGCCCAGCTGCCGGCCCTCAAGCCCTACCGGCCGCAGCAGCTGGTGCGCGAGTTCGCCCGCTCGCTGCGCCGCGAGCTGGACCTGGCCGGCGAATGCCGCAATGCCGAGCGCATCGCCGCCAATCTGGCCACGCTGCCCGATATCGTGATCCCCCAGGTGCACTGGGCCCACAGCGGCCAGCGCCTCAATGTGCAGGATTTCATCCAGGGCATCAGCGGCAGCGATCTGGCCAGCCTGACGCCGGCCGAGGGCTACGACCGCAGCCTGCTGGCGCGCCGCGGCGCCCATGCAGTGCTGAAGATGATCGTCGAGGACGGCTTCTTCCATGCCGATCCGCATCCCGGCAATGTCTTCTACCTGCCCGGCAACCGCATCGCCTTCATCGACTTCGGCATGGTGGGCCGGCTCTCGGTGCGCCGTCGCGAGGATCTGCTGCGCCTGTTGCTGGGCCTGGTGGAGCGCCGCCCCCAGCAGGTGGCCGATGTGCTGCTGGACTGGACCGGCGACGAGGGCGGCATCCACCTGGATCAGCTCGAGGCCGAGATCGAGGCCTTCGTCGACCAGTACCACGGCGTCGCGCTTGCCCAGCTGAGCCTGGGCCAGATGCTGGTCGATGTGACCACCATCCTGCGCGAGCACCGGCTCGCGCTGCCGGCCGATCTGGCCCTGCTGATCAAGGCTTTCATCTCGCTGGAGGGCATGGGCCGCGGCCTGGACCCCGGCTTCCATATGGCCGGCGAGGCCCTGCCGCTGCTGCAGCAGCTGCTGCGGGCCCGCTACCGGCCGCGCGCGCTGCTGCGCCAGGCCTGGCTGACGCTGCGCCAGGGGGCGGCCACGCTGGAGCAGCTGCCGCAGGACCTGGGCCGGCTGCTGCGCAATGCGCGCCGCGGTCGCCTGCATATCGGCCTGGAACTGGCCCATCTGCGCCGGGTCGGCGACCAGATCGACCGCGCTGCCAACCGCCTGGCCATGGCGCTGATCATCGCCGCGCTGATCATCGGCTCCTCGATCGCGATGACGGTCAGCGGCGGTCCCCAGCTCTTCGGCCTGCCGGCCTTCGGTCTGCTGGGCTTTGCCGGCGCCACGCTGGGCGGCGTCTGGCTGCTGCGCTCGATCTGGCGCAGCGGCCGCCACGACGAGGACGAACGCTGAGCGGCTGGCGCCGCCCGCCCATCCATGCCACCATCGCCGCTCGCGCAAGGAGGGGCCGATGAAGCTCGCCGAAGGCATACGCAAGCATGGCTTTCGCAAATGGTACGAGCGCGAGCTGCTGCAGGGTCATGGCCATCTGGTGCTGGCCTTTCTCAGCAGCGTGGGCCTGCTGGCCGCCTTCGAAGGCCTGTTCAGCTTCCATGGCCTGGCCGACAAGCTGATGGACCTGGCCAGCATCGCGCTGTGCGGCGCGGTGGGCATCTGGTCGCTGCGCCGCTATCTGTTCCTGCTGATGCATGCCGAGGCCATGGCCCATCAGGCGCAATGCCCGGCCTGCCAGACCTATGCCCGCTTCGATATGGAGCAGGAGCGCCCGCGCCAGCTGACCGTGCGCTGCCGCCACTGCCAGCACCGCTGGCAGATCGACGACTGAAGCCGGCCCCTGGACGCGGGAATGTCCGCGACCGGACGGCTCAGGCATTCGCTACCATCCCGCGCAGGGGCCGGCAAAGGCTCCAGGAAGGGTGCGATGGTCCCGAAGCAATGCCTTGTCAGACCCTGGCTGCCGGCCCTGTGGCTGCTATTTGCCCTGCTGCCTCCGGCGGCCCGGGCCGCCCCCGCCGCCCCCGCTGCCCAGCCGGCCCAGCCCACCCAAGCCGACTGGCACTACCGCATCCGCCCCGGCGATACCCTGATCGAGCTGACCGCCGCCTATCTGGCGCCCGGCCGCAGCTGGCGCGATCTGCAGCGGCTCAACAAGGTGGCCGACCCGCTGCGCCTGCCGCCCGGTGGCGTCCTGCGCCTGCCGCTGGCCTGGCTGCATCGCGAGGCTGCGGTGGCGCAGGCGCTGTTCATCCAGGGCGAGGTGAAGCTGCAGCGGGGCAGCGGCCCGGCCCAGGCCCTGGCCGCCGGCAGCGAACTGCATGCCGGCGACCTGCTGATCACCGGCGCCGGCAGCAGCGCCAGCCTGCGCTTTGCCGACGGATCCCGCCTGCTGATCAACCCCGACAGCCGGGTCAGGCTGGCCCAGCTGCTGCGCCTGGGCCGCAGCGGCCTGCACCTGACCCAGCTGCAGCTGGACCAGGGCGGCATAGAGAACAGCGTCAGGCCCGATGGGCAGGCCGCCGCCCGCTACCAGGTGCGCGCGCCGCGCCTCAATCTGGGCGTGCGCGGCACCGAGTTCAGGGTGCAAAGCGATGCGCGCGGCAGCCGCGCCCAGGTCAGCCGCGGCCTGGTGGCGGCCGAGCTGGCGCGCGGCGAGCTGGCCATACCGGCCGGCTATGGCGCGCTGGCCAGCAGCAGCGCGGCCGCCGGTGCCCCGCCGCAGCTGCGCGCCCTGCCCGCCGCGCCCGATCTGCGCCCGCTGCAGACCTTGCAGCAGCGGCTGCCGCTGCGCCTGGACTTCGCGACCCAGGCCGGCGCCAGCGCCTACCGGGCCCAGCTCTTCGCGGCGGAGCGGCCCGAGCTGCCGCTGCTGGACCAGCAGCTGGCCGGCCCGCCCTGGCTGATCGCCGACGACCTGCCCGATGGCGCCTACCGCCTGCGTCTGCGCGCGATCGCCACCGACGGGCTGGAAGGCCTTGACGCCGAGGCCGCACTGACCGTCAAGGCCCGCCCCGAGCCGCCGCTGATCCAGGCCCCGGCCGCCGCCGCGGTGATCTATGGCGAGTCGCTGCGCCTGGCCTGGGCCCAGGTGCTGGCCGCCAGCCAGGGCTATCGCCTGCAGCTGGGCGCTGATGCGGACCTGGCCCAGCCCCTGCTGGACCGCGAAATCAGCGCCGCCGAGCTGCCGCTGAGCCTGGCGCCGGGCCGCTATCACTGGCGCTTGCGCAGCCTCGGCCGCGCGGCCGATGGCAGCGCGGACCCCGGCCCTTGGGGCGATGTGCAAACCTTCACGCTGCGCGCCCTGCCGCCCAGCCCGGCGCTGGAGCCGCCGGCCCTGGGCGAGCAGCAGCTGCAGCTGCGCTGGCGCGCCGAGCCGGGCATGCGCTATCAGCTGCAGCTGGCCGACGACGCCGCCTTCAGCCAGGGCCTGCGCGAGTTCGATGCGGCCGAGCCGCAGCTGCGCCTGCCGCGCCCGGCTGCCGGCCGGCACTTCCTGCGCCTGCGCAGCATCGACGTCCATGGTCAGGCCGGCCCCTGGGGCGGCACCCAGCTGATCGAGGTGCCGCAGCCACCCTGGCTCTGGCTGCTGCCGCTGGGCCTGCTGCTGCTGGGGCTTTGAGTGAGCGCCTCCGGCACCGTGCCGGCGCGCCGGCCCAGCCTGCTGGCCTGCCTGGCGCTGCTGGCCCTGCCCCTGGTGCTGCTGCTGAGCCAGACCCCGGCCTATCAGCGCCTGGCGCTGGCGCTGGAGGACGGACTGATGCGGCTGGCCGCGCCAGGCACCCAGCCCTCCGGCGGTACCGCCCAGGTGCTGGCCGTCGACATCGACGATGCGGCCCTGCGCACGCTGCGCCCGCGTCTGGGCGACTGGCCTTACCGCCGCGACCTCTACGCGCTGCTGCTCGACTATCTGCGCGAGGCCGGCGTGCGCCTGCTGGTGTTCGACATCGTCTTCAGCGGCAGCCGCGAGGGCGATGCAGCCTTGGCCCGCGCGCTGCAGGCGCGGCCCGACTGGGTGCTGGCGGCCGCGGCGCTGAGCCAGGACCTGGCCAGCGATCAGGCCGAAGCGGCGCTGCTGCCGCAGATCTCGCTGCCGGCGCAGGCGGGCCCGGCGCTGCGCTGGTCGGCCCTGAACCTGCCGGCACCGGCCCTGCTGCAGGTGGTGGCCAGCCCGGGCACGGTGGGCCTGATCAGCGTGCCGCTGGATGCCGATGGCCGGCTGCGCCAGCTGCCGCTGCTGCACCGGGTCGGCGAGCGCCAGCTGCCCGCGCTGCCGCTGGCCAGCCTGATGCGGGCCCAGGCCCAGACCCGCTGGCAGCTGGACGGCGACTGGCTCAGCGTGGGCGCGCTGCGCTGGCAGCTCGATGCCGCCGGCCGCGTGCGCCTGCCGCTGCGGCCCGAGCAGGTGCAGCGGCTGGACTTCGCCGAGTTGGTCGAGGCCGCGCTGGGCGCGCGCGACGACGGCGCGCTGCGCGAGCGCCTGCGTGGCCGGCTGCTGTTTCTGGGCAGCAGCGCCTTCTTTGCCGATGCGGTGATGACGCCCCAGGGTCAGGTCTCGGGCAGCGCCCTGATGGCCGCCGCCCATACCGCGCTGGCGGCCCAGCAGCAGTGGCGCAGCCTGCCGCTGCCGGCCGGCCTGGGCCTGTGGGCGCTGGCCCTGCTACCGGCCTTGTGGAGCGCGCTGCAAGCGCGGCCCCGCCTGCTGCCCCAGGCCCTGGTGGCGCTGGCCGCGCTGGCCCTGCTGGGCCTGGGCGCCGACCTGGCGCTGCGCGGGCTCTATCTGCCCGAGCTGCTGGGGCCCTTGCTGCTGCTGCTGCTGGGCCTGGTCGCCACTGCCCTGGGCCAGCTGCGCTGGACGCAGCGCGCCAACGAGCAGCTGGCCCATCAGCGCGCGGTGGCCGAGGCCGCCAACCGGGCTAAGAGCGAGTTCCTGGCCAATGTCAGCCACGAGATCCGCACCCCAATGAATGCGCTGCTGGGCATGGCCGAGCTGCTCGCCAAGACCGAGCTGAACACCGAGCAGCGCCGCTATGTGGACCTGTTCCGCAGCTCCGGCCAGTCGCTGTTCGAGCTGATCAACGATCTGCTGGACATCTCCAAGATCGAGGCCGGTCGCCTGGACCTAGAGCCCTGCGTCTTCGAGCTGCGCGCCCTGGTCGACGACTGCCTGGCCCTGCTGCGCGAGCGCGCCCAGGCCCAGGGTCTGTGGCTGCGGCTGGAGTTCGCGCCCGAGGCCGCCGGCTGGGTGCAGGGCGACCCCAAGCGTCTGGCCCAGGTGCTGCTCAATCTGCTCGGCAATGCAATCAAATTCACCCGCGAGGGCGGCATCACGCTGAGCGTCTGGCGCGAAGCCGGCCAGGGTAAGGCGCCGGGGCTGCTGCGCCTGACCGTGGCCGATACCGGCATCGGCATCGCGCCGGGCAAGCATGAGCTGATCTTCCAGCCCTTCACCCAGGCCGATGGCAGCGTCACACGCTATTTCGGCGGCACCGGCCTGGGCCTGTCGATCAGCCGCAGCCTGACGCAGATGATGGGCGGCCGCATCTGGGTGGAGAGCGCGCCCGGCCAGGGTGCGCGCTTCCATCTGGCCATGCCGCTGCCGGCAGCGACGGCGCCGCCGGCCGAGCCGCTCGCGGCCGCGGCCCCGGTCAGCGCGCTGCCGCTGCCGCCCCAGACCCTGCTGCTGTGCGAGGACAACGAGGTCAATGTGATGGTCATCGAGGCCATGCTGGCCGAGCAAGGCCATCGCATCGAGGTGGCTTCCAACGGCCTGTTCGGCGTCGAGATGTTCCGCCGCCAGAGCTATGACCTGGTGCTGATGGATGTGCAGATGCCCGGCATGGACGGCCACAGCGCCACTCGCGAGCTGCGCCGCATCGAGGCCGAGGAGGGCCGCCCCCGCACGCCGGTGATCGCGCTGACCGCCCACGCCTTCGCCAGCGATGCCCAGGCCAGCCTGGCGGCCGGCTGCGACGATCATCTGAGCAAGCCCGTCAGCCAGGCCGCGCTGCTGCAGCTGCTGCAGCGCTGGGGCCGGCGCGGACCGCCGCGCCCCCCACCGCCAGCGGCCAGCCTGCCCGCGCCGGCTGCCGGCCCGCTGGCGCGGGCAGCGCTGGCGGCCCTGCCGCCACAGCGTCTGGCCCATGCCCAGGTCTTTCTGGCCGCCTGGCGCCACAGCTGGGCCCTGGCCAGCGCCGACCTCGCCCAGGCGCGCCAGCTGGCGCAAGACCTCGGCCGGCTGGCTGAGGAGTTGGGCGCCGACGAGCTGCGCCGGGCGGCCCTGGCGCTGGCCGAGGCCGACCCCGGCAGCCCGGCCAGGCTGCAGGCCCAGCAGGCCGTCGAGCGGGCGCTGGCGCCGGTGCTGCTGGCGCTGGGCTGACTTGTGCAGCCCGGCGCGTCTCGGTGTAGGCTTCGCGGCGATCCGATATTGATCCCTCTCAAGACCAAGCCCAAACCAGGAGCGGCCCCCATGGACATCAAGCTGAACGTCAACGGCAAGCCAGTGACGCTGGACGCCGACCCCGATGAGCCCCTGCTATGGGCCTTGCGCGAGGACCTGCAGCTGACCGGCACCAAGTTCGGCTGCGGCATGGCCCTGTGCGGGGCCTGCACCGTGCATCTGGACGGCCAGCCGGTGCGCAGCTGCTCGACCCCGCTGTCGGCCGCCGCCGGCAAGAAGGTCACCACCATCGAGGGCGTGGGCAGCAGCAAGACCGGCCGGGCGGTGCAGCAGGCCTGGCTGAAGCTGGACGTGCCGCAGTGCGGCTACTGCCAGAGCGGCCAGATCATGAGCGCCTGCGCGCTGCTGGCCAGCAAGAAAGCCCCCAGCGACGCCGACATCGATGCCGCAATGAGCGGCAATCTCTGCCGCTGTGGCACCTATAACCAGATCCGCGCCGCCATCAAGGATGCTGCCGGCAGCCTGGCCGGCAAGGCCTGAGGGAGCATCACGATGAGCGACACACAGATCACGCTGCAGCGCCGCGCGCTGCTCAAGAGCGGCGCCGCGCTGAGCATCGCCTTCGCATTGCCTCTGGCCGGTCGCCCGGCCCGGGCGCAGCAGAGCAATACCTTCGCGCCCAATGCCTGGCTGCGCATCACGCCCGACAACCGGGTCACCGTGATCTGCGGCTCGGCCGAGATGGGCCAGGGCGTGCTGACCGCGATACCGATGCTGGTGGCCGAGGAACTGGACGCCGACTGGAAGCTGGTGGGCGTCGAGCAGGCCCCGGTGGACCAGGCCTATAACAACCCGATGTTCGGCATGCAGGCCACCGGCGGCTCGACCACGGTGCGGGCGCATTGGCTGCCGGTGCGCCGGGCCGGCGCGGCGGCACGCCAGATGCTGCTGGCCGCCGCGGCCCAGCAATGGGGCGTGGCCGCCGAGACGCTGCGCACCGAGCGCGGCCATGTGCTGGGCGCAGGCGGCAAGAAGCTGGCCTATGGCGCGCTGGTGGAGGCCGCCGCACGCCAGCCGGTGCCGACCCAGCCCACGCTGAAGGCCAGCAAGGATTTCAAGATCCTGGGCAAGCCGACCCGGCGCCTGGACTCGGCCGCCAAGATCAATGGCACGGCCAAGTTCGGCATCGACGCCCAGGTCGAGGGCATGCTGGTGGCAGTGATGGCACGCGCACCGCTGCCGGGCATCAAGCCCAGGAGCTATGACGAGGCGGCCGCACGCGCGGTCAAGGGCGTGGTCCAGGTGATCGCGATCCCGCATGGGGTGGCGGTGCTGGCCGAGGGCTACTGGGCGGCCAAGAAGGGCCGCGATGCGCTGGCCCTGCAATGGGAGATGGGTGAGCAGGCCGGCCTCGATGCGGCGGCGATCAGCGGCCTGCTGAGTACCGCGGCCGACAATGCCGCGGCGATCGCGGTGGACCAGGGCAATGTCAGCGACGCGACGGCCAATGCCGCAAGCGCCCTGGACGCCAGCTACGAGGTGCCCTATCTGGCCCATGCCTGCATGGAGCCGATGAACTGCCTGGCCTGGGTCAAGGGGGACGAGGTCAGCATCTGGGCCGGCACGCAGAGCCAGGGGCCATCGCAAGGCATCCTCGGCCAGGTGGCCCAGGTCACGCCGGCCAAGGTCAAGGTCAACACCCTGCTGCTGGGCGGGGGCTTCGGCCGCCGCTTCGCGCCCGACTTCACGATCGACGCCACGCTGCTGTCCAAGCTCAGCGGCCGGCCGGTCAAGCTGATCTACACCCGTGAGGACGATATGGCCGCCGGCTACTACCGGCCGGCGGCACGGGTCAATTTCGCCGCCGCGCTGGACGACAAGGGCCAGCCGCAGGCCCTGCGCGCCGATATCGCCGCGCCCTCCATCATGGCCGGCTCGGGCTTTATGAAGCTGCCGGACAGCGGCGTCGACGCGATGGCGGTCGAGGGCATCGCCGACCAGCCCTACGCGATCCCCAACCAGCGCATCGCCTACGGCCGCGCCGAGCCGGGCCCGCAGGTCTGGTTCTGGCGCTCGGTGGGCCATTCGCAGAATGCCTTCTTCCTGGAGAGCTTCGTCGACGAGCTGGCCCATGCGGCCAAGGCCGATCCGTTGGCCTATCGCCTGGCCCTGCTGGCCGACAAGCCGCGCCATCGCGCGGTGCTGCAGGCGGCGGCCGCCAAGGCCGGCTGGGGCAAGCCGGCCCCCAAGGGCCGCTTCCGCGGCATCGCGGTGGCCGAGAGCTTCGGCAGCTATGTGGCCGAGGTGGCCGAGGTCTCGGTGGCGGCCGACGGCACGCCGCGGGTGCACCGGGTGGTGGCCGCGATCGACTGCGGCCAGACGGTCAATCCGATGACCATCGCCCGCCAGATCGAGGGCGGCATCGTCTACGGGCTGAGCGCGGCGCTGTACGGTCGCATCAGCTACAAGGACGGCCGGGTCGAGCAGGGCAATTTCCACGACTATCCGGTGCTGCGTCTCAGCGAGATGCCCCAGGTCGAGGTTCACATCCTGCCCAGCCAGGAGGCCCCCGGCGGCATCGGCGAGCCCGGCACCCCGCCGATCGCGCCGGCCGTCTGCAATGCGATCTTCGCCGCCACCGGCCAGCGCATCCGCAGCCTGCCGATCGACACGGCGGCGCTGAAGAAGACGGCCTGAGCGGGGCGCGGGCGCAGGCCCGCGCGCGCCCGCCGCGTGCCTCAGACCAGCGCGGTGCGGCCCTCCAGCGGCGCCTGCTCCAGGCCATGCAGCCGGTCCAGCAGCGCCTGCATCAGCGCCTGGTCGGCCTCGCCCAGCAGGCTGGCGCGCAGCAGGCCGTCACGGGCCAGCTCGCGCAGGCGCCAGGCAAACTCGTCCAGCAGCGCGCTCAGCTCCTGGCAGGTGCGCGCCTCGGCCTGCGAGCGCAGATCGGCCAGCAGCTGCGCCCGGTCCAGCGCGTCCAGGCCGGTGCTGGAGAAGGAGGTCTGCAAGCGGCCCAGGCGCAGCTGGGCACGCGCCAGCACCAGGCGCAGCTGCAGACCGGACTCGGCCATGCGCGATTCCAGCCAGCCGCTCATAGCCCGGAAACGCTGCAGCAGCTGGACCAGGGCCTCGATGCGCTGCACCAGGGCCTCGGGCTGCACCGGCTGGGCCGCCAGCCACTGGGCCATCTCGCTATTGCCGCGCATCGCCGCGTAGATGGGCTCCAGCACCGCCGGGCTGAACTCGCCGGGGATCAGGCGCGAGGCCACGCTGGCCCGCATCAGCGGCCCAACCCCTGATTCGATCAGGCCCATCAGCCATTCGGCCGCGGCCAGCAGCTGGGCCGGCAGCACGAACTGCAGCTCGGCCAGGCCGCGCGGATAGCCGAAGCCGTCCAGGCGCTCGTGATGGGCCAGCACCACGTCAGCCACCAGGGCGCCGGCGCCGTCCATCGTGGCCAGCACCCGGTAGCCGCTGACCGGATGGCTGGCGATCTGGCGCCACTGCGCCGGCTGCAGCACGGTGTCACGCTGCAGCAGCCGGGGGTCCAGATAGAGCTCGCCCACATCGTGCATCAGGCCGGCCACCGCCAGCTGGCGGCGCAGCCCCGGCTTGCCGGGTTGCACATGCTGGGCCAGGGCCTGGGCGATCAGGGCCACGCCCACCGCATGGGCCAGGCGCTCGCCCGGTAGATCGGCCAGCATGGTCAGCAAGGACTGTAGCGCCGGGCTCAGCCGCAGCTGGCCCAGCTGCAGGCGCAGCTCGCTGCGCAGGGACGGCGGTATCAGGGCCTGCAGCAGCGGGTGGCGCTCCAGCAGCCCATCGGCCAGCTCCAGCAGGCGTTCGGCGCCGACCCCATCGGCCATGCTGACGCATTGCTCCAGCGGCCGCACCAGCTTGTGCTGCAGCAGGCGTTCGCGCATGCCGGCATCGATGCGCGCGCCCTTGGCCAGCAGCATCACCCCGTTGCCGGCAACGATGTCCTCGCTGGCCCGCATCTCGTGCAAGCCTGCGCTCTCGACCATGTGATCGACGAAATGCGGATTGATGCCGGACGGACCGTCCTGCTCGGCCGCACTGCGCAGCAGGCTCTCTAGGGATTCAGCACTCACAAGGGACTTGGGCTGGGGGGATGCCTGATTGTCCACGGCCCAAGCCTACCGGGCGCTGACGCTGTGCGCAGTGCGCCACAAGCCGCTCACAGCGCCAGCTCCTGGGCCAGCGTGGGCAGCAGGGTGTGGGCCAGATCGTCGCGGCTCAGCCGCGCCGGCCGGGCACTGCCGGGCATCGAGGTCTGATAGACATTGGGCGCATCGACCAGCTCCACCCAGCGCAGCCCTGGCAAGCGCTGGTCCAGGCTGTCAATGAACTGGCGGCTGTCCGGCGCATCGGCCGGCAGGCCCAGTACGATGGCGGCGGGCTCGCCATCCAGCAGGGCCTGCTCGGCCTGCTGCAGATCGAGAGCGGCATCGGCCAGCAGGCCGGCATCGCGCAGCAGCCGGCAGGCCTGCTCGCGGCTGGCCGGCTGCGGGTCGATCACCAGCACCCGCAGCGCGGCCGGCAGACGGCTGCGCGGCAGCGCATCCTCGACCGGCGGCATCGCCGCCTGGCGCCGCGCCAGCTCCAGCACCAGGCGCTGGCGACCACCCACACCGGCCGGCGCCGCCACGCAGTGCAGGCGCCAGCCATGGGCGCGCGCCAGCAGGCGCAGCAGCTGCAGATGCAGCTCCTGCGCGCCCAGGCCCAGGGCCAGGCCGCTGTCGACCTCGTCCAGCCACAGGGCCACCGACTGCTCGCCCCAGGCCGGCACGCTGCTGAGCAGGCACTGCCGGGCGCCCAGCGCCCCGGCATGCTCGATCAGCAGGCCAATCGCCTGCTCCAGCAGCGCCGGGTCCATCTCCAGCCCGGCCGGCTGACCGGCGATCTGCACGCGCAGCCCCTGCGCGTCCAGCGCCGGCCGACGCTCGGCGGCCACCCGCTGCAGCAGGTCCAGCAGGTCCAGCGCCTCGCACCGCTCGGGCGGCACCGGCACCAGCGCATGCACCAGCTGCTGCAGCTCCAGGCCCAGCTGCTCCAGCGCCGCCAGGCCCTGCAGCGCGGCGTGGCTGAGACCGGGCTCGCGCTGCAGGGCCACGGTGGCGGCCGCCAGATGGGCGCCCACATCGGCCAGCACACGCGGCGCCAGGCGCAGATCGACCGGCGAGGTGGCGGGCGGAACGACGGATTGCATGCTCATCGAAAGACTCCCGGCCCGCTGGGGGCCTGTTGTGTTCGGCCTCAGCTGGTGGCCGCCAGTACCTCGGGCAGATCGGTCAGGCCGGCCAGCAGCTTCTCGATGCCGTCCTGGCGCAGCGTGCTCATGCCATGCGACTGGGCCGCCTCGAACAGCGCGGCCGCCGGCGCGCGCTGGCGTATCAGCGCACGCAGCTTGTCGTCGGCCACCAGCAGCTCGTGCAGCCCCAGGCGCCCGTGATAGCCGCTGCCGCCACAGGCGGCACAGCCCTGGCGACGGTACTGGTTGAGCCGGCCCTGGGCATCGCCAAAGCGGTCGCGCCAGGCCGCCAGCAAGGCCTCCTCGCCCAGCAGGGTGGACGGGCCGCCCGCCTGCAGATAGAGCCGGGCCAGCGAATGCGCGGCCGCCGTCTCCAGCGGCTCGGCCTGGCGGCACTCCGTGCAGAGCCGGCGCACCAGGCGCTGCGACAACACGGCCAGCAGCGAGTCGGAGAACATGAAGGGGTCCAGGCCGATCTCGAGCAGCCGGGTGACGCTCTCGGGCGCCGAGTTGGTGTGCAGCGTGGACATCACCAGATGGCCGGTCAGCGAGGCCTCGATCGCGATGCGGGCGGTCTCCTCGTCGCGCATCTCGCCGATCATGATGACGTCCGGATCGGCGCGCAGAAAGGTGCGCATCGCGGCGGCAAAGGTCCAGCCTATGCGCGCGTTCATCTGCACCTGGCGCAGGCCCTCCTGGCTGATCTCGATCGGGTCTTCGGCGGTCCAGATCTTGCGGTTGTCGGCATTGAGTTCGCGCAGCACCGAATGCAGGCTGGTGGTCTTGCCGCAGCCGGTGGGGCCGCAGATCAGGATCAGGCCGTAGGGCTTGCTCATCACCCGGCGCAGGCCGTCCAGATTGCCCGGCGCCAGGCCGATGCCGTCCAGCGGCAGCGGCTTCATGCTGCCCAGCAGGCGCAGCACCACATCCTCCAAGCCGCTGCTGGTGGGCACGGTGACCACCCGCATCTCCAGCTTGTGGGGACCGAAACGGGAGAAGTCGATCTTGCCGTCCTGCGGCTTGCGATGCTCGGAGATGTCCAGATCGGCCATGATCTTGATGCGCGCGACCAGGGCGAAGCGCACCCGCGCCGGCAGCTCCAGATAGCGCAGCAGCTCGCCGTCGACCCGCAGCCTGACCTTGACCGGCCGCGGCGCCTCGGCGGTTTCGATATGGATGTCCGAGGCCCGCATCTCGATCGCGTCCGCCACCAGGCGGTTGACCAGGCGCACCAGGGTGTTGTCCGATTCCGAGACCACGCTGGCGTCGACATCGCCGACGCTGTCGACGCTATCGCGCAGCTGCTCGGCCAGCTCCTGCAGCGTGGCCGAGGCGGCCGGGCGGGCCGGGGCGGTGCTGGCCGTCGGCGCCTCGCCCTCGGCCGGTGGCAGCAGGCGGTAGGCACGCGCCAGCGCCGGCGCCAGGCTGCCGGGCAGGGCCAGCACCGGGCGCACCCGCAACTCGCAGGCGAAGCGCAGCATCTCCAGCAGCCGGTGGTCCCAGGGGTCGGCCAGCGCTACCACCAGCTGATCGTCGCGCAGCATCAGCGGCAGCGCCGCCTCGCGCTCGGCCAGTGCATGCGGCAGCCGGGCCAGCGCCGCCGGCTCGGGCTGCACCCGGTTCAGATCCACGGTGGGCACGCCCATCCAGTCGGCCAGACGGCTGCGCAGCTGGGCCGGGCTGAGCATGCCCTGCTGCACCAGCAGCTCGCCGATCGGCAGATGCTCGGGCAGGCCGGCCTGGCGGCGCAGCGCCGCGCGCAGCTGCTGGGGCAGGATCAGCCCGGCCTGCACCAGGGCATCGCCCAGATGGGCGGCATGGTGTTCGGGCAAGCTTTGCAAGGCCTGCCAGAGCCGCTCCAGATCGTCGGCCACCGCCGGCGGGGCGGCGGCTGGGGCACGGGGATGCTTGAGCGCATCCAGTGCCGCCGGCACCGTATCGCCCTCATGATGCTGATCACTGCTGCTCATGCTGGCAGACTAAGGGAGGCCCGCCGGGCCGCCAAGCGCGATCCGGGCGGGATTTGCGGCCGCGCGACGCCGCCGGCCCACCAGATGGGCGGCGCTTGAGCCAAATCAATCGCGCCGCCGCACAATGCCTGCCCGAGTCCCTACCGCCAGTCCACAAGGAAACGCCATGACCCAGCTGATCGCCCTCTCAGGCAGCCTGCGCAAGGCCTCGCTCAATACCGCGCTGCTGCAGGCGGCCAGCCGTCTGATGCCGGACGGCGCCAGTCTGAGCGTCCATACCCTGCATGGCATCCCGCTCTACGACGGTGATGTCGAGGCCCAGGGCATGCCGGCGGCTGTCAGCACGCTGCGCGCCGCGATACAGGCGGCCGACGGCCTGCTGATCGCGACCCCGGAGTACAACCACTCGATACCCGGCGTGCTGAAGAACGGCCTGGACTGGCTGTCGCGCCCGCCGGCCGAGGGCCGCAAGACCTTTGGCGGCAAGCCGGTGGCCCTGATCGGCGCCTCGCCCGGCGGCTTCGGCACCATACAGTCGCAGGACGCGATGCTGACCGTGCTGCATGCGCTGGGCTGCGAGGCCTGGTTCGGCGGCCGCCTGCTGGTCTCCAAGGCCAACACCCTGATCACGCCCGAGGGCGCGCTGGACGAGGCCCTGGCCGGCCAGCTGCGCGACTTCCTGGCCGGCTTCGTCGCTCAGCTGCACAAGCGGGGCGCGCGATGAAGGCGCCGGCCCTGCCGCCGCAGCGCCTGGCGGCCCACGAAGGCCTGGTGGGCGGCCTGCCGATACGCCGCGCCCTGCCCCAGCGCGAGCGCCGCCTGATCGGCGCCTGGTGCTTTCTGGACCATGCCGGCCCGGCCGATCTGGCCGCGCCGATGCGGGTGGCGCCGCATCCGCACACCGGGCTGCAGACCTTCAGCTGGCTGATCGAGGGCGAGATCCTGCACCGCGACTCGCTGGGCAGCGAACAGGTGCTGCGGCCCGGCCAGGTCAATCTGATGACGGCCGGCCGCGGCATCGCCCATTCGGAAGAATCGCTGAGCCCGCGCCTGCAGCTGGCCCAGCTGTGGATCGCGCTGCCCGAGGCCCAGCGCTTCTGCGCGCCGCGCTTCGAGCATCACCCGCTGCTGCCGCAGCAGCCGCTGGGCGGCTTCGTGGCGACGCTCTTGGTGGGCGAGCTGCAGGCCCAGGTGTCGCCGGTGGCGGTGCATACGCCGCTGCTGGGCGTGGATCTGGCCTGCCCGACGGCCGGCGGCAGCAGCGGCGCGCTGGCCCTGGCGCCCGACTTCGAGCATGGGCTGATGGTGCTGGAGGGTCAGGTCTTGCTGAGCCTGCCCGATGGCAGCGAGCTGGCCGCCAGCCCCGGCGAGCTGATCTATCTGCCGCCCGGTGTCGCCTGGCTGCAGCTGCGCAGCGCGGGGACGGCGCGCGCGCTGCTGCTGGGCGGAACGCCCTTCGAGGAGCCGGTGCTGCTGTGGTGGAACTTCGTCGGCCGCAGCGCGGCCGAGATCGAGCGCTTTGCCGCTGACTGGAACGGCGCGGCCAGCGATTTCGGCGTGGTCAGCGGCTATGCCGGCGAGCGCCTGCTGGCGCCCCCGGTGCCTGGCTTGCGTCCACCGCCCGCGCACGGGCGCGTCTAGCAAACTCCGATGACGAAGCCCAGCCTCTGCAATACAAAGTTACAGCGCCGGTGTCACTGATTCCGGTCTAGCCGCCAAAGCATTGCGTTTGCATACTCTCGCGTCAAAGCGCCGCGCCAGGTACAGCCCCGCCCGGGGCTGCTGGGCGCCAGGCAACGACGAGGGAGTCCGCAGCAATGAATCGCTTCTCAAGGCTTGGCCCGACCCTGGGCCGTATCGGCGCCGCGCTGCTGTGCGGCAGCCTGCTGGCGCTGGCGTCGGGCGCGCAGGCGGCGCTGGTGCGAATGGGAGTGTCCGACAGCACGGTGCAGGTGGGCGACGAGTTCACGCTGCGTCTGGGCCTGCAGCGCCAGGGCGGCGGCAGCGCCAGCGCGCTCAGCGCCTTCGATCTGCATCTGGATTTCGAGGCGGGCAGCGCCGGCTTCCTGGGCGCCGACTTCATCGACCCCGCCAGCGGCCTGAACATGCTGGACCTGGCCGAGCCGGCTGCGTTCCCCTTCCTGGGCGAGGCCAGCGAGCTGGGTGCCGGACGCATCAATGCCTTCGGCCTGTCCGGCAACAGCCCGGATCTGCTGGATGCCCAGCAGAGCGCCGACTTCGTGTTCCTGAACCTGCACTTCCGGGCCTTGGCTGAAGATGCCGATGCCTGGTTCAAGCTCGATCTGAACGACCCCGGCCTGCTGTTCGCCAGTGCCGACGGGATGCCGATGCAGCTGCGCTTCGACAGCAGCGAACTCTCGCTGCGCTTTGTGGCCGACAACGGCCATCAGGTCGCCGAGCCGCCGATGCTGGCCCTGAGCGGCCTGGCCTTGCTGCTGTGCGGCCTGGGGCGGCGGCGCCTGGGCCGCGCCAGCGCCCTGGCGGCCGGCGCATTCGCGGTCTGCCTGAGCGCGACGGCAGCGCCGCCGCAGGCCGCCGCGGTACAGGGCAGCGCTGCCAGCACCGCGCCACAGCTGGAAGCCGAGGTGATCGAGGTGCAAGGGCAGCGGCTGAAGCTGCGCGATGCCCAGGGCCGCGAAACCTGGTTCACGCTGCGCCACAAGGGCTCGGCCCTGGACCTGCTGGGCAAGCGGGTGCGGGGTCAGGTCTCCACCCTGGGCGATGCCCAGGTGTTCCAGCTGAGCAGTTCCGACTGAGCCCAGCCCCGACTCAAGCCAGGAGATTCCGATGTATGCACCGTTTTCGCAACGGTCGCTGGCGCTCGCCTGCGGCCTGCTGATGACACAGGCTGCGGCCTGGTCGCAAACCACCTCGCCCTTCGCGCCGCCCGAGCAGAAGCTGGGCGTCTATGTGGTCAACAGCGGCCCGGGGCTGGACACCGGCTGCACCTACCGCAGTGGCGGCCCGCTGCGCATACGCCTGCCGATACCGGCCGTGGTCAACGAGACCCAGCTCAATCCTGACGGCAGCCTGCGCGACGCCGCAGCGCTGGTGCGCCAGGGCGTGATCGCGGCCCAGGCCGTGCTGCGCTTTCCGGTCTTCGACATCGACGACAAGGCCGTGGTGCCCGACATCGCGCCCGAGGTCGACCGGCTCAGCTTCAACGGCAAGTTCTATCGCACGCTGGGCGGCTTCAACGGCACCTGGACGGACGACTCGCTGATCGTGCCCATCGAGGAGCTGCGCTTCGGCAAGGACAACGAGCTGCGCATCGACATCGACACCGCCAACAGCGATGGCGAGTACTGGTGCATGGCGGTCGACTGGGTATCGGCCGAGTTCGACGTGGCCGCCCCCTATGTGCTGGCCCATGGCATCTCGGCCAATGTCGACACCTGGGAGGAGGACGGCGCGCCCGGCGTGCTGCGCGCGCTGGACGAGCGCGGCGTGCGCTACACCCGCTTCTCGCTGGGTGTTGCGCAGGACGGCAACAACACCGTCGCCGCCAATGCCCGCGAGCTGCAGACCCAGGTTCAGAACTGGCTGCAGGAACAGAAGTCCGATCGGGTGCATGTGATCGCGCACAGCAAGGGCGGCCTGGACACCCAGGGCATGCAGGCGCTGGCGCCCGACTTCAAGCTGCTCAGCCTCTCGACGCTGTCCACCCCGCATCGCGGCAGCGTGGCCGCGGATCTGTCGCTGATCCAGAAAGCGGAGTACGACGATCTGGTCGCGGCCGGCGACGACCCCGATGGCGTGGCCGAAACCTATATCGACACCTGGACCTTCGGCCAGGGGCCGCAGCTGCCGGGGCTGCGCGATCTGGCCACCTACTCGGGCACGCCGCGCGGCAATATCGCGAAGACCTTCACGATAGGCGCCGACGCCGATGCCGACGGCAACAACGAACTCAGCACGGCCGAGATCGCGCCGCTGTTCCCGGCGGTCGCGGCCTATGCCGCCCGGCGCGCCTGGATGGTGCTGCGCGACTTCAGCAGCGCCACCATGAGCTTCAGCGAGAAGCCCGGCCTGCTGTGGGGCACCCGCAAGGTGCTGACCTACACCACCGTGCTGGCGCCCACGCCGCAGAACAACGACATCGTCGTCAGCCTCAGCTCGGCCAACCCGGGCTATGGCACGCCGGTACGCAATGTCCTGGCCAATCACAGCAGTGTGAAGAACGCGGCCAATGTGAACCAGCTGCTGGACCTGACGGTGCCGATCAAGGAGTGAGCGTCATGAACAAGAAACCCTTTAGCGTCCGGGCCCTGCCGCTGGCCATCGCGGCCCTCGCGCTGCTGGATGGCGGCGCCGCGCTGGCGCAGGCCGGCGCAGCGGCCGGCCCGGTCGCCCAGGTGGCGATGAACACGCCCAGCACGCTGTCGGCCCGCATCAGCGCCGGCAGCACCCGGGTCGAGCTGCCTTTCGATCTCGGCGAGGTCAGCCGCCTCAACCTCGATGTGATCGTGCCGGTGGACGGCGCCAGCCTGCGCCTGCTGGCGCCCGATGGCCGTGAGGTCATGGCCTCCGGCCAGCCCGGCGTGAGCTTCCACCCGGGCGCGCTGCTGCCGCAGCCTGCGCCGGGCGGGGTGTTCGAGCTGGGCCCGCTGAATGCGCCGGAGAACGGTCGCTGGACCCTGGTGCTGGAGTTTCCGGCCGCCGAGCGCAGCACGGTGGCGCTGGCCACGCTGCGCGCGGTCTCGCCGATACAGGCCGGCATCGCGCTGGAGCGCCACACCCTGCTGGTCGGCGAGGACGTCTCCATCGGCATGCTGCTGACCCGCGAGGGCGCACCGATTCTGGGCCTGAGCCCCAGTCTGTCGGTCAGCCCGGTGGGCGGCACGCCCGGCCCGGCGCAGACCGGCCTGGATGACGGCAATGGCGCCGACGGACTGGCCAACGACGGTCTTTACAGCATCGACCACAGCTTCCAGCTGCCCGGCGAGTACATCGTCCGCGGCCAGGCCCAGGTGCCGGGCACGAGCGGTACCGTGCTGCGCAGCGCCAGCCAGCGCGTGCGGGTGGTCGAGGCCAGCCTGAACAACGCCCAGCTGCAGCTCAACAATCTGCTAGGCAGTGGCGGCTGCGTCACCGGGCTGGAGCTCAAGATGGACTTCGGCGCGCTGCGCGACGGCCGCTTTGCCGCCCGCGCCCTGCTCAGCGGCCCGGACGGGCGCAGCACCGAGGCGCAGCAGGCCTTCAGCGCCAGCCAGGGCCGCGCGGCCGTCAGCCTGCGCTTCAGCGCCAAGGAGCTTAAGGACAAGCTGGGACCCCAGGGCCCCTACCGGGTGCGCGGCATCGAGGTGCTGGATGTGGGCGGCGACGAGTTTGTGCTGGCCTACCGCCGCAGAGAACCCGGCTGCTTCACGCTGCCGGCCGCCGGTCTGTGCGCCCAGCCCATCGAGCTGCCCGGCCCGCTGACGGTGACACCGCAGCTGCGTTCGGGCTATATCGACGCGCTGGACATCCGTCTGCCGATACGGGTGACCGTCTCGGGCTTCTACCAGATCTCC
>JAYRSJ010000004.1:154594-258909 GCA_041920215.1 Burkholderiaceae bacterium | reverse complement strand
CTGCTGGTCGACCAGCAGCCGCCCGGGCGCGACAAGATCTGCGGCGACGGCCTGATCCCCGATGCCCACAAGGCGCTCGCGCGCCTGGGTCTGCTGGCAGCGGTGATGGCGCGGGCCCAGCCGGTTGCCCATGTGGGCTGTGTGGGCCCGCGCGGCGGTCGCATCGATGTGCCCGGCGAGCTGGCCGTGCTGCCGCGCCGCGAGCTCGACCAGTTGCTGCTGCAGGCCGCGCGCGCGGCCGGTGCCCGTTTTGCCCAGGCCCGCTTCGAGCGCCCGCTGGAAGATGCGGCGGGCCGGGTCTGCGGCGCGGTGTTGAAGCAGGGTGATGCCGAGCATGAGCTGCGCGCCGACTGGCTGCTGCTGGCCACCGGCGCGGTGCCCAAGGCCCTGATCGCCGCCGGCATGTGCACCCGCCACACGCCCAGCGGCGTGGCCTTGCGCGGCTATGTGCGCGCGCCGGCCATGGTGGGCCGCATCAAGGCCATGGACGTGGTCTGGAGCCGGGCGGTGCGACCCGGCTATGGCTGGATCTTTCCGGCCCCCGATGCCTGCTTCAATATCGGTGTGGGCGTGGCCGACAGTCACCATGCGGTCGGCGGCAAGGGGGGCAAGAAGGACGTCAATCTGCGTGCGCTGTTTGATGCCTTCTGCGCCCATTACCCGCCCGCCGCCGCGCTGATGCGTGAGGGCGAGCTGGTCGGCGAGCTCAAGGGTGCGCCGCTGCGCTGCACGCTGGAGGGCGCGCGCTGGACCCGCCCGGGTCTGCTGGTCACCGGTGAGGCCGCCGGCTCCACCTACTCCTTCACCGGCGAGGGCATAGGCAAGGCGCTGGAGACCGGCCTGCTGGCGGCCGAGGCCCTGCTGGCGCACCGGCAGGACGACGCGGCCGTGCGCGCCCAGTACGAGCAGGGCCTGCGCGCGCTCAAGCCCAAGTACGAGCTCTACCAGCGCGCCAACCGGGTCAATGCCCATCCCTGGCTGGCCGATCTGCTGATCTGGCGCGCCCAGAAGAGCGAGCGCCTGCTGCGCCGCATGAGCGGCGTGCTCAACGAGACCAGCAACCCCGGCAATCTGGTCAGCGTTAAGGGCCTGAGCCGGCTGTTTTTCGAGTAGCCCCGCGATGTGTCAGTTGCTGGGCATGAATGCCAACACGCCGACCGATGTGATGTTCAGCTTCACCGGCCTGGCCAGCCGCGCCGACGAGCACAAGGACGGCTTCGGCATCGCCTTCTTCGAGGGCCGGGGCTTGCGCCATTTCGTCGACCACCACAGCGCGCGCGTCTCGCCGCTGGCCGAGCTGGTCAAGCGCTATCCCGTCAAGAGCGACAACGTCATCGCCCATATCCGCAAGGCCACCCAGGGGAAGGTCGCGCTGGAGAATACCCATCCCTTCCAGCGTGAGCTATGGGGGCGCTACTGGGTGTTCGCCCACAACGGCAATCTGCTGGACTACGAGCCCCGGCTGCATGCGGCCTTCCGCCCGGTGGGCCAGACCGACAGCGAGCGCGCCTTCTGCTGGCTGATGCAGGAGCTGGCCAAGGCGCATTGCAGCGTGCCCTCGGTCGAGGAGCTGAGTCGTACGCTGGCCGAGCTGCTGCCGCCGCTGAACCGTCACGGCACCTTCAATATGCTGCTGTCCAACGGCCAGGCCCTGTGGGCCCATGGCTCGACCCGGCTGCACTATCTGCTGCGCCGTCACCCCTTCGGCGAGGCGCGTCTGGCCGACGAAGATCTCAGCGTGGACTTCTCCGCCCACACCACCCCGGCCGACCGGGTCGCGGTGATCGCCACCGAGCCGCTGACCCGCGACGAGCCCTGGGTGGCCTTCCAGCCCGGCGAGCTCAAGGTCTTTGTCGACGGCAGCTTGTGCGCCTGAGCGGCGCCGGCCGCTCAGGCAGCCATGGCTGCCATAGCCGCCATTCAACCGCCCATTCCGCAGTTCGCCGCCTGGCAGCCCGGGCATCCGGCCGTCCTGCCTAGACTCCGCCCCATGAGCACAGCCCCCGAACACAACCGTTTCCAGCGCTGGTACTTCGCCTGGGCCGAGCGCCACTACCAAGGCCTGGAACCCGCGCTGCGCAACCGGGCCCGCGCGATGGACCGCTATCTCTACAGCCGCCGCGGCCTGGGGGTGTGGCTGGGGCTGGGCGGCGCGCTGACGGGCAGCACCGCCGGCATGCATGCGGCCGGCATGCCCCTGCCTATGGCCCTGCTGCTGAGCCTGCTGGTCCTGCTGGGCCTGGTGATCGCGCTGGTGGGGGCCTGGCTGATGCCCGAGAAGCTGGCGGCCAAGGGCTCGGCCGGCCGCTGGGTGCCCCGCATCATGGCCGCCGCACTGTTCGGCGTGCTGGCGGGTTGGGTGGGGGGGCGCATCGCCAAGCATGGCTGGGCCGCCTGGAGCAATCTGGCCGGCGAGTTCGACAAGCTGCTGCGGATCGGCCTGCCGGTGGGTCTGGGCGTGGGTCTGGTGCTGGCCTTGCTGATGGGGCTGACCGCGGCAGCACGCCGCTACCAGCTGCAGCAGGAGCTGGAGGAGGCACGCGCCGCCGAGGAGCATCAGCGCATGGCACGCGAGGCCAGCGAGGCCAGGTTGCGCCTGTTGCAGGCTCAGATCCAGCCGCATTTCATCTTCAACACCCTGTCGGCCGTGCAGCACTGGGTGGACAGCGGCGATGCCCGCGCCAGCGGCCTGCTGCGCTCGCTGACGGCTTTTCTGCGCGGCTCGGCCGAGCTGATGCTGCGACCCCAGGTCAGCCTGGCCGAGGAGCTGCGCCTGGTCGAGCATTTCCTGCAGGTGATGCAGGCCCGCTGGGGCGAGCGCCTGCACTACCGCCTGGAGATCGATGCCGCGCTGGCCGAGCGGGCCCAGCTGCCGCCGGGCATTGTGCTGAGCCTGGTGGAGAACGCGCTGGAGCATGGGCTGGCGCCCAGCCTCAGCGGCGGCAGCCTGCTGCTGAGCCTGCGGGCCGAGCCCGAGGCCGGGGGCTGGTGCCTGCGCATCGCCGACGACGGTGTCGGCCTGGCCGCGGACTGGCGCGAGGGCCTGGGCGTGGGCAATAGCCGGGCCCGGCTGGAGGCGGTGTTCGGTGCGCGCGCGCAGCTGCTGCTGCGCTCGCAGGATGGCGGCGGCACCGAGGTGCTGCTGAGCTGCCGGGACGAGGAGCTGCATGATGAGCGCTGAGCGCGAGGCCGCCCGCATCGACTGGAGCCAGTACTGGTTTCCGGGCCCCACGCGCAGCTTCAGCGCGGCCGAGATGGCCCGCGCCGGCCGCCAGGCCTGGCCGCGTGTGGCCGACCACTATGTGCTGGGCAATCTGATCGTGATGCTGGCGGTGGGCTACCAGCACCTGCCGCGCCAGCAGGCGCCGCTGATCTGCGCCGGCCTGCTGCTGCTGACCCTGCTGGGCCTGCGGCTGGCGCGCTGGCTGTGGTGGCATCCGACCCGCAAGGCCCTGAACCTGCTGACCCTGGGCGCGGGCACGCTGTTCGCGCTGCTGACCCTGGCCGGCGTCAGGACCCTGGGCCGGGACTGGATGGACCTGCCGGTGATGCTGATGGCCGCCTGGTTCTTCGCGGTGGCCAGCGGCTGGTGGTTTCTGGTGATCTTCCGGGTGCAGCAGATCGAGTCACGGCTGCGCGAGATCGACGAGCGCGGGCGCAGCGAGGCCATGCAGGCCCAGCTGCTGCAGGCCCAGATCCAGCCGCATTTCCTGTTCAACAGCCTGGCCTCGCTGCAGCACTGGGTCGAGGACCGGGACCAGCGGGCCGCGCCGCTGCTGCGTTCGCTGACCGGCTATCTGCGCGCCACGCTGCCGCTGTTCAACCGCCAGCAGCTGACGCTGGGCGAGGAGCTGGCCGCGGTGCGCGAGTATCTGGCGGTGATGCAGGCCCGCCTGGGCGGGCGGCTGCGGGTCGAGATCGAGCTGCAGCCGGGCCTGGAGCGCCAGCCCCTGCCGCCGGCCCTGCTGCTGACCCTGGTGGAGAACGCGATCGAGCATGGCGTGCTGCCCAGGCTGGGCGAGGCCTGCGTGCGCATCGAGGCCAGGCGTCTGCCCGAGGGGATGTGCCGGCTGACGGTCAGCGACGATGGTCCGGGCCTGGTGCCGACCGCCGCGTCCGCCGCCTCCGCCGCGCCGGGCCGTGGCCTGGGCCTGCGCAACAGCCGCCAGCGCCTGGCCCAGGCCTTCGGCCCAGCGGCGTCGCTGAGCCTGGCCGACCGCAGCGATGGCACAGGCTGCGTCGCGACGTTGATGTTGCCCACGGAGCTGCCCGAATGAGTCAAGCTGCACTGCCTTGCCAGGCCCACGCGCTGCCCGATGCTGCCGAGCTGCAGCGCCTCGGCCTGGCGCCGCTGAGCCGGCGTTTCTGGACCATTGTGGCCGTCAACATCGCCTCGCTGGCGCTGCTGCTGCTGTGGCCGCTGCCCAGCGCCACCGGCCGCGGCCTGGCGCTGGGCCTGCTGCTGTGCGCCGGCCTGAGCTTCGCACTGCAGTCGCGCTGGCTCTGGGCCTTGCCCAGCCGCGAGCGTTTGGGACTCAGCGCTGCGTTCAACGGTGTCTGGCTGGTGCTGGCCGCGCTGGCGATCAAGAAGCTGGCCGGCGCGGGCGGCGAGCGCGAGTGGCTGACCCTGGTCTTTCTGCTGCTGGGTGTGGGCCTGAACAGCGGCATCAGCTTCCTGGCCCTGTTCCGCCGCCAGCAGATCGCCGCGCGCCGCCGCGAGCTGGAGGAGCGCGCCCAGGCGCTGGCGGCCCAGGCCCAGCTGGCCCAGGCCCAGATCCAGCCGCATTTCCTCTTCAACTCGCTGGCCTCGCTGACGCACTGGGTGCGCGCCCGCGATGAGCGTGCGGCGCCGCTGCTGGAGGCGCTGACCGGCTATCTGCGCGCCACGCTGCCGCTGTTCAACCGCCAGGAGCTGACGCTGGGCGAGGAGCTGGCCGCGGTGCGCGAGTATCTGGCGGT
Source organism: Burkholderiaceae bacterium (assembly GCA_041920215.1). Taxonomy (GTDB): domain Bacteria; phylum Pseudomonadota; class Gammaproteobacteria; order Burkholderiales; family Burkholderiaceae_C; genus JAYRSJ01. The sequence goes on along the minus strand of JAYRSJ010000004.1, from coordinate 253,950 downwards.
GATGCAGGCCCGCCTGGGCGAGCGGCTGCAGCTGCAGATCGCGGTGCCCGAGGCCCTGCTGGCCCAGCGCCTGCCGCCGGCCCTGCTGCTTACCCTGGTGGAGAACGCGATCGAGCACGGGGTGCTGCCCAAGCTGGGCGCGGCCCTGCTGCAGATCAGCGCCGTGCGCCAAGAGGGGCAGATCGTCATCAGCGTGGCCGATGACGGCCCCGGCCTGCCCGACGCGCTGCCGGCCCAGGCGCCGGGGCGCGGTGTGGGCCTGGCCAATATCCGCCTGCGCCTGGCGCAGCAATTCGGCGAGCGTGCCCAGCTGAGCCTGGCCAATGCCGAGCAGGGTGGCTGCGTGGCCAGCCTGCAGCTGCCCTGGCAGCCCTAGCGTCATCAATGAAAACAACCATGTCGAATCGCATCTGGAACAAGATCAAGCAGGGCCTGCAGAGCCTGCGCGGGCTGGACTGGCATCTGGTGCTGATGCTGGGCCCGCGCCATCGATTCAGCGAGGCGCAATGGCGCCTGCTGGATCAGCGCGTCAGCATTCCCATCAGCGTCAAGCTGTGCGCGCTGCTGAATGCCCTGCTGCTGGGAGGACTGGTCGCCTGGGAGATGCCCGCGCCGCTGAAGCTGGCCGGCTTCACGGTCGGGCTGCTGATGGCGCTGGCCCTGCTGTGGCTGGCAGCGCGGCTGTGGCGCCGGCCGACGATGCGAACCCTCTATCTGGGCTATGTCGGGGTCATCGTCGTCGCCTTTGCCAGCGCCGTGCTGATGGGGGTCTATGCCGGCTTCATGCGCATGGAGAAGACGGTTGGCAGCCAGGAGGCCCAGCAGCTGTCCTTTGTGCTGCTGATGCTGGGCGTGTTCGGCATCTGGGTGCTGGCGATGGCCCGCAACGAGATGCTGGCCAGTTGGCTGCGCGAGCATGAGCAGCAGCAGCGGGCGCTGGCCCTGGCCCAGCAGCTCAGCAGCGCGCAGATCCAGCCGCACTTCCTGTTCAACAGCCTGGCCTCGCTGCAGCACTGGGTGCGCGGCCGCGACGAGCGCGCTGCGCCGCTGCTGGATGCGCTGACCGGCTATCTGCGCGCCACGCTGCCGCTGTTCAACCGCCAGGAGATCAGCCTGGCTGAGGAGCTGGCCGCGGTGCGCGAGTATCTGACGGTGATGCAGGCCCGGCTGGGCGAGCGCCTGCAGGTCGAGATCGATGTGCCCCAGGACTGCCTGGACCTGAAGCTGCCGCCGGCCCTGCTGCTGACCCTGGCGGAGAACGCGATCGAGCATGGCGTCGTGCCCAAGCTGGGTCAGGCCCTGCTGTGCCTGCGGGCGCGGCGCAGCGCCGGGCAGCTGCTGATCGAGGTGGTCGACAACGGGCCGGGCCTGCCCGATGGCGCGCCGGCGCAAGCGCCCGGACGGGGTATCGGTCTGGCCAACTCGCGCGAACGTCTGGCCCAGCGCTATGGCGCTGCGGCGCAGCTGAGCCTGAGCAATGCCGAGGACGGCGGCTGCGTGGCGCGCCTCCAGCTGCCGCTGCCCGCGGAGGGGGCGGCATGAGCGCGCTGCTGGCAGGCCTGCGCCACTTCTTCGCCCAGGTGGACTGGCGCCTGGCGCTGATGCTGGGGCCGCGCCACCGCTTCAGCGAGGCGCAGTGGCAGCGGCTGGCACCGCTGTGCGTGGTCTCGCCCACCGCCAAGGTGGCGGCCACGATCTTCCTGCTCAGCCTGGTGCTGCTCAGCGCGCTGATGCTGCCGCAGCCGCTGAACCGGCAGCTGGCGCTGGGCCTGCTGCTGACGGGGCCGCTGCTGCTCTTCGTTGGCGGCACGGTGTGGCGGCGTCCGACGATGCGGCGCCTGCACCTGGCCTATCTGTGCACCGGTCTGCCGGCCGGCTTTCTGTACGGCCTGCTGAAAGGCCTGGCGGCCGAGGGCGTCGGCGTGACGCCCTTGCAGCAAGAGGGCCTGATGCTGGGCGTGGTGCTGGGTTCGCTGGCCCTCTGGGGCGTGGCGATGTGGCGCAACGAGTTCCTGGCCGACTGGCTGCATGACCAGGACTTGCGTGAGCAGTCGCTGGAGCTCTCGCAACGCCTCTCGAGCGCGCAGATCCAGCCGCATTTCCTGTTCAACAGCCTGGCCTCGCTGCAGCATTGGGTGAACAGCCGCGACGAGCGCGCCGCACCGCTGCTGCAGTCGCTGACCGCCTATCTGCGCGCCACGCTGCCGCTGTTCGACCGCCGGCTGCTGGCGGTCGGCGAGGAGGCCGAGGCGGTGCGCCGCTATCTGGAGGTGATGCAGGCGCGGCTGGGCGAGCGCCTGCGCTACCGCCTGGACATTGCGCCCGCGGCGGCCCAGCGCCAGCTGCCGCCCGGGGTGCTGCTGACCCTGGTGGAAAACGCGGTCGAGCATGGCGTGCAGCCGCAGCTGGGCGGTGGCGAAGTGCATCTGCAGGCCGAGCTGGCCGAGGACGGCAGTCTGCGCGTGCTGGTGCAGGACGATGGCCCGGGTCTGCCGGCTGAACTGGCGCATACCCTGGCCGGCCCGGCGGGCACGCCGATGCAGAATGCCGACGCCAGCCTGGGCCTGCGCAGCATACGGCTGCGCCTGAGCCAGGCCTTCGGCGCACGCGCCAGCCTGAGCCTGGGCGTGGCCGAGTCGCTGGGCGGCTGCCGTGCCGAGCTGCGGGTGCAGCCGGACTGAGGCGCTGGGGCCCGGCCCGCACCAGAACCATTCAAGCCGATGAAAGAAGGAAGCAAGTCCATGAGTCACAGCCCCATCACCGCCCTGATCGCCGACGACGAGGAGGGCCCGCGCGAGCAGCTGCGCTCGGCGCTGCAGCGGCTCTGGCCCGAGCTGCAGATCGTCGCCGCGAGCATCCACGGCGTGGACGCCTGGGACGACTTTCTCGAGCACGAGCCGCAGCTCTGCTTTCTCGACATCCGCATGCCCGGCCTGACCGGCATCGAGGTGGCGCGCCGCATGGCCGCCACTGCCAAGCCGCCCCAGGTGGTCTTCGTCACCGCCTTCGGCGACCATGCGCTGTCGGCCTTCGAGGCCGGTGCCGTCGACTATGTGATGAAGCCGGTGGACGATGCCCGCCTGGGCCAGGCCATCGCCCGCCTGAAGAGTCGGCTGCAGACGGCCCAGCCCGGCCCCGATCTGCAGGCCCTGCTGAAGCAGCTGCTGCCGGCGGTGACGCCGCCGCGGCCCAAGCCCATCCAGGCCTCGCTGGGCCGCGAGGTCAAGATGATCGCGCCCGAGGATGTGATCTTCTTCGAGAGCGACAACCGCTACACCCGGGTGGTGTTCAGCGGTGGCGAGGCGCTGATACGCACGCCGCTGAAGGAGCTGCTGGCCCAGCTGGACGCCGAGCAGTTCTGGCAGGTGCACCGCTCGGTGCTGGTCAACAGCCGCTGCATCGCCAGCGCCGTGCGCGTCGACGAGAACACCATGCATCTGACGCTCAAGGGCCGCGCGGAGAAGCTGCCGGTCTCGCGCCAGTTCCAGGGCCTGTTCAAGGGGCAGTGATGACCCGGGCGCGGCGGGCGCGGCCTTTGGGCACAATCAGCCGCAACCCCTTCACGCCCCATATCCATGCCAGCCGTCCTGCCCACTCCGCGCTTCGACCAGTTCTACCGTTATGAGGAGCTGACCCAGCTGATCTTTGCCTATGCCGAGGCCTGCCCCAACCTGGTCTCGGTGCGCTCCATCGGCAAGAGCCATGAGGGGCGCGATATCTGGGTGCTGGTGCTGACCAACACCGCCACCGGCATGGACATCGACAAGCCGGCCTTCTGGCTGGACGGCAATATCCACGCCGCCGAGCTGAGCGCCTCCACCGCCTGCCTCTATTACCTGCACCAGCTGGTCAGCGGCTATGGCCGCGCGGACGAGAACGGTCGCCAGCTCACCGAGCTGCTGGACACGCGGGTCATCTATATGGTGCCGCGCCTCAACCCCGACGGCGCCGAGCTGGCCCTGGCCGATCGGCCGCGCCACATCCGCAGCTCGGTGCGTGCCTACCCCTACGACGAGGAGCCGGTGGACGGCCTGACCATCGAGGACATCGACGGTGACGGCCGCATCCTCACCATGCGCGTGCCCGACCCGCATGGCGGCTACAAAAAGCATCCGGACGAGCCGCGCCTGATGGTGGCGCGCGAGCCCGGCGAGTTCGGCGGCGAGTACTACCGCCTGATCCCCGAGGGCTTCATCAAGAACCACGACGGCCTGACGGTGCGCATCAATCCCGACCGCGAGGGCCTGGACCTGAACCGCAACTTCCCCAGCGAATGGCGGCAGGAGTACAAGCAGCTGGGCGCCGGCCCCTACCCCACCAGCGAGCCCGAGGTGCGGGCCATGGTGGACTTCATCGTCGCCCATCCCAATATCGGCGCGGCCATCAGCTACCACACCCATAGCGGCGTGATCCTGCGGCCCATGGGAACCTGCAGCGACGACGAGATGATTCCCGAGGACCTGTGGAGCTACAAGCGCTTCTCGGCCCTGGGTGAGAAACACACCGGCTATCCGGCCGTCAGCATCTGGCACGACTTCCGCTACCACCCCAAGGAAGTCATCACCGGCACCCAGGACTGGGTCTACGAGCATCTGGGCGCGCTGTTCTGGGTGGTGGAGATCTGGTCGCCCAACAAGGAGGCCGGCATCGAGGGCTACAAGTGGATCGACTGGTTCCGCGAGCATCCGGTCGAGGACGATCTGAAGCTCTTGAAGTGGAGCGACGAGCAATGCGGCGGCCAGGCCCATGTGGACTGGCGGCCCTTCCTGCATCCGCAGCTGGGCGCGATCGAGATCGGCGGCTGGGACAAGATGAACTACTGGCGCAATCCGCCGCCCCATCTGCGCGAGCGCGAGGCCGCACGCTTCCCGGCCTGGATGAACCAGATCGCGCTCTCGCTGCCCCGGCTGGAGCTCTTGCGCACCGAGGTGCGGGCCCTGGGCCCCGACACCTGGCGGGTGCGCCTGGCCGTGGCCAACAGCGGCTGGCTGCCGGCCTATGTGACCAAGCGGGCGCTGGAGCGCAAGGTGGTGCGCGGCGTGATGTTCGAGATCCATCTGCCGCCCGGCAATCCCGAGATCAGCCTGCTGGGTGGCAAGGAGCGCATCGAAGGCCCGCAGCTGGAGGGCCATGCGCCCAAGCAGAGCCAGCACGCCTTCCTGCCCACCCGCGAGGTGACCGCCGACCGCGCGGTGGCCGAATGGGTGCTGCGCGCGCCCAAGGGCACCCGGCTGGCGCTCAGCGCCAATGCCGAACGCGCCGGCACGGTGCGGACCGAGGTGGTGCTGGATTGAGGCCCGGGCTCATTCGCTGAGCCGGCCCGGAATCAGTAGCGGGGTCAGGTCTTGCCTGCCGCCCGCTCCTGCTCGGCCGCCGCCAGCATGGCCTCACGCCACAGCCGCGCCGGGATGAAGCTGCGCAGCTGCTCCAGCGCCTTGTCGATCAGCTGGGGATGCAGCTCATGACCGATGCCGGGCCGGATGTCGGCGGTGACATCGGCGCCCAGGCTCACCAGGGCCTGGGCCGTGGCCACGACGGCGCGGTAGGGCTGCACGGCATCGTCCATGCCCTGCAGGAAATGCAGGCTGACCTGGTCCGGCGCCTGCTCGGGCGCTCGTGCATGGCAGCCGGCAAAGGCCAGCACCCGGCCGGCCAGCCGGGCCTCGGCCTGCACCGCCTCCAGCGCCAGCTGGGCGCCCTGGCCGAAGCCGCCCAGCGCGAGCTGCGGCCAGTCGAGCTGGAAGTGGGTGATCCAGGCGCGCAGCTGGGCGACCAGGTCGGGCAGGGCCTGGCTCAGACCCTCCGGCTCGGCCGCCTCGAACCATTGGTAACGCTTGGCACCGTCGCCCTGCGTGTCCAGCGCCTGTGGCGCATCGATACTGAGCACCGCCGCCTGGGGATACTGGGCGCGCAAGGCCTGGGCCAGCGGCTGCATCTGCAGCGCATTGGCGCCCGCCCCGTGCAGCAGCACGAAGCAGAGTTCGACCTTGCCGCTGGCGGGCAGCAGTTGCAGGGCGGCGGGGGTGGGGGAAGGGGGGCTGGCGGGCATGATGGGCGGATTGTCGCCCGCGCCCGGGCCCGCGTCATCTGAAGGAGTGTTGCCAAGCATGCGTCTGCGCATCAACAAGCAGGAGCGGGAGCTGCCCGAGATGGCGCGCGATCCGGCCATGCCGCTGCTATGGGCCCTGCGCGACGGGCTGCAGCTGACCGGCACCAAGTTCGGCTGCGGTGTCGCAGCCTGCGGCGCCTGCACCGTGCATCTGGACGGCCGGGCGGTGCGCGCCTGTGTGACGCCGCTGGGGGCGGTGCAGGGCCAGGCCATCACCACCATCGAGGGCCTGGCGGACAGTGCCGAGGGCCGGGAGCTGCAGGCCGCCTGGATCGCGCTGCAGGTGCCGCAATGCGGCTATTGCCAGAGCGGCATGCTGATGGCTGCCGCCGCGCTGCTGCGTCAGCAGCGCCGGCCCAGCGATGCCCAGATCGATGCGGCCATCACCAATCTGTGCCGCTGCGGCAGCTACCCGGCGGTGCGCGCCGGCATTCACGCGGCGGCCGAGCGCCTGGCCAGGGGCGCGGCCTGATGCGGCGGCGCAGCCTGCTGCTCTCGGGGCTGGCGGCCGGCGGCAGCGCGCTGCTGGTGGGCTGGGCCGCGCTGCCGCCGCGCAGCCGCCAGGGTCGCGCGGTGCTGGAGCGCCCGGCCGGCATGCCGGTGGCGCTGAACGGCTGGATCAAGATTGACGCCAGGGGTCAGGTCTTGCTGGCGATGCCGCGCAGCGAGATGGGCCAGGGCGTGCATACCGCGCTGGCCCAGCTGGCGGCCGAGGAGCTGGCGATCGACCTGGAGCAGCTGCAGCTGGTGCCGGCCGGCGACGAGGCGATCTTCGGCAATGTGGCGATGTTCGTCGGCGCGCTGCCGCTGACGCCGCGCGAGCTGGAGCCGGGTGCCGAGAGCCGCCAGGCCCGGCTGGCCCGCTGGCTGACGGCCAAGCTGGCGCGCGAGCTGGGCATCAATGCCACCGGCGGCAGCTCCAGCGTGGCCGACGCCTGGGACAGCCTGCGCTGGGCCGCGGCCACCGCGCGCCAGCAGCTGCTGGGGGCCGCCTCGCTGCGCTGGAAGCTGCCGATCGCCGAGCTGCAGCTGGATCAGGGCCTGATCCAGCATCCGGCCTCGGGCCTGCGCGCCGATTTCGCGGCCCTGGCCAGCGCCGCGGCCGCCACGCCGCCGGGCGAGGTGGTATTGCGGCCGCGCGCGCAGTGGCGGCAGATCGGCCACAGCCAGCCGCGTCTGGATGTGCCGGCCAAATGCGATGGCTCGGCCCGCTTCGGCCTGGACCAGCGACCGGAGGTCCTGGTCTATGCGGCGATACGCCATGCCCCGATGCTGGGCGGCAGCCCGGGCACGGTCGATGTGGAGGCGGCCTTGCGCCTGCCCGGCGTCGAGCGGGTGCTGCGCCTGGGCCCCTATGCCGGTGCCCAGCCGGCGCTGGCGGTGCTGGGCGTGAGCAGCTGGCATGCGCTGCGCGGCGCGGCCCAGCTGGAGGCGCAGTGGCAGCCGCGGCCCGCCGGTCCGCTGGACAGCGCGGCGATCGCCGCCGAACTGGCCGCGGCGGCCCGGCGGGCGGCTGCCGAGGGCACGGTCTTTCATCGCCAGGGCGAGGCCGATGCCGCGCTGCAGCAAGGCGGCGGCCGGCGCATCGCGGCCCTCTACCAGGCGCCCTATCTGGCCCATGCCGCGCTGGAGCCCCTCAACTGCACGGCCCAGGTCGGCGAGGGCCGGGTGCGGCTGTGGCTGCCCACCCAGGTGCCGGGTCTTGCCCGGCGCCTGGCGGCCCGGGTGGCGGGCGTCGCGCCGGAGGCGGTGGAGGTCCATGTCAGCTATCTGGGCGGCGGCTTCGGTCGGCGCCTGGAGGTCGATATCGTCGGCCAGGCGGTGCGGGTGGCGCTGGAGACCGGCGGCCGGCCGGTGCAGCTGCTGTGGTCGCGCGAGGAGGACATGGCGGCCGATTTCTACCGGCCGGCTGCCGCTGCCTGGCTGGAGGCGCGGCTGGGCCACGACGGCCGGCCGCTGGCCCTGCGCATCGGCAGTGCCGGCGACGCGATCACGCCGCGCTGGCTGGAGCGCGGCCTGCCGGCGCTGGCCACGCGGCTGGAGCTGCCCGACAAGAGCGCGGCCGAGGGCCTGTTCGACCAGCCCTATGCGATCGCGCACCAGCGCATCGCCCATCTGGCCACCCGCAGCGGCGTGCCGGTGGGCTTCTGGCGCTCGGTGGGGCATTCGCACAATGCCTTCTTCATCGAGAGCTTTATCGACGAACTGGCCCATGCGGCGGGCGTCGATCCGCTGGCCTACCGGCTGGAACTGCTGGCGGGCCTGCCGCGCCATGCGGCGGTGCTGCGCCTGGCGGCCGAGCGCGCGGGCTGGGCTCAGGCCTTGCCTGCGGGGGTGGGGCGCGGCCTGGCCCTGCACGAGAGCTTCGGCAGCATCGTCGCCCAGGTGCTCGAGCTGAGGCTGGACCCGGGCGGCCAGCCGCGCGTGCTGCGGGTGGTGGCGGCCATCGACTGCGGCACAGTGGTCAATCCCCGCATCGTCGAGCGTCAGATGGAGGGCGCGGTGATCTTCGGCCTCAGTGCCGCGATCTGGGGTCGCGTCGATATAGTCGCCGGCCGGGTGCAGCAGCGCAACTTCCCTGACTATCCGCTGCTGACGCTGGCCCAGACCCCGCGCATCGAGACCCATATCGTCGCCAGCGAGCGGCCGCCCGGCGGGGTCGGCGAGCCCGGCACCCCGCCGGTGGCGCCGGCCCTGGCCAACGCCCTGTTCGCGCTCACTGGCGAGCGGCGTCGCCAGCTGCCGCTGTTCGCCGTCTGAGCGGCGGGCGCAGGCCGCAGCGGTCGCTGCAGCGGGCTTGTGCAATTTGTCACAGGATGTAAGCTCGCCGCCGCCGCCGCCGCCGGGGCTGCGGGTGTTCCCTTGTGCTGAAGCGAAGCCCGGGATATCGGTCCGCGGGCGCTCAGCAGGGGCACTCTTCATGCAGCAGGTCGCGGATCAATCGGCACCCCTGGCCACGGTGCTGGTGGTGGACGATACGCGCGAGAATCTCGGCGTCATCGGCCAGCTGCTGCGGCCCTTCTACCGGGTCCGGGTGGCGAACTCCGGCCAGCATGCGCTGCAGGCGGCGGCCACCGAGCCGCATCCCGATCTGATCCTGCTCGATGTGATGATGCCGGGCATGGACGGCTACGAGGTGCTGCGCCAGCTGCGCGCGCAGATGAGCACGGCCGACATTCCGGTGATCTTCGTGACCGCGCTGGACGGCGACGACGACGAGGAGCTGGGCCTGTCGCTGGGAGCGGTGGACTATGTCACCAAGCCCATCAAGCCGGCGCTGCTGCTGGCCCGGGTCAAGGCCCAGCTGGAGCTGAAGAAGTCGCGCGATTGGCTGAGCCACCAGAACGCCTTTCTCGATGCCGAGGTACACCGCCGCATGCTGGAGAACGAGCTGGTCAAGGAGGTGGCGCTGAATGCGCTGGCCCTGCTGGCCGAGAAGCGCGACAACGAGACCGGCAACCATCTGCATCGCACCCAGTCTTATGTGGCCCTGCTGATCAAGCGGCTGCGCAAGCATCCGCGCTTTGCCGCCGAGCTGGCCAATCCGCAGGTCTGCCAGCGCATTGCCCGTGCCTCGCCGCTGCACGATATCGGCAAGGTCGGCATTCCCGACGCCATCCTGCTGAAGCCCGGCCGGCTGACGCCGGCGGAGTTCGAGATCATGAAGACCCATGCGGCGATCGGCGCGCAGGCGCTGGACGAGGCGATCGCGCGGGTGCGGGCCAACTATCCGACGATCACGGTCGAGGGCCGCGGCGAGGGGCATGGCGGCGACGCGCCGCTGGCCTTTCTGGAGACCGCGCGCGCGATCGCCGGCGGGCATCACGAGAAATGGGACGGCAGCGGCTACCCGGCCGGCCTGGCCGGCGAGGCGATCCCGCTGCCGGCCCGGCTGATGGCGATCGCCGATGTGTTCGACGCCCTGATGTCGCGCCGCCATTACAAGCAAGCCTTTCCGCTGGACCAGGTGCTGGGCATCATCCGCGAGGGGCGCGGCCGCCATTTCGACCCCGATATTGCCGATGCCCTGCTCGACCATGTGGACGAGTTCGTGGCCGTCGCCGCCCGCTACGCCGATCAGCACTGAGCCGTCCGTCCCGCCCGTCCATGTCCGCCGTCTCGCAGAACTTCCGTCGCAACAACCGGCGCCTGCGCTTTCTGCTGCTGCTCTTCCTGCCCATGGCCTTGGCCCTGGCCGTGGGCCTGGGCTTCAGCCTGTGGTCGCAGCACATCGACGCCCAGGCCCTGCGGGCCGCCAACCAGGACCTGCAACAGGATCAGCGGGCCGCCGCCGAGGCCTTGCACCTGAGCGCCGAGGCGCTGCAGCTGCAGCTGCAGCAGCGCTATGGCGATCTGCTGGCGCAGCGCCTGGACGGCCGTCTCGGCGCGGCCGAGGCCGCTGCGGCCCGGGCCGATATCGCCCGGCAGCTGCCGCTGCTGCAGGGCCGCATCGAGGCGCTGCAGCAGATCGGCGAGCATGGGCTGCAGACCGTCGATCTGGCGCAGATCCAGTCCCGCTTCGCGGACTTCAGTCAGGCCCTGCTAGGCAGCAGCGTGCAGCCACCCGGCGATGCCGACCAGGCGCTGCTGCAGCTGATGCGTACCGAGCAGCTGTACCGCGCCTTCGCGCTGCAGGCGCATTGGCTGAGCCAGCGCATCGACCAGCATGGCATCGAGGGCCTGGCCGCGAGCCGCCAGCAGATCGAGCAGGCGGCAGCGCAGCGCCAGCGCTGGCTGCTGCTGATCAGCCTGCTGCTGCTGGGCGCCTGGATGTGGGCGGCCCATGCGTTGGCGCGGCGCCTGGACCGGCTCAACGAGGCGCTGCTGGATGTCAACGAGGGCGGCGGCATCGACGATGCCGCGCTGCGTACCGAGGTCCAGCGGCTGGCAGCCCAGCCGGCCGGCATGGTGGGAGCGCTGGCCCAGTCGCTGCTGCGCTTTGCCGATGCCCAGCGCGAGCGCGACGCGGTGCGCCGCGAGCTGGAGCGGGAGCGCCAGCAGCTGCGGGCGCTGGTCCAGGGCATGCCCGATCTGGTCTGGCTCAAGGACGCCCAGGGCGCCTACCGCATCTTCAACCAGCGCTTCATGGACCTGACCGGCCGCAGCGCCGCGGACCTGGAAGGCAAGACCGATGCCGAGCTGTTCTTGCCGCAGGAGGGCGCGCTCTACCGCGAGGCGGACGAGCGCGCGCTGGCCGGTGGCCGCGCCGAGGTGGCGCCGCACTGGCGCCGCTTCGCCGACGGCCACGAGGAGCTGATCGTCTCGATCAAGAGCCTGATCTACGACGGCCGCCAGCAGCTGATCGGCGTGCTGGGTGTGGGCCGCGACATCACCGCGCTGCACCAGGCCCAGCAGGCGCTGCGCGAGCGTGAGGAACTCTACAGCCAGATCGTGTCCCAGGCGCCCAATGGCATTGTGTTGATCGACCGGGCGAGCCTGGGCTTTCTCAGCTTCAACGAAGCGGCCTGCCGTGCGCTGGGCTATGAGCGCGAGGAGTTCGCCCAGCTGACCCTCTACGACCTGCAGGCCAGCATGGACCGCGCCGCGGTCGACGCGATGAATGCCCGGGTGGATGCTGAGAACGGCGTTGAGTTCGAGAACCAGCGCCGCTGCAAGGACGGCAGCGTGCGCGACTTCTGGATCTCGGTCAAACCGCTGCAGCTGCAGGGCCGGCGCTGCCTGACCGGACTGTGGGTGGACATCACCGAACGCAAGCGCACCGAGCGCGAGCTGGCGCGCTACCGCGACCAGCTGGAGCAGCGCGTGGCCGAGCGCACCGCCGCGCTGGACCGCGCGAACGCCACGCTGGCCGAGCAGACGCAGGCGCTGCAGTCCAGCCACGAGGAGCTGCGGGTGATCTTCGACGCCGCCGCGGTGGGCATTGTGCTGATCCGCAATCGGCGCATCGTGCGCTGCAATCGCAAGCTGGAGCAGATGCTGGGCTGGGCGCCGGGCGAGCTGCAGCGGCAGTCGGTACGGCTCTGGTACAGCTCCGACGCCGACTACATCCAGGATGGTGCGGCCCTGTACGGGCAGATGGAGGCCGGCGTGGTGCACCAGCGCGAGCGCGAGCTGGTGCGCAAGGACGGCAGCCGATTCTGGGCGCGCATGACCGGCGCCCGCCTCGACCATGTGGGCATGGCCGACACCGTGATCGGTCTGATCGACGACATCAGCCGCGAGCATGAGGTGGCGGCGGCGCTGCGCCGTGCCCGCGACGAGGCCGAGAGCGCCAGCCGGGCCAAGAGCGCCTTCCTAGCGAATATGAGCCACGAGATCCGCACGCCGATGAATGCCATCATCGGCCTGACCCATCTGCTGCGCCGCGAGTCGCCCAATCCGCGCCAGCAACAGCAGCTGGACAAGATCTCGGGCGCGGCCCTGCATCTGCTGGCGGTGATCAACGACATCCTGGACTTCTCCAAGATCGAGGCCGGCAAGCTGCAGCTGGACCCTGGTGACTTCGCGCTGGAGCCGGTGGTGTCCAATGTCTTCGCGCTGACCGCCGAGAAGGCCGAGGCCAAGGGCCTGGAACTGGCCGCCGATATCGCCGGCCTGCCGCCATTGCTGCATGGCGATGCGGTGCGCCTGGGCCAGGTACTGTTGAACCTGGTCAGCAATGCGGTCAAGTTCACCGAGCAGGGCAGCGTGGTGCTGCGCGGCCAGCTGCTGCGCCAGCAGGACGAGCAGCTGTGGCTGCGCTTCGAGGTGCGCGATACCGGCATCGGCCTGAGCGCCGAGCAGCAGGAGCGCCTGTTCCGTGCCTTCGAGCAGGCTGACGCCTCGACGACGCGTCTCTATGGCGGCACCGGCCTGGGCCTGGCGATATCGCGCCGCCTGGTGGAGCTGATGGGGGGGCAGATCGGCGTGCAGAGCCAGACCGGCCAGGGCAGCTGCTTCTGGTTCGAGCTGCCGCTGCGCCGCGGCCACGAGCGGCCGCCGCTGCCGCATGCGCTGCCGCCGCGCAGCCGGGTGCTGGTGGTGGACGATGTGGACGAGGCCCGTCTGATCCTGCAGGACCTGATGGAGCGCATGGGCGCGCGGGTGGAGGTCGCCGCCGACGGCGCCCAGGCCCTGCTGAGCCTGGCGGCCGCGGATGCCGAGGGCGATCCCTTCCTGCTGCTGCTGACCGATTGGCAGATGCCCGGCATGAGCGGTTCGGCCCTGGTCGCGCGGCTGCACCAGCTGGCGCTGCGACAGGCGCCGGCCTGTGTGCTGGTCAGCGGCTCCAGCGGTTGCCCGCGCGAGGAACTGGCCGCCGAGGGCTTTGCCGCCTTCGTGCCCAAGCCGGTGTTGCCGGCCCTGCTGGCCGAGGCGGTGGCGGCGGCGCTGAATGCGGCGCCCGCTCCCGCGCCGGCCCCGACGCCCTTGCCCGCGCTGCCGTCGCCGGCACCGGCCGGCCGCGCGCCCCACATCCTGCTGGTCGAGGACAACCCGCTGAACCAGGAGGTGGCGCGCGATCTGCTGCTGTCCATGGGTTATGTGGTGGACCTGGCCGCCGACGGGCTGGAGGCGCTGGAGCTGGCGCAGCGCCAGACCTATGACCTGCTGCTGATGGACATACAGATGCCGCGCATGGATGGGCTGGAGGCGACCCGCCGGCTGCGCCAGCTGCCGGCCTATCGCGAGCGGCCGATACTGGCGATGAGCGCCAATGTCTTTGCCGAGGACCGTGCCCAGGCCCTGGCCGCGGGCATGAACGACCATGTGCCCAAGCCGGTCGGCCCGGAGCGGCTGCGCGAGGCCCTGCAGCTTTGGCTGCCGGCTGCGGCGCCGACCGAGCCGAAGGGATCGACCGATGCCTCCGGCCCGCTGGAGCAAGCCTGGCAGGAGCGTCTGGCCATGCTGGAGTGCCTGCAGCTTGGCCAGGGGCTGCGTGCGGTGGGCGGCCAGGCCCAGCGCCTGGCGGCGCTGCTGCAGCGGCTGGCACAGGAGCAGGGCGATGCCGCGCAGCAGGCCCTGCAGCAGCTGCGCGGGGTGGCGGCCAATCTGGGGCTGGCCGGGCTCGCTCAACAGGCGCGCCAGGGCGAGCTGTTGCTGGCTCAGCCCACCGCCGTGCCGGACCCGGCGGTCGATGCGTTGCAGGCCCTGGACCTGCAGATCCAGGGTCTGCGGCGCAGCCTGGCGGCCTGGCCGCCGCTGCTCCAGCCGCAGATCGTGCCGGTGGCCGATCTGCAGGCGCTGCGCGAGCGGCTGCTGGCCTGGCGTGCCCTGCTGGCCAGCGACGATCTGGATGCGGTCGATGCCTTCGAGCCGCTGCAGCCGCTGCTGGCCGCCCATGCGCCCGAGCTGCTGCGGCCGCTGCAGCAGGCGGTGGCGGGCTTCGCGCTGGCCGAGGCCCTGGCCCTGGTGGACGGGCTGCTGGCGCGGCTGCCGCCGGTGCCGGCGGCCGGCTAGGCAAGCCGCTGCATTGTTAGCGGTCGATCAGCTGCGGGTGGCGTCGTTGTCGCGGTGGCCGATCAGGCGCACCAGGCTGGCGCGCAGGCGCGGCGCGTCGATGGGCTTGGTCAGGAACTCGTTCATGCCGGCCGCCAGGGCCTCGTCGCGCTCGGAGCTGAGCGCGGCGGCGGTCAGGGCCACGATGGGCAGCTGCTCGGCGCTGTGCCGCTGGCGCACGCGGCGGGTGGCTTCGTAGCCGCTCATCACCGGCATCTGCACGTCCATCAGCACCGCATCGAAGGGCCGGCCCATGCTGGCCTGGGCATTGATCGCCTCGACCGCCTGGGCGCCGTCGCTGGCCTGCGAGACCTCCAGCCCCCACTGCTCCAACAGCGCCACCGCGATCATCATATTGACCGGGTTGTCCTCCACCATCAGCACACGCAGGCCCTGCAGGTCCTGGTTGTCGCGGGCCTCGCGCAGCTGGGTGCTGATCGGCGTCGGCGCGCCCGGCAGCGGCAGCTCGGCCCAGAAGGTGGCGCCCTGGCCCAGCTGGCTGTCCACGCCCACCGTGCCGCCCATCAGCGTGGCCAGCTCGCGGCAGATCGACAGGCCCAGACCGGTGCCGCCATAGCGCCGCGTGGTCGACTCGTCGGCCTGGGTGAAGGGCTGGAACAGGCGCTCGTGCAGGGCCGGGTCGATGCCGGGGCCGCTGTCCTGCACCTCGATGCGTATGCGGCGCTCATCGGGCTCGCCCAGCTCCCGCACCCGCACCACCACCTCGCCCTGCTGGGTGAACTTGAGCGCATTGCTGAGGTAGTTGCTGAGGATCTGGCGGGTACGCACCGGATCGCCGACCACCCAGGCGGGCACGCTATCGTCGACCTCGATGCGAAAGGCCAGGCCGCGCGCCTGGGCCAGCGTCAGATAGCCCATGCGCATGGTGGCCAGCATCTCGCGCAGCGCGAAGGGCAGGGACTCCAGCGTCAGGCGGCCGGCCTCGATCTTGGACAGATCGAGGATGTCGGAGATCAGGCCCGACAGACTCTCGGCGCTGTCCAGCATCTGGTCCAGGTAGTGACGCCGGGTGTCAGCGTCCAGATCGGGCTGCTGCAGCATGCGGGCCAGGCCTACCAGACCGTTCAGCGGCGTGCGTATCTCATGGCTGGTATTGGCCAGGAAGGCACTCTTGGCCCGGTTGGCGGCCTGGGCCTCGTCCTTGGCCTGGGCCAGCGCGGCCTCGACGCGGCGCTTCTCGGTGACGTCCTCCATGATCCAGATGGTGCCGCCGCGGCTGGGGTGGGTGGGATCCACCGCCTTGGCCAGCAGCCGGCACAGAAAGGTGCTGCCGTCGCGGCGGCGCATCGGCCGCTCGATCTCCACCTGCTCGCCGGCCGCCAGGCGTGGCCCCAGCTCGGCGCCAACGGCCGCATAGGCGTCGGGGCCGGGCCAGACCACGCTGCCATGCTGGCCCAGCAGGCCGCCTGGCGGCCAGTCGAACATCTGCTCGACCAGCGGGTTGACCATCACGAAATGCTGCTCGCGCGTCAGCGTGATGCCGATCGAGGCGTTCTGCAGGATGGCGGCATGCACGAGGCGGGTGCGTTCGCTCTCGGTCACATCGCGGGCATTGATGACCAGATAGGCCTGGCCGTCCATGCTGAAGGGCGCCGCCGACATCACCACCGAGATGGTTTCGCCGCGCTTGTTGACGAAGTTGACCGGCAGCTCGTTGACCTTGCCCTGCTGGCGCACGCCGTCGACGACCCGGGCGCGGTCGGCGGCGCTGCGCCAGATGCCGATCTCCTCGGAGGTGCGGCCCAGCACCTCTTCGGCGCTGTAGCCGGTCAGCTCCTCGAAGGTCTTGTTGACCATCGCATAGCGGCCCGAGCCCATCTCGGTCAGCGTGATCACATCGGGGCTGGTCGCCACCAGATGCGAGAGCAGGCCCTCGCTGCGCCGCAGCGCCTCCTGGGCCCGCGAGGCCTCGGTCTGGTCGATGAAGAAGGACAGCGTGGCCGGACCGCTGGCGGCATCGACCCGCACGCTGGTGGCCTGCACCAGGCGGCGCCGGCGCGACAGGGTGCGCAGCTTGAACTCGGCCATCGGCAGCATCGCGCCTACGGCCATGGCCTCCAGCTTGGCGGCGCGCTGGCGGCCGCGCTCGTCGTCGCCGGGCTCGTAGTGCGAGAACAGGTCCTGCCCGATCATGCTGGCGCGCTGGGTGTAGCCGAACATGGCCATCGCGGCCGGATTGGCGTCCAGCACCCGCCCCCAGCGGTGCAGGATCAGCGGGCTGGGCGAGCGGCGGAACAGCTCGCGGTAGCGGGTCTCGGTGGCGGCCACCGCCTGCTGGGCCTGCACCTCCTGGGTGACATCGCGGCCCACGCCCCAGTAGCCGCGGAAGCTGCCCTGGGCATCGAAGCGCGGCTCGCCGCTGATCGAGACGAAGCCGGTGCTGCCATCGGCGGCGCGGCGGCGCGCCACCATGCCATGGAAGGGCCGGTGCGATTCCAGATCGGCGCGGTGCGCGTCCATCTCATCGTCCGACAGGCCCATCTGCTCGATCTCCCAGGGCGCCTTGCCCAGGCGCGCTGCCAGGTCCAGGCCCGAGCTGCCGGGCTTGTCCTCGGCCAGGTGGGTGAAGCGGAACTCGCGATCCATCTCCCAGTACCAGTCGGCGGCCATGCCCAGCAGATGGCGGAAGCGGGCATTGCGATCATTGGCCTCCTGCAGCGAGCGCCGCAGCATGCGCTGGGTGCCCAGGCCCACCACCAGGCCCACGCCCAGCAGCACCGCATGGGTCAGCAGGCGCGCTCCCAGGCTGCGGCCGCCCTGCTCGGGCACGATCCAGCCCTGCAACTCGGCCCAGCCCAGCCCGCTCAGGGCCGCCGCGCCCAGGGCCAGCAGGGTCAGACCGCCGCGCAGTCCCTGCATGGCCGTGCCCAGCGCCACCATCAGGCCCAGCACGCCCAGGCTCAGCGAATGCAGACCCAGCTGGCGCGAGACGGCGACCAGCACCGCCAGCCCCATCACCAGAGCCATCAGGCCCAGGGCCAGCGTGGCGCTGCGCTGGCGCGCGGGCTGCCAGATGAAGAAGGCGCCCAGCCCGGCCAGCAGCCAGGCCAGCAGCGGCGGTGCCAGGCCCTGCAGCGGTTCGCCCGGCACCGTGCTGAACCAGAGCAGGCTGCCGACGACGGCCGCCATCAGCGTGGAGGCGGCCAGAAAGAGCCGGATCGCATGCTGCTGCACGCTGCGCTCCAGTGCGGCCTGGCGGCTGGCCGGGCTGGCTTCTATGCCAACCAGGCTGCTCAACTCGTCGAGGGTGTCCTTGCTCACGTCGCGGCTTGGATGCTGGGGCCGGAGCCCAGCCCCGGCGGAGCGAGCAGTCTGCGCCACAAGCCCCGGCCTGAACACCCGGGCAGCACCCGAAACCACGCCCAGATCAGCGCAGATCCAGGGCGTGCGCACTATTTAACGGCTGGCGTTGAGCAGGTCGCGCGTCTGCAACGCCACCCGGCGGGCGGCGGCGGCGAAATCGTCGCCGCTGCTGGCATAGAGCACCGCGCGCGAGCTGTTGACGATGATGGGGCCGCCCTCGCGCAGGCCGGCCTTGACGGTGGCGGCCGCGTCGCCGCCCTGAGCACCCACGCCGGGGATCAGCAGCGGCAGCGTGGGCGCTAGCGCGCGCACCCGGGCGATCTCTTCCGGATAGGTGGCGCCCACGACCAGGCCCAGCTGGCCGTTCTTGTTCCACTGCGTCTGGGCCAGCGCGGCCAGATGCTCGAACAGGCGCGGCTGGCCCGGCACATCGGCCAGGCGCTGCATCTGCCAGTCGTTGCCGCCGGCGTTGGAGGTGCGGCACAGCAGGATGGCGCCCTTGTCCGGGTAGCGCAGATAGGGCTCGATCGAATCGAAGCCCATGAAGGGCGAGAGCGTCACCGCATCGGCCTGGTAGCGCTCGAAGGCTTCCTTCGCGTACTGCTCGGCGGTGGAGCCGATGTCGCCGCGCTTGGCGTCCAGGATCACCGGCACCTGCGGCGCGACGCGCTTGATGTGCGCCATCAGGCGCTCCAGCTGGTCTTCGGCGCGCTGGGCCGCGAAATAGGCGATCTGGGGCTTGAAGGCGCAGACCAGGTCCTTGGTCGCGTCGACCACGGCGCTGCAGAAGTCGTAGATGCGGCCGGCATCGCCCTTCCAGGCGCCGGGAAACTTGGCGGGTTCGGGGTCCAGGCCCACGCACAGCAGCGAGTTGTTCCCTTGTTCGGCGGCGTGGAGTTGCTGGATGAAATTCATGGGCGGGCGGGCGGGTTGAGGTGGGCTATTGTCTCGCGTTTGAAACTGCAGGAGACCCGCGATGGTGCAGTCCGAGGGGATGGAAGTCTTGCGTACCGGGCGCCTGCGGCTGCGCCGCTTCGAGCTGGCCGACGCGCCCTTTGTGCTGGACCTGATCAACGAGGAGGGCTGGCGCCACAACATCTCCGACCCCGGTGTGCGTGATCTGGAGCAGGCGCGCAGCTGGATGAGGGACAGGCTGTTGGCCCCCTATCAGCGCCTGGGCCATGGCTTCTGGGCGGTCGAGGCGCTGGAGGGCGGCGCGCTGCTGGGCCTGTGCGGCCTCTACAAGCGCGACGCGCTGCCGCATCCGGACCTGGGTTATGCCTTTGCGGCCCGTCACCAGGGCCTGGGCTATGCGCGCGAGGCGGCGCGCGCCTGCCTGGCGCATGGCCATGAGGTGCTGGCAATGCCGGTGATCCAGGCGATCACCGCCGCGCATAACGCGAAATCGGCGCGGCTGCTGGCCGATCTGGGCATGCGCGACTGCGGCCTGCAGAGCCTGAGCGGCTATGCGCAGCCGCAGCGCCTGTTCGAATCGCGCCGCGCGGCGGCGTAGCGCTAGATGCGTCGGGCCAGCTCGGCTGCCTTGCCGGTGTAGCTGGCGGGCGTCATGGCCAGCAGGCGCAGCTTCTCGGCCGCGGGCAGTTCCAGCGTCTCGATGAAGGCGCGGATCGACTCGCGGGTGATGGCCTTGCCGCGGGTCAGCTCCTTCAGGCGCTCATAGGGATTGGGCAGGGCGTAGCGGCGCATCACGGTCTGGATGGGCTCGGCCAGCACTTCCCAGGCGCTGTCCAGGTCCTCGGCCAGCGCGGCCTCGTTGACCTCCAGCTTGTCCAGGCCCTTGAGCAGCGACTCGTAGCCCAAGAGCGCGTAACCCAGCGCCACGCCCATATTGCGCAGCACCGTGGAGTCGGTCAGGTCGCGCTGCCAGCGGCTGATCGGCAGCTTCTGGCTCAGGTGGGTGAGCAGCGCGTTGGCCAGGCCGAAGTTGCCTTCGGCGTTCTCGAAGTCGATCGGGTTGACCTTGTGCGGCATCGTCGAGCTGCCGATCTCGCCGGCCACCGTGCGCTGCTTGAAGTAGCCCACCGAGATATAGCCCCAGACATCGCGCGACCAGTCGATCAGGATGGTGTTGACGCGGGTGAAGGCGTCGAACAGCTCGGCCATATAGTCGTGCGGCTCGATCTGGATCGTGTAGGGGTTGAAGGCCAGACCGAGCTGCTGCTCGATGACGTTCTTGCTGAAGGCCTCCCAGTCGTGCTCGGGCCAGGCGCTGAGGTGCGCGTTGTAGTTGCCCACCGCGCCGTTCATCTTGGCCAGCAGCTGCACATCTGCGATGCGCGCGCGGGCATTGCGCAGGCGCGCCACGACGTTGGCGATCTCCTTGCCCACGGTGGTGGGGCTGGCGGTCTGGCCGTGGGTGCGGCTGAGCATCGGCACGGCAGCCAGCGTGTGGGCCATGGCGGCGAGCTTGTCGGTGATGCGGTCCAGCGTGGGCAGCATGACCTGCTCGCGCGCGGCCTTGAGCATCAGGCCGTGGCTGGTGTTGTTGATGTCCTCGCTGGTGCAGGCGAAGTGCACGAATTCGCCGGCCGCCTTCAGCTCGGCATTGCTCTCGAAGCGCGACTTCAGCCAGTACTCGACCGCCTTGACGTCGTGGTTGGTGGTCTTCTCGATGTCCTTGATCGCCTGGGCATCGGCCTCGGCGAAGCGCGCCACCAGGCCGCGCAGCAGGCCGCGCGCGGCTTCGGACAGCGGCTTGAACTCGGCGAAGCCCGCGTCCGACAGCGCGATGAACCACTCCACCTCGACCTGCACACGACGGTGCATCAGGCCGAACTCGGACAGCAGCGGGCGCAGCGCGGCCACGCGCGAGGCATAGCGGCCGTCCAGGGGCGAAAGGGCGCTGATGCTGGAAAAGGCGGGGTGGGTCATGGTGTGGGCGCGGTGCGAGCCGCGTGGGACTGGGGCAAACCCGCGGATTTTAGCCGCCGCCCCAGGGGGCTGGTCGGGCATAGACTGGGCCATGCTGCTACGCCACATCAATCTGCCGGATGGCCGCCAGGGTCAAGACCTGCTGGTGCAGGACGGCCGCATCGCGGCGATCGGACCCGCACTGGCCGCACCCGAGGGGGTCGAGGTCGTCGAATGCCAGGGCCAGCTGCTGAGTCCGCCCTTTGTCGACGCACACTTCCATCTGGATGCGACGCTCAGCTACGGGCTGCCGCGCGTCAATGCCAGTGGCACGCTGCTGGAGGGCATTGCGCTCTGGGGCGAGCTCAAGCCGCGGCTGACGCAAGAGGCCCTGGTCGAACGCGCACTGCGCTACTGCGACTGGGCCGTGGCCAAGGGCCTGCTGGCGATACGCAGCCATGTGGATGTCTGCGACCCGCGCCTGCTGGCGGTCGAGGCCTTGCTGCATGTGCGGGAACGGGTGCGGCCCTATCTGGACCTGCAGCTGGTGGCCTTCCCGCAGGACGGCCTGCTGCGCGCGCCGGGCGCCTTCGAGCAGCTGAAGCGGGCGCTGGACATGGGCATTGACGTGGTCGGCGGCATTCCGCATTTCGAGCGGACCATGGCCGATGGCGCGGCCAGCGTGAAGCAGCTCTGTGAGCTGGCCGCCGAGCGCGGCCTGCGGGTGGATATGCATTGCGACGAGAGCGATGACCCACTGTCGCGCCATGTAGAGACGCTAGCCAGCGAGACCCGGCGCCTGGGCCTGCAGGGCCGGGTGACCGGCTCGCACCTGACGTCCATGCACTCGATGGACAACTACTATGTGTCCAAGCTGATCCCGCTGATGGTGGAGGCCGGCCTGCATGCAGTGGCCAACCCGCTGATCAATATCACGCTGCAGGGGCGCCATGACAGCTATCCGAAGCGCCGCGGCATGACCCGGGTGCCCGAGCTGATGGCGGCGGGCGTCAATGTGGGCTTCGGCCACGACTGCGTGCTGGACCCCTGGTACAGCTTGGGTAGCGGCGACATGCTGGAGGTGGCCGCCATGGGCCTGCATGTGGCGCAACTCACCTCGCAGGCCGGCATGCGCGCCTGTTTCGATGCGGTGACCTTCAACAACGCCCGTATCCTGGGCCTGGACGGCTATGGGCTGGCGCCGGGCTGCCATGCGGACTTTGTGCTGCTGCAGGCCCGCGACCCCATCGAGGCGATACGGTTGCGCGCCCAGCGCCTGCTGGTGGTGCGGCGGGGTCAGGTCTTGAGCCGCATGGCCCCGGCCCAGGCCCGCTTGAGCCTGCCGGGGCGGGCCGAGGCGACGGTGGACTGGCGGCTGCCTGACTGATCGGAGGTAGGCGCGCCGGCAGTGACTGCGGCGCCGACGCGACAATCTCGCGGCGCAGCGCGCGCGAAGCGTTGCCATTTCATAACAAAGGCTAGCTTTAGCGGCCGGCTGTGGCATGCTGCCGGCCGGTAATCAGGTGAATGGGCGGTTCGCGCCCGCACCCGGACCTGGCAAGAACATAGAGGAGACTCCCGATGAAGATCCGCCTGGCGCTTGGCGCTTTGAGCCTGGCTGTGCTTGCAGCCTGCGGCGGTGGCGATAGCGCGCCGCCCGCCCCCAGCAGCAATGAAACCACCCGCATCGTCGCCTTCGGTGACAGCCTGACCGACGGTGGCACCTATACCAAGTTCGCCCAGGCGGCCGTGGCCCAGGCCACCGGCGGCGCCATCACGGCGGCCCCGGTGGGCAAGTTCACCAATAGCGCAGGCCCGGTGTGGGTGGAGGCGCTGGCCGGCAAGCTGGGCATCAGCATCAGCAACGAACGCTTCGAGTACGGCAGCAGCTTCCCGGTGCCGGCTCAGATCAACAGCGCCACCACCGCCAGCAACTATGCCCAGGGCGGTTCGCGGGTGGCCAAGCAGCCCGGCATAGGCTGCAATCCCAACGCTGCCGGTGCCTGCACCGGCGCCACCACCGTGCCGGTCAGCCAGCAGCTGGACCGCGCGTTGGCCAAGGGCAGCTTCGGCGAGAAGGACCTGGTGGTCTTCTGGGGCGGCAACAACGATGTGTTCTACAACCTGAACCTGGCGGGTCCGGAGATCACCGCGGCGGTCACCGCGGCCACCCAGGCCGGTCAGTCGCCCGCGCAGATCGCGGCGCTGCAGCAGGCCATCGCCGGCAAGTATGTGATCGAGATGGAGCAGACCGCGCTGGCCCTGCTGCAGCAGGTCAAGCGTGCCCAGGCGGCCGGTGCCCAGCGCGTGCTGGTGATGACGCTGCCGGATTCGGCCAACTCGCCCTTTGGCCAGAGCGCCCAGGTGGGAGCCTCGGGCCGCACCCTGCTGTCCACCTTCGTCAGGGCCTTCAATGAACAGCTGCGCAAGGAGCTGGCCCTGATGGACAGCGGCGTGATGCTGTACGACGCCGCCGCGCTGGCGGCCCAGACCTATGCCAACCCCGCCGCCGCCGGTTTCACCAATGTGGCGGTGCCGGTCTGCGATCCGGCCAAGACCAACAACACCTCGCTGGTCTGCTTCGAGATTCCGGGCGTGTTCAGCACCTATTTCCCGGCTGCCGTGGCGCCCGCCGCCACCTCGCTGTTCGCCGACGGTGTGCATCCGACCGTGGCCTCGCATGCCAAGGTCGCTACCGCCGTCTACGACGCCCTGAAGGCCAAGGGCTGGGTGCGCTGAGCCCGTCCACAGCGAAGGAGAACAAGAAATGATCAAAAAGCATCAACACCACCATCGCGCGCTGGCCTTGGCAGCTGCCCTGCTGTGCAGCGGCGCGGCCCAGGCCCAGCAGGCGAGCGAGAGCGGCCTGAACCTCTACGGCATCATCGACGTCGGCGTGACCGCCATCGACGGCCATGGCGACAAGACGCGCAGCTTCGTCTCCAGCGGCACCCAGCTGGGTTCGCGCCTGGGCATCAAGGGCACGGAGGACCTGGGCGGCGGCTGGCGCGCCATGTTCACGCTGGAGCATCAGCTCTACGCCGACACCGGCTCGCAGAACCAGCAGACGCCGATCTCGGGCGGCAGCTTGCCTGCCCGTGCGCTGGTCGGCATTCCGAACACCATACGCGACCAACTCGTCGGTGCCCTGGGTCAGAAGCTGCAGGACGTGCTGCAGAACAAGTTCTGGCATCGCCAGGCCTGGGTGGGCGTCGTGACCCCGGTGGGCGCGGTGCTGGCTGGCCGTCAGTACAGCCCCACCTTTGCGACCTTCGGCCGCTTCGATCCGCACCAGGCTGGCAATGTGGGCAATGCTTTTGCGACGCTGACCGTGCCGACCGGCCTGGAGGTGCGCGTCGACAACTCGCTGCAGTACGTGGCCGAGATGAACGGCTTCCGCCTCAACGCGATGATCGCAGCGGGCGAGAACACCAGCGGCCAGGGCCGGCTGTGGGGCATCAGCGCCGGCTACGCGGTCGGTGGCCTTGATGTGGGCATTGCTCACCAGCGCCGCAAGACCTCGGAGGGCCTGGACTCGCTGGAGAACACCTTGATCGGTGCCAGCTATGCCCGCGGCCCCTGGAAGGTCACGGGCCTGGTGGTCAGCGCCAAGGACAAGCATCCGACCCTGGGTGCCGAACTGCGCGCGATGCTGAACGCTCGAACCGACATCCCGGCGGCACTGAAACCGGCCTTCCTGGCCTATGGCTCGCAGATCGCCAACAACCTGGGCTTTGACGGCCATCTGGCCTATGGCGGCGTGCACTACCTGATCAACGAGCGCAACAAGCTGGTGCTCAGCTATGGTGCATACAGTGACTCCATGGCCGCGCGCGAGGCGGCGATCGGCGGCGTGGCGCTGGAGCATATGCTGTCCAAGCGCACCTCGATCTGGGTCTCGGGCGGTTATGTCGACAACAAGACCGGCCAGCAGGTGCTGCCGTACTCGCAGGGCCTGCTATACGGCTTCACCGACAAGCCGGGCCGCGATTCCAGCGCGCTGTCGCTGAATCTGGTGCACCGCTTCTGAGCCCCTGCGGCTTTGCTGCCAACCCGGCCTCGGCCGGGTTTTTTCATGCCCGGTGGCGGCCGAGAGTCTGAGGCCGGCGCCCGCGCCTGACAAGCACATGGATGGGGGCCTTGTGTGCTCCTGGTCACAGCCGTGCCACAGGCTGGCGAGGGCAGGGTGCTTCGCTAGAATCGTTCTGCAACAGGACTGCAGTCCGTCACAAAGCCCACATGAAGCTCATCGGTTCACTCACCAGCCCCTATGTCCGCAAGGTCCGCATCGTGATGGCGGAGAAGAAGCTCGACTACCAGCTGGTGCTGGAAGATGTGTGGGCCAGTGATGCCATCCTGAAGATGAACCCGCTGGGCAAGGTGCCTTGCCTGGTGATGGAAGGCCAGGATGCGATCTCCGGCGCGGTCTTCGATTCGCGCGTCATCGTCGAGTATGTGGACACGCTCTCGCCGGTGGGTCGGCTGATCCCCGAGCGCGGCCGCGAGCGCACCGAGGTGCGCACCTGGGAGGCCCTGGCCGACGGCCTGCTGGATGCGTCCATCCTCGCCCGCCTGGAGCAGACCTGGAGCGGGCGCAGCGCCGAACAGCGCAGTGCCGCCTGGGTCGAGCGCCAGATGGGCAAGGTCTATGCGGCGCTGAAGGCCATGGGCCAGGGTCTGGGCGAGCGCAACTGGTGCTCGGGCAACCACTTCACGCTGGCCGATATCGCGGTGGGCTGTGCGCTGGGCTATCTGGACTTCCGCTTCCCGGCCATAGACTGGCGCGGCGACCATGCCAATCTGGCCCGCCTCTACGACAAGCTGGCCACCCGCCCGAGCTTTGTCGACACGGAGCCGCCCAGGACCTGAGTTAGCCGGCCGGGTTAGCAGACGACAGCGCCGCCGGGGGCGGGCTGCGGCCAGGGCTGCAGCTGGTGCAGGGCCGCGAGGATGCGGCCGATGCGGCGCGCGATCTCCTGTTCGGCCAGCTGCCAGCGCTGCGCGATCTCGGCCGCCAGCAGGCCATGCGAGACCAGGCTCAGCAGATGCTGCTGGGCCCGTACCAGGCCGGGCGCTACCGGTGTGTCGTCATGGGCCGCGGCTACGCAATGGGCCAGCTGCAAGCCGCTGCTGGACAAGCCGAAGGCCTGCAGCAGCTGACGCGCCAGCGCTGGCGAGACGCTGGCGTGCTGGGCCTGCAGGGCGGCCAGCGCCGCCAACAGGCCTTGGCTGCAGCCCGGCGCCGATTCCAGGCAGTAGCCCTGGGCGCCGCAGCGCAGGGTCGGGAAGAGCAGGGGGTCGTCGGTGGTCGGCGCCACCAGCAGCACCTGTGGCGGCCGCTGCCCCGCCATGCGCTGCAGCAGCTGGCTGACCGGCCCGTCCAGCAGCTGCAGATCGCACACCAGCACATCGGGCGGTCGGTCCTGCAGCTGCGGCAGCGCATCGCGCCACAGCGTGGCGGTACCGGCGCAGCGCCAGCTCTGCCCGGTGGCGGCGGCCTCGTCTCCATACAGGGCCTTCAGGCTGGCCAGCAAGGCGGGCCTGTTGCGGCGTAGCAGGAAGACGGCGGTCATGAGGGGTGGCGGGATCGGAGGCTGCGCATTGTCCCGGCTTCAAGGGACGGCGCAACCCCGCGACCCGGGGTCGGCGGCGGCCCGACAATGCGGCGCAGCGAAGGGGCTGAGATGGATCAACTGAAGGCATTGCGCGTCTTCGTGCGCGTCATCGACGAGGGTTCGTTTGCGGCTGCCGCGCGGGCCCTGGACCAGGCGCCGGCGGTGGTGACGCGGCTGGTGGCCGAGCTGGAGGCGCATCTGGGCGCGCGCCTGATCAACCGCACCACCCGGCGCCTGGCGCTGACCGATATCGGCGAGGCCTATCTGGAGCGGGCGCGTCGCATCCTGATGGAGGTGGAGGAGGCCGAGGCCCTGGCCGCCTCGGCCACCGCCGAACCGCGTGGCCATCTGCGCGTGCTGCTGCCGCCGGCCATCGCGGTGCACCAACTGGCCAAGCATCTGGCGCGGTTCCACCGGCAGCATCCGCAGGTGACGCTGGAGCTGCATTCGCCAGGACCGGTCAGCGCGCTGGACGAGAGCTTCGACCTGACGATCCTGAGCAGCCGCGAGCCGCTGCAGGGCGACTATGTGGCGCGCCGCCTGGCGCGCACCGAGGTCATCATGTGCGCGGCACCGGCCTATCTGGACCGCCACGGCCGGCCCGACCATCCCAGCGAGCTGCGCAGCTATGCGGCCATGTTGCCGCCGATCTCGGAGCTGCAGCGCGGCATCCTGTTCCTGCGCGGCGGTCTGGACGATGCCTCGGCGGTGGAGACCTTTCTGGGTGTGCCGCAGCGGCCGGTGCTGGCCACCACCTCGATAGACACCAACTACTCCGCGGCCCTGCATGGCCTGGGCATTGCCGGCCTGCCTTCCTTCGTGATTGCTGACGCCTTGCGCGAGGGGCGGCTGGAGCGGGTGCTGCCCGAATGGCGGCTGTTCAGCTTCACGATCTGGGCGGCGATGCCCACGCGCAAGTACCTGCCGGCTCGCACGCGGGTGTTTCTGGACTTTCTGCTCGCACTCTTCGGCGGCGAGGACCGCGATCCCTGGCTGGGTGAGCCGGCCGCGGGGCCGGCCCGCCCAGCGCTTTAGCGCAGGCTGAAGCCGGTTTGCACCAGCTCGCCGCGCAGGCCCTCCAGCAGATGGGTCAGCGGCGAGAGCTGCACATAGCGGGTCGAGACCTTGATCGCATAGGCAAACAGCCGGGGCAGGTCCTCGGCATAGGCCGGCTTGGCGTCGCGGTGCTTGAGGCGGCAGAAGATGCCCAGGATCTTCAGGTGGCGCTGCAGGCCGGCCCATTCCAGCGCACGCCAGAACTCGCCGAAGTCCTCCTCGAAGGCATGGCCTCGCAGCAGGCCGGCCTTGCGCGCCTGTTCCCAGTAGCGGATCGCCCAGTCGAGTTCGCGCTCCTCGTCCCAGGAGATGAAGGCATCGCGCAGCAGCGAGGCCATGTCGTAGGCGACAGGGCCGCGCACCGCGTCCTGGAAGTCCAGGATGCCCGGCGTGGCCAGCGGAGCCTCGCAGACCATCAGATTGCGCACCATATAGTCGCGATGCATGGCCAGCTGCGGCTGGTCCAGCATGCTGCGCACCAGCACCTGGCAGCAGTGCTCCCACCAGCCCTGCTCGGTGGCATTCCAGCTGCGGCCGAACTCGCGCTGCACGCACCAATCGACAAAGATCTGCAGCTCGCGGCGTATGAAGGCTTCGTCATAGACCGGCAGGCTGAGCGCATCGGCCTTGAGCTGCCACTGGACCAGGGCCTGGATCGCAGCGCGCATCAGGCGGTCGGCCTCGCGGGCATCGACCTGCTGCAGGGCCTGCAGATAGGTCAGTCGGCCCAGATCGGACAGCAGCACAAAGCCCTGCGCCACGTCGACGGCGAGCACCGCCGGCACATGCAGACCGCAGCCGGCCATCAGCCGGGCCACGTCCAGAAAGGGCTGGACCGAGCTGCCCGCCTGCGGCGGGGCGTCCATGATGATCAGGCTGCCGCTGTCCTGGCCCTGCACACGCAGGTAGCGGCGGTTGCTGGCATCGGCATGGGCCAGCGTGACGCTGTCGCGGCGCAGGCCGTGGGGCTCGGCCAGGCCGGCCAACCAGACGTCGAAAGCTTGGGCGCGGGCCGGGTCGGCCCAGGGGACGGGATGCATGGTCGGCAGGGGATGGCGGGTGGTGGCGAAGCGGCGGACGGCGGGCCTGTGCTGGCCGCAGCGCAGCGAGACGTGGGCCGGCGCCGGCCTCATGGATAATGAATTCTACAAATGCCGGCAGGGTGGCCCCGCCCCGCCATCCCGTCTGCCCGAACCTCCCGCCCGCTGCGACCCTGAAGCCGCCTGCCGACGCCGTGCCGCGCCCCCACCGCCCCCGCCCCTCCCCGACGCCGCTGGCCTTGCTGGCCTTCGCCCTATGCCAGGCGGCTGCGGCGCAGCCCAGCGAGCCGCTGACGCTGCGTGCCACCCGACTTCTCAACCCACCGCAGGCCAGCGGCGGCAAGAGCAAGCCGGCCCTGGTGCTGGGCGCCCAGAAGCTCAGCAGTCAGCTCGACCGCATCACCAGCGCCGAGGGCGAGGTGCAGCTGCGTTATGGCGAGCTGCTGCTGAAGGCCGACCAGCTCAGCTATGACATGGCCAGCGACGAGGCGCGCGCCCAGGGCGGGGTCGAACTCAAGCGCGATGGCAACAGCATCCGCGGCCCGGCCCTGCAGCTCTTCGTGCAGCGCTTCGAGGGCGAGTTCCTGCAGCCCTCCTATTTCTTCTCCCGCACCGGCGCCGGCGGTCAGGCACAAAGCCTCAAGTTGCTGGGTGACAAGCGAGTGCTGGCGGAGCAGGCCAGCTACAGCAGCTGCCCGGCGGTGGAAGGTGAGGGCGCCGAGCCGGCCTGGCAGCTGACGGCGCGGCGCCTCAGGCTGGACTTCGAGGCCAACGAGGGCCTGGCCAGTGGCGCGGTGCTGCGCTTCTACGGCGTGCCCATCCTGGCGGCGCCGGCGCTCAGCTTCCCGGTGGGCTCGGAGCGCAAGTCCGGCTGGCTGCCGCCCAATATCAGCCTGGACAACCGCAGCGGTCTGGAGCTGGGCCTGCCCTACTACTGGAATCTGGCACCGCAGCGCGATGCCACGCTGACCCCTTTCGTGATGACGCGTCGCGGCCTGGGCCTGGACAGCGAGTTCCGCTATCTGGAGCCGCGTCACCAGGGCCAGCTGAGCCTGGCCCTGCTGCCCGATGACCGGGTGGCCGAGCGCTCGCGCTGGGCGCTCAATCTGGCGCATAGCGGCGAGATCGGCCATGGCTGGAACTACCGCTTCAATGGCGAGCGGGTCTCGGACGACGACTACTGGAAGGACCTGCCCAAGCGCATCGACAGCGATACGCCGCGCCTGCTGGCCAGCGATCTGCGGGTGCAGCGCAGCCGCCTGTTTGGCTGGGGCGAAGCCCAGGCCTATGCACGGGTGCAGCGCTGGCAGCTGCTGCAGGGCCTGGATGAGTCGGCGCGCTTTGAATCGCCCTACCAGCGCTCGCCGCAGCTCGGTCTGCGGGTCGCCAGCCTGGCTGACGAAGGGGTGCTGGCGGGCTATCTGCCCTGGGGCCGCAGCGCGCGGCTGGAGGGCGCGCTGGAGCTGGAGTACAACCGCTTCGACCTGCCGCCAGCTGCGCTGGGCAGCCAGACGCAGACCGGCTCGCGCGTCCATCTGCTGGGGCATCTGAGTCTGCCCATGGGGGGCGCGGCCTGGTGGCTGATTCCCAAGCTGATGATCAACTCGGCCAGCTATTCGCTGGATCAGCCCCTGGCCAACGGGCGCCGCTCGGCAGCCCGCAGTGTGCCGGGCTTCAGCCTGGACCATGGCTGGGTGTTCGAGCGTGAGGCGCGTCTGTTCGGGAGCAGCCTGCTGCAGACCCTGGAGCCGCGCCTGCTCTATGTGAATACCGCCTACCGCGATCAGCTGGGCCTGCCCAATTTCGATTCGGCGGCCAAGGACTTCAACTTCGATTCCATCTACGCCGAGAACCAGTTCAGCGGCATCGACCGGGTATCGGACGCGCATCAGCTGACCGTCGGCGCGACCTCACGCTGGCTGGACTCGCGGCAGGGCGAGGAGTTGCTGCGCCTGGGTCTGGTGCAGCGTTTCCTGTTCAGCGATCAGCGCATCACGCCGGACGGCGTGACGCAGACCCGGCGCGTGTCCGATCTGCTGCTGGTCGGGGCAGCACACCTGAATCCGGCCTGGTGGCTGGAGGGCTCGCTGCAATTCAATGCCGATGCCGGCCGCAGCGTGCGTACCGTGCTGCGGGCACGCTACTCGCCGGGGCCTTACCGCACGATCAGCACCGCCTACCGGCTGGCGCGCGGCCAGAGCGAGCAGCTGGAGCTGGGTTGGCAGTGGCCCCTGTATGGCGCGGGCGATGGTGCGCGCAAGAAGGGCAGCGGCGGTGGCGGCAGCTGCAAGGGCAGCTGGTACAGCGCCGGGCGGCTGCAGTACAGCCTGCGCGACCGGCGATTCACCGACTCCTTGCTGGCCCTGGAGTACGACGCCGACTGCTGGGTCCTGCGGGTGGGGGCCGAGCGGCTCTCGACCGGCCGGGCCGAGACCAATACCCGCCTGCTCTTGCAGCTGGAGCTGGTGGGCCTGTCCCGGCTGGGCTCGAATGCACTCAATGTCCTGAGAGACAATATCCCCGGTTACCGACCGCTGAGCCACAACCGCTCGGCCCCGCTAGATCGCCCCTATGACTGAACCCCTGTTCTTCCGTACCCTGGCCCTGGTCTGCGCTGCTGGCGCCGTGCTGGCAGCCCCTGCCGCGCTGGCCCAGTCCGGAGCCTCCAGCACGCTGCGCCCCGGCGATCACATCGCTGCGGTGGTGAACCAGGACGTGGTGGCGGCCAGCGAGGTCACCCAGCGCGCCGAGCGGCTGCGCGAGGAGGCTCGTCAGCGCAAGGAGACGCCCGATCCCGAGGCGATCCGCAAGGCGGCACTGGAATCGATGATCGAAGAGCGCGTGCTGGTCACGCACGCGCGCGAGAACGGGCCGCGTGTCGACGAAGCCGAGCTGGACCGGGTGGTGGGCAATGTGGCCATCCAGAACAAGCTGACCATGCCGCAGCTGCTGGAGCGGCTCAAGGCGGAGGGCATCGATTACAAGCGCTTCCGCGAGAACCTGCGCGATCAGATCATGAGCGAACGGGTGCGCGAGCGCGAGGTGCAGGGGCGCATCCGTATCACTGACGGCGAGATCGACAACTATCTGGACGAGCAGCGCAAGCAGGCTAGCGCCAACGCCGACCTGAATATTGCGCAGATCCTGATCAGCGTGCCGGAGGGGGCTGGTGCGACCCTGGTGGCCGAGCGGCGCGCCGTCGCCGAGGCGGCGGCGGTGCGGGTCAAGGCCGGAGAGGACTTTGCCAAGGTGGCGCGAGAGCTGTCCGAGGATAGCAACAAGCAGCAGGGCGGCGAGATCGGCATGCGTGCTGCGGCGCGTCTGCCCGATCTGTTCGTCACCGCGGTGCGTGATCTGAAGCCCGGCGAGGTGGCGCCCGAGCTGCTGCGCAGCAGCGCCGGCTTCCACCTGCTGAAGCTGGTCGACCGCAGCGCCGGCGCCAGCATCGACCGCGTCACCCAGACCCGGGCCCGCCATGTGCTGCTGCGCCCGTCGCCACAGCTCAGCGCCGAAGTGGCGGGGCGCCGCCTGGCCGAGTTCAAACGCGAGATCGAGAGCGGCCGTACCAGCTTCGAGACGGTGGCGCGCGACAACTCCGAGGACGGCAGTGCGCCCGAGGGCGGCGCGCTGGGTTGGGCCTCACCGGGCATGTTCGTGCCCGAGTTCGAGCAGGTGATGAATGCCCTGCCGATCAACGGCATCTCCGATCCCTTTGCCTCGCGCTTCGGCATCCACATCATCCAGGTGCTGGAGCGCCGCCAGGTGGAGGTCGATCCCAAGCAGCTGCGCGAGCAGGCGCGCAATGCGCTGCGTGAGCAGAAGTACGCCGAGGCCTACCAGGACTGGGTGAAGGAACTGCGCGGTCGCGCCTTCGTCGAACTGCGCGAGTGGCAGTGATGGCGCATGTCGCCCGCAAGCGTTTCGGCCAGCATTTCCTGACCGACGGCGGCATCATCGATGCCATCATCGATGCGATCGACCCCCGCGAGGGCGAGGCCCTGGTCGAGATCGGGCCGGGCCTGGGGGCGATGACGCTGCCCCTGCTGCAGCGCATACCGAAGCTGACCGTCATCGAGCTGGACCGTGATCTGGCCGCCAAGCTGCGTCGCCGCGAGACGCTGACCGTGATCGAGTCCGATGTGCTGAAGGTTGACTTCGCTGCCCTCGCGGCCGAGCGCGGCCAGAAGCTGCGGGTGGTCGGCAATCTGCCCTACAACATCTCGACGCCCATCCTCTTTCACCTGCTGGGCTTCGTCGACCAGGTGGTCGACCAGCATTTCATGTTGCAGAAGGAGGTGGTCGATCGCATGGCGGCCAGCCCCGGCTGCAAGGACTATGGCCGCCTCTCGGTGATGCTGCAGTGGCGCTATCACATCGAGTCGGTGCTGGACGTGCCCCCCGAGGCCTTCGATCCGCCGCCGCGGGTCGAATCGGCGATCGTGCGGATGCAGCCCTATGCCGAGGCCGCGGCGCTGGACGCAGCCCTGTTCGGCGAGATGGTTGCGGCGGCCTTCTCGCAGCGCCGCAAGCTGCTGCGCCACAGCCTGGGTGTCTGGCTGAGCGGCCGCGGCTTCAAGGGCCAGTTCGATCTGCAGCGCCGTGCCGAAGAGGTGCCGGTGGCCGAGTACGTTGCCCTGGCCCAGGCGCTGGCTGCGAGCTGAAATGCAAAAGGCCCCGGAAAGGGCCTTTGTGTGTACAACTTTCGACGGTCGACTCAGGCCGCGCTGAGCCACATGGCTGTGTCGAAGGCGCTGCTCATCATCGGCATATTCATTCCGAAGTTGGCATTGGCTGCCGCCTTCGACGTCTTGGCTGCAGGCTTTTCTGCTACCACTGGGGCCACCTCAGTAGCCCGCTCCCATGACCCGTTTTCTTGGGAGCGGGCTACTGAAAAGAATAGAAGCACCTGAACTGAACCTTGCGGTCGGCCCAGTAGTCGGCCGCGTCGCGGAAGACATCGAGCAACTGCTCACGGGCCTCGCGGTCGAAGCGCAGATTGTCCGGCAGCTGCTCCAGCACCACGACAAAACCAGGCTGCGCGCCCGATTTGTGGACCAGATCGGTCATGCAATCATGCAAGGCGTCCAGGTTCTTGCCAAAGTGGGCGGGGAACAGAAAAGACTGGGCAATGCCTTCCAGCACCTCCTGCTTGGACTGTGTCTCGCTCAGATTGGCGTAGAGGAAGTGATGGCCTGCCTCCTGGGCTGCCTGCATCAAGTCCTCTACCCGGTAGGCCCGTATGGCCTGCACGATATTGGGACGGACGTTCTGCAAAAGCATGGTCGCGATCCTCCTATATAGTCATCAGAACGCTTGGCCGCCGATTCAGTGCACGATGCGCTTGAAGCTCGCGTAATGGTCGTCGGTATAAAAACAAGCTTCAGGTTGGGTCGGAGGCTTGCCGCCGCATACCAGCCGCCGAGCTCCGCGATTGCGGGCGCCCGGCGTGCGCACGGTATATTCGCGGTAGAAACCTCTGGCCTTGATGGGCAGCAACCGTTCGCGATTACCGAATACGCTGCCGTCTTTCTGGTAGGGAAAGGGCCCGCCGGAAAGTACGAGGCGGTGCGTGGTCTGGGCTTCGCGCGGGAGCGCCGTCAAGGCCACCGTGTCCTGTGCGGCAATCGATTCCTTGGCCTGCGCCAAGGGGCTGGCACCTAGCGCTGCCACCAGGCTGAGCAACAAGCCGGCATGGCGCCAAGATGGCCACTTGGGCGACCGATCGAGCAAAAACACGGGTTTACCCTGAACTTTGAAAGCAAGATGGTACAGAATGAGATCAAAAATCTCAAGCCGCCGTCTCGCCGGTTCGGGGTTCTGGAGCGTTAGTTAGTGTGCGCATACACTGTTTGTAGCCCATGCTGCACGCAGAAGAACGGCACCAGAAATGAATTGGTGAGCCTCTACAAACTTTTGTAATCGCTGGTGCCGCCGAGCGCTGTGCGCCCGCCCTGCCCCGCCGATGGGCCCGGGCGGGCGTTGCCCTCCTCAGCGGGCGGCGTTGGCGTCGGCCACGGTCAGCGCCGTCATATTGACGATACGACGCACCGTGGCCGAGGGTGTCAGCACATGGACCGGTTTGGCCGCGCCCAGCAGCACCGGGCCGATCGCGATGCCGCCGCCGGCCGCGGTCTTCAGCAGGTTGTAGCTGATGTTGGCGGCGTCGATATTGGGCAGCACCAGCAGATTGGCCTCGCCGCTGAGCGTCGAGCGCGGCATCAGCTGGGCGCGGTAGGCCGCGTCGAGCGCGGTGTCGCCGTGCATCTCGCCATCCACCTCCAGCCAGGGCGCGTTCTGCTGGATCAGGGCCAGGGCCGCGCGCATCTTCAGCGCCGAGGGCTGGTTGCTGGAGCCGAAATTGCTGTGCGAGAGCAGGGCGGCCTTGGGGCGTATGCCGAAGCGCATCAGCTCCTCGGCCGCCATCTGGGTGATCTCGGCCAGCTGCTCGGCGGTCGGGTCGTAGTTGACATGGGTGTCGACCAGGAAGACCTGGCGGCCCGGCAGGATCAGGCCGTTCATGCAGGCATAGGTTTTCACGCCGGCGCGCTTGCCGATCACCTGGTCGATGTACTGCAGGTGCATGGCCGTGTTGCTCCAGGTGCCGCACAACATGCCATCGACCTCGCCCTTGTGCAGCAGCATGCAGCTGATCAGCGTCAGGCGGCGGCGCATCTCGATCTTGGCGAGCTGCTGGGTCACGCCCTTGCGCTCGGTCATCTGGTGATAGGTCTGCCAGTAGTCGCGGTAGCGCTCGTCATGCTCGACATTGACCGTGTCGTAGTCACGGCCCTGCTGCAGGCGCAGGCCGAAGCGTTCGCAGCGCTGCGCGATCACCTCGGGGCGGCCGATCAGCGTGGGGCGGGCCAGGCCCTCGTCGACCACCACCTGCACCGCGCGCAGGATGC
Organism: Burkholderiaceae bacterium; assembly: GCA_041920215.1. Taxonomy (GTDB): domain Bacteria; phylum Pseudomonadota; class Gammaproteobacteria; order Burkholderiales; family Burkholderiaceae_C; genus JAYRSJ01. The sequence continues at coordinate 218,594 of JAYRSJ010000004.1, read as the reverse complement.
GCTCCTCCTCGCCCTCGGCATAGGCGACGCGCTTGGCCTTGGCCCGCTTGGCGACGTTGAAGATCGGCTTCATCGTCGTGCCCGAGGCATAGACAAAGCTCTGCAGCTTCTCGCGGTAGGCGTCCATGTCCGCGATCGGGCGGGCCGCCACGCCCGATTCCGCCGCCGCCTGCGCCACCGCGGGCGCGATCTTCATCATCAGACGCGGGTCGAAGGGCTTGGGGATCAGGTACTCGGGGCCGAAACTCAGATTGGCGCCCGCATAGGCGGCGGCCACCACCTCGCTCTGCTCGGCCTGGGCCAGCTCGGCGATCGCACGCACCGCCGCGATCTCCATCTCGTCGTTGATGGTGGTGGCGCCGCAATCGAGCGCGCCGCGGAAGATATAGGGGAAGCACAGGACGTTGTTGACCTGGTTCGGATAGTCGGTGCGGCCGGTGGCCATCACCGCGTCGTCGCGCACCGCCTTGACCTCTTCCGGCAGGATCTCCGGCGTGGGGTTGGCCAGCGCGAAGATCATCGGGCGCTCGGCCATCGTGGCCACCATATCGGCCTTGAGCACGCCGCCGGCCGACAGGCCCAGGAAGACGTCGGCGCCGGCAATCGCCTCGCGCAGGCTGCGCTGCTCGGTGCGCTGCGCAAACTGCGCCTTGTCCGGGTCCATCAGCTCGACGCGGCCCTCGTAGACCAGGCCGGCCAGATCGGTCACCCAGATGTTCTCGCGCGGCAGGCCCAGCTTCACCAGCAGGTTCAGGCAGGCCAGCGCCGCCGCACCGGCGCCCGAGGTCACCAGCTTGACCTGCTTGATGTCCTTGCCCAGCACCTTGAGGCCGTTCAACAGGGCCGCGCCCACAACGATGGCGGTGCCGTGCTGGTCATCGTGGAAGACCGGAATCTTCATCCGCTCGCGCAGCTTGCGCTCGACATAGAAGCAGTCGGGCGCCTTGATGTCTTCCAGATTGATGCCGCCGAACGTCGGCTCCAGCGCGGCGATCACGTCCACCAGCTTGTCGAGGTCGCGCTCCTGGATCTCCAGGTCGAAGACATCGATGCCGGCGAACTTCTTGAACAGCACGCCCTTGCCTTCCATCACCGGCTTGGAGGCCAGCGGGCCGATATCGCCCAGGCCCAGCACCGCCGTGCCGTTGGTGACCACCGCTACCAGATTGCCGCGCGAGGTGTAGCGGAAGGCATTGGCCGGGTCGGCCACGATCTCCTCGCAGGCGGCCGCCACGCCCGGCGAATAGGCCAGTGCCAGATCGCGCTGGTTGACCAGCTGCTTGGTCGGCGCGATCGCGATCTTGCCGGGCGTCGGGAACTCGTGATATTCGAGAGCGGCTTGGCGCAGCTGGGCGCGTTTCTGTTCGGAAGTCGGCATGGCGGTGTCTCGGGTCGGTGCGGCGATTGTAGAAGTGGCATCGGCAGCGGGCGGGCCGCCGCTGATGCCTATCCAGCATCGCGAGTGTCCACCGTCGCGCTAGCGGATAGATACGCGAAACTGCGCATCAGAGATGCATGGCAATGCACCAATACTGCCAGCCGAGTCCAGACGCCTGCCGCATGCCACCCCACCCACCCCTGTCCGCCACCGACGCCAAGCTGCCGCGACTGCGGCGCTGGCGCCGGCCCCTGTTGTGGGGTGCACTGGTGGCGCTGCTGCTGGTGGCCCAGTCGCTGCTGGTGGCGCTGACCCTCAGCTACGAGGCCTCGCGTGCGCAGGACCAGGTCGAGCGCGCCGCCGCCGAGGTGGCGGCCCGCGCCAAGCAGCTGGCCGGCCGCGAGCTGCAAGGTCTGCAGGCCCTGCTGTGGGCCAGCGCCCAGACCCCGCGCTGGCGCACCGAGGTGGCTGAGCTGCTGCGCAGCGCCCATGCGCTGCAGCGCATCGAGTACCGTGACGCCCAGCGCGAGGTGCTGGAGGCTTTCGATTCGCCCTACGCGCCCTCGCTGTTCGCGCTGATGGGGCGCGAGCAGCTGCAGCTGGAGACCGAGCTGGCCTGTGCGGCCGCGCTGCGCCAGGGCGGGCCGCTGTACTCGCGCAGCTACTTTGTGCCGCTGCCGGGCGGCGAGGGGCTGGAGGTGGTCGACCTCTGCCTGCCCCAGCTGCGCGCCGGCGAGGTCGAAGCCTTTCTGGTCGCCACCGTCAGCCTGCGCAATCTGCTGGAGGAAGCTGCCGGCCAGGAGCTGGCGCGCGGCAACGAGCTGTCCTTTGTCGAGGGCGACGGCACCCGGCTGGCCCGCACCGGCCTGACCCGGGGGGCCGGCTACTACCTGGCCGAGCGGGTGGTCGATCTGCCGGGCCTGACCCTGCAGCTGCGTGCCGACAGCGCCACCGGCGAGCCCAAGCTGATTCCCAATCTGGCCACCGCCCTGGTGCTGGGCCTGTCGCTGGCCCTGTTCGCGGTGGTGATTCTGCTGGCCCGCGATGTGCGCCGGCGCGCCCAGGCCGAATCGGCACTGGCCGAGGCGCTGGCCTTCCGCCAGGCGATGGAGAACTCGCTGATCACCGGCCTGCGCGCCCGCGATATGGCCGGCAATATCAGCTATGTGAACCCGGCCTTCTGCGCGATGGTGGGCTACAAGGCCGAGGAGCTGCTGGGGCGGGCCACGCCGCCCTACTGGCCGCCCGAGTTCATCGAGGAATACCAGCGCCGCCATCGCGACCGCAGCGCGCGCTGGGAGGCCGGCCAGGAGCAGCGCCAGGGCTTCGAGACCGTCTTCATGCGCAACGGCGGTGAGCGCTTTCCGGTGATGATCTACGAGGCGCCGCTGAAGAGCGCGCAGGGCGAGCAGACCGGCTGGATGAGCGCGGTGCTCGATGTCAGCGCCCAGCGCCGGGTCGAGGAGCTGTCGCGCCAGCAGCAGGACCGCCTGCAGGCCACCGCCCGCCTGGCCACCGTTGGTGAGATGGCCTCGCTGCTGAGTCATGAGCTGAACCAGCCGCTGTCCGCCATCGCCAGCTATGCCACCGCCTCGCTGAACCTGCTGAGCCGCGAGGCCGACGACCCCCAGACCCCGGCCATGGTGCGCCAGGCCCTCAGCCGGGTGGCCGAGCAGGCCGAGCGCGCCGGCCGGGTGATCAAGAGCGTGCATGACTTCGTGCGCCGCCGCGAGCAGGCCCGCGAGGCCATAGGGGTGGATCAGCTGATTGATGCGGTGCTGCCCCTGGTGCGCCTGCAGGCGCGCAAGAGCGGTACCCGCATCGATGTGCAGCTGCCGCAGCCCGCGCCGCGGGTGCGCTGCGACCGCACCATGGTCGAGCAGGTGCTGCTGAATCTGACCCGCAACGGCATCCAGGCGATGGACGGCGCCACGCCGCTGGCCGACCGGGTGCTGACGCTCAGCGTCGAGCCGCTGTCCAGCCGCTGGGTGCGCTTCGAGGTGATGGACCGCGGCCCCGGCATTCCCGAGGGCGTGGCCAAGCAGCTCTTCACCCCCTTCTTCACCACCCGCAGCGAGGGCATGGGCCTGGGGCTGAGTCTGTGCCGCACCGTGGTCGAGCAGCATGGCGGTGCGATGGACTTCGACAGCCGCACCGAGGACGGACCCGAGGGGCCGCGTGGCACCACCTTCCGCTTCACCTTGCCGGCCGCCGCTACCATGACGGCCGAGGACGAGGAGAGCCATCGATGACGATCAACCGCAACGCCCTGCCCATGGTCTATCTGGTCGACGACGAGGAGGTGGTGCGCGATGCGCTGGCCTGGCTGCTGCGCTCGCGCCGCCTGCTCTCCGAGTGCTTTCCCAGCGCCGAGGCCTTCGAGGCCATGCTGGATGCGCGTCCGGGGCGCGCCAGCCACTGGCCTGATGCGCCCAGCTGCCTGCTGCTCGATGTGCGCATGCCCGGCATGAGCGGTCTGGCCCTGTTCGAGCGCCTGCTGGAGCGCGGCCTGGGCCAGGCCCTGCCCGTGATCTTCCTGACCGGCCATGGCGATGTGCCCACCGCAGTCGCGGCGGTCAAACGCGGCGCCTTCGATTTCGTGGAGAAACCTTTTTCAGACAACGCCCTGGTCGACCGGGTCGAGCAGGCGCTCAAGCTCAGCGCCGAAGCCATCGCCGCGCGCGAGCAGCAGGGCCAGCTGGCGCTGCGCCGCGCCGAGCTGACCGAGCGTGAGCGCGAGGTCATGGCTCTGGTGGTGCAGGGCCTGCCCAACAAGCTGATCGCCGATCAGCTCAATATCAGCGTGCGCACCGTCGAGGTCCACCGCGCCCGGGTGTTCGAGAAGATGAACGTCAAGTCGGCGGTCGAGCTGTCGAACCTGCTGCGCGAGGCCTGAAGGCGCTCCCTCAGGGGCGGCTGAAGCGCTGGCGTGCCTGCGCCACCCGCGCGCGCGTCACGCAGTCCGGTGCATGGTCGTTGACCAGACCCATGGCCTGCATGAAGGCATAGACCGTGGTCGGCCCGACGAACTGCCAGCCGCGCTTCTTCAGGTCCTTGGCGAGGGCCACCGCGGCGGGCGAGGTCGAGCGCGGTGCTGCATCGAGCGGCTCGGCGGGGGACTCATAGGACCAGACATGGCGGGCCAGCGAGCCCTGCTCGGCGATCAACGCCAGCGCGCGCTGGGCATTGTTGATCACCGCATCGATCTTGCCGGCATGGCGCACGATGCCGGCATCCGCCCGCAGGGCGGCGCGCTCGGCGGCGCCGAAGCGGGCCACCTGCGCGATCTCGAAGCCGGCGAAGGCGCGGCGGAAGTTCGCGCGCTTGGCCAGTATCGTGCGCCAGCTCAGGCCCGACTGGAAGGCCTCCAGGCTCAGCTTCTCGAACAGGCGACGGTCATCGACCACCGGATAGCCCCATTCCTCGTCGTGATAGGCCAGGTACTCGGGCGTGGCATGGCACCAGCGGCAGCGCAGCTGGCCATCGGGTCCGGGCAGGCTTGTGGTCATCGGGGCTGCGTCCTTGCGTCGTTAGCGTCAGGCTGCATGGTAGACCAGCACCTTGAGCGCGCGCTCCGGCGCCACATCGGCAAAAGCCGGCGGATTGGCCAGGCGCTGCTCAAAGCGCAGCGCCGGTGCCTCGGCGCGCATCAGCTGGTGCAGGAACTCGCTGTCCAGCTCGGGCGCGTTCAGGCACAGCAGCGCATGGCCGCCGGGCGCCAGCAGATCGGGCAGGCGGCGCAGCAGGCGCGCATAGTCCTTGCCGGCCACGAAGCTGCCCTTCTGGTAGCTGGGCGGGTCGAGGACGACCAGCTCGTAGGGGCCGGCGCGGCTGATCTTGCCCCAGCTCTTGAAGATGTCGTGCGCCAGGAAGCGGGCCCCGGCCGCCAGGCCGTTGAGCGCATGGTTGTGCTGGCCGGTGGCCAGCGCGCCGGCGCTCATGTCCACATTGAGCACCTGGGCGGCGCCGGCCTGCAGTGCGACCACCGAAAAGGCGCAGGTGTAGGCAAAGAGATTGAGCACGCGGGCGCCGGGCCGTGTGCGCAGATGCTCGCGCACCCACTGCCGGCCGGCGGCCATGTCCAGGAAGAGGCCGTGGTTCTGACCCTTGAGCAGATGCACCCTGAACAGCGCGCCGCCCTCGTTCACCAGATGCGGCTCGGGCACGCTGCCGGCCATCAGCCGGGTCTCGCTATGGCCCTGCTGGCGGCATTGATAGACCCAGGCCAACGCCTCGCCGGGGCGCAGCTGCTGCCAGCGCGCCGCCAGCGCCTGCTGGATCTGCTGCAGCGCCGGTTCATCGAGGGGCGCGAAGCTGGTCAGCAGCAGCAGCGGCGGATAGAAGTCCAGCGCCAGATGCTCGCAGCCGGGGTGCAGGCCGCCGCGGCCGTGGAACAGCCGGCAGGCTTGTTGCTGCTGCTGCGGGTCCGGCAGCGTCAGGGTGGCGATGGTGTTCAGCAGGGCTTGCATGGCGGCCCCCGCTCAAGCCGCCAGGCTGGGCCACAGCGCCTGCGCATGGTGGCGCAGGCGCTGTGGCACGCTGCCTGCCAGGGCCAGTGCCGGCACCGCGGCGGCCTCGGGCTGCAGCGCCGCGAACACCGCCTGCAGCTGCGCAGGCTGCACCGCATCCAGCGCGGCCAGCCAGTCGGCCGGATCGCGCAGGCGGCCGAAGTTGAACAGGTCCTGCGCAGCCGCCTCCAGCCGGCGCGCCGCCAGCTCCAGCGCGCGCAGGCTGCGCAGCGCCAGCTGGCGGCGGGCGCGGGCCAGCGCCACCGGGTCGGGGCCCTGCCGCGCCTGCTGGCGCAGCAGGGCGTGCACCGCGTCCAGCAGCTCCGGGGCCTGCTCGGGCGAGGTGGCGGCGTCGATCACCAACTGGCCGCCATGCGGCCAGATCTCGGCCGCGCAACCGAGGTGATAGGCCAGGCCGCGACGCTCGCGGATCTCGTCCAGCAGCGGTGAGCTCATGCCCTCGCCCAGCAGGGCGGCCGCCAGCACATGCGGCGCGGTCTGCGCCTCGCCGGCCGCCAGCGGCGGGGCCGGCCAGCCCAGCACCAGCTGGCACTGGCCGCTGCCGGCCAGGCGGCCGGCCTTCAGCCCGCCCAGCCAGGCCGGCGTGTCGATCGCATTGAGCCGGCCGCTGCCGCCGGCCATCGCGCCAAAGCCGATGTCGCGGCGCTCCACCAGGCGGCGCAGCGTCTCGAAGCCGGCACCGTCCACCGGCCCGGCCACCGCGATCACCGTGTTGACGGCGCTGTACTGGCGACCCACATAGTCCAGCAGATGCTCGCGGCGGAAGCGGCGGATATTGGCCCGCGTGCCGATGATGGGCCGGCCCGCCGGATGCGCCGCGCCATAGCAGGCGCGGTCGAAGAGGCGGAAGGCCAGCGAGGCCGGGTCTTCCTCGTACTCGGCGTACTCCTGCTCGATCACGCGCAGCTCGCGCGCCAGCTCCTCCTCGGGGAAGCGGGGCCGCAGCACGATATCCGCCAGCAGCTCCACGAAGGCCGGCAGGTCGCCGGGCAGGCCCTCGATATGGAAGGCGGTGTGATCCTTGTCGGTATGGGCATTGAGCTCGGCGCCCAGCTGCTCGGCATCCAGATTGATGCGCTGGCAGTCGCGGCTGGCCGTGCCCTTGAAAGCCATGTGCTCGACCACATGGCTGAGCCCGCTGAGCCGGGCCTGGTGCTCGTGCAGGCTGCCGCTGCGCACAAAGACCGAGAGGCTCAGCGTGGCCCGCCAGGGCATCGGTATCGCGACCAGGCGCAGGCCCGAGGGTAGGGTGGCGAGCAGGGGCGCCGGTGCGGCGCGCAGCGCAGCGGCGAGGGCAGAACTGGTGGTTTCCAAGGCGGGGGTGCTTGCCGGCAAGGCAGGCGGCGGGCTGAGGGACAAGCGCGCTAGTGTCGCCGCTCTTGGCTGCGGACGCAGCGGCGCTGCACAGCGACAATGCCGCGATGGCACAAGGCAAACGCATCTCGGCAGAACTAGGTGGCGACACCCTCCAGACCATCCAGCGCCTGGGCGCTGCCGCCAAGGCCGCAAGGCTGCGTGCCGGCGAAGGCCAGGCCGCCGCCGCGGCCCGGCTGGGGGTGCATGTGCAGACGATAGCCCGCATCGAGGCCGGCGAGCCCGGCGTTGCGGTGGGCCATATGGTGGGCCTGCTGGCGCTCTATGGCATGAGCCTGCAGCTCCAGGGCGAGCTGCCGGCCGCGGGCTAGCCGGCGGCGATGCAGCTCAACCAGGCCCGGCAGCTGGGGGCTGCCATCAGCACGCCGCGCCTGCTGCTGGAGCCGCGCCTTGCCGGCCATGCCGAGGCCTTCTTCGCGCCGCTGCAAACGGACGAGGCGCTGTACCGCTGGATCAGCATGGACAAGCCGGCCAGCCTGGAGGCGCTGCGCCAGCGCTGGGAGCGGGCCGAGAGCCGGCTCTCGGCCGACCAGCGCTTCGCCTGGCTGGCCTGGGCGGTGCGCCGCCGGGCCGACGGGCAGTACCTGGGCCAGGTCGATGCCGAGATCACCGAGGCCCTGGAGGCCAGCAATATCGGCTACTTCTTCTTCAGCCCGTTCTGGGGCCAGGGCTATGCCAGCGAGGCCACACTGGCCGCCACCGAGGCGCTGGCGCAGCGCGGCGTGCGGCGCTTTGTGGCCACCGTGAGCGTGGGCAATAGCGCCTCGGCCCGGGTGCTGCGCAAGGCCGGCTTTGTGTTCAGCCGCCTGTTGCCGGGCAATGACGTGATCCGCGGGCTGGCGGTGGATGACGAGGAGTATGTCAAGGTCGTCGCTGGAACGGCGCCCGCGTCTGGCTAGTGTCTGCGGGGGAGCTGGAGCTGGAGTGCAGCAGAGCGGGCAGGCCTGATGCTCCGTGTCCTCCGCCTCTGGTCGTGCCTCCCGCCGGCTCCCCCTTTTACCTGCGCATCAGGCCCACCCGCTCTGCTGTACGCGCGCAGCCGCAGCCCGGCTAGAGCCCCGCCCGGCGCTACGATGGTGCCCGCGCGCCCCGTCAAGCGCTCAAGCGGAGGGCATTGGTCAATGAATCATTCCATTCATCAGCGTCTCGCCGCCTGCAGCTGCGGCCAGCTCAGTGCCCGGGTGCTGGGTGACCCGGTGCGCGTCTCCATCTGCCACTGTCTGGCCTGCCAGCGCCGCACCGGCAGCCCCTTCGGCCAGCAGGCCCGCTTCCGCCGCGCGCAGCTGACGATCACCGGCCGCTCGACCGAGTATGTGCGGGTCGGCGATGAAGGCTCGCGCATCCGTTTCCACTTCTGCCCGCAGTGCGGCGCCACGGTCTATTACGAGCCCGAGGGCCTGGAGGAAGACTTCATCGCCATCCCGGTAGGTGCCTTTGCCGACCCAAGCTTCCCGGCGCCCGGCGTCTCGGTCTACGAGGAGCGCAAGCATGGCTGGGTGGTGGTGCCGGATGAGGGGGTGGAGCACATTCCATAAGGGCGATGTGTCTCGTGCCTTGGCATCGGACCGGCAAAGGAGCCGGACTGCCACAATCCCCCCATGGGTGAATTCGATCTGATCGCGCGCTATTTCCAGCGTCCGGAGGTGGCGCAACCGGGTGGCGCGGTAGGCCTGGGCATAGGCGATGACTGCGCGCTACTGAATCCGGCGCCGGGTATGCAGTGGCTGGTGTCGACCGATATGCTGGTCGAGGGCCGGCATTTCCTCGCCACCGTGGCGCCGGAGCGGCTGGGTCACAAGGCGCTGGCGGTGAACCTGTCGGACCTGGCGGCCTGCGGCGCCACGCCGCGGGCCTTCACGCTGGCGCTGGCGCTGCCGCGCGTCGATGAAGCCTTTCTTGCCGGCTTTGCCCGCGGGCTGTTCGCGCTGGCTGATGAGCACGGCATCGCGCTGGTGGGTGGCGACACCACGGCCGGCCCGCTGAACATCTGCATCACCGTGATGGGCGAGGCGCCGCGGGCTCAGGCCTTGCTGCGCTCGGGCGGCCGGGCGGGCGACGATCTCTATGTGTCGGGCGCGCTGGGCGATGCGCGGCTGGCGCTGGAAGCCTTCCGCGGCACGGTGCAGCTCGCGGGCGAAGACTTCGCCTGCGCGCGCCTTGCGATGGAGCAGCCGCAACCGCGGGTGGCGCTGGGCCAGGCCCTGCGCGGCGTGGCCAGCAGCGCCATCGATGTGTCGGACGGCTTTGCCGGCGATCTGGCCCATGTGCTGAAGCGCTCGGGCCTGGGCGCCACGGTGCAGGCCGATGCGCTGCCGCGTGGCCCGGCGCTGGCGAAGCAGCCCGTGGCGCTGCAGCGCCTGTGCACGCTGGCCGGTGGCGATGACTACGAGCTGATCTTCAGCGCCGCCACCACGGCCCGCGCGGCCGTGCTGGCGGCCGCGGCCGCCAGCGGCACGCCGGTGACGCATGTGGGCCAGCTGGAGCCGGTGCCGGGCCTGCGCCTGGTCGACGCGCAGGGCCAGGTCTTGCCCTGGAGCGAGCCCTCCTTCGACCATTTCAAAACCCCATGATGATGACGACGGCGAGCCCCACCCCGGGTACCTCCGCACAGGCGCCGCGCCGCGCCACCGCCGCCTTCATGCTGCGCCATCCGGCGCACTGGATTGCGCTGGGTTTCGGCAGCGGGCTCTCGCCCAAGGCGCCCGGCACCGTGGGCACGCTGTGGGCCTGGGCCGCCTTTCTGGTGCTGGACCGCTGGCTCAGCGAGGGCCAGTGGCTGGCCCTGATCGCGGTCGGCACTCTGGTGGGCTGGTGGGCATGCACGGTGACGGCCCGCAACCTGGCAATACCTGACCCCGGCGCCATCGTCTGGGACGAGGTGCTGGCCTTCTGGCTGGTGCTGCTGCTGGTGATGCCCACCGGCTTCTGGGGCCAGCTGGCCGCGTTCGGTCTGTTCCGCCTCTTCGACGCGGCCAAGCCCGGGCCGGTGCGCTGGGCCGATCAGCTCTTCAAGGGCCAGCGTGGCGCGCCGGTCAGCTGGGCCCAGGGCTGGGGCATTTTGTTCGATGATTTCGTCGCGGCCGGATGTACCCTTGTGCTGATCGCGCTGTGGCGTTTGTGAAGCAAGAAGGAGCCCGACCATGCTGTTCCCCGAAGAACATGAGCTGATCGATCGCATCGCGCTGGCCCTGATCCGGCGCTGCGAGCGCATGGGCACGGCCGAGAGCTGCACCGGCGGCCTGATCGCCGCGGCCTGCACCAGCCTGCCGGGCTCCAGCCAGTGGTTCGAGCGCGGTGTGGTCAGCTACAGCAACGAGGCCAAGACCGAGCTGCTGGGCGTGCCCTCGGCGCTGATCGCCTTGCATGGCTCGGTCAGCGGCGAGGTGGCCAGCCATATGGCGCGCGGCCTGCTGGCCCATGCGCCGATCGACTGGGCGCTGGCCGTCACCGGCATCGCCGGTCCCAGCGGCGGCAGCGAGGGCAAGCCGGTAGGGACGGTCTGGCTGGCCCTGGCCCATGGCTGCCAGCCGCCCAAGGTCTGGCAGGAGCATTTCAGCGGTGACCGCCATGCGGTGCGCATCGCCACGCTACGGGCCGGCCTGATGGCCTTGTGCGAGGCGCTGGAAGAGCGCGAGCTCTGAGCGCCATGGCGGTGCTGCTGATCGGCCGCTGGCCGGACGAGGAGCGCGAGCGCTGGCTGCAATGCCTGCGCGCCGCGATGCCGGCCGAGCAGTGGCTGAGCGAGCGGCCTGCCGACGATGATGCGGCGGCGCTGGCCGCCATCGAGGTGGCGGTGGTGGCCAACCCGGCGCCGGGTGCGCTGCAGGGCCTGCCGGGCCTGCGCCTGGTGCAGTCGCTGTGGGCCGGGGTCGAGAAGCTGCTGGCCGACACCACGCTGCCGGCGGGCCTGCCGCTGTGTCGCATGGTCGATCCGGCGATGAGCGCGGCCATGGTGCAGACCGGCATCTGGGCGGTGCTGGGCCAGCACCGCGGCTTCTTCCAGCTGCAGCAACAGCAGCAGGCGGCGCTGTGGCGCCAGCCCGAGCAGCGGCGCGCCGATGAGTGGCAGGTGCTGGTGCTGGGCATGGGCGAGCTGGGGGCAGGTCTTGCCCGGGCCTTGCGCCAGCTCGGCTACGCGGTGGCCGGCTACAGCCGCCGCCCGCATGGCCTGGCGGATGTGGCGGAGGTGCAGGGCGAGGCCGCGCTGGCCCAGGCCCTGAGCCAGGCCGACAGCGTCGTCAATCTGCTGCCGCTGACCGTCGCCACCCAGGACTTCTTCAACGCGGCCCGCTTTGCGCAGATGAAGCCAGGGGCCGGACTGGTCAATCTGGCGCGCGGCGCCCATGTGGTCGAGGCCGATCTGCTGGCCGCGCTGGACAACGGCCAGATCGGCCATGCGCTGCTGGACGTGTTCCGCAGCGAGCCGCTAGTGCCCGACCATCGCTTCTGGCGCCATCCGCGGGTGACGGTGCTGCCGCATACCGCCGCCCAGACCGACCCGCGCACGGCGGCCCTGGTGGTGGGCCGCAATCTGCAGGCCCTGCGCAGCGGTGCGCCGCTGCTGCATAGCGTCGAGCGCAGCCAGGGCTATTGAGATGGTGGCCATCACCCGTCTGGACCTGGACAGCCTGCCGCTGTTCGTGCCCGGCGAGCTGCTGGCCGAGCTGGAGCAGGCCGAGGCCCGGCAGGGCCTGAGCCCGCTGCAGCGGCTGTGGCAGGTGTGGGCGCTGCGCCAGCGCGATTCGGCGCGCGCCGAACAGCTGGCCCAGGCCCTGGCTGCGGATATCGCCCTGGTCGACTGGACGCCTGCGCAGCGCCAGCTGGCCCTGGCCCGGCTGCAGCTGGTGCAGGCCGAGGCGGCCCTGCTGGCCATGGACATCGAGCGGGCCGCCGCCCAGCAGACTCAGGCCCTGCAGCAGTTCCAGGCGCTGGACCATGCCCTTGGTTGCGCCGATGCTCGCTGGCTGGCTCATTACCTGGAAGAGGTCCAGGGTCGGATGGCTGCCTCGCGCGCGGAGCTGCGCGCGGCCATCGCCGAGGCGCAGCGCGCCGGCGATGCCGAGCGACTGCTGCTGATGCGGGCCAGTCTGGCTCGGTCTGAACTCTTTCGTGATGCAGCGGCCGCCCAGGCCGAGTTCGAGCCCCTGCTGCCGGCCGGCACGGCCGGTCTCAGCCCGGCCTGTGCGGCCGCGCTGGCCGATTACCAGGGCCTGCGGGCCGGGCTGGCGGCGGAGTATCTGCAGAGCATCGCGCTCTCGGCCCAGGCCTATGAATGGGCGCTGCAGACCGGCCAGCTGCGCCGGGCGCTGGGCGTGGCCAGCAATCTGGGCCACAGCTACACCCGCATGGCCGACTACCAGAGCGCCGGCGACTGGCTGCGCCGCAGCCTGGAGCTGGCGCGGGCGGCGCGCTGGCCCACCGCGATCAGCTTCGCGCTGGCCCAGAGCGGCGACGCGCTGCGCTGCCAGGGCCAGGCCGATGCGGCGCGCGAGCTGCTGCAGGAGGCGCTGCAGATTGAGGCGGCCCGGCCCGGCACTCGCACCCATGCGCTGGCGCTCAAATACCTGGCCCAGACCGAGCAGGACCAGGGTCGGCATGCGCAGGCCCTGCAGGCCTTCGAGGCGCTGGCGGCCCAGGTGGGCGATTCCTCGGTGGATCTGCGCATCGACGCCGAGCTGGGCCGGGCCCGCGCGCTGCTGGCCCTGGAGCAGCCCGCGGCGGCGCTGGCGCTGCTGGCCGCCGCGCTGCCGCAGGCGCGCCAGCAGCGCGAGCGCGGCGTCGAGGTCGAGATGCTGTGGGTGCAGGCCGGTGCCCAGCGGGCCCTGGGCGACGGCGCGGCCGCCCATGCGCTGCTGCAGCAGGCCCTGCAAGGTGCGGCCCAGGTGCCCGACTACCAGCCGCCCGCGCTGCTGCTGGACGACGCCGCCGAATCCAGCGCCGCGGCCGGCGACTGGCCGGCCGCCTACCGGCTGGCGCGCCGGTCCAGCGCGCTGCGCCAGCGCAGCTTCAGCGAGGAAAGCAGTCGCCGCACCGCGGCCCTGCACGCCCACCACCAGATCGAGCGGGCCCGGGCCGAGAGCGAGCATCTGCGCCGCCTGGCCGAATCGGAGGCGGCCCGCTTCGAGGCCTTGCAGGACGCCCACCAGGCCCTGCTGCATCTGGGTGCGATCGGCCAGGAGATCACCACCCAGCTCGACGCGCCGCGCATCTTCGAGGTGTTGGAGCGCCATGTGCATGCGCTGCTGCAGGCCGACAGCCTGGCGGTCTATCTGCTCGACGACACCGGCACCGAGCTGGTCTGTGCCTTCGGCATGGAAGCGGGCGAGGCCTTTCTGGATCCGCCGATCGCGGTGGCCGACAACTACAGCTACAGCGCCCGCTGCGTGCGCGAGCGCCGCGCCTTCATCCTGGGCGAAGGCGGTGGCGAGGGCGTTGTTGATGCGGCCCTGGTGGCCGAGGCGATCGCCCCGCAGGCCCAGATTCCCGGCACCGGCAGCGTGCGCAGCGTGATGTTCGCGCCGCTGATGGTGGCCGAGCGGGTGATCGGCGTGATGACGGTGCAGACCCCACGCGCCGCCGCCTACGGCCAGCGCGAGCAGCTGATCTTCCGCAATCTCTGCGCCTATGGCGCGATCGCGCTGGACAATGCGCGCGCCTATCGGCGCCTGTCCGAGCTGCAGCGCCACATGATGGCGCAGGAAAAGCTGGCCGCGCTGGGGGCGATGGTGGCCGGCGTGGCCCATGAGCTGAACACGCCGATCGGCAACAGCCTGCTGGTGGCCAGCTCGCTGCTGAGCCGCACCCAGGAGTTCGAGGGCCGGGTGGCCCGGCAGGCGCTGCGGCGCAGCGACTGGGCCGACTACGCCAGCCAGTCGCGCCAGGGCCTGGAGGTCATAGAGCGCAGCATGGAGACCGCTGCCGCGCTGGTGCGCAGCTTCAAGCAGGTAGCGGTGGACCGCAGCGCCGAGCAGCGCCGCGGCTTCGGCCTGGCCGAGCTGTGCGAGCAATGCGCGCAGACCATGAGCCTGAGCCTGCGCCGCGCCGGCCTGCAGCTGGACCTGGCGGTGCCGCGCGAGCTGCGGCTGGAGTCCTTCCCCGGCGCGCTCAGCCAGGTGCTGGTGATCCTGCTGAACAATGCGATGACCCATGCCTTCGAGGGCCGCGAGGGCGGCCGGCTGCTGCTGGGCGCCGAGAGCCTGGGGCCCGAACGCCTGCGCCTGTGGCTGCAGGACGACGGGGTGGGCATGAACGAGGCGGTGCTGGCCCGCATCTTCGAGCCCTTCTTCTCGACCAAGTTCGGCCAGGGCGGCAGCGGCCTGGGTCTGAGCATCTGCCACAACATCGTCGAGACCCTGCTGGGCGGCAAGATACGCGCCAGCAGCCAGCCCGGGGCGGGCAGCCGCTTCAGCATCGAGCTGCCGCTGCGCGCGCCGGGCTGAATCAGCCGAGGCCGGCCTGCAGGGTGTCGCTGCTGGCGGCGCCGAGATCGGGCGGCTGCCAGCGCTGCACAAAGGCCAGGAAGTCCTGCTCGGGCATGGGCCGGCTGATGAAATAGCCCTGGCCCTCGTCGCAGCCGAGCTGGGCCAGCAGCCGCCAGGCCTTGGCGGTTTCCACCCCCTCGGCCACCACCGCGAGCCCCAGCGCATGGGCCAGCTCTATCGTCGAGCGCACGATCTTGCGGTCGTCGTGATCCTGCTCCATGCCCATCACGAAGCTCTTGTCGATCTTCAGCTCGTTGACCGGCAGGCGCTTCAGATAGGCCAGCGAGGAGTAGCCGGTGCCGAAGTCGTCGATCGAGAGCTTGAAGCCCATCTCCGACAGGCGCTCCAGCGTGTTCAGCGCGCGCTGCGGGTCGTCCATGATCGCGCTCTCGGTGATCTCCAGGCACAGGGCCTCGGCCGGCGTGCCATGGCGCCGGATCATCTGCTCGATCTTGGCGGGTAGGTCCTGGTCCAGCAGGTCGCGGGTGGAGAGATTGACGCTGTAGCGCAGGCGCTGGCCCTGGGCCCAGGCCTGGGCGGCGGCGCGGGCCGAGGCCTCGACCACCCAGGCGCTGAGCTGGCGTATGAAGCCGGTCTGTTCGGCAAAGGGGATGAACTGCATCGGCGGCACCAGGCCACGCTCCGGATGCTGCCAGCGCACCAGGGCCTCGGCGCTGATGATCTGGCCGCTCTTCAGATCGACCTTGGGCTGCAGATACAGGCGCAGCTGCGCCTTCTCGATCGCGCGGCGCAGCTCGCTCAAGAGCGTCAGCGATTCCTGGCTGCCGGCGTCCAGCGCCGGGGCATAGACCATGCTGCCGCTCTGGCGGCGCTTGGCCGCATACATGGCCAGCTCGGCGCGCGCCAGCAGCAGGCCTACCTCACGGCCATGGGCAGGGCTCAGCGCGATGCCGATGCCCGCGCCCAGGTCCACCGTCTGCTCGTCGATCTGCAGCGGGGTCTCGAAGTTTTGCAGGATCAGGGCCGCCGCCGCGCGGGCCTGGCCCTCATCGCCCTCGATCAGCAGAACGAACTCGTCGCCGCCCAGGCGCGCCAGGCCTTGTGCCTCGGCCAGGCCCAGGGCCGCCAGGCGCTGCGCCACGCCGCACAGCAGGCGGTCGCCATAGTCGTGGCCCAGCACATCGTTGACATGCTTGAAGCGGTCCAGGTCCAGCATCAGCAGCGCGAAAGGCGCGCGCTCGTCCTGTTGCAGGCGCTCGGCCAGGCGCTGGCTGAACTGCGCGCGGTTGGGCAGCTGGGTGAGGGCGTCCCAGAAGGCCAGGCGGTTGACCTTGTCATCGCGCTGGCGTATGCCCTGGCGCATGGACTCGAAGGCGGCCGCCAGATCGCCCACCTCGTCGCGGCTGCGGCGCTGCACCGGGGTCGCGTAGTCGCCGCGGCCCAGGCTCTCGGCCGAATCGGACAGGGCCTTGATCGGCCGGCTGATGCGCCGCGCGAACAGCACGCTGCCGACCACGAACACCAGCACGCCGGCCAGCGAGAGCAGCAGCAGCGTCCATTGCAGCTCGCGGTAGGGCGTCACCGCCTCATCGAAGGAGCGCAGCAGCAACACGCCCACCTGCTCACCCGGGCCGCCAGGCCCGGCCCCGGCCAGCCGTACGAAGCGGCCGCGCTGCTGCTCGGTGCCCAGCACCAGCCCCAGCTGCTCGCCCAGCACCGGCGCCTGCGCCTGCAGCTGGGCGTTGGCCTCGGCCGGCAGGTTGCTGACCAGCACGGTCAGCGTCCCATCGGCCTGCTGGCGCAGCACTGCGCCGCGCAGATCGGAGAGCTGCTTGAGATCGCGCAGCGGCCGCACATCGAGCTCGAAGGCCATCAGCACCCAGCCCACCAGCACCGGCGCGCGCACCGGCACCGCCACCAGCTGGTAAGGCCGGCCCTCGCGCACCAGCAGCTGGTCGCTACGCTGGCCCTCGGCGTCGGCCTCGTCCCTGGCCGCGCCGTCCTGGCTGCGCGCCGCCAGCTCGGGCAGGGCTTCGACAAAGGTCTGGGCGTCGTCGCCGGTGGCGGTCACCAGGCGCTGCCGGGTATCGGCAAAGGCCACCACCGTCGCGCCTATGCGCTCGCCGCTGTTGAGCAGGGCGTCGCGCAGCGTGGCCAGGTCCAGGCTGCCGTCCTCCTGCGGCTTGAGGGTTTCCAGGAAGCCGTAGTCGGCCGCCAGCAGGCGCGCCGCGTCGGTGCGGCGCTCGGCGGCCTGGGCCAGCAGGCGCAAGAGCACGCGCTCGCCGGTGCGCAGCTCGTGCGCGATCGAGGCCTGGGCATTGCGCTCGATGCCGCTGCGTATCAGGCCGAAGCTGAGCAGCTGCACCACCAGTAGCAGCGCCAGGAAGAGGGCGACGATGCGGCCCTCGATGCGGCGCAGATTGAGAAAGTCGGGCAGGGTCATGGGCAGGGGCGTCGGCGCGGGCGGCTCAGTCCAGTGGCAGCAGCACCAGGCTGCTGCCGCCCGAGCTGCCGGCGGGCACGCTGAGCTTCTGGCCCTGGAAGACCGGCTGGCCGCGGCGCGGGTGCCAGGCCTTGAGCTGGTGCTCGCCGGGTGGCAGGTCCAGCGTGGCACGACCCTGGGCGTCGGTCTTGGCGAACAGCGGGGTCTCGACCACAGCGATATGGGCGCTCATGCGGTCGTGGATATTGCAGCCCAGCGCGGCGATGCCGGGCTTGTCGAACAGCACCGGCTCGGCCGGCGTGCCCGAGTAGAGCTTGATGTCGAAGGGCTTGATCGGCGACAGCGAGTACACATGGTGGCGCACCGTGTCGAAGTTGGGGAAATGCACCGCGGTGCCGACCTGCACCACCAGCACATGGGGCTGGAACTGGCGCTCGCGCTGCTGCATCTCGGCCTTGCTGCCGGCCGCGGCGCGGCTGCCGCGGCCCTGCAGCTCTACGGCCACCACCGCATCGGCCAGGGCCTCGCCCTGCGCGCTGCGCACCTGCACGGTCCAGGGCAGGGCATGGGCGCCGCCCGCGCTGCTCAGCAGCAGGGCGGCGGCGAGCCAGGATTGTGGGGAGGCCATCAGCGGGATCTCGGCAGCATTGCAGCTGCGACGATAGCCTTTTTTGCCGGGGCTGACAGCCGCAACAAGCCCGCTGTCGCCCGCCTGTTGCGGCGCGGGCGTACGGCGCCCGGTTAGCCCTGCAGCGCCAGCCGGCTGCCGCGGCCCAGTGCGGTCTGGGCCAGCATCAGGGTCAGGCGCCGCAGCGCGGCCCAGGGATCGGTCGGCCAGCCGGGATGGCGCAGACCCTTGACCAGGCCGTCGCAGATCTGGGCGGCCTGTACCAGGGCCAGCAGCTCGGCACTGCGCAGGCCCGGCAGCAGGCGTTCGAAGAGCTTCTCCTTGGGGCCCCAGACGCGTGCCTCGCGCAGCGCCATCGGCAGCGGCTTGCCGGCGTCCATGGCCTCGCGGGCGCGGCGCAGCGCGCGGATGTCCTCGGCCAGGGTCCAGTGCACCAGCACCGCGGCCTCGCCCTCGGCCTGCAGCCCGTCCAGCATGCGCAGCGCGCGGGCCACCGAGCCGGCCAGCACCGCCTCGCTGAGCTTGAAGACGTCGTAGCGGGCCACGTTCAGCACCGCGGCCTCGATCTGCTCGAAGGACAGGGTGCCGGCCGGATGCAGCAGGGCCAGCTTCTGCAGCTCCTGATGGGCGGCCAGCAGATTGCCCTCGACCCTGTCGGCGAAGAAGGCCAGGCTGCGCTGCCCCTCATCGCCCTCGGCCACCCGCTGGCCCTGGGCGGCCAGGCGCTGGGCCAGCCACTGCGGCAGCGCACGGCGCTCGATCGGATCGACCCGCACGGTGAGGCCCTGGGCGTCCAGCGCGCCGAACCAGGCGCTGCCCTGCTGGGTCTTGTCCAGCCGCGGCAGGCTCACCAGGGTCACGACATCCTCGGGCAGGGTGGCGCAGTAGCGCTGCAGCATCTCCGAGCCCTCCTTGCCGGGCTTGCCGGAGGGGATGCGGATCTCGATGAACTGGCGCTCGGCAAACAGGCTCATCGCCTGGGCCGCACCCAGCACCGGGCCCCAGTCGAAATAGGCGCCGGCCACGGTGAAGACCTTGCGCTCGCCATAGCCTTGGGCCTTGGCGGCCGCGCGTATCGCATCGCAGGCCTCCTGCGCCAGCAGCGGCTCGTCGCCGAACACCGTGTAGATGGGCCGGAGGCCGCGGGCGAGCTGGGCGGCCAGCGCTTCGCTTCGAATCTGCATGCCTCAATGCACTCCGTTTGACCGGGCGCGCGCAGCGCGTAGGGGGGGAGCCATCATCCTGGCAGGCGTATCGTGGCCAGGCGGCGCATCAGCTGGGCCACCGCATCGGACTGCATGGAGCGGAACAGCAGATCCTCCTCCTGTTCCTTGCCCAGGGCCGAGCTCTCGGTGTAGTTCATCTCGCGGGTCATGCGCAGCTCGGTGGGCGGCAGCAGCACCTCGCCGCCGGGGGTGCGCAGCAGATAGTCCAGCTGCAGCTGCAGCTGCCATTCGCGCACCTGGCCGGCGCTGGTGGAGGCCACGACCACGCGGCTGCGTTCGTCGCGCGCCGCCTCCAGCACCACCTGGGCGCGGTTGGCATCGGCCAGCAGCTCGACCGTGCTGCTGCGCGCCAGCTGACGCCTGAGCTCCTTGGCCAGCGGCGAGTCCGGCGCGAAGCCGGCCAGGGCCAGGCTGCGGAACTGCAGCTCGGGGGCACGCCGCAGCGCAAAGCCGCAGCCGGCCAGCAGGCCGCTGCCGGCGCAGGCCAGCAGCAGATGGCGGCGGTTGAGCCTGGGCATCAGACCACCACGTTGACCAGGCGGCCCGGCACGATCACGACCTTCTTGGGCGCCTTGCCTTCGCTGAACTTGAGGAACTCCGCATGGGCCAGCGCCGCCGCCTCGATCGCGGCCTTGTCGGCGCCGGCCGGCACCTTGAGGCTGCCGCGCAGTTTGCCGTTGACCTGCAGCACCAGATCGATCTCATCCTGCACCAGCGCTGCCTCGTCCACCGCGGGCCAGGGCGCGTCGAGCAGATCGCCCAGCTCGGCTGCAAAGCCCAGCTCGGTCCACAGCGTGTGGGCGATATGCGGGCAGGCGGGGTAGAGCACGCGCAACAGCACCGAGAAGCCTTCACGGATCACGGCACGATCGGCGCCATCCTGGCTCTTGAAGCCTTCCAGCGCATTGAGCAGCTTCATGCCGCCGGAGACCACGGTGTTGTACTGCATGCGCTCGTAGTCGTACGAGACCTGCTTGAGCACCAGATGCACCTCGCGGCGCAGCGCCTTGCCCTCGCCGCTGAGCGCGGCGAAGTCGCTGCCGGCCGCCTTGATGGCCTCGGCATGCTTGGCGCCGAAGCCCCAGACGCGCTTCAGGAAGCGGTGCGCGCCCTCGACGCCGGCATCGTTCCACTCCAGCGTCTGTTCCGGGGGCGAGGCGAACATCACGAACAGGCGCGCGGTATCGGCGCCGTACTGATTGATCAGCTCCTGCGGATCGACGCCGTTGTTCTTGGACTTGGACATGGTGCCCACGCCCTCGTAGTCCACATGCGAACCATCGCTCTTGAGCTTGGCGCCGGTGATCTTGCCGGACGCATCGAAGACGTTCTCGACCTCGTGCGGCCAGAAGTATTCGATGCCGCCCTTCTCGCCGCGGCGCGAGTAGATGTGGTTGAGCACCATGCCCTGGGTCAGCAGCTTGGTGAAGGGCTCGTCCACCTTGACCAGGCCCAGGTCGCGCATCACCTTGGTCCAGAAGCGCGCGTAGAGCAGGTGCAGGATGGCGTGCTCGATGCCGCCGATGTACTGGTCCATGCCGGCGTTCCCGCCGGCAGCTCCAGTGGCCTGCATCCAGTACGCGGTGCCCTCGCCGACCATCGCCTCGCTGTTCTGCGCGTCGCAATAGCGCATGAAGTACCAGGAGCTGTCCACGAAGGTGTCCATCGTGTCGGTCTCGCGCTGCGCCGGCTTGCCGCACTTGGGGCAGGCGCAGTTCAGGAAGCCGGCATGCTTCTTCAGCGGGTTGCCGCTGCCGTCGGGAATGCACTCCTCGGGCAGCACTACCGGCAGATCCTGGGCCGGCACGGGCACCGCGCCGCAATCGTCGCAGTGGATGATGGGGATCGGCGTGCCCCAGTAGCGCTGGCGGCTGATGCCCCAGTCGCGCAGGCGCCAGGTGGTTTTTTTCTCGCCCAGGCCCTTGGCGCCGAGCAGCTCGGCCACCTTGCTGACGGCGGCCTTGTGGCTCAGGCCATCGAGCACGCCGGAGTTGATGCAGACGCCGCGCTGTTTGTCACCGTACCAGTCGGCCCAGGCCTTGTCGTTGTAGTTCTCGCCGTCAACGCCAACGACCTGCTTGATCGCCAGCCCGTACTTGTTGGCGAACTCGAAATCGCGCTCGTCATGCGCGGGCACGCCCATCACGGCGCCGTCGCCATAGCTCATCAGCACATAGTTGCCGACCCAGACCTCGACCTCGGCGCCGGTCAGCGGGTGGGTGACGAAGAGGCCGGTACGCTGGCCCTTCTTCTCCTGCGTGGCCAGTTCGGCCTCGGTCGTGCCGCCCTGCTTGCATTCCTCGATGAAGGCGGAGAGCTGCGGGTTCGTCGCGGCGGCATGCGTGGCCAGCGGATGCTCCGGCGCCACGGCGCAGAAGGTCACGCCCATGATGGTGTCGGCGCGCGTGGTGAACACATACAGCTTGCCGTCCTGGATCAGCGCACCGTCCGCGCCCTTGATCTCATGCGGGAAGGCGAAGCGCACGCCCTCGCTCTTGCCGATCCAGTTCTCCTGCATCAGGCGCACGCGCTCGGGCCAGCCGGACAGATAGCTCTTGTCCGCGGGGTTGCTAACGGCGGAGAGAAGCTCCTCGGCGTACTGGGTGATGTTCAGGTAGTAGCCGGGGATCTCGCGCTTCTCGACGATGGCGCCGGAGCGCCAGCCGCGCCCGTCGATGACCTGCTCGTTGGCCAGCACGGTCTGGTCCACCGGGTCCCAGTTGACGACCTGGGTGCGGCGCTCGCAGATGCCCGCCTCGAGCATCTTGATGAACAGCCACTGGTTCCACTTGTAGTAGTCGGGCTTGCAGGTGGCTATTTCTCGGGACCAGTCGATCGCCAGCCCCATGGCCTGCATCTGGCCCTTCATATAGGCGATGTTCTCGTAGGTCCACTTGGCCGGCGGCACCTTGTTCTTCATCGCCGCGTTTTCCGCGGGCAGGCCGAAGGCGTCCCAGCCCATCGGCATCAGCACATTGAAGCCCTTCATGCGCAGCTGGCGCGTGAGCATGTCGTTGATCGTGTAGTTGCGCACATGGCCCATATGCAGCTTGCCGCTGGGATAGGGCAGCATCGAGCAGGCGTAGAACTTGGGCTTGTTCGCGTCCTCGACCACGCGATAGGCATCGCGGGCGTTCCAGTAGGCGCGGGCGGCGGCTTCGATCTCGTTCGGGGCGTACTTGTCGTTCATCATGGGGAGGGCAGGCGCTGAAGGCGCCGATTGTAGGAGGCGCGGCCTTGTCAGCGCGCGCCGCTGGCGGCCGGGCCGGCCTCGGCCACGAAGGCGATGCGGTTCAGGCCGGCGGCCTGCACCCAGCCTATCAGCGCGGCCACCTGGCCATAGGGCACGCTGCGGTCGGCGCGCAGCTGCACCTCCAGCTCCGGCCGACCCTGGGCCAGGGCCTGGATGCGCTGGCGGAACTCGGTTTCGTCGAGCGCTTGCTCGCCGATGAATAGCCGGCCCTCGGGGCTGATGGCGACCGCCACGAAGGCCGGGCTGTCGCCGGCCGTGGCGGCCTCGCTCTTGGGCAGGTCCAGGCGCAGGCTGCTGCTCATCAGCGGGGCGGTGATCATGAAGATCACCAGCAGCACCAACATCACGTCGATCAGCGGCGTCATATTGATCTCGCCCATGGGCTTGGGCGGATCGCGGCGCTCCAAGCGGCCGAAAGCCATGACTCAGCGGTCCAGCATCTCGCGCAGATCATGCGCGAAGCCTTCCAGCTCGGCCTCGCAGGCATTGATCAGCTTGCCGAAGACGTTGTAGGCCAGCACCGCGGGAATCGCGACGGCCAGGCCGGCGGCGGTCATGATCAGGGCCTCGCCCACCGGCCCCGAGACCTTCTCTATCGTCAGGCTGCCGGAGGCCGAGATGCCCACCAGCGCGTGGTAGATGCCCCAGACGGTGCCGAACAGGCCGATGAAGGGCGCGGTGGCACCCACCGAGGCCAGCAGCACCTGGCCGAACTGCAGGCGCTGCAGGCCCAGATGCAGCGCATCGCGCAGGCGCCGGGTCAGCTGCGACTCGCGCCGGCCGCCTGCCTCCAGCGTGCCGTGGCGGGTGGTGGCGGTGGCGGCATCCAGCAGCGGCAGCAGCAGGGCTTCGCGATCCAGGGCCTGCAGGCTGGCGCGGCCCTCGTCCAGCGAGGCCGCGGCCCAGAAAGACGGTATCGCGCCGGCGATGCCGCGCCGGGCGCGGTGCAGCAGCCAGCTCTTGTAGAGGATCAGCACCCAGACGCTGACGGACATCGTCAGCAGCAGCAGCGCAACGCTGCGGCCTACGCCGTCGGCCAGCTGCCAGAATTCGCCGAAGCCGCCCATGGCTCAGCGCAGGCCCAGCACGTCGTCCATGCCGTACAGGCCCGGGCCGTGGCTGGCCAGGAAGCGCGCGGCGCGCACACTGCCCTGGGCATAGGTGGCCCGGCTGCTGGACTTGTGGCTGATCTCGATGCGCTCGCCGGTGCCGGCGAACAGCACCGTGTGGTCACCGATGATGTCGCCGCCGCGCACCGTGGCAAAGCCTATGGTGGAGGGGTCGCGCTCGCCGGTATGGCCCTCGCGGCCGTAGACCGCGCATTGCTTCAGATCGCGACCCAGTGCGGCGGCCACGGTTTCGCCCATGGCCAGCGCGGTGCCACTGGGCGCATCGACCTTGTGGCGGTGGTGGGCCTCGATGATCTCGATGTCGTAGCCGGTGTTCAGGGCCTTTGCGGCCATCTCCAGCAGCTTCAGCACCACATTGACGCCGACGCTCATATTGGGCGCCATCATGATGCCGATATGCTGGGCATGCGCGGCGATTTGCGCCTTTTGCGCCGGGTCGAAGCCGGTGGTGCCGATCACGACGGCCACGCCCAGCTCGCGGCAGACTTCGAGATGCGCCAGCGTGCCCTCGGGACGGGTGAAATCGATCAGCACATCGGTGCCCTGCAGGCCCTGGCGCAGATCGGCGGTGATGGCCACCGTGCCTTCGCGGCCCAGGAAGGCGCCGGCCGGCTGGCCCAGTGCCGGGCTGCCGGCGCGGTCCAGGGCGCCGCTGAGCGAGCAGTCGGGCGTGTTCAGCACCACCTCGACCAGCATGCGGCCCATGCGACCGGAGGCGCCGGCCACCGCGATGCGCAGGGGGCTCATGTGCGGGGCTCCAACGGCGGGTAGCTGCGCTGCACGCCGGTGGGTGCGTCGGTGGCGGCCGCGGCCGGTCGGGTGGGCACCGGCAGCGCGGCACGCTCGGCCTCGCTGAGCTCCAGCTTGGGCACGGCGCGGCTGGGCTTGAAGGTGTTGATCAGGGCCACGAACTCGCGCTCGGTCGGCAGGTCGTCGGGTGTCTCCAGCGACTTCAGCTGCTGCCCGTCGAACAGGGCCACCACCTTGCGTTTCTGCTCGGGCGCACCCTGGCGACGTATCGTGAACACATAGTCCCAGCGGTCTTCATGGAACACATCGGTCAGCAGCGGCGAGCCGAGCAGATCGCGCACCTGCTCGCGGGGCATGCCGGGCTTGACCCGCGCGACCTGTTCCTTGGTCAGCACATTGCCCTGCACCACCTCGATGCGGTAGGGCGTCACCAGGCCCAACACCTTGTCGCCATCGACCTTGGGCAGCTGGCTGCAGCCGCTCAGGACCGCGAGGCCGGCCAGCGCCAGCGCGGCCACCAGGCCCGGACGGGGCAGAGGAATCGTGATCAGTCGCATATCTTCTGGGGCTAAGGGCTCGGGGAGCCCGGCAGCTGGCTATGATCGGCGCATTCTAGCGGCTGGGCCCAGGTGGGCCCGGACCCCAATCAGGCGATGAACCGGACCGACGAGATCAAGAACAGCGGCCTCAAGGCCACGCTGCCCCGCATCAAGATTCTGGAGATCTTCCAGAAGACGGCGCAGCGCCATATGACGGCCGAAGACGTCTACAAGGCCTTGCTGGTCGAGGGTGCCGACATCGGTCTGGCCACGGTCTACCGCGTGCTGACGCAGTTCGAGCAGGCCGGTCTGCTGTCACGCAATCACTTCGAGTCGGGCAAGGCGGTCTTCGAGCTCAATGAGGGCCACCACCACGACCATCTGGTGTGCCTCAACTGCGGCCGGGTCGAAGAGTTCTTCGATCCGCAGATCGAGGAGCGCCAGCACGCGATCGCGCGCGAGCGCGGCTTCGACCTGCAGGAACATTCGCTGGCGCTGTATGCCGCCTGCACCAAGAAGGACTGCAAGCATCGCGGCTGAGCGGGCGCGGCGCATGCCGCCGCAGGGCTCAGTCGTCGGTGTTGTGCTGACCGCTCTCGATGGCGCGCTGGTGGCGCTCGACGAACTCGCGGTAGGTGTCGATGCCGCGTAGTTGCAGAATGGTGTTGCGCACCGCGGCCTCCACCAGCACCGCCAGGTTGCGGCCGGCATCCACCGCGATCACCACCTTGCGTACCGGCATGCCCAGCACCTCTTCGTACAGGGGCTCGTAGGGCAGGCGCTCGAAGTCGCGCTCCATCGTTTCCTTGCGCACCAGGTGCACGATCAGCTTGAGGCGCATCTTGCGGCGCACCGCGGTCTCGCCAAAGATGGCCTTGATGTCCAGCAGGCCGATGCCGCGCACCTCCAGCAGGTTCATCAAGAGCTCGGGGCAGCGGCCTTCGATCGCGGTCTGGGCGATGCGGAAGAAGTCCACCGCATCGTCGGCCACCAGGCCATGGCCGCGCGAGATCAGCTCCAGGCCCAGCTCGCTCTTGCCCAGGCCGGATTCGCCGGTCAGCAGCACGCCCAGGCCCAGGATGTCCATGAACACGCCATGCCGGGTGCTGCGGTTGGCGCAGACCTGACCCAGATAGGCCCGCACCACATCAATCACATGGCCGGCGGATTCGGCGGTGACGAAAAGCGGAATCTCGGCCCGGTCGCACATCGCCACCAGGCGATCCGGCGGGGCCTGGTTGTCGGCCACGATGATGACCGGCGGCTCCAGCGTGACGATGCGCGCAATGCGCCGATCCAGCACATCGCCCGAGGCCTGGCTCAGATAGGCCACCTCGCGCCGCCCCACCAGCTGCACGCGGTAGGGGTGGATGTAGTTCAGGTAGCCGACCAGATCGGCAGCTGACTGCGCATCGCGCAGCGCCGCCTCGTCGAAGCGGCGTTCGGGATGGGCGTGGCCGGCAATCCACTCCCAGCGCAGGGCCTCGCGGTGCTCTTCAAAGAGCCGGTCGGCACTGATCGAGGTGGCTTTCACTCAGCGGTCTTGTGGTTTCAGGCGACCGACTTGAGCGGTTCCCATTCGGAGATCAGCTTGTGCACCGCGCTGGCCTCGAGCTCGAGCTTGAGGCGCTCGCGCAACTCGCGGTCCGACAGCATCTCAGCGATCTCTGACAGGATCTCCAGATGACGCTGGGTGGCGGCCTCGGGCACCAGCAAGAAAATCAGCAGGCTGACCGGTTCATCATCCGGTGCATCGAAGCCTATGGCCTGCTGAACACGCAGCACCGCGGCCAGCGGGTTCTTCAATCCCTTGATGCGGCCATGCGGAATGGCGACGCCGTGACCCAGACCGGTGGAACCGAGGCGCTCGCGGGCAAACAGATTGTCTGTGACCAGGGCACGGGAGATCGCGTGGTTGTTCTCGAACAGCAGGCCGGCATGCTCGAACACGCGTTTCTTGCTGGAGGCGTCCACATTCACGAGCACATTGCTGGCTGGCAGTATGGCGGCGAGACGGTTCATCTGGCACAGCGCCGTCGACGGCTGGTAGCCTTGGGCGGGACGCTTGGTCGGTAGCTAGGGAGCGGATTATAGGAAGCTGGCTCCTGGCTGTGCAGGCGCCGGCCTCCGTGTTTGGAGTATTGCGCAGATTTTGCGGCGGCGCAGCAACATGGCTTGGTAAAGCCTAGGTAGGGCACTCGATTGCGGGTGTAAGGCGGCCCCCGCCAGCATCAACAAAAAGGCAGCCCGCAGGCTGCCCGACTTGCTTGCGAGCACCGATCAAGCGGTGCTCATGGGTGCGACTCAGGGCGCACTGACATCGAGGCGCTTGCCCGAGGCGTGGTGGTGCTCCTGCACCTTGTCCTTGTGGCGGCAAACCTGACGGTCCAGCTTGTCCATCAGCTGGTCGATCGCGGCGTACAGATCTTCATGCGATTGCTCGACGAAGATATCGCGGCCCTTGACATGCACGGTGACCTCGGCCTTCTGGCGGCGGTCCTTTTCCTTCTGCTTCTCGACGGTGAGCAGGACGTTGATGTCGACGACCTGGTCAAAGTGTCGAGTCACCCTGTCTAGCTTCGTGAGCACGTACTCGCGAAGCGCTGGCGTAACTTCAAGATGGTGGCCGCTGATAGTCAGGTTCATAGAGCCTCCTTTCACAGGGTTGAACGAAGAAACGAAGAGATAGGGGGGAATGACGGCGCTTCAAGCGCAGGATGAGGCGTTTTGTGTGGGCTGTGTGCGGGTAGCGGAGTGGGGAAGGGGTGGAAGCGGGGGGACGAAGTCAGTGTGCGCCTGAAGCCGCGGTGTGACAAGGCTTTGAAAGCAAAGACCGAGAGTTTTGAAGTGCTGTCGCCCCGCGGGGCCTGGGCTCATGGTTCAATGCACAGTTGTCGCCGCGGCCCTGTGCCATTGGGCGGGCCGCCCCGGCGGCGATGTGATAATCGCGCCACCTCATCACTGGAGTCTTTCTTGGACAGCGATCACCCTCGGTGACCGTCCGCTCCAGCACTTGCATGCGGCGCAGCCTCGCTGGCTGGGCGCGCCAGCAGTCCGGAGTGAGACGGTAGCCCCTTATCCCATCCGGACGGACTGCCGTCCCCTTGCACCCAACGAAGCCAAGGCGGCGCGACGCGCGCTGAGACCACCGCATGCTCAATGTGTTCACGCTGGACAACGGCCGTCTGAAGGGCGGGCTGTTCCAGGAAGAAATCGAAAGTCCCGAGGCCCTGGCGCTGTCGCGCCCGATCTGGGTCGATTTGGAGCAGCCCACCGCCGAGGAGAAGGGCTGGATCCGTGACCGTTTCGGCCTGACGATCCCCGACAACATCGTCGATGACGATCTTGAGGAATCGGCCCGTTTCTACGAGGAAGACAACGGCGAGCTGCATATACGCTCCGATTTCCTGATCGGTGATGACGATGCACCGCGCAATGTGCGCGTCGCCTTCATCCTCTTCAACAACATCCTGTTCTCGGTGCACGACGAGGACCTGCCGGTGTTCCGCCTGCTGCGTCTGCGCGCACGCCGCATACCGGCCCTGATCGAGGACGCCAAGGATGTGCTGCTGAAGCTCTACGACGCCGATGCCGAATATTCGGCCGACGCGCTGGAAGGCATCTACGACAGCCTGGAGAAGGTCAGCGCCCGGGTGCTGAAGAAGGATGTCAACGATGCCGAGGCCGGCGAGGTGCTGGCGGCGATCGCGCGCGAGGAGGACCTGAACGGCCGTATCCGCCGCAATGTGATGGACACACGGCGCGCGGTCAGCTTCATGATGCGCAGCCGCATGCTCAGCGCCGAGCAGTTCGAGGAATCGCGCCAGATCCTGCGCGACATCGATTCGCTGGACTCGCACACCGCTTTCCTGTTCGACAAGATCAACTTCCTGATGGATGCCACGGTCGGCTTCATCAACATCAACCAGAACAAGATCATCAAGATCTTCTCGGTGGCCAGCGTGGCCCTGCTGCCGCCCACGCTGATTGCCAGCATCTACGGCATGAACTTCAGGTATATGCCCGAGCTGGACAAGACCTGGGGCTACCCCTTTGCGCTGGGTCTGATGCTGGCCTCGGTGGCAGCGCCCTTCATCTACTTCCGCCGCAAGGGCTGGCTCAGATAGGGACGGTCGGGCCCAGCAGCGCGTCGCTGACCTCGCCAAGCGTGCGCACCTGCCGCCAGGGACCGTTGGCCAGGTCGGGATGCTTGGGGGCGATCGAAAAGCCGATATCGGCCGTGCTCAGCATCGGGATGTCGTTGAGGTTGTCGCCAATGGCGGCGATGCGCAGCCGGGCAGGCTTGGCCTGGTCGCGCAGATGGCGCACCACATGGGCCTTGCTGATCGACTCTGGCACTTCGGAATCACCGTGGCGGAATGCCGGGTTGATGCGCAGATTGCCGCTGGCGATCTCGTTGGCGAAGGTCATGAAATGGGCCACGGCGAAGTCGGCGAACACCCGCCGACGCACGATGTCGGCAGCGACGAAATAGCTGTCGCTGACCACGCCCACCAGCCAGCCCTCGCGACGCAGGCGCTTGATCGCCTCGACAGCGCCCTCTCGCAGCGGCAGATCGCGCGCCACCCGCACGAAGTCGCGCTGGTGCACGAACTTGAAGACCTGGGCAATCGCATCGCTGCGGGTCGAGGCATCGACATCATGGCGGTCCAGCCAGCGCGCCAGCTCGGCCTCGCGACCGCTGTGGCGGGCCATCGCATCGATGAAGCGCCCCTCGATCAGCGTGCCGTCCATGTCGAACAGCGCCACCTTGTCGGCACTGGCCAGTCGGCGCGCCACCCGCTCGAAGGTGCCACGGGCCTGGCGCTCGACTTCCTCCAGCTCCAGAAACTGCTCGAAGCTGAAGCGGTGGCTGGCCTTGGCCCGCTGCATGATGGCACGGCTGACTTGCTGCGCCATCAGCGACAGCCGTTCCAGCGGCTGGCTGTCATTGACGATTTCGCCGATGCTAACTTCTGAAATGCGAGCCCCCTTGAGGTGGGCGTCGATCAGGATGCCCACATCGGCGCCGTAGTCGTCATCGATCTGCAGCGCGCTCAGCAGCGCGGTCGTGCCGGCAATGATGCCGCCCAACGGCTGCACGAAGTGCGCCAGCTCGGGAAAGAACACGCGCAGCAGAGGCTTGGCGGTCAACTCGGTGACGCGACCACCGCTGCGCGAGAAGCGCGCCTTGACCAGATCGGCCTCGCCGGCCGCGAGCGGCGCGCACAGGCGCTCCAGCAGGTCCAGCTGCAGGCCTCCCAGATCGGCATCCAGGTAGGCCACCCAGGGGGTCTGCACAAGGTCCAGTCCGTCGCGCATCGAGGCACCCTTGCCCAGCAGACTGCTGGTGAACACCTCGGCACCGGCCCGGCTGGCCTGCTCGATGGTGGCATCGATGGAGCCATCGTCGATGACAACGATGCGCACGCCAGGCGCTTGTTGGCGGACCACGCCGATGACCTGGGCGATGTGGCGCTCTTCGTTGAGCGCGGGAATGACGACAGTGAGATTGCGGTTCAGATCCATGGGCCGAGTTTGACACGTCAACCTGGAGCGGTCACTCGGGCCGGTCCCGCAGCCGACGGCGTCGCCGCCAGCGCACCCGCAAGGCCCAGATGGCGCTGACCAGACCATAGGTGAGCAGCCCGATGCTGCAGGCCATGATGGCCAGGCCCAGCAGCAGGGCCTGGCCAACGGCCCGCAGCTGGGTCAGGCTGCGCTCCCACCAGGCGACGCCGTCGTCGGCGGGCGCGCTGTCACGCTGTGCGGGCGGCGCCTGTGCGGCATCGACCGGCTCGCCCAGCACGGCCTTGCCCAGGCGCCAGGCCGCGTAGTAGACCGGTCCGAAGGTGACCGGATTGGTCACCAGGGTGCTGGCGATGGCGCTGGGCACATTGGCGCGCAGCACCACAGCGACCGCGGCCGATACCGGGATCTGCGCGATCGGTATCAGCAGGCCGAAGAACACGCCAATTGCCATGCCCAGCGCGATGCCGCGCCGGCTCACATGCCAGAGCCGCGGGTGCTGGAGCAAGGGCCCCAGCCAGCGCAGCCAGCGTTTGTCTTGCAGGGAGTCGGGGCTGGGGAGCAGGCGTCGCAGGCGTTCCATAGTGGGGCGCAGCAGCAGCATCTCGGGCGGCATGCCAGGCCCGCGATTCTAGAGGCGTCGGCGTAGCAGCAGCTTGCGCAGTTCCTCGGCCCACAGCACCAGGCTGGACAGGGCCACCAGCGGCAGCCACTCGGCCAGGCCGAGCGGCACGGTATGAAAGAGCGCGGCCAAGGGCGGCAGGTAGAGTACCGCCAGCTGCAGTGCGATGCTGAGCCCCAGACCCGCCAGCAGCCAGGGGTTCTGGCGCAGACCCAGGCGCAGTGCCGAACGGCGCGCCGACTGGCAGTTCAGCACATTGAACCACTCGCAGGCGGCCAGCAGGCAGAAGGTCTCAGTGCGGGCTTGGTCCAGCGCCACGCCCGTGTGCACCCGCCAGGCAAACCAGCCGAAGGTGATGGCGGCGATCACCGGGGTCATCAGCGCAATGCGGGCCAGCATCTGCGGATCCAGCAGCCGGTCTTCGCGCGGCACGGGCGGCCGATGCAGCTCGTCGCCTTCGGGCGGGTCCATCACCAGATTGACGGTCACCGTACCTTCGGTGACCACATTGTTCCAAAGGATCTGCACCGCCAGCAGCGGCAGCGGAAAGCCGCTCAGCAGCGCCAGCAGCAGCACCAGCACCTCGGCCATCGAGGTGGCTAGCAGGTACAGGATGACCTTCTTCAGATTCGCGTAGACGACGCGGCCCTGCTCGATGGCGGCGACGATGGTGGCGAAGTTGTCGTCGCTGATGACGATCTTGGCCGCGCTCTTGGCCACCTCGGTACCGGTGATGCCCATGGCCACGCCCACATCGGCGCGTGCCAGCGCCGGCGCGTCGTTGACGCCGTCGCCGGTCATCGCCACCACCTCTCCCTCGGCCTGCAGGGCCTCGACGATGCGCAGCTTCTGGGCCGGCTGCACGCGGGCAAACACGGCGATCTGCGGCAGGGCGGCACGCAGCTCCTCCTCGCCCATGCGCTCCAGCTCCTCGCCGTCCACGGCGCGCGCCTGGGGCCCGGCCAAACCCAGGGTGCGGGCGATGGCTAGGCCGGTCAGCTTGTGGTCGCCGGTCAGCATCAGCGGGCGTATGCCGGCCCCCTGGCAGCCGGCGATGGCGGCCTTGACCTCCTCGCGCGGCGGGTCGATCTGTCCGACCAGGCCCAGCAGGCGCAGCCGCCCCTGCAGGCCGGCGAAGCCGGCGGCCAGGTCCAGCGTGCCGGCGTCCACGCAGGCCACCGCCAGCACGCGCAGCGCGCCGGCCGCCAGAGTTTCGGCGGCCGCTCGGCAGGCCTCGGCCAGCGCTGCGTCGTCGGCCGGCAGCAGGCGCAGCAATGCCTCGGGCGCACCCTTGATCATCAGCTGGGGCAGCGCTCCCGGGGCGCTGCGATGCGCGGTGGCCATCAGCTTGCTGTCGGCGTCGAAGGGCAGCTCGGCCACGCGCGGCGCCGCGGCCCGCAGCGCGGCCGGCTGCAGTCCGGCCTTGGCCGCCAGCACCAGCAGCGCGCCCTCGGTGGGGTCGCCCAGCACCCGCCAGCCGCCCGCCACGCCGGGCTCGCTGTCATCGTCGGGGGGCAGCAGCTCGGCGTCGTTGCACAGCGCCATGGCGCGCAGCAGCTCGGACAGCGGGCCATCGGCCGGTGTCAGGTCTTGCCCGTCGGCGCGTATCGTGCCGCTGGGTGTGTAGCCACTGCCGCTGACCTCCAGCCAGCGGCCATCGGCCAGCCAGAGCCGTTGCACGGTCATCTCGTTGCGGGTCAGCGTGCCGGTCTTGTCGCTGCAGATCACCGTGGTCGACCCCAGAGTCTCGACGGCGGCTAGGCGGCGGATGATGGCTCCGTGCGCCGCCATCCGCTGCATGCCCACCGCCAGCGCGATGGTCATGGCCACCGGCAGGCCCTCGGGCACCATCGACACCATCTGGCTGATCGCCACCATCAGCACCTCGCTGAGCGGCAGCTGGCGCCACAGGCCAAGCGCCAGCACCAGCGCGAACAGCCCCAGTGCCGCGCCGACCAGCCAGCGGCCGAACTGCTCGATGCGCTGCTCCAGCGGCGTCTTGGGTTCCAGCGCGCGCTCGGTCAGGTGGGCGATGCGCCCCACCTCGGTCTGCGCGCCGGTGGCCACCACCAGGGCGCGGCCGCGGCCGGCGCTGATATGGGTGCCGGCGTAGACCATATTGCGCCGGTCGGCCAGGCCGGTGGCCTCGGGCAAGGCCGTGCTCAGCTTGGCCACTGGCACCGACTCGCCGGTCAGCGCGGCTTCAGCGGCCTGCAGCTGCGACGCCTCCAGCAGCCGGGCGTCGGCGGCGATCGCGTCGCCGGCCGCCAGCAGCAGCAGGTCACCCGGCACCAGCTCGCGGGCCGCCAGCAGCTGCTCCTGGCCGTCGCGCAGCACCCGCACCCGCAGTGCCGACAGCTGGCGCAGCGCCTGCATCGAGCGCTCGGCCCGGCCCTCCTGGATCAGGCCGATGACGGCGTTGAGCAGCAGCACGGCCAGGATCACGGCCGCATCGCCACGGTGCCCCAGACTCAGGGCCAGCGCGGCGGCCACCAGCAGGATGTAGACCAGCGGGCTCTGGAACTGGCGCAGCAGCTGGCGCCAGCGTGGCCGGGCCGGAGGCTCGGGCAGGGTGTTGGGGCCATGCCTTGCCATTGCGCGAGCTGCCGTCGACGCGTCCAGCCCCAGGCGGGCGTCGCTGCCCAGCGCTTGCAGCAGGGCCTCGGCCGCCAGCGCATGCCAGGGTTGCGGGGCCGGAGCGGTGTCAGGTCTTGCGGGTGTCATCGTCGCGAGCGGAGTGCGGGCCTGGGCCGCACTATGCCTTGTCCGGCGCGCCGGTCTATGCGACAGGCGACCGGGGTTTGAGCCAGCGGCAGAAGCCGGTCTGGGCGGGCGACCCTGATCGGGCTAGCATCGGCGCTGATCACCGACCCCATAACGATAGGAGCGCGTCATGAGCAGGCTGCAATCGATCCTGGTCCATATCTCGGACAGCCCGCATGCGGCCCAGGTGCTGGCGCTGGCGCAGCGCCTGGCGCTTGAGCATGGCGCGCAGCTGGAGGCCCTGCATGCGGTGGCGCCCAGCACCTCGGGGGCCTACCTCTCGCCCGAGACCTCCAGCCTGGCGGTACAGCTGCGCGGCGAGACCGATGCGGCGCGCCAGCAGCGTGCCGCCGATCTGGTGGCGGCTGCGGGCGGCGCGATCGCCTTCAGCAGCGTGCTGAGCGAGTCGGCCCGCGAGCTGGAGCAGCGGGCCCGCTGCAGCGATCTGCTGGTGGTTGGCCAGCAAGATCCGCAGCAGCATGACGGCAGTCCCGAGGGCCTGCTGGGCCGGCTGCTGATCGCCGGCGGCTGCCCGATGCTGTTCGTGCCCTATGTCAGCGCCCTGCCGCTGGAGCGCTGCGGCGAGCAGGTGCTGGTGGCCTGGCGAGATACCCCTGAAAGTGCGCGGGCGCTGAGAGACGCCCTGCCCTGGCTGCAGCGCGCCCGGCGGGTGGAGCTGGTGCGCTTTGTCGAGCGCGAGGAGCCGGGGCCGGAGCCGCTGCTGCGCGCCCAGGCCTACCTGCGCCTGCACGGGGTGCAGAGCAGTACCCGGCTGCTGCACCGGCGTGAGAGCTCGCTGGGCGAGCGGCTGATTTCCTCCTGGACGCCCGACGCCTCGGTGGCCGAGGCCCTGCTATCGCATGCGGCCGACACCGACGCCGATCTGATCGTGATGGGCGGCTTCGGTCACACCCGGCTGTGGGAGCTGGTGCTGGGCGGCGTCACCCGCACGATGCTGGAGGCGATGACCGTGCCGGTGCTGATGTCGCACTGAGACGGCTCAGTGCACGCGCAGCCTGCGCTTGAGCAGGCGCAGCAGGCTGCCCAGCAGCGGCAGCTTCTCGTACAGCTCCTCGGCGGCGTCCCAGTAGTCGCGGTGATAGAGCACCCGGCCATCGGCGCCGAAGCGCAGATGGCTGCTGCCGTGGATGCGCTGGGGCCGGCCGCGCAGCAGGAAGCTGAAGTCCCAGCTGATGAAGGACTGGTTGCCTTCGCTGAGCGTCTCCAGGATCTTGAAGCGGGGCTGCTCCAGGCTGGCGAACATATGCCTGAAGATGGCCTGGATGGCGGCCAGCGTGCGCACCTCGTTGAAGGGATCCTTGAAGAAGGCGTGTTCGCTGTAGTAGCGGCCCAGCTGCTCCACGTCGGCAGGCGTCAGCTGCTCGAAGAGACGGGCGATGGTGGCGGTGCGTGGGTCCATCAGAGTCGGGTGGCGCGGCGAACCAGGGGAAAGTACAGACCATAGCTCAGCAGACGGGCCAGCTTGAGCCACAGCGTGAAGCGCTTCGGAAAATGGATCTCGAAGCGGCCGTCGGCCCAGCCCTGTAGCATGGCGCGGGCGGCCTCGGCCGGGCTGATCAGCGCGGGCATATGGAAATCGTTGGCCGCGGTCAGCGGGGTCTCGACGAAGCCCGGGTGAACGACCGAGACGCCCAGGCCGGACGCTGACAGATCCAGGTAGAGTGTCTCGGCCAGATGCGTGAGCGCCGCCTTGGCCGGCCCGTAGGCCAGCGACTTGGGCAGGCCCCGATAGCCGGCCACGCTGGAGACCAGGCTCAGATGGCCGCCGCGGCCGGCCGCCGCCTGGCGCCGTAGCAAGGGCAGCAAGGCATCCAGCAGATGCAGGGCACCGCCATAGTTGATCTGCAGATGGCGCAGCGCTTCGTCCAGATCGAAGCGCTCGGCCCGCATCGGCAGATAGTGGCCGGCGCAGTAGACGGTCAGGTCCACGCCGCCGCAGCGCTGCTCCAGCTGCGCGGCGGCCTGCTGCAGCGCCGCGCGGTCCAGCACATCCAGCGGCAGGGCCAGGCTGCCGGCATGGCTGTCCACAAAGGTCTGCAGCAGGGCAGCCCGGCGGGCCGAGACCGCGACGCGCGCACCGGCCGCATGCAGGGCCTCGGCCAGGGCTAGGCCTATGCCGGTGGAGGCGCCGACCAGCCAGACCGTCTTGCCCTGCCAGTCGCACAGCTTGGGGTTCAGAGACATGGGTGCCTTCAGAGCTTCTGGAACGAGAGCGTGACCTCGCCCAGGAAGAAGCCGAACTTGCTCATGCGCGCCTTGTTCAGCATGACCTTCTCGTCCACCAGATACATCCAGTCCTCGAAGTCGACCTCATAGACCTTGCCGTCCACCGGTAGCTTCAGCGTGTAGCTCCAGCGCAGCGCATTACCGCTGGCCTGCCCGCTGGCCTCGCCCAGCACATCGTCGGCGCGACCGCTGTAGCGGCCTTGGCCCAGGTGCTGGAGGCGCCAGACCCGCCGCTCGGTCTTGCCGTCGCTGTAGAGGAAGTCTTCCTCCAGCAGCCCGGCATCGCCCTGCCAGCTGCCCTTGAGCTGCACCACGAAGCGCCGCTGTACCTTGCCGTCGCGGTCGGTGAAGATGCCGTGGGCCAGCAGCGGGCCGTTGAAGTACTGGCGCAGGTCCAGCCTGGGGGTTTCGGCCGCATGGTCGGCCGGGCTGGGCGGCGCGGCGCAGCCGGCCAGCAGCAGGGCCGCAGCGCCCAGCAGCAGGAGGCGACGCGGTTGAGGAAGGTTCTTCAGCAGGGCTGTTGCGGACATGGCGGCGCGCGCTCCGGTCGTATATGCAGCAGGTAGAGGGCCGCGGCCGCCGCCAGCTTGAGCAGGCAGGGCAGCAGGCAGTAGGCCAGAGCCAGCGCCTGCAACGCCGCCGGATCGCGGGCGCCGGGCTGGTAGCCCAGCAGGGCCAGCAGCGGCAGGGCCAGGCCGGCGGCCAGGGCCAGATTGAGCTTGCTGGCGCAGTTCCACCAGCCGAAGAAGGTGCCCTCGGCGCGGCCGGACAGGCCGGCCCGCTGAATCACCCGGGTCAGCATGGCGCCGGGCAGCGCCAGATCGGCGCCCAGCGCCACGCCGCTGGCCACGCAGACCAGCCAGAAGCCGAGCCAGTCGCCGGCCTCCAGCCCGGCTGCCCAGACGAAGCTGGCGATGGCCAGCAGCATGCCCAGCCCCCAGCTGCGGGCCAGGCCCAGTCGGGGAACGACGCGCACCCAAAGTGTCAGCGACAGCGCGGCGGCGAGGAAGTAGCTGGCCAGGAACAGAGGCTCGTGCTGCGGGGTCTGCAGCCGGTCGCGCACGAAGAACAGCAGCAGCGTGGCGGGCACCGCCGCGGCCGTGCCATTGATCAGAAAGACCAGCAGCAGCCGCCGGAAGCCGGCAGTCCGCCAGGCCAGGCCCCAGGGCTGCAGCGCCACCGGCCTGGGCGCCGATCGGGGGGCGCGGGCCAGGGCCAGCAGGCCCAGCAGCAGACCCAGGCCCAGCGCCGCCGCGGTGGCGGCCATGCCGGCCAGCGCGGGCAGCACGCTGGCGCTGAGCACCCCGGCCAGGGCCAGGCCTTCGCGCCAGGCCTGGACGCGGGTCTGCTGCGCCGCATCGCCGCCCAGGCGCGCACCCCAGGCCTGGTGCAGCACCGCCAGCACGCTATAGGCCAGATAGGTCAGCAGCAGGCAGATGGCGCACCAGATCAGCAAGGCCTGAGTACCAGCCACCCGCGGGAAGAACAGGGCCACGAAGCTGGCCAAGAGAACCAGGGCCGCGAGGCCCAGCAGAGCCAGCAGCCTGGGGTCGGGGCGGTTCAGCCAGTCGTCGGCCAGGCGGCCGATCAGCGGATCGCTGATCGCGTCGAACAGGCGGGCGCCCAGCAGCACCAAGCCCAGGGCTGCCAGCGGCGCCCCGAACTGCTCGGCGTAGTAGGCCGGCAGCGTGACATAGAGCGGCAGCGCGACGAAGGCGAGCGGGAAGCCCAGCAGCCCGTAGCGCCAGCCCTGCGCATGGCCAAAGCCGCTGCCTGAGCGGTCCGTCATGCCGCTGCCCCCAGCAGCTGCCGGCGCAGGCCCGGTTCCGAGCTTTCGCGCGCCAGCCAGATGCCGAAGAACAGGCGGGCAAAGCGCGGCTCGTGGACCCGCCGGCTGAGCCGGCCGTTGACGAAGAATTCGGCGCCTACGTCCGGCAGATGGCGGCCGCTGATGCGGTCGCCGGCCTGCACATCCGGGAAGGCGGCCTGCATCTGGCTCAGCCAGCGCGCAGCCTCGGCCTCGCCGATCTCGCCCTGGCGCCGCATCTCCACCAGCGAACGCTTGGCGATCTCCTCGCCCTTCAGGGCACGCGCATAGACCAGTTCCAGCGCCAGCGGCTGCCGCGCCCAGGCGGCGCCGATCTCGGCCTCGGCCCACAGCCGGATCTCGTAGATCAGCAGGCCGAAGAAGCGCATCTGGCCCTGGCCCTGCAGGCGCCAGCCGGCCAGCTCGGGCGGTGCCGCCGGCTGAGCCTGGGCGAGCGCGCCCAGCGGTGCCAGCGCGGCGAGGCTCAGCAGGTGGCGGCGCTGCAGCGGCATGGTGGTCCTCAGTCGCGGCTCAGCGTGAACTGCATGACATCGCAGTTGCCGGCGGCGAAGGCGGCCTCGCAATAGGCCAGATAGAACTCCCACAAGCGCATGAAGCGGGTATCGAAGCCCTGCTTGCGCACCGCGGCATCGCGCTGCATGAAGGTCTCGCGCCAGCGGCGCAGCGTCTCCGCATAGTCCAGGCCGAAGGCCAGCTCGTTGACGACCGTCAGCCCGGCCTTGGCCGCATGGGCGCGGAACTGGCTGGGGCTGGGCAGCATGCCGCCGGGGAAGATGTACTGCTGGATGAAGTCCGAGGAGCGGCTGTAGCGCTCGAACAGCTCGTCGCGGATCGTGATGCTCTGTATGCAGGCCCGGCCGCCGGGCTTGAGCTTGTCGTGGACGGTCTTGAAGTAACTGTCCCAGTACGCGCGCCCCACCGCCTCGAACATCTCCACCGAGACGATTGCGTCGAAGGCCGGATCCTCGATGTCGCGGTAGTCCTGGAAGCGCAGCTCCGCCTTGCTGTCCAGGCCGGCCGCCTTGAGGCGGCGCTGGCCCCAGGCCAGCTGCTCGCTGGACAGGGTGACGCCGGTCAGGCGGGCGTCGAAGTCGCGCGCCGCGCATTCGGCCAGCGCTCCCCAGCCGCAGCCGATCTCCAGCACCCGCTGGCCGGGCTGCAGCCGGCATTCGGCCAGCGTGCGGCGCATCTTGGCCTGCTGGGCGGCCGTCAGGTCGCCGGCCAGATTGCCCTCGAACCAGGCGCTGGAGTAGTTCATGCTCGGGTCCAGCCAGAGCCGGTAGAACTCGTTGCCTAGGTCGTAATGGGCGTGGATGTTCTTGCGGCTGCCGCTGCGGCTGTTGCGGTTCAGCCAGTGGCGCAGCCGGTAGGCCAGCGCGCCCCACCAGCGGCCGTAGACCACCGACTCCAGCGCATTGCGGTTGTGCAGCAGCAGGGTCAGCAAGGCGCTCAGGTCGGGGCTGCTCCAGTGCCCGGCCATATAGCTCTCGGCAAAGCCGATGTCGCCGCTCTTCAGCGCTGCGCTGCAGACGGCCCAGTTGCGTATGCGCATCGCAGCGCGCGGACCGTCACCGTCGCCGAAATGGGCGCTGCTGCCATCGGGCAGCTGCAGATCCAGGCTGCCATGCTGCAGCTTGTGCAGCAGCTTGAAGACGGTGCGTGCGGCGGCGGGGGCGCTGTCGGGCAGACGGACGCTGCCGCGGCTGAGCGTGGACGTGTTCATGCGTGTGTCTTTGAGGAAGGCGTCAACGGGTCAGGAACTGTTCGGGCGCGGCCGGCTTGCCGAAGAAGGGCACGCGCTTGGCCCAGAGCTTCAGCGCCTGCCAGTGGATGCGTGCGATCAGCATCAGGCTGAAGGCCGGCATCGCCAGCAGGGCCTGGCGGGCGACCGCCTGGCTCAGCGGCTGCAGTCGGCCGCTGATGCTGGTCTGCAGCAGGGGGCCGTTCTCGTCGTCATGGTCGATGCGGGCCACGCTGCGCGCCTGCTCCAGCACAGCGCCGGCCAGCATGAAGCGGAAGCGGTAGCGGCCGGCCACCCGGCAGAAGGGTGAGACGTGGAAGACCTTGGCGGCGCTGAGCTCGCGGCCCCAGCCCAGCTGCGGGCCTTGCAGCAGGTAGCAGTGGCGCTCGCCGAAGGTGTTGTTCACCTCGACGACGATGGCAGACAGGGTGCCGTCGCGGCGCTGGCAGAACCAGAAGCTGACCGGCTTGAAGGCATAGCCCAGCACGCGCGGGAAGGCCTGCAGCCAGATCTCGCCATCGGCATCGTGGATGCCCTCGCGCTCCAGCAGGGTTTCCAGCCAGGCCAGCGCGTCGTCGCCGCCCTCGCCATGGTCGGCATCGTGGAAGCTCAGCCAGCCGCGGCCATTGCGCTTCAGGGCTGCGCAAGGCTGGGTCCGCAGGCTGCGCATGGGCAGCAGCAGGAACAGCGCCGGATAACTGAACCGGTGCTGGGCCGGCCGCAGCCGGCTATGCCGCACCTCGCCGCGGCCCAGCAGCGGGCGCGCCAGCGGCGCACTGGCCCAGGCGGCGCTCATGCGGCGGCTCCCGGCTGTGGCTGCAGCAGGGCGCCGAGCTGGCGGGCGGCGGAGAGACCGGACAGCAGGCCGTCCTCATGGAAGCCATAGCGGGTCCAGGCGCCGCAGAACCACAGGCCATGCCGGCCCTGGATCTCGCCCAGGCGACGCTGGGCATTGACGGCCGCCTGATCGAAGACCGGATGGGCATAGTCGTACTCGCCCAGCACCTGGCTGGGGTCGGGCTCGCGCACCGGGTTCAGCGAGACCAGCAGCGGCTGCTGCCAGGGCAGGGGCTGCAGCTTGTTGAGCAGATAGTGCAGGCAGACGGCGCGCTCCTCGCCCTGGCCGCCGCTGCGCTCATAGTTCCAGGCCGCCCAGGCGCGCCGGCGCTGCGGCAGCAGGCGGGTGTCGGTATGCAGCACCGCACGGTTGCGGTGATAGGCGATCGCACCGAGGGTCTGGCGTTCGGCCAGCGTGGCCTGATCGCCCAGCAGCTGCAGCGCCTGGTCACTGTGGCAGGCCAGCACCACCGCATCGAAGCGCTCGCTGCCGCTGGCGGTGCGCAGCATCACGCCATCGCCCGGCTGGCTGCCCAGGCGTTGCAGGCCCAGCACCGGGCTGTTGAGGCGCTTGTCGGCGATGCGCTCCAGCAGCCGCTCCACATAGTGGCGCGCGCCGCCGCGCACTGTGTGCCACTGCGGGCGGTTGGCGATCTGCAGCAAACCGTGGTTGTGGCAGAAGCGGATCAGCGTGCTGACCGGGAAGGCCAGCATCTGCCGCGTCGGACAGGACCAGATGCAGGCCACCATGGGCAGCAGATACCAGTCGCGGAACTCGGCACTGAAGCGCTGGGCGTCGAGGAACTCGCCGATCGGCTGGGCCAGCGCGATATCGTCGCCGTGCTGGGCCAGGCGGGTGCAGAGTCGGTTGAAGCGCTGCAGATCGGCCAGCATGCGCCAGAAGGCCGGGCGCAACAGATTGCCGCGCTGGGCGAACACGGTGTCCAGGCTGCTGCCGCTCCACTCCAGATCCTGCTCGGGCAGCTGCACCGAGAAGGACATATCGCTCTTGGCCGTGGCCACGCCCAGCTGCGCGAAGAGCTGGATCAGCAGCGGGTAGGTGCGCTCGTTGAAGACCAGGAAGCCGGTATCGACACCGCAGCGCTGACCCTCCAGCCGTACATCGACCGTGTGGGTATGGCCGCCGAAATAGCTGCCGGCCTCGAACAGGCTCACCCTTGCCTGAGCGCTGAGTGCCCAGGCCGCCGAGAGCCCGGCGATGCCGGCGCCTATCACCGCGATGTGCGGCGCCTGCGCGCCTGGCGTGACCGGCTCAGGGCCGGCCTGCAATCCGCGCAGGTAGTCGCTCAGTCCGCTTGCATGATCGGCCGGGCCCAGGGCCTGACGCTGCAAGAAGAGGGGGCCTCCGCGCAGCGCGGAAGCCCCGTGCATAAAAGACGTCGCAAGATGCCTCGGAGCCAACGAGGGAGGGAGGGAGGAGGAGGAGAAGGGCTCCGAGATTTCAGCTCCCCGAGGGGAGAGATCTTGCGACTGAAAGCTGTTTGTTACTTTAGCTCTTTGTAGAACGTCGGTGAACCAGCGTTGCACAAAGGCTTCTGTCTTGCTCAGATATCGGCCAACTTTCGGCGGCATCGAGCCCGCTGAAAAGCCCATGCCGTCGGTTTTATTGGAGCTGTCCCCGCAAAGAGGTACAGCGCCGGCTTGCTGGATGCTTGGATGGAACATGGGGTAGGCGGGCCCGGTTTCAAGACTGACTCAGCAGACGTTCCAGCGCGTTGATGAAGGGCCGGCTTTGCGGGCTGGTGGCCGAGGCGAAGCTCTGCACCTCGCTGCCATCGCGCGACACCAGATATTTGTGGAAGTTCCACTTGGGCGCCTCGCCGCTGCGCCGGGCCAGTTCGAGGATCAGCGCATTGCTGTCCGGCCGGCCCGCCTTCAGGCTGGACTTGGCGAACATCGGGAAGCGCACATTGAAGGTGTTCTCGCAGAACTCGGCCACTTCCTTGTTGCTGCCGGGTTCCTGGCTGAAGTCGTTGGAGGGGAAGCCCAGCACGACCAGGCCGCGCGGACCATAGCGCTCGTTGAGTACCTCCAGGTCTTTGTACTGCGAGGTGAAGCCACAGAAGCTCGCGGTGTTGACCACCAGCAGCACCTTGCCGGCGTACTGGCACAGGGCCTGCGGCTTCTCGTCCTGCAGACGCAGCATCTCGCGCTGCAGCAGGGCCGGGCAGGCCGCGGTCTGGGCGCCGGCCCGCGCGGCCAGCCAGGGCAGCAGGCCCAGCGCGGTGAGTTGTTGCAGATACAGTCGGCGCCCGGTGCTCGGTGTTTTGTTCACGGCTTGTCCTAGTCAAACAATCGCTGTGCAGCTATATTAAGCCAAATTTCGAGATTTGTCGCATGTTTGTCCAAGACAAAATTACTGAGTTGTCCAGGCCGTCCGCCCGGCCAGGTCGCCAGCAGGGGGCGCGGCATGGATGAGTCCAGCGCCGGCGTTTTGCTGGGCATTGCCGCGGTTGAGCGGGAGACCGGTGTCAGCAAGGACAGCCTGCGGGTCTGGGAGCGCCGCTATCAGTTCCCGCAGCCCTTGCGTGACGGCGTGGGCGAGCGC
Organism: Burkholderiaceae bacterium; assembly: GCA_041920215.1. GTDB lineage: Bacteria > Pseudomonadota > Gammaproteobacteria > Burkholderiales > Burkholderiaceae_C > JAYRSJ01. The sequence continues at coordinate 175,766 of JAYRSJ010000004.1, read as the reverse complement.
GTCTATCCGGCCGAGCAGGTGGCGCGGCTGCGGTTGATCAAGCGCCTGCTGGACCTGGGCCACCGTGCCGGTCGCCTGGTGCCGGCGCCGCTGGAGACCCTGCAGGAGTTGCTGGCGCAGACCCGCACCACGGCCGCGCAGCCGCCCAATGCGCTGCTGACGCCCTTCATCGATGCGCTGCGCCTTCATGACGTCGAGGGCCTGCGTCGGCAACTGGCCCAGGCGCTGCTGCGCATGGGGCTGGGCAGTGCCATCACCGGTCTGCTGGCGCCGCTGACCGTCGAGGTGGGCGAGCGCTGGATGCGCGGTGAATTGCAGGTCTTTGAGGAGCACATCTATAGCGAGTCGGTGCAGGTGGTGCTGCGCCAGGCGATACAGGCGGTGCCGCCGCTGGCCTTGCAGACCAAGCCACGGGTGCTGCTGACCACCTTGCCGGGCGAGCAGCATGGGCTGGGTCTCCTGATGGCCGAGGCGCTGATGGTGCTGGAGGGCTGCCCCTGCCTGTCGCTGGGCGTGCAGACGCCGCCGGCCGATATCGTGCTGGCCGCTGCCGCACACCGGGCGGATATCGTCGCGCTGAGCTTCAGCGGCTTCATCAGTGCCGCGCTGGTGGGCGAGGCATTGGCCGACCTGCGCCAGCGCCTGCCGGCGGCGCTGGAGCTATGGGCCGGCGGCAGCAGCGCGGCGCTGGGCAGGCCCAGCAGCCAGCCGGGGCTGCGCCATGTGGCGCAGCTGGAGGCCATCGCCCCCGAGCTGCAGCGCTGGCGCGCCGAGCATCCCTGAGGGCTATCGTGCACTTGACACGGTCGCGGCATAAAATCCGTCGCGACCCAACAAGGATGGACCATGCTTTACCCCGAACTCTTCAAGCAACTCGAAGCCGTGCGCTGGAACATGGACACCGACATCCCCTGGGACAAGTTCGATGCCAGCCTGCTGAGTGACGACCAGGCCAAGACCATCAAGATGAACGCGATCACCGAGTGGTCGGCCCTGCCTGCCACCGAGATGTTTCTGCGCGACAACAAGGACGACAGTGATTTCTCGGCCTTCATGAGCGTCTGGTTCTTCGAGGAGCAGAAGCATTCGCTGGTGCTGATGGAATACCTGCGCCGCTTCCGTCCGGACATGGTGCCTACCGAGCAGGAGCTGCACGAGGTGCGCTTCGACTTCGACCCCGCCCCGGCGCTGGAGACCCTGATGCTGCATTTCTGCGGCGAGATCCGACTCAACCACTGGTACCGCCGGGCGGCCGAGTGGCATACCGAGCCGGTCATCAAGGCCATCTACGAGACCCTGGCGCGCGACGAGGCCCGCCATGGCGGTGCCTATCTGCGCTATATGAAGCGGGCGATGAGCAAGTTCGGTGACGAGGCCAAGGCGGCCTTCGCCAAGGTCGGCGTGCTGATGGCCAGCGCGCGGCGCACCGCCCAGGCCCTGCATCCCACCAATCTGCATGTCAACGCCAAGCTGTTCCCGCGCGACACCATCCAGAGCCGCCTGCCCGACCCCGAGTGGCTGGAGAAGTGGCTGGACAAGCAGATCCAGTTCGATGCGGTGTGGGAGACCAAGGTGGTCGAGCGCATCCTCCACAATATGAGCCTGCTGATGGAGCGCAGCTTTGCCAGCGTGCAGGAGCTCAACCGCTTCCGCAAGGAGATGGCGGCACGCGTCGCGGCCGCCGCCGGCCAGGCTCAGCCGGCCGCCTGAAGCAGTCCCGCACCGGCCCCCATGAAAAAGCCCGCCTTTCGGCGGGCTTTGCGCTTGGGCGGGGGCGCGCGCCTGCTCAGCTGCCCTGGCGGCGCTTCAGCACCAGCAGACCGAAGCTGGCAGCCGCGAGCAGCAGGCCGATGACGAAAGGGGCGCTGAGCAGCTGGCCCAGGGTGGCCAGCAGATCATGCCAGGCCCATTGGCCAACCAGGGCAACGAACTCGCTGTTCGCCTCTGGGGCGGTGTGCTCCAAGGGGCTGAGCCCGGCCGGATCGCCCAGCAGCGCGCTGCGGGCGCCCTCGAACTGCCGCTCCAGCAGATCGAAAACGAGGCTGTTGTCGTAGACCTTCTTCAGCACCCCGCCCAGGATCAGCACGCCCCCGATCAGCACCGGCACGCCCCAGCGCTTCAGCCAGGCCGAGGCCGCCATCAGGGCCATGAACAGCGGCGCCAGCCACAGCGTCATCAGCAGCACGCCCAGGGCACCGCGGGCCAGCACCAGCAGCGCGGCCAGCAGCAGGCTGAACCAGCCCGGCTGCGCCAGGCCGGCGAAGCCGTAGACCTTCAGGATCATCGCCACCGCGCTGAGCAGGCCCAGGCCGGCGCCGACCGCCAGCGCCAGCAGCGGGATCAGGAAGGCATGCATCAGCACCGTCGCGCCAATGCTCTCGCTATGGCTGGCCGGCAGCGAGAGCCAGAACTCGATTGAGCGATCCTGGCGGTCACGGCGCGCCAGGCCGGGCAGCTGGAACATCGCGGCGGCGAAGCTCAGCAAGAAGACCACCGCGGCCGTGGCCAGCATGGCCACCGCGGCCAGCGGCATGGGCGGAATCTTCTCCTCCAGATGCACATCGCCGAAGGGCAGGATGGCCAGGAACAGCGCGACGGGGATGAACATCAGCATCAGCCAGCCGCGATGGTGCTGCATCCACTCGCGCTGCATCAGGGTCAGGAATCGTGAAGACGGCATGGTGTTGTGCTCCTTCTGTCTTGAATGAGCCGGCCTCAGGCCTGGCGCTGGATTTCGGGCTTGCGCGTCAGCGCCATGAAGAGGTCGACCAGGCTGGGCCGCAGGCGCTGACCCAGCTCGGCCACCGCCGGCGGCAGTGCGCCGTCGAAGATGGCCACCGGCCGGCCCTGCTGGCGGTAGCGCAGCAGCGGATGGGCCGCGGCCACCGCATCGTTGGCGGCCGGGTCATGCGAGAGCGCGATGAAGCGCGAGTCCATCTCTTCCAGGCTGATGTTGAGCACCAGCTTGCCCTCGTCCAGCATCATCACGTCGGACAGCAGGGTCTCGATCTCCTCGACCTGGTGGGTGGAGATCACCACGCTGCGCTCGCCGTCGCACCACTCGTCGATCAGCATCTCGTAAAAGCCCTTGCGCGACATCACGTCCAGGCCAAGCGTCGGCTCGTCCAGGATCATCAGGCGGCTGTCGATCGCGGCGATCAGCGCCAGATGCAGCTGGGTGACCATGCCCTTGGACAGGCTCTTGACCTTGTCGCGCGGCGCCACGCTGGTGCGCTTGAGCAGCACCCGCGCCCGCTCGGCCGAGAAGCGCGGCTGCAGGCCGCTCATCAGCGTGATCAGCTCGTCCACCCGCGCCCAGCGCGGCAGCACCGCCACGTCGGGGATGTAGGACATCGATTGCAGCAGGGTCTCGCGCTGATTGACCGGGTCCAGACCCAGCACGCGCAGCTGGCCCTCGCCGCTCTTGAGGCCGACCATGGCCTTCATCAGCGAGGTCTTGCCAGCCCCGTTGTGTCCCAGCAGGCCGACCACCCGGCCCTTGGGGATGCTGAAGCTGAGTTGGTCGACCGCGGTCTTCTTGCCGTAGCGCAGGCTGAAGTCCTTGGCCTCGATCAGGGGAGCGGTGCTGACGTTGTTCATGGTGTTGGTGCTCATTGCAGGTCCCAGTTCAGATCCTTGGCTTCCAGCCCCAGGCGGCGCAGCTTGGCGCGCAGGGTCGGCCATTCCTTTTGCAGGAACTGTTCGCGCTCGGCGCGCAGCAGGCGTTGGCGTGCACCCTCGCGCACATACATGCCCAGGCCGCGGCGGCTCTCCACCAGGCCGTTGTCCACCAGCGCCTGCAGCGCACGACTGACGGTCAGCGGGTTGATCAGGTAGTGGCTTGCGAGATTGCGCACCGAGGGCAGGGCCTCGCCCTCGGGCGGGCTGCCATCCAGCAGCTGGGTGGCCAGTTGGTCGGCCAGCTGCTGGTAGATCGGCGAGTTGTCATTCCAGCTGTGCATGGTGGTGAGGGCCAGAGGCCTGCTGTGTTGCTGATGTAGCACACCATAACAACAGCCCCGCCGCCGCCCAAGCGGGGCATGACAGTCTGCACAAATCGGGGGATGAACTGCACGACGGGGCCGCCGCCACGGCCCGGCGGCAGCCCCCGTCCCTCAGCCGCGCTTGGCCAGCTCGGCGGCGCGGTCCTGGTCGGCCTTGCGGTCGGCCGTCACCTTCTGGGCGGCGGGGCGCTCGCCGATCAGCTTCACATAGGGCTTCCAGTCGATGCCGGCCGCAGCCAGCAGGTCCTCGCCCAACACCGATTTGCTGGCCAGGGCCACCAGGGGCAGGCTGACCCAGGCGGCGCAGTCAGCCATCGTGAACTGCTCGCCGGCGATATAGGGCGAGAAACGCGCCAGGCGCTTGAAGGCGGCGATGTTCTTGACCAGCAGCTTGTGCACCCGCTCCTTGTTGGCCTCGCTGCAGCTGCCGCCAAAGAAGGCCTGGCCGTAGAGCTCGCGCGCCACCAACTCCAGATGCAGCTCGATGAAGGTCGTCAGCTCGCGCACCTTGGCGGCGGCGAAGGGATCGGCCGGCAGCAGCGGCACGGCCGGGTAGGCCGCCTCCAGATATTCCATGATCACCTGGCTCTCGCACAGCGCGCCCTGCTCGGTGCGTATGAATGGCACCTTGCCCAGCGGCGTGCAGGCCAGCACCGCCTCGTCGGCGCTCTTGGTCATCACCAGCTCCTCCTGGAAGGGGATGGCCTTTTCCAGCAGGGCCAGCTTGACCTTGTTGTAGTAGTTGCTGAGCGAGAAGCCGCAAAGAGTGATCGTCATGGTGGGAAGTCTCCGTGGGGTTTATTGGGGGGCAGGGCGGCAGTCTAGGCGCAGCGCGGTGGCGCCGGCTGGCACCGGGGCGACAGGTCCGCCTCGCTTTCCTGCCCGTCAGCGCTTGTTGACCAGCAGCACCCCCAGGCTCAGCGCCGCCAGCGCCAGCAGCAGGCGCGCGGTGATGGGCTCGCCCAGCAGTACCACGCCGGCCAGCAGGCCGAACAGCGGCGTGCTCAGCGTGAAGCTGGCCAGGCGGGTGGCCGGGTAATGGCGCACCAGCCAGAACCAGGCCAGATAGCTGGCGAAGCTGACGACCACCGTCTGGAAACCCATCAGGCCCAGCAGCCAGGCCGACCAATCCAGATGCAGGGGTTGGCCCAGCAGCAGCGCGGCCAGGCTCAGGCCCAGGCCCGAGACGCCCAGCTGGTAGAGCAGGGTCTTCTCGGCGCTGGCCGCCGACAGCCGGGTGGCCCGTATCGCCAGCGTCGTGCCACCCCACAGCAGCGCGGCCAGCAGGCCCAGCGCATCGCCCAGCCATTGCTGCGGATGGCCGCTGCGTTGGCTGAAACCCTCGGCAAAGGCCCAGGCCACCGCGGCGAAAGCCATCGCGAGGCCCGCGCCCTGGCGCAGATTGAGCCGTTCGCTGCGCGCGATCAGCGGCATGCCCAGGGCCACGACAAAGGGGCTCAGATAGATGAAGACCACCATGCGCGAGGCGCTGGTGTATTGCAGGCCCACGAAGATGCAGGCGAACTCCAGGCCGAACAGGCTGCCGGCCAGCAGGCCGCCGCGCAGGCTGCCGTCGCGCTCGAACAGCTTGATGCCGCGCCAGGCCGCCCACAGCGCCACCAGCGCGGCAGCACCCAGCGAGCGCAGCCCCGCCTGCCACAGCGGGCCCAGCTCGCTCAGCGCCGCCTTGACCGCCACCTGGTTGAGTCCCCACAGCAGGCAGCAGACCAGCAGCAGGGCGATCGCGAAACGGTCCAGGTGTTCGTGGCGGGCGTGGCTCATGCGGCCATCATGCCCGGCGCGCTCCCCGCCAGGCGGCCAGGGCCTGCGGGGCCAGCGCACAGATCGCACCGGCGAGCAGGCCGCTGAGCGCGCCGCTGAGGTGGGCGAAGGGCGCCAGCGCGATATCCCAGCCGGCCACCGTCTGCAGCGCCGGCCCCAGCGGGTCTTCCAGTGCCAGCTTCAGCGCCAGACCCAGTGCGATCAGCGCGCCGATGCTGCGTTGCCTGCCGCGGCGCCGCAGCAGCAGCTCCAGCGCCGCCACCGCCACGCCCGCATGCAGCACGCCGGACAGGCCGCCGTAATGCGCCAGCTCGGGGCGCAGCAGCAGGCCCCAATGGCTCAGCGGCCAGGCCAGCGCCCAGGCCCAGGCGCAGCGCCCGGGCAGCGCGGCGGCGCGTCCCAGCAGCAGCAGCGCCGCGCAGCCGGCCAGATTGGCCAGCAGGTGCTGGGTGCTCCAGTGCACAAAGGCGGCGCTCCAGGCACGCCAGGGCGCGCTGGCGGCCAGCGTGGGCTGCCAGTCGAGCCCCGCGCGCGGCAGCGGCCAGGCCAGCAGGGCGCCGAGCGCCAGCCCCAGCGCCAGCGCGCTCCAGGCGCTCAGCCGAATACCGTGCGCCACAGCGCCAGCACCGCGTCGCGGTGGCGCGCCAGGTCCAGCGCGGCCAGGCGGTCCTCGGCCAGCGCAGTGGGCTGCTCGTCGAGCCGCGCACGGTGCTGCACCCGGCGCAGCTCGCGGTAGGCATCGGCCGCCGCATGGCCCACGCCGGCCGGCAGCAGGCCGGCATCCTCGCAGCGCTGCAGCAGCGCGATCGCGCCGGCATTGGCCAGCAACTCGGGGTGGGCGCGCGAGTGCAGCAGCAGCAGGTACTGCAGCGCGAACTCGGCGTCCATCATGCCGCCGGGGCTGTGCTTGACGTCGAACTGGCCGGCCCGCACCGGCCGCGCCTCGCGCACCTTCGCGCGCATGGCCTGCACCTCCTGGCGCAGCGCGGCGGCATCACGCGGCGCGGTCAGCACCGCGCGGCGCACGCTCTCGAAGCGCCCGGCCAGCTCGGCGTCGCCGGCGCAGAAGCGTGCCCGTGTGATGGCCTGATGCTCCCAGGTCCAGGCGGTATTGCTGCCGCGGCCGGTCTGGTAGTTCTCGAAGGACTGCATCGAGGTCACCAGCAGGCCCGAGTTGCCGTTGGGCCGCAGCGCGGTGTCGATGTCGAAGAGTTCGCCGGCCGAGGTGCGCAGCGTCAGCCAGGTAATCAGGCGCCGCACGAAGCTGCCGTAGACCTCGGGCGCGTTGTCGTCGGCATCGTCGAACAGGAAGACCACATCCAGATCGCCGCCGTAGCCCAGCTCCTTGCCGCCGAGCTTGCCGTAGGCGATCACCGCCAGCCGCGGGGCCGGCCGGTGGGCCTGCTTGTGGCGGGCCCAGGCCCATTGGATCGCGGCCTGCAGCGTCGCGTCGGCCAGGGCCGAGAGCTCGTCGGCCACCTGCTCCACCGTGATATGCCCCTCGACATCACGCACCAGGGTGCGGAAGACCTCGGCATGGTGGGCGCGGCGCAGCGTGTCCAGCAGCGCTTCCTCGTCGGCCTCGCCCGAGCGGCCCCAGGCGGCCTCTCGGGCCTGCAGATCGGCCAGATAGGCGCTGCCGTCGAAGCGCTCGCTGAGCAGCCGGGCATCGGCCAGCTCGTCGATCACGCCCGGATGCGCCATCAGATAGCGCATCGGCCAGCGCGCCAGGCCCAGCAGGCGCAGCAGCCGGGTCTGCACCGAAGGGCGCTCGACCAGCAGGGCCAGATAGCTCTCGCGCCGCAGCAGGGGCTCGACCCAGTCGACGAAGCGCAGTGCCGCGTCCATGCTGCAGGCCTCTTCCTTGACCGCCGCCGCCGCCCGGCCCACCAGCTTGGCCAGGCGCAGCCGCGACTCCTCGCGCAGGGCCTGGACGCGCGGCTGGGCCGCCCAGCGCCGCACCGGCTCGGCCAGCTCGGGCGGCAGCTTGTCGAGGAACTCCTCGGCATCGATGGGCAGTGGCGGGCCGCCGCACTGGCCGTTGCGGCAGGCATTGGGCTTGGGTGCCTGGCCGTCGTGCAGCAGCGCGTCGAACTCGGTGGCCACCAGCTCGCGCACCTCGCACAGCCGGTCCAGCAGCTCGCAGCTCTCGCGCTGGCAGCGCAGGCCCAGGCTGCGGGCAATCCACAGCAGATCCTCGTCGGCCGAGGGCAGGCAGTGGGTCTGCTGATCGTCGAGGAACTGGATGCGGTGCTCGACCCGGCGCAGAAAGTCGTAGGCCGCGGCCAGCTTGTCCGCGGTCTCGGGCTTCATCAGGCCACGCGCGGCCAGCCGGCCCAGGGCCTTGACGGTGGAGCGGGTGCGGATCTCGGGGAACTGGCCGCCGCGCACCACCTGCAGCAGCTGCACGGTGAACTCGATCTCCCGGATGCCGCCGCGCGAGAGCTTCACATCGTTGGCCCGCTCCGGGCGGCCGGCGGCGCGACGCTGGGCCTCGTCGCGGATCTTGCGGTGCAGCTGGCGCAGGCCCTCGAAGACGCCGTAGTCCAGATACTTGCGGTAGACGAAGGGCGTCACCAGCGAGCGCAGCGCCAGTGCGCTGCCGTCGCTGAGCGCCTCCAGCGGCGCCACCACCCGGCTCTTGAGCCAGGCAAAGCGTTCCCACTCGCGACCCTGCACCAGGAAATATTCCTCCAGCATCGCCAGACTCACCACCGGAGGGCCCGAGTTGCCATTGGGCCGCAGCGCCAGGTCGACACGGAAGACCTGGCCGTCCTCGTTGACCTCGTCGATCAGCAGGGTCAGCTTCTTGGCCACCCGCACGAAATACTCATGGGCGCTGATCGGCAGACGGCCGTCGGTCTGGCCCTCGTCGTCGTAGACATAGATCAGGTCGATGTCGGACGAGACATTCAGCTCACGCCCGCCCAGCTTGCCCATGCCCAGCACCCAGAAGGCGATGCGCTCGCCGGCTGCGTTGCGCGGCTCGCCATGCTGGGCGTCCAACTCCAGGCGCGCCTGCGCCAGCGCGGCGCACAGGCTGACCTCGGCCAGCCAGGTCATCACCGCGGTGATGGCCGGCATCGGCGCACCCTGCTCGATGTCCAGCACCGCCAGGCGTTCCAGCACCAGCTGGCGCGCGACCCGCAGTGCGCTGGCCAGCGGCCGGCCACGCTCGCGCAGCGTGGCCACCAGGGCCTCGATCGCGGCCCGGTCGGGCTGGCCCGGCGGCAGCAGCGCGAGCTCGGCCTCGTAGCGTCGCCGCACGCGCTGCACGAAACGGCTGTGGGCGGCCTCCGCGCAAGGGGCGGGGGGGATTGTTGCGGTCTGCAAAGAATGCTCGGCCTGGCTCATTTACCGTCAATGCGCTGTGCTAGATTTCCGGCCAACCTGGGAGCGTAGTGCTGCGTTGCGGGCAGGAGCCATGAGGATCTTGCGCAGGCGCAACGGTTTCATGGTTTCCAGCTCCACGTCGAGCGCTCCCCGTACATGTTGTCCACCGCAAGATCCTTGGCAGGGCGCCTCACGCTCACTCCCATTCGCTGGCTGACTGCGGTGTTGCGCTGGGCGCTCATGCTGCTGCTGCTGCTATGGGGCCTGATGCTGCTGGCCTGGCTGGTCTTGCACTGGGCGATTCTGCCGCACATCAATGATTGGCGTCCGCAACTCGAACGCATGGCCTCACAAGGCCTGGGTCTGGAGTTGCGCATAGGCCGGATCGCGGTGCGCTCGGGCGGCTGGATTCCCGCGCTGGAGCTGGACGAGGTGCGTCTGCACGACGCCGGCGGGCGCGAGGCGCTGCGCCTGCCGCGGGTGGTGGCGGCGCTGTCGGCACGCTCGATGCTGGCCCTGGAGCTGCGCTTCGAGCAGCTGCTGATCGAGTCGCCCCAGCTGGAGATACGCCGCGATGCCCAGGGCCGCATCTTCGTCGCCGGTCTGGACATGGGCGCCGGTGGCGACGCCGCCAGCGGCGACGCGCTGGCCGACTGGTTCTTCGCCCAGCACGAGTTCGTGATCCGTCGCGGCCGGCTGCGCTGGGTGGACGAGGCGCGCCAGGCGCCGCCGCTGGAGCTGGCCGAGCTGGACCTGCTGATGCGCAACGGCCTGCGCCGCCACGAGCTGCGCCTGGACGCCAGCCCGCCGCCGGCCTGGGGCCAGCGCTTCAGCCTGCGCGGCCGCTTCAGCCAGTCGCTGCTGCGCCGACCCGGCGAGCTGCGCCACTGGAGCGGCCAGCTCTATGCCGAGCTGCCGCGCGCCGATGTGCGCGAGCTGCGCCGCTACCTCGATCTGCCCTTCGAGCTCAGCGAGGGCGATGGCGCGCTGCGCGCCTGGCTGGACATCGGCAAGGGCCAGGCCCAGGGCGCGACGCTGGACCTGGGCCTGCGTGCGGTGCGCCTGCGCCTGGGCGCGGGCATGGAGGCGCTGGACCTGGCCCGCATCGAGGGGCGGCTGGCCCTGCAGCGCCAGCCCGGCGGCTACAAGCTCAGCGCCAGCCAGCTCGGTTTCGAGGGCGCTGACGGCCTGGTGTGGCCGCGCTCCGACTGGTCGGTGCAGATCCGCGAGGCGGCCGGCAGCGCCGGCGGCGGCGAGCTCCAGGCCCAGCAGCTGGACCTGGCCCTGATGGCCCAGATCGCCAGCCGCCTGCCGCTGGCCGAAAGCCAGCGCCAGCTGCTGGACGAGCTGGCGCCGCAGGGCCAGGTGCGCAATCTGCAGGCGCGCTGGAGCGGTGCGATCGCGGCGCCCGCCAGCTACCGGGTCAAGGCGAGCCTGAGCGATCTGAGCCTGCGCGCCAAGCCGGCTGCGGTGGCCGAGGAGATCGGGCGCCCCGGCTTGGCCGGCGCTGCCATCGAGCTGGAGGCCAGCGAGCGCGGCGGCGCGGCGCGGCTGCGCCTGGCCCAGGGCCAGCTCGATTTCCCGGGCGTCTTCGAGGAGCCGCAGCTGCCCTTCGAGCAGCTGCAGGCGCAGCTGGACTGGCGCATCGATGCGCGCGCCGGCCAGCTGCCGCTGGTCGAGCTCAAGGTCAGCGATGCCCGCCTGGTCAGCCCCGATGTCAGCGGCGAGCTGCAGGCGGTCTGGCGCACCGGGCAGGGCAGCGATGCGGCACCCGGCCGTGGCAAGCGCTTCCCGGGCCAGCTGGACATGAGCGGCCGCCTGGAGCGCGCCGACGCGGTGCGGGTGGTGCGCTATCTGCCGCTGGGCATCGGGCAGGATGCGCGCGACTATGTGCGCCATGCGGTGCGTTCGGGCGAGGCGCGCAATATCAGCTTCCGGGTGCGCGGCGATCTCTGGGACTTCCCCTTCGACCGCTCGCCCCAGGGCCAGTTCCGCATCGCGGCGCGCGCCGAAGGGGTGGAGCTGGCCTATGTGCCCAGCTGGCCGGCCACCGCCACCGAGCCGGCCTGGAACTCGCCCTGGCCGATGATGGACCGGGTCTCGGCCGATCTGATCTTCGATCGCGGCGCGATGCAGATCCGCAACGGCCGCGCCCGCGTGATGGGCTATGAGCTCAGCCAGGTCAATGGCGGTATCGCCGATCTGATCAACAAGCAGGTGCTGGCGCTGGAGGGCCAGGGCCGCGGCGGCCTGGGCGAGCTGCTGGGCTTTGTGCGCGCCTCGCCGGTGGGGGCCTGGATAGGCGCCGGCCTGGCCCAGGCCCAGGGCAGCGGCCCGGCCAGCCTCAGGCTGTCGCTGCAGATACCGCTGGCCGATGTGGACCAGGCCACGGTCAAGGGCCAGGTCCAGCTGCTGGGCAATGAGCTGCGCCTGCAGCCCGAGCTGCCGCTGTTCAGCAATGCGCGCGCGCGCATCGAGTTCGACCGCAAGCACTTCAGCCTGCAGGCCGGCAGCGCCCGCATCCTGGGCGGCGAGGCCACCTTCGACGGCGCCAGCCAGCGCGACGGCAGCCTGCGCTTCAGCGGCCAGGGCCAGATCACGGCCGAGGCGCTGCGCCGGGCCGGTGAGCTGGGTCTGCCGGCCCGGCTGGCGCGCTCGCTGAGCGGCCAGACCGCCTACCGGCTGCAGCTGGCGATCAAGGAGGGCGGCGCCAGCGAGATCAACCTCAGCAGCACGCTGCAGGGCCTGGGCCTGGACCTGCCGGCCCCGCTGCGCAAGGAGGCCGAGGCCCAGCTGCCGCTGCGCCTGCAGACCAGCCTGGCGGCCGGCGGTGGCCGCGACGAGCTGCGCCTGGAGCTGGGCAGCGTGCTGCAGGCGCGCTACCTGCGCGATACCAGCGGCGCCACGCCGCGGGTGCTGAGCGGCGCGCTGGCCTTGCAGGACAGCCTGCCGCCGCTGCCGGCCCAGGGCGTGCGTCTGCAGGCCAATCCGGCGACGCTGGATCTGGATGCCTGGCAGCTGGCGGCCCAGCATCTGCTCGGCGAGGGCGGGGCCGGCGTGATCGAGGGCGGGGGCTATGCGCCCGATGTGATCGCGCTGCGCGCCCAGAGCCTGCGCCTGGGCGGACGCGCCCTGAACCAGCTGGTGGCCGGGCTCTCGCGCGAGGGCGGGCTGTGGCGGGCCACGCTGGAGGCCCAGCAGCTCAGCGGCTATCTGCAGTACCGGCCCGGCCAGGGCGCGCTGCCCGGCCAGCTCTATGCGCGCCTGGCCCGCCTGTCCCTGCCCAAGAGCGAGGCCGACAGCGTCAGCCAGCTGCTCAGCGAGCCCGCCGCCGGCAGCGGCAGCGTGCCGGCGCTGGACATCGTGGTGGACGATTTCGAGCTGCGCGGCAAGCGCCTGGGCCGGCTGGAGGTGGAAGCGCTGGCGCAGGCGCGCGACTGGCGCCTGAAGCGCCTCAGCCTCAAGCATCCCGATGCGCTGCTCAGCGCCAGCGGCGAATGGCTGGCCGAGGCCCAGGGCCGGCGCCGTACCGAGTTCGACTGGAAGCTGGAGGTGGCCGATGCCGGCAATCTGCTCGAGCGCCTGGGCCAGGGTCGGGTCTTGCGCGGCGGCAAGGGGCAGCTGGCCGGCCAGCTGGGCTGGACCGGCTCGCCGCTGAGCCCGGACTACCCCAGCATGAGCGGCAAGCTCACGATCGCGCTGGATGCCGGCCAGTTCCTGCAGGCCGAGCCGGGCGTGGCGCGGCTGCTGGGCGTGCTGAGCCTGCAGTCGCTGCCGCGCCGGCTGCTCCTGGACTTCCGCGATGTGTTCAGCGAGGGCTTTGCCTTCGACGGTTTCGGCGGCGATGTCAGCATCGAGCGCGGTGTGGCCAGCAGCCAGAACCTGCGCATGAACGGCCTGCAGGCGGCGGTGCTGATGGAGGGCAGCACCGATCTGGCCCGCGAAACCCAGCAGCTGCGGGTGCTGGTGGTGCCCGAGATCAATGCCGGCGGCGCCTCGCTGGCCTATGCGGCGATCAATCCGGCGGTGGGCCTGGGCACCTTCTTGGCCCAGCTGCTGCTGCGCAAGCCGATGATGGCGGCCAATACCCGCGAGTTCCTGGTCAGCGGCAGCTGGAGCGATCCCAAGGTCGAGCGGGTGGAGCGCAAGCCCACGGCCGAGGCCCCGGCGGCCTCGGACAGCAGGAATTGAAGGAGCCGCCACGATGACGATGAAGAAGATCAAGGTCGCCGCCATCCAGCTGATCTCCGGCCCCGATGTGGCCGCCAATCTGGCCCGCGCCCGCCACTGGATGGCCGCGGCCGCCGCGCAGGGCGCGCAGCTGGTGGCCCTGCCCGAATACTTCTGCCTGATGGGCCTGAAGGACGATGACAAGCTGCTGATTGCGGAGCCACCGGGCCAGGGCACTATCCAGCAGGCCCTGGCCGATGCGGCGCGCGAGCTGGGCCTGTGGATCATCGGCGGCACGCTGCCGCTGCGCACGGCCGACCCGGCGCGGGTGCGCAACAGCTGCCTGGTCTTCGACCCTGCAGGCACGCAGGCGGCGCGCTACGACAAGATCCATCTCTTTGCCTACGACAACGGCCGCGAGCGCTATGACGAGGGCCGGGTGCTGGAGGCCGGCAGCCAGCCGGCGAGCGTGCAGTGCGGGCCGCTGCGGGTGGCGCTGTCGGTCTGCTACGACCTGCGCTTTCCCGAGCTCTACCGCCGCCCCGGCGAGCTGCCGCCGGACCTGATCAGCGTGCCGGCGGCCTTCACCTACACCACCGGCGAGGCGCATTGGGAGCTGCTGCTGCGGGCGCGAGCGGTCGAAAACCTGGCCTTTGTCATCGCACCGGCTCAGGGCGGCCGGCATCAGAATGGGCGCCGGACCTGGGGCCACACGATGATCGTCGACCCCTGGGGTCAGGTGCTGGACTGCCTTCCCGAGGGCGAGGGTCTGGCCCTGGCCGAACTGGATCTGGCGCGGCTGGCGAGCCTGCGCCAGCAACTGCCGGCGCTGCAGCACCGGCGGCTTTGACGACAGGGCTCGGCGAGGAGCGGCGCGATGATGGACAGAAGGCAGGGTTTGCTGGGCATGCTGGCGATGGCGACGGCGGCCGCCGGACTGGGCACGGGCCTGGCCGGCTGCGGCACGCCGGCCAGCAGTCTGCAGATGGGGCTCGCGCCCGGCGAGGCGCTGCAGCTGCGCAACTTCATGCCCGAGGCCCTGCGCGGCCAGGTGCAGCTGGGCGAGATCGTCGGTGGCGCCGAGACCGGCCGCTGGTGGGGTTCGCGCATCAGCCGCGAGGCACTGCGCGAGGCGCTGGAGAATGCGCTGGCCGATGTGGGCCTGATGGTGCGCCAGCCGCCCGGCGGGCGCTACCGCCTCGACGCCCGGCTCAGCGCGCAGCAGCAGCCGCTGGTGCCGCTGCTGGACGCCCAGGTGCTGGCCACCATCGACTACCAGCTGACCGATACCTTGAGCGGCCAGCATGTCTACCAGCGCAGCCTGCGCAGCCACCACACGGCCGCGCTCGGCGATGCCCTGCTGTCGCAGCCCGAGCGGGTGCGCCTGGCCAACGAGGGGGCGATGCGCGAAAGCTTCCGCAGCCTGCTGCGCGACTTCGCCGAGCTGCGTCTGCCGCCGCCCTGAGCGGGGCGGCGCCGGCAGCAGGCATCACATGCGGTTATGCCTGCTGGCGCAGCGGTGATGTGCGCTGCGGTGGCAACCCGGTGGCGACAGCGGTCCCGAGGCCGGAATAATGGGCGCCTTCTAAAGGATCCCCGCCCATGGTGCTCAACTACATCTGGATCGCCTTCTTCCTGATCGGCTTCGGCGTCGCGCTGGCCCGGCTGATCCAGGGCGATCTGACCATCTTCACCCAGGTGCTGAGCGGCATCTTCGATACCGCCAAAACCGGCTTCGACATCTCGCTGGGCCTGGTGGGGGTGATGAGCCTGTGGCTGGGCATCATGAAGATCGGCGAGAACGCCGGCATGATCCAGCTCTTCGCGCGGGCGCTGGCGCCCTTCTTCCAGCGCGTCTTCCCCGAGATTCCCAAGGGCCATCCGGCCGGCGGTTCCATCGTGATGAACTTCTCGGCCAATGCGCTGGGCCTGGACAATGCCGCCACGCCGCTGGGCCTGAAGGCGATGAAGGAGCTGCAGGAGCTGAACCCGCAGAAGGACCAGGCCAGCAACGCGATGATCATGTTCCTGGTGCTCAATACCGCGGGCATCACCTTGATACCGACCTCGGTGATCGCGATCCGCCAGGCGCTGGCGGTCGATCAGGGCCTGGTCGGCTTCAATGCGGCCGACATCTTTCTGCCCACGCTGATCGGCACCTTCATCTCCTTCACCGCCGGCCTGGTCGCGGTGGCCCTGGTACAGCGCATCCAGCTGTTCAGCCTGCCGGTGCTGGCCTTTTTCGGCGGCTTCATCGCGCTGATGGCCGGCCTGTTCGGCTGGCTGCACCAGTACCCGCCGGAGGTGATGGCCCGCTATATCGGGCTCTTGGGCAGCCTGGTGATCCTGAGCATCATCGCGGTCTTCATCGCGGTGGGGGCCTGGCGGCGCATCAATGTCTACGAGAGCTTCGTCGACGGCGCCAAGGAGGGCTTCGGCGTCGCGATCCAGATCATTCCCTACCTGATCGCGATCCTGGTGGCGATCTCGGTGTTCCGCAGCACCGGCTGCATGGACTATCTGGTGGGCGGCATCGCCTGGTGCATAGGCGCGCTGGGCCTGCCCACCGATTTCGTGCCGGCCCTGCCGGTGGGGCTGATGAAGACGCTCTCGGGCAGCGGCGCGCGCGGCCTGATGGTCGATGTGATGAAGACCTACGGGGTCGACAGCTTCGAGGGCAAGCTGGCCGCCATCATCCAGGGCTCGACCGAGACCACCTTCTATGTGCTGGCGGTCTACTTCGGCAGCGTCAACATCAAGAAGACCCGCTACGCGCTGAGCTGCGGCCTGCTGGCCGATTTCGTCGGCCTGGTGGGCGCCATCCTGGTGGGCTACTGGTTCTTCAAGTGAGCGCGCGCGAGCCACAGGCCCGGTAGCGGGCTTGCGGCCGGCGCCGCACCGAACAACGCCTGGTCGCGCAACTCAGCGTCTGATCCCCGTGCAGCTGCAGCAGGTCGCATAGGCCGCGACCCGTCGCCCGGCGCTGCCTACAGTGCGCGCACCTTCAACTCTTGCCGGCAAGCCATGAGCAGCGCCCCTGTGACCACGCTTTCCTCTACCCAGAACAAAGCCGGCTCGTGCTGGCGCCGTGCCGCTATCGCGCTGGCCTGCGTCGCCACGGCGCTGAGCGCGGGCGCCGCCGAGCCCGGTGCCGAGGTGATGCTGTTCGGTGTGTTCCACTTCGCCAATCCCGGCCAGGATGCGGTGCGCGCTGAGCAGATCGACGTCGGTACGCCGACCAGCCAGGCCTATCTGGACGACCTGGCCCAGCGACTCTGCGCCTTCAAGCCCACCGTCATCCTGCTCGAATACCGACCCAGCGAAGACGCGCACTATCAGAAGCAGTTCGCAGCCTATCGCGCAGGCCAGTTCACGCTGACATCCAACGAGAACCACCAGATCGGCTTCCGTGTCGCCAAGCGCTGCGGCGTGGAACGCATCCATGGTTTCGATGAAGGCCAGGTGCCTTGGAAGGCCGGCCCGCTGTTCGAGTACATGAAGCGGTCGGACCCCGCGATGCAGGCGATGTTCGAAGGGCTGATGGCCCGCCTCAGCAAGGAAGAGACGGAGGCGCACCGCCGGCTGCCGCTGCGCGAGCTACTGCTGCGCAGCAACGACCCGGCGCGCGACCGCGCCAACAAGGATCTCTACCTGCTGAGCAATGCGGCCGGCGCGGGCGCCGGCTTCGAGGGCGCCGACGCGGCCGCCAGCTGGTGGCATCGCAACTTCCGCATGTACGCCAACATCCAGCACCACGCGCGCCCGGGCGAGCGCGTTCTGGTGGTGGCCGGTCAGGGCCACACGGCGATCCTGCGCGACCTGCTGGCCATCGACCAGCGGCTGAAGGCGCAGGACATCCGGGGATTTCTCTGAGAGGGCGGTTTGCCCTCAGCGCCGTCCAAACATCATCTGCCTTGCCAGCGCCCGCTTCAGCGGCGGCAGCGCCTGCAGCGCCGCCAGGCCCAGACCGCGGGCGGCGGGCAGGCCCGGCCAGCGCCAGGCGAAGCTGCGGGCCAGGAAATCGGTGGCGACGATCATGCTCCAGCGGTCGGGGGCGCGTTGCCATTCCACCCCGCGCAGTTGCGCGTCGAGGCTGCCGTTGGCGTCGCCGCGCAGCGTGCCGCGGCGCAGGGCTTCGACCAGGGCGTAGGCATCGCGCAGGCCCAGGTTCAGACCCTGGCCGGCGACCGGGTGCAGGGTCTGGGCGGCATTGCCTATGCGCACGATGCGGCCCTCCACCAGGCTGCGCTCGGCGTTGAGCCCCAGCGCAAAGCATTTCAGCGGGCCGATGATGGCCTGCAGCCGGCCGACCGCCGCGGGCAGCAGGCTGTTGATCACCGCCAGGCGCTGCGCATCGCTGTAGTTAGCGATCTCGTCCTCCGCCTGCGGCATGCACCAGACCAGGGCCGCGCGCGGCGCTCCGGCATCGGCAGTGCGCGGCAGCGGCAGCAGGGCCAGCGGGCCGTTGCGGGTGAAGCGCTCATAGGCCACGCCGGCCGGGCTGCCCTCGGCCAGGCTGACCGTGCCCACCCAGGCGTTCTGCTGGTAGTCGTGCACGACCGCCTTGCGGGCCTGCTCGGCAAACACGCCGCCCTCGGCCACCACCACCAGGTCGTAGCGCTCGGCCACGCCGGCGTCGATCTCGGCGCCGCCCTCGGCCAGCGGCTTGATCGCCGCCACCGGCGTGCCGAAGCGGCTGGCCAGGCGCTGCGGCTCGGCCGCCACGCGGGCCTGCCAGGCCGCCTGCAGCGGCGCCACCAGCTGGCCGTAGCTGAGCACCGCGCCCAGCATGGCCACCCCCTGCTCGGCGGCGCTGATGCGCACCTCGGGTTCGGCCCCGGGGCCGAACAGCGGGTGGCTCAGCGTCGGCGGCGCCTGGCTGACATGCACCTGCAGAATCGGCTGGGCCTGCGCGGCCCGCCAGGCGCCCAGGCGCTGCAGCAGCTGCACGCTGCCCAGGCTCAGCGCCAGCGTGCGCGGATCGGCCGAGACATCGCGCTCCAGCGGCCGGGCGTCGTAGACGGTGATGCCCAGCTCGGGCAGGGCCTGGGCCGCCAGCAGGGCCAGGCTGAGGCCGGCGGGGCCGGCGCCGACGATGGCGAGCTCCAGCGGAGCGAGGGACGATGCGTCGGTCTGGGGGGCGGTGGCGGCTCTCATGGCCGGCCGACTATAAAACGCGGCGCCGCCATCGGCGCGTTACCATCCTCGCCCATGCAATGGTGGCGATGGACGAGAGCTGCATGCGGGCTGTTGCTTGGCCTGATGCTGGCGCAGGGCGCCAGCGCCAGCGAGCCCCATTTCGAGTCGGTCGGCGCCGGGCTCATTCCCCGCGGCGTGGTGCCTTCGATGGTGCAGGACCGTGCCGGTTTTCTCTGGGTCGCCACCGGCGATGGCCTGGTTCGCTATGACGGCTACCGCTTCCAGGCGCAGAACCTGTCCGGCGTGCCGCCGGCCGAACGGAACCTGGGCTGGGTGCGCGCCATGCTGGCCACGCCCGACGGCCGCGTCTGGATCGGCACCGAAACCCGCGGGGTGGCGGTGCACGACCCCGGCAGCGGCGCCATCCGTCTGCTGGAGCCCCAGGCGCACACGCAGCCGCAGCCCACGGTGCGTGCCCTGGCCCAAGACCGCCGGGGTGGCCTCTGGGTCGGCAGCATTGGTGGTGCGCTCAGGCACTACGACCCGCAGCAGCAGCGCTGGCACGAGATCAGCCTGCCCGATCCGCGGGTCGAGGCGCTGAGGGTGGACCGCCAGGGGCGGCTCTGGATCGGCAGCTGGGAAGGCTTGCTGCGCCTGGACCCCGATGAGGCCCAGCCGCCGCGCCAGGTATTGGCCGGGCTGCTGGGCGGCCGGCGCATCAGCGCGCTGCATGAATCGGCCGACGGTCGGCTGTGGATAGGCACGCAGCATGGCGATCTGGTCGTCCACGATCCCGTCAGCGGGGCGGCCCGCATGCTGGCGCCCCCGGCGCCGACCCAGGTGGCCAGCACCGAAGCCGTCAGCAGCATCGTCGAGCTTCCGGACGGTCAGATCTGGGTTGCGCGTGCGTCCGGCATCGATGTGCTCGACGGCGCCACGGGGCAGCTGATCCGGCCGATTCGCCCCATGCCCGGCCGTGCGGGGGCGCTGCGTTCGCGGCAGGTGACCCAGCTGCTGCTGGACCGGGCGGGGTGGCTGTGGGTGAGCGGCTATGGCCTCGGCCTGCAGCGCCACAACCCGGCTAACAAGGCGATCTCGGTGCGGCTGCTCGGCGCCGAGCAGCCTGGCGCGGCGGATGTCAGCCGCGATGTGCGCCAGGTGCTGCCGCTGCGCTCGGGCGAGATCTGGCTGGCCTCGGAACACGGGGGCGTTGCGATTCTCGACGCGCAGCTGCGTCCGCAAGCCTCGCTTCGCGTGGGGGCGCGCCACGGGACGGGCCAGCCCGAGGTCTGGGCCATGGCCGAGGCGCCGGACGGCAGCATCTGGCTCGGGCTGGGCGCCGAACTCCATCAGTACAGCGCGCAGCGGCAGCTGCTGCGCAGCCTGGTGCATCAGGGGGGCATGACCCGCCGGCTCGTGGTGGCACGGGACGGCACGGTCTGGATCGGCACCGAGGACGGGCCCTACCGTCTGCGCCCGGGGGCGAGCCGTGCCGAACGGGTGCTGCTGCACGACGGCCAGCCGCTGTCGGGCGAGATGCATGCGATCACCCAGGCGCCCGATGGCAGCATGTGGTTCGGCGCCCGACCCGGCCTGTATCGCCTGCGCGCCGACGGCGAGACCCTGGAGCCGGTGCCGGCCGCTGCCGATGCAGGCCTGGGCAATCCGGTGGTGCTGGCCATCCTGTTCGACCGCACGGGCCGCCTGTGGGTGGATACCGCCGTGAACGGCCTGCACCTGGCGCAGGACTGGCGTGCGCCCTCGCTGCGTTTCGCGCGCATCAGCGAGCGCCACGGTCAGATCGGCCGGCCCTTCGGCGCCAATCTGATGGAGGACGCCCAGGGCCGCCTCTGGACCCATATGTACGTCTACGACCCGGCCACCGACCGGCTGGACGCGCTCAGCGCCGCCGATGGCGTGAACTTCGGCACCGGCTGGTTCCAGGCCTATGGCCGCCATCCCGACGGGCGCCTGTTCTTTGGCGGCAGTCTTGGCCTGCTGGTGGTGCGTCCGGAGTTGTTTCAGCCCTCTGCGGATCAGCCGCCGGTGGTGGTCTCCGAGCTGCGCATCGACGGCCAGGCGCAGGCCTTCGGCGATCTGCGCCAGGGCCTGCGGCTGCAGCCCGGGCAGCGCGGTTTCAGTCTGGAGTTCGCAGCGCTGGACTTCAGCGAGCCGGCGCGGCTGCGCTACGCCTACCAGCTGGAGGGTTATGACGCGGACTGGATCCACACCGCGGCCGATTTCCGCGTGGTCAGCTATGGCAATCTGCCGCCGGGCGTGTACCGGCTGAAGCTGCGCGGCAGCAATCGCAGCGGGCTGTGGAGCCCGCAGCAGCTGCACATCCCGGTGGAGGTGCTGCCGGCCTGGTGGCAGCGCTGGTGGGCGCGTGCGGGGGCCCTGCTGGGGGTGCTGGGCGCGGTGCTGGGCCTGGTGCAGTGGCGCACCCGCCAGCTGCAGCTGCGCCAGCTGGCGCTGGAGCAGAAGGTGCGCGAGCGCACCGCCGCGCTGGAGGACGCCAGTCTCAGCGACCCGCTCACCGGGCTGCGCAATCGCCGCTTCCTGGCCCAGCACATCACGGCCGATGTGGCGCTGTGCCAGCGCCGCTATGAAGACTGCGCGCCCGGGCAGGCGCCACCTGCGGACGCCGACCTGCTGTTCTTCCTGATCGATATCGACCACTTCAAGGCGGTCAACGACCGCCACGGCCATGCCGCCGGCGACCTGGTGATCCAGCAGATGAGCGA